>CAWHVN010000017.1:0-33019 GCA_963832805.1 uncultured Acidobacteriaceae bacterium | reverse complement strand
CAATCTAGGCTCGGCGATTCTGACGGTTTCCCCTCATCCCCAGGGCGTGATTTGGCATGAATGACCGTTTCGACTGAGACGGCGAACCGGCCCCGCGCCAACTCTTCCCGGCCGGAGACGCAAAACCGCCTCGCAGGCGATCGCATGTTGGGCCGCAGAGGGAAACGGAGAACTACGGCTCAGAAACGCCCAACAGAAGAAGGTTCACGCTGTCAGCCTTGGACTGCTCCCTGCGCTTGAGGCTTTGCGGAGTTCTGCGATTTTTGTGCACTGGCATCGAAGAAGGACGTGAATGCGGACATGACCGAGTGCACCCCGTTCGCTCCTCCCGCCATCAAGGCCGCGGAAAGGACCACATCGAAGATGATGAATGTGTTCCTTTGGCCCACATTAAGGACGGCGAACGCTTTGACCGTATCCTGGCTGGCCTGAATGAATGGCCACAAGGCCCGCACTCCCACCATCGCCGCAACCAGACCAAACATGAAGGCAACGATGAATGCATACCAGGTCGTTTCGCCCACGTAATCAGTCAATGCATTATTCGCTGTGTCTTGAGCACCCGCATCAGTGCCCGCCTTTGCCTTATCGACTGCCGCTTGCCTTTTTTTTGCTCCGGGATCGCGCCACGGCGTGATCACCACCTCGACGGCGCGCTCGATGAACCCCGCGACCAGCAGCAGCGGTGCCAGGACATTTGAAACGGTCGAAGCCTGAACAGTAATGTCGAGCCCCCACCACATGGCAAAGCCCGCGAAGAGGGCGATCCCGAGGGTTGCGATCCCCAATGCCGTAAACATCAATACCTTTTCTTTCAATTGCAGATTCCTCCTTTCACGCGCCCTCAAAGCATCAGCAAATCCTCTTCTGGACTGCTAAAATAGGCCAGACAGAGAAGACAGATCATAACTAATACCGACCTGCGCACCCACTTTGGAACCTTCGAGTAGATCCGTCTTGTTTGACCAGCTCACGCCAACTGGGACATTGATACCACCTGTTCCCTTGATAGTGAGTCGTGCTTGCGTTACCCACAGTGAGCCAGCCGTACCCACGAATTCTTGAGTACCGTTAGGGATCGGGATGCTGGTTCCTAGTGCAACCGTACCTGCGGGAATATTAAGCACGGAAGGTTGCGGTTGATATTGCCAATAGCCAGCTAGGCTCAGCTGCTCCTGAAGGGCGCTCTTCGCGCTCGATAGATTCTGATCATATTCCGCGGCAACCTGACCGTAATGCACGCGGCCGTAAGATGCCTTAGCCGGCAGCGCGCCATTGTAGAGCGAAAAAGCGCCATTAGCGGTAATTGTTCCCATGGACTTGAATGCATAGGCATATACAAATGTCACGTCGTGAGTCTTCGGTTGATTCAATGGCTGGTTAAACGTGTATTGCACGCTGAACATTGTGCCTACTGCATCAGTGAGCATGGACTCCCACAATCCTCGATACGTGGCCCTGTTCTTTTCAACATTAGCTACATTGGCCGCCAAGCTGGAATCGCTCTGTGCCTTCTGCAGCGCCGTCGAATAATAGGAATTGAAGAACTGATAAAGCGCCTCGCCGGTTTTCTCGCTTGCGGCGGCCTGATACAACCCACTCTGATCGAGTGCCGGGGCATTCTTTTGCAATGTTGCCTTGACCAGATCGGTGTCGGAGCCTATGCCTTGGAGCGCGGTTTTTAACGCACTGTCCTGGTTAATCTCATCCTGCCATTTACTTTGAAATGATGCTTGCTTGGGGTCAAATTTGTTTCTCGCGGCAAATTTTATCGAAATGTTGGAAAGCCTTCCGGCTCCAGATGGGATCTGGACACCACTGACAGAGCTTGCTGTCGTGCCACTCGCCTGGCCGGAAGTCGGTGCTGTTGTAGTTGACTGCTGAGCCAACGACAAACTAGCGGATAGGGAGAGTTTGTTAAGGACATTATCCTCGAACCAACCGAGACTACTACAACTCACATACTCCAGGCAGTCCGGGTTATGGTTCGTTACAACCCGAAATAACTCGTCAGCATTTGTGCCAAGCGTAGCAGTTGTGCCGCTGATAGATTGAGTCAGGGCGCCCGCATCAATCGCCAGCGAAACCAGATCACTGCTGCCAGCTTTCGAGACTAGCGATGTTGTTCCGGTGGAACTGGCGCTTGCTCCTAGCTGCTGGTCAGGTCGCTGTTGGTTCAGCCAGCCGAGAAACTGGTTGGCAGCATATTGCTCGGCAGTTGATGTGGCGAGTTGTCCTGATGCTGCGGTAATGAAATTGACGGACGCCTGCGGCTTTGAAAGGTCAAGATTATTAAAATCATTGGTGAGTGACGAATCCGCCTGATTGACACCATTGTTTACTTTGGTCTGAAAATCCGTGAGGTAGTGGCAAAAGGCTTCAACAGGGGAGCGACTGTCATTCGTGCAGTCTTCAATCTTCGGAGCTGCTGGTACGGCTTGGGCTGATCCATAAACCGTAGACAGCCCAAACAAGGCAACTAAAAGCGACGCGGGATCACGTAATAGCATCGTTCACGCTCCGTACAGTTCGAGGTAGCCAGGGGTGTTCCCGGCCTGCAACGTGTGTTTTGGATTCGCTGGAGCTACAGACGCTGGAGCTCCGGGCGCAACATCGATTGTTGCGTCGGTATCGCCGGGAGCCCAGACGATGTCCAGTCGAACGTATGAGGTTCCTTGGGGAAGATTTGTGACGCTGATTTTTCTTTCTGTTGCGTCAATGGCGAGGGAGACAAGCGGCTGATTGTCAACCTCAAGATAAGCAGATTGAGTCAAGCCAGAGTTGAGAAGTATTGCAAAGGCATCACCGGTCTTGCCATGAATATCCGAGGTTGCTGCTGATGCTGGCATTGTGGGTAGCCCCTCCTTTCCCGATTCGAAATGCGATTGAGTGGAATCTCTTCATCAACACCCATTCTTCAGAGAACTGACATGCCTCCCCAGAATCGGCGAGACAATGCAAGAAAGGTGCAGACTGCATTGGGGGAGGCTCGATAATTGAGCCCGAGAATCAAGCCGCCTGAGAATGTAACCTTTGGCCCTGAGAAAAAGGGGGCTTTGGGGGGACGCCCGCGGCCCTCAGCTGACAGCTAGCTTCAACCGACCCGATCCGTCGGGGAATGGCTGGAGCATAACCCGAATCTCGCTGGATGCAAGTGGGGAATGCAGCATATTGATGGATAAAGACCTTACGAAAGGACAATGGGCATAAGTAAGTAATCCGTGGTTACTGACTCAGAGATAACTACTGCGTCACGCCTTCACGCCCGCGATCCGCGCCACACGCAAAACTCGGCGAGCGGAGGCAGCCTACCCGCTCCTGTTCCCGCCTCACGCACCAAACAAATCGGCCCCGCGCAGCTTCGCACGCGAGGCCGATTTCCCTGGGGGAGGGTTGCCCTACAAAAAACTTCGCGCCATCGTAAGCGGGCCGGTGCGCAATACAGCTTAACCGGCACGTTCAGCGAAGGACCGCAAGTGTCCTTCGGTTTCCCACAAACGGCGCTGCCGGCGTTGGCTCAGCCGGCAGCATTCCAACCAGCCTCTCACTCCGAGTGAGACGTTTTGGCCGGCTCGTCGCTCTTAATGCGCATACCGTAGAACGACCGGTAAACGAAGAAGAACGATATAGCGAAGAATACCGCCGCCAGCAGGCGCGTCCAAAACACGCCGCTGGTAGCAGTCATCTGAACTGCCAACTCGACAGCGAGCAGGCCGAACAGCGTAGTGAACTTGATCACCGGATTGAGAGCCACGGCGGCTGTGTCCTTGAATGGATCGCCCACCAGGTCGCCCACCACCGTCGCCTCGTGCAGAGGCGTTCCTTTTTCGTGCAAATCCACTTCGACGATCTTTTTGGCGTTATCCCATGCGCCGCCGGCATTGGCCATGAAGATGGCCTGGTACAGGCCGAAAATCGCAATCGAGATCAGATAGCCGACGAAGAAAAAGGGATCCAGGAAAGCAAAAGCCAATGCGGCAAAAAACAGCGAAATGAAGATGGTCAGCATCCCGCTTTGCGCGTAACGGGTGCAAATGGCCACCACCTTCTTGCTGTCTTCGGTTGAAGCTTTCTCGGTTCCTTCAATGTGGATATTTCTCTTGATAAATTCCACGGCGCGGTATGCCCCCGTGGTCACCGCCTGGGTGGCAGCGCCGGTGAACCAGTAGATCACCGCGCCACCGGTCACCAGGCCGAGCAGAAACGGAGCGTTGAGAAGCGAGAGCTTGTCGACATTTTCGGTGAGCGAGTTGGTAAGCGCCATAATGGTGGCGAAGATCAGAGTGGTGGCGCCCACCACAGCGGTGCCGATCAGCACCGGCTTGGCGCTGGCTTTGAACGTATTGCCCGCGCCGTCGCCCGCCTCCAGCACCTTCTTGGCGCGCTCGAAATCCACCTCCACGCCATACTGCTTTTTCACTTCCTCACGCACACCCGGCTCGTTTTCGATGAGCGACAGCTCATAGATCGATTGAGCGTTGTCCGTCACCGGTCCAAAGGAATCGACTGCGATGGTCACCGGTCCCATGCCCAGGAAGCCAAAAGCAACCAAGCCAAAGGCGAACATCGGCGAAGCCAGAATCACTTGATCGAATCCCGCGGTGCTCACCCCGTAGCCAAGGGCCATCAATACGATGACCGCGCCTCCAAGGTAGTAGGCGGAAAAATTCCCTGCGACAAACCCGGACAGCAGGCCGAGAGCAGCTCCACCCTCCCTTGCCGACGCGACCACCTCTTGCACATGGCGGGCCTTGGTCGATGTAAACACCTTCACCAGCTCCGGAATGAGAGCGCCCGCAATCGTCCCGCAGGAAGCGATGGTCGCCAGTTTCCACCACAGTGTGGGGTCTCCGCCCAAATTGGAAAGCAGGATATATGTGACCGGATAGGTTACGCCAATGGTCACGACGGCTGTGATCCAGACAAGCGAGGTGAGTGGCGCCTCGAAGTTCATTTCTTCGGCGTTGCCGTACCGCGCCCTGGAGATCAGCTCGTTAATGTAATAGCCTGCAACTGCTGCCACCAACATGGCAACACGAATCGCAAACAGCCAGACCAGTAATTGCACTCCAACGACAGCACCTTTCGCGCCCAACATAATGAATGCAATCAGGGCCACCTGCACCACGCCATAGGTCTCAAAACCGTCGGCAGTCGGACCCACCGAATCGCCGGCATTGTCTCCTGTGCAGTCGGCAATTACGCCTGGGTTGCGCGCATCGTCCTCTTTCACATGGAACACGATCTTCATCAGGTCGGCGCCGATGTCGGCAATCTTGGTGAAGATGCCGCCAGCCAGACGGAGCACGGCGGCGCCCAGCGATTCGCCGATCGCAAAGCCGATGAAACACGGCCCCGCATAGTCTCCCGGAACGAAGAGAATGATGCTGAACATCATAAGCAGCTCGATCGAAATCAGCATCATGCCGATGCTCATGCCCGACTTCATCGGAACGCAAAATGTGCGATATGGATTACCGCCCAGCGCAGCGTACGCGGTGCGCGAATTCGCCAGCGTATTCAACCGGATGCCAAACCACGCCACAAAATAGCTGCCCGCCATTCCCAGCACGCTGAAGGCAAGGATGATGACCACTCGCATCGCAGTGAAGTGGAGCAGCACAGCAAAATAGACGAGGATGACGACCGCGATGAACGACCACAGGAGAAGCAGGAATTTGCCCTGGTTGATCAGATAGGTTTTGCAAGTCTCCCAGATCAACTGCGACACTTCCTTCATTGATCGATGCACCGGTAGGCCCTTCAGGTGCATGTACATGAAGAAGCCAAAGACCATTCCTAAAATGCAAAACAAAGGTCCGTACATGAGCAGACTGTGGCCGTCGATGCTCTGCCCTAAAAATCTGACCTGCGTCAAATCCGGGAGCTTTAAATTGGCTTCGCCTCCCGCTGCTTCTACGGGTGCTGCAAAAGCTGCGCCCTCGCCAAGCAGGATCAGGGTGCCAAGGACGCTGGCCAATCTTCCCCAGCGCCACGTGAATGGATTGTTCTTCATACGCCCTTCTACGCCCTCCCTTCGGCCTGGGGCGGAAGTCTTCTGCATATCCGCCGCATCAATGCCCGATCCGTCCACTTGCCGCGCGAAAAACGCGGCCACGATGAGCGACAAGACGCTCACGCCGAGAAAGAAGTACACCCAACCCAGTACAGTCACATCTCCTCCATACATAAGGTTTTGAAGCCGTTACAGTGGTTCCACAATGGCTTTACCCGGAGCCGCAGCCGCTAAGTGGCTTTTCACCACCGGGGTCCCCGGCGACAGGTGGCTCGCAGAGCCGGTGTCGCTGGGGCGGAGGTAAAAGCCACCCTGCACGGCGCAGGAATGGGGCACGTAAATTGTGTAACCGCTCTCAGAACCAAGGCCCCGGAACGCGACCTCGCAATATCCCCGGGGAATTGCCATCGGAAGGCTATCATCCGGATACACCGCTGTCGAGTGACTGCTGTCACGGGCCTCTAAGACGCATTCCCAGCTTGATTTCGTCCCATTCCGGGCTGCGGAAGCGGCCTCAATGTCCACGGTCCCCTCGGCCCCTCGCTCCCTCGTTCCCTTGGTCCCTTGGTCCCTGCCTCATTCATGTTTTCCCCCCCTTCGCCGATGAGACCTGTGATGGCTTGGCAGTTCACCTTTGCGTCGGAGGCGAGGCAGGTTGGGATCCATGCATAGCTCCGCTCCATTTCACTCGCAACCCGCCGCCTCCGGCCTTACGCTCGTGGAGCTCGACTCCTCCACCGCCTCCATTCAGGTCGTCGGCGTCAGCGCCGCATGGCGAAAGCTGCTCATGCAAGCTGAGATGGCCGCGCCCCACTTGCAGGTTGCCGCCATTGAGGGCGAGCACGGCGTCGGCAAGCACACGCTCGCTCGCTATCTCTTCAGCCGCTCGCCCCTCGCCGCCAACGCCTTTCAGCGCCGCGACGCCCGCGAGTGGTTGGCTACCGACGCCGATCCCTCCACCCTTGCCGGCTTCACCTATCTCGATCGCGTCGACCTTCTCGCCCCCCCGGGCCAGGGACTGCTCCTCGGCGTCCTCAAAAACCTTCAGGACCGTCCCCCCGGCCGCGCCGTTCTTCTTGCCTCCTCGCAAACCTCGCTCCGCCAGATGGCTGGCCAGGGACTTCTTCTTCCCGACCTCGCTTTTCGCCTCACTGCCATTCGCTTCGCCATCCCTCCCCTGCGCCAGCGCCGCGAAGACATCGCTCCGCTCGCCCAGTTCCTCCTCGACCGCATCTGCTCCCGCTATCAGCAGCGCCCCGTCGTCCTCGGGCCCGGCACGCTTGCCCGCCTTCTCCAGCACACATGGCCCGGCAATGTGCGCGAGCTGGCCTGCATCCTCGAGAACGCTCTTCTCCAGGCCGACAACGGCGTCATCCGCACCTCTGACCTCGCCCTCCCCGACGGCCTCCAGTCACCTTTCGACGTCCCGCTCGCCGCCAACCCCCTGGTCAATTCCTCTGTCAATCCCTGGGCCAACCCTTCCGCGGGCGCCGCACCCATGCTTGACCCGCAATCTTCCACCCGCGCCGCCGACTTCTCGCTCGATGCCGCCATCCGCCATCATGTCCAGTTCGTCCTCGACCTCAACCGCGGCAACAAGCTCCGCACCGCCCGCCAGCTTGCCATCAGCCGCTCCACTCTCTACCGCATCCTCGCCAACGAAAACTTCCTCGCCCGCTAGACGCAAAAAAATCCCCGAAAATCCGGCGCCGTCTTACGGGCAACCTTTACTCGGGGATTCTTTCGTTCTTCGTGTGTCGATTCCGTTCGAACTTCCAGCCGGATCCTCTCCGGCTTTTTGGCCCCCGCCCCCTACTGCTGCAGCACTACCTGGTCGCCTTCCTTCACGCCGCTCTGAATCTCGGTCACCGATCCGTTTGACAGCCCCACCGTCACCGGAATCTTGCGGTAGCCCTCTTTCTGGTGGCTGTCCGGCACCTCGACCGACGCATTCTGCTTGTTGTCGTAAACCACCGCATCTTCCGGCACGGTCAGCACGCCCTTGTGCTCGTCCAGCAGGATCTCGGCGTTCGCCGTCATATTGGCCTTCAGCTCGCCGCCGGGATTGTTGATCGACACCCGGACCTCAAACGTCGTCACGTTGTCCTTCTGCACTCCCATCGGCGCAATCTTCGTCACTTTTCCGTAAAACAGCCGGTCGTGGAAGCTCTCCACCTTGATGCGCGCGGGCTGCCCCATATAAACGTGCGCAATGTCCGCCTCGTCCACCTTGCCCTGCACGTACACTTCGGACGTATCGCCTTCGGTCATCACGAGCGTGGCCGTCGAGCCGAGCACCAGGATCGAGCTCACCGCGTCGCCAATCTCCACGTCGCGCGACAGAATCACGCCGTCCATGGGCGCCACAATGGTCGTATACGAAAGCTGCTCCTCCAGTTGCTTCAGGCTGGCTTGGCTCTGCATCACCTGCGCCCGGGCCTGCTTCAGCTTGGCGCTGTCCACTCCAATCTGCGCCTTTGCCGAATCGCGCTTGGTCAGCGCTGCCAGGTAATCGCGGTTCGCGTCGTCCAGCGTCTGCTTGCTCACGATCCCTTCCTGGTTCATCTCCTTGTTCCGGTCCAGCGTCGCCTTGTACATGGGTAGGTCCGGCGCCGCGGCATTCACCTTGTCTTGCTCGATGTTGGCCTCGTAGGTGGTCACATTGGCTTCGGCGCTGGCCAGTTGTGCGCGCGCTGCGTCCACCTGCGCCGCAATCTCCTGCTGATCCAGTTGCGCCAGCTCCTGGCCCTTGTGCACTCTGTCGTTAATGTCCGCGTAAAGCTTTTCCACAATGCCGGAGGCCTTGCTCTTCACCTCCACCTTCGTGATCGGCTGGATATTGCCTGTCGCCACCACGCTCTTCGCCACGTCTCCGCGGGTCACCTTGGCCAGCCGGTTCGGGTCGATCGGGTCTCCCTTCGCGATACGAACAAGGGCAATGCCCGCAACAAGCACCACAACTGCGACCAACGTGCCCACCACAATCCAAAGTTTCTTGTTTTTACGCGATGCTGCCACGGTATCCCCCAAAGAATCGCGTGGAGAGACGGCTCTCCCCGCGGATGTTGCCGGAACATGAAATGATCCACAAGCTCAGACGGTGACTGACCACCGTTGTAACCCGCTGCCCCGTACTACGCAACCTGCCGCCCGGCGGTTCCACTCCGTGACGCAAATCACCCGCAACGGGCCCAACCGAATTCCCCGCAGGCCCAGCGCCTCCGCTCGCGAGTGTGACCGCCATTCTCTGCACACGGCCATCACCTTCTGCGGGAACCGCGGCGCCGTTGCCGCCGTATCCTTCATATATTAGGAGCAAGCAAAGCCGGCTTCTGGCCGTCTCACTGTTATGCGCAGCTTTTCTGACACGCTCGGGCAGGTCTTCCGCGCCATCATGGCCAACAAGCTGCGGAGTTTTCTCACCATGTTCGGTATCGCATGGGGGGTCGGCTCGCTGCTCGTCCTCGTGGGCCTCGGCGAGGGCTTCCGCGAAGGCCAGCACAAAGAGCTTTCGCAATTCGGTCATGATGTCGTCATGGTCTTCAACGGCACCATCCCCGCCCTCGCCAACCAGCACACCGGCATGCGCCCCTACGAACTCACCCTCGGCGACGAGGCCGCGATCCGCCGCCTTCCTGAGGTCCGCGCCGTTACCGGCGAGCTTGCCCGATCCGACCTCTACGAAGTCAGCCAGTGGAGCAACACCTCGGCCCATCTATCCGGAAATGAACCCAGCTATACTGACGTCCGCTATCTTCCCATTGCGTTCGGCCGTTTTCTCGATGACCAGGATGTCCGGGAAGCGCGCCGCGTTGTCTTTATCGGACAAAAATCCGCCTCGATCCTCTTTCAGGGCCGCCCCATGGTCGGCCAGACCATTTCCATCAACGGAATCGACTTCACCGTAATCGGCGTGGGTGCCAAGGTCGGCCGCGGCAACAACACCTACGACGACGAAAAAATGTACATTCCCATCACCACCATGCAGGAGTTTTTTCCCCTCAAGGGCGACAACATTCCGCAGGACGCGCTCAACTCCATCCAATACAACCCAACGAAAAAGAACGACAATACCGCGGCAGACATTGCCGTGCATCGCGTCATCGCCCAGCGCCACGGCTTCGATCCTTCGCTCCTCGACGCCTTCAACGAGTGGGACACCATCACAGAGTCCCATATGATCGGCGTTATCTTCACCGCCATGGATGTCTTCCTGGGCGGCGTCGGTGTCGTCACTTTAGCCCTGGGAGCCGTCGGCATCATCAACATCATGCTGGTCTCCGTCACCGAACGGACCTGCGAGATCGGCGTCATGAAGGCCGTCGGCGCAACAAAACGCAGCATTATTGCGCAGTTCTTCTGGGAGGGCCTCCTGCTCACCGGCATCAGCGGCCTCATCGGCATCGGTGTGTCCTGGGCGTTCATGGCCCTGTTGCAGGTCGTGCTCACTGATAAGCTTCCCGGCTTCGATCCGCCGCGCATCGTCCCCTGGTCGGCGGCTGTGGCCCTCGGAACGCTTACCCTCTGCGGCATTGCGGCGGGCCTTTACCCCGCCAGCAAGGCCGCGGCCCTTGACCCCATCGAAGCCCTGCGCCGGGAGTGAATAATGCAGCCTTCATCTCTCAGCCCTCGACTCTCAGTCCCTGCAGTGAAGCCTGTTCCTTCCAGTCAGAAAATGTGGGTGCCCCATCCTTCGCTTTTTTCTGGCGAAGGGTGGGACAGCACGAACCAACTTCAACGCGCTTTGTATCAGGACGCGGCTTTAGAACTTGCTGAAGGAGTCACTGTTTTGAAAGGGCCCGGCTTCAGCCGGGCCGTAATTGGTTGCAAAAACGAATGCGACTTTAGCCGCTGAGGGATGTTTTTGGTTGGCTTCATCGCCGTCGGGTTGAAAGCAGTTTCGAAATGCGCAATCTTCACATCGGCGCGCATCTCAATCGAACGGCCTTTAGCTAGGAGCTAGAGGCTGGAAGCTAGAGGCTGAACCATGCTGAAAGACATTCTCGCCCAGGCCTGGGAAGCAATGCTCTACAATCGCCGCCGCACCGCCATCACCACCATCGGAATGGCCTGGGGCATTGCCACTGTCGTGCTCCTGCTGGCATACGGCAACGGCTTCTCCCACGCCTTTGAAACCATCTTTGCCCAATGGGGCACCAACACCATCGGTTTCTTCCCCGGCAAGACCAGCCAGCAAGCCGGCGGTGACAAAGCCGGAGTCCAGGTTCGCCTCACCCTCGACGACCTCGACCGCGTCAGCGCAGCCCTCCCCGAAATCACGCACATCTCGCCCGCGGAATACGACAGTGTCACCGTGCAAAACGATCTGCACACCTACACCTGGACCGTCGTCGGCTCACGCACCTCCTACGCCGACATCGTCAAGCTCACTCCCGATCAGGGCCGCTTCTTTAACGGTGCCGAGGATGAGCAACGCGCCCACGTTTGCGTCCTCGGTTCCGAAGCCAAAACCAAGCTCTTCTCCGGCGGCTGGCCCATCGGCGAATCCATCCGCCTCAACGGCATCAACTTCACCATCGTCGGCGTCCTCCAGCCCAAAATGCAGGAAAGCAACGACGACATCAATCGCACCATCTATGTGCCGTTCAACACCATGAGCGATCTCAAAGACACTACCTACCTCGATGGTGTATGGATCGGCTATCACGGCGACTATCAGAAGATCGAGAAAACCATCCGCGAGACTCTCGGCGCCGCGCACCACTTCCGCCCCACCGATCACGATGCCCTGCACGTCGCCAATCTGCGCACCCAGCTCCACCAGTTCCAGGTTCTTTCCATGGCCCTCCAGGTTCTTCTCTCCCTCGTGGGCGCGCTCACCCTCGGCATCGCCGGCATCGGCCTCATGAACATCATGCTGGTCGCCGTGCAGCAGCGCACCCGCGAAATCGGCGTCGAGAAAGCTCTGGGCGCGCGCAAGCGTCACATCCTCATTCAATTCCTGGCTGAAGCTCTCGCCATCACCGGCGTGGGCGGCGTCGGCGGCATCGCCCTCGCCTATCTCGTCTCCATCGCGGTCGGCCGCATCACCTTCTACAGCGCCATCGCCAAAAACGGCCAAGCCGCCGACATCCGCCTCCTCATTACTCCCTCCGCTCTCATCGTCTCCACTGTCATCCTTGTCATCACCGGCCTGGTCAGTGGCATGATCCCCGCCATCCGCGCCGCCAACCTCGACCCCATCGAGGCTCTCCGCTACGAATGAAGTGCGCAAACCGGAACCTTTGCACAAATTGCCTTTGAAAAGGCACGGCTTCATTGCTGACAAGGCAGCTTGAAGCCGCGCTGTCTTAACGACGGGATGACGATCGGGTAATTTCCGGTTCGGCGGCAAACCAGGCGGAACTCGCAATCCTCACACGTTTCGGAACGGACTGAGTCACTTTGCCTGTTTTCGCTGGTTAGAGATCACTTGCAGTTTGACGGTCACGCGCCGGCAATGGGACAAGAACGAAGCGGAGTAGCTGAGAGAGGTTCGGAGAAGCTCTCGTACACCGCCAATCTGTACGGAGCTGACCCAATCCCGCCTGATGGCAATCCGCCAGCGCCGGCGGCCTTCTGGAGCAGAGTATCCAGCCTCTGGAAAATGAACGGCCCCGGCGCAATGCCGGGGCCGCTCCTGCACTCGTGATGTTTGCAGATGTGGAAGTGTCTGCTATTGGGCCTTCTTATTGTCCGTAGCGGGTTTGGCTGCGGGCTTGGCGGCCGCTGCCGGCCTGGGCTTCCAGTAACCGGGATCGGCCTTGATGAACGAATCCGGTACATAGCTCTGCGCGGGATTGACGGAGTAGAGCTCGGTGCGATCCTCATCCAAGGCTGCGGCGCGGAGGTCGCGCATCTTCATCCTGTCTTCGTCGGACAGAGTGGCTTGGACCTTGTTGAAGTCTGCGTCGGCTTTGTCGATGTCATCCAGGGAATTATCAGCAGTCAGGCAAACAAAGTAGCCGTCATCTTCGCCGTATTCGGCACGGAAGCAATCCCAGTGCGCGCTCGGGCCCGCCTTCTGCCCCATATCGACCCACATCTTCGCCAACTCATGGAATTCCTTCACGTGGCCCTGGTGAACATGCATGATGTCGGCTTCCAGGAAGCGGTGGTGGAAAAGGTCAACCCCCGGTCGCAGGCTGATGTCGTCCACGTAGCTTAAGATCAACTGTCTGGTGTTCTCCAGAAGCTCGCCATCCGCCACGTTAAGTGTCTCGAACGTTGCCGCGACTCCTGGGGCATCGAAGATCTTGTTGGCTTTTCCCAATTCGCCAAAAGAATTGAATCCCGCAATATAGATGGCTCGCGCCTGGCCCGACATCGAGTTGTAGGCCCAGTAATGGATGGGATACTTGGCCTCGGTCATGGCCTGAACGAAGGCGCTCTCGGTCTTGTCATGGGCAAGTCCGCCCTTGCCGGGCTTGGTGTATTCGACGGTGACTTGCAGGTACTTCGGCGGATTCACGGGTGTCAAAGGCATATCCTGCGCTGCGGCCATCGTGATACCAGAAACCGCAAAGGACAGCCCCAGAAACAGGGAGCTGATCTTTCTCATTTGTTTATTCCTCCTGATTTAGCTCAAAGATCGCCCAACGGGGAACCGTGAAGATGGGGAAGCGCGACGATCAAAGCCTGTGTATTTGTATCCGCTTATACGCATTGATGTAAAGCTATTTCTCACTGTTCCGGTTGATATGACCGGCCACCTGGGGCCTGCCATCCGGTAAGCGCCGAACAAGGCCAGACAACTGGCTGCGATCCAGAGATCGATGGTCCATGGACGATATCAGGCCAAGGCACCCATCCGGCATGGCTTGCGACCCTCGAAACCTTCATTTTTCAGCCTGCGTTTCTTCGAGGTATTTTGGCTTGGCAATCTTCCTCCGGGCACGATAGCATCGCTGCGAAGCCGGCGATGAAAAAGGAGATTCAGGTTGAATCCAAAGGTGGACATTTTCTTGCGGAAAGCCAAAAAGTGGCGGGAAGAATCCGAGAAATTGAGAATGATCCTTCTTGAATGCCCGCTGACCGAAGAATTGAAGTGGGGTGAACCTTGTTACACGTTTCAGGAGAAGAATATCGTTTTAATAGGTGGATTTAAGGAATACTGCACGCTTTTGTTTTTCAAAGGCGCCTTGCTGAAGGATACCCACGGCATCCTGGTCGCACCGGGGAAAACGCAGGCTGCGCGGCAGATCCGCTTCACCCGTCTTCGAGAGATTGTTGCGATGGAAACCATCTTGAAGACCTATATTCATGAAGCCATTGAAGTGGAAAAAGCCGGTTCGAAAGTGAAATTAAAAAAGCATTCTGAATACATCGTTCCGGAAGAACTACAAAGGAAATTGAATGAAATTCCCGCTTTGAAAGCTGCCTTTGAAGCATTGACGCCGGGACGGCAAAGGGCATACATGCTTCATATTTCTGCGCCCAAACAATCTAAAACGCGGGAGTCAAGGGTTGAAAAGTGCATGAGGCGGATTCTTGATGGCAAGGGATTAAACGATTAGAACTCGTCCCACTCTTGGGCACGACCCGGCCCCTTTAGGCAAGACCAGGATTTCTTGCGAGAAGGGCGTTTCGGAAGTTCTTAGGCAAAGCCCCCTGAAGGGGAACTTCTCCAAACTGACCCCCTCCCTTGTTCACTGTCTCGTCGCCCTGCGCGCTAACCTAAAGATGTGAGCCATGCCCCAGCCCACTGACCTCGATCACGGCGTCGTCAAAGTCTCTGCCGGTCCGCGTCTGCGCATCGCCATGATCCTGGCCATCGTCGCCGACGTCCTCCAGATCGCTGTCTTCCCCTGGGTCATCGAGGGCGCCGAGTCCCCTGTCGACGACATCCTCGATCTCTCGGTCGGCGGCCTGCTCACATTCCTTCTCGGCTGGCACTGGGAGTTCCTGCCCTCCTTCGCCGCCAAGCTCGTCCCCGGTGTCGACCTCGTGCCTCTCTGGACCCTCGCCGTCGCCAACGTCTATCGCAAGTCCCGGGCGCAGGTCACCGTCAGCGGAGCCGCTTAAAACCAGCCCCCCAGCGGAAGCAACCCACCAAATGCTTAACTGGAACCGTAATCCGCGCCGCGTCCCGCTGCCCGTCTCAGTTGGCCGGATTCACCCCTACAATCCCGCAGTTCACCTTCGCCATGCCCTGCTGGATCGCGCCCATCGTAAACGGTCCGAAGGTCGACGTCGTCCCGGGAGGGGTTGGCCCGTTCAGAACCGTCTGCATTGAGGTGATCGTAGCTCCGCTGACGGCGTACTGCGCGCACTCCAGCGTCGCCGACTGGATGGTCACATTGGAGCGATTGCTCCACCGCGCGTTCGATACCGCGACCAACCCGTTGTAGGGTACCCACCGGCCGCTGAAAACCTGCAAACTGACCAGCGCCGCATTGTTCCCTCCGCCTTGACCCGGCGCCCCCCCCGGAACTCCCGGAGCTACCGGCGCCTGCCCCTGACCCGGCGCTTGTCCTGGTTCGACTCCCGGCTGTCCCGGAGCCACGCCCGGCTGCCCCGGAGCAGGAGCGGTCCCCGGCTGTGTCGGCGCGTTTGCCGGCGGGTTGTTGGTTTGATCCGCCGGTTTGTGCTGGTAGTAGTAGTACCCGCCGGCCGCAAGGGCCAGCAGGATCACTCCCCACATCAATCCGCTTTTCTTCTGCGGGGCCGCCGGCGGCGGCACACCCATCACCGGAATCGGGCCCGGCGCCGCATAGCCTGCAGGCGGAGGTGCCGCATAGCCTGGCGGAGGCGGCGCTATCGGCTGAGCCACCGGTGCCGCATAGCCTTGCGGGGGCGGCGCTACGGCCGGAGCCATCGGAACTGCTACCGGTGGCGCTGCAGCCGGTGCGCTCGCCGCTGCCGGAGCTGCCGCTTGCGCGCTCACATCGTTCCCGCACTTCACGCAGAAGCGCTCATTGCCTTCCAACTGTGCGCCACACTTGCTGCAGAATGTCGCCATTTGCTTTCTCTCCTCGACCGCCGTTCCCCAGTCCCTGGTCCCTTAGTCCCTTATTCCCTCAGTCCCTTAGTCCCTGCCCTTACGCCACCGGCATCACCGGCGCTGGCGCTGGCGCCATCGGCGGCCTCACCGTTCCCAGCCCCAGCGTAGCTTCCACATGGGCCAGCGTGCTTTGCAGATGCGTCATCTGCTCTTCCTTCACCTGCTTCAACCCCTGCTGTACCAGCCCGAACAGTACATACCAGGTAATCAGCCCCGTAACAATGGGCAGGATGATCGCCCCAAAAAGCGTCGGCAGGGTCGGGATAAGAATTGAAAGGTCCCAAATCGTATGCATCAGGACCGGAATCGCGAACGCCTTCAGGAAGCGCGTATCCATCAGCATCGCCAAGTTCGCCGGCTTATCGCCCTTCACCCGCCAGAACGCGCCCGCTGCAATCGCCGTCCACGCCACATGGCCCAGCGGCGATTCAACCCCGCGCAGCACCAGATTAGCCAGCATCGACTCCACCGAGGCGCCCAGCGCCTGCGCTGTTGGAAATCCTCCCGCAACATTCCCCGCCTGGATCACCGGCGTCAGAGTCGACAAAATGGCGTCGAATCCGTAGCCGGCCGTTTCAAAGCACGCAAATCCCGCGCCCACCGTCGCGCCAAACAGGATTCCGTTCAACTCGTACTTATAGCGCACGCTCCGCACCACCAGAATCACAGCAAGCAGCTTCGCCGATTCCTCCACAATCCCTGGGATGTTTCCGCAAATCGGGACCATATAGGCCAGCATCGCCGTGCAGAGTCCGGTCAAGCCTCCCACCACGAACAGCTTCCCCACCATCACGAGCGAAACGTTCCGCGGCGTGTTCATCTCGAAGATCAGTACCAGCGTCGCCAGCGGCACCGCGAAGGCCCCCAGAAACAGGATCCCCGGCACCGTTTTCTCGTTCATCGTGAAGTGGAACAAAACCGCCAGCACGATAAACGCAATCCCCAAAATTCCCAGCAAGCGCCAGAACATCCACGGCTTCGGCCACCCCGTCTCCACCTGCTCCAGCGGCGGCGTTGTCCTGCTCGTCCCCACCATGATGTACTCTTCCACCGCATCGGCCCCGCGCCGGGTAAACACCTCCTTGAACATCTCTTTCAGGCTGAAGCCCTCCAGTTGGTCCGTTGAGGCCAGCTCCCGGATGCGCAACCGCATTCCCTCCATGAAACCCGACTGCACGTGCTGCGGGTGCGCTGCCGCTGCCGGCACGTAATACACCTGCTGCGGCCCTCCAGGGTACGCCTGGTACACCATGGGCACCATCCCCGGCGGCGGTCCTTGTGGCGGCATCGCTCCCATCGGCGGTGGCGGAGGCGGCATCACGCCAGGCGGAGGAGGCGGTAGCGGCGGCGGTGCCTGCGCAGCCTGTACTGGCACCGCCTGCGGCGCAGCGGCCGCGGCACTTTGTGAAGCGCCTGCTGTTCCCAGCGCCGATCCACAACTCTTGCAAAACTTGTTTTCTGGCTGGTTCTCTGTGCCGCAGCGTGGGCAAAACATAGATATTCTCCTGTTTTCCGGGGGGCGGGGGATGCTGACCAAAGTAGCACCTATCCGCGACTCAAGTAAAGAGTTATATAGAGCCCATTCGCCGAATTTTCATCGGCCGCTTCGAACTCGCGGGTGTTCTTTGCCCCGTCCTTAACCAATTCAGAAGATGGGTGCCCCATTCTGGCTGTCATCCTGAGCAACCGGAGTCCGCCGCGGCGGACGATGGGAATCGAAAGCCTGCCCTGAGCGAAGATCGCGGGCGCGATCGGAGTCGAACGGGGACCTGCTTCTTGGAATTCTGGCCAAGGGGCGATCCGCCGCCAGCTCCGCTAACTCCGCTAGCCTTGCTCCCTTGCTCCCTGCTCTTTCACTTCACCTTCGTCAAATGCGCCAGCATTCCGTCCGGCGGCCCATTCAGCGACCCATCGTCCCCTATGGTTAACACCGTCGTATCCCCCTCGCATACCAGCGACACCTGCTTGCCGCTCTCCGTGTACGTGCACGCCGTCGACATCGGTCCCATGCTCGTATAGGCCTTGCCGCCGCTCTGGAACTCGATCGTCACAATGCTTCCGTTGCCCCCGTAGGTGTGGCCGCTCACGCTGTTTCCGCATCCCGCCACGCCAAGGCACACCATCGCCGCAGCCGCAGCCGCCCATCCACTTCGTAGACTCGCTCTCATCTCCGACCTCCTGCTTCAACTCCGCTAGCCTCCAGCTCACCCCGAACAAGCTGGCGGCTAGTGCTTGGTAGCTAGTAGCTGTTCTCTCAATTGTCCTTAGGGGGAAACCGCTCCACAAACTCTAACCGCCAGCAATCCTTCGAGGCAAGCTTTTTCTTCGCCCTGCCCTAACCCCGCCATCTCCGCTTTCCCTGCCGACTCCGCCGCCTCATCGTCCCTCATCCCACCCCCGCCCGCCGCCTTCTTCCATCGCTCCCTTGCTCCCTCGCTCACTGCCTTCCTCACGCCGCCTTCCACTGCTCCGCCTTCGGCGCCTCCCACCTCCCCTTCAAAATCTCTCCCGTCGCCGAGTTCTGCCATCCGTCGCCAACCCACACATCGCCCACCTCCGGCTCCACCATCCTGTATCCGAACGCCTCCAGAATCCCCGGCCCTCCGTCCCCCTCCTCCTCTTTCCGCTCCTTCTCCTCCTCCGCCAGCTTCATCAGCATCTTTACGCTCTCGAGCTTCCCCTCAAGCGCCTTCGTCATCAGCAATTCGGCCAGTTCCTCGCTGCTCTGTGCCACCCGCCTCTCCGCAGCGGTCCTCAACCGATCCACCCCGTGCCCCTCCACCGCCCTCTCCTGCGTCTCTCCTCCTTCGCCTCGCTCCCCTGCTCCCTTGCTCCCTCGCTCCCAGGCTCTCCCCCTGCCTCGCCGGCTCGCCGCCTTTCTAGCTCTGCTGCCCCGCCGCCTTCCCTTTCCACTCATCTGCACGATCTCCGCCATCGCCCCACCCCCGTTCCAATATCTTTATGCCGCCCTCTCGTCTGCCTCGTTCGCCTGGTCCCTCGGTCCCTTGGTGCCTTGTCCCCTTGCTCCCCGCACCTCAAGCACTTCCCTCCACAACCTCTCCTCAGCCATGTCCTCCAGCGTCTTCCCGTTCAGCGGAACCACCCCGTACACCACCTTGCATCCCATCGCCTCAGCCATCCGCCCCAGCGACCGCAGCGTGATCGAGCCCGTGCCCTCCCGTTCCTCCAGCTCGAACACCGCGGACTGCCCCACTCCCATCTGCTCCGCCATCTCCTTGAACGGAATCCGCAGCGCCTCCCGCACCGCCCGCAGCAGCCCGTTCGTCGGATCCTTCTCTCTTGCCGCCAGCCGGTAAAACCGCATTTCCTTGTCCAGCTTCTTCCGCAATGCCTTCCGTTCCATCGCCACCATCTCCCGCTCCCTCTCGACCCCCGCTTTTCTGACCACTGATCGCTGTCCACTGCCCTCCGCCCTCTGCCCACACCTGCGCTGAGAGCCGACAGCCGCCTGCTGCCCACTGCCCACTGTTCACTGTTCACTGTTCACTGGCTTATATTTCCAGCGTAGCCAAAATGCCCATAATTATCGGCAAACTTGAATTCACAATTTCGACCAAAGGTAACTTACTTTGCCTGGCTGTTCGGCTCAATAGATACATTTGACCTTGTTCGGTTCAATGGCTACATTTGACCTTCATCCGTCCACATGCGTACGGGCAGATCGAGAAAAATGTCCACATCGATGTGGACATTTCGCGCCTTTGAGCGTTTTTCCCTCCAAATGTCCACCTCTACGGCCACATTTTTTCTTCCATTTGTCCATATCTACGCCGGCGAATCGGAGGGTGCCCCAGGTCCCGCCTCTGGGACCTGGGATGGCACGAACCCAACCCCGCTAACCCGCTGACTTGCCGCCTTCCTCCGCTCCCGCCGGCCAGCCCGCCGCGCCAGCCTTCATCGGCCATTCCACAATTCTTGAATCGCGTTTTGAATCGCGGCCGCACGCCGCCAACCCGAAAACCAGCCCGTCCCCGGATGCTGGGGCGTTTGCAGGTACTGATCTGACGAATGGACGGACAAGTTCCGGCTTGCCCGTGACTCGCCAAGAGCCGCACCACAATTGCTCGATTGGGGCTTTGGGTGTTCGCCTGCATGTTAGAACGGTCGGACAGGGTTCCTCAAAGGCTCGGTACGCTGCCAGTTGTGCGGTAGGGCCGACTCTAGTGACAGCAACGCCTCAGCCGAGGTGGTAGCGAAAAGGCGCATCATAGCGCGTGAATCTGCACGACTGCAGCGACAGACAGCGGTATAAAGCGAGGTTTGTGAACATTCCTTTGGCAAAAGACCTCGCGGCCAGTGCGCAGATCGCATTCCGGTGAGACGTGATTGGCATCACTGATCGGCAGCTATCGCCGGTTCGATACTGCGACATCCTACTCAGGAGATCTGCCCGTGAATCGTTTCTGTGCGCGCATGTTCGGTCTCACCCTGTTCGCTTCTCTCGTTTTGGCGATTGCCGTCCAACCTGCCATGGCTCAGCAGGATCAAGCCAAGCATATTTTCCATCGGCTCATTCCAGCCGGGGATACCTGTGCCAGTTGCCACAAGGTGATCTATGACCAATGGAAAGCCAGCCCGCATGCCGACAACGGTGTCGAATGCACCGTGTGCCATGGCGAGACAACCGCAAAGGACTTCGCGGGCACGCCGGGGTTAAGCACATGCGACGCCTGTCACACCGATCAGGTGGCACAACTGAAGTCCGATCCATTCATGCAAGGCAAGACGTGTGTGAGCTGTCATCAGGCACACACCTTCGTGGAGCACAAGAAGGCGGCCCCGGCAGGCAAGTGATAACAGTTTCCAGGCGTGGCATTCTCGAACTGTCGGCCGGTGCATCCGCGCTCACCGCCCTCTAAAACGTGTCATCGCATGCCAAGGGAATGTACGACCGGTTGCCCTGGCAGGTCGTGCGCCCGGAAAATTCCGCGAAACACGGGGATGCCCCGCAAGCGCGGTTGCCGCTACTGCGAATCGGACGCTGCCGGGGCACTCTTCAATTTGTCCGTTCTGTTTGGGCAAACGCCGAACGATGAAGTCGCGCAGTTTCACTCATTGGTGTGAATATCACCAGTAATCCCGATTTGCGCGATAGCTGCTGGACGTCGACAATCAGGAAATACCCCCGATTCCACGCTGTTCCTCGGATAGGTCCCCTGAAGTCGGCTTTGCGCAACCAACCCGCCCCGCCGCTAAACCCGCTGACTTGGCGCCCTCCTGCCTTCCTGCCCTACACTCGACACAGACGTGATTTCCCCCTAAAGGACTCTCATTGAAACAATCTGGCCTCCGTACATTCGCCTTTTCCTCGATCCTGTTGCTTTCGCTTGCGCCCCCGCTCCGCGCCCAGGCCCTTGCCTCTCAGCCAGCCGCTCCCGCCTCGCTCGAAGACCGCCGGCAGGCCCTCAGCGGCCTCTTCCACGACTACTGGGAGGATTACCTCAAGCACGATCCCGAGTTCGCCTCCACCATCGGCGACCTGCGCTACAACGACCAGATCAGCGACTACTCCGTCCAGGCCGTCAACGACCAGTTGGCCCGGGAGCAGCGATTCCTCCTCCGCCTGGCCGCCATCGATCCCGCGGGATTTACCGATCAGGAAAAGACCAGCCAGGACTTGCTCATTCGCCGCTTCGAAACCGACGAAGAGGCCGCCGAGTTCAAGGAGTGGGAGATGCCCGTCAACCAGATGGATGGCATCTACGCCACCTACCCGCAACTGGTGGCCGAGCTCAACTTCAACACCGTAAAGGACTACGACGACTGGATCGCGCGCCTGCACGCCATTTCCCACGCCTTCGAACAGGTCACAGAGAATATGTCGATTGGCATGGATGACCACCGCGTGCCGCCCAAGTACTTGCTCAAGGAGGCGCTTGAACAGGTCAAGCAACTGGCCAACCAGAAGTCCGAGGACTCGCCCCTGGCCCTGCCGCTCAAGCACTTCCCCGCCTCCATCTCGGCCGCGGAGCAGGCGCGGATCAAGAGCGAGATGCTCGACGCGATCTCGAACGAAGTGCTTCCGGCCTACATGCGCTTCGCGCGTTTCCTTGAGGTCAGCTACATCCCCGCCGGGCGCGACAAACTCGGCATAGATGCGTTGCCCGACGGGGCGAAGTACTACCAATTCCTCATCAAGCGCACCACCACGACCGATCTGACGGCGGCCCAGATTCACCAGATTGGCCTCGACGAGGTTGGCAAGGACGAGGCTGCGATGCTGGCCATTGCGCAGAAGCTTGGTTTCAAAGACTTGGCCAGCTTTCGCTTGAGCCTCAAGACCAATCCCAAACTGCACCCGGCCTCGGCCGAGGCGCTGCTCGCGGCCTACAAGGGCTATCTCGGGCCCATGCAGGCCAAGCTGCCGCAGCTCTTCGGCACCCTGCCCAAGGCCCCGTTTGAGGTCGTTCCAGTTCCCGGCTTCGCCGCCAAAACCTCGGCGCCCGCGTACTACGAATCAGGCACGCCCGACGGCTCCCGCCCCGGCCGCCTGTTCATCAACACATACGATGCGGCCAACCGCAACCTCTACAGCGTGGAATCCATCGCCTACCACGAGGGCATTCCCGGCCATCACTTGCAGATCTCCATTGCGCACGAGATGACGGGCATCCCCGAGTTCCGCAAATTCAGCGGTTACACGGCTTACACCGAAGGTTGGGCGTTTTACGCCGAGCGTCTCGGCAAGGATGTCGGCCTTTACCAGGACCCCTACTCCGACTACGGCCGCCTGGAGAACGAAACCTGGCGCGCCATCCGCCTCGTCGTCGACACCGGCGTTCACTCCCAGGGCTGGACCCGCGACCAGATGGTCCAGTACTTCCACGACCACTCGAACATCGACGAGCCCAGCGTCCAGTCTGAGGTCGACCGCTACATTGCGATGCCCGGCCAAGCTCTGGCCTACAAGATCGGCCAGATGAAGATTCTTCAGCTGCGCGACCGCGCGCAAAAGGCGTTGGGAGACAAGTTCGACATTCGCGCCTTCCACGACCAGGTGCTCGACGCCGGCGCCTTGCCCCTCGACGTCCTCGAGCAGCGCATCGACGCCTGGATTGCTGCATCGACCGCCGCCCAAAGGCCATCTTCGCCGCCACCAGCCTCCGCCCCGGCTTCGAATTGACCGCAAATATGCGGACAATTCGCGTTCCAAATGTCCGCATCTATGCGTACATTTCCTGCAGTTTTCGTCCAAGTCGCGCAAATGTACGCTTACAAGCGTACATTTTTCGCGAAATGACCTCATATAAGCCCACAAAAAACAGCGAAATGTACACATCTATGCGAATAGCAGAAGAGTACGCTTCTATGCGGAGTTCGAGTGCTATGTGTCTCACTCATTGCTACTTCTGCGCAGTATCTGCCTGAATTAGCGCGCTCCATAAAATCCGACAAAAACGCGTTGCCGCTTGGCACAGCGCCCGCAAATGCGCAAACAGGGGTAGTGGTGCAACTTCCTGATTGCCCAAACCACTCGGAGCCGTGGGAAAGGCAGCCCGATGGGTTGGGTGAGCGGATGGGCCTGTTACCGTCAACCGAGGATCATGCGGAGGCAGATTAGCGGTCACTGGCCGACATATCATTACCGATCTGAGGTCGATGAGGTACTCAGCCGGCCACCCTCCCCGCATCCCTACATCCTCGCGGAATCGACCTCCTCGTGCAGCGGCAGCGAGCCCGACGACGGGCCCACGCTCAGCATTCGCTCGCCGCTCGGCATCACCCACTTCTGTTCTTTGGTGGACCAGTACTGAAGTTGCCGAAGCGGCACATGCAGGGTCACCGTCCTGGTCTCGGCTGCCGACAGGTGCACGCGATCAAAGGCCGCCAGAGCGCGTACCGGGAACTGAACGCCGGCAGGAATCCGGCTTGGCGCGCCGAGATACACCTGCGGCACTTCGTCCGAGTCCATGAGCCCGGTGTTTTTGATCTCGACCGTCACATCCAGGCCTCCGTCCGCAGCCTTTGCCGTCTTCAGCCCGGAGTAGGCAAACGTGGTATAGCTCAGCCCGTACCCAAAGGGGAACAGTGGCTGGATGTGCTCTTTTTCAAACCAGCGATAGCCCACATCCACGCCTTCGCTGTATGTCGTGCGCCCGTTCACTCCCCTTGAGCTTCGCTCTGGATACCGCGGGTCAGTCGCCGGATAATCCGTCAGCCTGGCGCCCCACGTCACTGGCAGACGTCCCGCGGGGCTCACCTCGCCCAGCAAGACATTCGCCGTCGACCATCCGCCCTCATCGCCGGGCCACCACATCTCCAGCACGGCCTTCACCTTGTTCAGCCACGGCAGCGCCACCGGCTGGCTGGTGTTCAGCACTACAATCGTGTTCGGATTCACGGCCGCCACTTCTTCCACCAGCTTGTCCTGATCGCCCGGCAGTCCAAACACCGGAGTCAGGCGCGTCCACACAAACACGACAGCGATCTTCGCCTTCTTCGCCGCTGCAATGGCGGCTTCGTAATCCGCGTTCCGCTGTTCCGGCGTATACCAGTTCAGCCGCAACTGCACTGGCGAGCCGGAGGTGTCCGGCGTCGTGCTGATCTGGATTGCGTGCGGACCCGCCGCGAGTTCCACGGACCTGCGCACATTATCCAGGCCGTCGGGGGTTGGAACCACGTTGTCCTGGTTGGCCTGCAGGATGTCTCCATGGACGCCGCCCTGGAACGCCCCTGTCTGCTCCACCGGCTTGCCGTCGATGGAAATGCTGGCGTTCGTCCCCATCGCCTGCAGGTAAATCCAGTAATCCCCGGCATGCGGAGGCGTCAGCGTCCCCTGCCAGGTCAGCGCCGAGTTCGGTGGCAGCGGGTTGCTGTTCTCGTTTGTGAAGTTCACCTGCGCATCCGTTTCTTCCACCGCCCCGCCGGTGCGCAAGAGTCCCGGCTTGCCGCCATGACTCAGCGCGCTCGCAGGAATCGGGGTGCCCCTCATGTCGTCCGCCACTGCAAACTGAATATGCGGATTCCCCGAAATCTTCCTCATGGCCGCGAGCGGACCCACCTGCCGCCACGGCAATCCCTCGCTGCGCTCGCCGCTAATCCCAATCGAGTCCACCTGTCCCGCCGTGGGACCGATCAACACCACGTCGCTTAAGTCATCGGCCTTCAGTGGGAGTACATGATCCCGATTTTTCAGCAGAACCGCCGCATCCTCGCCCGTCTTCTGGATCATCTTTGCGTTGGCTTCAATATCCTGCAGCGTCACTGAATGCATCTGCATCCCGTCCATGTACCCGAACCGCACAATCTCTAACAGCACGCGCCCCGCGGCCCGCGTAATCGCCGCCTCGCTCACCGTTCCACTGCGCAGTGCCTCCTGCATCCTTTCAGGACTCAGCTTGAGTCCGAAGTTGCCGCCCGCGGTCCGTTCCGGCGCGGGCTCTTCCGGGATGTGCCCACCAAACATCGCGCCCTGTGCGGCATGCCGCGCGGGAGGCGGCGGAGGCGGACCCAGGCTGAAGAACGATGGGATCCCCATTCCGGTGCCGGGCATTTCCATGTCCAGACCAGCGTTGATGAAGCTCACCGCGTGCACCGCTCCCCAGTCCGAGGTCACAAAACCCTTGAACCCAATCTGATCCCGCAGCATCGTTGTCAGCGTTTGCGTGTTGCCGCATGCGAACGCTCCGTTCACCTGGTTATACGAGCACATGATCGACGCCACGCCTGCCTTCACCGCCGCGTCAAATGGAGCCAGGTACACTTCGTGAAGCGTCTGGTCGTCCACATTGATGTTGCCGCAGTTCGAGTCATAGGCCACGTAGTGCTTCACCATCGCCATCACGTGCTGTGACTGGATCCCTTTGATCTCCTCGGCGCCCATCACGCTTGTCAGGTAAGGATCCTCGCCGAATGTGTTGAATCCCCGGCCGAACTCCAGATCCCGATCGATATTCACAAACGGCTGCAGACTCACGTCGATGCCGGCCGCGCGGTCCCCCCGCCCGATCACCGCTCCATTCTCTTCCGCATCCTTCGCGCTGAATGTCGCCGCCACGCCCATCGTTGCCGTCTCGCCCTGGCTCGGAACCCGTGTCAGTACACCCGGCGGTCCGTCGGCCAGCCGCAACCCCGGAATTCCCAGTCGCGGCACCCCCGCCAGGTATCCCGCCTGCCCCTGATACACCTGCGGATCCTCATGCGAGCCACGAATCAGCGTGATCTTTTCTTCAAGCGTCATCTTGCTCAGCAACTCGTCCACTCGCGCATTCCCCGTCACCGCGGGAACGGCCTGTGCAGTCACCGTCACGCAGCTAAGCAACAACGCCGCACCCGTCAGTCCCCATTTGCACACGATGTATCGATCCACCTTTCCCTCCTGTGCATGGAATGGATCCATGTCAAACGATTGGAAGCATATTCAGCAACATCGCCATTCAGCAGGACCTTCTTCGCCCCGCATGGCCCGCGGCGCTTTCAAGCCTCTCCGCAGCAACTTCGTACTCCGGTTTGCCATTCTAACGCTACGCCTATCAGGCACTTCCATCATCGGTGAAACCACATCTCACTTAGGGCCCGTTCACCCTGCTAGGACGGCGGCGACGGTGTTCAACGCGAGAAAGTCTGGATAGGTCCCCGTAAACGCCGATGTCGCCCGGAGGGTTCTGGCTTCTCGCTGAATCGCCGAGGCACTCGTCAAGGGGCCAGGCGCCGTGGATCGTGAAGCGTGAACCGTGGACCGTAAAATCTCGGGGTGATCCGGCCGGATCGCCGCCAAACCGGGAACTGCGCCACTACCCATCCAAGAAGGTGAGAGTGCCGTCGTGATATTCTTTCGAGTTCGCGCATACGGCGGTGCGTGCCGCGATCAATATTTCAGTGCCGCTGCGGGCTCGCAGCGGATGGAGAAGACCTATGAAACGTGGCTTGATTCTGGCTTGTTTGGTTTTTGGGTACGGATGCGGCCTCTACGCGCAAGCTGCAGCGCCCGTGGATACGACGGTCTGCGACGTGGTGAAGAAACCGCAGGCGTTCGACGGGAAGACTGTGCGCATTAAGGGGACAGTGATCGCCGGATTTGACGAATTTGTGATCAAGGACGCGACGGATCCCAATTGCGGATATCCCGTAAACGCAATCTGGCTGGCCTATCCACCGGGAACGAAGGGCAAAGCGGGTCCGGCGGCCATGCTGGTGATTCAGCCCGCAAAGAACTTCACGGGGAAATATTCACCACCTGCGCGCACCCCGGCGACGCTGGACAAGAGCAAGGAGTTCAAGCAGTTCGATTCCCTTTTGGCGCAGAAGCACGAGAAGGGTGCGGACATGTGCCTGGGCTGCACACGCTACGAGGTAACAGCGACGCTGGTGGGCAGGATGGATAGCGTGGCCGACGCGACATTCGAGCGCGACGCCTCGGGCAAGATTGTGGGCTTTGGCGGTTTTGGAAACATGAACGCCTATCCCGCGCGTCTGGTGCTTGAGTCGGTCACGGATGTGACGCCGAAGGAGATCGATTTCTCGAAGAACGACGAAGAGACCAAAGGCAATGCCACGGAAGGAAAAGGGGGGAACGGAATCGATCTGTATGCCTCCGGCGGCGCCTGCGGGGGCGCCGGTGGCCGCATGGGAGGGGGCGGGGGGAAGAAATCGATCTGCGTGGCGCGATTGCCGCCGCGCAAAAAGTTGCCGACGCGCTCGCCCCGGGCCCTCCCAAAGATGCTGCAGAAAAGGCCGCCGCGGTTTACCCCAAGCAGGGCGAGCATGACAACGGAGTCTACGCGAGCAATGGATCGGCGAACGAAGCTTCGCTGAAGGATGAGAATTTGGGCGCCAAGGACTCCCCGGACGGCGTGCTTTTCAATTGCACGTTCAACTCGGATCGACTGCAGGGCCCTGCGCTGGCGAGGGCCGTGATTCACATGGGCGAGCACGTGTCCGAATTGCGCAACCCGGCGCCGGGAAACGAAAAAGCGCCGGCCTACATCCTCGAGTCCAACTCCTGGGTGGTTACGATGGTCTCGGCGATATTCGGCGGACAGAAATTCCTGACGTTACCCGGCGGGTACCTGATTTGGGATGCCAATTGGCCAGCGGCCGACCGCGAAACCAAGATGGAGAATGTACTCAAGGATTATCTGGCCAACGAAGCAATGCTGAGTCAGTAGGCGGACTACGGCGCTTCTCCAATTACAGTGGAGTTTTGAGGGCGTGCAAGGTGGCATTTTCTTGAGGAAAATGCCACTTAAGATTCCAGGCTCCGCGCTACACCTATTGGAGAACCGCTATAGCCGCAGCTTCAGCTACCGTCCGCGCCAGGCAAGGGCACGCGGACAGAGAATTCCGGCAATCCGGCCGCTGTCAACATGGTGTGTCGATTCCGGTGACAGGGCGAGGATGCATGCGCCTCATGCGAGTATCCTTGGGAGATGTAGGCCACACTGTGCGCCGATAGCGTCGCGGGCGCCGGAATTGTTCTGAATGAAGGGAAGAGAGAGCATGGGCGAGATCGCCGTCGAGGCACCGCAAACTCCTGCGCAATTACCCCAGGTCCGCGTAGCGATTCTGGGCGCCGGCAAGATGGGTGGCATCCTGTTGCAGGCGTTTTTGAAAGAAAATCTGTTTTCCGCCGACCGGATTCACGCCACCGTGGGCCACGCCGAGCGAGCGCTTGCGCTGAGCACGCAGTGGGGCGTGGACGTGAGCACCAACAACCTGGAGGCGGTCCGGCAGTCGGACCTGATTATGGTGGGCGTCAAGCCGTTCCAGGTTCCGGATCTGATTGCAGAGATCAAGCCCGCGCTATCGGCGGCCAAGATGCTGGTCTCATTTGCGGCGTCAGTGAAAACGCGGGCCATTGAGGAGGCAGCAGGCATGGAGATTGCAGTGGTGCGGGCCATGCCGAACACCCCCTCGGCGCTGGGCGCCGGAGTGGCTGCCTTGTGCCGCGGGCGATTCGTGTCAGAGCAGCAGATGGAATTGGCCCAGCGCCTGTTTGAGACCGTGGGCCGCACGGTGCTCGTGGATGAGAAGCACATGGATGCGGTGACCGGGCTCTCAGGTTCCGGCCCGGCGTATCTCTACATCATCATCGAAGCTCTGGCCGAGGCCGGCGTGAAAGTGGGGCTGCCGCGCGACATTGCCACGCAACTGGCCGCGCAAACGGCTTACGGCGCAGCCAAGATGGTGCTCGAGACCGGCTACCACCCAGCGCTGCTCAAAGACGCTGTGACAACACCCGCGGGATGCACGATCGACGGCATCCTGGAATTGGAGGAAGGTGGGTTGCGCGTGACGCTCATCAAAGCTGTGATGAGGGCTACTGAACGAGCGCGGCAGTTGGCGGCGGGATAAATTCGCGCTGACTCTGGCGCTGTGCGCCGAACCAATTTGCCCATGCAACGTCCAACCTGGCTTCCTTCCTACCTGCCTGAACTTGACGGGCTGCGCGGCCTGGCAATTCTGGCCGTCGTTCTCTATCACTGCCATCCGCGACTCGAGGGAACCTGGATTTATTACGCCAGCCTGTGGGGATGGGCCGGCGTGATTTTGTTTTTTGTTCTCAGTGGTTTTCTGATCACCTGCATTTTGCTGGGGACGCGGGACAAACCGCATTACTTCCACCACTTTCATGCGCGCAGGGCGCTGCGTGTGTGGCCGGTGTATTTGCTTATCCTGGTTGTTGTTTACCTGAACGCGCCTTGGTTCGTGGGTGGCGGCGTGTGGCTGGCTGTCAAGACTGCACCGTGGTTGGCCTATATCTTCTGCGTACAAAACCTGTTTCACCTCACTTTGCCGCCAGCGCTCGGACCCACATGGGCGCTGGCCATTGAAGAACAGTACTACTTTGTGTGGGCACCGGTGGTGCGCATCCTGCGGGGACCGTGGACGCTGGCGATGGTTTTGGCGGCTGCGCTGGTTGCATCGCCGGTACTGCGCCACGCGAATCTGCACTGGATGACGCCGACGAATACGCTGATTCATTTGGATGGAATCGCACTGGGCAGCCTGATCGCGCTGGGAGTTTATTCGCTTCCAATCAGCCGCCGTGTCTGGCTAACGATCGGCCTCGCCGCGTTTGTTCTGGGCATCTCGGCGGCGGCGACCATTGCGGGTGGAACGGCGTATCTTGATTCCGCTCTGGCGACTGCGTTTGCCGGCGCAATGCTTGCGGCGATTGCGTCGACCGGCGCACGCAATCCGCTTAACGCCGTATTGCGGCGAGGGCCGCTGGCCTTTTATGGCCGCATCAGCTACGGCCTTTACATGACGCACATTGCGGTCTTCATCTACTTCGGATGGTTTGATGCACGCATGGATGCCTACGGCATTGCCGGGAATCTTGCGGTTGTGGCTTTCCGACTCGCCATGACCACCTTGGTCGCGACGGCGCTTTGGTACGGATTTGAATCGCAGATTCTCAAGCTGAAGCGTTTCTTTTAGGATGGCGAAGCGTTGGTCTGTGACACGAGTCACCCCTCGACTTTCGAAGCGGCTGATACGCTTGATCTCAGATGATTCACCAGGTTTCGCGGTGATCTCTGCAACTCGATGCGTGCCCGCAACCGGCGGTGATCTTCATTCAGCGAATGATTGGCGGCGGGCGCAAATGTGTTCGATTACTCGCAAGCTTGCTGATTCGATCACCTGAACCCTTGAGAGGTTTCTGATCCATGTCTTCATTGCCGATTTTGGTTTTGAACAGCGGTTCCTCTTCCATCAAGTTTTCATTGTATGAAGCCGGCAATGGCGAACGGAGGCGGCTTGTAGAAGGCGCAGTCGACGGCATTGGCACCGATCTGGGGAAGTTCTGGATCAAAGACGCGGCGGACAAGAAGTTGGTGGATCAGACACCTGCAGTGCCCAGCCGTGCGGTCGCTTTCAAGCTTGTCGCCAACGCGCTCAACTCCGGCGAGTTCCCCGCCCCGGCGGCCATCGGCCATCGTACTGTGTGCGGAGGGCCGACTGTTCGCGAGAACCAGCTCATCACGCCTGCTCTGATCGACGAGATTGAAAGCTACGCAGCCCTCGCGCCACTGCACACGCCCATCGCCGTCTACATCATGCGCGAGGCGCTGCGCCTGTTCCCCGGCATTCCGAACTTTGCCATCCTCGACACGTACTTCCACCGCACGCTGCCCGAGGTCGCGACGCACTTGCCGATTCCCGCGGAGTACGTTGCCATGGGCGTGCGGCGCTACGGGTACCACGGCATTTCGTACGAATCGATCGTTTATCAGTTGCAGCCTAATGTGCCGGAAAAGCTGATTGTGGCGCATCTGGGTAATGGCGCGTCGATCTCTGCCATCCGCAACGGTGAGTGCATCGATACGTCGATGGCGCTTACGCCGACCGGCGGCATTATCAGCGGTACGCGTACTGGCGACATCGACCCCGGCGTCCTGATTTTCATCCTGAAGAAGCTTGCCGAGGAGACGCCGAATGCAGCGGAGGCGGCCGAGAAGCTCGAGACGGTGGTGAGCAAGAAGTCAGGCCTGCTGGGCGTGAGCGAGCTTTCGAACGACATGCGCGATCTGCGCGAGGCGATCACAGAAGGCAACGCGAAGGCGCGGCTCGCGGTGGACAAGTTCTGCTGGACGATCGCCCGGTGGATCGGGAGCTATGTGGCAGAGTTGAATGGCCTCGACATGTTTGTTTTTACCGGCGGCATCGGCGAAAACGACATTGCGTCGCGCGCGGAGATTTGCGCCGGGCTGGGCGCGCTGGGGATCGTGCTGGACGCAAAGCGCAACAACGTGCGCGGCGCTGCCGTGATTTCGGCGGAGAATTCGCCCGTGACGGTGCGCGTGATTCCACCGCTCGAAGACCTGATGATTGTGAATCACGTGGTGAGGCTGCTGAGCGAATAGGCTCTCCTGCGTGCGGCACCTTTGAAAAACGCACAGCACAAGCCGATCAACGCGCGGGAAGTTTGTTCTACACTGGTGGGTTCGTATTGGAGCCGTTTATGACAGTTGCTGCCGCACCAGCGCAAACTCATCATCTTCCCTCGCTCGCTCTGCGGCGGTTCGCATGGGTTGTGCTGGCGTACTTTATTGCGGTCATTTTGTGGGGCGGTTTGGTGCGCGCCACTGGCTCGGGCGCCGGCTGCGGAGATCATTGGCCGCTGTGTAACGGAACAATGATCCAGCACTCGGCGCGAATCGATACGATGATCGAGTTCACGCATCGCATCACGAGCGGACTCTCGTTCTTCTTCGTTGTGGCGCTGCTGGCATGGACCTTCGCCCGCACAGCGCGCGGGCACCTTGCGCGTGTAGCGACGGTCGCAGCTGTGGTTTTTACAGTGATCGAGGCGGCGCTGGGAGCCTTCCTGGTCAAACTCGGACTCACCGCGCAGAGCCGGTCGCCCCTGCGCGCTCCGTATCTGGCGCTGCACCTCACCAACACGCTGCTCCTGCTGGCTGCGCTCACCCTCACCGCGCACCTGCTCAGCCGCCGAACTGGATACCTGCGCAACAGAGTTCGGGTCGCAGCACTATTCGGCGCTGTCGCGTCGATCATCGTCGTGCTCATCGTCGGCGTCACCGGATCGCTGGCCGCGCTGGGCGACACGCTTTACCCGGAAAGCTCGTTAGGCGCGGCGCTGGCAGAGGATTTCTCGGCAACGAGCGGATGGCTGGTGCGCTGGCGCTGGACGCATCCCACGGTCGCGTTTGTGGCCAGCATCTTTCTCATCTGGCTGCTGGTTCGCGCCGCGCAAAGGTCAATGCATTGGGACAACCGCGGGCTCTCCGCGCTCGTTCTGATTCTTTTGGCGGCCCAGTATGCGCTGGGTGTTCTCGATGTGGCTTTCCTGGCCCCGGTTTGGCTGCAGATTGCGCACCTGCTCGGCGCCGACCTGCTATGGGTTGCGCTTGTCGTGCTGGCGGCGCGACTGACGCTGGAACCGGCGGATGCGGAAGAGCGGAGCTAGCGAGTCGGCAAGTCAGCGGACCAGCGAGTTAGCGGTATTTGCGGTTTCGCGGATCGAACGAAAAGGCCCCGTGTGGGGCCTTTTCGTTTTGTGCGCTAGCGAC
>CAWHVN010000016.1:0-280045 GCA_963832805.1 uncultured Acidobacteriaceae bacterium | reverse complement strand
CTCCCATACCGCTCACCGCCCAGATCATGGAGATCATGCAAGCCCTCAAGGTCGATGGAAAGCAGAGCGACGACCACGGCGGCGTGATCCAGTTCTATGAAAAGCTCGCTGCGGTCAAAGTCCGCAAGGGAGGCGCCCAGTGAGCGCGAAGCATCTTTCGGGCAAGATCGCCCTGATCACCGGCGCCGCGGGAGGAATCGGCGCGCAGATTGCCCGGAGGTTCCAGGAAGAAGGCGCGTTGGTGTTTGTGGCCGACACCAACCGCGTCGAAGGCGAACAGACGGCCGCATCGATTGGCGCGGTCTTCATCCTGCTCGACGTGACTTCAGAGGAGAGCTGGACGGCAGCGTTTCGAACGGTGATGGAGCGGGCCGGACGGCTCGATGTTCTCGTGAACAACGCGGGCATCAATATCAGGAAAAACATTGAGGAAATGGACGTGGCATCCTTCGACGCCATGATCGCGGTAAACGTCCGTGGGCCGTTCATCGGCATCAAGCACGCCCTTCCCATTATGAGGGCCGGCGGCGGCGGGGTCATTCTCAACATGTCGTCGATATGCGGACTGGTGGGCCACAAGTTTACGAACGAAACCTACACCACGACCAAGGGCGCCCTGACCATGCTCACCAAGTCGGTGGCCGTGCGCTATGCGAAGGACAATATCCGCTGCAACTCGATCCACCCCAGCACGGTGGAGACACCCTTGGTGCAGACCCTGTTCAAGGATCCGGAGCGCAAGGCGGAGAGATTGGGTGAGATTCCGCTAGGAAGGCTGGCGAGCACGGCCGACGTTGCGAATGCGTTCGTCTATCTCGCGAGCGACGAGGCCTCGTTCATCAATGGCGTTGCGTTTGCAATCGACGGAGGCCTCACGGCGGCTTAGGCGGCCTCACTCCGAGACGATCTCTCGACAAGGCGCATGCTCCTCTGGAATTTGCGGCACACAACTGGCACACTTAGGGTTTCAATGAGCCCGTCCCAGGCGGGGTTCGGGCAAGTCTGACTGATCTCAGGTCAGTCAGACTTGCCGGTAACAAAACTCCGCGCTGCTTGAAAAGCCGGCCAGGGTGTGGACTTTGCCCCTCTCATGGCTCAACTGTCCCGCGAGAGCCTCAGACCACTGTCCGTTCCTCAGCAGGTGCCGGGAACTCACGCACTCTGGTCGACCACGGCCCCTTTTCGGTTCGTCCTACCGTCTCACCAATTACGTGTAGTTTCCAGCGGCTAGCGGCAGTGATGGGTATCGCGGATGGAACACGGATGACTTCTTAGTCGTCGGGCAAACAACTTCCGGCATTGCGCGAAAACTCGCTGGGCAAGTGAAGCGCAATTTTACTGTCAGCTCGATTGATGCGGACTTTAAGAACTCAATCATCGACTTCTGGAGCGACCTTCATAACCCGGCGATCTTTTCTCCCGAGCATGATCACTTTGCGTTTGTGGTTCAGCTCGGCACCAACACTCTGATCCGGCACTTCGGGAGCTTATTCGATTGCGCTAGGGCTTCGAGCGATGCACAGGATTTTGAAAAGCGCCTGGCCAGTCCCGGCCTGCACAGTTCGACAGCAATTTGCTACTGCGACGAAGTGGTCGCCATTTTGCAGGAGGTCGGGAACGCCCATCTCACTCGAGCGGAGATTTTTCCGCTTCTGAAGGTCCTCCATATCCTCAGCCTTGATCTCGCCACCAGTACCCGACAGGCAGAAGCCTTGATGAAGAGTCTGTTGGCCCTCACTGCCACCGCGCAACAGAAGGAGGATGCCGCTGATCGTACTTGGAACGAGTTGATTGTCCTTTCAGCGGAGGGTGCAGCCGGAGCTAAGGCGTTCCGCAGAGATGATCTGCCATCGCAGATGGTGCAGCGGCACTCAGCCCCTCAGTTTCAATATTGCTGTGCGAATGTTCCAAAGCCCACTCGCCGGCCGCTTGCTTCTGTTCCTCCATCAATTTAAATATATGTGACGAAATCTTCTGTTTCATTCCATATTTGGAGGCCACTCGTGCTTACGCCACCGATAACTCCGTGTTATCTCAAGTTACAAAGCGCATTGTCGTTTGGAAGGCATTCATAACGATCGAGGACATTAGGTATCCACGGAAATTATGGACTGGTCATAGTCAGTGATTCGAGACTGGTTGTTTATAAAAAGACGTACTTCTTGGTCTAGGAACTTGTTGAAATTTGCCGCAGAGTAGCGGATTGCCTTGTGCTTTGCGGCCCTTATCTGGTCAAAAGCCGTTTGAACTGTGTATCGGGCCTGTGTTTATAGGGTGTTGCGGTGCTCAAGGAAGTATCTCCAAGGCCCGCAACCGCCGCTCAGGCATACTGCTCCGTGAGCCTTCCTGATGGTTGAGCCATTAGTTTGGGTAGCCGGATCAGGTTATGTGCAGCGCAGCTGAAGACGAACAACCAATCCACTTTGTCCAATCCTCGTAACTTGACCTGGCGCAGTGGGCCGGTTTGCTTCAGCCAGCCAAAGCCCTTCTCCACCAGCCAACGCCGGCTGAGGCTGATGGCGTATCCGGGTTGTCGCGTGGTTCTTCGATCCAGGTTGCTGGTGCGGCCCTTGTCGTTCTTCGCAACATGGGGTGTCACGTTCAACTCCCGCACCGTGAGCACGAAATCCTTCGCGTCGTAAGCCTTGTCCGCACCCACGGTGATGCGCCGTGAGCGGCCCCGTTGCTTTTGCTCAAGCATCAGCAACGCGGCGTCGCGCTCGGCGAAACCATCGGCGTGCGTCACCATCGCCGCGGCAATCAACCCGTTCCGGTTCTCCACAAGCGCGTGGCCCAAGTAGCTCAGCTTCGACTCCTTGCCGTAGCTCTTTTTGTACAGCCGCGCATCAGCGTCTGTGGTCGATTCATGCGTCTTGTTCGAGCGGCTCTGGCCGCGGAAATCCGTGCCCTCGTCGTCGTCCGAGCCGTCCTTCAAGCGAAAGCTCTTCTGCGAGGCCCAGGCCTGAATCAGCGTGCCGTCCACCGTGAAGTGCTCGTCGCTCATGAACCGCTTGGCCTGCTTGTTCACTTCGGCAAAGAACCGCTGCGCCACATCGGAGGTCAGCAGTCGATCGCGGTTCTTCGAGAACACCGCGTGGTTCCACACCGCATCGTCCATGCCCAAACCCACGAACCAGCGGAACAGCAGGTTGTAGTCGATCTGCTCGACCAGAAGCCGTTCCGAGCGCACCGAGTAGAAAACCTGAAGCAACAGTGCCCGCAGGATGTACTCCGGTGCAACGGACGGACGCCCCGAGTCTGCGTACAGCGCATCGAACTCCGGACTCAGCGTCCGCAACACCGTGTCGGTCAGCTTGCGAACCGCTCGCAGCGGGTGATCCTGCGGCACCCGCTGCTCCAAAGAAACATAGCTGAACATCCCGTCCTGAATCCGCTCGTCTCCACGCATACTCATTAGACGAGCAATAACAACTTCCCGTCGCAGAAGAGTGCCTATTTCAACAAGCTCCTAGAGAGGGCCCGCCGCCGGCTCCGAGCGAGAACAGCGCTGAGCTTACGACGAAATTGACTCCAAGCGCGTGCGCATCATCGAAGATGGGGCCGAGATCATGGACGTTCCACTGCATGTGAGCACTGTGGCAAAGAAGTCCCGCGCGCGTGAGTTCGTCGCGAAACTCCCGGGCGGTCAGACCGGCAAAGCCCGCAGTTTCCACCTCGGTGTAACCGATGGCGGCGATTTGCCTTAGAGTGCCGCGCACATCGCTCTGTAATTCCTTCCCGACCGTATAGAGCTGGATGCCAATGGGCGCTCCGGCGAGCGCGGCGTGGATCCTGCCGGGAGCCACGGACAAGACTGACGAAACTCCAGCGATCGCTCCGCTCTGTAGAAATCGACGACGAGAAAATGAGATCATGTGGCCTCACTTTTCCTGCAAACAACTGTTCACCGCGATCTACAGGCCCTTCTTCATCTCCGCGATGCCGGCTGTCGATACGCTGAAGTCCTGACTGGGAACATACTTGCTGAATCAATGCATGAGGCTACGGGTACGCCCTGGTCAACTTCTGAATTGAAAAATAAGCTGGAGTTGTTCCGCCCTCCACAAGTGCGTAACCTGGCGTTGGGACCATGCGAAAAGCCCACATTCCTGAACATGGCGCGATTTTTTTGAATGCCGCCTTAGCCACTCGCACATAGGTGCGATCGAAAGTTTCTAAAACTCCCTCCGCCTTTCGATTCGGATCAACTTCGCGTCGGCGATGGGAAGTGAGAGTTTCAAAACATCGGAGACCAGCTTGCGGTTCGTCGAATTTCCGTAACGAATCAGATACTCTCCCTTTTCCAAACCCTTAATTTCCAGTTCAGCCTTTTTCACGACACCGGTCGAGTCGCTGAGGCGAAGCTCCCACTGTTTTCCGTCATCGCTCATGGTCACCTGGTCGATCTCGGCCTGCGTCGCCTCGAGATCAATTTTCGTCGACACGAATCGAAGCCGCTTTTTCAAGCCATCCTGGGGATAGACACGGATCTCCTTGTCTGACGATTCCACGCGACAGCCACAACCGATCAGCCCAAAGGAATCATCCTGCATGACGTAGGACTTCACCGCCTTAAGAAATCCAAACTGCGCGATCCCGCCATCGAGTGTTCTTGGAGGGGTGAAATCGAAGATGCCTGGCGTGGAGATGAAATGCGCGAAGCACATTCCGTCGCGAAGCAGATCGACCTCCACGCTCATCACGCCCGCGTATCCTTTGATGAACGTGTCCAGGTCGCCTGTATCCTCGAACGCGCGCAGCAATGCCCAGCCATTGGTCGACTCGGTGTACCAGCAAGTCAGATCGCCCTTGTTGTCGTTGCCATATTGGAACCAGACCGGCTGGTTCCCGCCTCGGAGCGCACGAATGATTTGCACTGTCTTGAGGTTCTTCTCGGTGTTCCCAAAATAGCGGGTGAAGAAATAGACCTGTTCCTGGGCAGTTGTGTCCGCGGGGTACTCGGAGGAGTAGGGATAGGGGTCGGTGACAAAGACCTCGGTGCACTTCCGGATTTGCTCCAAAAGGTCGCGGTATTCTTCTTGCCAGCCTTCCTTTTCGAGATCGTCAAGAATGTTCAGCGCGTTTGAGCCTCCCATCACCCCAATACGCCCCCAAGGAACCGTCTGGAACATGTAGAGGCACGTCCGGTAAGACATCTTCAGGTATGCCTCCGGGCTTTTCCGTGTCAGCAACCCATAGAGCCTGCCGATGCGGTACATGGCGTGATAAATGTTCATTACGTGGGCGTAGTTGTACGATCGATAGGTCGCCTCGGCTCGTTCCACCGTCCAATGACTCCAGGGGCTCGATGGATACCTAAGCTTCCAACGGAGCGAGGCGCGGACGGCAAACGTCTCGAAATTTTGAATGTACTTGAACAGGCAATCGTCAATATAGGCTTCCAGAGTGGCCACTTCTTTGGCGGAGGGATAGTAGACGTTCTTTTCGGCCAGAAACAAGGGCTCGGAAAATCCGAATTCGGCGTCGCTCCCGCCCACTTCCGATACTTCATCCGAGTCGAGAAACGTGCTTCCCGTGCGATGGTCAAAGGGCAGGAACATGTGGTGATGGTGATAGGGATCATCAGGGTTCTCATAGAATTCCCTGTCCACAATGAATCGCGCCCGGGCCTTTAGCAGTTGCGCGATTTCCTCGATGCAGTAAAAGTGCAGGCTGGTCCAGCGGCCGGCATAACGCAGTCTTAAACTTTTCTGGCCCCGGCCCTTGAATGACAGCGTCAGCAGGGTCTTGTCGTCGACGCGCTTCCTTTCCTTGATTGTGATGTTGTCGGAAAGGAAATCGATCTTGTCTACTTCGGATTTCGTTTTCAGCTCAACATAGGCATCGGCGCCCTCCTGAATCACCATGGCCGGCAGAATGCGGATGCCGATGTTGCCAGCTTTGTAAAGCTCCTCTCGAATCGCTTCGTAACTCTCGACGTAGACAAAACGCAATTGGCAGGACCACTTCTCTCCCGGCTGCAGGACCAGCGACGTATGACCGTTGATCCAGGGATTCTTCTTCCATCCCCGAAGGTTCTTTGTAGCCCAGGAATGTACGGCCAGAATATTTGGCCCGTCCCACCAGTACACCTTTTCCCCGAACGAGCTGTCGTCACGGTAGACGCACTCGAATGCCGTGTCCTGCATGGTATGGAGAAGCAGGAACGGTGCATCACCCAAAGGGCGCTGGATCAGAACGTAGGAGCTATGCCCGCCCATGTAGTGGTGAGCCATGACCTTCTGCTCGTGGTACTGTTTCTGGATTCGGGGGTATTGCTCGAGATAGACAGAGAACGAATCGGCGGGATCTCTCAGCGGGTGCTCCGTCTCGTCAGGGGAAAAAGGCTGGCCTGTTTTGGGATCCCGGTAGAATTCGCCGAGGTCGTCGTTCACCATCAAAGGGAATCCTAGATCGCCGAGCTCCAGGATTTGATCCGTGACGTTGCAAAGTTCGACATTGCACAGCAGCGAGCTGCCTTCTCCTCTGCGATACATCACGGCGAGACTGAAACTCCGGACGCCATCTTGGTTCGCGGACGTTCCGTCGTAGTTCACGGCAAACGTCCCGCCGTCGAAGCTCACCTGCCGGATATCCCCGGACTTTCCGGTCAGCTCCGGCTTCCATTTTCCCTTCAGGACAAAGTTCGAACGGGGGGACCAATTGCGATGCGCCGGGTTGGTGTCGGTGACATCCCAAACATGAGTGACCAGATCTCCGGTCCAACGCGAGTTCGAGACATCGACACCGGGCGTGTTTTGTTCGTTCCCTATAAAGTTCGTACCCAGCGGGTCGCCCTTCCTGGTGATCGACGAGATCGAACCATATCTTCGATCGAACGCGACGATCATGTCCCCTGCGGTCAGTTGCACCAGAGGATTCTCGTGCGGGCCGACGGGCGCTTGCGAAGCGCTGGGAACTGATTTCGTGCGGCCAGGCGCCTGCGCTGATTCGAGAGCAGGTGATTCCCCTGCCGCAGCCTGGCTCAACGGGTCCGCAGAGGTGATTGCCTTCCCTGAGCCAACCGCCAAAAGAGTCGTAGCACCCGCTGCACCGACGTCTCTAAGGAGCTCTCGGCGGGTCATACGCTTGGTCATGGGTGTCTCCCGGAACAGGGATTATCTGGCTCCGACAATGCTCGCGGATGTTCCGGCATCAGATTCGGGACAGCTGTTCAGTCAGCACGACAGAGCCTTGCATCTCGAACGTCCCTTCGACCGTTGGAGCGCCGGTATTGGGCTGTCCGCCGCCGATCGAAATCGAGTATTTGCCCTCAGGAATTACGATGTCGCCAACTGACGTCACCATGCTCAGGTCGCGTGGCTTCAGGTCGAAGCGCACTCTTTCCGACTGGCCAGGATCGAGGTGCAGGCGCTGGAAGCTGCGCAATGCGCGGATCGGAGCGCCCGCGACACTTGGGAAGCTGAGATAAAGCTGAGCCACCTCGTCTCCCGCACGCGAGCCCGTGTTTTTGACCGTGACTTCAGCGGTCATTGGTTGCCCGGCGGCCACAGGACTGGGTGGAAGTGAGAGATCGCTATAGGAAAACGTGGTGTAACTGAGGCCGTAGCCAAAGGAGTAGAGGGGTGTGCCTTGGAAGTAGCGATAGGTGCGGTTCTTCATCGAGTAGTCCTCGAAGGACGGAAGTTGCTCGACGCCGGTGTAAAAGGTGACGGGCAGGCGGCCTGCAGGATTGTTTCTTCCGGAGAGCGTTTCCGCAACTGCGGTCCCACCTTCTTCGCCGGGATACCATGCATCGAGGATGGCGTTGGCGTGCTCCTTGGCCCAGTTGACTGCGAGCGCGCTCCCGTTGGTGAGCACGAGCACGACGGGCTTGCCCGTAGTAACCAAGGTTTCGAGGAGACCTTCTTCCGGCTGGGGCAGATCGATGCTGGTGCGATCGCCGCCCAGGAAGCCTGGCTCGTTCACCTGCATCTCCTCGCCTTCCAGCTCGCTGGTGATACCGAGAACGGCAATCACCACGTCAGCGCCTTTGGCCGCGGCAATGGCCTGGGGCTGCGGCTTCAAATCGAGCTTCGACCAGACCAGCGTGGCATCTGGCGATGCCCCTGCCGCTGGGGAATACTGGACACGCAGAGTGGCAGGTTTGCCGGCCTCGAGATGCACACGTCCCAGCTTGGCCTCGTTGGCATTGCCGTTGAAAGCGGAGGCGACGCCTTTGCCATTCAACTGGAGGCGGAAGAAGCCGCTGGCCTTGAGGCCGAGATTGTAGTCGCCTGTCTCAGGCGCTGTAATTTCGCCCTCCCAGCGGATACTGAGCGGCTGAACGTTGGCAACTTCATCCGGCAAAGGCTGAGCAGAAGCATTGATCGCGGGCTCCGAGCGTTCCGCCAACGCCTTCATAGCCTCAGGATGGTTAATGTCGCTCATGTCGAGCTTGGAGTAGGTGGCCTTGATGCCGGGCTTGCCTTCAAACGTCAGCGCGGAGGCCGGAACAGGGTCCGCATCGAGGCTCAGAAATTGCGTTCCCGCCACGTACTGAATGGAGGCGCCCGCGAACTCCTTCCGCAGACCTTCAAGGATCGACACGGTGTGCGTTGGAGTTCCGTTGTAGTTGCCGAGCAGAACTCTGGTTTGATTTGCTAGGGGTCCGATGACGGCGATCTTGATGCCACTTGTCTTAAGTGGCAGCGTGCCATCGTTTTTCAACAGCACCATCGACTCATCCGCCAGCTTGCGGGCCAGGTCGCGGTGTGCGGAGCTGCTGAGTTCGTTTTCATCGATCTTGTTGTAGGGAACCATATCGGGCGGGTCAAACATGCCGAGCTTGATTCTGGCAGTAAAGAGGCGAATCAGCGCGGTGTCCATCGCGCTCTCGGGGAGATAGCCCTGCTGCACGGCCTCGAGATATGGCTTGTAGTCGTAATCGTTGAGGTTGGCGCTGGCGCCGTAACATTCGTTGTCCATGCCGCGCATGACCGAAATGGCCGCGGCCTGGGGTAGCGTCGGCCGGTAATGGTGGCCGGTGAAAACATCGCGGACCGCGCCGCAGTCGGAGACCACGTATCCCTGGAAGCCCCACTGACCGCGAAGCTGATCCTGAAGCAGGTAATTGCTGGCGCAGGCCGGCTCTCCGTTGATCGCGTTGTAGGCGCACATGACCGATCCTGCCTTGCCTTCGACAATGGCGGCGCGGAAACCCGGCTCATAGGTGTCGAGCTCGTCGTGCTTGCTCACATCGACGTCGGCGAAATGGCGAGTCGGCTCCGGGCCGCTGTGCACATCGAAATGCTTGGGCGTAGAAATGACGCGATAATACTTTGGGTCGTCGCCTTGCATGCCGGTGACAAAGGCCACACCCATTCGCCCGATGAGGAACGGGTCCTCGCCGTAGGTCTCCTGGCCGCGGCCCCAGCGCGGGTCGCGAAAGACGTTTAGATTCGGGGCCCAGAAGTCGAGGCCTCCCATGATGCCGGTGTGCCCGGCGCGTACGTCTTGTACATGCTTGATACGCCCCTCAATACCGATGTCCGTCGCCATGGCATGAATCTCCGGCGCGTCAAAAGTTGCGGCCAGGCCGATTGGCTCAGGAAACTCGGTTACTCCGTTGTCGATAACTCCGTGAAGGGCCTCGCTCCACCAGTTGTAGGCCGGAATGTTAAGCCGCGGAATGGCGCGGGCGCCATTCACCAATTGTGAAGCCTTTTCTTCGAGTGTCATGCGCTGGACAAGGTCAGCTGCCCGTTGCTCAGGCGGAAGACTGGTGTCAAGATACGCAGGCTTCTGCTGCGCTGAAGCACTCCAGCCGCAGCACAAAATTGCGGCAACTCCCAAATGCATCCTGAAACATTTCATGGTTTCCTCGCTGAAATCTGAACTGGATCTGTCCCCTTGCGGAGACAGCGTACTCGGAGCCCGAATTGAAGGTTGCCAGCCTTATCCGATGAGCGGTCGGCTAAAGATGGAGTAGTGTGCCAGCGCTACTGTTCACCATAGGTTGCGTCAATGCAGATACTATCTGATTTCTACATTGCGACCAGCCTATTTGAATCGCCCGGCCATGGTTCGCCTGCTGCGATCGTCTTTCGTGTCATTGATGCGGTTGCCTATTGGATTCGCTAACTCAGTCTGCACCGTACAACGATGCGACCCGCATTCTAAGAACCTCGCTCCAATGGCGGCAACGGCCCCTCGCCTAACCTGCTTTGCTGAGAACGATCGTCATCTGATGCACAACATAAGTTGCCGTACGATCCAGCCTTGACTCCGTACCGATTCCGATACCGTGCTCCTCTTTCACCAGCACGATATGAAACGTTTGCTTGCTTGCCATGCCCGGGAACGCACCAGCGCGATCCCCGATCGAGAGCGTGTTGCGACCATCGTCCCAATGCAGTTGAATCGTTGCTCTGGCGCCATGCTCGTATGTGTAGCTATCCCCGCTGTCCTCATAAAGCAGGAAGTCGGCATCTTTTCCGCCGTAAATGCGAATCTCCAGGGGGTCTTCCGCATCCGCTGTGGACTGCACAACAGGCCCCATGGGAACAATGCTGCCCTTCTTCACCAGGATCGGAATCTGGTCCAATGGGGAATCGGCCACAATCGTCTGTCCGCCGTGATAGGTTTTTCCTGACCAGAAGTCTATCCAGTCATTACCCGCCGGCAAGACCACGCTGCGACTCGTCGCATGCGGCTGCGTCACGGGATTGATCAAGAGCGAATTGCCAAAGAGAAATTCATCATCGACATCTCTCAGTGCAAGCTCATGCGGATAGACAAACGGCAGCGCCTGCATGATCGTTTCTCCGCGGCTGGTGACGCCCCACGCAGCGGAGTAAATGTAAGGCATCAGACGATAACGCAGTTCATCGTACTGAGTCAGGATCTTCTCCACTTCGGGACCGTAGTTCCACATCTCAGTTTTGGATTGATATCCGTGAATTCGGAAAATGGAGCAGAAGGTGCCGAACTGGAACCATCGAATCAGCAGTTCGTGGTAATCCGCCGATGTATATTGGTCGGCTGGACGGAAGAAACCGCCGATATCTGTCGTCCAGTAGGGAAAGCCGGACATTGCGAAGCTGAGGCCGGCTGGGATTTGCCGCCGAAGTGTCTCCCAGTTCGCCGAGATGTCGCCTGACCACGATATCGTCCCGTTGCGCTGCTGACCCGCAAACGCGGACCGGCTCAGAATCACGACACGCTTCTGTTCGGTCGTTCGGCGTTGTCCCTGGTAAACGGTACTGGTTTCGAAAAGCGGAAATGCGTTGCGTACGAATTCTCCAGGGCCAAGATATGTCATCACGCCTTTGAGCGCATCGCCCTCGGGCTCGGAAGCATCCAACCACCACCCGTCGAGGCCGTCGTGGAACATCTCGCGATTCATCTCCGACCAAAATAGCGCTTGCGCCTTGGGATTGAATAGGTCCGCCCAGTCCTCCTTTGCCTGCGTCTCTCCGGGTTCCCGGGCGGCGTCGCTCGACGCCAGGAGCAGGTGCTCTCTCTTCATATCCTGATCGACGGCTGTCTCTGATCCAAACTTTGCCCACACCGACGCCACTAAATGGAGATCCTCGTGATGTAATTGCGTCATCATTTGCGCCGGATCGGGATAATCATGCTCATCGAAGCGCATGGCATTCCAGCCATACTTGCCCCAGTACTGCCAATCCTGGACCATCACATCGATCGGAATCTTACGCTCTCGAAATTCCGCGGCCGTGTCCAGAATCTGCTGCTGGCTTGAATATCGTTCCCTGCACTGCCAGAATCCGTAGGCCCACAATGGAAGCAGGGGAACCGCACCCGTGAAGTTTCTGTACTCGGCAATCACCCGTCCCGGCTCTGGCCCATAGATGAAGTAATAATCCACCGCCTTCCCCGCTTCGGAGCGAAAGGCCATTGTGTCCGACGGTGCGCGCACGGAGAGCTCAGTATGGCCCCTCGATTCCGCAATCACTTTGTAAGTGGTATTCGCCGCCAAATGTATCTTCCCGCCCGCGAATGCCGGTAGCCACATATTCTTGAGGTCAATGACCTCGTCATCATTGACGGTGAGTCCGAGCTTGGCCCTTCCATTGCCGCTCAGCAAAAATCCGTATTCTCCTTCTCGCCCTGTCTGGAAAGTGCCGGCCCCGTTTTCGTTCAAAGGGACCACTTCTGTCGTCGGGTTGAAATCCGTCAGCGCCGCGTTATTCCACAGCAGGCCATAACCGTTCGTCGAAATAAGAAATGGGATCGAGATATTCGTATTCGCCTGCACCAGCCGAATCGGTATGTCGCGTACGTTGAAAAATCCCTCCTGGTGCTGTCCCAGACCGTAGAGAGCTTCATCGGGCGATAAGAGAAAGTCCTGGCGAATCTCATGGGTCGGAGTTCCGTCGACTTCGACTGGGGTAATCGCTCGCCCGCCATGGGGTTGCTCGTTCAGTAACGGCTGCCCGGTAGCCGTCAGAAATCGCACAGAATCGGTCGCCCGGTCAATCTCGACCCTCAAAGCGCTGGTCATAATCGATATGGTCGTGCCATCGGAGGAAACCGTGAACGGAGCTCCACCGCACGCACGGATCACGATAGGGACAAGGGGTTTCGATATCTCATCGCTCACGCTCCCTACGATGTGTATGATCCGCTCGGAGCAGACAGCTACATGCAGGGTCCCGCTCGAAGAGTGAAGCACGACGCCATCTGTACTTCGCTCGAAGGGCTGAATGGTGCTCGGCGCACAAGGGGAATTGGCCGGTCCAAGCAAAGTCAGAACCGCGGCAATCAGAGTTATGTTCATTAATCGTGAAGGCATCAAGATTGACTCCCGTGTCAAAACGAAACTGACTCAATTCGATATGCAATCTTAGTCTTGGCCCGAAAACGTCTTGTTTCCCTATGAATGATCCTTGTTCGAATCCACGATGAATTTCGCATTACCGTCGCCTGCGCCGAATCTACTCTTCACCCAGATTCCCTCATTGCCTGACTGGTGGCTCAGGAACGACATGTCCTGGCCGGCCGTATCCTCAGCGCCACACGCCGCCAATAACTGCTTCTGCGTCTGGTTGTTTACCGAAGAATTCAACATTATCAGGCCAACCACATTTCTGAGATTGAGCTGAAGTTCCGCAACTTGCTCGGAGCGGGTCAGGTAAGCGTCACCTTCAGCGCGGCAGCGTAATCGACAGCTGGGCTATACAGCTTGGCAGTTCCACACGGAGGCCATCACCTGACTGTCTCCACTTTGCCCTCTCGTCGGTTCCAATCAGTTCCACCTGCGCGATTTTGCCCGGGGATGGGTGACTCAAGCGGCACGTTGTCCCACAGGCCGCCCGCGATCGCCACTGGACCTGGGTTGTAATCCCACTGGTGTGTGCCACGTCGCCTCATCCAATCGTTCCTCGACGATTCTGCCATCTTTAATCGCGTAGAAGATTCTCTTCTCCGGCGGCGATGCGCAGAATACTGCGTAGTCCTGGATGTATCGATTGAATCCGTCCGGCAACGCCGGCAAATTATCATGCGCAACTTGCCCAAACGCCGACATCGCTTTCGACGCTCCGACAATCGCCATGAGTTTGCAGGAATCTCTTCGCTGCATAACCGGCTCCATCCATGTTCGTGAACGTAGAGTGCACTTAACCCGCTGCGACGATGCCAACGAGTGCCGATCATAGCAACCAAGGGCTTTAATTGTCAACGATACAGTTATCGTTTTCTTTGGGGCCCGTGCCTTGCTAAAATGTGAGATCCACGGCAAAGCGATCAGGCATTGTGAACCATCTTGTGATGCTGGCTTCCGGCAATGGCTCACCTGTCCAGAAGTCGATCCGCTTTATTGCCTCTGGAGAATAGAGATCGGCGAGGGCGGGCTCAAGCAACGGAATCTATCGACATACGACTCGGAAGGATGAGAAGTGTCGCAAAGTGGCGGAATATCTGGCAATTTCGGCGGAGCTTGCGCAGATTTCAAAGCGCGGGGCGCGCTCCGGATGAAGACTGTTTCACAAGGTCGCGAACAGGCGGGATCGGTGTAAAATTGGCACCGTGTTTGTAGTCAAAAAAGAGATTCCGCCTAGGAACATTACATGACCCAGACGCAGGCCGCCAAGGCTCTCAAGACAAGAAGAAAGAGCCGAATTGCGGGCTCCCAAGGCGTTCTCAAAGCGCCCGCGAATCAGCCGAAGTCAAAATTCCCGGCCATCCGGCGCAGCGACATTGCCCTGTGGGCGGCGATCTTTTGCGCGACATTCCTCGCCTATCTGCCTGCCCTGCGTGGCAGCCTGGTGTGGGACGATGACAATCACCTAACCCGACCCGATCTTCAGACGTTCCATGGTTTATGGCGAGTCTGGTTCGAACTGGGAGCAACCCAGCAGTACTACCCACTACTCCACAGCGCATTCTGGCTCGAACACCGGATCTGGGGCGATGCCGTTCTGGGCTACCACCTGGTCAACATCGCTCTCCACGCTTTCTCGGCGTGCCTGGTTGTGCTGATCGCAAGACAGCTGTCGCTCAAGGGCGCGTGGCTTGCGGGATTTGTGTTTGCGCTGCACCCGGTGCAGGTTGAATCGGTCGCGTGGATCTCAGAGCAGAAGAGCACGCTCTCGGGAGGGTTCTGCCTGGCCGCACTGCTGGTGTATTTGCACTTCGACCGGAGCCGGCAGAGGCAAAAATACTGGCTGGCAACTGGACTGTTCGTTCTGGCGCTAATGAGCAAAACAGTCACCGCAGTCCTGCCTGCGGTTATTCTCGTGATCATTTGGTGGCGGCACGGAAGGCTTGACCGGAAGCGCGATGTGCGGCCTTTGATCCCGTGGCTTGCGATTGGGATGTGCTCCGGCCTTTTCACCGCCTGGGTGGAGAGAAAGTATATCGGGGCGAGCGGAGCGGACTTTGTGCTGACTCCTGTGCAGCGCATTCTGATTGCCGGCCGGGTGATCTTTTTTTACGCAGGCAAATTGTTGTGGCCGACGAAACTGGCGTTTTTCTATCCGCATTGGAACGTCGATGCGGCGATCTGGTGGCAGTGGCTGTTTCCGGTGGGATTCCTGGTGCTCCTTGGGGGGCTGTGGTTGGTTGCGTACCGCAACCGCGGGCCGTTGGCAAGCCTGCTCATCTTTACAGGAACGTTATTCCCGGTGCTCGGTTTTCTGAATGTCTTTCCGTTCCGCTATTCCTATGTGGCAAACCATTTTCAATATCTGGCGAGCCTGGGAATTCTGGTTCCCGGCGTTGCCTTGCTGGCAAAGGCAAGCGTGCGGCTTCGCATGGGGAAGGCTGTTGCCGCCGCTGGCTCCGCGCTGCTGATCTTGGTTCTTGGCGGACTGACCTGGCAGCAGAGCCGGATGTATCGCGACATCGAGACGCTTTACCGCAGCTCGATCGAGCAGAATCCGGCGAGCTCCATCGCGCACTACAACCTGGGAACGGTGCTGACAGAGGAACCCGGACGGCTGCCGGAGGCGATCGGCGAGTTCGAGGCGGCACTCAAGATCCGGCCCGATCTTGCGGAGGCACACAACGGCCTGGGATTTGCGTTTTCGCTCACTTCGGGGCGGCTCGATGATGCGTTCGCGGAGTATCAGCAGGCGCTGCAGATCCGGCCGAGTTACGCGGAGGCACACAACAATCTGGGGAATCTGCTGTCGAGGATTCCGGGCCGGCAGCAGGATGCGATTGCGGAGTACCAGGCGGCGATTGAGATCCGGCCGGACTACCCGGAAGCGCATTTCAATCTGGGAGCACTTTTGTCGCGGATGCCCGGACGGATCCCGGATGCGATGACCGAGTACGAGGCGGCGGTTAAGGCCAAACCAGATTATGCAGAGGCGCACAACAACCTTGGGATTCTGCTGGCCGCGACACCTGGGCGGACGCAGGACGCGATCGCGGAGTACCAGGCGGCGATCAAGGCCAAACCGGATTATGCTGAGGCGCACAACAACCTTGGGATTCTGCTGGCCGAGATGCCTGGGAGGATGCCGGAGGCGATCGGCGAGTTCGAGGCGGCGCTCAAGATCCAGCCGGATTATGCCGAGGCGCACAACAACCTTGGAATTCTGCTGGCCGCGACGCCTGGGAGGATGCAGGACGCGATCGCGGAGTACCAGGCAGCGCTCAAGATCCAGCCGGATTATGCCGAGGCGCACGTAAACTTGGGGAATGCACTGTCCCAGATGCCGGGGCGGATGCAGGATGCGATCGCGGAGTACAGGGCGGCGCTCCAAGCGAGGCCGGATTTCGCGGAGGCGCACAATTACCTAGGAAGCGCTCTGTCGCAGATGCCGGGCCAGAAGCCCGAGGCGATTGCGGAATACAGAGCGGCGCTCAAAATCCGGCCGGATTATGCCGAGGCGCACTTCAATCTGGGGAATCTCTTGTCCCAGATCCCCGGGAACGATCAGGAAGCGGCCGCGGAGTACGAGGCGGTACTTAGGAGCCGGCCCGATCTGGCGAGCATTGTGAACGAACGGTTGAATGCGCTGCATTCGGCGAAGGCGCACGCGGGCAGGTGAGGCCGGAGAATGACCTGCAGGGCAGGCGGTGCCGGCCGCGACCGGGCCGCCTTTGCTTACGACGCCTTCAGCGAATACTTGATCAGGCAATACAGCGCACGAAAACCATCTCTCCAGCCGATTTTCTTGCCCTCTTCGTAAGTGCGGCCCCAGTAGCTGATTCCCACCTCATAGATCCTCAGGTTGCGGCGTGCGACCTTGACGGTGATCTCTGGCTCGAAGCCGAACCGGTTCTCTTCAATCGGAATCGACTGAATGACCTCACGGCGGAACGCCTTGTAGCACGTTTCCATATCCGTGAGGTTGGTATTCGTGAGGCAATTGGAGACCAAGGTCAGCAGCCGGTTGCCGATTGAGTGCCAGAAGTAGAGTACGCGGTGCGGAGCGCCGCCTATGAAGCGGGAGCCGTAGACAACATCGGCTTTTCCAGCAAGAAGAGGCTCAAGGAGCCGATGGTAGTAGGCAGGATCGTATTCCAAGTCGGCGTCCTGGATGATGACGAAGTCGCTGGTTGCCGTGGCGATGCCCCGACGCAGCGCCGCACCCTTTCCCATGTTGCGCGGCTGCAGAAGAATGCGTATCTGCGGATACGCGCCTTCGAGCTCTCTCAAGATGTCGGACGAGCCATCATTCGACCCGTCATCGATACAGATCAGCTCGATTTCCAACGCCGATGCAAGAACGCGCTCAACTGCTGCCCGCAGCGTCTGCCCCTCGTTGTAAACGGGCATCACGACCGACAGCTTCACGTGAGGAGGAATTGCATCCTGCGCCCACGTTGCCCTATTCGTCAAAGGGTGTTCTTTCAGCATGAGACGTTGCCCAACGACACCCTTATCGAGTTTTTTCGCCGATCGTCGCGACACACATGTAAGCGGCGCCATCGCAAAGGAAACATCTTACAATCCTTACTTTCCTGTTTCAGGCCGAAAAAATCCGGAACGCGTAAGCGTATTTGCAAGGGGGAGTGTCGGGGGCCTGAATCTCGAGGCCCTGTGCTCCTCTCGTCCACTGTAAATTGGATTTCGACCCTAGCAGTTCCACCTTTCCGATCTGGCGAGGGTAATTCGCCGAGCCGTCGGCGAGCGAAGTGATTAAAAACTTCCCGTCAGGCGGCCAGCCGAGAGCGATGGCGTAGAGGATGTCACCCTTTGTGGTAAATCGAATGTCGGAGTAGTCGAACTTGAGGCGATTCAATTGATAGGACCCAATCTTCGGAGCATGGATCGAGGGGCCTTCTCCATAGACCTTCCAGGGGCGCGAGCCTTTGATGGCTTCGGAATTGATCTGCTGCCAATCGATGAGTTCGCTCAGAAACGCCATCTCGTCGCTGTCCGGTTCGCCGTAACCGGGTAGCGGAATGTTCAGCAGAAGGTTTCCGTTCTTGCTCACGATGTCGACGAACATAGGGATGATCAAGGAAGGTTTCTGATAACTGTGGTTCTCGAAGATGGGGCGGCTATAATGCCATCCTCCAATGCACGCATCGGTTTGCCAGGGGGCCTCTTGCAGCTTGTCTTCCAGCGCCGCTTCGAAATCGCGGATGAGTGTACCCCAGACAGGCTCAGGGACAGTCTTCAGGTTCAATACGGCTTCCAGGCGGTCGCCGTGCGTCTTTATGTTCTTGTTGTAGTAGTACGCCATGATTTGGGGCGCCAGGTCTGGAATTCCCAGCCAGACGCCTAAATCCGGGGCTCCGGGACCACCGCGGTCGAAGTCAAATTGGGCGTTGTCGTCAAAGTACAGCAGATCGGGGTTATAACTGTCGATAACATCCTGTACGCGAAGCATGAACTGTTTTGTGAACTCCGGGCATGGCGTGTTTTTCAGGTGTGGTTTGCCGTTGAGCATCTGAGGGTCCATGCCTTCCCACCATTTTCCTTTGCCGTCGGCGATCGTCTGCACGCCATCGTAAGGAACACCCGCAAGTGGCCCGGTGGTATCGCTCTTGTAACGCACGGGCATAAACTCGTCCCACACGCGGCCCGGAGTCCCGTGATAGCTAACGCCAAATCGCAACCCGTGGGAACGCGCCACCTTGGCCCAGGTTCCCACGATGTCGCGCTTTGGACCTACGTTGACACAGTTCCAGGGTTGATACTTCGAATTCCAGCAATCGAAATTATCGTGGTGGGTGGCCAGGGCGACAAAATACCCAGCGCCTGCGCTCTTATAGAGCTTTATAAGAGACTCCGGATCCCATTTATTAGCGTTCCATAGATGGCAGATGTCCTTGTATCCAAATTTCGACGGATGACCATAGGTCTTTACATGGAACTCGTATTGGCGCGTTCCCTGAATATACATATTTCGCGCGTACCAGTCGCCCTGCTCGGGCACGCATTGCGGACTCCAGTGCGCCCAAATTCCGAGCTTTGCATCTTGAAACCAATCCGGGCAACTATAAGACTTTAGGGACTCCCAATCTGGCAGGAAGGGACCCTGCGGAATCTGTCCCCGAAAGAGCTGCGAATCTTCCAATGCACGCGCCAAACGGGCCAGAGCGAATATGGAGAGTCCGCCTGTGACGAACGATCTGCGATTCATAGTTTCATTTCATCCTTTCAAGATTCATTGGCGAACAAGTCATGTTTGCGTTTCGGGTCATGTTGCTGGACAGCCCGCTCGACCGCCTGACGCGCGACATGCATGTCCTCGAGGAATCAATCAGTCTTTTCATAGGTGTCTGCCACCGCCGCGAGGCGACTCGCGGCCTTGTCTTCGCTAGCCCATCCGCGGAGGCCGAGACTCAAGGATGACCCTCCAATCGGCGCTGAATGACTTGAAGATTTGGATCGCTGGGGAAAATGCTAAGGCCGTTTTTTACCGTCTCCTTTGCGTTCGCCGTATCACCACTGAACATGTAAAAGATGGAGAGATTTTCATATGCGGTAGGAATGTAAGGGAAAAGGGAAACAGCCCGCTTCAATGTCGTAATGGCTTGCAAGTGCTGACCGGAGCGATATAGTAGTTCACCCAGAATCATATAGTCCTGGGGAGATTTTGAGCCTCTTTCGACCGCCCTGGACAGGTAACTCAGTGCGGCTGAGTTCCCTTGAGGGGATCGTTTTGCCAATTCCCGTTTTGCGAGTGCGCTCAATACCAGAATGTTATCCGGGTCGGACTTGGCCAAGCGGTCCAGGAGCGCATCATAGCGCGCGCTTATACCTGCCCCGTTTGGATTACGTACAAGCACGGACTGATACGCCTGTAGAAGCACCAAGGGAGAGAGAGTCGTCTTGGGCGAGCCAGGAATTCTGTCCACAAGGATCAAACCGGTCGCCGGATCGGGTGCGGCCTGTTGTGCCACTGGGAGGGGCTCTCCTTCATAGGCCACAATTCTGTGCGAAGTGCCTTGTGTACCCACCATGACAAATCGAGGAGCAACATGTTTCGGCATATGGCAAGAGGCACAGTTATCCGGTGGAGTTGTACGATGGCGCTTTTCAAGTGACTCGCGGCAACTTTCTTCTCTATGACAAGTCAGACACTTGCTCCGATAAAATCCCGGAGCTTCTTGCGCGGTCGGGGTATAGTGGCCGTCATGACAGGTGCTGCAATTCAGACGTCCGCCGGAAGCGCGATAACACTTGCTTTCCGCCATCTCGTCAGACCACTCCATCATATTCCAGCCCATAAGGGGGCGGGATTTGAAGATTGCAATCGTGTTGAGAAGCGGAGTCCCGGCAACAAAGTCCTCATATTTCTTTCCCGGTTGAGGTACTCTCGCCTCGCCGAACTCGTGGCAGTACATGCATATGTCATCACTTAGTCGCGAGGATAGATGTGCGGGGTTGACAATTGACGTGTCAATCTTGCCTGAGCTCGGTATGTGTTTCAGCTGCTCGTCGACATGTAACCCTCCAGGCCCGTGGCAGTTCTCACATCCGATCTTCAGTTCGGCAATGATCGGACTCTTGTAGAGATTGTTCGCATCGTCGATGACAAGTTCACGCCCTACGTGGCAATACATGCACGAACCAAGGAGCGGGCGGGAAAAACCGAGGGGGTCCTTTTGGTACCCCGGTGAAAGTGCCCAGCCTTGAGGGTGTGTATCCTGGCTGCCAGCGTAATATGAGAGAGGCGCCTCAAAAAGGTAATTCCCTCTTCGAATACCATATCCAACACCGACCATCGGCTCTCCAAGAGCAAAGGCGACCTTTTCGGTTTCTTTGGAGAGTTCTTCACCATTCGGGCCAGGCTCGAACTCACTCATAAAGTATTCGCCATTTTCTCGAAATACCCGGAAACAATGGGAGGGATCCTGCTCGCAAATCGAAACCCCCGCGGCAGGCAGATCTCGGAGCTCAGGACGTTGACTGGAAAGAGTGGCAGCCTGCCCATGGGGAGTTCGCATGTAGTCGTTGTAAATTTTCTGGTGGCACGGAGCACAAGCTTCGGAGCCCACGAATCGGACTTTTCCGCCTAGGTTCCGGTATTCGATATTCTTCTCTTCTTCAGGAGCCGCCTCGGGTGCAGATGGAGGACGGAACTCTGCTTGCGATTGCGGGGAAGGAGTGGCGGGTGGTTTCGCCCCCCTTCCTGACGATGGAGACTTGCAACTGATGAGAAGAGAGGCGAGCAGCAGGCAAATGCCCGCTTCGAAAGAATGCATCCGCGCGCGGTCGGCCGAATTATGCATGAAACACCAGCTTTCGCCTCCACAATATATAAGGAAGGTGACTTGCGCGACGCCTATCCTTTCGGCGATAACAACGGCTAAAGGATGGTGTGCGGAAGCAATACGAAATCAAACCTTCAAGGACCAAGTTGACATACGAATCTAAAGACTGCCATTCGTATTCCTACGATCTGATTCGAAAATCGCCATCGCCTCCATTTCAACCAGCAGACCGGGCCGGCACAGGATCGCCTGAATGCCCGTGGATGCAGGGAGCGGTTCGAGACCCTGCTCCCGGAAGAATTCGGTTCGAATCTCATTGAACGCCGCGTAGTCGCGCTCGATGTCACGCAGATAGCAGGTCGTTCGAACGACGTCCTTCCAGCTGGCGCCCTCGGCCTCAAGCAGCGCGGTGATGTTCTGGTAGGTTCGCCAGGTTTGGGCGCGGAAATCACCCTCATGAATCGTGCGACCATGCTCGTCGATGCTGGCCGTGCCGGAGATCAGCAGGATGGTAACGCCCCTGATGTCCAGCCGCAGCCCGCGGGAGAAGGACGATGGGCGGGCGTACGCATAAGCCTCGTTTAGCGCTTGAGGCGCCTTTATCGCCTTTCTCGAAACCCGTTTGTGGGTCTCCTTCAATGCGACGGCATCAAGGTCGGTCTTGGGCTGGCTCATAGTATTATCCCTCGTCTTATTTATTTTCGTGCGTTCGTCCGCTGGCTCCGCGAGAACCTTTCTCAGTTATGGCGTCGGGAATCTCAGGGTCCGCCAACGCCCCCGGCCCCCAGGGCGATATTTCGCTCTGCTTACGCTCCTCCAACTTTGCGGCGATCGACTCCTGCTGTTCGGCGTCCTCCATCCGGTTTTGTCGAAAATAGATCTTCGCCAGGGCCACGTGCGCCTCGCGAAAATTCGGGTCGCTGGCGATCACGCCCTCGAGCAATGCCTGAGCCTCTGGCAGTTTCCCCTGCAACTGATAACAGGAGGCGAGCACAAACTTGAGATCTTCGTTATCAGGGCTCAGCGTCAGCCCTTTCTTTGCGAGCCGGACAGGCTCGGTAAGATCCGCCGGATGGACTTTCTTAAGAAGGGAAGCGAGGACCTGATAGTACACTGCCTCGTCTGGCTTGAGTGCAATCGCCTTCCGATAACAATCCTCCGCTTTATCCAATTCTCCCAATGCCTGATAGGTGCCGCCCAGAAGGTATTGAACTTGACTGGATTTCGGTTGCTCTTGGGCAACGTTCTCGAATTCCTTGAGTGCCTGGGGGAATTGAGTCAAATAGTAATATGCCAGCCCCAGCTCGAATTCATAAAGTGGAACCTTCGCGAACTTCGTTTGGACCGCCAACAAATATTGAAGGGCGACGGAATCATGCCTCCAGCGCAGCAAAGCCTCCCCAAGACCCAGCCCGTATTCCGCCGAATTAGGATCGAGTTGAGCGGCGCGCCCCAATTCACTGACTGCGGCTTCATACTGCTGTCCCCTAGTGAGAAGGAGACCAAGATCACCGTGCGGTTCAGCAGCTTCAGGCCAAGTCGCCGCAGCGTGTCGGAGAATTTCTGCTGCCGCCTTGCCTTCTCCATCGGCAAGCAGCAGCTTGGCCAGCGACAACTCTTGCTGCATGGTAGCGAGATGAGCGCTCAGGAACTGATTGATTTCATCTTCCCCTTCATTCTTCATTCCCGCTTTCAGATACGCCTCGATGAGGGTCGCCCGCGCCGATACGTCCTTGGGCTGCAGACTCTTCAATCTTTTGAGGGGCTCGACTGCATCTCGAAAATCGCCGTTCTGGGTCAGCAGGAAAGCGAAATTCTGATTCGCCACCACATCGTTCGGATCGCGAGCAAGTCCGCCACGGTACGCTTCCAGTGCCTTCTCATAATCACTCGCCTTCATGTATGCGAATCCCAGACCGAAATAGGGGGGGGCCTCCTCGGGAGCCAATCGGCGAGCTCTTTCAAAGGCCTTGATGGCCGATTCGCTCTCTCCGAGCTGGATCCGCACCACACCCAGGTTATTCCAAAGTTTCCAGTTCGTCGGATCTGCCGCGACAGCGCGGGACAGATCCTCCTCCGCTTGGGGGTATCGCCCGGCTTTGATATCTTCCTGTGCTCGACTGACAAACACTCCAGACGATTGGCCGTGCAGTGCCACGCCCAACAACAACGGACATACTGCGAGAATGATTGGGCGCCACATCTTTTCTCGATTCTTCGTGATAGTATCATTCTCTGTTGAGCGGCCCGGGGGCGCAAGTGGACTTGGAAACCAATTGGAAAACTCTCAAGGGCCGCTAGTCGAGCGGCGACCCCAGATGTCCCAATCATTCGTGATTTTTTGATCTTCTAACTTGGCCGCAATCGACTGCTCTTGTTCGGCCTGAGCCAGCTTCTGTTGACGCCGATAAAGCTCTGCCAACGCCGTGTGAACGCGGCGCGAAGCCGGTTCACTTGCGACCGCTTGTTCAAGCAGGGCTGCAGCCTCGTCGAGATGCCCCTGGCGTTCCAAGCAACGCGCCAGGACGATCTTGGTTTCTGCATCGCTGGGATCGAGGGCTAGCGCTTTTCTCGCGAGCTCAATCGATTCATCAAGGTGCTCGGGGCCTTGCTTTTGCAACAAGGATGAGAGGGCCCTGTAAGAGGACGGCTCCTGCGGAGCAAGCTGGATGGCGCTTCGATAATGCTCCTCCGCCTTTTGCAACTCGCCCTCAAGCTCGTAAGCCCCACCCATTAAGAACTGCACCTTGCCCGAGGCCGGCCTTTTGCTTGCAAGGGTTTCGAGCACGGAGATCGCTTCAGGAAACCGCTGCAGACCGATGTCGGTCACGGCCAACTGATACTGGAAGTCGAGTTGGTTCTCAAACCTTTTCTGAGCGTCCTGAAGAAACGGGAGAGCGACGGGGTACTGCTCGGAGCTCAACAAGGCTTCCCCATAACCCAGGCTGTACTTCTCGGAATTGGGGTCGAGCTGCACCGCTTGCCTGAGTTCCCTGGAAGCCTCTTTGAATTGTTCCTCTTCGGTAAGCAGCAATCCGAGTTCACCATGCACCTCTGCCGAGTTGGGCCAGGTGCTTCTCAGGGATTCGAAAACTCGCTGAGCGGCATCCATTTCCCGGTGAGCTGCGAGAAGATTGGCTAGCGCCAGCCCTTGTGGCAGGGAAACAACATGAGAGTTCAGGAGTTCGTCAGTCGCATTCTCAGCCTTGTCCTTCAAACCAGCCTTCAGGTATGCCTCGATCAGAGTGGCTCGGGCAGAAAAATCTGCCGGGGTTGATTCCTTGAGCCGCTCAAGAGGCGGTATAGCCTCGCGGAATTCCCCTTGCTGCATCAGCAGGAACGCCAGGTTCTGATTGGCCGGAACGTTGGAGGGATCGAGGGCGAGCCCGGGCGTGTACGCCTCAATTGCCTTGGCGGGATCGTTCTTCTCCATATAGAGAAGGCCGAGATTGAAGAAGATGGGCGCCTTTTTTGCGGTGAGAGGGAGCGCCTTTTGGAAGGCTTCGATTGCAGCGTCCGTTTCCTTGAGCTGGGCGCGCGCCACCCCCAGCAGGAACCAAAGAGAGCCATTTTTGGGATCTGTCTTTAATTGGCGCAACAACTGCGATTCGGCGAGAGAGTACTGGCGGGCCGTCATTTCCGGCTCCGCCTGGCTATGGAGCGCGGCCGGCGAGTGGGCGAACACAGACAGAGCGAACAAACACAACCCCACGCCCGTGCCCACGGGTGACTTCTTGAGCAACCGCATTCGCTCCTCACTGGCAAATTGAAGGCCCGGGACAGATGTCCCGGGCCCCCATTTTTACCCTAGGGTAAGCCCGCAGGCGGAGCCCCGCACGCTTACCAATAGAACTTCAAAGCAAACTGCATGACCCTTCCGCCGTCTCCAACTCCTTGACCACTGCTGTTACCGGAGGTGCCGTTATTACCGAGACCATTCGTGCTGTTAATCTGGCCGAAGGCCGAGTCCGCGACACCAGTATCCGGGATATTGAAGAACGGAGTATTCGTCGCGTTGAACATTTCCCATCGGAACTGGAAGCGATACTGCTCGTTATCGAATGGGAAGTTCTTGACAACCGCCATATCCAGGTTATCCTCTGCGGGCCCCCTGATGAGATTCCTGCCCGAGTTCCCGAAGGTTCCTGGAGCACATGTTTTGAATGCCGCCGGGTTGAAGTATTGTTTGAGCCAATGTGATTCCGACCCCTGGTGGACGTTCAGAGCCACGCCCGGAACCCGGTCTGCCCAGCAACCGTTATTGCTAAAGGAATTGTCGGGTGAACCGATGGTGAAAGGAAGACCTGAGGACATCGTCAAGATTCCAGACACTTCCCAGTTTCCGAGCCCCCCATACGCCAGGTTGCCGTGACCCTTGTAAGAGGGCAGATCCCAGGTGCCAAAGGTGTTCCAAACGAAAGGCACGTCGAAACTCGAAATACCACGCGTGTGCCTGGGATTGAGCGGATCGAGTACGCCTCCGATGTTCGCGTCGCTTTCATCCGCCAGGTCAAACGCCTTCGACCAGGCGAAGTTGGAGTTGAACTGCAAGCCATGAGAGAATCGCTTCTTCACTTCCACGTGCAAACCGTTATAGCTCATGGTACCGATCGGCATATAGGCCGTAATGTTGCTAAAATTCGGATACTTGCTGCGCACTCCGCAGGGAGCAATGGCCCCGCTCCCGTTGTACTTCTGGCACGTCGCCAAGTCGGTCGTGTAAATGCCGGGGTTCAGATCGACTGCGGTGGTGATGTCGTACCCTTCGTATCCTACGTAGGCCGCCTGGACAAGCAGATCTCTGCCAAACTGGTGCTCGATAGAGAGGTTCCAGTTTTGTGACCAGCCATTCTTATATTGAGGAGTAAATATGTTGTCGAGGCTTTGAGGCAAAGTGAACGCTGTGTTCTTGTCTGGCGAAATGCTAAAGAATGACTGCGGAGTGGGAAACGGAGTCTGGCCTCCTGTCGGACCGTAGACGGACCATGGATTATCAATAGGTATCGCCAAGCTCGTAACTCCCGCACTGGTGTTGCCAAAGTTGTATTGGGGCAGGAAAGGCGCCGGTTTGCCATAGCCGAACCAGTAGAAGGGTTGGGTGAATCTGCCGGCAGCCAATCGAATGGAAGTGTTGGGCAGGAATTTGGGCTGCCAGGCGATTCCGACGCGCGGGCTGACACGATCGTTTTGCTGCGGGACCCCGCCGGGCGCAACCCCAGGATCTCCCGGATACACCATGCCCGCAGGGGCATTCGGAAAGACTGTGCTCTGCTCGCCCGGGATGAATTCGGCAACATCCTGTGACGGGTTGCTCGTTGGAGAGTTAAAGGGCTCCCAGCGAACGCCCAGAGTAAGGGTCAGGTTCGGCTTCAATTTAATCTCGTCCTGGCCGTACGCTGCCCAAGCGTTCCCGGTGAAATTGTAACTCTGCGGCGCGTATTGACTGAAAGACGCCAAATCGCCAAACAGGATGTCAGAGAACGCGTCGCCGGTGATTGCTCCGCTGAAGCCAATCGGCGGATCCGCCCCCCAGGATGCATACTCGTTGTAGTACTGCGTCAACAGGCTGACACCTGCCACCACCAGGTTCTTTCCCTTGGTCAAGGTGAAATCGTCACCGAGGTCAAAGTTGTGACGAAAGACGTGGACATTTTGCTCGACCCAATAAGGGCCGCTGCTCCCCCAGGCCTCAAGCACAGTGACTTGGTCGTCAGGAGTTACCATCTGAGAGCCCAGGTCTTTCCAGCCCTTGTCAATGCCGGTGACGGAACTGGCGTTGGTTTGGTCCCAGCCGAACTTAAAGATATTCACGAGCGAAACGGTGGGAGTGAAAGTCCAGGTTCCACCGTAGTTTTGGTTTTTCGCAATCGAGCCCTCGCCGGTAGCCAGCCAATTTGCGGTGTCGTTTGCGGGGGGCTGGTTATAACTGTCGATAAAGAGCCGCCCCATGATGTGATTCTTCGTGCCTGGGGTCCAATCGTACCTGACGGTAGCCTCCTTGGATTTCTGAAGCTGAGGCGCTCCGGCGACGTAAATCAGCCCGTTGCCAGTGGCCGTTGCCGTCGGGAGGTGAGTCATGAGGTTCGTTGCGACCGGATCGACAACATAGCTCCACGGCACCCCTGCCTTCAGGAAATTTGGATCGGATGAAACATTGTTGCCCGCGATGGGCCTTCCAACTGGGTTGTTACCCGTTGTACCACCCATGGCACAGGGACCGCTGCCATTGTTACCAGGGTCGGGGTTCGACGCGCTGCAGCCCAGCGCTGCCAAATATGGGTTGGTTGTGGCATACTGAGTGGCCCAAGCCGCGGGGTAGTACAGTTGCGGCAGGCTGGAATTGATCACACCAGTGAAATCGCCGCTGCTCACCATGGCTGTGGTGGGCGAATAATTTGGAGCGCCGGCTTCTGCCAGGCTTGCCTTGGTGATTTGAAAGTTGCCAAAGATGAAGTGCCTGTCTTTTTTGATCGGCCCCCCAACGGACATGCCGTATTGATCGCGACTGTATCCGTCCTTCGCTCCCGAAAAGTAATCCTTCGCGTTGAAGTACTGGTTCCGGGCGAACAGGAATGCATCACCGTGCCAAGTGTTCGTTCCCGACTTCGTGACCACGCTCACTACCCCGGTAGACCCGCCACCGTACTGGGGTGAGAAGTTGCTGGTCATGACGTTAAATTCCTGGGTGGAATCGGAATTGGGAAAGGGGTTCGACACAGCCAGGTAACTGTCCATGTTGTAGATGCCGTCCAACTGGAAGTAAACGCCCCCGTTCTTGCTGGCGTCGATCGAGGCCCCGATCTCATTGGGCATGCCGTTGCTGCCGGCCGTGAGGAACAAGCTCGTCCTCGTGTTCGCATTTACAGCGCCAGGAACAACGTAGGTAAGAGAGCCGGGGTCGCGTCCATTCAGGGGAAGCTCCACGACGGAGGTGCTGTTCACGACTTCGCTGAGGGCCGGCGATTCGGTTTCAACCATTTGCTGGCCGGCGGCTACCGTGACGGTCTCGGCCACCTGACCGACGGCAAGCGAAATGTTCACGCCGGCGACCTGATCGGCGGTCAGGATAATGCCGGGCTGGGTTGTGGTTTTGAACCCCGGATGGGAGACCGTAACCGAGTAATGCCCGACTTCCAGATAAGGCGCTGAGTAGACGCCACTGCCGGTGGTGACGAGTTCTCTCTTGGTTCCAGTATCGGTGTCAGTGATCGTGACGGTTGCGCCGCTGACCACGGCGCCAACTGGGTCTGTGACGGTTCCGTTGATGGCCGCATAGCCGGCCTGCTGGGCGTAGCTCGGCTGCACCCACGCGACAAAAACTGCGGCGATCGCCAGCAAGACCAACGTGGTGAGCAGCGGGAACCTCGGTCTCAGATAATTCCGATTCGCTTTGAACACGGTCTGCCTCCTTATTCACTTGTTCAATTGAAGTCTCATCTAAAACGATTACATAAGCGCAATCATCTATCGCTTACTTAATCGCTAACGAAAGGTTGACGGAACGCTAATCTATTCGCTTCATCTTTGTCAACTAAAAATTCGAGTTTTTTCTAAGATGGGAACAAGAGGCGAATGGACTGCATGGCCGGCAACATGCAAGTTAAACAGAAAATCGATTTGTTGAACCTGCGAGTTGCCGGTTTCTCACCTCTAGGAGTGCCAATTGACGAGAGTTTCCCACAGGCGAGAATCCTCGTTTCCTGCTACTTCTGCCCATTTTCCGCTATTTCTGGCGAGACTGACCCGGAGCAACCATGGCTCCAGGCACCTCTCGCCAAGCAGCCGGCGATTACGGAATCTGCCGCTTGTTCGCGTTCACGCCAAGATCAAGTGAGCGCAAGGATCTGGCCGCCAGCTGGAACTTGAACGTCCGGTTAGCCATCTCGATCCAAAACAGCAGCACTTTGCAGCTCCCTTGACGGATAAAGTAAACGTGATCTATGGTACGTTTGATCGCGTAGGCGAGGTAGTCCGTTTGACTTCGAGTTTGTTCGGCTTCGCGTTTGGAAGATTGAGATTTCGTACTCTTGAATCCTTGGATCCGCTAGTTGTGTGAAAGACACCGGCCGTAAATCTGCCCGGCTACGATCGGTATTCTAAGTGGCGCCAGCTATGGAGACACTTGAGGTTATTCCCTATGAGGCGACTGAGGCTACTTCCTTTCCCCATCAAAGCCATGTTGGCGGCAGTTTTCGGCATTGGTTCGGCCATCCTGATTGGTGGAGCCACCCTGCTGCAATCAACCGGCCAGCAGCAAGCTCCGATAGCCGTCCCGCCGGCCGGGATCACCATCGACTACCCGCTCAACGGCTCGGTCTTTCCTCCGGAGATCACTTCGCCCACGTTTCTTTGGCACGATCCCAGCCAGACCGCCCAACGCTGGGTCGTTGAGGTCTCGTTTCGGGATCGCTCCAGCGATATGCGGATCGAGGCGGCGGGTGAGCACCTGCAAATGGGAGAGATCGACCTAACAGCAGGTCAGCCCGAGCCAATGACTCCGGAACAGGCGTCCACCAGAACCTGGAAACCGGACGCGGCGACATGGGCAAAAATCAAACAGGATTCCGTCAACTCGGCGGCAACCATCACGATCCGCGGGTTTGCCGATGGCAATTCCACTTCTCCGGTGTCGCAAGGCGCGGTGACCATTTCCACGTCGCGGGACCCGGTGGGTGCTCCCATTTTTTATCGCGATGTGCCGCTGATGACAGCGGGCCGCGTCGAAAACGGTACGATTACACCCTTGCCGGTGTCCGCCCTTCCCCTCATTAAATGGCGGGTGCGGGACATTTCCCAGCCCCAGAGCCAAGTGGTCATGGAGAACCTTCACACTTGCGCCAACTGCCATTCGTTTTCGTTCGACGGCAAGACAATGGGCCTGGATATGGATGGGCCGCGCAACGACAAGGGCTTGTACGCCCTACTTCCCCTGGCCAAGTACATGACGATTCGCAATCAGGATGTGATCCGCTGGAGTTCCTTTCAGGAGGACCTTGGGGAGAAGAGCACCGACCCCGCCCTGAAGCGTTTCGGATTCATGTCGCAGGTTTCGCCGGATGGCCAGTATGTGGTCACTTCGATCGGGCCTCCCGATCTGGGAAACAGTCATCAGAATGAAAACCCAGGCTTCGCGCCAGGGCTCTCCAACCGCCTTTTCAACGCGAACTATAACCACCTGGGATTCAACCAGGTTTTTTACCCGACCCGGGGCATCCTCGCCTGGTACGACCGGAAGGAAAAGAAGTTGAAGCCGCTTCCGGGCGCGGACGACCCGCAGTTTGTGCAGACCAGCGCATTCTGGTCGCCGGACGGAAAGTATCTGTTCTTCAGCCGCGCCGTGGCTCGCGATCCGTATCCGCCGGGTTTTAAGAAGCCCGAATACGCCAACGACCCAAAGGAAACGCAGATCCAGTACGACCTTTACCGTATTCCCTTCAACGGCGGCCGGGGCGGCAAGGCAGAGCCCGTCATCGGGGCTTCGGGGAACGGCATGAGCAATGACTTCCCGAAGGTCTCACCCGATGGCCGCTGGATTGTCTTCGTCGAGAACCACAACGGGTTGCTGATGCGCCCGGACAGCAAGCTGTACATCGTGCCTTTCTGGGGCGGCAAAGCCCGGCTGATGAATTGCAATCTGTCACTGATGAATTCCTGGCACTCCTTTTCGCCCAACGGTCACTGGCTTGCTTTCTCTTCGAAGGGCCGTTCCATCTACACGCAGTTGATGCTGACTCACATCGATGCCGATGGCAACGACACGCCGGCAATTCTTGTGGAGAACTCAAAGGCCGCCAATCGCGCCGTGAATATCCCTGAGTTCATCAATATCCCACCCGACGGGCTGGCGCGGATTGATCCGGAGGCGGCCGAGGTCTACCGCGTGGCTGACAACGGTTTCGACTTAATGGGAAAGGGGCAAATGGCCGAAGCAGTTCCGGAGTGGCGCAAGGCCGTGCAAATGGATCCGGACGATTCTGACTGGCATTTCAACCTTGCCGTATCGCTATGGGCTAGCAACCAGGAGCCCGAAGCCGTGGAGGAGTTTGGAAAGACATGCGATCTTGAGCCCAACGAGTCGAAATGGTTTGGCCATCTCGCGGCGTCGCTGTCGAAAACCGGCGATTTGGACGGAGCCGTGGTCAAAATGGATATTGCCTGCTATCGGAAATCGCTCTCGCTGGATCCGTTCAACGCAAAAGCGGAGGCGGCCTTGGGGGTAGCGCTGTTCCGGGACGGAGAAACTGAGGAGGGCTACCAGCACCTGCAGAAAGCGGTTGACATGGATGCCGGCTTTGCCGATGGTCACAATGAGCTTGCAACAGCGCTGGCAAAGATGGGACGTGTCGATGAGGCAGTGGCAGAGGTGCAAAAGGCAATCGCCCTCTCCCCCTCCTCCGCGGAATATCGCTACAATCTCGGATTCGCTTTAGAATTACGCGGAGACTTGGCCGGCGCAGTGGAAACTTTTCAGAAATCTGTGGAGCTTAGCCAAGGCAAGGACGTGAGGTGCCTCGCGGCGCTCGCAGATGCCGATGACAAGGCTGGTCTATTTCCGGACGCCATACAAGCGGCCCGTCAGGCGGTCGACCTGGCTGTCCAGAAACATGACCAACAACGCGAGCAGGACTTGCGATACGCACTCGAGCGCTACGAGAGCGACAGTGCGAAAATTCAGCCCTAGTGCTTAGCTGAACCGGTCCCGCCGCCTCGGCAAAGATTACGAACTGCGGGACACCTCCGCGATAATCATTGTCTTTATCGCGCTCGCTCATCGATTGTTGCGCCGTGCTGCATAGTATTTGGGCAGATCCTTACTTCGCCAACAGATCCTCTTTGGCCAGAAAATCGTTAAGCGCCGACTCAATGTTGCCAATCTTGAGGGCATCGGGCCAGTGGGCATTCCAAATCAAGTACCCGCCGGGCAGGATCAAGTATTCTGTGCCGGCGGCCGCGGCGCTGGTGGCCGTCACCATCCAGGCGTTGCTCTCGAAAAAATAAAGAGGAGCGTTCTCGCTCCCCGGGCGTGGGCTGCGAATGTCGGACACCTGCTGCATGGCGTGCAGAAGCGCCAAGGTGAGCGCCAGGTCGGGGAGCCGGTCGCGGTTGAAGGTGCAGACATAGAGCACGCCATCGGGTGAATCTACTGTCCCCCGCGCCACGCCTGCGGGCTCATTTATGGTTCCGTAGCCGATGGTGACGCCGTTCTGCTCGTTGCCCTTGGGCAGCAGCACCACGTCAGCCTTGATCTGGTCGGCGGTGGGGCCCGGTGCCAGGGCGGCGACCAGCTCCTGAGAGGTCGCGATCGGGTCAACGAAACGCTGTGTCTGGTCCGATCCCTCAGAAATCCCCTTACCGGCGGCCATGGCTCGCCACATATCGCTTTCGCCCGTGCTATTGGGCTGCGCCTTCTTAATGGCTGCATCGGAGGCCGAGTAGTCGATCTCCTTGGGCGTCACGTCCGCGACCGATTCCAGAATCAGGCGCGCCGGATAGGCATTGTCGTTGCCGAAACCATCCAGGCCTACGATTTTGCCGCTGCCATCGCGCTGCGCTCCGGTAGTGGTGACCGCATCAAGACGACCCACTAGCGTAGCCCGCACATGGTAACGCGGGCAGCCCAGGCACACGCCGCCTGTCTGGTCATGGCGCTGTGCCAGCAGCGAATCGAACTCCTTGAATGCCTTGTCGCGGGTGAGCGAGATAGCGGGGCCCGTCCTGGACACAACTTTGCCGGCAAAGTTATGCGCCGGCTCCAGTTCAACCATGGCAACGGGGCCGGACTTGGCCTTGGTGCCGCTCGGATAGGCCAGCCAGATTCCGTTGACGTCTTCGCCGCAGTCGCCGTCGTTGACTACGAACTGATCGAAGCCCGCGACCACCGTGCCCGTGATGCGCACTGTCTTGCCATCGAAGCTGGCGGGGTTTTTGAGCACGGCGCACACCATGGTGTCAACTGCCTGCGCATAGAGCCCGCAGGTGGCCACGCAAGCGAATAGTATCAATGCAAAAAACCTTCGCATAATCCCCCTCTGGAGCCACCCCACCAAGTAGCAGCGGTTCTATCTTCGATCAAAGGGACAGGTATTGAGCCGCCGGCCGCGGAAGTGCCGCGCCAATTGTACTCCCCCCGCGCCTCCGCCTTCGGTTCCGGTAGTACAAGGATCGTGATTCTCTGGTATAAATGGACGCTGGGCGAAACGCGTTAGGCTTCATGCCCCGCAAACTGAAGGAGCTTCGCAAATAGAAGTGAAAGTTTCCCGGCGCCAAATTCTCCAATTGTCGGCGACGCTTCTGGGCCCCGGCATTCTCGATTTTCTTCGTACGCCAACGTGGCGGTGGTCGAGCTTGCCGATTTTACAGGCCTCGACGATTCCCGCCCCACCAGGGCCAGGCGCGGCTCCGCAAGTGCAGTTAGTGGATGTGGCGCGTGAGGCCGGACTCACGACACCCAATGTTTGGGGCGGTGTTGACAGCAAGAGTTATATCATTGAGACGAAAGGCAGCGGTATAGCGTTCTTCGATTACAATCAGGACGGCTGGCTTGACATCTATCTCACCAACGGAACTCGCCTGAACACCACCTGGCCGCCAGGCCAAGCGCCAACCACACACCTCTATCACAACAACCGGGATGGCACTTTCACAGACGTCACGGCCAAATCCGGGCTGGGACGCACCGGGTGGCAGACCGGCGTCTGCGTCGGCGATTTCGATAACGACGGCTGGGACGATTTGTTTTGCACCTTTTGGGGGCACAACGTTCTATTCCACAACAATGGCGACGGCACCTTCACCGACGTGACGAAGCAGGCGGGGCTTTGGAAAGATGAGGTCCGCTGGGGATCGGGCTGCACATGGCTCGACTACGACCGTGACGGATTCCTCGATCTTTTTGTTGCGAACTACATTCTGTTTGATCTGTCCAAGGTGCCTGCGGCAGGTGAAGCGATGAATTGCGAATACAAGGGCAACCCGGTCATGTGCGGCCCGCGTGGGCTCCCCGGGGGAATGAACATCCTTTACCACAACAATGGAGACGGAACGTTCACTGACGTTTCCGAAAAAGCAGGGATTCTCAAGCCCGGCCCCCGCTATTCGATCACTGCGGTATCGTACGACTTCGACAACGACGGATGGCCAGACATTTACGTTGCGGTGGATTCCGAGCCAAGCATCCTGTTTCACAACAATCACGATGGGACGTTTACGGATATCGCCGTGATGACGGGTTGCGGATATAGCGAAGATGGCAACGAGCAAGCCGGGATGGGCGTGGCCGTGGCGGATTACGATTGCGACGGCTGGTTCGATATCTTCAAGACGAATTTCGCCGGCGACACATCGGACCTCTATCACAACAACGGCGATGGAGCTTTTACGGATGTGACGTTCGAGGCAGGCGTAGGACTCGATACCCAGAACGTGAAATGGGGATGTGGTTTTATTGATTACGACAACGATGGCTGGCCGGATATTCTCCAGGTCGACGGCCATGTTTATCCGAGCGTAGATCAGCACGGCGTCGGTGAGACGTTCTTGGAACCGCGCATCGTCTATCGCAACCTTGGCAATGGAAAATTCCAGGACGTTTCGAAGGAAATGGGACCGGGGATCTCAGCGCGGCACTCGAGCCGCGGCTGCGCCTTCGGAGACTACGACAATGATGGCGACATAGACGTCGTCGTGAACAATATGAATGAGATTCCCTCGCTGCTGCGCAATGACGGCGGGAATGGCAACAATTGGATCAAGGTAAAACTGATCGGAACCAAGTGCAACCGGACGGCGATTGGTGCGCGCATTCGCGTCGTGACCGGACAACATTCACAATTGGATGAGGTCCATTCAGGGACCAGCGTGATGTCGCAAAGTGATCTTAGGCTGCACTTCGGGGTCGGCCAAGCGAAGAAGATAGACCGCCTCGAAGTCAAGTGGCCCACAACCCAGAAAATCGAAGCTTTCACCGACCTTGATCCAAATCAGATTCTGGTGATCAAGGAGGGAGCGGGAATCATCCAGAAGATCATGCCTAACCCTCAGGCCGGCGCACCACGGCAGCGTGCATAGCTAAAGCCGGAGAACGGGCGAAAGTTTGCGCTAACTCCAAGGAAAAGGAACCTGGCGCGAGCGCGGCAGCCCAGCTCATCACTGAACTAAATCTGCCTGCCACGGGCCCAGCGTAACGTCACCTTTGTAGAGGCGACCGGTGATGATCCCCTTCCGCGTACCCGAAATGAGAATCGATTGCTCCTGCTTGGTCGTATTCACATAGAGTGTTCGGCCGTCGACTACCCGTGCGTATACTCCCTCAGGGGTCTTCGGGCCCGGATCTACCCCTACCCTGTCGAAAAGACTATCCAAAAGAGGGCCAATAGCTGATGCTTTCGACCAGGTCGCCAGATATATCGCCTCTCCTCTGCCAAACTTATTCATAGTGACAGCGGGGGTTTGGTCCGGCGTGTTGGTGAATCGTGCGAGAACCTGCGCCGTCGAGGGCTCAGGCACCTCGTACTCGTGCGTCCCGGTATCCACCGAGCGGCCGTTCAGATTGTAGTCAAGGGACTGCGGGACACGGTAGAATGCGCTCGTTCTAAGCCCAAACACATCGCTCAGCCGTCCGGGTAGAGGCGTATTGAACCAGTTTCCGAGCTCGTCCACCTTGGCCGAAAACATCGTCATCACCACGGTTCCGCCGCCGCGCACGTAATCCCGAATTGCGCTGGCGCTGGCGCGGTCCATCACGTAATCGGCCGGCACAACGATGAGCTTGTAGGCTGAGAGGCTGTCATGTCCGATGTTGATGATCGCCGTGTCGAGGTTCGCGGCGAACAGAGGCGCGAAGGCTCCTTCCACCTGCTCGGTATACGAGGGCTTGAAGTACTGGAGCGTCGTATTGGACGGGCCGTTCGGATGCGAATTGATGCGGGAATCGAAGGAATAGGCTATCGCTACCTGCGGATGCGTGAAGCGGGGAAGTCCGTACTTCGTCAGAACTTTAAATTCCGACGCAATCCGGCCCCATTCGCCCAGCTTCCAGGAAGGCGTGCTGTCGTGATCGAGCAATCCGAAGAGCGCCTGCTCCTCGCCTCCGAGATGCGAGTTGAAAGTCCATGCCAGAAAACCCTGTGCTCCCATCATGAGGCCTAAGTAGGCATACATCCGGCTTTGTCCCGGGGCTCCATAGAAGCCTCCTCCACCCGCCGTAAACTCGTTGAACCAGATCGGAGTGGGCAACGAACCCTTCGTAGTCAGGGCGAGGAAAGCGCCACTCACCGGATCGCTCGGATAGAAACCTTCTGCTCCATAGGAGACATATGATTTGTAGGTGCTGAGGTAATCGAAACCTCGCCTTTCCGCTGTCGGCCACAGATTCGAGATGGCCGGCACATCGGGCATGTGTTTCTGACGAAGCGCCTCAAGTTGCTCCAGCCGCGCAATGGCGATATCAGACCAGAAGCGGTGCAGATCGAGATAGTTCTCCGACGGTCCGGGACCGTTCGCCAGCGGCATATAGACCTGGTCGAATCCGTTTAGCCTGCGCGACCACCATTCTGTCTGCCAGGCACTGTTGAGCGCCCCAACCGTACCGTACTTCTTCTCCAACCATCGGATGAAGCGTTCGCGATCTCCTTGAGAATAGGACATGTAGCCGTTACCGATCTCATTGTCGTAGCCGACCGCGATGATCGCCGTGTTGTGCGCGTAGTGTTTCATCATGGCTTCGGCCAGAATGCCAACCTCGCGGCCATAGTTCGGATCGCTGATATCGTCCATATAGCGCTCCGCCGGCGGCATGCGCTTGCCGTCCTGGTCCACGATGTCGACTCCGGGATAGGCGCGATGCAGCCATATGGGGGCCGGAGTACCAGGGATATCCAGGATCACCCTGATTCCAGCGGCGTGCATCTTCTCCAGAATTGCGTCGAACCAGTCGAACTCAAACTTGCCCTGCTCGGGCTCGAAGGAATCCCAGGAAAGGTCGCCCATCCGCACCACATTGAACCCGGCCCGCTTCATCAGGGTGATGTCCTGGTCGATCTCCTCTGGTGTGCGCTCGATGGGCTGATAGCATGTGCCCACATAAAGCTGTCCCGGTCCCGGCCAGTCCGGATGACCGGCAGCACTTTGGGCTGGCGCTCCTGCTTGCAACACCAGGGCGAATAGCAGCCACATAGCCAGCGATCTGATTCTGGTACCCAGTTTTTCCGAGTATGAGATTGAGCGATCAACTTGCTCCATGTTGAACTCCTGGAAGTGTGGCATGATGAAACGCCGTTGAGTGCTGACTGTCAGACCGGCTCTGGACCCGCTTCCCCTGCATGCAGAGATACTCTGCTTGCACGTTTTCGCTCACGCTTCTCGCACAACCGGAACGGAGGGCCGCGATTCGACCTGTCTGGTGGTGATCACCAGCTTGGTCGGCATCAATTCCGGGCCTTCCCATCCATCCTTCACTGCCTCGACATGAATCTCGCCAGGGCGTTTCGTACTTCGGATAATCACCTGAGCGAGTCCGTTAAAGAGCGAGCGTTTCGGATCCTTATCGCTCTCCTGGCAATTGGGATTACCGTTTCCCACACCGATGAGCGTTCCAGGACCCGAGATATTGAACGCAATGCTGTTGTCTGCGGTCGGCACCGGCCTCCCCTCATCATCGAGAGCCTCCACCTGCAAAATGGCCACGTCCTCGCCGTCCGCGTTGATCTCGGTACGATCCGCTGTTAGCCGGATAGAAGCCGTCGGCCCGGTCGTCTCCTGCTTTTCCGTAAGAACGACCTTGCCGTCTTTCAAACCATGCGCCTCAATCACGCCCGGCTCGTACCTCACCTTCCATTCCACGTGTCCAAGGTGTGGAATCTTCTGGCGGCCGAGACTCTTGCCGTTCACAAGCAGTTCTGCTTCGTCCAGGTTGGAGTAAACCCAGACTGGAATCTCGTCGCCTTCTCTGCCGTGCCAGTTCCAATGCGGGAACAGATGCAGCGAGGGCTCCTTGCGCCACCACGCTCTGTAGTAGTAAAAGTAGTCCTTCGGGAAACCGCACATGTCCAAAATGCCGAACTGCGAGTTAATTGAGGGCCAGCCATATGGGGTTGGCTCACCACGATAGTCAAAACCAGTCCAGGCGAACCCGCCCGCCTCCCAATCCTGTGTGCCGTAGAACGTCCACCATTCTTCCGGCGTCTCGCCCCACGGCACGACGCCGTTATAGCAGTTCACAGTGTTGCGCAGTCGGTCGGTCGTGTACTCGCCGCGCGTACTGATTGCACTCGACGTCTCCGATCCGTAAATCGGCCGCTTGGGATACTTCCTGTGAAACGGCTCGGGATACTTCCGGCTGTTGTAGTTAAAACCAATGATGTCGAGGGGCACGGAGAGGCCCTTTTCGTTATCTCCGTTGACGGGGGCGGAAACGACGTGCGTCGGATCGAGCTTATGGCATAGGTTCACCATGTCGGCCGCGATCCGTGCGCCCTGCTCTGCCATTGTGTCTTGCAGCAGCCACTCTTCGTTGCCAATGGACCAGATGATGATAGACGGTGAGTTGCGATAGCGCTTCACCATCAGTTCGAGTTGTTGCATGCCCTCGGAACTCGAACTCATTTGGCGGGTCTCGCACATCATCATCACGCCCATGCGGTCGCAGGCATCCACCCATTCGGGCGTGGGCGCGTTGTGCGAGGTGCGAACGGCGTTGCAGCCCATCTCGCGCAGCACGGCAAGTCGGAACAATTGCACACGGTCAGGCAGGGCCGCGCCCACGCCGGCGTGATCTTGGTGATTGCAGGTGCCTTGGATCTTGAGCGATTTGCCGTTAAGAAAAAAGCCCTTGTCAGCATCGAAGACAGCCGTGCGGACCCCGAACGTGACACGCTCCGCATCGCGCACATTGCCGTCGGCCTCGACGGTCACAACGGCGAAGTAAAGATTCGGCTCATCGACCGACCACAGCGTGGGGTTCGCAAGTCTCGAGGTAGCAGTGTAGGTCGATGACCCAGCGACGGGGATGGATTGCGCAGGCGATTCGGCGGTGGCCACCGTAGCACCGCTGACATCAAGGATCTTCCAGCTTACTCTGGCGCTCACGGTTTGCATGCTCTCGTTCTGCACTACCGTAGAGAGAGCTAACTCGGCCGAGTTTTCGTTCACCGTCGAGCGGACCGTGCTGTCCCACTTGCCGAGATGGACAGCGTCGGTCTTGGTGAGCCACACGTGCCGGTAGATTCCTGCACCCTCGTAAAACCAGCCGTCGCCGAAGCTGGCATCGACACGGAGGACGATATAGTTCTTCGCTCCGTAGGAGAGGAAGTCCGTGAGATCGAACCGAAAGGGAGCGTATCCATTGTCGTTTCGGCCGATGAAACAGCCGTTGACGAAGACGAGAACGTCGCGAAAAGCGCCGTCGAACTCGACCCAAATGCGACGACCCACGTCGCTTGCGGGAATCTCGAATTCACGACGATACCAACCTACGCTGGTTTCAGGATAGCGGCGGCCGAGTGGTTTGTACCCGTGCGAGCGCAACGGACTGTCTCCGTTCCCTCCATCGTCATGCACGAACGGGAGTTCCACCGCCCAGTCGTGCGGAAGATCGAGTGCGCGCCACCCGGAATCGTCGAAACCGGCCTTTGCAAATTTGAATTCGCCGGTCTTGGAAAAGTCGCTCTGGCCAAAGCCAAATCCCAGATCTTTTGAGGGATCTGTGCCATTACCGAATGTGAACTTCCAGCCGAAGTCGAAGAGCAGTTGTTCTCTCGGCGCAACGGCTGCAACAGCCTCCGCCGAGCCTTCCGGCGCATCGCCTCCCAGCAGCGCGGCGGTCCGGGCCCAGGCGGAGCGGGCGACGATGGAAGAGGTGGAAAGTGCGAGTCCAGATGCAAGCAGATCACGACGAGAGATGCGCGGCATAAAAGTCTCCAACGGTTAAAGGTTCGGTCTATGCGATATGAATCGCGCGGATTGTACACGAGAGTTCAATGCGCGAGTACCGCCGGCTTTCGGCGCCAACTCGCAAGACACGCCGCCGATGAGTCCGAAAAACGCCCATTGGAATCCAGCAAAACTACACCAAATTCGATGATTACGACGGCAATCAAAACTAGCTTTCAATCACAGAAGCGTTTCCGCACAATTTTCCTTTCTAGCGTTGACTACATCAGAAGCAAGCAGCCCATCCTGTTCCGGGGAAAATCGACGACCAGTTGATGTTCCTCCTGTGCCGCGTTGATCCCAAGCTCAGTCGGGAAGAGGATTCGCGGCTGCTTCGAAACGATCGGGATTGTCACACGAGAAGGTCCATCCAGCCGCCACACCGCAATCCAGGTCAATTCGGGAGCTCGCATGCCCAGTGAAACCGGAGAGTTCGAATCCGTAACATCCGGCATTCCGAGCGGGTAGAAAGGAACAGCCTTTGGAACGTGCTTGCGTACGACATTCTTATACAGGTCAATTCCTTTACGAACCTGCCGGAACGCGTCACTCGATAGCTCGTCCAATCTTCCGCTTTGATGAATCCGGCACATCATTCCGGTCACCATGTTGAAGCTGGCACTGTCAGACTCGCTTTGGGCAGTTGGGTAGGACCAAATGGCCGCCTGTTCCGGCAAGATACCCGCCGAAGCCCCGGTCAGAATCGCCGGCATCTTGAGGTAGTCTTCCTGATCGGTGACGGACTGAATCTGAAAATGGGAAAGTTGGGCATAATCGATTCGCCCTCCGCCGCTCCCGCAATTCTCCAGAATCAGGTCGGGATATCGTTCCAGATTTCGATCGATCCACGCCAGATAGGCTCGCTCATGCTCCAGCAATCCCTGCCCGGCGCTCTCTGCGTGAAGGTCAGTTCCCAGGAGCGAGTCCGTGTTGTAATCCATCTTGATGTAGCCCACTCCGTAATCACGCACAACTCGCTCAATGACCTGGTCGAGGTAGGATCGAACATCCGGGTTTCTGAAATCAAGCAGGTACCGCGAGTTCTTCAAAACCCTCTTACCATGCCGCATGAAAAACCAGTCGTCGGGCTTCGATGCCAACGCCGAGTGGGCCCCCGCAATCTCAGGTTCCAGCCAGAGTCCCGGCGTCATCCCAGAATCCCTGATTTTATCGAGCACATACTTGAACCCATGCGGCCAGCGCATATGAGAAGGCTCCCAGGCGCCAGTGGAATCGAACCATTCCTCATTGAGCTCGGCGTACCAGCCGGCATCGATCACGTAGTACTCGCAGCCCGCCGAGGCTGCCGCTTGGATCATCGGGAGCTCTTTTGCTTCGGTGGGATCGCCCCAAAGGCAATTCATATAGTCGTTAAAGATGACCGGGCAACGATCGCCATCTTTGCGAGAGCGCTTGCAGACAAGCCTGCGATATAGTGTGAGGGCATCCACCGCGTCCGTGAAGTCCCCCTTAACGCACCCAATGGCAACCGGGACGGTTTCATAGCTCTGCCCAGGTTGCAGGTTCTTCCAGGCATCTGCATGCAAGTCGTCGGGGCCACCAAGATAGGCATACACATCGTCGGCACGATTGCCGCGAGACGCATCATTTGAAATCTCCCAATACCAAGACCCGTCGTGTTCGATCTGCCAGAACCAGACCAGTCCGAGACGAGTGTTTTCCACGACGGCCATCGGCAAATACTTCTCCGTTGACCAGGATCCAACACTGCCTGCTGACGCTTCAGACCAACTCGTCCGCTCGTTCTCAACAAAGCCCAGTTCCGACGGTCTGAATGTCTGCCACTGCCCCTCGGCCATCCAACTGTTCACTGCCAGATGGATTCTTAGCTCGCTATCGAAATGCTGAGGATCCGCAAGCCCATGCAGCATCGCCGAACTCAGAAAGTCAATGCCGACGGGAGCATTTCTTTCATTGGAAATCCTGGTGTAGCGCCGCACCATGGGCGCATTCGTAAATGCCTCGTAGACCGACTCCACATGGAGAGAGAGCTTCGAGTCTCTGTGTGAGAGAGTCAAACGCTGACCGTCCTGTGTGGGTTCCTCCCTTTTGCCGGCGAATTGTAAACGGATGCCCGGCATTCCCACGGCTGATTTCATGCCCGGGTCTGGCCAACTTTCCCCGGAACATTGAAGCGCCACCTCAACTCCGTTGGAGTCGGTTGCGCGCGACCCATTCGGGAGCCCAACGGGCGCGCAACGCTCCTGCCGGAGCCGGCCCGCCGAGAGCGTAAACGAGAACTTCAGGAATTCCGTGGACCAGTCGAAGGGACTGTCTTGAACGAGGTCGGCGGCGTCAGAGATGCTGCTAATTCCGGGCAGAAAGGAGCCCAGCATAACCCCGCTGGCGTGCAGAAATTTGCGACGGTCCATGATGCCATTCTCAAATCTGATTGAGCGGACAATTGTCTTCTCGACTCACGCAACATGTCCGAATGCAATCGCTAACTTTACCGTGCAGCGTATAATCGTGGTGGCCAAGATGTCAAGAACACAGGGAACTAGACCTGCCGAACTCTCCGATGTTTTGCTGGATGCGCGTCGCCAGCGGATGTGTGTGCCTGTGCGCGATTTTGTCGTAGGCGGCGTTGAGTTCTTCGTCACCATGGCAGGGCCGTGCTCGGTGGAAACCGAGTCGCAGCTCATGGCTACGGCCCATCATGTGCGCCGCGCGGGAGCGCGTGTTCTGCGTGGCGGTGCCTTCAAGCCTCGTAGTTCTCCTTATGCGTTTCAAGGCCTGGGCCTCGAAGGCGTGAAGCTGCTGGCAGCGGCGCGCGACGAAACCGGCCTGGCTGTTGTGACTGAAGTGATGTCGGAATGTGACGTCCCGCTGGTCGCCGAGTATGCCGACATCTTGCAGATCGGCTCGCGCAGCATGGAGAACTACACGCTGCTGGAAGCGGCGGCACAATCCGGCAAGCCGATCCTCCTGAAGCGGGGAATGGTGGCCACCGGCGCCGACCTGCTGCGCTCGGCGCAGGTAATTTTAGACAACGGCAACCCCAATGTCATCCTGTGCGAACGCGGCATCCGCACCTTCGAGACAGCAATGCGCAACACATTCGATGCCGCCGGCATTGTGTTCCTCAAGCAGATCACACAGCTTCCAGTGATCGCCGATCCCAGCCATGCAGCAGGGCACCACGAACTGGTGCCGGCGCTGGCGCGCGTTGGGGTAGCCGCCGGCGCCGACGGCCTGCTCGTGGAAGTGCACCCCAATCCCGACCAGGCATGGAGCGATGGCGAGCAGTCGCTGGATTTCGCGGAGTTCGACGCCATGATGACCGCGCTTCAACCCTGGATCGAACTGCGCGCAATGGCGTCGAGCGAAGAGGGGCTGGAACAGGGTGAATTTGCTTTGAAGTGTCACGGCAATGGCGCCATTTAAATGCAGCAGACCGTCACTTCACCCGCCAGGATTTACACACTCGCCAATCCGGCGAAAGTCGCAGCAGTTAACGATTCAGGTATCACATACTTTACTGTGTCTATGATATAAGAGGCTATGCCCACGACGATGAAAGATATCGCGCGTGACCTCGGAGTGTCCGTGGTCACAGTTTCGAAGGTGCTTCGGAATCACGAGGACATAAGCGAGGCGACTCGGAAGCGAGTTCTGGACCGTGTTAAGGAACTTGACTACACCCCGAATCTAGCTGCACGTGGCCTGGTCACCGGAAAGACATATCTGGTTGGTCTTGTGGTGCCCGACCTGTTGCACCCGTTCTTTGCCCAGGTGGCGAAATCACTTTCAAGGGCGCTTCTGAAGAAGGGTTACTGCCTCACAATTTCGACCTCTGAAGAGGATGCCGAGCTGGAAATGCAGGAGATCAACCGACTCCTGGGCCGCCGGTTGGATGCTCTCGTCATCGCATCTTCATCGACCGACCCATCTGTATTCGAGCGTATCCAAAGGCAAGATCTGCCACTGGTTTTGATAGACCGCAGACTACCGGAGCTGGATGCTAACTATGTTGGTAGTGACGATGAGGCAATCGGGCTTTTGGCCACGGAACATCTGATTGAAGTAGGGTGCAAGAGAATCGCTCACGTACGTGGGCCTAACAATAGCCCAGGCGTCGGCCGTCTGAAGGGATATCAAAATGCCTTGGCCAAACACAAGTTGAAGTCCCATTCAGGTTATGTGTCGATGCCTCGGTTGGTGGACGTGCAAAGCAGGGAAAGCGGGGCTGACTTGATGCACCAGCTGCTAGCCCTGAATCCTCGTCCTGATGGGGTATTTTGCTATAACGATCCCATGGCAATTGGAGCGATTCATACTATTCTCGATGCAGGCTTAGAAATACCGGGGGACATCGCTGTCATAGGTTCTGGGAATCTCCATTATGATACTGAACTCCGCATCCCTCTATCGAGCATCGACCAACAGACCGACTTGATCGGCGAGCGCGCTGGGCGTTTGACCTTGTCGTTACTGGAATCCAAGATTCATCCTCGCAATAGGACCATCATCATTCAGCCTCAACTTGTGGTTCGGGCTTCGACCGAAAGGAAGCAGAGATCGAATAGGTAGCCGCGCAGTTGAATGTGACACTAGGCTTGAACAGGCATACATGAATCTCGGGTTCCTGCTGGCCATTGCCAAACTGCCTGAGTTGCCTTCAACGCATACCGCCATCGGCGGGGACATTCAGCGAAAACCGGAGTCGTCAGGTCGTTCTTCGGGCCAGTCCGCGAGAGAGCAATTTATCTCGTCGGACCAGATGGCATTTTCACCGCTGGAATTCCAGTCAAAACTGGAGTAATTACTTGTTAATGTGCCGGATGCAGCGAAGCAGGCAAAGCTGGGTTTCCTGTTAGCGATGTGATCCTGGCTTTCGATGGCAAGCCGGTCAGGGCCATTCGGGACCTGATATGGCATTTGGGGCAAATCCCTCCCGGTCGAAGCAGCACCGCGATGATCATCTGCTTTCAGCAAGAGTCCACGATTAAAATTCAATTGAAATGACTTCGGGAGATTGTGCGCATGGTGAAATCAGGAATCCTGAACCCGAAAATCAACTTGTTGCTTAGCCTTGTCCGGCATACCAATACCTTGGTCATTGCTGACCGGGGGTTTCCTTTTTGGAAGGACGTTGAGACGGTAGATATTTCCCTGGTCGATGACATGCCTCGAGTTCTCGATGTATTGGCCGCCATTCGGAGCAACTTCAGTGTGGCCCGTGCTTTCATGGCTGAGGAGTTTAACGAGGTAAATGGCCCCGAGACGATTCTGCAATTCAAGCATGCTTTACATGGCATTGAACTCGAATTCGAGCCGCACATCGACCTCAAGAAACGAGTGCCGGATGCCATCGGGATCATTCGGACCGGTGACACGATTCAGTATGCGAACCTTGTACTGGAGTCCGGTTAGGCTTGTCCCCCGTGTGCCCTTGCACGCTTTAAAGTAACGATACCTTTATCGTATACTTTTGGCTGCAAAGGCTTTGGCTAACGCAACTCGATCTAGTACAGGACCAGAGCCAAGTTTGCGAACCGTCCTCGCCGGCGTTTGCGACAAGCGCAAGCCCACCAACTGCAATGTGAGGCTCATCCATGCCGCCAGCCACTGCCGAATCGGCCGAAAGAAGAAGGAAGGTTGACACTCACCCTTGGCAAGTGTATTCTTCCTTGAAGTTAGCGATAACTCTATCCTTGCACAAGGCAGATTGGGCATGCTAGATCCCATCGCAACCGCTCCTGTCGATCCGACGGCGGTCCCGCAACGAAAGCTCTTCACAGGGTCCAGGATGCCCGCTATCGGTCTCGGCACCTTTGGTTCCGACCACGTCTCCGCAGTCGAGGTTGCCGACGTGGTGAAGGGAGCCGCAGCGGCCGGTTACAGGCATTTCGATTGCGCTTCGGTTTACGGCAATGAGGCCGAAATCGGCGCATCGCTTGAGGAGATTATCCGCGGCGGAATCAGGCGCGAGGACCTTTGGATTACATCGAAGCTGTGGAACGACAAGCATGACGAGGATGACGTGATCGCATCCTGCCGCCAGTCGCTTTCCGATCTGCGCCTCGACTACCTGGACCTCTACCTGGTGCACTGGCCGTTCCCGAACTTCCATCCCCCAGGCTGCGACGTCACTTCGCGTTCTCCCGACGCCAAGCCCTACATCCACGAAGACTATATGAAGACCTGGCGCAAGATGGAGAAGCTGGTGGACATGGGCCTGGTGCGGCATATCGGCACTTCGAACATGACCATCCCCAAGTTGAAGCTCGTTCTGCGCGACGCCCGCATCAAGCCCGCGGTGAATGAAATGGAACTGCACCCGCACTTCCAGCAGCCGGAGCTTTTCCGCTTTGTGCTGGACAACGGTATGCAGCCTGTCGGCTACTGCCCAATTGGCTCTCCGGGACGGCCGGAGCGTGACCGGACGCCCGATGACACCGCGCCCACCGAGGATCCAGTGATCGCGCGCATCGCCGAACGCCACGGCATTCCCCCAGCAGTGGTTTGCATCAAGTGGGCGGTGCAGCGCGGGCAAACGCCCATTCCTTTTTCCGTCCACCATTACCGCGCCAATCTTGAGGGCGTGGTTGGCGATCCGCTTACGGGCGAGGAGATGCGCTCCATCGCCGCCATTGATCGCAACTGCCGGCTGATCAAAGGCCAGGTCTTCCTGTGGAAAGAGGGCCAGACATGGGAAGATCTTTGGGACGTAAACGGAGAGATCACGCCGCCGTAAACCGCGAAAGCCTCTTCCAGCACCGACTAACATGGACCGGGAGCAATCCAAATGATAGCCACGATGACCGCAGCGCTCTTACCGGGGAACTCGACCGTGGAGATGCGCACAGTGCCTGTTCCGGAGCCAGGCCAGGGGGAAGTTCTGTTGCGCGTCAAAGCCTCCACCATCTGCGGCTCCGATATTCGCGCGATCTATCGCGAGCACCTGGGCAAAGGGCCTGAAGGCTACCAGGGCGTGATTGCCGGGCATGAGCCCGCGGGCCAGATCACCGCGGTTGGCCCGGGCTGCCGTCGCTTCAAATCCGGCGACCGGGTGATTGTGTACCACATCTCCGGGTGCGGCGTATGCAACGACTGCCGGCGTGGCTACATGATCTCCTGTACCAGCGAAAAATACCGCCGCGCCTATGGATGGCAGCGCGACGGAGGGATGGCCGAGTACATGGTGGCCGAGGAGAAAGACCTCATTGCCCTGCCCGATGAACTCTCTTACGGCGATGGCGCGCAGGTTGCGTGCGGATTCGGCACTGTGTACGAGGGCCTGGAAAAGATCGGCATCAATGGCAATCACGCCGTGCTCATTACCGGCCTGGGCCCTGTAGGTCTGGCCACCGGCGCGCTTTGCCGCAAGCTCGGCGCGCAAAAAATCATCGGCATCGACGTGGTGCCCGAGCGCATGGAGATCGCGCTCAATCTCGGCCTTTGCGACGCGGTCCTCGCCTCCGGGCCGGATAACGTGGCCGAGGTAAAACAGCTGACCGGAGGCATGGGCGTGGAGCGTGCCGTCGACTGCTCGGCGAACGACGCGGCTCGGGCTACGGCGGTTCGCGCGACGCGCAAATGGGGCCGAATTGTCTTTCTCGGCGAAGGCGGCCGCGTCGAATTCAATCCTTCGCCCGACATGATCCATGACCAAAAGACGCTCTACGGCTCGTGGGTCACGTCCACCTGGCTGATGGAAGAGCTTGTCGAGCGGCTGGTGCGCTGGAACCTGCATCCGGCTGAAATCATCACGCACAGGTTTCCGCTGGAGCGCGCCAGCGAAGCTTATGCGCTGATGGCTTCAGGGAAATGCGGCAAAGTCGCCGTTTGCGCGGATGAAGAACTGAAATGAATCGGGATCGAGGATAGAAGCAATGACCGTCATTCCGGGCACCACGAAACCGGACTGGAAAGGCCACTTGAAGGCGATTTTGCCGCTCTTTGGCCACCGCAATTGGATCGTGATTGCGGATTCTGCTTATCCGACGCAGGCCAAGCCTGGCATCGAGACGATCGTTGCCGGCGCCAGCCAGATCGAAGCAGCTCGCACCGTGCTCGACGCCATTGCAGCCGCCAAACACGTTCGCGCCAACATCTATCTGGACCAGGAATTGCAATTCGTGGCGGAGGCCGATGCTCCGGGCGTAACGCGCTATCGCACTCAACTCGCAAAGCTGCTTAAGGGAGCGGAGACAATCACGATGCCCCACGAGCAGATCATTGCCAAGCTCGACCAGGCGGCGCTGGTCTTCCGCGTTTTCATCATCAAGACGGAATTGTTTATTCCGTACACAACGATTTTTCTCGAACTTGACTGCGGCTATTGGGGCAGCGAGGCGGAAAAGCGTTTACGGCGAGCGATGGCTGCTTCCGCCACAGAGAGTAAGGGTAGTTAAGGCTGGAGTGGTGCGGAATTCAATTTGTTTGCTCGACATCGCACTGAAGGCTGAGTTGGCATAGAGGGAGCATTGGCAACCGTGCCTCATTGCATCTCTCGTTCCAGGAGGAAGAACTCATCTTGAACATCCCCGGCGGACCGATCGCGCAGGGAAACGCGCCCTCGCAGAACAATGAAGACATTGAAGCGCAGTTGATCCCTGCAGGGCGGCTGTTGCCGTTCCTAGTGGTCACGGTCCTATTCTTCTTGTGGGCAATTCCCAACAACCTGAACGATATTCTGATCCGGCAATTCATGAAGTCGTTCAACATCAACCGGTCGAGCGCCGCGGGAGTGCAGATCTGGTTTTACCTGGGCTACTTTTTGCTGGCCATTCCAGCAGGTCAGTTGATGCGGCGGTTCGGCTACAAGATGGGCATTGTGACCGGGCTTTGCCTTCTGGGCAGCGGATGCCTCTTGTTCTATCCGGCGGCGCAGGCAGGGCTGTACGCGTTCTTTCTCGTAGCGCAGTTTGTGATCGCGAGTGGACTCTCGTTTCTTGAGACGGGGTCAAATTCATTCATTGCACAACTCGGGCCGGCAGGGTCGAGCGAGCGACGGCTGAATCTGTCGCAGGCGTTCAATCCGCTAGGGTCAATCAGCGCGGGCCTGATCGGAACGGTCTTCATTTTCTCCGGGGTCAAGCTGAGCGATGCGCAAGTGGCGGCCATGCAGGCGGCAGGAACCTATCAGGCGTATCTCCATTCCGAAACGCTGCGCGTGGTCACGCCGTATCTGGTGTTGGGCTGCATCGCGTTTATCTGGGCCCTACTGGTCTTGGTGACCAGGTTTCCTGATCTGGGAAGCGAGGATGTTTCCGAGAGTGCATCTTCAGGCGGGATGCACGTACGACTCTGGCAGCCGCACTTTGTCTTTGCGGTATTGGCGCAGTTTCTTTACGTGGGCGCGCAGGTGGGTACGTGGAGCTACTTCATTCCCTATGTGGAGTCGGCCACGGGCGTTGGCGACAAGGCGGCGGGCTACATGCTGACAGGCCACATTGGCGGCGTTTGCGGTGGGCCGGTTCAGTTCGGCGTGGCTCATGAGGCATTTCCACGCGCGGTCGATGCTGGTGGTCTATTCCGTGATCAACGTCGCCTTGTGCCTGGTTGCCGTCGTCCATCCCAGCTGGGTTGGCGTGGGCTGTCTGCTTACGACGAGCCTGTTCATGTCGATCATGTTTCCGACTATCTTTGCGCTTGGCCTGAAAGGCATGGGCGATAAGACCAAGACTGCCGGATCGTTTCTGGTAATGGCGATTTTGGGCGGCGCGGCACTGACGAAGTTGATGGGGATGCTTCCGCTTCAGTCTGCCTACCTTGTTCCCGTGGTCTGTTATATGGGAGTTGCTCTGTATGGATGGCTATTCGCAGAAGCCAAGGCAGGCGAGGCGTTGGGATAAGGGTAGAGAGTCGTGATCGGCGCCGGGTATTTTGAACCGCGGTAAATGTTAGTCTTCGGCCAGAACTGGGCCCACCGAGGGCTGAGGATTTTGCCGAAGAAGAAGCGTTCTCATTTGGAGCAGATCGTCGAAGCCGTCATAAAGAAGCGACGTCGTATGAAACGTTTTTCTGGAGCCATCCGGATTCGGCGGCCAAATTAAAGGCCAAAAGGAGCGTTAAGAGATGTTACGAAGAGATTTCTGCAAGTTGATGGCGGTAGCTGCCGCGGCTCGTGCCATTCGCGTAAAAGCTCAGGCAGGTTTGAGTGCGCCGGCCAGCTTCAACACACTTCACCAGACGTACGAAGAATTCTGCGCCACGCCGGAGAAGAACCGCGTCTTCTATGCGTTCGTCGACGGCAGGATTGTCGAAACGAGTCTCGACGATGCTTCGTGGGCCCCTACGGAATGGGGCAAGCCACCCGAGTTGCCCGGCGGCTCGTGGGATGGTGTTCCCATGCAGGCGCCGATCGGTGGGCTCAGCGGCGACGGCCCATACCAGGCAAATTGGGATTCCTTGCTCACATACGACGCGCCAGAGTGGTACCGCGACGCCAAATTCGGGATTTGGGCTCATTGGAGCCCGCAGTGCGTGCCCGAAGACGGTGATTGGTACGCGCGCTCGATGTATATGGAAGGCTCTCCCGACTATGATTTCCAGATCAAACACTACGGTCATCCCTCCGAGTTCGGCTACAAGGATCTATGCGCGCAGTGGACGCTGCTCAACTGGGAACCTGAGGCTTTGATCCAAAGGTACAAGGATGCCGGCGCGCGTTTGTTTATCTCGCTCGCCAACCACCACGATGGGTTTGATGCGTGGGGCTCAAAACATCAACCGTGGAACGCCGTGAATCATGGGCCGCATCGCGATGTGGTGGGCGAATGGGCCACGGCTGCACGCAAACAAGGGCTCCGGTTTGGCGTGACGGTCCACCAGGCGCGCAACTGGTGGTGGTTCCAGACCTCGCACGGCGCCGACAAGAAGGGCACATTGGCAGGCGTTCCGTATGACGGGCGAATGACAACGGCCGACGGAAAAGGACAATGGTGGGATGGGCTCGACCCACAGAGGCTCTATGGCGTGAAGCATCCCACGGATGCGCTCCCTGATGCTTCGTACGTTAAAAACTTCTACGACCGCACTCGGGACCTGATCGATCAGCACGATCCCGACCTGCTTTACTTCGATAACGACCTGCTCCCGCTGGGCTGGGGCGGCATGAACGTGGGGGCGTACTTCTACAACCACAATCTGAAGACGCGCGGCAAGATGGAAGCGGTGCTGAACATCAAGAATGTGCCCGACAAGCTGGCCAAGGCCGTCGTCGCGGATTACGAGCGCGGCTTGACCAGCGGCATCATGCCTTACACGTGGCAGTCTGAAACCTGCATCGGCGAGTGGCATTACCGGCGCAGCCTTGCTGAGGGGCCGGGAGCATTTGGGGGCTACCTGGCGCCGCGCGATGCCATTCACTGGCTCGTCGACACGGTGAGCAAAAATGGCACGTTCATTCTCAATATCCCCGGCAAACCGGACGGCACCATCGACAACAAGGAGATTGCAGTCCTTGATGAGATCGCCGCATGGCTGAAAGTGAACGGCGAGGCCATCTTCGAAACGCGGCCGTGGACCGTTTGCGGCGAAGGGCCGAACTCGATCACCAGCGGGTCCTTTCAGGGGGGTAGCATCAGCGCGATGGGAAGCAAAGACGTTCGCTTCACGCGCAACAAGGCAAATACGGTGATCTACGCAATCTTCATGGGATGGCCAGAGTGGCATGCACAGATTGCGTCGCTGGGATTGTCGAGCAAGACCAATCCGGGCAAGATCCAGAATGTCACCGTGCTTGGCTCGGATGCGCAGGTCAAGTGGACGCAGGATGCCGATGCATTGCATTTCCAGCTGCCTTACGGATCGCCGATTGCGAATAGCTACGGAGCAGCGCTCAAAATCGCGTTGAGCTGAGATCGGAAGGCAACGGGCGACAGGAGTCGGGAGCCGGTGACGGCAGCGGGCGCGCCGTTTCGAAGGGCGCGGCCGTCCGCATTACCTGGAGTCAGCTCGCGTGCCGGCTACGAGGCCGATGCGAAGGTAACCGGCATGGTGCGCTCATTGCGAGCGCAAGGAGGAAGCTTCATGGTGAACGCATTGGTTCGTAAAGGCCCGGTTGTGGTGGGGTTAGGGATTTTACTGGTTGGTGGCCGGGCGCTCTGGGGTGCCGATACGCAGATCGTGTTGTCGCGTGCAGGCAGGACGGTTGTGCTCGAACCATACGCCACTAATATTGTCCGTATCACAGTAAGTTCGGAGAAGGCGGCAGCTCTCGCGGTTCCCGGGTATGGATTCGTGGGCAGGCCCTCGATAATCGGTTGGACGCACGAGCAGGATTCTGGCGGGTACGACGTCATTCGCTCGCAACGAATGATCGTCCGCATTTCCCCCGAGGATCTGCCGCCGCCCCATGCGATGCCGCTCGACGCGTTGAATCAGTCGCTGAGAGAACACTATTTCGGTGGCGGGCCGCAGAGGCCGGGGCCATTCAACGATACGATCTCAATAACAACAGCTTCGGGCAGACCGCTTCTGACAATGCGGAACTGGTCCATGATGCCAAACCAGCCTGAGTCGTCCTCCGGCAGCGCAATCGGCGGGCAAAAGGTCGATCCCGGTTATCGCGTTTCAGCCGTCTTCGACTCGCCGGCCGATGAGCACTATTACGGGCTGGGCCAACACCAGCAGGGTTTACTTGACCTCCGTGACCATCGCATTAATTGTTGGCATGACTACAGCGTGTCAAGGGCGAAATGAAAGGGAACCATCAGGGCGGAGGAAAAGGGAACCAGTAAGAACATCGGTGAGGTTGGTTTTTCGGGGGAGAAAGGCCTCTGGAGCGTAGCGGAAGAGGCCTTTCTCCCCCGAAGCGCGTCGGGAGGGGAGGGTTCAGCGATCTGGATGCGGGTTGCGTTTGTGGCGGCTTTGCTTGAGGGTGGCGAGCTTTCAGCGCCCGCCGCGGACGTCCTTGATTCGCCGATCCGGGAAGTTTCGGTCAGTGGGCGCGCCGGTGTGCTCTATCAGGAGCGCTTCAGCTTCTGGCCCACCGATTCGGACATCAGCGTATTCCGCGGCAACGCCGGCCGCCTGGTTACCAACCTCGATCGCCTTGTGGTTGAACCAGGCTGCCCATACACCATCGTTACCGCCGGAGCAGTCGATCTTCGCGTCACCAACCTGCCGCCCCTCGATCATGAACTTCGCAGCAGCGAGTGGAAGCTCTACACCTTTCCACACGGATTTCCTGACTCCCTGGAGGCGTGCATCGAGGATCTCTGTCTCTGGTCGCCGCAGCACGCAGTCGCACCGCCACGGCCCACCGGCTTTGCGCTGATCCTGCGCGAAAGATCGGTGACCTCTCTTGAACTCACGGCTTCTGCACCGAAAGACTGGACCATTCACACCGTCCGCTTTGCAGGGCAGACGTTCCAGGGCGCCTGCTCGAACGTGGATATCTCCCCTGCCTCGGACTACCTGAAGCGGAAAGCTATGATCTCCGCATCGCGGAATGGGATCCGCCATGTTATAGAAGTTCAGCCCGAAAGAGTAGGCTCTGCAGCCAATGGGGCCGCAGTTGAAATCGAAGACGGCGCCTGGTTCATTCTCCGCCCTGACACGCTTGACGCCGGCGCAATCGAAGGCCGCCGCATGGCGGTTCGTTGGGAGAGCGCTGCTGACGATCCCTGGCTCACGCTTGGCCAGCTTCCCCTCGTTCGCGAGCCAAAACTACTGCGCCGGCAGCGCCTGAAGGCGCTAGGAGAGCCGCTGGAACTTCGGTTCGGGCTCATGAATGAGGTCCTCGCCGAAAGGGTTCCGCTGACCTCCGCCGTTTATTCCTCGGGCATTTTGGCTGATATTTCCGAGACCCCCGACCTCTATCTCCTGAAACTTCGTCACGCAATTGAGGCCGCCCCCGACCTGCGCGTATGGGTGTGGGAAGAGGCAAATTCCGAACCTCGAATCTTGCCCCGGTCCGAGGTAGAGGCACCTTCCGACAATCGCACCCTGTCAATCCTTCAGCTGAGTACGGGCACTCCTCTTGGATGGGCGGTCTCCCTCGAGGGCGAGTGGCATGGAGCCCGATTCCACGTCAATCCGGCAACTCCCACTCCCGAGTGGGCGCGCCTGTGCTATCGGTGGACCTCCACCCTTGCCCACACGAACGATTGGCTGGCGTCCGCATCGGCCCTTCGCTGGTGGCGCTTCCCCGTGTTGATGGGCCCGTTCAAGGACATTGTTCAGGAACAGGTGAAGAGGCATCCACTTGACACCCTCCTGGCATGGACCAGTTCTAAAGCGCGTCCAGAGATGTCCATACCGCGATCGGATGCGGAGTTCTTTTTGAACCCGCTCCGCACGTTCCTCTGGCGGTACGCTCCGTCTTCCGAGGACTGCAGGACGATCTGGGCAAGCCATGGCGAGGCCGTGCTGAAAGCCATGGAGTCAGGCAAAGTGGCGCTCCCTGCATTGCTGCTTCTTTATTCGCACCCGGTGCTCCTTGCCAGAGTCATCTGCGAAATTCTGTTCAGCAACCTAGCAGAGGAAGAGGTTGCCGTCCCGGTGATCATGGATGGCAACCTATTCCGAACAGCGTCCGATCCCGCGAAGATCCAGGCCATCGAGGACAAATACCGCTCACTGTTCAAGATCACAAGGGATTTTGTGGAACGCAGTGTCGGGGTCTTCACCCCGGACAGTAAGAGGTTCGATGCACTTCTTCAGGAGTCTCTCTCCGAGCTGAGAAGCTGGAAGGATCGCAGTCCGCTGGATGAGGCATACTTCCGCGAGAACGTCGTTAAGCCTGCGGAGGCGATGAATGACGGACAGGCGTGCGACACCACGCGCCTCGAGATCGCAGTTTCGCGTTCTCGCGCCTGCTGCGCCTACCTTGTCTCTCATTTGTTAGCCGTTAAAGGGATTCGGGATAACTGATGGATACAGACCTATTGCAGTCGCAATTGCAACTCGATGCCCTGGCCGCCCAGAGAGATCTTCGCGAGCGGGTTGTCGCGCTTGCAACCAGCTATCGCCCGCTTCGAGACGAAAAGCTCATGGGCCTGTGCCGGGAGGCCTGGGCAAGCAACGAGCTGTCTGGAGGCGTGGTCGGCCAATTCTGGGTAGAGTGCCTTTTCCCCAGCGAAACTAGCGAACAAACGCTCGAGTCTCTGGCGGATGCGGGCGAATTTGACCCTACTCTCATGGCCTTGCTGGATGCTCCGCACCGGTATCCCAGGGACTGGAAGCTTTATGACCACCAGGAACAGTCCCTGCTGGCCTCTGTCGAGAAGCGCGGGGATGGCGGGGAGGGCCGCCCGGCCATTGTGGTCACCGCCGGTACTGGCGCAGGCAAAACCGAATCCTTTCTGCTCCCGATCCTCAATGACCTGTTCCGTACTCCGCGGAAACCCGGGGAACGCGGAATACGAGCAATCTTTCTCTACCCCATGAACGCGCTCGTAAACGATCAGGTGGAACGCCTGAGTTCATGGCTCGAGGACCAGCCGGAAGGGCCCAATAGGGTCACGTTCATGCACTTCACGTCGGAGACGCCTGAAAACCGGCGCGAGTACAACAAGTCTCCCCTGGCGAACGCAATTCCCCCTCGATGCCGCATCTGTACGCGTGAAGACGCCCGCGCAAATCCACCGGACATCCTCATTACGAACTACTCGATGCTCGAGTACATGCTCTGCCGGCCCCAGGACATGCCCTTTTTCGGGCCTGCCTTGCGCGCATTCGTCCTCGACGAAGTCCACCTTTACAGCGGCACTCTTGCCGCAGACACTTGCCTTCTTCTCCGCAGGACCCTTCTCCGTTGCGGCGCACATCCGAACAAAGGCCTGCAAATCGCGACCTCTGCAACGCTGGGAGGAACGCCATCCGACTTGCGCGAATTCGGCGCAAAGATCTTCTCAAAAGATCCCGAGCTTGTCCATTGCGTGCACGGCCGTGCCCATAGGCGTGAACTGCCAGTCGCCGACCCTCCAGATGCAGAAGTGGACCCTGAACGCATCGATGCCAGTTCCCTGGAGTCTGCGGTCCTGCTGGATACACAATCCAAAACACTGACGATTGATCCTGCGCTTACCGATGCTGCTCGGGCATGCGTGACGCCGCTCGTTTCCTCGGCCGCGGTAAAGAAGGTTGAGACTGAGAGAGCTCCTGCCCGAGTGCTTCATGGCGCTCTTTCCCATGCGCCGCTGGTGCATCAACTGGACGAATTATTCTGGACGCGATCCCGAGACGGGTCCGCAGTGGTCCGGCTGAGAGAGATCGGCGAAGCACTGTCCCCGCAGTTGCCGCCCACCCGCGCCGATAAAGCCATTACGGCACTTCTTCAGTTGTGCGCCCGTGCCAGATGCGACGCTCTGTCGCTCCCCCTCATCCCCCACAAACTGCATCTTCAGGTGCGCGCGCCCGGCCATTTCAGTGTCTGTCTGAATCCTGCGTGTAATGGTGAACCAAGCAAGAAAGTAGCCGGCGCCGGCATCCTGATCCCGGATCTCGTAGAAATCTGCCCGGCATGCCAGTCCGCCACTCTGACCCTTGCCATTTGCGAGAATTGCGGCGAATGGATGCTGGCGGGCAGCCGAGTGGAAAAGACGCTCCGGGTGCGCTCTCGTTGGGACCGGCACATCCAGACTGCGACTGTGGGGAAGAACAAGATCGAGCACCTTTTTCTCAAGCCTGCCGGCGACGATGATCACGGCCCCGGGTGGAATATCAACCTTGACACGCGGCAGTTGCTCGACGGCACCAGTCCCCGGGTTGTTTACATGACGCAGGTGACGGAATGTCCGAACTGCAAGGCCGATACGAGTTACTTCGACTCTATGCGACTGCCCGACACTCTGACAGTACCTACCGTGGCTGAAAGCGTCCTCGCAGCGATGCCGTGCAGTTCCGACAAGGCACTGGCCAGCATTCTTCCTGCCGGCGGGCGCCAACTGCTCGCATTCAGCGACAGCCGGCGCCAGGCCGCCCGGCTCGGCCCCCACCTCACCTACCAGCACGAATTCCTCCTCAGAAGAGTTCTGATGACCAGGATCCTCGAGGCTCCGATCAACATCCAGGCCATCGAACATGAAATTGCGGAGTTCGAGGCGGAACTGCGGGATGCGCGTCCGGCCGTCCGCCCGGCCCTTGAACAAGGATTGCAACAGAGAAGGCAGGAACTCCAGATCGCGCGGCAGGGCCGTTCCATGCTTGCCTGGTCCAGCGCGATGAAGGATCGCCCGGAGCTGAAGCAGTTTTTCGCACGGGAGACCTCGGGCGACCAGCGCGCTTCGACGAATTACAGCTGGCCGGAAAGGTGGGAGCACTTCTGGGAAGAAAATGGCAGGGCCATTCAGAACGATACGCTGCGCATCCTTGCAACGGAATTCCTGCTCCGCCGCTCTCACTCCCTTGAAACGCTGGGATTGGCAGAAGTCGTGTATCCATCAATCGAAGCCTGCAAGGCCCCTCGCCTCGCGCATCTTACAGGCAGGGAACAAGCCCAGCTAAACTCCATCTGGGCTGATTTCCTCTCCGCGATCTGCGACATGCTTCGCAAGAACGGGAACATCACCTACGACCAAACCCCGAATGGCGGCCGGGACGATGCTTCGATTCTCGCCTTCCCGATCGGCCGGTGGGTCTCTCGAGAGCAGGCAGGAATCCGCATAGAACCCATGTTCAGGGAGGCCCTACGCTCGGAGCGCGCACTTTTTGCCAAGGAGGTGCTCCGCCAAATCGGCCTCGACGAAGATCGGCTGGAGCGAGCCGCGACGGAACTTCTCGGCGCCGCATTTGACGTGCTCCTGGACGGGGCCCGGGTACACGGGTTGGACTGGCTCGAACATGATTCGAAAATTGCGGGAACCGTTCGGGTTGACGTATTTCGCATCGTCTTTAAGAACCTCCGCCTCAGAAAACCGTTCTCGCTGTTCCGGTCGAGGATAACCGGCGCCGTGTGGCCCCGTTCGGTTCTCGGGTGCGCACCAGGTGAATTCAGATCGACTCCGGCACCTGTCCTCCAACCAGTGTCGCAACAGGACCTCGACCAAGATCCCGCCCTTCGGCGCGAGCGCGTCGACTTCGCCCGGTTCCGCGGCAGCGACTGGGCTCTCTGGGCCGAGGAACACTCCGCACAGCTTGCCCCCCAGGAAACCGCCCGCCTCCAGGACCTGTTCAAGCGCGGCGCACGCAACGTGCTCAGCGCGACGACCACTTTGGAGATTGGCATCGATATAGGCAGCCTTTCCGGAGTGCTGCTGGCCAATGTCCCGCCAGGAAGAGCGAATTACCTTCAGCGCAGCGGACGAGCGGGCCGCCGCAATGATGGTTCAACCCTTGTCGCTCTGTTCGCGCGCTCACTGGGCTATGAGCAGGCCGTGTTCAAGGAATTCGGCGCTCTGTTCGCAAAGCCCCTCCGCAAACCATCCGTTCTTCTTCGTGAACGCTTTGCCGTTTTGCACCTGAACGCTTTTCTGCTCGGCGAATTCTTTCGTACCTTGTTCCCTTCCCGGATCGTTGGTGCCATGGATGCGTTTGGCAGAATGGGATGGTTCTGCCAGGTCGAATCCCGTGAACCTGGCCGCGCCGGAGGTGCATCCCGCAAGATCGATGCGGAGCCGTACTCGGGGTTCTCGGATGTGCGGCCGGCCTGGCTAGGGCCCCGGGAGGCCACAACTCCTCTCCATATTCAGTTCCTTCGTTTTCTGGACTTCCTCATCGCCGACCCATCCTCGGTCGCCCATGCGCTCGACGAGTTGCTCGATTCAACCCCACTCGCCGGCAAACCCGCTGCCGATCTCATTGCCGGCGCGAAGACGGCATTCGAAAAACACTCTCAGGCGTGGATCGCCTCCTACAAGCTTCTGCTGAAGCAGTGGGACAACAGCTCCGACAATTCGTTTCGCAACGCTATCGCCTATCAGGTACTGGAACTGTCCCGGACTGCCGTCATTGAATCTCTCGCAACGTCCCGGGTGCTTCCGCGGTACGGATTCCCCATTGGGGTCCAGGCTCTGAGGATCCCGCAGAGCGGCGTGAACTACGGACAGAGCTACGTCAAGCTCGAAAGAGACGGCATCCTGGCCCTCAACGAATACGTTCCTGGCTCGAAGCTTCTGGCCGGCGGCCGGATCTATGCCTCGCACGGGCTGGTTCGCAGCTTTGATCCGGACGGAGGATTCGGGTTGGTCAAGTTCCGCTTCGAATGTACGGAAGGCCACGTCTTTTACGAAGCGAATGACAGGGCTACCCAGTGCAGGATCTGTTCGTCTCCTCTGAGGAATAACAGGGGCAAGGATGCGCTCGTGCCGCGCTTCGGATATTCGTGCGCGGCATGGGATCCGCCGAGTTGGTCCGGCGACCCTGAGCGCATCGGTCTGGCAGAACTCACCTCCACAGTCGACTTTGTGAACCGTCAGGGCCTCAAAGAATTTCCGGCGTTCGGGGGCGTTGAGGCTCTGAGCGCCAAGTTCTGCGAAGGCGGCACGATCTTCGCTGCGAACTCGGGTACGGGCTTCGGCTTCGCGGTTTGTACAGCGTGCGGATACGCCGACTGCGAAGACGGCCCTGGCGGTGGGCGGAGGAATTTGCCCAGAGGATTTGAAAATCATGCTCCTCTGTGGGCCCGCAGTTCCTCGCAGCGTTGCTGGAGTCTGGATGCCACTCCGGTGTTGCGCAATAAGTACTTGGGGGCAGAGAACGACACTGACGTTCTGCAGATTGAAATCGAGACAATGCTTACGCCCCACAACTCCCGCTTGGACGGAGAGAGGATCGCGCATACATTTGGGCATACTTTGCGCATCTCTGGCGCAGCGATGGTGGAGGCCGACGTTCGAGAGATCTCTTTGAGCACCGAACGAGGTGTGGGCGACCAGTGGTGTATCTATCTGTTCGACAGCGCCCCGGGCGGATCCGGGAACATAGCTTCCCTCATTGAGCAACAGGAGCTTTGGGTCAAGCGGGCTGTAGATTTGCTTGAAGGCGACCCACGACACCAGCAATGCTGCTGCGAGGCGTGCCTTTCCTGCGTGCTCGATTCGCAGAGCCAGAATGACTTCGAGATGGGGAAACTGAACCGCGCTATCGCACTCGACTTCTTCGCAAGCAAAGTGCGTGTTTGAACCACCCAGACGGCCAACTCCGGCGATCCGTCGAACATTGGATGGGGTCTGGGAACGTCAGGCTCGCGCCCGCCGACTACGTCCAGTTCAGCAGCACCGCCGAAGCTGAAGCGCAATCGCGTCACGACCTGATCGTCCGCTCGCTCCTTGCCGGCATGGGCATCGTTCTCTTGCTCTCCGTCGTTCTCACCCACACCCGCAACCTGCTGCTGGTGCTTGTCAATTTGCCCTTCGCGCTGGTGGGCGGCGTATTTGCCGTCTTTGCCGGCGGCGGCGTGCTCTCGGCCGGCGCCATAGTCGGTTTCGTCACCCTCTTCGGCATCACCCTGCGCAACTCCATCATGCTCGGGATTTGTCCCGGTAATCGCCTAGCTTCAGCAACACCGGCTCCGACTTCGGACTCGTCACGAATCGGTAGGCTGATCCGGCATCAGCCAGCCCGGGCCGCATGACTGCGAGTTTCGCGATGTCGCGCCTAGGCCAGTGTGCAAGAAGTGTGCCGAAAGCGGGGAGTGCCACTCTGGTGGAAAGCGGTCAGGAAGATCGTCGTGCTCGACCTGCCATTGCCCGACAGAATTTAGTGGACGACCTCGTTGCCGTTCTCATCCAGTCCCATCTTCAACCACGCCTCACGCTGCACTTCGTCCAAACGGTCCTCAGCTTCCTTAATCCAGTGACGGTATGTCTTGCGGATTTCGTTGGGCGACGTGCCCACCATGACGGCCACGTCATCAACGGACACACCAGTCGAAAGCCACTCAGTGATTCTGAAATGCCTGAAGCCATGCGGTGTAGTCTTGACGCTGGCATCTCTGATGGCCTTGTTGACCCGCTCACGCCACTGCGGATATGTGCCGGGGAACGCGGGTTCGCCCAGTCCCTCAAGCTGCTTTGATAATGACTCGCTGATGCGGACCCGATAGCGTTCGTTCGTCTTGGTGCGGTTGCCACGAATGAGATTGCCCTGAATCGCGGGACGCCGCTCCGGCTTCGACAGCGTGTATTTCTCGGCGTCCTCTTGCGACATGGCGTACTTCATGGCGTCGACCAGTGCCATCGCCGTCTCACGCATCAATTGGCACAAGAGTCGGACTTGCCCCGTGGCGGTCGCCAGAATCTTCTCGACTTGCTTTTGGGTTGGCGGCTTTACTTCCGCCTTCTTGTAGCGGATACGAAACTGTGGATTCATCTTGGGGTTTGGAACTGGAGACTTTTCGATGTAGCCCATCCCGGCAGCCCACGAAAAGAATGCACAAATCACAGACCAATGGACGCTTAAGCTGCTGCTGTCCCCGCTACGGAACGACAACGTCAGACGCCATTTCATGGTCTTGTCGGTGGTAAGAGCGGTCAGCAACAGAATATTGTTTTTCTCGCACCACTCCACGAGTTTGCCGCCCATCAGTTTCGCCTTGGTGTTGTCCAATCCGTCCTGGTCACGGAATTCGTACCACTCCTGCAATGCTGCCTCGACGGTCATGCCTTTGGGCACTACCTTGCCCTCGGCGAAGTCCTTCAGGCGCTTCTCCAAGTCCTTTACTTTGGACTGCGCTTCAGACCAACTACGGGTCTCTAATGACCATTTGTTCTGGTAGGTCAGCTTTTTACCCTCGAAGGCGCCGGGGGCCCCCTTCCAGACGAATTGAACGTGCAACGGGCAACCGCACCGAGGGTCGTAGCTGCTGGTGCTATCGCAAACGTCCCTGTTGTGACGCCTCCAGACGGTGAAAGCCATGAGGTCTGTCCTTCCCCTGCCAAGGGCTCTGGTGAATCCCTCAAAGCGGGTTTAGGACAATCGTAGGGACAGTTCGGAGGGAAAGTCAAGAAAGTGCAGTATTTATGCGGGGAAAAGATTGGCTCCTCAGGTAGGACTCGAACCTACAACCCTTCGGTTAACAGCCGAATGCTCTGCCATTGAGCTACTGAGGAGTGTATGGCGTTGGGTTGTCCACTCACTACGTTAGCAGAGCCTGCAAAGTGCGTCAAAAGTCTCGCCAGCACCGCCAGCCGGGCAAAAAGCCCATTCCGGAACCGCTGCGAAAAATGGGTCAGGAACGGTACCATGAGAAAGGACCTAAAGGAGGCGCAATGCCCCGGATTTCCCGCGTTGACCGCAGCGAATTGGCCCCCGAAATCGCTGCGCTCTACGACAAGGCCTTTGCCCAGCGCGGCAACGTGCCCAACATGTTTCGCGTCATGGCTCACCGGCCCGAAATTTACTCCACCATGCAGGCGCATTTCGCCGCGGTCTTAAACACCGGCACGGTTCCCACCAAACTGAAAGAGTTGATTATCGTCCGAACCAGCCAGGTGAACGAGACGCCCTATTGCCTGGCCAGCCACACCATCCTCGCCCGCGACCTCGGCTGGACCGACGACCAGCTCGCCCACCTCGCCGACTGGCCCCGGCGCGACGACTTCACCCCCGCCGAAAAAGCCGCGCTCCGCCTCGCCGAGACCGTCACACGCAACGCCAACGCCGTCAGCGACGAGCAGTTTGCCGAGTTGCGCAGCTTCTACTCCGAGGCCGAGATCGTCGAACTGCTCTGCGCCATTGGCCTCTTCAACTACTTCAACCGCTTCAACAACGCGCTCAAAATGGAGCCGACCAAGCCCGGCGAGGGCGGCCCGCCGCAGCAAACGCCTGTTACCGAAGCTGCGGCCACGCGGTGACGGCGACCCCGAACGAGATCTCGCACCCGAACCCAAGGAGTTCCCTCGACGCATGAAGCTTCAACTGCCTCCCGGTGCCTTCCATGCCTATCTCTTCGACTGCGACGGTACCGTCGTCGACTCCATGCCTCTCCACTACACCGCCTGGAAGCAGGCGCTCGGCGAGTGGGGTTGCACCCTCGACGAGGATCTCTTTTACTCCTGGGGCGGAAAACCACCCGTCGAAATCATCGCCACATTGAACCAGATGCACGGGCTGAGTATGCCGGTCGAAGCCGTCGCCGATCGCAAAGAAAGCCTCTACTACGCGCAGCTCCCGCAGCTCAAGCCGGTGCCGGAGGTTCTTGAGCACATCGACGCCCAGCAGGGCCGTATTCCCTTCGCCGTCGTTTCCGGCAGCAGCCGCGAATCGATCGTCAAATCGCTTACCACCGTCGGCCTTCTCGACCGATTTCCGATCCTTGTCGGCTCGGAAGACTACGCACGCTCCAAGCCCGCTCCCGATGCCTTCCTCACCGCCGCCGCGCGCCTCGGCGTCGCACCCAAAGACTGCCTGGTCTTTGAAGACACCAACATGGGCATTCAGGGCGCAACCGCCGCTGGCATGGCCTCCGTCCGCGTTCCCCAGCCCCGCGAGCGCCGCAACGGAACCAGTCCCGTTGTGCCTGCGTAAACTGACGCAAAGGGTTTCGAGGAGGCTTTTTGTCTTCCATCGCCATGGCCGAGTCCAAACGCGGCCGCATCTGCTCCGCAGATACCGCAATTCTCTTCGCCATCGCCGCCGTCATCGCCCTCCTTCATCTCGTCACCAACAATCGTTACGGCTTTCATCGCGACGAGCTTCAGTTCCTCTCGGACGCACACCATCTCGACTGGGGATTTGTGGCCTACCCGCCGTTGACGCCGTTCCTGGAGCGAATCGGTCTCAGCCTCTTCGACCTTTCCATGGTGGGGTTGCGGCTCTTCTCCGTCTTCGCGCAGGCCGCGGCCATCGTTCTCGCCGGGCTTATGGCGAAGGAACTCGGCGGCCCGCGTCTCGCCCAAGTCACGGCAGCCCTCGCCGTCGCCTTCTCGCCGCTCCCACTCTTTGAGGGCACCGAGTTTCAGTACTCCTCGTTTGATTTCCTCTGGTGGGCGCTCATCGCGTACCTGACCATCCGCCTCCTCAAGTCAGACGACCCGCGCTGGTGCCTCGCCATCGGTGCCGTTATCGGCCTCGGCCTGCTCACCAAATACGCCATCGCCTTCTACATCGCGGGCATTCTGGCGGGCCTCGTCCTCACGCCCGCGCGCCGCTTCCTCAAGAGCGTCTGGTTTTGGGCCGGCATCGCGCTTGCGCTTCTCATCTTCCTGCCAAATCTGCTCTGGCTTTTCCGCCACAACTTCATCTCCTACCACTTCCTCCAGCACATCCACGTTCGCGACGTCGGCGAGGGCCGCGCCAACGGATTCCTGAAAGGCCAGTTCCTCATCTGTGTCAACCTTGCAGCCGCGCCCGTCTGGCTCGCCGGCCTCTTTGGCTTCCTGCGTAATCGCCGCTACCGCATGCTGGCCTTTATGTACCTCGTCCCGCTTGCACTCTTTTTTGTCGGCAAGGGCCGCAACTACTACATGGCCGGAGCCTATCCCATGCTGCTCGCCATGGGCGCGGTTTTGGGCGAGCGCTGGCTCCATTCCCTGCCGCGCTGGGGCCGCCGCACCGTCGAAGCCCTCTACTTCGCCGCCTTCGCATTCGTCTCGGCCTATGTCTGCGCCGTGGTTCTCCCGCTCGCGTCAAGCGGCCCTTTGCGCGCCTTCGCTCTCGCCCACAACGGCGACCTGCGCGAGGAAATCGGCTGGAACGGCCTCGTCCGCACCGTGGCGCAGATCCGCGACTCCCTGTCGCCCGATCAGAAAGCTCACCTTGGCATCACCACCGGTAACTACGGCGAGTATGGAGCTATCGAAATCCTCGGCCCCGCTTATGGACTCCCGAAACCCATCGGCACCACCAACTCCGAATGGCTCCGCGGTTACCCTACTCCTCCGCCCACCACCCTCATCGTCCTCGGCCTCACGCGTGAACAAGCCGACTCGATCTTCACCGGCTGCCGATGGGCCGGCCACAACGGCAACTCCGAAGGCGTGCAGAACGAAGAAAGCCAGTATCATCCCGACATCTTCCTCTGCGGCCCGCCGCGCCAACCCTGGCCGGAACTCTGGAAGGACCACGAGGACTTCGGATGAGGGAGGGAGCAGCGGCCTTTAGGCCCGGGCAATTTGAAACGGCGCGGCTTCACTCGCCGATCCGCCGACTCGCTGACTTGCTGACTCGCTAGGGCCTGTTAACACTACCTGGAGTGGACGGCGTTGCGAGTGAAAAACCGCTCAGACGAGGCGGAGGACGACGGCTGTGGCGGGTCCACCGCCTAGGACGACAACGAAGTATGAGCGGTTTTTCGCCGCAACCCGAAGGGACGGGGCCGATTTCCCCCATCTCTTTGTCGCTTGTCGCTCCAGTAGGCCGGCTACAGTTCGCTCCGCGCTCCGCGACCTGGGGAAAATCGGCTCCCGTCGCCGCCATCCCAGGTAGTGTTAACAGGCCCTAGTACAGCATCACCGCCACGCGGTACGCCGAGAACGCCCCCTCCGCCACCTGCGCCGGACAGCTGCCCACTGCCGCCTGGCGATAATTGCCACTCGCCAGCCGATCCACCAGCGCCTGCGGAAGCTGAGTCAGATCCGTATCCTGCCAGCGCATCACGAACCGCGGCATCAGCCCGCCCTCCGTGCGCGGCATTCCCTCGTCGGTCGCGCACGCCGCCCGCGCCAAACTCGGGTCGCGCAGAATCGCCACGCCGCTCACGCGCACCAGCGCGGCCACCCGCGCCTCCACTTGCGGAGCGCTCAGTTGCTCCACGGCCCGCGAGTAGTCGGCCACCGCATAAAGCACCCCGCGAGCAGCCACCACCGCAACTCCCACGCGGTCCACATCCGGGCTCAGCAGGTTGGCGCGATGCCCCAGCGACTGCATCCACTCTTCGTGGATCGCATCGGCCGACGGCCCGATGGCCACATTCTCCTCAATCACGCTGAAGTGCGCGCCCGCCTGCGCCGCCCGTGCGCTCAGGTCCGGCTCGCCGCGGTACTGGTGCGCGATCGGCCCCTCGGCCGCCATGCGCAGGCAGTGCTGCAAAGCCGCCGCCGCCAGCGCCTGATCCCACTCCAGGCGACCCACTCCCGCCTGCGCGCGCGCCTCATTGGCCATCGCACGAATCTCTTCCGCCTCCGCCGGCAGGTTGCCCCCGCGCCCTTCCGGCGCCGGCGAATTCCACTGCGCCGCGCCCATGGCGGGCAACACCAGCGCCGCAACAACAAAAATCCCCTGCGCAAGAAATCTCATGTGCAGTTAGACCCCATCTCTGCGCCCGTGTCGCTGTATTCTTTTCTTGCCAATGGTTTTTCCATTCTCCACGCTGTCCCGCCAGGCCGCCATCCGCATGCGCCGTCAACCCCTCGCTGTTGTCGGCGTCGCGCTCCTCACCATTTTTATTGTCTGCGGCCTGGCAGCGCCCTGGCTCACGCCCTACAATCCCGCATCCATCGACCTGATGCACCGCCTCCAGGGCCCGTCGCTCGCTCACTGGGCCGGAACCGACGAGCTCGGCCGCGACACGCTCGCCCGCCTGATCTACGGCGCGCGCATCTCGCTTGCTGTCTCCGTCACCGTGGTCAGCGTCTCGCTCGCGCTCGGCCTTTCCATCGGCGGCCTCGCTGGCTACCTCGGCGGGTGGGTCGACACCGCCCTCACCACCTTCGCCATGAACACCTTTCAGGCTCTGCCCGGCATTCTGCTCGCCATCGCCTTCGCCGCCTTTCTCGGCTCGGGATTCACCAACCTCGTGCTCGCTCTCGCCATCGGAGGTTGGGCCGGATACGCGCGACTCGTCCGCGCCCAGGTGATGGCCGTTCGCGATCGCGAGTATGTCGACGCCGCTCGCGCCCTTGGCGCCAACGGCCTCCGCATCTTCTTCCGCCACATCCTGCCTAACATCGTTCAGCCCATCCTCGTGCAGGCCGCCATCGGCATGGCCAGCGTCATCCTGGCCGAGGCAACGCTCTCCTTCCTCGGCCTCGGCATTCCCGCTCCCGCGCCGAGCTGGGGCTCCATGCTCAACGACGCGCGCCTGCACCTGTTCGACTCGCCTCACCTCGTGCTCTTCCCCGCCGCCGCCGTCGCCGGCGCAGTTCTCGGCTTCAACTTCCTCGGCGACGCTCTCCGCGACCAGCTCGATCCCCGCACCCGCCTCGAGCTCGGCCTGTAAAACGTACTCGCATCGCGAATTGACTATCCATCAAAAACAGCCGTGTCATCCTGAGCGCAGGCCGCCGTTCGCTTCGTCGAACGGCGGCCGAAGTCGAAGGATCTGCGGTTGCCCTTCGCGCTTTCAACTCACCACGAAAATGGGTGCCCCAGGTCCGGATTTTCGGACCTGGAAAGCGCAACTCTCGACCCGGTACGATTCAGGGTGCCCCATCCTAAAATCTCGCCGCGCAGCGGAGAGTTTTAGGGTGGGAAACCACAAATCTGTCATCCTGAATCCATGCGCCTCGGCATCGTCTCCGACACCCATGGCCTCCTCCGCCCTGAAGTCGCTCCCGCCCTCAAGGGCGTTGACCGCATCCTGCACCTCGGCGACGTGGGCAAGCCATCCATATTGACCGAACTTGCGAAGATCGCTCCAGTCACCGCCATCCGCGGCAACGTGGACCGCGAAGGCGTCTGCGGCAAGCTGCCCGAAACCGACGTCGTCCTCGTCGAAAACCCTCCCCACGCCAGCCTCTACATCTACATGATCCACGACCTCAAAACCCTTCACCTCGATCCCGCTGCAGCCAAGTTCGCCGTCGTCCTCCACGGCCACACCCACGTCCCGAATTTCTACACGAAGAAAGGCGTGCTCTACTTCAACCCCGGCTCCTGCGGCCCACGCCGCTTCGATCTGCCGGTGACGATCGGAATTTTGACGATTGAATCGGACGGGAAGCTGAAGCCGGAAATCATCCCGCTCACTCCAGCTTAGGCAGGGGTAATCTCCGGATTGCCGGTGACACACCAAGGATTCGAAGGTTTTGATGAAAAGGGCGCGGCCTGATCGACCGTACGCCGGCAACCACTAAGGGCTTGTCGCCGTTTTATAGATCCTGTATGAACATCGTGAAGGGTCGATGACCGGCATTCCAAAGCGTGGTCTGCAACGAGCAAATTTCTTTGTCGTGATCTTTACGACCTCGTTCCAAAACTAGGGTTACCATTTTGTTCGATCCAATGAATATCAAGCCCTGATCACCGCTGCCGTCATCGATGCACTTAATGTCCTGCACCTCAAAAGACTGTACAACCATGGCATTCTCCAAGTTGGTTCAGAATAGTGAAATCGTACCACCCTGGTCGCCGGTTGCCCCAGGTGTCGCTTTTGAGACTTGGAAATAATGTCCGGTTTGCCGGTGACTCGGCCCGGAGCCGAGCCGCACCTCTCACATTGGCTTCAATCCAGCGACGGTGTTTCACGACTATCGCGATGGGCCACCGAACAGGCCACCCCTTGATGCTTGTGAGGTAGACTGTACGGCATGGAGAAGGGGTGACGCAATGACCCTATGCACTCAATGCGGTCAGCGGCCAGCGATGTTCGATTATCAAGGCCACCTCTTATGCCTTAGCTGCCACACAACCTATCAGCAGACGCTGCTGGCCCAGCAGAGAGAACTGGCTCGGTCCTACAATCGCTTGATGTCTGAGGCAGAGGCTATCACAGGGCTGTATGGAGTGATGCCCCGATATGAGATTGAGGAGCCCGTGATTCGCCAAGGATCGGCAACATTCAACAACTTCCAGATCGACCGAAGTGTCATCGGAGCCGTCAACACTGGCCGAGCACATAAGATCGACGTATCACTGAGCAAGATCAACACACCGGGAAATGCGGAGCTGCACGATACCCTAGCGTCATTCACGCAGTCCCTCGTGGACAGCAATGAAGTGAATAATGAAATGAAGAACGCAGTGTTGGACTTGCTCGAAGCGATAACGAGTGAAGCTGCCAAGCCGAAAGAACAACGCAATCACACATTGCTGAATACGATTCTTCCCAAAATACCAACACTGATTTCCACGGCGACATCCTTGGTCACTCTCTGGGACAAAATACAACCCCATTTGGCAAACCTAATCTGAGCGCCCGGTCTGTTCGCGCTCGGCCCCGTGACCCTCTGTCACGAAGAAAAGCGCTGCTCAGCGGTTGGTCGCCAATCCCGGAAGTTACCCCTCGCACAGCTTAGCCGCGCATCCTCGGATTGATCCACGCGTACACCACATCCGTGCAAAAATTCACCAGCACATAGGTCAGCCCGATCGACAGCAGGCAGCCTTGCACCAGCGCGTAGTCGCGGTTCGAGATCGCGCTCACTGTCAGCCGCCCCAGCCCAGGCCAGCTGAAAATCGTCTCGGTCACGATCGCTCCGGCCAGCAGCGCGCCGAATTGCAGCCCGACCACGGTCACAATCGGCACCAGCGCATTCGGCAGCGCGTGCCGCCACACCACCGCCGTCTCGCTCAACCCCTTCGCTCGCGCCGTTCGAATGTAGTCCTGTCCAAGCTCCTCGAGCATCGCTGTCCGCACCATCCGCGTCAGAACCGCCGCCAACGAAGCGCCCATCGTGACCGCGGGCAGCACCAGATAGTGCCAGTCAATCATGGCCGTCCCGCCGGCATTCGCGCCCGACACGGGCAGCCATCCAAGTGCTATGGAAAAAACCAGAATCAGCACCGGCCCCAGCGCGATGCCCGGCACGCTCAACCCAAACAGCGACACCACCGACAGCGACTGGTCGATCCACCGCCCACGCCGCACCGCCGCCAGAATCCCCGCCGGCAGCGCCAGCGCCAGCCCCAGCACCAGCGCCGCCAGCGTGAGCGCCAGCGTGTACGGGTAGCGCTGTTCAATCAGGTGGGCCACCGTCTCGTGCAGCCGGATCGAATCGCCCAGGTCCCCATGAACAACTCCCGCCCAATAGTGGACATACTGCTGGCCCAGCGTCTGATCGAAGCCGTACTGATGCCTGAGCGCCGCGATATCCGCCGGCGCCGCCCCCTCGCCCAGCATCATTTGAATGGGGTCGCCGGGAACCAGGTGAATGAGCAGAAAAACCAGCGAAACCACCAGCCAGACGACGGGCAGCGTGAGCGCGAGGCGGGTCAGGGTCTGCTTCATGGGCTCGCACTAACGATAAACCAGCCCGCACGCTTGCTCCCACGCTCCTCGCTTCTCTACTCCCTATTGGCTACTCCCTACTCCCTGTCTTTCTCGCTCCCTCACTCCCTCACTCCCTCGTTCCCTCGTTCCCTTGGTCCCTTGGTCCCTCGGTCCTTGTCTTTACACGTACACCGCCGGGATAAAGTTCTGCTCGTGGATCGGCGGGCGCACGTACTTCGATTTCACAATCCGCGGCAGCTTCAGCGGCGCGGGTGTCAGGTCGCGGTAAGGAATCATCGACAGCAAATGCCGAATCACGTTCAGCCGTGCCAATTTCTTGTCCTCGGCGTTCACCACGTACCACGGAACCTGCTTGGTGTCGGTCACCGCGAACATCTCGTCCTTGGCTCGCGAGTAATCGGCCCAGTGCTTGCGCGACTCCAGATCCATCGGGCTCAGTTTCCAGCGCTTGGTGGGCGTGTGCATGCGGTCCTGAAAGCGCCGCTCCTGTTCCTCGTCGCTCACGCTGAACCAGTACTTGATGACGATGATTCCGGAACGCACCAGCATGCGTTCGAACTCCGGACAGCTCTGCATGAATTCCAGATACTCCCTCTCCGTGCAAAAGCCCATCACGTGCTCCACGCCGGCGCGGTTGTACCAGCTGCGGTCGAACAGCACCATCTCCCCCGCCGCCGGCAGCTGCGCCACGTAGCGCTGGAAGTACCATTGCGTCTTCTCGCGCTCCGTCGGCGTAGCCAGCGCCGCGATGCGGCAAACACGCGGATTCAGCGACTCCGTGATGCGCTTGATGGCCCCGCCCTTGCCCGCCGCGTCGCGCCCCTCGAAGAGAACCACCACGCGCAGACCCTCATGCCGGATCCACTCCTGCAGCTTCACCAGCTCCACCTGCAGGCGGCGCAACTCCCGCTCGTAGTCGCAGTCCTTGCCCAGCCGCAGCGCGTCTGCCGCTGGCTTCTCGGCCGAGGCCCGTTCTCCCGCCGGGCTTGCCTTCCCTTCGCCGTGCTTGTGCCGTTTCTTGCCTTTGTCCGCCATGGTCTTCCTCCGGGCGCTCACGGCTCCCGCACACGCGTTCCCTTCCCACGCACACACAGGTCCCTCGAGGTGCTCATCGGCAAAATGCGCCCAGTCGTTACGCACCGTCGACAAAAAACAAGCCACTCGAGGAAATCGAGCAGTATTGGATCGCGCCCATCCCCGCGCCCTCGAATCAGCCGCGTTGAGCTCTCCTCGACCAATCGTTTGCATAACTTGTATTAGTAATGTTGATCCCGTATTGAACCAGGTACGGTAACGGCCCCTGTCATCGCCGGCGCACATGCAGCGCGCTCATAATCGAATCTGTGAACGCCCGCAACAATCTCGCTCTCTTAAACGATTTTGCCGCCTATCTTCGCGTGGAAAAAGGACTTCGCCCGCTCACTTGCGAGGCCTATCTCAGCGATTTGCGCATCTTTGCCGAGCTGCTCGAAGACCGCAACGCCGTGCTGCTGACAGCCGTCGAGGCCGATGTCTCCGCGTTTCTCGATCACCTCCGCACCCACGGCATCGATTCCCGCTCCGCCGCGCGCAAGCTGAGCTGTTTGCGCGGCTTCTATAAGTGGCTTCTCCTCGATCGCCGCATTCATCACGACCCGACCGTCAACATCGAATCGCCCAAAGCGTGGAAGGTTCTGCCCAAATCTCTCGCCGAGCCCGAAGTCGCGGAGATGCTCGAACGCGCGAGCATGGCGGCTTCGCATCCGCAGGCCAAGGCCACGACGCTGCGCGACCGCGCCATTCTGGAAATTCTCTACGCCGGCGGCCTGCGCGTCTCCGAGGTCACGTCGCTGACCGTAAGTGACCTCGGCCTTGATGCCGGGCGCGTGCAGGTTCGCGGCAAAGGCGACAAGGAGCGCATTGTGCCCCTCGGCCGCTCGGCAGTGCAGGCACTTGAGCAATATCTCCGCGAGGGTCGGCCGCACCTCGAACGAATCAGCTCGGTTCGGAAGAAAAAAGCCACACCACAGCCCGGGGTCCCCGCGGACAGGTCTACGTCCGCGGGGTGGAAAGACCGCTCGCGCCTCTTCCTCTCACTGCGCGGCATGCCGCTCACCCGGCAATGGATCTGGAGCATGGTAAAGCGATCGAACCGCTCCACAAGCCCCCACGGATTGCGTCACAGTTGCGCCACGCACATGGTGGAGCACGGCGCTGACCTACGCAGCGTGCAGATGATGCTCGGCCACGCCGACATCTCCACCACTCAGGTGTACACACACCTGGCCCTCGGCCGCTTGAAGGCCGTGCATCGCATGCATCACCCGCGCGGGGCGCGGCGAATCGCCGAATCCGCTCCCGATTCCGCCGCACTCCCCGGCCCGCGTCTTGTCGAGCCCCGAATCGAGCAGCCGACCTCCGGCGAGGAAACCCCATGACCGCCACCGCTGCTCCGCCGGCTTCGACCTCCCGCGTCTCTTCGTCGCCGCCCGCTTCCTCACCCGCCGCGTCCTCAATCGCCGCCCCCAAGATCGCAATATTGGTCGACGCTTACCTCCAGGTCCTCTCCGCCGAACGCGGCGCTTCTGCACACACCCTGCGCGCCTACCGGCGCGAGCTGCACGGCTTCGCTGCCTGGCTTTCCGGCCACCATCCCTGCCTCCTCGTCGCCCGCATCGAGCACACGCACATCCGTTCTTACCTGGGCACGCTCTACGATCGCGGCCTCTCCAAGGCCTCTGCGGCCCGCGCGCTCGCCGCCATCCGCAGTTGGTTCAAGTGGCTGGCCCGCACCCATCGCATCGAGCAGAACGCCGCGTCCCTGGTTTCCACGCCGCGCCTGCCCAAGCATCTGCCGCGCGTGCCTTCCATCGAGCAGTTGAACCGAGTGGTCGACTCGGTGCTCGACGACGCCGCAAGCTGGCCCGCGCGCGACAGGGCGATTCTGGAAATGCTCTACGGCTGCGGCATCCGCAACGCCGAGCTCACCGCCCTCAACCTCGACGACATTCACTGGGCCAATGAGGCCATCCTCGTCCGCGGCAAAGGCCAAAAGCAGCGCTACGTCCCGTTGGGCGACACGGCAGCCGGGTCGCTCCGAGCCTACATCGCCGAGCGCTCCGCACGCCTGTCAGCCGACGATGGCCAAAAGCCGTTCAATACACCGGCGCTCTTTCTCAATCTGCAACTGCGCGGCCTCCGGAAAGGCGGCCAGGCTCGCCTCACCACCCGCAGCGTGGGCCGCATCGTCAAGCGCATCGCCATCCTGCGCGGCCTTCCCTCCGACGTCCACCCGCACACCCTTCGTCACGCCTTCGGAACCCATCTGCTTGAAGAAGGCGCCGACCTGCGCGCCATCCAGGAGCTGCTCGGCCACGAACGCCTCTCCACCACCCAGCGCTACACCCAGCTCACCACCGCCCAGCTCACCGCCGTCTACGACCGCACCCATCCCCGCGCTCGGTAGCACGCCCTTTTCGCGATAGGCCAATTTGTCATCCTGAGCGAAGTTTGGCGCGTTCCTTGCGCCAAACGCAGCCGAAGGATCTGCGGTTGCTCTTCGGGCCGTATGAGGGCCCAGTCTGGGCGCGCGATCTCCGGGATTCAAGGCGGAAAAAATTGGAGAGCACTGCCCACCCTGCGAGATTGCGCCACGGGATCGACCAATCCACCCCGTGCTAACATTGTTATTACACGGAGGAGCCATGCTCACAACCATCCGCCGTATCGGCAACTCTCGCGGAATCCTGATTCCCAAGCCGCTGCTCAAACAGGCAGGCCTGGAAGACCAGGCCGAAATTCTCGTAGAGGGAAACACGCATGTAGTACGTCGGCCTAAGAATGCCCCACGACAAGGTTGGGCTGAGGATAGCAAGCGGCTCTCGGCATGGGCCGACGACGCACTCGTATGGCCTGAGTTCGCCAACGAGGCGAACGCGGATTTGACATGGCAAGGCCGAGGACGGTGAAGCGCGGCGATGTTTGGCTCGTCAATCTCGATCCCACCGTCGTTAGTGAAATTCAAAAAACGCGCTCCTGCATGGTGATCTCTCCACCGGAGATGCACGACCACCTGCGCACTGTCATCGTGGCGCCCATCACCACCGGAAATCGTCCGGCTCCGTTTCGTATCCCGGTCAGGTTTGCGCGCAAAGACGGGCTTATCCTGCTCGATCAAATTCGAACCATCGACAAAGTGCGTCTTGTCCGCCGCCTGGGTTCCGTCCTCCCTGCCACCTTGACCGCAACTCTCGCCACACTCGCTGAAATCTTCGCCGACTAGACCTGACCCATCGCCGCCAAATGCTGTCAAGTCCCCAGTCGCCTATACGCACGCGTCAAACTCACCCTAACCCCCTGCTTTCTCCGTCACTTATCCACTCCTTCACTTTTTCCCCTAAGTTTGCCGATAATTTCCCCCTTTGAGCGCATACTCATTCCATAAGCGTTCAATCAGGCCTTCTTTGCGGCGGACTTTCTCCGCCGCATTCGCGTCTTTGCGCTCGGAAAACCGGCGCAACCAGCGCCGCAAGGCCTCAGAGAACGCCCCCTGACTCTCGTGAATCGGTATGCTTGCGGGATGCGGCCCTGGAAATTGGTATGCAAGGTATGGGCAAGGTATGAGCGAGGTATGGGTCGGCCCGTAAGTCCTTTGGTTTCAAATATGGAGGTATGGCATACCGGGAGGAGGGGTGGATAGGTACTAAAAGGTAAATAGCCGCCGCCGTCAGGCTGACGGCCGTCTTCTTAGCGCGGCTAACTCCGCTAGCTCCGCCAACACCGCTAGCTCCGCTGAATCGGGAATCTGCGAGCGACGAGCGACAACGAAATTTGGGAAATTGGCCCCGGCCCTACGTCGAGTAGTCGGCGTTGATGTGTATATATTGAGCCGTCAGGTCGGTCGTCCAGAACACGCACGAACCCTGCCCTTGGTTCAGCTCGATCATGATCGAGAACTCGCGCTGGCTGATGTACGCGTGGGCTGCGGCTTCGTCGAACTCCGCTGCTCGTCCGCCGTCCCGGCAAATCTGCAGTTCGCCAAAGCGAATGTCGATGCGCCCCGGATCGACCTGGGCCCCGGAATAACCGATCGCAGCCGCCAGCCGGCCCCAGTTCGGATCGCAGCCCGCCCACGCCGTCTTCACCAGCGGCGAATGAGCGATGGCTTTGGCCACGCGCAGCGCGTCGGCGTCGCTGGCCGCGCCATCAATCCGCAACTCCACCACGTGCGACGCGCCTTCGCCGTCGGCGACCACCTGTCTCGCAAGCGATGTGCAAACCTCCGTGAGCGCGGCAGCAAAAGCCGCCTCGCCCGCACCGATCGTCACTCCGCTGGCGCCGGACGCGAGCAGCAGCACGGTGTCGTTCGTCGATGTGTCGCCATCGACGGAGATGCGGTTGAAGCTGACCTCGACCGCCGCGCGAAGGTAGCCGTCAAGAACGTTAGACTCGATCGCCGCGTCGGTCAGCACGTAAACGAGCATCGTGGCGTGCGGCACAAGCTGCGGATGAATCATGCCCGAGCCTTTTCCGAAGGCGGCTATGCGAACTTCATGCGCGGCTCCGTCCGTGCCCGTCAAATCGAGACGCGCGAAAGCCATCTTCTCCACTAAATCCGTCGTTAGAATCGCATGAGCCGCTTCCGAGAAGTGGCTCGCCTCGGAGCCCAGACTCGCAGCCAGTTCGGGCAGAGCGGTGATCAGCTTTTCTGCCGGCAGCGGAACGCCGATAATCCCGGTCGATGACGGAAAGACCTCTTCCGCGCGGCAGCCGAAGGTGCGGGCTAGAGCGGCGCAGGTATCCCGCGCAGCGCGCAGCCCGGCCTCGCCCGCTGCGCAGTTGGCGTTGCCTGCATTGATGGCTGCCACGCGCACGCGTCCACCTGTGGCGCTCAGATGCTCCTTGTCAACAACGATGGGAGCAGCGATCACGCGGTTGGAAGTAAATGCGGCAGCCGCGCTTGCCGGAGCATCCGCCACGATGAGGGCGAAGTCGGGCCGTCCGCTGGCCTTGAGGCCAGCCTTGATAGCGCCAAATCGGAATCCCCGGGGAATCGCGTTGCTCTTGAGATCGTTCATGCGGTCAACCCCATTTAATCTAGCAGGTAGAGGCCGCGCGCGTGTCGATGGGCGAGATCGAAAGCAATTCGGGTCAGTTCTTGGAGATGCGCGCGGTCAACGTTGCGCGCGGCGACCGCGTGGTCCTGCATGACGTCAATCTCAGCATCCGTACCGGCGAGCACGTCGCCATCCTCGGACCGAACGGCTGCGGCAAATCCACGCTGATTCTCGCGATGACCTGTCAGCTCTATCCGATCGTTCAACCGGGCATGCAGGTGCGCATCTTCGGCCGCGAGCGCTGGGATTTGACCGAGTTGCGCCGCCACTTCGGCGTAGTGACCGCTGGCCCGATGGGCGCCGACCTGCCCGGCGAGCGAACGGCGGTTACGTCCGGTCTTGACGCGGTGATCGCGGGCTTCTTTTCTGCTTCCACGCTGTGGCCCAATCTGCATGTGACCGATGAGATGCGCGTGCGGGCGCGTGAGGCTCTCGATCGCATGGAGGCGACGCATCTCTCCGAGCAGCTCGTGGGCACCATGTCGGCCGGAGAAAAGCGCCGCATCCTCATTGCCCGCGCGCTTGTGCATCGCCCACAACAACTCCTTCTCGACGAGCCCTCCAACGCGCTCGACCTGGCCGCCCAGCACGAGCTGCGCGAGACCCTCCGCGGACTCGCTCGCGAACGCACGGGCCTGGTAATGGTCACTCACCATCTGGGCGATATTCTGCCGGAGATCGACCGCATCATTCTCATGTGCGATGGCCGCATCGTCGCCGACGGGCCGCGGGACGAACTGCTGACCGAATCCCGCCTGAGCGAACTGTTTCATGCGCCGGTCCGGATCGGCCGCGACGCGGAGTGGCTGCATAGCTGGTGATAAAGGGCAAACTGAAGATGAAGCAGAATGCGCCGCAGATGGGGCATCGGAGTTGCGCAAGCGTTCCTCGATGACCCTGCCCTCCAGGCTTGTGTTACCATTCGGCCAACCGGTCAACCCCCTTTCTACAAGGGGCGGAGGGCAAAATCATGATGCGGATTTCCAGACGAGATTTCCTGAAGACGAGCGTTGCCGCGGGCGCGGTGGCGGGCATGGGCAGCCTGCCTCTGCTTGCCGAGCGGGCGACCGCATCGGATCTGGTCACGCTGGGCAAATCGGGCGTGAAAGTCACGCGCCTCGCCTTCGGGACGGGCAGTAACAACGGCTACGTGCAAGCGCAGCTTGGCCAGAAAGAGTTCTCCGGCCTCGTCGCTTACGCCTACGACCGTGGCATCCGCTTCTTTGAAACCGCCGAAGCCTACGTAACGCCCGCCATGCTCGGCGAGGCGCTCAAGCCGTTTCCCCGCGACAGCTACACCCTCATGACCAAGGTGACCACGGATCCCGGCGCCGATCCCCAGCAGCGCTTCGAGGACATGCTCCGCACCTCCAGTACCGACTATTTCGACATCATGCTTCTCCACTGGCAACACACGCCCGATTGGGTCGAGACGACAAAGCGCTGGCAGGAAGGCATTGACAAATTCCAGGCCAGGAAGCTCCTCCTCTCGCGTGGTGCCAGCGTCCACGGCCTGCCGGCTCTGCGCGAAATGCCCGGCAATCCCTGGCTGCAAGTGGCCATGATCCGCATGAATCACAAGGGCACGCTCATGGACGGACCAACATGGGGAGATAATAACAATCCGCAGTGCGTTCCCGAGGTTGTCGAACACGTCCAGCAGGTCAAGAAGGACGGAATGGCTGTCGTCAGTATGAAGCTCATTGGCAATGGCGCCTTCACTCAGCACAGCGACCGCGTGGACGCCATGCGCTTTGCCTTCCGCCACGCCGGCGTAGATGCCGTAACCGTCGGCTTCAAGAACCGTCAGGAGATCGACGAGGCCATCGACAACGTGAACCTGGCCTTCGTCTAACGCATCTCTTCTACTGGTGGGCCCGGAGGGATTTGAACCCCCAACCAAGGGATTATGAGTCCCACTTTGTGCGTTTTGCATCACATCGCAATGCGCTGCATGTAAGCGAATAAAGTATTTGTATTCATAAACATAAAGTGCGATCCTCCTTTGCAAGGAATCGCACCGAAATGCAGGAAAGTTGGAAGCAAACAGCCATCAAAACAGCCACTAAGATTTCCCTGTTTCACTCGTCATAACGGGTACGTTATCCACGCGCAACAAGGCGAATGTCAAGGTCCATGCCAACCGCTGCGGCATACCGGATCAAGGTTCGCATGTTGGCATTTTCAGGCTTGCGCTCGGTTCGGCTGAGCTGCGGAGCACTGGTCCCGATCTTCTCGGCAACCTCGGCCTGAGTCAGCCCCTTTTGCCGCCGCTGATTCGCCAACGCCAGACCAATCTTCAATACCTGCGTCTCTTCTTCGTACGCCTTCTTGACTGCGGGCTTACGGAGTTCCTTTTTTACGTAGCTATCCCAAGCGGTCGTCATTTGCTTCCTTCTCCTTTTCCGCGTCTGGCCCCGGCGGGGCGCTTCGAGCCTAAACGAGCCTCGTGTTTTGCCATCCTCGCGCTGCCGATGCGCTTGTCTGCTTCCTCTACTGCCGGAGTGTTCTTCGTCAGACCGTGCAGCAAGATTGCAGTACGGTCGTCATCGAAGAAGTACAGAACCCGGTAGCGCGTTTTTCCAAACCGTAACCGAATTTCGCGGAGCCGTCCATCAATCTGTGAAGTATAGGGATAGTCGAGAGTCGGCCCTCCCTCTTTCAGCAGATCGATACGGGCAATGACCTTGCCTCGAACATCCTCTGGCAGAGTGTCCAGCCATTTCAATACGGGCAGTTTTCCGTCATCGTTCTGATAGAAATCAACATTCCAAGCCATCGCTGGACGTTTGCCCTCCCAAGCAGTTTATCAAATTTGATAAGTTTCCGCCACGTTGCGCAATGTTTTTTTGAACCCAGCCGCAACGAAGCATGAATCGAACATGGCGAGGCGCTCAAGCCACAATCCGTTCCGGGTGATCGCCGTTTGCATATTTACGCAGTTCGGCCACAGGAATCAAAACCCGGCCTCCAATCTTTCTGAACGGCAGCCGCCGCGTAGCCACCAGGTAGTCAATCCCGCGCACACTGATAGAAAGAAGCTGTGCGGCCTCATCGCGGCTAACCAACAGTTTGGCGTGGGACGGGACTGTAACCCGTACCGGCGGTTTCTTGGATGCGCTGTCAATTGGTTGCATGGTGCGTACCTCCAGAGAAGATTTCGCTGCGTAGAATTCCCAAACTCACAAACTTATCCCTAGTTCGGCCCCAAGGCTTAATTCGGAATGCAGAGCCTTCGCGATGTCTTGGGCAGGTGGAGCAATCCCGATCTGCGGCTCAAGCGCGCTCTGGTGCGAAACATCGCGAGCAAGAACATCAGCGAGCTTACCGGCGTTATTGGTGAAGACCTGCGCATCATTCTGCCCGCGCGAAATTGCAACGTAGGCCATGCGGTTATTGAGCAGATCCTTCGCACCGAGTTCAGTATCGACGTGTACGAGCACACGCTCGGCGGTCTGTCCCTGGCTGGAGTAGCTCGTCATGGCATAGCCATGGTCAATGTGCGGATGCTGTTCGGGGTCAACGGCAACACTACGCCCGCCGTCCAGTTTGAGACGCATCCTTCCATCTGCACCGAATTCTTCCACGATTCCAAGTTCACGATTAGCAATCTTCAGCTCATTGTCTGGCGAGGTGAACTGAATACGGTCGCCAACAGAAAAAGCCTTCTCCTGAGCACGGTAGGCGATAACTCCCATCTGCCGACGCGGATCGTAGGTTTGCTCGCTTCCGTCCGCGCGCACCACCGTCACAAGATTCTTTTGAGCATCAACACCGACAACGCGCGTGTATTCGCCCTTCTTGATTCCGGTTTCTTGAGAACTGCGCGAGTAGCGCAGAATGTCGTCCACTTGGTATTGCCGCGCCCAGGTGCGATCCGCGCCGGTCATCTCCTGACGCGGCACCAGCGTCCTGATGGTGTGTTCTTCGCGGTTCACCAATCCCCGCGACTGCAATTCACTATGAACCCGTTGATTGATCTCGGACCGCGATCGGTTGTCCGGCGAAACGACAAGCGTACTCTGGGGCGAGCGTGCGTATTCTTTTGCAATTGCCGCGATGCGTTCCTCGCGGCCCGTGTACTCGTGCACTCGTCCTTGGTCATCGAGACTGGCAACCGCCTGCCTAACCTCGCCGCGTGCCAACTGCTCCACGGCATATTTCAACTCTGGATCGCGCTGCCGCACAATCTCATCGAGCCTTACGGTCTTCATCCCTGCTTCTTGAAGCTGAGCAAAGGGCCGTCCTGCCTCGACAGGCTCATGCTGCCGCGTATCGCCAACTAACAGCACACGGTCATTCTTATGGAGACGTTGAATAAATTCGTGCATCTGGCGCGTGGAAGCGAGCGAAGACTCATCGAGCACATATAATCGCTTTTCACCCGCGTCCGGCCTTGTGCCGTATGCAAGGTGCTGTTGTAGAGTAGATGTCTCGATTCCTGACTCGGCGAGCTTCTGGGCTGCGCGTGAAGTCGGCGCGAAGCCTTCCACATGGTATCCGGCGCTCTTTGCACCCTCGCGGATTACAGATAATGTGGTTGTCTTGCCTGTTCCGGCAACTCCCTCCAAACCGATGATCTTCTCTCTCGCAAGAAAGATTTCATCGACGGCCCTAAGCTGTGAAGCATTCAACTCCGGGTGCCGGTCCTCAGTCCAGATGCGCACCTGCGGCGAAACCAGCATAAAATCGCCGTGATTACCTTGCTGCATTCCTGCAATGATCGCCTTTTCCATGCGGACCATCTCGGCAGTTGTGTATTGCGGAGCTGCGCGCCCTTCTTTGTGACTGATGGTGCAAAATTCCCCACTCGTGACACGTCGCGAAAACTCCTGGCGCACTTCGCCATATGTGAGTTGCCCCATGCCACGGTCCAGCATCGATTGCAGGATTGTCCGCTCGTCCTGGACCGCCGAATGCTCGAAGACGTGATTCCGCGCATATGTGGCAGACAGTTGCGCTGTCTTTTCTTGCCGTGGCTCGAACTGATAAGCGTGTTCCCGCGCCTGCGCCACCACACGGTCGGCCTGATTGCCGAACTGCACAGCCAACTCACGATGCCGCCGCAAGACTTCATCCTGCGATTGAATTTCTTTTTTGTCGCGCGTCCGATGTGCCGCAACTTGTGCCGCGCCTGCGCCCTCTCTGCCGATCTCCTGCAAATGTTCTTTGATCTGTTCCCGCCGTGGACTCGATGCGTCCAAGTATTCCTGCGTGTATCCCTTAATCTCTGGCTGGCCGTGCTTGCCTATTTCAATCTCATAACCGAGCTTCTGTAGCCTCATGGCAAGCTCAGAGCGATAAACGCTGGTGGCATAGTGCTGTGACTGAAACAAACTGCGTTCTTGCAGGGCATGAGATTGGCCGTTCTCGCACACTGTCATGTTGAAGACCACCGCGTGCGTGTGAAGCTGTGGCGCGGCATAACCATCGACAGGTCGTGCAGTATCGTGCTCAAACGTCGCCGCAAGAAACTTGCCTGTATTCTCCGGCGCATGAATATTGCCGATGCGCGCCTGTGTGTATCGCTCCAATTCTCCAAGCGCGACGCGCACACTCTCACGATGCGCTTCCCGTACGTGAGTATCCCCGCCCACAAGCGCGGTAAGCGAAACGGACTTCGGCGCGGAAAAGGTAGCATCCCATCCAGCCCGGTGTTCGACGCTCGTTACCTGCTTGCCGTATTCGTTCTCGTAGGTCCTCGCGGGCTGATGTTTGACGAGTTGCGCTCCGTTCTCAGGATGCTGGCCATCGCTCAGGTTTGCGAAGTGTTCTGCATGAACAGCGCCGTGGAGATTCCACTCTTCGGCAAGCGCGCCACGCCATTCGCTGTATGCCTGTCGATCTCGACTCCAGTAGTTCTGTTGCTCGGAGGCGAACTCGCGCGCGTGGTAGGTTTGCGCCTGTTTTGCGGAAAGAGCTTTTGAGATCGTCAGCATCGCAAAGACTCCTATGTGAGAGTCGCAGCATTTTACAAATGCCGTGCTGTTTAGAGTAACTCAGAATTGGCGCAAATAGTCGCATTGTGGCGAAAATATTTTTTGGTAATGATGAGTTTTACCAGCGTGGTTATTGATGTTTCGAGTATATGTCTGTCGATTGCTTGTGCAATTCACCTATGATTCTGGAGTGGATTACGAGAGCAATTACAGCGCGATTGAATCCGCAGTTTAGCACTCAAGGCAAGTTGGATTACTCTTCTCATCAAGTAGTTAATCGCTGCCGATGAACACCTCTTACCGTTGTCGTTGCAGCCTGACAAATGATTCGCTTTGAGTGGAAGTAAGGCCTTGTTAGACAGGGCAAAACTAACGTGGGAACTATCAACGATGACGACTGCATAGCGATGAACTTGGGGAAAGGAAAATCCAGATGGATGAGAGGCCCTTCCGAGTTGCTTTCATCCATGCGGGAGAAGTGCCGCGAGCATTTGTTTGCTCGGATGAATCACGGGCATCGCGTATGTATTCGGCTCAGTCAATCCACTGCGATTCATCCCAGGCAATCGGCTCTTGCTGCACGCCGTTTGCTCTCCGTGCTCCGGGAAAGATGGACTGGCCTTGTGCAGGGTACTTCGGCTCGGCTTGAGAGGGCCGCTCCGAAGAAAGTTCTGTACGAGCATCAGAAGGCTGAATATTCGCAGGACTGGAGAGTGATTGACTCTGCAAAGCGGGCGGGATCGCAACCTTTGCCAAAGCCGGTTTACCAACACTTCTGCTGGTCCAATCGGCTAGCTTGAAGCGGACCTTTCCCGACCATTCCCGAGGCGCGATAGAGCGGCTGATTCCATGTCGAATCGGAGGCACATCTCGCCAGTCATCACGGAATGAATCCGTCGCGATTACCTCACGCCAAAGGCGCTTCCATTCCTGCCACAACTCTGCCCTCGTTGTGAAGACGATGAATGCCACAATCATCAGCGTGAAGGTGCAGCTTTCGAGCAGTGGAAGAGCGATGAAATTCGAGTAAGAACGGTCATGATAAATGTTCGTCCCCAGAGCATCTTTCAGTTCGCCGGAATAGACCAAGTCGGGGGCGGATTTCTCCAGGCCAATCCAGCCGCTTTTGATTGCCGAAGAGGAGAGATGAAGAGACAGGTTTCCAGCTTTTCCGGTGGTCACATCGGAAGGGATTGCTGGCAGGCTCTTGCGTCCTTGGGCTGTCTTCATCAGCCACCGGATTTCGGTTGCCGATCCTGCTTTTTCCGCTGCCTTGCTGCACTGCCAATAGTCGAGCAAATAGTAACTTTGAAGCGGCTCGATTTCCCATGCAAACCAAGCTGCAAATGCCAGCATAGGCACACCCAAGAGCACGGCCAGAAGCGCCGCAGTTCGCCACGGAAATGCACGGCGAAACCGTTGCAATCTCATGGCTATTTCTCCCCTGATTGAGGTGCCATTTGGCGGCGCTTTCGGGCCAGCAATTCCTCCGCTTTCTGGTCCTTTATCGAGTCGGCATAGGCGGCGATTTTGCGCAAGGTTTCGTCGCTCAATGGCCCCTTGGAAGCAACTGCGAATAGGTTGACGATAAGGCTGCGCAAAGCCATCAGTTCCGCCAGCAGTACTGTGTCTGTTGGCTTCTCTTCTCCTGCTGCGCGGGCCTGGGCGAGTGCGGCTTCGCGAAGCCACTCGGCCACCTTCTTCCCGGCGCTGCCTGCCGCAGACTCGATCTCGGCAAACTCGGCGTCGGTGAGCCGCGTCGCAATAGACTTGGTGCGATTGCTTTCGCTCGTCGGCACAGCAGGAGCCGCAGACGGAACGGCGACGGACGTTTTGCCATCTGGAGAGGTCATCGGCGGATACCTCGGTACGGGAATTGTACCCCGTTCTGTTGAACAGTGGTATTGGGGCAGAATACGCTAACCCTTTACGGGAGAATGTGTTTACGCGCAGAGCGCATTGGAACCATTCGACCTATTGCCGCGTTTACGGATGTAAACGCAAAACGCTAACCGGTTGAATATGCGCACGTTAACAAAAGCGCTTTATCGGTATACTTACAGCAACCCCACTGGGGATGACGTGTCAACGTTCATCCGCTGCGTAAGCAGCGTTGCGTCTGCCAGCGCTCGCCATAATCATCCTCTACCCGAGAAGCAACCGAGGACGCTGTCTACGACAACAAACGCTTACTCCGGACCTGAGCAGTAGGATATTCAATGAGGAACGATCATGAGCCGTGAACGAATCCTGGAAGTGGTTCTGACGATGCTTGGCGCAGTTTTGCTGCTCATTGCATCGGGCGGCAAGTATCCTTACGGCTTTTACATGGTGCTCCGGCTAGTCATCACAGTCGGCGCGGTTTATTGGGCGTGGAGAGTGTACAAGACCGGCCTGCGGGCGTGGACATGGGCATTTGTCGCGGTTGCGCTTCTTTTGAACCCGTTCTTGCCAATACATATGCAGCGAACACAGTGGCAACCGATTGATCTGTGTCTGGGCATTCTCTTAATCGGATGGTCAGGATATTGGCTTTTCCGCAAGAGAACAAGTGAGTTTGAAATCAAGAGGCTTGCGGAAAAGAAGGCGAAAAAGATTAACGGGGCGTACCGGTGGTCGGGAACGGGAACCTATCAACAGGCCGGAACCTCAACGGGTGGAACATCAGCATCTGCTGGCAATAGGGCTGCAAGTCCGAAGAGAACTTCGTCAGTAAGAGGATGGTGGTCAGTTTCAATTTTATACGTAATTACTTGGTTGGCAGTGTGTCTGCTCTTGGTTGGATGCTTTTCACTGCCTGTATTTTCGTCGGATTACAGTGGGTGGGTTGTGATTGTTGTGTGCATCATGCCACTTGGTGGTATCACAGCATGGGAGACGGATTCGACGCTGTACAGAATTACTTGGACTTTAGTGGATATGCTCTTGGGCGGAGGGTTTTCTCTGGCAGCATCTTCGCCGGATTCCACTTTGGGTAAGTTCATTGTGTCCGCCCTGGCATTTGGTGGTTTCGCATCGGCTGCAATGCTTTGGTATCGCGGTATCAGCAAGTTCCTGTCCAATAAAGGAATTTCAAATTTCGCAATGTGGTCTATGATAACTAGTTTAACCATATGTGCAATTCTTAACCTCATTTTTGTCGGCAGTTTCGCATCCCGATCATCAACTCTCGATGCTCAATTAAGAACCAGTTTCTCCGACACGAGTGCTCCTTTTCGCAAGGCGGCTGAACAAGGTGATGCCGACGCGCAGTACCATCTGGGTGTTTTGTACTACAAGGAGTGGGAGGGCCAATGCGTCCTCCAGGACGACACGCAAGCGGCGTTTTGGCGTCGTACGATCAGGGCATGGAGGGCATGGATCAACTCTGCCGACCCCTATAACTGGCGCTATACTCAAGCGGTGTTTTGGTTTCGCAAGGCAGCTGAGCAGGGCGATGCCGACGCGCAATACGTACTCGGGAACTTATACTATTACGGTCACGGCCCGCTTACTATGGAGCTTATTATGCATGGGCACCATGCTCAGGTTGCTCAGGCTGCGCTTTGGTACCGCAAGGCGGCAGAACAGGGCGACGCTGACGCGCAAGACGCCCTCGGGGATTTGTACAACAGCGACCAAGGCGGGCTCCAGGACTACGAACAAGCGGCGTTTTGGTATCGCAAGGCGGCTGAACAGGGTGACGCTAACGCGCAAGAGAGCCTTGGGGATTTGTACCGCGATGGCGATGGTGTCCCTCGGGACTATGCTCAGGCAACTCTCTGGCTTCGCAAGGCGGCCGAACAGGGCGATGCCAAGGCGCAATGGTCACTCGGGGGTTTATACCTCGATAGTAAAGGGGTGCCCCGGGACTACGCAGAAGCCTATTTCTGGTACGATCTAGCGGCTGCTGGCGAGCAGGATGCCTCGGACTCGAAACAGGTTGCGAAGTATCGAGACGAAGCCGCGTCTCACCTGACGCCTGCTGATCTATCCCACGCACAGGAACGGGAGCGGGAGTGGTTGGAGGCGCATCAGGCGAAACCGCAATGAGGAAAGCTAAAGACAATTTGGGAGTTTGGATAGGCACAAGAAGCAAACGCGCACGCAGTGTCAGCGCTTGAACTGGCGGCGGATAGCGAGCAGGAAAAGGCCGCCGAGCGTGGTGGTCAGCAGCGGTTCGAGGAGGGCCAACATACGTCCCCACGGATAGCTTGGCGCATAGCGCAACTCGCGCTGGAAGCCACCAACGGAAAGCGAGGTCATCAGGCTATGCAGGATCATGCCCCAGAAGCCGGAAGGGTGTTCGGTGGGATGCGTACGGGAAAATGTGGCCCAATCGTTGTATCCGAGCCAGCCTGATGCGGGGCCGGATGGTGGATTGAACTCAAGGCCGAGGGCGGGATAGACGAACGGGAAAAGCACAAGGACGAAGAAAAGAAGCCAGAGGAGCGGCTTCCAATAGCTCTCTCCGTATGCGCTGAAGCGCCTGTACCAAGCTGCAAGGCTGAAATGATGACCTTGCCAACGTAACAGTTTCGAGCGCCAGCGACTGTGGAGCCGTTTCATCTCCATTTCGCCGTAGTGGAAGTCGCCAGCGGTCCAGTAGTCTTTGCGGTCGTCGTAGTTCTTTTTCAGTTGCTGGTAGAGTTCGGCAATCAGGCGATAATCACGTTCGTCGTGATTGTCTGGACCTGGTAGCAGGGCCGATGCCACCGGACGGTCGAGACTGACCTGCTCCTCCAAAACCATGCTTTTGCCGCCGCGCTTGCGCTTACGCCAAGTGACGGAAGAAAAGGTGACTTCCGAGACGTCACAGTTAAGGAAAAGGGCTTGGCCAAGGTACGTCTTGTAGAAGACGATGGCCTCCGGATGGGAAAATTGCGCCAGGGAAAAAACCGGCCCATGCAGCGTACCGTCCGTTTCGGGGTCCAGTTTATCGTCTCCGCGGAAAACGGTTTCGCGGAAAGCGGCTGATACCAAGAATTTCGCTTGGTTGAAGAGAACCACCTTGGCGAATGTTGTTTCCTCGAAGTTGGCCTCCTGTGTGAACCTAGCAGCCAGAAAAAAGGCGTCCTGCGTAAACGTGGCCTGTGAGAAAACAGCGTCCTGCAAGAACATGACACGGCTGAAGTCGGTTTCTTGCTTGAACTTTACTTGATAGAAGTAGCCAGTTTGCATGAAAGAGGCACAATGGAAAGTAGCACTCTGTTCGAACGTAGCATCGGAGAAGATGACGCTCCGGGTAAACGTGGCATCGGAGAAATCAGCTCTTTGCGTAAACGCGGCATGGTCGAACCGGCATTGTGTCTTGAATTCTTTCCTTGCGTATTGAGCAGACGGGAAAATAAACCGCGTGAAGTCAGCGACCTCATTGTGTTTTGTTGCTTCCTGCAGGATACTTTCGAATTCTTGCTGAAATTCAGAGTCGCTTTTTTGCGGATCGCGCGAGTGCATGAGGCAGACCGGTTCCTCGTCATGCCCCGGAGCCGAGTGGTAAATCGGACGGCCACAACATTCACGTCCACTTGACATCACGACCTGACAGAGAGAAGCACTGTTCATCGCGGAAGAACGTTCAGCTTCGAGGGGCTCTGTCTTTTCGGACACGGCAGGATTCTCCTGGAACTATAGGTACAACCGAATCTTAGATTGTCGTCATCTTACACCCGCTGCATAATCGGTTGTTGTCTCCCGGCGCTTCTTCCCAAAGAACTGCGCTGCCTACAGCATTTGCTGAACGCTGCGCGGCGTTCGCCCGCTACAGCCACCTTTCCCCTGCACATAAGCTGTCTGTGGTGGAGCGGATCGCGTCTGCTTCCGAATAGCCGTTCAGAAAAGCTGACATTCCCCGGATATTGGAAGATGTGCCGAGGCACGAGGGCCGGTGTCAAGGCTCTACGACCGCGAAGCGGCGCGCTTTAGCGCGGCCTTGACTCCGGTCCGGCCTCGGCTATGCTCTGTCTATCCGGGGAATGTCATTTGTTGCCCTATCCGGCTGAACATATATCAGCTAAGCTGACGGGAAAGAGGCCGCCCGTCAGCTCTCCATCTCTGTGCGCTCCCTCGATTACCTGATTGCTGGGAAGCTACTGGAGACGCGGCGTATTGGCCGAAAAGTTCTGGTCACTCGGGCCTCACTGGTTCGGTTTGCGTCCGGGAACCACTACGAGATAACGAGTCGCTCCGATGCTGAGGCCGTGGCTTCCGGCGAAAGATGCGCGTAGCGGGCGGCCATCGTAATGGTTTTGTGTCCAGCCAATACTTGAATTTCCTTGGTACTCACTCCAGCTATCGCAAGCCACGAGCAAAACGTGTGCCGGTTATTGTGCCAAGTGTATTCGGTGATTTTCGCCTCACGGAGGGCCGGTTCAAACCACCAGCGGCAATCTGACTGGGGGCCGGGACGCGGGAAGACGGGTTCTCCAGCCTCATGGGATACGGCTTCCCTTTGTTGCTGAAGCGCCGCCAGCGCCACGGCATTCAATGGGACGTTCCGGGCTGACCCGTTCTTGGTTTGCGTCAGCCGGATTATCTTCCGCTTGAAGTCTACTTGTCCCCACTCCAGAGAGAATTGCTCTCCCCATCTCATCCCGGTATACACACTCACTATGAAGGCGGGCGCTTGCGCTGGATTGTCGCGCTGGATAATGCCCAGCAACTTCCCATATTCAGCCCGGCTTAGGAACCGCATCCGGGCATTGTTCTCTGTTCGCAGTCGCACGAGACGCGCCGGATTACTCTCTACTTTCCCGTTCTCCATGCCAAGCCTGTATGCAAGGGACATGAACGCCCGGTAGCGGTTTGCTGTTGCTGGCGTCTTGCAGTGTTTGGTGAGCCACTCGTTAATCTCTTGCGGCGTGATTGCAGACGCGGCCCGCTCTCCGAACGGCTCTCGCAGTATGGAGTCTTTTGTCTTGTAGTGCGCGATTGACTTGAGGTGAGTCTCGGCGTGTTCAACGGCCATCGCTGACAGATGACCAAACGTGGCGACTTTGCCCGGCACGAGTTCAGGCAGTTTGACTTTGCGCCTCGCATCGGCCTTGCGCTTCTGGTAGAGGGCTAAGGCGTCACTCTTCCGCCCGGCCTTTTCCCTGTGCCGCTTTCCTTCGGCGTAGTAGTGAATCCACCAGATCCCGGACCCGGCGGGATGCTCATAAACGCCCCTTACGGCCTTGGCTTTCATCTCTCCTCCTATAGGCCGGGATTGTAGCACAGCCACTGGGAGAATAACAGCCATCAAAACAGCCATCTACAGAAGTACAGCCATCGGCGAATTCTTCTTCATTGTCCAATAAATCTATGATTCTATTTAGTTTATTTGGTGGGCCTGCAGGGATTCGAACCCCGAACCAAGGGATTATGAGTCCCCTGCTCTAACCGTTGAGCTACAGGCCCGTCGCAGCCAATCATAATGCAATCACTATACTTACTTGTAGCGTTCTCCCTGCTTTGGAGCGCTATGCGGAGGTCAGTCCGTGGATACGCCGCTCCGGAGTGTCGAGCTCACCAGGTTACGGAATGGGAAGACGGTCAGATCCGCTCGAGGAGCAACGATCTCGCCGCTGAAGAGCCGCTGCGGATTCTCGCGTGCAGCGAGCTGACGCGAGAGCGCAAAATCCAGAGCGACAAAAAACGAGACTGTGAAACTGTGGATCGTGAATCGTGGACCGTGGAACGTAGACCGTGCTGGGTAGCCGGTAGCTTGCAGCCGGTTGGTAGACTTGGTCCGCCGTGGCGAACAAGCCATGCCAGATGGCTCTGGGCTGCCGGCGGCTGTTTACCTTTTAGTACTGCCCTCCGGTGCCCCCCACCCCTTTGGGGGGCTAAGGGGTTTGTTTTCAGGCACTTGTACCTCCGATCACTTGCCGTAGCCCATTGATTCCAAAGGGGTTAAAGACTAAAGTCTCTCCATTCAATGGTTTACGTGGCGTTTTTGGCCCAAAATGCACTCTTTTGACTGCAAAAGAACAGAGAACAGAGATCGGGGGTCAGAGAACAGCCGGTAGCCGGTAGCCAGTAGCCGGTAGCCAATACCCGGTGGCGGGCAGCCGAAAGCCTGTGGCCAAGCCGCCAGCAGCCAGTCGCCAGCAGCCGGTGGCCAGTGGCCAACGGCCAATATCCAGTGGCCAGCAGCCCGTGAACGGCGAAAGAGCGGTTGTGGCCCGGCCATCCCATCTCTGGTCGTCGATCATGGAACGAGTATGCGCCAGAAGCGGGAGATTATCGGCAAACTTGACAGAGATCAGAGATCGGGGGTCAGAGATCGGAAAAGGAACGACTTAGGGGCGGTTTGGCGCAATGATTTTGGGGGTGAGGAGCTTGACAACGGAAGACAATGGCCAGTGGTCGGTGGTCGGGGATCAGAAAAGCTGGAACCGGGGGCTGGGAGGGGCTTGCGGGGTCGGCGGGGGTCTTTTCTGGCGACATCGGCGTTTTCCGGGACCGATCCCACAGATTACGCGTAAATAGGTGTCGATGAGCGGCTTGGCTTGGTGTCGCCAGCTGAATTTGAGTCGCCGCCTTAGCGATCAGACGGCCGGATGGGGAAAAAACGCGGATCCCTAGCGGTGAAGCCGGTCTTTCCGGGGTGACGATCATCCTCAACAGGCCACCAGAGGGCCCGCCGGCTGCGACCAAAGTGGAATAAGCTACCGTGCACGATGGCGATAAGATATGAGGATACTCAATTTGTCCGGACCAATTCTCTAGTTTGGACGCGAGAGGCAGTCCACAACTCATCGTCAAGGCTTATGGTCCGAATGCTGCAAACCCGGTGCAGTTTCCCATTCCTGGCATGCCTCACTCTTCTGTTCTTGCTTTTGCCGGCCTCTTCAGTGCTCGCTCTTGATCCAAGCAGGGCCATTACCCAATACATCCAGAGTTCGTGGGACACCGAGTCCGGACTGCCGCAGAATTCGGTTCACGCTATTGTCCAGACGCCCAACGGCTATCTTTGGCTGGGAACCGAAGAGGGATTGACTCGCTTTGATGGAGTCGAATTTACTACCTACAACCGCGCGAACACTCCCGAACTGCCATCGGATTATATTCAGGCGCTGGCAACCGGCCGAGACGGTATGCTGTGGATCGGCACGGACAGTGGTCTGGCGGAATTCCGGCCATCCTCGGCCATGGGGACGAACGGCGGGTTCGTAGCAATAACGGTATCAAATGGTCTCTCGGCCAACAGCGCAACCTCGCTGTGGGAAGATGCCGACGGCGTTGTCTGGGTGGGCACGACCAAGGGACTGAACCGCATTTCTGGAGGGCGCGTTCAGCCGGGGTCGGTTTCTGGCCCCCTTGCGTCGGCGTCCATCACAACGATGGCCGCAGGCTCCGACAAGACGCTCTGGGTAGGGACCACAAATGGCCTCTTTCATCTCGACGGGGGCCGCTTTGTTTCGTTTACGACTCGCGATGGATTGCCGAGCAATGTCATCACCGGCCTTGCCGCCGCTCGTGACGGCTCCTTGTGGGTTGGGATGCTGAAAGGGGGCCTAGCGCAGATCCGCGAAGGTCATGTCGTCCTCCCCGGAGTGCATCTGCCTGTGAAGGACATCGAGGCGCTGCTGGTGGACCGGGATGGCGCTCTATGGATTGCGTTCGACCGGCATGGGATTGGCCGCCTGTATGATGGCAAGCTGCATTTGTACAGTAGTGCGCAAGGTTTGCCGAGCGATCGCTGCACTCACGCCATGTTCGAAGACAGCGAGGGAAACCTGTGGATCGGCCTGCTCGATGCCGGATTGCTGCAACTGCGGGACGGCAGATTCGCAGTCTTCGGAAAGCCTGAAGGACTGAGTGGAAACTACGTCGGAAATTTGCTTGAGGCGCAAGACGGCAGCATGTGGATCGGCGCCGACAGCAACGGCCTGAACCATGTGCTACCGAATGGCAAGGTGGAAATATGGAACCACAAGAATGGCCTTCCCAACCAGGCTGTCTACAGTTTGCTACAGACGCGTGACGGCAGCTTGTGGGTCGGCTATCGGAATGGAGCCCTGGCTCGAATCCGCAATCGTCAGGTGAGCGTCTACACAGACCCGGCAGTGGTCGATGTCTCGCTGAATTCCATCTTCGAGGATCGAGACGGCCATCTGTGGGTGGGTTTTTGGGGCAAAGGATTGGCCCGGTTTGATCATGGGCATTTTGAACACGTTGGCGGCGACGAACGCATCTCACAAATCACTCAGTCGAGCGGTGGCGCGTTGTGGATCGCCACTGACGGCGACGGGCTTCAGCGTCTGCTCCACGGAGCCACCGAGCGCTTCGACACTGGCAGGGGTTTGCCCAGCAACCATGTCATGAGTGTCTATGCAGGTGATGACGGTAACGTCTGGACGGGCACAGCCAGCGGTGGACTCAGTCGCATCCGCGGTGATCAGGTCGTCTCATGGACGTTGAAACAGGGTCTGCTCGAGCCCACCGTGGCCTCCATCGTCGAGGACAATGCAGGGAACTTGTGGTTTGGTGGCGACGATGGCATTTATCGTATCTCCAAGCAGGAATTGAATCGATCGGCCGAGGTTTCCGGCGGCATTGTCCATCCATTCCAGTACGGCGTTGCAGACGGACTTCGCTCTCGTGAGACCCTTTATGGCAGTACGCCCTGTTCATGGAAAGCACACGACGGCCGGATTTGGTTTGCCACCATCCGCGGCGCGGCGGTGATCGATCCCGCTCACATTCCCATCGACAAAATCGCACCTCCTACGTGGATCGAGCGCATTCGTTCTGATTCCCGCGTCGTGCCAATGAAGGACGGAGTCCGGCTCGGTCCCGGTTCGGGGAATATCGAGGCTGACTTTACCGCGACCAGCTTCGTGGCACCGCAACGCGTCCAGTTTCGGTATCGCCTCATTGGTTTCGATCCTGACTGGATCTATGCAGGTTCGCGGCGCAGCGCGTGGTACACGAATCTGCCCCCTGGCAGCTACACCTTCATTGTTCAGGCAGAGAACAGTTCTGGGATCTGGAATTCCCAGGGAGACTCCTTTCGCTTCGACATCATTCCACCCGCCACCCGAACCCTTCTTGCTTATAACTGTTATGCGATCGCATTCATCCTTCTCGGTTGGGTTGTGATCGCATTCCGTACTCGAGTCCTGGTTAGTCGTCAGGAGGAACTGTCTCGTACCGTGGCCGAACGCACCGCGCAGCTGGAAGCTGAGAAGATCGCGCTCGAAGCGGCCCGCCACCAATTGCATATTCAGGCGACTCACGACTCTATGACCGGGATGTTCAATCGCGCTGCGGTCCTGGAACACCTGCAACGCGAGATTTTACGCGCACAGCGCGACGGCTCGACTCTGTGCGTGGTCGTCGCTGACCTCGACCACTTCAAGAGCATCAACGACAAGTACGGCCATTTCTGCGGCGATCAGGTGATTATTGAATGCGCTGTACGCTTCCGCGCCGCGCTGCGGGGTTACGACATCATCGGCCGAATTGGCGGCGAAGAGTTTCTTATCCTTCTGCCTGGCTGGGATGTGTCAAAGGCAGCGAAGCGCATCGATAACCTGCGTGGCGCCGTCGGCGACCGCCCATTCATCACGGACGAGGCTGAACTCCACGTGACCTGCAGTTTTGGCGTGGCCACCTTCAATCCCAAGCACGACCTGCCGGCTCCAGTGGAGGTCATGAGGCGCGCTGACGCGGCGCTTTATGTCGCTAAGAACTCAGGACGCAATTGCGCCAGATTCGAGCGTCGCGTTTGCGACGAATCCAGAGAGCTAATTGACTAAAAGCGCCTCCGGTTCGCGTGGCCAACCGGCCACTCAACCAAAATGCTCTGCGCAGATGGCGTAGCCGGTCCTGATGAGCGCCTGATCGCCAATGCACTGTAAGCGCCCAGTGTCCTTTCAATTACCCACAAGTTGAACTCCGAACGTGATACCGAATTCAAAATCTGTTAATCGGGATAGGCCTCTCCAGATGTCGGTATTTCCCGGTGGCGGGTCGTGTGCGAATGCTCGAAAAGGGATTGCCCGTGAACTCAGTGCAGATTGGGATAGGTCCTGTAGGCCACGAGGTCCGCGTTGAAAAAGGTTCCGCTCAAACGCGAGGTTTTCAGGAGAGCTTCGAAGTACGGAAACCGATCCGTACCGAAGGTCTTGCGGAGCTTTTCCATCTGATCTTCTGATGTCAGGAATGCAGCTGCGGCGCCGGTGGCATCGGAGTCGGTCCCTGCAAGAATGATGATGTTTCCCGCGTGGCTGGGATTCGGGAGATATGCAATGACGGAATAGCCGACCAAGCTGTTTGAGGCAGGGGACACCGAGTAGACGGCCTGCTCCCCCGGCTTCGGATTGCGGTCTCGCACGATCTGCAGTCCCTGACGGTAATCATAGTCGGTGACGAAGTTGAGTTGATCATCGAAAAGGTAATCCCAGGGTACCGCCTTCTTACCGCCGATCAGGACCACGTTATCGCGATTGATTTCATCGGCGGTGAAATAGCGCGCCAGCGTGAGGTAATGCGGATATGTGGCCGGTATCTCGCTCAGCAAGACCTGAGCGGCTCGCACCGCGCCAAAAGTCACCAGGTTATGGTTCAGGACCTGGTTCACGTCTTCTTTACGATCTGTGCTCATGTTCGAGGATTGGATCTGCGCGACGAATCCGCGGCTCATGTAGTCCCCAAGTGTGAGGGGATTATGGGTGATATCCTCCATCACACTGGCCGAGTCGTCGGGCAAAACAAGATCAGTCTGGCGGTGGGAGTCGAGAAAGCGACTCCAGAATGCCGCCAAAGCCGGTTGGCCCTCCCAGGGGTAGAGCGCCTTGCGCACAGTGCGGTTATCTATATAAAGCGACACACAGGCGATTGCGAGCAACAAGCTGACCGCAGGCCACAACCACTGCTGAAAATGCCGGGCGGGGCGAGAGCTCTCCTTGGCCACGGGTTTGGCATGCGACTCGGGTTCCTGTGCGGGCTCTGCCTGCGCCGGCGGGACGATTTCCGACTGGTCCGCGAGCCGGCGTCGAAAAACGAGACGGTAGCCGCCGCGAGGAATCTCGAAGATGAAAGGCTCACTGGCGCCGGCCGATTCAAAATAAGATTCGATGCGCTTTCTAAGTTCGGTCGCGTTGACCCGCACAATATTGTCCGCGCTGCGATCGTAGGAGTCCGATCTGCCGAAAACCTTAATGCCGATCTCCTGTTCGTGGATTTCGGGGCAGCCTTCCTTGAGTGACTGTTTTCCGACATATAGCAGAAAGTCGCGCAGGCGGGTCGAACGGCTGAATTGTTCACTGGCAGCAACGCGCTCAATAAGCGCCCGCCGTTCTTCGAGAGTGAGCAATCCTTCAGCCGCGCCCAAGGCCGGATTTTCTGCAACGCTTCCCATGCGCGTGAGTTTTCGTCTGCTTCCAAGTCTACGCCGTGATGTCAATGAGGGCAAAGCATGCAAGAGCCGGCTTGAAATGCACTCTCGCGGCGCCCTTAACCGGCGCTTTATTCGTCCGCATGATCGCCAGTAATGCACTGAAACAAAGCGACTTCCTGAACTTCTAGCGGTTAAATTGAAACAATTCTTCCTGTGAATTAACTTGCGAGCCGTTTTGCACGATACGAACAATCCCTCTGCAGGTTCAAAGCAGCCGAGGACGGGGGTCCGTAGGCAAAACCTCGTTGGGTCGGAAGTCTGTCGCGCGGGCGGCGGTTCGATTCGTCGCTCAAGCCATATCGATTCACTTTTCAGGAGGGATCGGAAATGAAAATGTTATCCAGTTCCAGGACGCGCACAATCTTTTGGCTGTTGATCCTCTCGGGGATCATCGCAGGCGCCGGTTCGCTTCAGGCGCAGCGGTATCTCGGCGGACTGAGCGGCACCGTGGCCGATCAAACCGGCGCGATAGTTCCCGGCGCGCAAGTGGTGGCCGTGGAAAGCAGCACGCAATTCAAAACGCAAGTTACCACCAGCGCCGTCGGCGCGTATTCTATGCCCGCGCTCTCTCCCGGCACCTATGCGGTGACGGTGACGGCCAAGGGATTCAAGACAGAGACGCGAGCCAACATCATGCTGACGGCCGGACAAGTCGTTCTGCTCGACTTCAGTCTGTCGCCGGGCAGTGTAAGCCAGTCTATCGAGGTCGTCGCGGAGACGTCGAATTTGATGGACACAAGTTCGCCGACGATTGCCACGACGCTGGATCAGCAAGAGGTGACCGACTTGCCCAATGAGGGACGGAATCCCTACGTGATGGCGACTCTGACGCCTGGCGTGGTTGACACCGCCTCCGGCGGCTACTTTGAAGGACATTCGAGCCAGTACACCAATCCATACAGCGGCGTCGCGGTTCAGATTACCGCCTTTGGCAACTCCGGACACAACCGGCTGACGCTCGATGGCATCCCCAACGACGCCCCGGAACGCTTCTCGGGTGCCAGCTACACCAACTTTGTTCCTTCGCCCGATGCGGTGCAGGAAACCAAGGTTGAAAACGGCATCTTCGACGCGCAGATCGGTCACGGCAATGGCGTGGTGACCAACGTCGTCGTCAAGAACGGCACCAAAAGCCTGCATGGCTCCGCCTACTACGTCTTCGAGAACACCTACCTGGACGCCAACACCTACGACAGGAATACCTCAGGCAAGCCGCGACCCAACAATCAGGTCAACCAGACCGGACTTGTGCTGGACGGGCCGGTGGTGCTGCCCAAGCTCTACAACGGGCGCAACAAGACCTTTTTCATGTTCTCGTTTGAACGCTACGCCACGCACTCCCCGAACCCGTTCACCAGCGACTTCCGTGTGCCCACGCAGGACGAAGTGAAGGGCGATTTCTCGGGCTTGTGCCCCGGCGGCTTCAATGCAAATGGCTTCTGCACCGGGAGCGGGGGCGTTCAGCTGTTTGTCCCGAACTCGCCCGTGGACGCCAACGGCAACCGCACCGAGTACTTCATGAATAACAACATCGTTGCGTCCAGCTTTGGCACCGCCTCGTACACGTGCACAAGCGGCACGTGCCTGGTCACGGGCTTCGGTGCTCCCGTTGCCGGATCGTCGGCTATCAACGCCACCGGCGCGGCCCTGGCCTCCTACATCCCGCCCCCGAACGTCACGGGGTCAACGGCGGCCAGTTCGGCCTCCACGTCCAACTACTCCCCTGCGAACGTCTCGTACCCGGCCAGCTATCCGTCCTTCATCGGCCGCTTCGACTTTGAGCTCGGCCAGAGCGACAAGCTGAGTGTGATCGGATTCCGCTCCGGACTGACACAGAGCTATCCGAATTACGGCTACCCCAAGGGCATCTCGGCGAATGGATACGGCTATTCGGTCTACCGCAACAACCGCGGCGGCAGCCTGGACGAGGTTCACCAGTTTTCGTCGAGCTTGGTGCTGGACTCGCGCTTCGGCCTTATCGAGCACCCCTTTGGCCTGATCTATCCGGGCGCCCAGAATTTCAGTCTTAGCAGCCTGTCGATGACCCAGACGGGCCTGCCATACAATTCGTTTCCCGGCGTCTCCTTCTCTACCGATAACTATGTAGGGCTGGCGCCTGGCGCCGGCGGCCAGATCAGCAACTCCACTCTCGGTTCGCTCGACGAGATTCTGGCCAAGCAATGGGGACGCCACTCGGTCCGTTTCGGTTTTCAAGGCGACCTGATGCGCTATAACGTGCAAAACCCGATGAGTGGTTTTGGCAATGGCTCTGGCACCTCGGGCCTTGTCTTCGACCGCCGCTTTACGCAATCGAACTCGGTCCTCTACGGCGCCAACTCGGCTCCAGCCAATAGCGGCGTCACCTCCGGCGATCCTCTCGCCTCCATGCTGCTGGGCGCCTTCTCCACGGCAAACTACAACGTCGCCATCGCGTACGCCACGCAGCAGATCTATGCGGCGCCATTCTTCCAGGACGACTGGCGTGTGAACAACAAGCTGACGTTGAATCTGGGCGCGCGCTGGGATTACGAGTCGCCTCTTACGGAGCGCTTCAACAGGCTGATCTCGGCCTTCTGCACCCTTTGCGTGAATCCGCTGCAGAGCTCGGTTACCGGCCTGAAGTTGAACGGCGGTCTGCGGTTCGTGAGCCCGTCGAGCCGCTTCCCGTACCCGCACGACACGCACAATCTGCAGCCTCGCCTTGGCGCGGCATGGCAGGTGCGGCCGAACACGGTGATCCGGGCCGGTTTCGGCATCATCTTCTTCGATACCATCGAGTCGCCGTACTCCACCGGTTTCAGCCAGTCCACCAGCTACAGCAACTGGACTGGCTCGGCTCCGCTCAACTCCGCTACCAACCCATTCCCGACAGGCGTTGCGCTGCCCACCGGCAACACGCTGGGCCTGGGAACCGGGCTTGGCCAGAGCATCAACTTCAACGATCAAACACACGTGCAACCGCGTGCCGCCGAGTACACGCTGAACATCCAGCAGCAGCTTCCCTGGAACATCGCGCTACAGGTCGGCTATGTCGGCTCCCGGCCCACACGTCTTGAAGTGAGCGGCTACAGCATCAATGCCCTGCCCACACAGTATTTCAATCAGGGCTCCTCTGAAGTTACAACCCTCAACACGAACGTCGCCAACCCCATGGCCGGCCAATTTGCCAGCACCTATGCCAATAACTCGACGCTGAATGCCGCAACTATTAAGCAGTACTTGTTGCTGCTTCCTTTCCCGGAGTTTGGCAACGTCCAGGAAAACAATACTTCGACCGGCACCGCGCCATACAATTCGCTGCAGATCCAGGTCAGCCACCCCATGTCGCACCACCTCTCGATCCAGGGCAACTTTACATGGGACAAGCTGATGCTTCACAATGCCTACCTGAACAATGGAACCGGAACAAACGCGCTGGATACGAAGCTGGAGTCGGTGCAGGACAGCAACTCCAATGTGCTGGCCAACATCTTCGGCACCTATGAACTGCCCTCATTTGCCAAGGGCCCCTACTGGGAGCGGCTGACGCTCGGCGGCTGGAAGCTGAACGGCATTCTGCGCATGGCCAACGGCAACCTGATCTCGGCGCCCAGCAACGTGAACATCATCGGACCGACAGGCCTTGCGAACCGCAGCTACAGCCACTTCATCAACACCTGCTACGAAAACGCCAGCGGCACCCCCGTGGTGGGCACCGGGGCCTGCAGCAGCTCAACGGACACGCCGGCTTACCAGCAGCGGCTGTCCTTCACCACCCAGACAAACAGCCCCTATATCGGCGTACGGCAACAGTTCCACCCGCTGATGGATGCCTCGCTCTTCAAGGTCTTCCCGATTCGCGAGGCAACTACCTTTGAGATTCGCGGAGAATTTTTCAACGTGCTGAACTCGCCGATCTTCGGATCTCCCAATACCACGATCGGCAACTCGGCCTTCGGCGTTGTTACATTGACACAGGCCAACGACCCGCGTTACGGCCAGCTTACGGCGCGACTGAATTTCTAAAGTACGCCTCCTTTGCTGTGGATTTCCGAAGCATCCGATCAATTCGGAAGTCCACATACCTTTGATTTACTAGAGATACTTCCCCGGCGGAGGCTTGTGCGCCCACTCTATCCAAACCCGGGAATTGCAAAATGGTCTTGTGCAAGGTGTCAATCGGTATGATTTCGAGGCGGAAGAGCTTTCTCCTTCAGGTTTTTTTGATGGTCGGCTTGTTGGCCACAGCGTACGGCCAGAACCGAAGTCAACAGGATGCATTGCGCGCGGGATTTCTTAAGCCGCCGGCAACAGCCAAACTTCGCTGCTATTGGTGGTGGCTCAACGGCAATACCACCGCCGACACCATCACGCGTGATCTCGAAGGAATGAAATCGCACGGATACGGCGGAGCCATCCTTGTGGATGCCGACGGTTCGGGGCAGGAAGGCAACCTCGAGACTCCCATCGGTCCAGCCATCGGAAGCCCCAAGTGGATGACCTTGTTTGTGCACGCGCTCGCGGAGGCAAAGAGGCTGGGACTTGAAATCAGCCTGAATGTAACCAGCCGCTGGGATGTGGGCATTATTGGCGGTCCCACGGTAACGCCCGAAGACGCCTTGAAGCAGATGACGTGGTCGCGGGTCATTGTGGGCGGTGGAGGCACAAGGAAAGTCCAACTGGCGGCGCCGTCAACTCAGAATGGTTTTTATCGCCCCATTGCCGTGCTTGCTTATCCACTGCGCCACGGAGCGCCGCTGCCGGGATCTCCGGGAAGCGGCCGCGATGAGGTCGCGAATCTGGAATTCAAGACAGCTTCCATAGAAACCGGTTTTTCCATGCCCCCGTCCGATCGGGCGATGCGGGATGGGCCCGGGGTCGCGGGCGAAGAGGACGCTGAAGTCAGCGACGTCGTCGACCTGAGTTCGCGAATGGATGCGAGCGGCATCGTGGAATGGAACTTTCCTCCGGGGACGTGGGAAGTTCTGCGCATCGGCTACACCGATACCGCAAAACACCTGACTGACACCGCGGGAACACCGCTCGGATTGCCGCTCGACGCGATGAACCTAGATGCCTTCGACGATTATTGGCGCGACTTTGTTACGCCCTTGCTGAACGCGGCGAAGCCTTACATCGGCTCCAGCCTGCGCTATCTGGTCACCGACAGCTGGGAAGCCGGCGGAACCAACTGGACTGCGGGCTTTCGCAAGGAATTCAAGCAACGGCGTGGCTACGATCCCGTGGCGTATCTGCCGGTCGTCGCAGGGCGCATTCTCACCAGCCGCGAGACCAGCAACCGTTTTCTCTTCGATTTGCGGCGCACGGTCGCCGATCTGATCGCCGAGAACTACTACGATCGCTTTCAGGATCATGCCCGCAAACTGGGATTAGGCACGCATCCCGAGGCCGGAGGTCCGCACGGCGCACCTATTGACGCGCTGAGAAATTTCCGTAGCCCGGACTTTCCGCAAACCGAGTTCTGGGTTGTTTCAGGAAATCATCGCGTGAGCGACGATGAGCGCTTATTCGTTAAGGAAGCTTCCAGCGCGGCTCATATTTACGGGAAGCCGATTGTTGCCGCCGAGGGGCCGACCAGCATGAATCCTGCCGCATGGTCGGAGTCGCTGAGCGGCGATTTGCAACCCACGATTGACTACGCCTTCACTGAAGGCATGAACCGCCTTTTCTGGCACGAATTCACATCTTCGCCCGCGCAGTACGGATTGCCCGGCCAGGAGTACTTTGCCGGAACGCACCTCAATCCCAATGTCACGTGGTGGAATCAGGCCCGGCAGTTTCTGCTGGCGCTGAACCGCGCACAGTTCCTTTTGCAGCAAGGCCGTTCCGTATCGGACCTGCTGTATTTCTACGGCGATCAGGTGCCGGGATTTGTGCGCGTCAAAAATGACGACCCGGCGCATGTGCTGCCCGGATACGACTACGACGCTGTGAATGAAGATGCGCTCCTGCACCGAATGCAATTTGATCGGGCGGATCTGCACACCTCGGAGGGACTGCATTATCGCGCTCTTGCGCTTCCCGCGTCGCGCCATCTCTCCTTTGCTGCGCTAATTTGGATAAGGCAGTTCGTAAAACAAGGCGGCATGGTTATCGGAGCGAAGCCAACCGGGCCGCTCGGGCTGATCCCTCCCGGCGAAGAGGCCGAATACAAGCGCATCGCGGATGCGATGTGGGCAGGTTGCGCAGGAGGCGTGGCGACGGCTCGATACGGTCAGGGAGCGATCCACTGCTCGGCTGACACGCAGGATGCCTTAGCGGCATTGGCAGTAGCCCCGGATTTTTCGTATCGGGTGGGCACCGCGGACGACGGCACACAAAGCGAGCCAGCCTTTGATTACGTTCATCGCAGCACGGCAAGTGCAGAGATCTACTTTGTCCGGAACACGCAATCGAGGGAGCTGGAGGCACTGCTTTCGTTTCGGGTGCGCGGCCGCGCGCCGGAATTGTGGAGCGTCGATAATGGAACCATGGTCTCTGCATTGGCCTACGCGGAAACCAAGGATGGCCGAACTGAGATCCCGCTCACATTCCCCGCGAAAGGATCTGTTTTCGTGATCTTTGAGCGCCCAGCGCAACGCCACTTGGTCGAAATCGAGAAGGATGGAAGCACGGTCTTCCCTTCAATTCGCGAGGGAATCGGCGTGTTTTCGAATGGCAAGCGAAACTGGGTTGCCACCGTCCCCGGGACCTATCGCACGACCAGTTCCAAGGGAATGAAGCAATCCTTCACAATCAACCCAAGAGAGCTGGAAGCGCCGATCAAAGCAACATGGACACTTTCTTTCCCAGCGGGCTGGGGTGCCCCTGCGTCGGTTCCTGTCGAACATTTCAAATCCTGGACGGATTCGGCAAATCCCGGGATCCGCTATTTCTCAGGTACTGCGGTGTACCGGACGACTTTGCAGATCCCGCCCGGCTTTGTCACGCCGGGCCGGCAACTCTGGCTCCAACTGGGCCAGCTTCGCGAGATTGCCACCGTGACAGTGAATGGCTGTGCAGCTGAAACTCTGTGGCGACAGCCCTTCGCGGTGCGTATTGATCCGCTCGTGCACGCTGGCGACAACATCGTCGAGATCAAAGTGACCAATCTCTGGCCCAACCGGCTTATTGGCGATTTGCAGCCATCGGCTAAGGAGCAGCTCACGCACACCAATATTCGCGCTTATACCAAGGATTCTCCGCTTCTGCCTTCCGGCATTCTTGAGCCCGTCACATTGATGGTTGGAAGTGTACTTCAGTGGCGATAGAGATGTGGGAAGACCGTCCTTCATTTGGATCCTGGTTTCGACTCTTTCGACGAACGAATTCCAACAAACAAGGAGATGGGCCGTTAGTAATTGACGGTTGCATTGATTGTATCCGTGCAACTGACGGGTGTCGGATTCTGGCCTGCCAGAATCTGCCTGACCATGAATCTCACTCTCAGTTGTTCCCGATAATTACCTTTTCAAGTCGGCAAGCATTGCGGGATCTAAGGAGATCCCGATGGATCTGGTTCCAGCCCGATTCGATCATTGACTGCATTCTGGAATCGCTGCTTGCACCCCAGGTAGCGTTCCGTCGTCTGCACGGAAACGTGCCCGAGAAGGAACTGAATCTGCTCCAATTCCCCACCGGCCTGGTGGCAAAGACGAGCGCAAGTTCGGCGAAGGTCATGCGGCGCGAGAGCCGGGATTTCACAGTCCTTTGCTTTCTGTTTCACGACACCCCAAATGACCTTGGGGCTGAATCCGGTACCCCAAATCCTGCCAGCCTTGCTGATCGAACGAAAGAGCGTGCCGGTTGTAATCCCGGCGGCCGTCATCCAGTCGTCAATTCCAGCTTTCACCCAATCCGGGACCGGAATAGTTCGTATGTGGCCGCCCTTTCCGACAAGATCGGCTATGACCCAGTGCTCCTCCCTTTGTTGTATGTCTTCAACGCGCAACGCAGTCAATTCTGCCCGGCGTAGCCCGCAACCCAGCAGAATTGCTAATGTGGCATAGTCACGTTTGCTTCGAAGATTTGTGCCGTCTGCCGTTAATAACAAGCGCTTGCCCTGTTCGGCAGTGAGCCAATTGCCAACAGAGACCCCCAATCGCTTGGCACCTTTCACCCGGCGAATCCCGGCGGCTAAATCTGCACTGAGCAAGCCGCAGTCGGCAGCCTCGTAAGCCAACCTCCTGACTGCAGCCAAACGCAGATTTATCGTGGTTGAAGCATAGTGCCGTTGTTCCAGGGATATACGGTACCGGGTGACCACAGTCCTGTTGAAGGCTAGCCTGGGTTCTGAACAGTACCATTCGATGAATTCCCTGATTGCGTGATCGTAGGTTCGTTGCGAGCTTCGAGACGTCAGGCTGCTCAATACGGCTGACTTCGATTGCTCAAGGTCTGGAAGCTTCAGAACATGCTTCGGAGTACGTTTGCGCTTTGTCTTGCTCTTTGCCATGGGTACGGCCTCCATTCGCCGTGGCAAAAAGCATGATTCGGACTTGCTTCTCCGTCTATCGCACCGGGGCGTCTCTCAGTAAGGAACTGAGGCAAGTTCGATGATTATTGATCATGTGTACGTGCACGTCAATGGGTGCACCGAAGCTCATTACTCCTCAAAAGTCGGCTTGTGGGAAGCTTTCCTTGGGCGCGCTGGCCGAGAAGCTGGGTGGGTGGTTGATATTAAAAGCGGGTCCCCATTCGACTCCGATCGCTTCCCCACCCCGATTGCGCGCCGGGAGTGCGTGCGGGGGCTGAAGCCCGCGTCGATTTTGCGTTGCTTGCGGCATGAGTGAACTCATGCCCTGATACAAAACAAAAGGCAGAAGCAGGTCCCCATTCGACTCCGATCGCTTCCCTACCCCGGTATTCGTGATCTTCGCTCAGGGCAGGCTTTCGACTCTGGTCGTCCGCCGTGGCGGACGACTCCACTCAGGATGACGCCGTGCCGGTGGTGGTGGGGCCAGCGGATAGAATGCGGGCAATGAGCGAGGGCATATATTTCGCGTACATTGTTGCCAGCCGAAGCCGGACGCTTTACGTCGGCGTGACCGGTGACCTGAGAAAGCGTGTCTTTGAACACAAACAAAAACTGCATGAGGGGTTCTCGGCGACCTACAACTGCGACCGGCTCGTGTGGTTTGAACGCTTCACCGAGGTGGATCACGCGATTGAGCGCGAAAAACAGTTGAAAGGATGGAGGCGGGAGAAGAAGATCGCGCTCATTGAAGCGAACAACCCTACTTGGGTTGATTTGAGCGAAGGGTGGTACACGCGGGAGCGGTTGGCGTAAGCGAGGTTCGTGGTGATCGACGCATCCCGGGAAGCAGGTCCCCATTCGACTCCGATCGCTTCCCTACCCCGGTATTCGCGATCTTCGCTCAGGGCAGGCTTTCGGCTCCGCTGAAAAACGCTTCGCTCAGGATGACACGCCGTGGGTAGGTGGTAGGCGAGGCGGGAATCGAACCCACAACCCCCGGCTTAGAAGGCCGGTGCTCTATCCGATTGAGCTACTCGCCCACGCTCTTCATTGTAGCTTTTTCGTGACTGATGCGGGAGCCGCGTGCGTGGCAGCGAACCTGCAACGGCAGCGGTTTTGGATGCCCGGAAATGCCCCTGCTTAAGTCAGCGCCAGATATTCGTGGGCAAGCCGCACCACCATCGATCCCTCCCCGACAGCCGACGCAACGCGATTCATTGCCCCCGCGCGAAGGTCGCCCGCGGCAAACACGCCGGGAACACTGGTCTCGAGAATGAGCGGATCGCGCTGCTCCTTCCAGATGCGCGCGTACCCATCGGCTGCCATCAGGTCTCGCCCCGTGAGCACAAACCCCTTGGCGTCGCGCAGCACCTCAGCAGGGAGCCACTCGCTTCTGGGGCGCGTGCCGATGAAGATAAAGAGCGCATCGGCCTCCTCTGTGTGCGTCGATCCATCGGCAAGCGAATTGAGCATGACTTTCTCAACGTGGCCCTCGCCCTCGACGCGCTCGACTTCAGCCAAGGTGCGGAGGCGGATGTTGGGAGTCTTTTCAATCTGCTCGATCAGGTACTGCGACATCGTGCCGCGCAAGCTGTCGCGGCGAACGACAATCTCCACGTCCCTTGCGTAGCGCGCCAGATAGATCGCTCCCTGCCCCGCCGAGTTTCCGCCGCCCACAACGAGCACTCGCCGGTCGCGAAAGGCAGCCGCTTCAGTAGTCGCCGCTCCGTAGTACACTCCCGCGCCAGTGTGGTCCGCAACGCCGGGAGCGGGATGCTCACGATAGAACATTCCCGTGCACGCCAGTAACGCCCGCGTTACGATCTGGCGGCCGTCGGCAAGCGTGAGCCGCTTGTATCCTCCCTCGATCGACATCCCGGTCACCTCGAGTGGCACCAAGAACTCTGCTCCGAGCCGCTGCGCCTGAGAAACTGCGCGCCGCGTCAGCTCGCTGCCGCTCACGCCTGCCGGGAATCCAAGGTAGTTCTCGATGCGCGAGCTTGTGCCCGCCTGTCCGCCGGGCGCATGCCGATCAAGCAGAATCGTCCGCAACCCTTCTGACGCGCCATACACGGCGGCGGCAAGGCCCGCCGGTCCGGCTCCGACGATGGCGAGATCATAGACATCGAAGGCGGCCGTCATAGGCTTGCCCAGTCGTTCCGCCACCTGTCTCGGATCGGGATTGCGCAAAACCGGCGAACCGTCGTCAAAGAACAGCGCCGGTAGTTCCTCGGCGCTTACTCCAGATGCATCGAGCAGTGCGCGCGCGTCGGCATCGCGCGTCACCTCGAGCCAGCGATAAGGAATCAGGTTGCTCGCCAGAAAGTCCTTGATGGCGTGGGATTGCGGAGACCACTGGTGGCCCACCAGCCGCAGTCCCTTCGCTTCCGGCAGACACTCGGCCTGCCAGGCATCCAGCAGATCGTCAACCGCCGGGAACAAACGCTCCTCCGGTGGATCCCATGGTTTGGACAGGTAGTGGTCAAGGTGCGCTTCGTTGATCGCCTTCACCGCCGCGTCGATATCGGAGTAGGCGGTTAACAGAACTCTTCGCGCCAAGGGGTAGATCGCACGCGACTTCGCCAGCACTTCACTGCCCATCATGCCGGGCATGCGCTGATCGCAGATCAACATGGCCAGCGAATCTCCGCGGCTCTTCAGTTCGCGGATGGCATTCAGTGCGTCTTCTCCCGATGCCGCACTCATTACCGTGTAGCTCTCCCGGTAGCGGGAGCGAAGATCGCGGCGCACCGCAGCCAGCACCTGCGGATCGTCATCGACAATGAGCAGAACAGGCTTGTTCATCGCAGAACTCTTTCGCCATCGCTCTCGGCAATTGGGAGCGAGACCCGAAACTCCGTCCGGCCTGGTTGCGACTCGACCTCAATCACGCCGTCGTTGTGGCGAACCAGCCGCCGGACAATATCCAGGCCGAGCCCGGTTCCCTGGCCCATTGGCTTGGTGGTGAAAAATGGGTCGAAGATGCGTTCGCGGATCGGGGCGGGGATGCCGGGCCCGTTGTCGACCACGCGCACCACGACGCGCTGACCTTCTCGGTTCGCTTTCACTTCCACGCGACCGCCGTTCTCAATCGCGTCAAGCGCGTTATCGATCAGGTTTCCCCAAATCTGGTTTAATTCACCCGCGAATCCACGCACGAGCGGCAAGCCGGGCTCGATGTCGATCGCCACCGCCGCCGACTGCTGTCCAGCTTTTGCCTTGAGCACAGTCACCGTGTTGCCAAGATTTGGCGCTAGTTCCACAGGTTCGGCAACCATCGCCTGATCCATGTGCGTAAATCCTTTGATCGCCGTCACCAGACCTGAGACGCGCATTGCCGCTTCCTGGATTTCCGAGGCCAGATTTCGTACCGCGCAGCCCGCCGCGGCCCAGCGCAACACCGCGTCGAGCGTGGGTCCCTGCACAGTCGCCGCGAGCTGGTCGAGCGCCTCGAATGTGACCTGAGTATCGGCAAGCGCTTCCGCGCCAGACGTATTGAGCGCATGGTCGGCGAGCCAGTCGGCAATCGCTTCTTCGCGATCCGCTTGCTGAACAGGCGACCGGACTCCCTGAGGCGCCTTCGCCAGACAGGCCTTACGAATCGCATCCACGGCGGCCAGTTGCTCGTCGCTCAGCCGGGCTACGCCCAACGCGCGTGTCGCCATCTCGGCCTCTTCGAGCCTGTCCTCAAGCATCGTCGCGCTACGCTCAATGGCCGAAGCTGGATTATTCAATTCGTGAGCCAATCCCGCCGAGAGCTTGCCTAGTGAAATCATCTTCTCGTTCTGCAGGTCGCCGGACGTGAAGAGCCGCGCGCGATCCAGCATCGTGTGTACCAGGATCTTAGTCACCTCAAAGCACTCGCGAGTCAGCGCTTGAAGCTCTTCCCTTGGAATGGACAGGATCTCAGTCGGTTCCTCGGCTGTCGCGTTCCCCGGCGGACTCGTCATCCGCGAGTAAGGCAACGTTCCTGACACTTCGCCCGTACGCCACTCAATCATCTTTTGCGGCCCTGAGCCTCGATCGACCGAAAGCGAAACGTGGCCTGACAACACGATGTGCATGGCCTCAACCGGCTGTCCCTTGTGAGAAAGCACCTCACCGGCGTCGAGATGCCGCATCGTCCCGTGCGCCGCGAGCCACGCAAGCTCTTCTCTAGGCGCTGTGCCGAGCGTGCTGTGTTTTGCGAGCCGATCAATCAGATCCATGGTTGTCACCAACGTGAAATCATTTCATTTGCGACGATGTTGGTCTTGCCCCGCTCCAAGTTAGCAGACGGATTGGCCGGCAGGAAACTAATTCGGAAGGATCGACATGCCAGTCCGAGACGTCTCTTCAGTGACAGTCTCAAGGTAACGGACGACGGTGGCCTCGGCCCAGTGGGCACCGTCAGCGGTACGGCGGCTGAGGAAGGCACAGTGGCCGCCGTGGCGCGGCTCAATGAAGTCGATGCGGGAATTGGCAAGGATCCGCTCGCGGGTTTCAGGAAAGAGGCGGATGAACGGATCGTTCTCGGCGAGAAGGACAAGCGTGGGAACGGCAATGTGGTCGATGACGCGCGCGCTGGCGGCACGGTAGTAGTAGTCGTCGGCATCGCGGAAGCCGCAATAGGGCGCGACGATCTTCTGGTCGAACTCGCGGATGGAGCGCACGGGACCGATGCCGCCGGTTTGATAGATGCCGGGAAAGAGCTCGGCTTTGCGGTGGAAGCGCTGCATCAATGCATGAAGAAAATGGCGCTCGTATATGAAGTTGGAAGGGGCGTGCAGCGCGTTGGCACAGGCGGCGAGATCGATGACGGAGCAAACCGTGGCCACGGCAACGAGCGGGGAGCGCTCACCCCACTCGCCGGCGAGCTTGAGCACCATGTTGCCGCCCATGGAGTAGCCCACCAGGGCTACACGCTCGAGCCCGAAGCGCTGTGTGAAGTGACGAACCACCGCACCCACATCGGCCGAGCGTCCGGAGTGATAGAGCGTAGGCGTGAGCGCATCGGAGCCGCCACAGTTTCGCATATTCATTCGGACGACGTTCATTCCGGCGTCCCAGGCGCGCGTAGCGATGCCACGGATGTAGCGGGAGTTGGAAGAGCCGTTGAGCCCGTGTACGAGCACGGCGGTGAGGCGCGCGGCGCGAACCGGTTCCGGCTGCCAGTGGCAATGGCACAGGACTCGGCTGCCGTCCGTTGGATCAACCTCGACGGCCTCGGCCACGGTGTCCAGGCGGAATGCCGGGCGAGGTAGAAAATTACCGACGATGGTTTGGAGGTGACCGTTCGTGAGCCAGGGATGAGGCTCAAACGAGGGGAGCCAGGCTGGGACCGCCCCTTGCACCTGAACCAGCGTTTCAGCTTGCGTCACAGAGGCTTACCCCCTGAATGCGAAAGTCGGACCATGAACATGATTTGGCTTTTTCGGGGGGAACTTTGGGGCGGCTGGTGGGGATCGAACCCACGACATCCTGAGCCACAGTCAGGCGTTCTGCCGCTGAACTACAGCCGCCGTCTACCCTTTCGATTGTAGCATCGAAGCAGATCTCACGAGGGCGTCTGGAGAGGAGCGAAGGTGCAGCAGCGCGAACCAGATGCGACCTCCGCAAACGCGGTTTGGCGGGAGACCGCGGCCGCTTCAGACCGCTGGAATCGCGGCGCGTGGATCTTCCGCGACGAGACTCTGCGCAAGCTCGAGATTCTGCTCGACGAGGCCTTCCGCGTTCCCGGAACCCACATCCGCTTCGGGCTCGACGCAGTGATCGGCCTGGTTCCCGGCATCGGTGACGTGCTGGCAGGGCTGGCCTCGCTGGTGATTCCGCTCGCTGCATGGATTCGCGGCGTGCCTTACGTGACGCTGGTTCGCATGGCGGCGAACCTCGCCATTGGCGTGACGTCGGGTCAATTCCGATCTTGGGCGACGCCTTTGACGTCGCTTGGAAGGCCAACCGGCGCAACTATCGCCTGTTGACCCGCCACCTGGGCGAGCCGCGGCGGCACACGGGTCGCGATTGGGCTTTCCTTCTGGTCCTGGCCGCCGTTCTCGGCCTGGTCTTCGCCATCCCTGTGGTGCTCGTGGTGTGGCTGATCATGTGGCTGTTGCATCAATAACAGTCCTGATCCAAGACAAACAAAAAGCGGGTTACAATCGAAAGAGGTTATCGGGGCGTAGCGCAGTCTGGTAGCGCATCTGCTTTGGGAGCAGAGGGTCGGGGGTTCGAATCCCTCCGCCCCGACCAGTTTTTTCAATAGTTTATGGGACATGTTGATTCGGTAGATTATTGAGAGTTGTGGGTTCCTGGTGCTTTCGCCGCTACAGCATTGCCTACATTTGCCATCCGACTTTAGGCAGATGCGCTATTTGTAGTCAGTAATTCAAGAGCTTAAGGCGGATTGAGAGTCTCCAACCCTCTGCTGGCAGAGCAGATGCGCTGGTGTGTTCCCGCATCAGCCAATTGGGGATGGCTTCCACAATGCTGTAAGTGGCTGGTGCGACGACTGGCTGGCTTCTGGATCGTTCTTGGCGATTACGGCGTCTATCAGGATCAATGCTCCTCCAGCTGTTATCGCTTGGGAACTGTCCCACCAAGAACTCTTTCAACGAGTGACTCGGCGATTTGGCACAAACCGAGGACCAAAAGTATCGATGGATGCCCAGTTGGCCGACCGAACGCACAGAATCGGATGCCGGTATTGGTTTTCCTCGGTGCGAAAGGTCAGGAAGGCCACTGCAGGCAAAGGCTTTCGGCAAGGTTGTGTTCAAAGATGGACAAGTCCGCGCTGTAACGCCGAGACTGCCGCCTGCGTGCGGTCGCTCACGTTGAGGCGCATGAGAATGACGCTGACGTGACATTTGACGGTGGCCTCGGTGATGCCGAGATCGACTGCAATTTCCTTGTTGCTTTTGCCCCTGACGATGAGGTCAAGAACTTCCCGCTCGCGAGAACTGAGGTCGGAGTTGGGAATGCGCGAGTTGAGGGCGCGCGAGACGGGCTGGGGCAAAAATCTGCCGCCAGCGTGAACGCGGCGCAGGGCGCTCACCAGCGCGTCGTGCGGCATCCCCTTGATGATGTAACTGCGCGCGCCCGCCTGCAGCGCCTGGTGAATGTCTTCGTCGCCTTCATACGTGGTGAGCACAACAAATTTGGCGTCGCGGTGGCGCGCCATCAAGGTGCGAATGGCTTCGACGCCGCTCATCCCCGGCAGGCGCAGGTCCATGAGCGTTATGTCGGGGAGGCATTTCTCGAAGATCTCGACGGCTTCCTCGCCGCTCCCCGCTTGTGCGGCGACAGTCATATCGGGCGTGGCCTCGACGATGGCTGCTATGCCGACACGCATGATGGGGTGGTCGTCGACAATGAGCACCTTGATCTTTGCCACTTCCCTCATACCGTTCTGCTCGTCCACCGCTTTTCCCTCCAGCATGCGCTTTTTCGGTTGTCCATGCAAAGCTGCGCTATGGCGAGGCCGATGAATCAAACGCAGTGATCACCGGGAGCACATTGCCATTGTTATCGAAGAAGCCGCGACCGCGCAGATCGCCCTCCGCAGCCGGCTCCCACCAGAAGACTCCTTGACCCAGCCCATTCGGAATCGCGCGGACCGCCGCATCCACGGCGCGCAGAAATGCAAGCTGCCCCTCGGGGCTCTCGGGAAAATCGGTTTTCTTGCCGGCCATCCCGCCGGGTGTCCAGTTATAGGCGGTTTCCACAACGACGATCGGAAGCCGGTAGCGCAGCGCGAGGTCGTGAAGATTGTCGCGCAGCATCTCGATCCGTCCGTGCCAGACGGGGTAGTAAGAAAGACCAATGACATTGAACGGAACATGATGTGCGATGAGGTTGTCGAAGAACCATTCGGCTGCGTTGTAATCGCCGGTGCGCTCAATGTGAATCATGATGCGCGGCCTGGGAAAAGCGCCGCGGCCCGCGTCCACGCCTGCGATTCCAGCCTTGAGCAGATCGGCGAAGTTATCCCAGTTGCCGGGCAGCTTGCCGTCGGGCCACAGCATACCGTTGGTCACTTCGTTGCCAACTTGCACCATTTCCGGCATCACGTTCTGCTGCGCAAATGCAGCAATCGTATCGCGCGTGTAGGAGTAGACCTGTTCGACGAGTTGCTTATGTTTGAGCTTGCTCCAGGCAGCCGGGATGGGCTGTTTGCCGGGGTCGGCCCAACTATCGGAGTAGTGCAGGTCGAGCAGCAGATGAAAGCCCATCGCCTTGGCGCGCTTTGCCAGGGCGAGAGTGTAAGGAAGATCGTTGGGCAATTTGTCGGCGCTGGCGGCGGGATCGTGGAACAACCTTAGCCGCACCCAGTTGTAGTGGTGCTCACGGAGAAGGGCGAGAACGTCTATGGGTTTGCCGTTCTCCTTGAAGACCACGCCATCCGACTCGCACTTAGCCAGGAAGGAGACATCGGCACCAACAGCGTAGCCCTGCGCCGCGGCCGGCGGGAGCAGAGAAAGGCAGAGACAAAGAACGCAGAGGGCGCTCAGAATCCGCCGCAGGCCGGGCGAGAAACTCTCAATGCAGCACAGACCGGCATTACGGCCTCTCATCTTCTTCGCGCGCCGCAGCGGGATCACAGAGAGGATGAGCATCGGAAGTCGCATCGCAGGCATTTCCCGGGTCCATAACCATCAGAAGTAATATTTGGCGGCCACTTGTATCTCGCGGTGGCCGGTCTTGCTGTCGACGGTGCCGGCGAACTGGCCACCAGTCAGATTTCCCTTCGTATCGAGGCCCATGTACAGGGCCGGAGCGATGCCTTTACGGAATAGGCTGTTGAATCCCTGTGCCGAGACCTTCACGTCACGGTGAATGCAAAGACCACAATGACCAAAACGATGTGGCTCATTTTCTTCATGAAGCTCTCCTCCTGGCCTTCCTCAAGTGCAAGGCTCCCCAATGGACCCGGCTGTTATCGTTTTCCAATTTTTGCAGGGTCTCCGGTAGTCCGCAGTACCGAATGATAGTCCTCTCAACATGACGTCCGAATCCGACGAAAGTCGGATAGGGGAAAATCGGCTAACGGTTGAGCAACATGTTCAAACAAGGATGTTATCGACAAACAACCCGCTGTTTTCGTTTCGGCCAACAAGTTAAGAAATAAGACTGAGTTGATTCATGGGAAACTCGGGCGGGGCAGCGAATCCCGGCCAGTGAGCCCGGTCAATGCGATTCTGCATAGATTTGAAGCTGGTACTCGGGGACAAGGCGGATGTTATCCAGCTTGCCGATCTGGCCATCCGGGCCGAAATGCGGAGGGTGCGCGAGCTCGAAGTAGACCGGAGCGTCTTTGCGCAGCGGGAGAACGCTCAGCTCGAAGGTGCTCGGCTGGTCAGCCGCGAGAAACCGCTTGAGGCCAATCATCCACGGCATGCCGTTGTAGAAGTTGTCGTCCAAAAGCCGCTGGTTCGCGGAGAGACGCGCTACGTCGCCCTGGTAGTTGACTTCGAGAAAGAGCTCGCTGAGTCCATTGAGTGCCCCCGCAGGAACAGTGATCTGCCACTTGGCTGCCTGGGGAAGATCGCCCGCGTCGGGCGCCTGCGCCACTCCGCGCGGGCGGTAGGGCAGAGATGGTCCGAACTTGACCGGCGGCGCGACTCCCGCGGTTTGCGTGGAGCGGCAATCCACGGGGTCATCCCATGCCCGCGCTTCAGCGGTGAAACTGGCCGTCAGGCTGGTGACGGATGCCGGAGTAAGCGGCAGATCTGCTTTAAGCGCAGCGGCGAGCGGCGGAGTGATGGTGAAGTTGAATTGGGGTGCAGTGCGAGTGCGCAACCAGATGTACGCACCCTGCGCGTCGGGATCGGCAAGAAAGTCCTGATCCGTGATGAGCAGGTGATCGCGGCCGCCGAGGTGGACCTTCCAGGCATCCTCCGCTTCGTGAGCGCTCAACACCGCTAGCCGAACAGAATCGCCCTGGGATGAGACGAGATCGATCGAAGACTCGACGCCGGGCTGAATACCGCTCACGTAGATGGCGCCGGAATCGCGGGTGGTCACTCCACTTGAAGCTTTCAAGGCGCGCACCGTTGCAGCGTCGAAGGCGAATTCGGCTGGAATTCCGGGCCACGCCTCAAAGTAGATGGTGGTGGCGCCGGAGTTCTCGAGGCGCGTAAACAGTTGCGCGGTGCTGTAGCGAAGGGTGATGCCCTTGATGCGCAGGTTGAAGGGCCAGATGAAGTAAGCGCCCGAGGGCAAATCGACAGGATTGCGCGGCACAGCCAGCGTGCCGTGGGGCAGGCGGATGAGAAATTGCGCCGCCCGCCGTGCAGGCATGGAATAACCGCGCACGTAGTTATTGAAAAAGATGAATCCCGCGTCGCCGCTGGAGCGAACGGAAGCGCGAGGAACAGATAGATCGGGGGAGTTGCGCGGCAGCGACTCGGGAGCGTGCACCGTCATGGGGGCCAACTCCGCGCCGAAGTCGTTGAGGAAGTATTGAAAGACCTTGAGCTGCCGCAGGGACGCGCGCTCCTCGCCGAATTCGCCCAGTGGAGCCTGAAAGTCATAGGACTTGATGGGCAAGTCGTTGGGATAGCCGGTCTCCTGCGACTCCTGTAGCGTGGAGAGCTTGCCGTCAGGGTTCTCGCCGCCTTGAAACATGTACGTGCCATAGAAATTCACGCCGGAGCCGAGCATGACAGGAACCATCGCGCCAATGTCACCGGGCGCAATGACCGGGCGGCGGTGGTACGTGTCCTCAATGCCACCGCCGATCTCCGCGGTAAGATAGGGCAACTGGTCGGCAGTCGGGCGCTTAGCGCCAGGTTCGCCCCGCGCGCTGTCATTATTCACATTGGCCGCGACACGGCTTTGAAATCGGAAGGCATAAACCTCGGCGGGAGGCAGCTTGGCGATGGAGCTATCCCACGGTGCGTCGGAATAGCCGCCGTAAACCGGGATGACCGCGCGGGGGGGCACCACGGCGTTGTCCCAGCCGGTGATGAGATAAAGCGGAACATCGAGACCGCTGGCGAGGGCGATTCTTTTTAGTTCCAGAATGTGCGCCTCGCCTGCGCCCGGCCCGCGCAGGGAGTATTCGTTCTCAAGCTGAATGCCGACGACCGGTCCGCCGTCTTTCCACAACAGGCCTTTGAGTTGCTCGCCAATCTGACCGTACCAGGCGCGCACGCTGGCGAGATAGACGGGATCGTTGACGCGCGTCGGACCCTGCTGGAGGACCCAATCCGGCAAACCACCATTCCGCACCTCGCCGTGGTCCCATGGCCCGATGCGCGCCACCAAATACATTCGATGTTTGGCGCAAAGCTCGGCAAAGGCACGCAGGTCGCGCTGCCCGCTCCAGTCCAATTGGCCCTTCACCTCCTCATGATGGATCCAGATCACGTAGGTGGAGATGATGTCCACCCCGGCGGCCTTCATCTTTAGGATTTCTTCTTCCCATTGCGCGCGCGGATAACGAGAGAAGTGGAATTCTCCCATCACCGGAAGCCAGGGCTCCCCGTTACGCGTGAGATAACGGCTGTTCAAGCCAATCGTGACGCCGGCGGGAGTGGTTGCAGAGCCCTCATCGTACTGCGCAGGGGCAGGCGCGCGATCGGGCCGGCTGGCATCGATGCGGATCGGTGTGCCGGTCGATTGCGCTCGGGACGGGGTTGCCTGAAAAGCGCCAAGGAGCAGAACGGAGCCCGTCAAAAATAGCGCCTTCACTACAAGTAACCAGGGGCCTCTCGAGATGAATCGAATATAGGAAGACATTGCGATAGGCTCCGTGCCTGCCGGTTCCTGCAAGCGTGGCTTTTGTCCATCGCTTTCAAGAAAGACCACTCTATTCTCAACCGTCGTCTTTTGAATCCGCCGAAAGTCGGATCATGGGCAGATTTCCGGGCGACTTCGTGCCTCCAGCAAAGGTTGGATCGCGGTATACTGAGCGCCGCTATGCAAAAAGCATGCGCGTTTGCGGCCTTGCTGTTCGTGGGCGGGGCGGGTTGTGCCTCGGCGCAGTTCGGTGCACTTGCCGGATACACGCACCACGTGTGGCAGGCCTCCGACGGACTGCCGGAACAGACGGTGCAGGCCTTTGCTCAAACTCCTGACAGTTTTCTCTGGATCGGCACAAGCGGTGGGCTGGTACGTTTTGACGGAGTCCATTTTACGGTCTTCGACCGGCAAAATACTCCGGCGCTGCATGAAAACAGTGTCTTCTGCCTGATGGTCGCGCGCGATGGAGCTCTTTGGATTGGGACCGAGGGCGGTGGGCTGGCCCGGTACGCTCATGGCGATTTCCGTTCCTGGACCACGCGCGACGGCCTCAGCAACGATTTTGTGCGGACGCTGGCCCAGGACGGGCAGGGCAACATCTGGGCGGGAACGGACAATGGCCTGCTGCGGCTGGAAGGCGACCGATTTGTACGCATCGACGGCACGGAAAATGTCCCCACGCTGGCCGTGCACGCCATTTACCTCGACCGCGACGGCAACTTGTGGGTGGGGGGTTCCAAGCTGCTTCGTTTAAGCGGCAAGAACGTTACCGAATACTCGATGCGCGGAGAGTCCAGCCAGAACCGCGTGAAATCGATCGTGCAGACCCAGGATGGAACGATCTGGGTGGGCACGGTGTCGGGGCTCGACCGCATGGCCCCGAACCAGAAGGGATTCGATCGCGTCAGTGGAATTACCGGGACAGTGCGTGTCCTGCGCCAAACTGCGGATGGCGTGCTTTGGATCGGAACCATCGGGCAGGGAGCCTTCAAATACCGGGCGGGAAGCCTGACGCAAATCACCGCTCCCGACTCGCTGCCCAGCAATACGGTGCTGAATCTCTTTGAGGATGACGAAAAGAACCTCTGGATCGGCACACAGTCGGGGATGTTGCGGCTCACGCAGGCGCAGGTGAGTATTGTTCCACTGCCGAAGGCCAACGACTCTGACTTCGGGACCATTTATCAGGACCGCGACGGCAGCTTCTGGATCGGCTCCACGCTGTTGTTCCATATGAAGGACGGCGCGGTGACGCCTGAAGTTCTGCCGGGCATGGGCAGCGTGCATGTGCGCAACGTCTACCGCGACCGGTCCGGCGCGTTGTGGGTGGGAACCGATGGCGACGGCGTCTACCGGATCGCCGAAGGCCGCGCCACGCATTTGACCACGCGGGACGGCTTGTCGAACAATTTCGTCCGCGCCATGACGCAGGACCGCGACGGAAGCATGTGGGTAACGGCCGATGAAGGCCTGAATCACATTCTTTGGAAAGACGGACGCCCGAGCATTGTCAGCTATCAGATGCGCGACGGGCTTGCCTACTTCAGCACGCGCGCCCTGCTCGAAGATCGCAACGGCGATCTCTGGATCGGCACCGATCGCGGCGTGAGCCACATGCACAACGGCGCATTCCTGAGCGATGCAGCAACAGCGGCCCTCGCCCAGATGAAGATCTGGACCATCCACGAGGACGTGGACGGCGGTCTCTGGTTCGGCACGCGCAACAACGGCCTGTTCCGCTACCGCGACGGAAAGCTGGCGCAATTCTCGGATGCGGATGGGCTGCCCGGAAACGCCATCTATCAGATTCTTGAGGATGGCGCCGGGCACCTTTGGTTGAGCGGGCCGAACGGCGTTGCGCAGGTGAACCGCCACGAACTGGATGAGCAAGCCGGCTTGTTCCCGCGCCATCTGGCACTTACCTTCTACTCGGCCGGTGACGTGGCGGCCAACACCGAAATCTACGGCGGGACGCAGTCCTCCGGCTGCATCACTGCGGCGGGCGACGTCTGGTTCCCGAGCAACCTGGGCCCCATTCATATTGTTCCCCGGCAACGCCAGCCTCTGCCGCCGCCACCACTGCTTATTGAGAAAGTTCTTGCCGATGGACGGGCGGTAGCAATGACTGGCCCGGTCGTGCTGCGCGCGAGCAATGGCCGCCTGGAGTTCGACTTCTCGCCCATCCGGCTCGGCTCCCAGGACGGACTGCGCTTCCGTTATATGCTTGAGGGATTTGAAAAGAATTGGAGTGCGCCAACATCAGCGCGAACGGCTGACTATACCAACTTGCCTGCGGGGCGCTACCGCTTCCGCGTCGAGACCTTCGAGGTCAGCAACCCCGGTGGGGTCAGCGAGGCCTCGATCGCGATCATGCAGCGGCCGTTTTTTTATCGCACGTGGTGGTTCATAGCCGCTTGCATAGCGCTGATTGGGCTGTTGATCTATGCCATCTACCAGTACCGGGTGCGGCACGTTCGTGCGCGCTTTGAAGCGGTTCTTGAGGAGCGCAGCCGCCTGGCGCGCGAGATGCACGACACTGTCATTCAGGGGTGCACGGGAGTCTCCGCACTGCTGGAAGCCCTTTCAATGAATGACGTGAAAGATGGCGCGGAGACGGGCCTGATGGACGTTGCGCGGCTGCACTTGCGCTCGACGATCAATGAAGCACGCGAGGCCATCTGGAATCTCCGCCAGGAAAGCGATGCTGGCAGCCTGGGCGAAAAGCTGGAAAGCATGACCCGGCAGGTGGGCAACGAGTTTCAGGTACCCGTTGCGTGGGCCGTGAGCGGCACTCCCTTCCCGGTGACCGAGCCTGTGGCGCACGATCTCCTGATGGTCGCCCGTGAGGCCGTTTACAACTCGATGCTGCACGGCCATCCGGCACACGTGGGTGTAACGCTGACTTACGAGGATCATTGGCTGGTCCTGGATTTGAACGATGATGGCTGCGGCTTCGATGCACAGCAGATGGAGAGCGGAAATGGCCATCACTTCGGGCTCAAGGGGATGAGGGAGCGAACTCAACGATCCGGCGGAAAGTTCCGCCTGAGCAGCGCGCCGGGGAAGGGCGTTCACATCGAGGTACAGGTCCCGCGGCCGCGCTAAGGCGCGGGCAGTCAGCCTGGGCAACCGCGCACAAAAAAGCAGTCCGGACCTTGCGGTCCGGACTGCGGAGCATTGCATTTCCTAGAAGGTGAGGCGGAGGGCGCCCTGGAAGATACGAGGCTGACTGTTCGTTCCGGTGATTATGCCAAAAGTACCAGCACCCTGATTAATGGTGGAAGCCGGGTTGGCAAAGCTCGGATGGTTGGTGGCGTTGAAGGCATCCCAGCGGAACTGGAAGGTCTTCCCTTCCATCAGAACCCAGTTCTTCATGATCGAGGCATCGATGCCAAAGACGCCCGGTCCCCAGTAGGCGTCCCTGCTCGTGTCGCCGAAACCGCACCATCCCGGCGTTTTGTCGGCACAGGAGACGGGAAGGGTGAAGGCGGCCTCGTTGAAGTAGCCTTTGGCCGGGTTAACCCAATCCCAGTGGCTGCCCTTGCCCATGTTGGCGGCCACGCCCGGAACGAAATCGGCGCGGTTAGCCCACATGCCGACTCCGGGGTCCGTGTCCCACTGGCCAATCGAGAACGGGTTGCCGGCCTGCCAGGTGATGATGCCGCTCAACTGCCAGCCGCCAACCGTCTCTTCCATCAGCTTGCCCTTTTCCTTGAACGAGGGGGCCAGGTAGATAAAGTTGCTGATCCAGTTCCACGGCATGTCCTGGTAGGAGTTGCCGCGGTTCCATGCGGCGCTGATCGGATTGCCCAGCGCCGGATTGCCGAAGGAGACGTTGCTGCTGCTGGCGATGTCGATGGAATGCGCCCACGTGAAGCTGGACTGCACCTGGAGGCCGTGCCATACGTGTTGATCCAGGCTGAACTGCAGTGAGTTGTAGCTCGCCGTCGCCCAGCTCTGGTCATCGTAAATGTCCCCGAAGTTCGCGTTCGGGGTCCACGCTGAGGCATACGGTGGGTTCATGTCGATGAGCGCCGACAGGTGATCGGTTTCGTTGCCCACATAAGCCAGGCGGAGGGCCGTCGTCGAGGTGAGCTGATGCTCGACCGAGACGTTCCAGGCATACACCGTGGGCAGCTTGAAGTTGCGCGCGAAGACCTGGCTGATTTGCTGGCCCTTGGGAATGGCTACGGTTTTCGCCGGCTTGTAGGAAACCGACGCCCAGGGGAATGTTCCTGGGAAGGGGCTTGTCGCATAGGGGGAACCGGCGGTGGAGGCGCTCCAAGGGTTATCAAAGGGGATAACCCCTTCTGTCTGAGGAATCGCAGTATCGGCGCTGCAGGGCCAGCACCATCCCGAGAAGTTAAAGGTGGGGCTGAAGGGGGCGACGTCGGCCGCGTGGTTGTATTCCGAGTACTGCAGCGGACCGGTAAACATGCCGAAGCCGGCGTGAATAACGGTTTTGGGCAGGAACTTGGGCTGGTAGGCCAAGCCGATGCGAGGCTCCCAGTAACCGTAGTCGCTGTTCATCAGGGTATCGGGCACGCCGGGGTCGCCGGGGAAATCGAGTCCAGCGGGAGCGTTGGTAAACACGGTGCTTTGCTGGCCCGGGGTGTTATTCACGAAACCCATGTTGACGCTACTCGTGTTCACACCGGGGATCCAGGCTGCGCCGCGGTCGCCTTGGGAGACGGGAGGCGTGTTCGGATCCCAGCGCAGGCCCAGGTTGATGGTCAGGTTGGGAAGAATCTTCCAGTCGTCCTGGATGAAGGGCCCAACCTGCCAGCCGGCCACATCAGAGATTTCGCCGGCGCCCTGCATGTACCCCTGGGCTAAGCCCATCATAAAATCAGCCAGGGCTACGTCATCGTTCTGGACGGATGTGCTGGTAAGTAGCAAGGGGGATTTGCCCGCCCCTGTTCCATTTCTTCCAAACCCGATCAACGGCTGCGTCGGATACTGCGTATTCTCGACTGCGTGCTGATGCATCAGGTCGACGCCTGTGGTGATCGAGTGCTTGCCGAGGGTCTTGTTGAGCGTATCGGTCAAGCCCAAAGTTGTGCGGACTTCTACCGAGGGCTCATCCCAGCCGCTCTCAAAGCCGTAGTTCGAGTTGATGCGGAGAGCGCCCATGTAGCAACTGCCCGGGATCTCGTTGACTCCAATACTAACGTTGGAGAAGCACATCGCCTTGCCGGTCGAGTCCAGTTCCTGGGCGGCGCTGTGCGCGCTCATTTGGGTCATGAAGACCGAGATGGAGTTGACCGTCTTCGGATTGATTGTCCAGGTGTGCTGCAGCAGGTTGTTGAAGTAATCCTGCTGATTCCAGAAGGTGGCCGTCCACGACGAGTGGTTGTAGGCGCTCTCCATGTTGCCCGGAACGTCGGACGACGGTTGATTGTAGATGTTGGTATACGAGCGCAGGGTGAGGATCTGGGAGGGCGAGATGTTGTAGTCCAGCTTGAGGGTGCCCTCGTCGTAGCTGTTGTGGACGGTGGGATAGGTGTACATCATATCGCCGTCGGCTGCTTGTACTCCGGGCGTCAGAGTCGCGTTGTTGGATACCGTTGTGGCGGCTCTGATCATGCCATATTTTGCAAAATAAAGCGCGGCCGGAGACAAGCTGGCAATACTGGTATCGAGTTGGTTGGGCTTGCCGCCGATGGTCTTGAAAGGGCCATTTATGTCTGTCGTCCCCGAAGCCAGATCGGCCGCCGAAGCGAGGCCGCTGAAGTCGCCCGTCAGCATGGCGGCGGTCGGCGTGCTGGTCAACGTGTCGGTTGAGTTCCATATGATCTTGGTGCCCTGGTAGTTGCCGAAGACGAAGAGCTTGTCCTTCTTGATCGGCCCTCCGGCGTAAGCGCCAAACTGGTTACGCCGCAGCGTATCGGTCTGGCCGCTGAACCAGTTGGTGGCGTTCATGGCGTTGTTGCGGACGTACCAGAAGGCGCCGCCGTGGAACGTATTGGTGCCGCTCTTGGTGGCGATGGAGACCACCGCGCCGGGCGCAAAGCCGTACTGCGCGCCGTAGTTGCTGGTGATGACCTTGAACTCCTGGGTGGCGTCGGCGTTTGGGAAGGGCGCGGTCAGCAGGTTGTAATTGTCCATGTTGGTGACGCCGTCGAGCATATAGAAGGTGCTGCCCTGGCGGCCGCCGGCGGCGCTGGCGCCGGTCTCGGTCGGGAAGGAGAAGCCGGTCTGAATGCCTTCGCCGCCGTGATTCAAAACGTTGACGGTGCCGGGCGCCAGCAGAACCAGGCTCGAAGGATCGCGTCCATTGAGCGGCAGCTGGGAGATGGCGGCTTCATTGACCGTTGAGCCCAGCTCTGCCGAAGTGGTGTTGATCAGCTCTGCGTTGGCGGTAACGGTGACGACCTCATTTGAAGCCGAGGCGATTCTGAGGCTTACATCCTGGGTCGCATATTGGTTGGCCGTAATGACGATGCCATGCTGCACGTACTCGGCAAAGCCTTTTGCGGCGATGGTCAGCGAATAATTACCCGGCATAACCGGCTTCAGCAGGTAACTTCCCGTGCTGTCCGATGTTCCCGTCTGAACAAGATCGGTGCCGACGTTTGTGAGCGTGACGGTCGCGCCCACGATGGCCGCGCCCGTAGGATCGGTGACCTGCCCGGTCAAACTGCCGCTTGTGCCTTGCGAAAAGGCACCCACGCCAGAGCCAACGAGGGCAACCATAACAAGGAGCAACAGAGCTCGCAGGCTCTTTGCGCTGATCGTTTGCATAACCACCTCCTGAAGTGAGTACGAAAGAGAGTCGCGGAGATCGAAATTCTCGCCGTCTGGTGCCGCCGGCAGGCGAATGAAACCGCTTTCATTCCGAAATCCGCAACTCCCCGATGCCGAGCACCTGTTCTGCGTGTCACTCATACCGTCATTTCCCAATGATCAGAAGCGACGGTCCCAAGCCGTGTCGAACTCTACGCCATCACAATTAGCCCATGTATCCGCCAAAAGTAGGATCAAATGAAATTTGTGCACTAAGAGGTACGAACTTGAGCGTTTTCAATGCCTGCCCACGCCGAAACTGGATGCTCCGGTGCACTTTTTCTTTTCCGGTATCCGCGGCAACAAGCTTTCTTTGTTCGGGCGGCAGGAAAATCGACTCCGTCCGCCAAGGCTAGAGCATTTGCGTAATGAGAGAACTCATTTTACGGGTCAGTCCACTTCGAAATCCGAATTGGACGACACGGAGGGAAGCTCTGTCAGACTCCTTGGTTTGTCTGGTAGCCGACGTGCTTCAGCAAATCTCCGACTGAAACGAATTCAAATCCGCGTTCACGCAAGGCGGCAACGATACCTGGGAGCGCTTGTGCCGTCCAGATGCCGCCGCCATTGACATGCAGGATGATGATGCTGCCATTGCGCGTTAATGTGAGCACCCTTTGCTCCAGGATGTCGGTCGTGTTGCGCGGGTTGGGGTCTCCAGACACGACATCCCACATCACTGTGAGAACATCGAGGCTCTTCGCAACCTTCACGAGCTTAGGTGGACAGTCGCCGTAAGGAGGCCGAAAGAATGGCTGCGGTTTGCATCCCAATTGCTGGAGAGTCGAACGGGTGAGTTCGATTTCAGAAGCGATCACCTGCTCTGTCAATTCACTGGACTTCCAGTGATGGTATCCGTGCAGGCCGATCTGAAAAAATGGCGCCTCTGCAAGTTGCTTAAGGCCCTCCTGACAGTGCTGAGCCCATAAACCGGAAAGAAAGAACGTGGCCGGAATATGATCACGCTGAAGATAATTCACAATCTCAGTTGAGAATTCGGGCCGCTCTTTGCGCGGACAGGCGTCGAAAGTCAATGCGATTTCAGGGCGGGTGCGGCTGCCGTGGTACAAAATATCCACCGGAAACGGATAGGGTGGAACACTATCGTCGCCGTTGGACCGGACAGATGCGGCAGACGCGCGAGGAGTTTGTGCTTCGCTTAAACCAATCGCCCGACCAAGAACAACCGTGCTCGCTACGCGAAGTAAGGTTCTTCTGTCCATTGCATGCGTTCTCGAATCTTTGCTTCGCTTTGCCTACACGATCGCATTGCAACTATGAATGAGTCGTCAGAGTCGAGCAACCACTGGCCAAGCGAACTGCCCTTTCAATATGCAAATCAAGAACAGCCCATGTACCAGTCAAATCTGGTGGAGGCGGCGGGAGTCGAACCCGCGTCCGAAATCGCTGTCAGCCGGGAGAGTCCATGCTGTGTCCGATTCGATTGAATTCGCTCACGGCGCTTAAGAACGGACAAGATGCGCCGGGAGCTAGTCCGATGATCTTATGGGTGCAACACGGACCGAGCCGCAACCACCAGCCTGCTGTGCGACGCCCGCTCGCGGCCCACAGGCGAAGCCGCGGAGGACGGCTGCTTAGTTAATTAAGCAGCAAGTGCCAGTTCTTGGTTGGCAACTTTAGTTTTGCAGGCGATTACGGGTGCCCACACCCCGACATGCCTCCCATGCCGCAATCGATCCCGTCGAAACCGTGACGCCCCCGTGAAGCGGAAGCGAACCGGAAGCAACCGGCTCGTGCTGCACTTCTTATTTTACGCCGATTTGAAGTTTGACGACGCGACGAGCCTATTGCTTGTCGAGATCGATGGACTCGTATTCGTGGCGGGCGATGCCGGCGCGAATCTGCGCGGGGGTCCATCCCTGCTTGGTCTTGTAGTAGGCGTAGAAGCCTTCCTGGGCGCAGGTGGAGCACTCCGTGCTGTGGGTAGTTTCATAGCAACTGTGCAGGCTGGTGTGGCCGAGCGCGCGATCGCAGCGGCAGTTGCACGGGAGCTGATAAATGACAGCCGGGATCTGGATCGCCAATTGATAGGCGCGCACCTGCCAGTGGTAGCGGAAGTTCGGTCCCGTGAGCTGCGCGCCGTGGAGGATGGGCGGAATGGAATGGATGTTGAGCGGCGCCGATGGATGGTAAGCGGGAACATCGTCGGCCGGGTTCGACCACTGCGCGTAACTGGCGGCGGTGAGCGTGAAGACGGCAAGGGTCCAGAGCCAGCGGTTCTTGAAGAGATGCTTCATCGGATGCCTCTGAGAATCATGATACGCAGACTGGATGGCACGGGGCGAGTGAGCGACGTCACCGGCGCTCGTGGAGCGAGGGCGCGCAAAGGCTTGGTGAAGTGGGCGTTTTGAGGTCGAAAAAGTGCCCTTTGGGTTCGAAAAGGGCCGTTCTGGTGCACAAAATCGACTAAATTTGTCCACGGTTTTGAGATCGATTTGTTGATTCCAGACATGTTAGCAGCGAAAAACCCTCCTTAAGGGTATGAAAAAAATCATTATTTATTTTCTGCTCTCTCGAACGCGACGGGCCGGCTGGCCAGGCGGAGATCCCAGAGCAGACGAAAGACGAGTTAAGCCTCGGTGAGCGGGCGGGCCGGACCTGTGCCGAGATGTGTCTTGTGTCGATGCTCATGGTTTGAGGATGCGCCAAATGATGGAATTATTCGGCAAACCTGCGGAAGGAAATATTTTGTTTGGATTGAGGAAGATGCACGCGGATTCGCCTTGAAGGGCGCTTGACAGGCAGGTTGGGGTTCTGCCGCCGGGGCTCTTTCGCCCGCAGAAGCGGGCTGGAGGGGAGAATCCCGCTGCGAACCCCAGGCTCGCGCCAGGGGCTATCGTCTTTTCGCCCGCTAAAGCGGGCTGAGCGCGGGCTGACAAGGGAACAAGGGAGCGAGGAAGCGAGGGGCATCTGCGCGCAAAAAAAGACGGCACGAACGGTCTAGCTGTTCGTGCCGGGAGGCCAGTGACGCAAACTACTTCCGGTTCGGAGGAGTGTCAATCACATCCACAACCGGAATAAATACACGATAGCATAGATCGAGAGAATTGCAAATACAAAATTCAAAATCTTTCTATCGACAAGAATTTCAACCTTTCGATGGAGAATTCACCGAGGGCGGGCCGAATGGCGGCTCCGACAGCGGAGATTTTTGCGCAGTCAGGAGCTGGACTCCAGCCACGCGCCGCGCATTCTGAACGAACGTAAGTTATTTAGAATAATATGCTTCTGATTTCGCGTGATCCAGCTCTCTCCGAGAGACAGCAAATGCGGAAGGGGTTGGCCTTCCCTACCCTGGTCTGAAATCTCAGGCGCCTGCGTTCTAAGGGCACTTCAGCGGGTGCAATTGAGTACCATTATTTGGGAAAAATGCTTGAGAATCCAGAATTCCGGAGCAGATTTTGGGAGCCTCGCGATGGGTCGTGTCTTAAAAGTGCGTTGACGGGTTGTGAGATGGCCGCCCCTAACCTAAGTTCTGCCGAATCAATCGCCAGATTGGTCCGTATTGGCAGTAATTTGCCGACTCTGGGGCTTAATTACTAACCGAGAAGCACCAGAGAGAACAGCAGTTTTCCGGCTTAACCACAGATGCGAGGGTGAAATCCTCAGATCGGAACCTGTTTTGCAATGGTCCGTGGGGTTGCGCCGCTGATCCCGAACATGTAACAAAAGGAAATGGCTTTGTCTATTCCTCTGGCTTTGTCTCCTCGCCCCAAATCGAACGGCACCTGCACCTCAACGTATGAGCCACTCAGCAGCGTTTGGGAGGGCAGTGACGGTGATCTGCTTGAAGCCATGTTCAATTTTTACGCCACTATTCCGGTTGAGCCGATTTTGGACGCGACCTATAACGCCGGACGATTCTGGAAAGGCTCCACGCGCAAGGTCGTTTCAATGGACATTGATCCCCCATACAAGCCGATGATCGTTGGCGATAATCGCAAGATGAAAAATGTGCTGTCTTCAAGGTTTGGCGTCCTTGTGTACGATCCTCCTCACGTTGGGCCACAGGGCCGAGATAAGAGTAAAAAACGCTTCGATGTGGACTTCGGGGCGATGGTGGAGTGCGGCAAGGAACAGGATTGGAACTTGAGTTACCTGTATCCGCCTTTTTTGAAGCAGGCTAAGCGAGTCCTAAGGCCGGGCGGCCTTTTGCTTGCAAAGATCACGGATATGGTGAGCAATCACAAACCAAAATGGCGAATGGCCGCTACGCTTTTGTTTGCCGCCTCTTCTTAGATCAACTCCAGCGCCTGGCCTACGTAATTTCGACTGGCGATCTCGTCCTGCTCCAAATACCTTATGCCGCAAGCATCGCAGTAGTGGCGAAGGTCAGAGAGGATATCACGAACAGCTACGGCGGGACGCTGTCCGTCCTTCAAGTAGAGGCGCAAAGCGTGCTCAGCCCTTATCACACGAGCCTTATTCTCGTTGCTCCAGGTCGAAGTCCGAATCCTACTCCGCCTCTTGTTTACGGTTTGCTCGCGCGCTTCCCTTTTGGCTTCGGCTAATCTCATCGCACCCTCCGACGGGTCTGCCTCCGGTGACAACTGGATCTTGACTCCGATTCGCTCTGCTTGCTTTCCTCATTCAACTAGTCGCCCGGCCACCCGGATCGCAGCAAAGACGATCACCATCCCTATCGTCGTTCCTAGCCGAGAGTCTACAGCGAGGGGTTGCCGAACGGTCAAACGCTTGCCGTTGATTGTGACGCCAACCAGCCACCCGCACGCCCAACGAAAATCGGTTACTGCTGCATACTCGAATTGTGCGTGACAGTTTGGGCATACGACAAGGAGATTCCTTGGGTGATGTCCGACGTTAGGATCGAGGTGGTGCACCTCAAAATACGGCCCCCCGCTGCGCTTTTCGAAGGTAAACGAACAAAGCTGGCACCTGCCGCCATGCAACTCGCGAAGAAGGACACGAATTGCTGACGGAACGACCTCGTGCCGCTCGGCCGCGCGAGGAAGGACGGTTGGACGCGACGCAGGAGCTGACTCGCTCGCTATCCTCAACAGCTCTTCCTTGGCCACGGCGCGGGGACGTCTTCGGGTGAGCTGCGACAGCAGCGTTAGCTGCCAGTCGGCCTCCGATTCAGTCTCGGCGGCTTCTAGCCCTTGTCTTGCCTTCAGCTCTCGTCGTTCTAGGACATAGCGATCCAAGGCTATCCGGTACAGCCTTCGCCCCTGATCCTCTATGGTTACCGAGATCAGATCACCTTCCCGCACGCCCCTCGTCGAAAACCAACGCGCGAGGCCCAATACCCGACTCTCTTTGACAATTGGGTCGTAAGGCTGAAAAGTGATCTCATGGAGGTCTTCATCATCATCGAAGAAGACGCCGATCGGGCCCCTCATGTCGGGAAACAAGCTCTTAAACTTCTGTGGTATGGCGAGCAGGCCCTTCTCTAGGCGGCTCGCGGAGGCGCGTATTGTGAAGTGCCCTTTCTCGCTACTCATAGAAAGCTATTGTGCTCCAAAATAAGGAGAATTGTTGATTTCCGTTCTGAGGAATTCGGCCCTCTCTTCGGCGGTTGGCTCATGCATCGGGAACTTCTTTTCGAGTTCCGCTCGAAGAGCGTTGAATCTAGCCAGCGCGGACTTTTGAGATTTTGTAGATAGGATTTCTTCACCGCACATCGTCACAACGAAAAGACCGTCTGCGTTCTTTGAGAGGTGAAGATTGCCGGGTATGAACGATAGATTCATGGTGCTTCTCAAACCTGCCCAGAGGCTATCAGGCTGCGGCTTCATTTGGGAACCTCTCTGAAATCAGTTTCATGTTGAGATGATGAGGAAGAATTGGGGTTCTGACGGGCACTATGAAGGAGGCCGTGAACGAACCGCGAAGATTTGGTCCACGGCTAAATAGCGTTGGGGATCCAGCGAATTATGTTGGGAATATCCGTTCGGATGCTAATCGGTCCGAGAGTCAATCCCAACATGCCTAAAACAGGGGAAACGAGACTTGTCTGTTCGGGTGGCTTCCTGTTTTGGATGGCGACCAACACACCGCGGCGGGGACGATAACAAGGCCGCCTAGCCATTTCAGCCCGTCAACGCACATTTCGGACAGTGCCTCGCGATGGTTCGCTCGTTACCGGGTCAGATTCTGCGTCTTGGCGGCCAGGTCAAAGTCTTTCTCCGTGAGGCCGTCTGCCGAGTGGGTGACGAGCGAGAGCCGGACACGGTTGTAGCGGATGTCGATGTCGGGATGGTGGCCGGCCTGTTCGGCGAGTTCGCCGACACGATTGACGAAGCGGAGGGCGGCGACGAAGTCCGCGAACTCAAAGGTGCGGACGAGCTCGCCGGATTCGATTTGCCAGCCGGGCAAATGGGCCAAGCGGGATTGAGCGACCTGAGGGGATAGGACGGGCATGGGGAACCTCCTGAGGAGCGATTCTACAGGGGAGCGGGAAAGGAAGGGACCGAGGGACCGGGAAGACAGGGTCCGAGGGACCAAGGGAACAAGCCACCCCTGCGGACAGAAATCGTCCGCCGGGGACCCCGGCAGGGAACAAAAGGGCAGGACGGCTTAGGCTGCCTTTTGTGCCCGTGAGAAGTAGACGCCCAGCAGGATTGTGAAACCAACGGCTAACGCCCCGAAGGAGACGATCATCGGGACACTCATGCCGAAGCCCGCGCGGCCCATCACCGTCATGATGCTCGCAAGTTCCGCGCTCATGATCGCCAACAAAGCCAAAAGCGCCGGCGCAAGCGCATAGCCGGCCGGCTTCCTGCGGAACAGAAGAATCGCGGTGATGCATAGGGCGGGCAGGAGGAATGCGAGGTCCAGAACATGAACGAAGTTTACGGGCTCGTTAGTGGCGATCACGCTTTGAGGGATGGTCCCTGACAGAAGTGCGTCTACGTCCTCGCGCAAATCGAACACGGCTGTCGGTAAGGAAAGCACGAGAAACGCGATGGCGACGGTCTTTCGCGGCGCGCGAGGAGCATAGGCCTGGGCAACCTGTTGGAGAGAGATGAAGGGAACGCTGAACACCGCAGCGTAGAAACACAGACCCAGCGTAGCGCAATAGACAAAGACCAGAGCATTGAAGTGCACCCCGAAGGCGTAGATCACAAAATTGTAGAAAAGGTAGCCCTGCGCGCCCAGCCAGACCAAACGCGCAGGAACCGATCCCCGCCATGCTTTGATTCCGCTGATAAGCAGGATGGGCACGACGAGAAACAGATCGACAATGTCGCTGGCGACGCCACCGGCGCGCGTATAGACTGTTTCACGCGCATAAGTTTCCGGCCACCAGATTCCGGCAACGGCCGTGAGTGCGACCAGAAGGACGATGACGACAGTACTCCACAGAAGCGGGTCATGAGGCTGTTTGGAGATCATGGTTCTCTGTACGAGTGCCTCTATGAAGAAGTTCACGGGAGAGTGGCCTCCGGCTCGAACTTAACGAAGACCGCCTAGAGCGACAAAGACAGGGACACAGGGACTAGGGCCTGTTAACACTACCTGGGATGGCGGCGACGGGAGCCGATTTTCCCCAGGTCGCGGAGCGCGGAGCGAACTGTAGCCAGCCCACTGGAGCGACAAGCGACAAAGAGATGGGGAAAATCGGCCCCGTCCCTTCGGGTTGCGGCGAAAAACCGCTCATACTTCGTTGTCGTCCTAGGCAGTGGACCTGCCACAGCCGTTGTCCTCCGCCTCGTCTGAGCGGTTTTTCGCTTGCAACGCCGTCCACCCCAGGTAGTGTTAACAGGCCCTAGAGCGGTTCCACAATTCACGTGCCCTTTCCGGCGTCTTGCAGGGTGGCTTTTGCTTCCACCCCACAGACGAAGACCTGTCTGTGGGGACCTCGGCTGCGGCGGACTCCGCTCAAGATGACAGCGTATAGGTAGGGTCTCAATTGCGCGACGCGCCTGGAACCTGAAAGTCCACGCCGACGAAACTGTTGAAGCGCTGGGTCGCGGCCAGGTCGATCTGATCCAGCGGAATCTGTTCGTAGTGCTGAGAGTCAAGATCGGTGAGGACCTTTGCGGTCATCAAGTAGTTCTGCACCTGGATGGGAGCGCGGCCGCTCTTGAAAATCACGGTAAGAGGCTGCTCGGGCTCGGGCGCGGAAGGTGCCGCTGACGCCGCGGCAGCGGGTTGCTGATTTGGCGCTTCGTCTGGATACGGGGGGTAAAGCGGAGCCGGGCCATTCTGGTCAGATTCGTAGCTACCGGGCTGAGAGCTATCGGAGGCCGAGTTATCGGAGTCCCCCCAATCGTAGAGGCCGAGATTGTAGAAATTGGGATCGGCCAGATAGGGGTATCCGTATCCGGGCCAATTTGGATAGGTATTGACAACCCAGGTTTGGAACTGCCGACGGCGCGCGTCGAATCGGTCCCGATCCGGATTCCGGCCGCGAGCGAGGCCGGCAGCCCTTGGGGCATACGAAGGACGACCTGGCGATGGACGGCCTGCCACGAATCGATTTCCGTTGTAGGGAACTCTCAGACTGGGTGGGCCGATGGCTCGAAATCGCGGGCCAGGCAAGGGGCCGTACCGGGAGCCGTAGCGGGCCGGCTGCGCAGGGCGGGCAAAGCTGGGCGGTTGCGAGAAGGCCGGATACGAAGAAGGATGCGAGGAAAAGCCGGCGTGCCCCGCGAACCCTCGATTGCCGAAGGATCCGGCGTGCGTGCCGCCATGTTGCGCAAAGGCGGGCACGGCAAGCGCGACGAGAGCGATTGCGGCCCGGAACATCATGGCACCATTCTAGACCCGATTACGGCGGTTCTCCAATTACTGTGGAGTTTTGAGGGGCGTGCAAGGTGGCATTTTCTTGGGGAAAATGCCACTTAAGATTCCAGGCTCCGCTCTACACCAATTGGAGAACCGCTATAGGAATTCACGCGAGGAACTCAACGACGTGCAAGGCGCCGTTTTCTTGAGAAAGGGCAGGTGACCAGTGGTCAGTTCTTCACGCTCGACGGAGGTTCGTGGTATCCCACCCTAGCCGGAAAAACAAGAACCCGGCAAGGATGGGGCACCCGCGCGCTTGTGGCTGGGTCGGGACCGCTTCAAGCCTGATTGAAGAGGAGAGTACTACGAGGCGGCCTGGGTGCTCACGAGGTCGAAGGTAGAGAAGCGCATGTGCTGGCCGCTGATCTCGGAGCGGAGCTCCTGCCAGAGCTCATTGGGAATCTTGAGGAAGACCTCGACCACGGCGGGATCGAACTGCGAGCCGGAGCAGCGGAGGATTTCTTCGCGGGCGGCATCGAAGCCGCGAGCCTTGCGGTAAGGGCGGTCGCTGGTGATGGCGTCGAGGGTATCGGCCACGGCAAAGATGCGCGCGCCGATGGGGATCTCGCGCCCGGCGAGTCGATTGGGGTAGCCGTTGCCGTCGTAGTGCTCCTGGTGGCAGAAGACGATTTCAGCGGCGCCGGCGAGAAAAGGAATCTTGCGCAGCATGTTGTAGCCGCGGGCGCAGTGCTCGCGCATAAGCGTCTGCTCCTCCTCAGACAACCTGCCGGGCTTGCGGAGAATTTCGTCGGGAATGGCCATCTTGCCGATGTCGTGCAGGAAGGCGCCGCGCGCGATGACCTTGATTTCCTCGGGCGGAATACCCATGGCGCGGGCAAGCGCGATGGCGTAGGCGGTGACGCGCTTGGAGTGGCCCTCGGTTTCAGAGTCCTTGAGGTCGAGGGCATCGCCCAGGGCTTCGAGCGTGACGTCGTAGGAGTGCTCGAGATCTTCCATGGCGTGGCGCAGCATCTCAGTGCGGGCGCGAACCATTTCTTCGAGGCTCTGGTGGTAGTTCTGGGTTTCTTCGAGCGCCTGGCGATGGTTGAGAGCGCGCTCGACCGTGCTCAACAACTGCTCGCGCTCAAAGGGCTTGAGGAGATAGTCGTAGGCTCCGCGGCGCATGGAGTCGATGGCCACGCTGATGTCGTGAACGGCGGTGACCATGACGACGGGCAGATTGGGCTGAAGGGCGTGGATGCGCTCGAGGAGCGCGATGCCGTTGACATCGTTCATGACGATGTCAGTGAGCACGAGGTTGAAGGTGTTCATCTCCAGGACATCGAGGGCGTGGCGGCCGTCGCAGGCCTGCTCGACTGTGTATCCCTGGCGCTCGAGAGCGGCGGCGATCATGGTGCGGACGGGAGCTTCGTCGTCAACGACGAGAACGCGCGCAGGCTTACGCGCGCGCGCGTCGCCTTCGTTTCGCGTGTTCCTCGCAGTGCTCATCGTCTTCACGTCAGCCAAATTTAACGCCAAACGGAAGCCTCCGTCTCGTTGTGCCATCGCGGACCGCGAAGCCAGGTGATCCTCGATTGCTCCTGCGGCGCGCTGGTTGCCGTTCGTGCCAATCATGCGCCGCTGCAACGTCATTTTCTTGCGGCGGGCTTTGCCACCTTCCGTGCCAATTACGCGATGCGCTCGCCTTGAGTTCCGTGCGGTACTACCAACTTTGTAAAACTGTCCAAGGCCCTGGTTGAACGCGCCGCGGGCGCCATAATCGTTGGACGCTGCCGCCGGCTGAAAGGTCCACAAAATTAACGAGATATCGCCTAAGCTCCTCGACCGCCGCAGCACTGAGGAAGCGGACGGAGGGAACTCTTTTGGTGAGAGTACCATCCGGCCTACCCCGCCTCAATCACCCGAACGTGGCAGCGTGTTGTGACGAACCTGTGGCGTCACTGACATTGACGGGGAATAGCTGGTGCGGGCCTGTGCTGCGTGATTTCCGCGCTACCGATGGCCGAGACGGCGGGCCTGAAATTGGGAATCCGAATGCAGGAAGACGTTCAATCCGGCCCGACTTTTGGACCCCTCATGGTTGCCTGGCCTGGCGTTGCGCACGGTGGGATTTGGCCCATCCGTCCTTGGTGAACTGGCGGCCGCGGCTGACGGCCAGGGCGTCGGCGGGAACGTCTTTTGTGATGCAGGAACCCGCGCCGATGTAGGCTCCGTCACCGATGGTGACGGGCGCGACGAGCGTACTGTCGCTACCAATGAATGCGTCTTTGCCGATGTGCGTGACGTGCTTGTTGACGCCGTCGTAGTTGCAGGTGATGGTTCCGGCGCCGATGTTGGCGGCTTCGCCGATCTCAGTGTCGCCGAGGTACGTGAGGTGGTTGGCTTTGGCGCCCTTGCCGAGGCGCGACTTTTTCATTTCGACGAAGTTGCCGACATGGGCGTTTTCGCCGACTTCGCAGCCGGGGCGCAGGTGCGTGAAGGGGCCGACGCGCGCGCCGTCGGCGATGGTGGAATCCTCAAGGACACAGCTTTGGAGGACGTGCACTCCGTTGCCCAGCGTGCAATTTTCAACGACGGAAAAGGAGCGGATGCGGCAGGCGGCGCCGACGCGGGTGTGACCCAGCAACTGCGCGAACGGCTCAATGATTGTGCCTGCAGCGACTTCGACTTCGGGATCGATGACACAGGTGTCAGGACGGTCGATGGTGACTCCGGCGGCGATGAGGCGCGCTGCCGCGGCGTGCTGGCGCGCGGGGCGCGGCGACGGCTGGGCGGCGGCGGTTGCAGCGGCGGGCGCATTTGCCGGCGGATTTGAGTTTGTCGTCATGTCACTTTCTCCTGGCGTGGTGCGTGGCCTCGATCTGAAATGGTCGGCGAAACGAATGCCGGCGATGCGTCATTTTTCCGCGTCGCCGCCGGCGGCTGGCGAGCCGGACGGTTGCGGGATGGTGATGTCGATGGGCTGCGGAGCGCCCATGCCGAGCGCATCGAGGCCCGGCTTGATTTCCGGCCCGTTGCCGACCACTAATACGGCGAGCTTTTCGGGGTGAATGTACTTTTTGGCAGCGGCAGTGAGATCGGCGAGCGTCACCTTCTCGAGGGCCGCGTGGTAGGTCTCAAGATAGTCGGGCGGATAGCCGTAGAATTCGAGCTTCTCGCTTTCGTCGAGGACCTTGTCTTTGGTGTCGTAGCGGAAGAGGAATGAGTTGAGAATGTCGTCTTTGGCGCGGTTGAGCTCGTCGGGTGTGAAGGGCCGGGTGTTGAGGGCGGCGATTTCAGCGAGCGCAAGTTTGGTGGCGTCCACGGTTTTTTCGCTTCTGGTGAGGACTTCAACCTGAAATGTGCCGGGGTGGTCGTAGGTGAGACCGAAGCCCCCACCGACCTCGTAAGCCAGGGCCTGCTGGGTGCGAATTTTCATGAAGAGGCGGCTGCCGAAACCTCCGCCGAGAATCTCATTCATGACGGCTATTGCCGCCACATCGGGATTCCGGCGGTCGATGCCAATGCCCACGATCTGGACGTTGGATTGGTTCACATCTTCTTTGTCGATGAAATAGATGCCGGGCTTGGGGCCGGGGAACACATCGTGGCGGGGCGGCTCCGGGGTGACGGGCGGAAGACCTTCGAAGGCCGCGCGCACCTTGGCCTCCATTGCCGTGGGATCAAAGTCGCCATAGATGCCGACGATTAGCTTTCCTTTGAGCGTGCGGTCATGCCAAGCCTGCAGGTCATCGAGCGTAACCGCGGAGATGGTGGCGAGCTCAGGCTGGCGCGTGTAAGGGCTGTTGACGCCGTAGACCAGCTTGGCCGACTCACGACCGGCAATGCCGTCCTCGTCGTCGTTGCGGCGGACGATGGCGGTGGCCTCCTGCTGCTGCGCGAGCTGGAGTTTTTCAGCGCTGAATTTGGGATGGAAGAGCAGGTCCATGGCGAGGGAAAAGACCTGATCGGCGTCACCCTTGAGCGAATCCCAGGAGAGCGCGGTGGAATCGTCGTCGCCACCGGTCTCAATGTGCGCGGCTTTCGATTCGAGCAGATCATCCATGGCGTCGCCGTCCACGCTCGCAGTGCCGCTCGTGCGCCACGCCTGCGAATAGAGGCCGACCAATCCGGCTTTGGCAGGGTCTTCATCGCGCGATCCGCCGGGAATGAGCACCGAGCCGTAGATAAACGGCAATTCGTGATCTTCCTGCAGAAAGACCACAATGCCGTTCTTCAGCTCGATGCGCTTGGGCTGCTGCGGATGAAAGGCGTGGAGCGGCGGAATGGGAATCTTCTCCCAGGGCTTGCTTTGCTGCGCAGACGACGCAGACGGCAACGCCAGAGCGGCAAGCATCGCGGCAGCCAACAGAAAACGATAAGACGCATTCAACGCGGGGCTTTTCATTGCGCGCCTCCATCCTGTTTCGCAGATCCTGCCGGCGGGGGCTCGGTGTCGATCTCCGCGCTGGTTCGGTTCGAGGCTACAAACACCTGGTTTGCGACGCGGCGAATATCGGCCTTGGTGACTTTGTCGATGCGGTCGAGCTGCAGGAATAACTGGCGCCAGTCGCCGTAGCGCGTCTGGTACTCGGCGAGGGAGTTGGCGAGGCCCTGGTTGTCGTCGAGGCCGCGCAGGAGGTCGGCGCGAGCCCTGGTCTTGTACATCTGAAGCTCCGCGCCGGTGACATCGGTGGTTTTGAGCTTCTCGATTTCCTTGTGGATGGCGTCGCGCATCTCTGCTGGAGTGTGGCCGGGGAGCGGGACAACGAAGAAGGCAAACAGGCTGGGGTACTTTTCTCCGGGGAACGGGCTGACGCCTTCAGCTTCGGCAGCAATCTGCTGCTGCTCGACCAGGCTGCGATAGAGCCGCGAGACGCGGCCGTTGGACAGGATGTCGCTGATTGCGTCATAGACCGCGTCATCGGGGTCGCGATAGCTGGGCCGGTGATAGCCCTCCATATAGATCGGCTGCGTAGGGTCGTGGATGACCACCGACTTCTCGGCGAACTGCACCGGTTCGACGGTGGTCATGTCCTCGGGCTTGGGACCGCCGGGAACGCGGCTAAAGTACTTCTTGAGCATCGGCAACTCGGTTTTGGAGTCGACATCACCGACGATGGCCACAACGATATTTCCGCCAACGTAGTACTTCTTGTGGAAGGCCATGGCCTCAGTGGCATTGATCTGGCCGACTTCGCTTGGCCAGCCGATATCGCTGCGGCCGTAATTGTGCGCTACGTAGGCCGTGGCAACGAACTGTTCCTCGAGCCTCCCGATGGGGTTGGAGTCCACACGCATGCGGCGCTCTTCCATCACCACATCGCGCTCCTCAAAGAACTCGCGCGGGACAACATCGGCAAGGCGACTGCTCTCCATCCAGGCCCAAAGCTCCAAGCGATTCTCCGGCATCGACCAGAAATACTGCGTATCGTCCAGGCCGGTCCCCGCGTTCAGGTCGTGCGCGCCATTCGCTTCCGCAACCTCGGTGAACTGGTTGGGGATGACGTATTTTTCAGCTTCCGCCTGCGCGGCGAGGAAGACTTTCTTAAGCTCGGCGAGTTTTTGCTCGTTGCGCCCGACGGGCTTCAGGTACTCGGCCTCGTAGGCGTCATTGGCCTCTTCCACTTTCTGGAGGGCGATTTTTTCCGCCGCATAATTGGTGGTGCCGATCTGGCTTGTGCCCTTGAAGGCCAGATGCTCGAACATGTGAGCCAAGCCGCTTTCGCCGGAGGGGTCGTTCACATCACCCGCGTCGATGAAAGTTGTATAGCTAAAGACCGGCGCGTCATGACGCTCACAAATGACCAGCGTGAGCCCATTGGGAAGCACTTTGACGGTGATCCGCTTTTCAAAACTCTGCAGATCCTGCGCCGGCGCTAAGGACGAAGCCAGCAGGAATACAAGAAGCCAAAAGCCAGCGAGAGAAACCGGGAATAACCGGTGTCGCATCCAACCTCCTTCAACCAGGGAACCGAATTTGGGCCTGACTACTCTCTTCCAAGCTATTGCCCGCAGCCGGGGGCGTCAAACGCCGATCCGGCCTGGCCGGACCCAAAGGACGATGTAGCGGCGAGCGGCAAAAACGATCACCGGTATAATCGGATGCATGGCGGCGAGCACACAGACAAAGATTCCAGAGGCTGCGGCGGCACGAAACAGCGCTCTGGTTGCGCCGAATGCCACGGAAAAGCTGTGCGCGCTGGAGAAGCGGCTGGAGCAGCTCGGGAGCCTGATGGTGGCGTACTCAGGAGGCGTGGACTCGGCGTTTTTGGCGGCCACGGCCTATCGCGTGCTTGGCGAGCACATGCTGGCGGTGCTGGCCGACTCGCCGTCACTGGCCAGGCGCGACATGGAGCAGGCCGCGGCCTTTGCCCGCTCGATTGAAATGCCGGTGCATGTGGTTACGACCGAGGAGCTGGGCCGCGAGGAGTACGCGCGCAATGACGCGAACCGGTGCTTCCACTGCAAGGATGAGCTGTTTCAAGTGATGGAGAAGCTGGGCGCTAAGCTGGGCTTTGCGAATATCGCCTACGGGATGAACGCCGACGACACAAGAGACTTTCGTCCCGGCCAGCGAGCGGCAGAGCAGCATGCGGTGCTGGCACCGCTGGCCGAGGCAGGGCTGACGAAAGTGGAAGTGCGCGCGCTGGCCAAGGCAGCCGGCTACCCGGTGTGGGACCGACCGGCGGCGCCGTGCCTGAGCTCGCGCGTGGAGTATGGCCGCACAGTGACGCGCGAGGTCCTGGAGCAGGTGGAGCGCGGCGAGGAGAGCCTGCGGCAACTGGGCTTTCGCGAGCTGCGCGTGCGCCACCATGGCGAGCTGGCGCGTGTGGAGATTGCGCGCGACGAGTTGCCGCGGGCGCTAACGATGGAGATGATGGACGCAATCACGGCGGCGCTGAAGCAGGCAGGATTCAAGTACGTCACGCTCGATTGCTCAGGATTTCGATCAGGATCGATGAATGCGGTTCTGCCGGCCGAGGTTCTGGCGCGGCGCGGAGCATAGGCACTCTTACTTCCCTTCCCTTACCTCGGACAATTTAGAATCACAAGGCGATGCGAATTGGCTATCTGGAGTGCTTTTCCGGGATCAGCGGGGATATGCTGCTGGGCGCGCTGGTGGATGCGGGCGTTCCGTTCAGTGTGCTCGCCGAGACGGCGGGGGCCCTGCATGTAGGCGCGCGCCTGGAGATGCGCAAGGTGAGCCGGGGCGGGCTGGCGGCTATCAAAGTGGACGTGGTAACGGCCGAGGGACCAAGGGACCAAGGGACCAAGGGAACAGAACGCAAGCAGGACCACGGGCACTCGCACGAACCCCACGAACACGACCATCACGATTATGAGGGCCATGCGCACGAGGGCCACGAGCAGCACAGCCACGAGCACACGCCGCACCGGTCGCTGTCGACGATTCTCTCGATCATTCAGGCTGCGCCGCTCAAAGATACGGTGAAGCGTCGCGCGGCGCGTGCCTTTCAATTGCTTGGCGAGGCGGAGGCGGCGATTCATTCAATCCCGATTGAGAAGGTGCACTTCCATGAAGTGGGTGCAGTGGACACGATCGTGGACATTGTGTGCGCGGCGGCAGGATGCGAGGCGTTGAGAGTAGACCGTTGGATGGCTTCGCCCCTGAATGTGGGAAGCGGGACGGTGAAGTGCGCGCACGGGACGCTGCCCGTGCCGGCGCCGGCTACGCTGGCGCTGCTCGGCGATGCGCCCGTGTACGCCGCAGGCACGCCGATGGAGCGGGTGACACCCACCGGCGCGGCCGTACTGCGCATGCTAGACGTGACGTACGGGACGCTGCCTGCGATGCGCGTGGAAGCGCGTGGTTACGGAGCGGGCGGGCGCGATACGCCGGGCGAGCCGAATCTGCTGCGGCTGCTGGTGGGGGAAGCGCAGGAGGAAGCGGGGGGCGCAGAACCGATTGCGGTGATCGAGACCGTGATTGACGACGCGACTCCACAGTTGCTGGCTTACGTGAGCGAACTGCTGTTGGAGGCGGGCGCGTGGGACGTTTATCGAGTACCGGTGCAGATGAAGAAGGGGCGCACGGGCGTGCAGATGACGGTGCTCTCGAGCCCGGAAGCGATGCCCCTGCTGCGCGATCTGCTGCTGCGCGAGACGACAACGATCGGCTTGCGCTGGCGGCTGGAAAACAAGCTGGCGCTGGCGCGCGAATTTGTGGAGGTGGAGACGGAGTGGGGCAAGGTACGGATGAAGGTTGCGCGCTGGCCCTCAGGCGAGGTGGCGAATGCGTCGCCGGAGTATGAGGTGTGCCGCAATCTTGCGCGCCAGTACGGGGTTCCATTGAAGCGGGTGATGCAGGAGGCGATGCGGGCGTATGCGGAGACGGAACGTGCGCAGGCGGAGGAGAGACACTGATGGATGGCTCGCAGATTGAAGCGCTTTTGAACGAAGTGCGCGCGGGATCCGCAAGCGTGGCCGAGGCGCTGGAGCGACTTCGCAATTTGCCCTTCGAGGATCTGGGGTTTGCCAAGGTGGATCATCACCGGGCGCTGCGCACCGGAATGCCAGAGGTGATCTTTGCGGAGAGCAAGACGCCGGCGCAGGTGGCGACGATTTTTGCGCGGATGGCGAAGGCCGGCGGAAACGTGCTGGCCACGCGCGCGTCGCGCGAGGTGTATGAGGCGGTGCATAGCGCGGAGCCGCGCGCGGAGTTTCACGAGACGGCAAGGGCCGTTACGCTTATGCAGACGGAGGCGCCCGCCGGCAAAGGAACCGTGGGCGTGGTGTGCGCCGGAACGAGCGACTTGCCCGTGGCCGAGGAGGCCGCGCTAACGGCGCGGCTGATGGGGAACACCGTAGAGCTTGTGGCCGATGTGGGAGTGGCCGGCATTCATCGCCTGCTGGCGCAGCAGCACACGCTCACGGCTGCGCGCGTGCTGATTGTGTGCGCGGGCATGGAGGGCGCACTGCCGACGGTCGTGGGCGGCCTCGTGGGTGCGCCGGTGATCGCTGTTCCCACGAGCGTGGGTTATGGCGCGTCGCTGGGCGGCGTGGCCGCGCTGCTGGGTATGTTGAACACCTGTGCGCCGAATGTTTCCGTGGTGAATATCGATAACGGATTCGGCGCGGCGTGCATTGCGTCGCTGATCAACCACCTGTAACCGCGCGCATTGATTCGCCTGACTGGAAGGCTGGTGCGAAGGGCGTGAATGTGGCCGGCGTTGCCTTCCTATGGCCGATCGTAAAAGCGGAAAAAGAGCGACGGCTTGGCCACCGGCTCAGCGCTCGCCACCAGCGTGGCAGCCTGGGCATCGCTGAGCGGAGTAAACTCGCGTGCAAGATTCACGTTCTCCTCGAGCTGCGCGATGGAGTCGCAGCCGATGATGACGGTGCTCACGGGGCGCGAGAGCGGGTAGTACATGGCTTCGCGCATGGTGAGCGTGCCGGAGGTGGGCGCCGGAACCATCCCTTCCCACATGTGCGCCTGTACCGAGAGCGGCTGCGGCGTCCAGTTGGACAGCAGACGGCCACGAGCAGGAACCTTCATGCCGATGATGCCCATCTGGCGCTCGACGGCCAATGGCAAAAGCGCCGAGTTGAAGCTGTAGAAGTGCGGGTCGGCGGCGTTCATAGCCATCAGAATCGTGTCGAATGGATAGCGCTGGATGCCTTCGATGAGCGCATCGGGGCGGTAGTGGCCGGTGAGGCCCAGGAAGCGGACGACGTTTTGCTCCTTCATTTCCAACAGCGCTTCCATGGCGCCGCCCTTGGCGAAGACCTCGTTCACATCGGTGAGAGTGCCGATGTCGTGCAACTGCCACAGGTCTACATGGTCGGTTTGGAGAAGCTGGAGCGATTTCTCGATCATGCGCAGCGAGCCGTCGCGAGTGCGTTCCTTGGTTTTGGTGGCCAGGAAGGCCAGGTTGCGCCTGTGAGCCATCACCTTGCCCACGTACTGCTCGCTCCAGCGATCGGGACCGCCGTAGATGGACGAGGTGTCGATGTAGTTGACGCCCAGGTCGAGGGCGCGCTCGATGATGGGCACGGCGACGTCGAAGTTGTTCGCCTGCTCGAGGGCGGCCTGGCCACCGAGCGAGAATATCCCAACCTTGTAGCCGGTCTTGCCAAGGTTGCGCGTGGGCATGGCGTTGGGGGTGACGGGATTTGAGGGAAGCGCTGGAAGCGTCTTCGGCGTTTCGGCCATCGCGGTCTGCGCCAGCAATGCGGCGGTCACCGCGCCACCTGTCTTCAGGAACTCGCGGCGTCCTTGCCCTCGCGTGGAAATCTGCTTTCTGTCGTTCATCCGCCCCTCCCGATTGAACCTGGTGAGTCCATCATATCCTCGGGCGCCAGTGAGAGAAAATGGAGTTCCAGAGAATGAATCGATTGAGGGGATGGGACCGGTCGAAGGCCAGAAATTATTCACAACTTCTGGCGTAAATTGTCTGGCGCGGAACCCGCGAAAGCATTAGTCTTTCAGCACCACAACTTCCCCGGAGCGAGGAGCCTATGTCAACTGTTTATCCTCAGGTGGGGGGCTACCCACAGTATCCCCAATACACGCCCCCTGCCTATCGCTTGTATGACGTGGGGGCCGTGTTCCTGGCAGCCTTCTTAGGCAGTCCCCTTGCAGGGACCGTTCTTATCGCTTCGAATTACCGCAAGCTCGGTCAAGGCGGCAACGGCATTCTCGCGCTCATCCTGGGAGCGGCGGCGTCTGCGGGCCTGGTCCTGCTGGGATTGAAAACGACAGCGGGCCCCGGGGTTGCGTCCATTGTGCTGTTTGTTTGTACTGGCCTCGCCGCGAGGGAGTTGCAGGGCAACGCAATCAAAACGCACGTCGCGTGGGGCGGGCAGCTTTTCTCAAAGTGGCGCGCAGTCGGGGTGGCGATCGTGACAACGCTGCTTCTTGGCTGCGGGGTCGTCGCTTACCTCTATTACACCGGACAATGGCAAAATTTCGCCGCGCAATATGGACTTGGACAGAATTCGGTGACGATCGGAACCAAGGATCAGATCGTGTACTCCGGCACGGCGACGAAGAACGATGCCACGGCGCTCGGGAACGCACTGAAGACCGCGGGATATTTTCAGGATCGCGGCATGATTGTGGTGCTCAGCAAGGGGACCAGCGGCACTACGATCTCGTTCGTGGTTCAGGATGGAACCTGGAACCAGGCGGGGGTTCTTTCTTCGTTTGAAGAAATTGCTCGGGATGCTGCTCCGTCTGTCGGCGGTCTACCTGTTCAGGTGCAATTGGTGAACAGCACGAAGACCGTGGAGAAGACGTCGACGGTCGGCGAGGTGGATTTCGGCAACGGCGATGCGGTGATTTATGAGGGCACCGCGACCCAGGCAACCGCGCAGGCGCTGGGCCAGCAATTCAAATCGATTGGATTCTTCATCGGCAAAGGAGCCAATGTGTTCCTGACCAAGCACGACGACGGGACGACTCTTGCGTTTGTCGTAGGCGACGGCGTCTGGAACGATCCCACAATGGTGAGTGACTTTGAAACCGTCGTGCGCACCGTGGCGCCGACAATTGGCGGCCTGCCAATTGACATGCACCTGGTGAATACCTCGCTTGTGGTGGAAAAGGACGAGGTGCTGAAGTAGAGGGATCGGAAGCGGGAAGGCCGCGATCCCAGGTCTCAAATGCGAGATCTCCACCCCACGAACGATGACCTGTTCCTTCACCCCAGCGGGCAAATACCGCCCGCCGGGGACCCCGTGTTCGTGGGGACCCCGGAAACCCGGGCATTAGCCGATCTCAGTCGTTGCGCTTAAGCCTGAGGCTGCGAGGGTTGCGGCTGGTGGTTGTGGCGCGCGCGGCGCTGGGCAAGCATCTGCTCAAACTGCTGCTTTTGCGGATCAGTCAGGACCGCTTCGATCTTGGTGTTCGTGTCCTGCATGATGGCATGCGCCTTGGTGTGGCGATCCTGCTCGCTGAGCGAGGCGTCGGCGCGCAGGGTTTGCATCTGCGTTTGGCGAGCCGCGAGGATAGGCGTGATCTGCGCCACTTGATCGCTGCTGAGGCCGAGCCGCTGGCCGAGATGCGCGGCGAACTGTTGGGGCGAGAAGTTGCGGTGCTGGTGGCCCGGCTGCGACGGCGCGGCTTGCGCCGAATTTGCGGCTGGGGCCTGGCTTGAGTCAGGCGCCTGCGCGAACAACATGCTCGCGGAAAGCAGCGCGCCCAGAAGAATGGTTGCTTTGGTTGCGTTCATTGTCTTTTTCTCCCTTGTGGCCTTGATGGTGCTCAGAGCGGTTCCACAATTCACTTGCCCTTCCTGGCATCTTGCAAGGTGGCTTTTTCTTGGTGAAAAAGCCACTTGGCGGTCGCTGATCTGGGTGGAGCAATTGTGGAACCGCTGTAACCGGCCATTGCGTTTGTAGACACGTTTGCGCGGGGAAAAGTTGCAGTGCGAACGCGGTGGTCAATCGATAGGTTGAAGAGGGTTAAATCCCGCAGCAAAGCATGGGTCCGCGCGCGGGGCGCGCACGTCTAATGTTGCGCAGTTTCGCTTCGCGCAGTCTCAGGTCTCAGAGTTGGAAAATAGGCGCCTGGCTGGCGGTAATAACTGATCTACAGTAGTTGGAGGAGATAACCATGGCAGAGCCGGTAATCGCACAAAAAGGACCGTATCCAATAGAAGTCGAAGCCGGCAAGAGCTATTACTGGTGCGCTTGCGGCCGGAGCGCAAACCAGCCGTTCTGCAACGGCAGCCATGCAGGCAGCGGCTTTACTCCGGTGAAGTTTGAGGCCGCAGACACTGAGACGGTCTGGCTTTGCGGATGCAAGCACACGCAAAGCCGGCCGTTCTGCGACGGCAGCCACGCGAAGTTATAAAACAAAGGATCAGCCTGATTGCCGCAAGGGCGTCAGCCGGCTTTTTCGAGCAGGCAGAGGGAGAGATCGCGGCGTTCGACCATGTCCTTGGTGATCTCGAGATCGCGGACGCGCTTGTTCGAGGGCAGGTGGTACATGAGGTCGAGCATGAGCTCTTCGAGGATCATGCGCAGGCCGCGGGCACCCACCTTGCGGGCCATGGCTTCGCGGGCGACGGCGCAGGCGGCATCCTGGGTGAAGTGCAGGCGGACGTTTTCGTACTCGAAGAGGCGCTGGTACTGCTTGAGGATGGCATTGCGCGGCTTAGTGAGAATCTCGATGAGCGCGGCTTCGTCGAGCTCGTCGAGAACGCCCATGACGGGCAAGCGGCCGACAAACTCGGGAATGAGGCCGTACTTGATGAGGTCCTGCGGCTCGGTTTTGCGGAGCAGCTCGGTATCGCGATGAGAGCGCGTGGTGGCCTGATCGGCGTCAGCGTCGGCGGCGCGGAAACCGAGAGCCTTTTTGCCGATGCGACGGCCTACGACGCGCTCGAGGCCGACAAATGCGCCGCCGCAGATGAACAGAATGTTGGTGGTGTCGACGGCAGTGAACTCCTGGTGCGGATGCTTGCGGCCGCCCTGCGGAGGAACGTTGGCGACTGTGCCCTCGAGAATCTTGAGCAGCGCCTGCTGCACGCCTTCGCCGGAGACGTCGCGTGTGATGGAGGGGTTCTCGTCCTTGCGGCCGATCTTGTCGATTTCGTCGATGTAGATAATGCCCTGCTGAGCGCGGTTGACATCGCCGTCAGCAGCCTGGAGGAGCTTGAGAATGATGTTCTCAACGTCCTCTCCGACGTAGCCGGCCTCAGTGAGCGTGGTGGCATCAACGATGGCGAAGGGAACGTCGAGCATCTTGGCCAGGGTGTGAGCGAGAAGAGTTTTGCCGGAGCCGGTGGGACCGATGAGAAGGATGTTCGACTTAGCGAGTTCAACTTCGCTATTGCGGGCGCGGTTCATCTGGATCCGCTTGTAGTGGTTGTAGACCGCGACAGCGAGTTTCTTTTTGGTCTGGTCCTGGCCGATGACATAATCGTCGAGGAAGCTTTTGACTTCAGTAGGCTTGGGAAGGTGGCCCGCCGTCGTTGCAGGAGTTTCGCCGCTGCGATCGTCGTCGAGGATGGAGTTGCAAACTGCAACGCACTCGTCGCAGATGTAGGCGCGCGGGTAGTCGCTGGGCGACGAGATCAACTTGGCTACTGCATCCTGCGATTTATGGCAGAAGGAGCAGCGTAGCGCCTCCTCAGGCCCCGTGCGCGTCTTCATGGTAGTGGCTCCCCCTGAACGAGTTTAATCCAAATCCAGAAATCCGGCTACGTGCGAGGCCGGTCGATGATTTCGTCCACAATGCCGTAATCCTTGGCCTGCTCCGCGTTCATGATGAAGTCCCGCTCGACGTCGCGCTCGATGCGATCGAGGGGCTGGCCGGTGTGACGGGCGATGAGGTTGTTGGTGATTTCGCGGATGCGCAGAATTTCGCGCGCATGAATATCGATGTCGGTGGCCTGACCGCTCAAGCCGCCCATGGACGGCTGATGGATGAGAATGCGCGAATTGGGCAGGGCAAAGCGCTTTCCCTTGGTTCCGGCCAGCAAAAGAAACGCGCCCATGCTGGCGGCCTGGCCGATACAGTAGGTGACTACATTGTTCTTGATGAACTGCATGGTGTCGTAGATGGCGAGGCCGGCGGTGATGGCGCCGCCCGGAGAATTGATGTAAAGCGAGACGTCTTTTTCGGGGTCCTCGCCTTGAAGAAAGAGCATCTGGGCGACGATGAGGTTGGCCACCTGGTCGTCAATGGGGGTACCAAGAAAGATAATGTTGTCGCGCAGCAGACGGGAGAAGATGTCGTAGGCGCGCTCGCCCCGGCTCGTCTGCTCAACCACCATGGGAACTAATGCCATTCTTCGTCAGCTCCTAGCTTCTAGCCTCTAGCTGCTAGCTTTCTTGTGCCCGTGCGGGCTGTGTTTTCAAGGGTTCCAGCATCGGAGCCCTGAGAGCCTGCTCCATTTATGCGGGCAGGCGTTCGTACAAAACGGATGCAGTTTTTTCCCGTTTGAGCTGTTCCCTGATCCTAGCCAGCCCACCATCCTTGGTCAATCGAACTTTCAGGGCATCGAGAGGCTCGCGGGACTGGAGAGCTGCGAGCTGCAGTTCCTTGTCCAATTCCTCGTCGCTCACGGTGATGTTTTCCTCGCCGGCGATGCGATCGAGGAGGATGTTTATCTTGACTTCGGCGAGTGCGCTGTCACGCTGGGCGGCGCGCAGGCGGGTGAAGTCAAGCTTGCGCATCTGCTCGGGCTGCATGCCCTGGGCGGCGAGGGCGCGCAGGCCACGCTCGAGGCGGGTATCGATCTGGTCCTGGACCAGCGACTCGGGAACGGGGAAAGTGAAGCGCTCGGCGATCGCGGCGAAGAGGCGGTCTTTGGTTTCAGACTCGACACTGCGGCGCTTGCGGCTGGCGATATACTCGCGGACGCTTGTCTCAAGCGCTGCGTAGCTTTCGTAGCTACCAAGTTCCTTGGCAAAGTCGTCGTTCAGCTCAGGGAGGGTGCGCTTTTTGATGGCCTTGACTTCGACGTCGTAGGCGACGGTTTTGCCGGCGAGCTTCGTCTCGGCATAGTCGGCGGGATAGATGACTTCGACCTTCAATTCCTGGCCGGGCTTAGCGCCGCGGAGAGAGTTGGTGAAGGCTTCGACGGTGTCTTTGCCGCCGATCTCGACCAGCGTGTTTTCGCCGCCAATCGGTTGGGCTTCGACGGGCTGAGGCTCGGCGGCGCCTTCGGAAGCGGCCGCGGACGGGGCGTCGAACGGGGTGGGCTGGATCTGGCCCTTGTAGCTGATCTCGGCCCAGTCGCCGTCCTGGAGCGCGCGATCTTCCTCGACCGGCTCGATGGTGGCGCGGGAATCGCGCAGGTGCTCGAGCTCGTGCTGGAATTCCTCGTCAGTGACTTCGACGGAGGGCTTGTCGACCTTGACGTCTTTGTAGCCGTCGATGGAGAAGGCGGGCAGGATCTCGAAGACGGCCTTGGCGTGGAGCGGGGTTCCGTCCTCCAGGGTGAGCTCGGTGACCTGAGGCTGGCCCACGGGACGCAGGTTCAGCTCGTTGACCGCCTTGTTGAAGCGCTCGGGGAGCAGGGTGTCGATGACTTCCTTGCGGATTTCAGCGGCGAAGCGGCGGCGGATGACCGATTCCGGAACTTTGCCGGCGCGGAAGCCGGGAATCTTGGCGTATTTGCGATAGTTGGCGGCGACTCGGCGCCAAGCCACGGCGACGTCATCGGCGGACACTTCGATGACAATCTCGCGAGTGCATTCGGGATTAAGAACCGGGCCGTGCTGGTGGTCGTGAGCTGCTTCGGCGTGATCGTGTTCGTGCTGGGATTCGGCCGATTCGGGTTTGCTTTCGAGGGTGCCGCTGGAACTCAAGATTGTACCTTCCGGGCGCGTGCGCCGATGTTACGGCCACGGGCTGACGCTGAAGGCAATACAGCGCCGTTAGGCCGGGGAAATATCTCTTCTTATCGTACGGGGGTTTCGAGGAGGGGTCAAACCACCGGAAGGGCCTTGCGGACAGGGAGGATCGACGAAGGCACGTTACTTTTCGGTCGGCTGGGGCTTGCGAACATGGGGCAGGAAACGAGGATGGGCCGCGCCGCATTGGGCGTAGTTGGCCCGCGCTTCTTTGAGGCTGAGCTGGCCGTTGACGGTGAGGCGAACTTCTGAGGCGTCATCGTCTTCCTGACCGTCATCCTCCCACCAGCAGACCGGACAAAGCTTGAGGGCGGCGGGCGCTTCGAGGGTCTTGTATCCGCAGCACGGACAGCGATAGCGCACTTGGACTGCTGAACTCATACAAGGATGGACGGAGAAAATGTGGCGCGGGATTACGGAAAGCAGCTTTTAGCTCTTAGCCTCTAGCTGAAAGGCGCGTTGGCTGGAGGCCCGGAGTCATCAGAAAATTCTCAGAACCGGAAGACGATGCCGGTGGTGAATCGGACTGGTGTGCCGCCAGCTGGTGCGACAAGTGGCGCGGTGAAGCGATCGACCTGAAAGCGCCATGCGAAGAACGGCGCGATTGGAACATCCGCGCCCGCTCCGAGCGCATAGGCGAATGAGCCGCCGGAGACGGGAAGCGTTGCGCTGCTGTTGGCCGAGTGCTCACCGCCGAGGAGGAAGTGGCCGAAGAATTTGAAGCGGGCAGCGCCCACCGACGCCTTGGGTCCGAAGAGAACTGTCGTTGTGCGGGGAACAGAGGAATCAGCGCCCAGGCCGTAGTGGGCCACTTCGCCCTCGACACCGAGAACGGACTTCCAGTGAATCTGGCCGTCGAGGTCCCAGCCATTGAGGCCGCCGGCGCCGGGATAAAACGTGTTGTTGCCGGTCCGCGTGTAGCCGAGAGAGACATCGCCTTTGTTTGCAGCGTGCGCCGGCGACGGAAGACCGAAAAGAATGGACGACGTTGCGAGCGCCAAACAGAGTTGTACAGCCCGACGGGGGATGGGCATGGGCGCGTATCCTTTCTTCCGCAAAGGCGGCTTTTCAGGAACGGATGACGGCTCAACGGGTTCGGTTGCCTGTGCCGTAAAAGAACATTCAAGCCCGGCCGGCGAACTCCCTGGTTTCAGTGTAGACCTTGACCTTCTCGCCCTCCTGAATGAAGAGCGGAACCTTGATCTCCAGGCTAGTCTCCAACCGGGCGAACTTGGTGACGTCACCCGATGTATTGCCGCGCGCTCCGGGCTCAGTGTACGCAACTTTGAGCTCGACCTGGGCAGGCAACTCTAAGCCGATGGGGTTGCCGTTGAACTTGTGCAAATGGATCAGCGAGCCTTCGACCAGGAAGTCCAGCGCGTCGCCGACCATGCTGGGGGAGAGCGTGTGCGTGTCAAAGCTCTCCTGGTCGAGAAAATACGAACCTTCTCCATCGCTGTACAGGTAGGAGGCCTCGACCAGCTCCAGGTCAGGCTCCTTGAACTTTTCCTGGGCTTTGAAGGTCTTGTCGAAGACGGCACGCGTGAGCAGGTTCCGCATCTTCAGGCGGACCAGGGTTTGGCCGCCGCGGGCCGTGGGCGTGGAAATCTCGGCCTCAAGGCAGTAATACGGCGTGCCTTCAAACTCAAAAACCATCTTGCGTTTTACGGTGATTGCTTCAATCAGTGCTGCCATGAATTCCCCAAGAAGAACTTTCGAAGAGGCGAGGAGCGCGGAGCGGTCTGCCAATCCTTAGTCATTATAAGTAGGCGGACGATGTTCCTTTGCAAGCCGTCAAGGGTTGGAGATTGAACCCTGCGATGTGCGGCGCGCCAGCTATTGGCCTTGGATTCTGCAGAATTGGCCGAGCGGCTTAGCCTTCTTCTGCCTCGCGCAGCTTGGCGATGATGGTGAAGTCTTCGAGCGTGGTGACGTCGCCCTTGATCTCGCCGTGTGTGGCGAGTTCGCGCAACAGGCGGCGCATGATTTTGCCGCTGCGGGTTTTAGGCAGAGCCTCAGTGAAGCGGATATCGTCTGGCCGTGCAAGCGAGCCGATCTCTTTCGAGACCCACTTGCGGAGCTCGTCCTTAAGCTCGTTGGTGGGCTGATTGCCGGACTCGAGGGTGACGAAGGCGGCGATGGCCTGGCCCTTGAGATCGTCGGGGCGGCCAACGACCGCAGCTTCGGCAACTTTGGGATGCGCGACGAGGGCGGATTCGACTTCCATGGTGCCAAGACGATGGCCCGAGACATTAATGACGTCATCAACGCGGCCCATGAGCCAGAAGCAGCCGTCGGCGTCCTTCCGCGCGCCGTCGCCGGTGAAGTAGCAGCCGGGAACGTCGGACCAGTAGGTCTTCTGGTAGCGCTCGGGGTCGCCGTAGATGGTGCGGGCCATCGACGGCCAGGGCTTGCGAATGACGAGCAGGCCGCCGTGGCCTGCGGGGACGGGTTCGAAGTGGCCATTGGCGTCGGGGCGCGTGACAACCTCAGGCTGGATGCCGAAGAAGGGGCGCGTGGCCGATCCGGGCTTGGTGGGAACGGCTCCGGGGATGGGCGCAATCATGATGGCCCCGGTCTCGGTCTGCCACCAGGTGTCGACGATGGGGCAGCGATTGTGGCCGATCTTCTCGCGATACCACATCCACGCTTCAGGGTTGATGGGCTCGCCGACGGTACCGAGGAGGCGGAGCGAGTCGAGCTTGTGTTTCTCGACGTGCTCGTCGCCCCACTTGATGAAGGCGCGGATGGCGGTGGGCGCCGTGTAGAAGACGGTGACGCGATGGTCGTCGACGATCTTCCAAAAGCGCGAGAAGTCGGGAAAGTTGGGCGCGCCCTCGTAGATGAGCACGGTAGCGCCGTTCTGCAGAGGGCCGTAGACGATGTAGGAGTGGCCGGTGACCCAGCCGATGTCGGCCGTGCACCAGTAAATGTCGTCGTCGCGCAGGTCGAAGACGAATTTGGCGGTGAGATAGGTTTGAACGGCGTAACCGCCGGTGGTGTGGAGCAGGCCTTTGGGCTTGCCGGTGGATCCGGATGTGTAAAGGATGTAGAGCGGATCTTCGGAGTCCATGGGCTCGGCGGGGCATGTGGGCGCGGCTTTGGCGACGAGGTCGTGCCACCAGTGATCGCGGCCCTCGACCATGTTGACCGGCGAGCCGGTGCGCCGATAGACGACCACGTGCTTGACGGTGGGGCAGGCGGGCATGGCTTCGTCGACGGTTTGCTTGAGCTTGATTTCGTTGCCCCGGCGGTAGCTCGAGTCCTGGGTGAGGATGGCGACGCAGTCGGAGTCGGCAACACGGTCGGCGATGGCATTGGCGGCGAATCCCCCGAAGATAACGGAGTGGACCGCGCCGATGCGCGCGCAGGCAAGCAGCGCGATGGCGAGCTCTGGCGTCATGCCCATGTAGACAGCGACGCGATCGCCCTTCTGGATGCCGAGTGATTTGAGGGCGTTGGCGAAGCGCTGGACTTCGCCGTGCAATTCGGCGTAGGTGAGGCGGCGAATCTCGCCGGGCTCGCCTTCCCAGATGAGGGCGATCTTCTGGGCGCGCTCGCCGAGGGCGTGGCGATCGACGCAGTTGTAGCTGAGATTGAGCTTGCCGCCGACGAACCACTTGGCCCAGGGCAGATTCCACTCGAGGACTTTGTCCCAGGGCTTGAACCAGTGGAGGTCGCGGGCTACGCCTGCCCAGAATGTTTCGGGATCGTCGATGGATTGCTTGTAGAGGGCTTCGTATTCGGCGAGCGAGCCGATGCGTGCCTTGGCGCTGAACTCCGGCGGAGGGGGAAAGACACGATTTTCGCGAAGCGTGGAGTCGATATCCCGGTTGGCGACGGAAACAGGCGTAGAAGACATGCAGGGTCCTTTAGGGAAGCGGTTGGATATGGCCCGCAGGTCGCTCGGAGGTGGCGCTTAAGCGGGAGAAGCCTCGGCTGACACTTTATCGGGCGGGAGGTGCGGAGAGCAAGGGGCGAAGAGTGAAAAGCCCCGCTCGCGCGAGCAGGGCTTTTGGTTGAAACGCGCAAAGAGACGCAGAGGGTCAGTGCTTTTCGACTTCGGCGGCAGAGGCCATCTTGGCTTCGGCTTCGGAGATAACGCGGAGAGCCTCGTCGTAGGCTTCTTCGCTTTCGCCGGCTTCCTTCCAGAGCTTCACGCCGCGGTCGAGCTGCTGCTCGGCACGCTGCACATCGATCTCCTCGGGCCGGAGAGCGTCGGAGGCGAGGATGGTGACGCGGCCGGGGAGAACTTCAACGAATCCCCAACTGACGTTGTAGCGGGTGAGAGCGTCGGCGCCATCGGGACCACCGTGGACGATGACGTCGCCCGCGCCCAGCTCGGCCACGAGCGGAGCGTGGCCGTAGAGCACTTCCATGGACCCGGACTTCGAGGGCAGCTCGACGGCGTCGGCGTCGCTCTCAAAGAGAGTGCGCTCGGGGGTTACGAGGCGGACGCGGAGTTGATCGAATGTTGGTTCTGCCATAAGTGCCTTTCCTGGCTCGTGAATCGTGGTTCGTGGTTCGTGGCGGACATCCAAAAGCGATCCTCACGGTTCACGAATCACGGTTCACGGCTCACGGACTTTACACCGTTGCCTTCAGTTTCTCGGCGGTTTCGAGAACTTCCTCGATGCCGCCCTTCATGTAAAACGCCTGCTCGGGCACATCGTCGTGCTTGCCTTCGATGATCTCCTTGAAGGCGCGCACCGTGTCGGCAATCTTGACGTAAGCGCCGGGAATGCCCGTGAACTGCTCGGCCACGTGGAAGGGCTGCGAAAGGAATTTCTGTACCTTGCGCGCACGGGCCACGGTGAGCTTGTCGTCTTCAGAGAGCTCGTCGATGCCAAGAATGGCGATGATGTCCTGGAGATCCTTGTAGCGCTGCAGGATGCGCTTGACGCCTTGCGCCACGTCGTAGTGATCCTGGCCGACGACGCGCGCAGAAAGGATGCGCGAGGTCGACGCTAATGGATCGACGGCGGGGTAGATGCCGAGCTCGGAGAGCGGCCGGCTGAGCACGGTGGTGGCGTCGAGGTGGGCGAACGTGGTGGCCGGCGCGGGGTCGGTAAGGTCGTCGGCGGGAACGTAGACGGCCTGCACGCTGGTGACCGAGCCCTTGCTCGTCGAGGTGATGCGCTCCTGCAGCTCGCCCATTTCGGTGGCGAGGTTGGGCTGATAGCCGACGGCCGAGGGCATGCGGCCGAGAAGCGTGGAGACTTCAGAGCCGGCCTGCGTGAAGCGGAAGATGTTGTCGATGAACAGAAGCGTGTCGGCGCCTTCGACGTCGCGGAAGTACTCAGCGACGGTGAGCGCGCTCAAGGCCACGCGCAGGCGGGCGCCGGGCGGCTCGGTCATCTGGCCATAGACAAGGGCGCACTTCGAGTCCTGCCAATGCCCTGGCTTGATGACGCCGGACTCGGTCATTTCGAGCCAGAGGTCGTTGCCCTCGCGGGTGCGCTCGCCCACGCCGCCAAAGACGGAGTAGCCGCCGTGCTGCTTGGCCACGTTGTTGATGAGCTCCATGATGATGACGGTCTTGCCCACGCCGGCACCGCCGAAGAGGCCGATCTTGCCGCCCTTGAGGAAGGGTTGGATGAGATCGATGACCTTGATGCCGGTCTCGAACATTTCTTCGCTGGTAGACTGCTCGTCAAACAGCGGCGCGGGGCGATGAATGGGCATGCGCATCTTCTCGCCGATGGGGCCGAGCTCGTCGACCGGGTCGCCGATGACGTTGATGACGCGGCCCAGCGTCTCCTTGCCCACGGGCATGCGGATGGGCCCGCCGAGGTCGATGGCATTCATGCCGCGGACCATGCCGTCGGTAGCTTCCATGGCCACGGTGCGCACGCGGCCCTCGCCGAGGTGCTGCTGCACTTCGAGGATGACGTTGATGGGCGTGGGGACCGTGAAGCCCTCGTCGGTGACGCGCAGCGCCTGATAGATGGGCGGCATGGTGGCTTCTTCAAATTGAACGTCTACGGCGGGGCCGGAGACCTGGATGACTTTGCCGATGTTTTCTGCCATTGTTTGCCTTCTCGAATCCAAACTCCTGTTATTCCAAAACTGAATGCAGATCTGACCTAAACCAAAGCCTCAATGATTTGGCCCGCGATTCGCTTTCCAGCGCCGACTCGGCCCCCTTGGCCGCGGTATCGGGGCGGTCTCGCTCAATTCGTTCGCGAAACTGTATCTCCTCTCGATCGTCGTTGGTCGCTTCCAGGTACCAATACAAGGACCATGCCACGCCCTTGTCTTTCCAGGTCCACGCCGACATGCGCGCTGCGTTAACCCCGTCTTCGGCCCGGTGAAAATTCGAATTGAAATCCTGGTCGCTCATCGATTTGAAATCCTGCAATCCGTCGATCTGAACCAGCGCCTCTTTCCCTGCCCTTCGTTCGCCCGGTGTTAGCCAATACTTCTCAATCAAAATCCAGATCGTGAGGAACGCAATGACGAATCCCAAAAACGTTCCTGACCAAGCGAGAATCTTCCGTGTCGTTCTTTTGCTCCAAATCTCGTACCGCAAAAGCTCACGGACATTCATTGCAGACTCTCACAAAATTACAAGGCTGCCGCTCCACTTACGATTTCGATGATCTCCTTGGTGATGGCGGCCTGGCGCACGCGGTTCATGTGCAGCGTGAGGGCGTCGATCATGTCGGAGGCGTTGTTGGTTGCCGAATCCATCGCCGTCATGCGGGCCGCGTGTTCGGCGGCGACCGACTCGGTCATGGCGTGGAAGAGCACGGAAAAAATATATTGCGGGAGCAGGCCGGCGAAGAGCTCCTCGGCGGGCTGCTCGTAGATGTAGTCGACGTTGGCGGTGCCGAACTTCTTGGCCTCTTCGTCGGCTTCAGTGGTGTCGGCGGGTTCGAGCTCGATGCCCGCGGAGAGAGCGGCCTCGGCCACGCGCTCCTTCTCTTCGGCGGTGGGCTCGACGGCGCCGGCGATCTGCGGGCGGCCCAGCTCAATGAGCGGAAGCAGGCGCTCGACGACGAGGCGCTGCGCAATGACCGACTTGAACTCGTTGTAGACGATGTAGGCGGCGTCGATCTCCTCGTGGACGTAGCGGGAGATGATGTTGTGCACGAGATCGAGGACGCGCGAAGCTTCGAGCTTGACCAAAAGTCCCGGGTGGTCGCCGGTGAGCTCGACCGGGCCCTGGCGCGGGCTGCGGACCTTGTGCGTGGCGCCCCGCTCGTCGGTTTGGTCCGAGTAGAGGGCGGTCGGATAGCGGCGGCGCAACTGGTCGCGGCCCTTGCGGCCGACGGCCTCGATGTCGATTTCCTTATCGGGGTTGCCGGCGATGAACTGATAGGCGGTTTTGAGGATGTTGGCGTTGAAGGCGCCGGCAAAGCCCTTGTCGCCGCTGACGACGATGAGCAGAACGCGCTTTTCGGGCCGGGTGAGGAAGAGCGGATGGCAAATGTTTCCGGTGGTCTCGTCGTAGAGGTCGACGCGGCGCCGAAGCGACTCGAGGACGCTGACGATCATGCGAGCGTAAGGCCGGGCCGCCAAGGCACGTTCCTGCGCGCGGCGCAGCTTGGCCGCGGAGACCATCTTCATGGCCTTGGTGATCTGCCGCGTGTTTTTCACGCTGCGGATGCGGCGACGTAGATCGAGAACGTTGGCCATGGCTTTACGCTGTTGCGGCGGCTAACTCCGCCTTAAAGTTTGCCGAATATTCCTTGAGGGCCGCATGCAGGCGGCTGCGGAGATCGTCGTCGAGGGACTTCTTTTGCGTGAGGTCGGCGACGAGCGCCTGCTGCGAGTTTGCGAAGTATTTGTGCAGGCCGTCCTCGAAGGCGCGAATGTCAGAGACCTGGAGATCGTCGAGATAGCCTTGCGTTCCGGCAAAGAGAACCACCATCTGCTGCTGCCAGGTGAGCGGGTGGAACTGCGGCTGCTTGAGCAGCTCGGTGAGGCGGACGCCGCGGGCCAACTGCTTTTGCGTGAGCGGATCGAGGTCAGAGCCGAACTGGGCGAAGGCCGCGAGCTCCCGATATTGGGCCAGGTCCAGCTTCAGTGTCGACCCGACCTGCTTGACGGCCTTGATGGCGGCCGAGAAGCCGACGCGCGAAACGGAAAGGCCGACATTGACGGCGGGACGGACGCCGGAGTTGAAGAGGTCAGTTTCCAAAAAGATCTGGCCGTCGGTAATGGAGATGACGTTGGTGGGAATGTATGCCGATACGTCGCCGGCCTGGGTTTCGATTACCGGCAATGCGGTGAGCGAGCCGCCGCCTCGCTTGTCGCTCAATTTGGAGGAGCGCTCGAGGAGGCGGGAGTGGAGGTAGAAGACGTCGCCGGGGTACGCTTCGCGGCCCGGCGGGCGGCGCAGTAGGAGCGAGATCTCGCGGTAGGCCATGGCGTGCTTGGAGAGATCGTCGTACATGACCAAGGCGTGCTTGCCGCTGTCGCGGAAGTACTCGCCCATGGCGGTTGCGGCGTAGGGCGCGAGGTAGAGAAGAGGCGCGGGCTCCGAGGCCGATGCGGCAACGATGATGGTGTGGCCCATGGCGCCGTGCTCGGTGAGCGTCTGCACGACCTGCGCGATGGAAGAGCGCTTCTGGCCGATAGCGCAGTAGATGCAGATGAGGTCGTTCTTGGCATTGTTGATGATGGTATCGAGCAGGACGGCGGTCTTGCCGGTCTGGCGGTCGCCGATGATCAGCTCGCGCTGGCCGCGGCCGATGGGGATCATGGCGTCAATGGCTTTGAGGCCGGTGGCCATGGGCTCGCGCACGGGCTGGCGGTCGATGATGCCGGGGGCGAGGCGCTCGATGGGCAGCGTTTCGGTGGTGGCGATGGGGCCCTTGTCGTCGATGGGCGCCCCAAGGGCGTTCACCACGCGGCCAATGACGGCGCTGCCGACCGGGACGGAAAGAATCTTGCCGGTACGCTTGACCTCTTCGCCTTCCTTCAGTTCGGTGTAATCGCCGAGGACCACGCAGCCCACCTGATCCTCTTCAAGCGAGAGGGCGAGGCCGGCGATGCCGTGCGGGAAGCTGAGCAACTCGCCAGCCATGACTTTGTCCAGGCCGTGAAGGCGGGCGATGCCGTCACCCAGCGAAGTGATGGTGCCAACCTCGTCGACCTGGACCTTGGAGTCGTAGTTCGCGATTTGCGCGCGAAGGAGTTGCGTGATTTCGTCTGCCTTGATTTGAGCCATTTGCTTTCCTTTAGAGATCAGAGATCAGTTCTTCCGTGAGTCAAACGGACGCTCGTTCCCGATTCAATTCTTTCTGTCTCGTCCTCTGATTCTTTGCTTCTGTTTCCAAACTTTCTTGCCGGCTGATCTCTGACAACTGATCTCTAGTTCTCAGCCGGCGGTCAAAGCTTCTTTCAGGCGGTCGAGGCGGCCGCGTACGCTGCCGTCGTAGACCGTGGAGCCGATGCGCACCACAGCGCCGCCAAGAATGGATGTGTCGAGCTTGAAGCTTGGGTCGATTTTTGCGCCGGCAAGTTTGACCAGTTCGGCCACCAGCGTGCTGCGTTCTTCGGCGCTCAACGGTCGCGCAGTGACGATCTCGGCGGGGCGGATGCCCGACTGCGCCTGCAGAATGCTGCGATAGGCTGCCGCTACCTCGACGACGTGGCCGATGCGATCGTTGGAGATGAGCACGGCGAGCAGATTGCGCAGCTCCTTTTGCAGGCCCAGCTTCGAGTTCAGTTTGTCGAGGATTTCGACCTTTTGCGCAGCCGGAATGGCGGGGTTCACGAAGAAGGTGCGCAACTCGGCGCTGCCCTCCCAAGTGGCGAGAAAATCGGAGAATTGGCGGTCGATGGCGGCCGGGTCGAGGTCGCCGCGGCGACCATCGGCAACGACATCGGCGAAAGCGCTGGCATAGCGAGCGACAAAGGCTGGCATTTAGTTCCGGCCCCCTTTGCTCGAAGCGTCAGCGGAAACGCCGACGACGAATTCGGCGATGAGAGCACGATCGGTTTCCGGAGTGAGCGCGAGTTGTTTGGATGCCTGATCGATGGCGAGGTCGGCGGCGAAGTCGCGCAGGCCGCGCCGGACCTGAGCGGCAGCGACGTTGATCTCCTGTTCGGCGGCGGCAACGATGCGGGCGCTTTCTTCGCTGAGGGCAGCCTTGATGCGCTTTTCGTCCTCGAGGCTATCCTGCTCGACCTGGGCGCGGAACTTCTGCATCTCATCGCCGAGCCCGGCGAGCTTGGCCTCAACAGCGCTGAGGCGCGCCTGCGCGTCGGCGGTGGCTTCGCGCGCGGTCTTGAGATCGTGGCTCAGGGTCTGGGAGCGCTTGCGAATAATTTTGGGCATGAACCGGCTGAGCGGGATGGCGGCGGCGAAGAAGATGATGGCGAAGTTGATCCCGAGCAGAAGGATGATCGTTGTATCGAGATTGAGATGCAGGATGCGGGCCAGCGATTGCACGATGGGCGCATGCAGGAAGGCTTGCTCCTGCTCTTCCTGGGACTGAGGAGCGTTCGACTCAGCCGATCCGGAGGATTGCGTGGTGGGCGTAGAAGCGCTCGGGGGCGACGGTTGTGATTGAGCGGCAGCGCGAAACGGCGCGAGCGCCAGCGAAGAGAAGGCCAACGCAATCAGAAAGGACCGCAGCAGGTTGGAAGAACGGCGCATTGCGGGGAGGGTGAACTTCAACGCGACCCTCCTGCGGCGAGCGGCAGGACGGCGCGGACGGCCAAGCCGGCCAGATCGGCAGCGGCGGCTTGAATGGTCTTGCGGGCCGAGGCGGCTTCAGCTTCGATTTCTGCCCTGGCCTGGCGCACTTTGTCGCCGGCTGCCTTGCGAGCGGCGTCGAGAGCGGTGTCGCGCTCAGCACCCCACTGCTTGACGCGCTGTTCGCGAAGCCTGTAAGCGTCGGCACGGGCCAGGCGAAGGCGCTCGGCATAGTCAGCGGCTTTGGCTTCAGCCTCGGCGATCGCCTTGCGAGCGTCTTCCATTGCACCTTCGGTGAGGGCACGGCGCTTTGCGAGGACCGCCGTGAGCGGGCCCTGCACCAGGATTTGATAGGCGAAGACGAGCAAGATGAACAGGAGAGCCGTGGGGACGGCGCTCAAAAGGAGCTGTCCGAGTTGTTGAAGGATGTCTTGCATGGAGGTACCGCGCCGCTACGCCTGTCCGTGAAAATTTTCGCAGGTGGAACCCTTTTTTGTATCAGGGGTAGCGCCTCAAGTCAACGCGAGGCGGACCGCCAGAATCTCGCTCTGTGACACCGGTCACGAAGTGGAAAAATTACACGAAAAAGGCCTTGCTTTTGACCGAAACGAGCCTACACTGAAACTACCACCTAGACCCGGTCCAGGGTCCAGCGGGCAGCCGGTTTCGGGATATCCTTCCACTCCCGAGGCCGGTGGCCCGCCTCTTAGTTTCTGGGGACATTCGACCCCAGCCTTCAGCCCTCAGTTGTCACGGATTGGCGCCGGCGACGGATTTGTCGACGGTAAGCAGGCCCTGGGCGCGGAGCCAGTTTTCGAGCAGGCTGGGCCATTGGTCGAGCACAGGATCGGCTTTGCCCAAGCCGCTGCCGTGGGTACCGCTCGAGAAAACGTGCATCTCAGAAGGAACGCCGGCCTTGACCAGCGCCTGATAGAACTCGAGGCTCGGCTCTACCGCGGCGGTCTTGTCATTGAAGGTGTGATAGATGAACGTGGGCGGTGTGTCTTTGGTGACGAATAGGACCGGATTGAATTGGGCGCGCAGGGCGTCGCACTGGTCCATGAGGTTGAAGATCTTGCAGTAGCTCAGGTACGTAGTGTCGCGTGTGATGGCATCGAGCCAGGGATAACCAAGGACGAGGTAGTCGGGACGGCTGGAGGCGCGGTCGATGGGGTCGTCGGCGTCGGGGCTTCCGGCGACGAACTGGGTCCCGGCGAGAGCGGCCAGGTGCCCGCCGGCGGAGAAGCCGATGACGACGATGCGATTGGGGCTGATGTGGTAGTCCATTGCGCGGGCGCGGACGGTTTGAATGGCGCGGCGGGCGTCGAGAAGAGGAACCGGCAGCAGGTAGCCATTCGAGCCGAGCCGGTAGCTAAGGATGAAGGCGCGGAAGCCGCGGGCGGTGAACCAGTCAGCGATTTCGCGGCCCTCGAGGTCGCCGGCGAGATGGACGTAGGCGCCGCCGGGAAAGATGATGACGGCAGAGCCATTGCCGGCGCCCTGGCGCGGAGAGAAGACAGTGAGCGCAGGAATGTCGTTGCAGGTGTCGACTTTGGCTTCGGGCTTGGCTTCAGGCGGGGTTCCGGGCCAGAGGCGGATGGTCTGGATACCGAGGAAGGAGTTGTCGGTGTCGGGTGTGGCGCAATTGGCGGTTTGCGCGTGAGTGGGGGGGATGGCCAGGGATGCCGCGATGAGGATTGCGAAGAACTGCTTCATGGGAACCTCAGAGCGATTCGCGAGGATTATAGAACCAGAGGTCAGGTGACGGGGACTAGAGCCAGAGGGCGGTGTGGCCGGGGCAAAGACTGGCGGCCTGTGCGCAGAGCGTCTCGGCCAGGTCCAGCCCGTACCGTGCAAAGTAGTACGCCCCGCCATGCACGCGCTCCTGAAGAACGCCGCCGGGGTAGAGCGCGTTGACGAGGGAGTTGGCGTGGCGCGTGAGCGCGGTCTCGCGCTGGAGCTGGAAGTTGGCGGCGAGGGTGCGCAGGCGGTTCATCTGGTAGCGCATTTTGCCGGCGGCGGTGTCAGCCGACTGTCCCAGGCCCTTGTCCTGCAACTGCAACCAGTCAACGAGGGCGGTGAGCTCGGCATCGAGGGCGTTGCCGGCAGCGGCAAGTTTCTGCTTGGTTTCAATGGGCATGGAACGGGCGGAGAGGCGCTGGGCAAGCGTTGAGGCGTTTTCTTCGGCGAAGACCTGCCCAAGCGTCAGCTCGTGGCGGCGCAGGAGTTCGGCGACGGGGGGTTCGATCAGCGTAGCGGAGAAGCGCGCGATGGGAGGCGTTTGGCGGCCAAGAATGCGCTCGAAGAGCACCGTGGATTGCGCGAGGTAAGCGATTTCGGCCGGACCGCCGATCTGCGCCGAAGTCGAGAACAAAAAATCCTGAAAGACAGGGCGAAGGAGCGCGGCGGGCGAGATGCGCTCGGGCTCGGCCGCGAGAATGCCGAGGAGGTCGGCGGTGGAGAAGGTCTGCTCGCCGGCGTGCCAAAGGCCGTTGGGCTCGGCGGGCATTGGCGCGACGCGGCGAAGAGCGATGCGGGCGCCGGTTTTGTCGTCGATGAGAAACAAGAGGCTCGATTGCGGAGCGATGGCGACCTGCGTGTGATAGCCGGCGGCTTCAAGAGTCTGGCCGCGCTCGGCGAGAGCGGCGTGGAACTCGTCGGCGCGCTCGATGGCCGCGCGCAGGACAGGCGCGCCGAGACGATGGAAGTCGCGGCTGCCGGCGTCGACGATGAGAAGGCCTTGGGCTGCGAAGATTGCCGAGTAGAGATCGGCGAAGGCCTGCGCGAAGGTGCGACCGGGTTTGTAGGCAGCAACGAGAGCGTCGGTGGCCTCGGAGGGGCCGAGGAGGCCGGCGGCGCGCTCGACAAGCACTGTGATCGAGTCATCGAAGACGATGCGGCCGGCGGGCAGCGCGAATTCGGGAACTTTGTCATAGGCCAGTTGGGCCAGCTCGCGGCCGGCGGGAAACGTGACGTGATCGACTTCGGCGAAGTCGTGGTCTTCGCTGGCGAGCCAGAAGATGGCGGCATGGGGATGGCCTGCGGCAGAGGATTTGCGCGCGCGAGCGATGGCGGTGGCAGCTTTGAAGGGAGAGTAGAGCGGGCCGCCGAAGAGACCCACCTGCTGGCCTGTGAGGACGGCTCCGGCACCCTGCGCGAGAGCAGCGAGAGCAGGCTTGGCGGCGTCGGATGGGTTCTGCGCGGCGAGGAGTTGAAGCAGTTCAGGCCAATGGGCGGGGAGGGGTGGGCGCGGCTGTTTCGGGTCATCGGAGGGAAGGAAAGCGCCGAGCGATCCGGCGCAGAAATCGACGAAGAGACGGCTCTGCCCCGGCATTACGGTTACTGGATAGCAATCAGCTTTCAAGGATTCGTTCACTCTTGGCTCGTTTGATTGGGCAGGGGTTAAAAGCACCGGCACGGATTCGGAAATTGTCGCTCTGTTAAGGATGCCACGGCGGGGCGGGGCGATGCAGGATTGGCACGAGTGAAACAGGGCAGTGCGTATACTCGTGATGAATTGGGTTCGATGATCGCTTTGAGACGACGAGGTGGAAATGCTGGTGAAATCGACGAAGAAGGCAAAGACGCGGAAAGCGGGAAAGGCGGCCGCGACGCTTGAACGGGCCACGATCTTAAGTTCGGAGGTCGTATTTCAATGTCCCCTCTTCAAGGTGCTGCACGACAAGCTGATTGAGCCGGGAGGGCGGCGGAACGAGCGCGAAGTGATACGCCACAACGGAAGCGTGGTGATTCTGGCGCTCGACAACGCGAGGAGCAAGAAGGATCCGTGGATCGTGATGGAGCGGCAATACCGGCACGCGGCGAACCAGTACCTGTGGGAGCTGCCGGCGGGCAAGATTGAATCGGGCGAGGATCCGCTGGAAGGGGCCAAGCGGGAACTGGCCGAGGAGACCGGCTACCGGGCGAAGAAGTGGCGGCCGCTGGTTGAGTACTATTCCAGCCCAGGCTTTCTGGGCGAATCGATGAAAGTTTTCCTGGCTGAAGGGCTTGAGCCGGGCGAGGCACGACCGGAGGAGGACGAGCAGATCGAGCTCAGGCTGGTGAAGCTGAGGGATGTGCTGAAGATGATTGATAAGGGCGCGATTCTGGACGGTAAAACGCTGACCAGCGTGCTGTTATACGACCGAATCAGGAGCGGTCGCGGGAAGAAATAGTCCACGAATACAGGCATTTTTCCACAGGCACCCATGCGAATTTTGCGCATGTGGGCGCGGCCGCGGGCTTCATTTTGTGGAACCACGAAGAAATGAATCAACCTTTCGCGACCTTCCCGCGTCTTAACAAGTACGGTGCGAATTCCCCTGAAGGCTCACCGTATTCAAAGGAAAAAACGGGCAAGAGAAAAGGAAGGCAGGAACCTGTGGCTCAGTACAAAGGAAAGGTCAAGTGGTTTAACAACGCCAAGGGCTACGGATTCATCGGACGCGAAGACGGGCCGGATGTATTCGTCCACTACTCAGCGATTCAATTGGATGGATACAAAACGCTCAAAGAAGGCGATGAGGTCGAGTTCGATATCGTTGAAGGCCAGAAGGGCCCGCAGGCGGATGCCGTAGTCCGCAATCGGGATAGTGCAAGCGCCCACAGCGCCGCCTAGGCGCGAGTAGGGCCCCGGACGTTCCCGCAAGACCGCCGCCCGGCGGTAAGGGTGTGTTGTGCCCGGCAGTCACTCAATCATCACATTTCCAAGCCTACATTCATTCGGGGAGTTTCCCTGCCAAGGCACCGTTCGCAAGGCGCTTCGTGAATTCGCGCGCGTCGATTGACCTGGACCGCCGCAGATGACTCATACTGCGAACAGAGGGCCGGGCGATGGACAACAAGACGATGGCGCGCCTACTTGAAGAGACGGCCGACCTGATGGAGATCGACGGCGCGGACAGCTTCCGGATCCGGAGCTACCGGCGTGCGGCGGAGGCCGCCGAGCAGACGACCGTGGATCTGGTGGAAGCGGCGAACGATACGGCGCGGTTACTGGAGATCGACGGGATTGGCATGGGCATGGCTGCCAAGCTACAGGCGATCGCGGCGACGGGAACGCTGGCTCAGCGCGACGAGTTGCTGGCCAAGTATGGGGCGGGGGTTCTGGAGCTGCTAAAGCTGCCGGGAATGGGGCCGAAGACGGTGGCGCTGCTTTGGGATGCGGGCGTGATCGGCAGCGCCAACATCGACAGCGTGGGGCAGCTTGCCGAGGCGATTGCGGCAGGGCGGCTGAAAGGACTGCCGCGGATGGGCTCGAAGCAGATTGAAAAGCTGCAAAAGGGGATCGAGGACTACCGGAGGAGCGCGGGGCGGTTCCGGATCGACGTGGCAGAAGAGGAAGCGGGGCGGATTGCGGCTTATCTGCTTAAATTTAAAGGGATTGAGAGGGTGACGCCGGCAGGCTCGCTGCGCCGGGGGCGGGAGACCGTGGGCGATCTGGACCTGCTGGCGACGGGACCGGCCTGTGCCCTGGAAAAAACGCAGGCAGCAGTCGAACACGTGGCCGCTTACGCCGGCATCCACGACATGATCGCCAAGGGCGAGAACAAGGTGAGCTTCCATGTGGATCAGGGCTTGCAAGTGGACGTGCGGCTGCTGCCTGAGGCCAGCTATGGCGCCGCGTTGCAGTATTTCACGGGCTCAAAGGCGCACAATGTAACGCTGCGGCAGCGGGCGCTGAAGATGGGCTACACGCTGAATGAGTGGGCGCTAGCGCGGCTGGAGGACGGATCGACCGTAGCGGCGGCGACGGAGGAGGAGATCTACGCCGCGCTGGGCATGGACTGGATGCCGCCGGAGATGCGCGAGAACCTGGGCGAGATTGACGCGGCGGCCGGGCACGAGCTTCCGCGCGTTGTCGAGCTAAGCGATGTGCGCGGTGACGTGCACATGCATACGACGGCCAGCGACGGGCACAATTCGATCCGCGAGATGGCCGAGGCGGCGCTGGCTTGCGGGTACGGATATATCGCGATCACCGACCACTCGAAAAACCTGGCCATGACAAACGGACTGGATGAGAAGAGGGCGCTCGAGCAGATCAAGCAGGTGCGCGCGGTAGACAGGCAGATGGAGGGAAAGATCCGCGTGTTTACCGGGATCGAAGTGGACATTCTGGCCGACGGCGCGCTGGACCTGGACGATGAAGTGCTGGCGCAGATGGATGTGGTGATCGCCAGCGTGCACACGCGGTTTGAGCAGAGCCGCGAGGAGATGACGGAGCGGGTGCTGAAGGCGATTGAGAATCCAACCGTGCGGATTTTGGGGCATCCGACGGGCCGGCTGCTGCTGCGCCGGGAACCGTTCGCGCTGGATTTGGCAGTGGTGCTGAAGCGCGCGGCGGAGCTGGGCGTGGCCATGGAACACAATGCCGCGCCAGAACGGCTGGACCTGAACGATCACGATCTGCGGCTGGCCAAGGAGCTGGGTTGCCGAATCGTGATGTCCTCTGACTCGCACGACAGCCGCAACCTGGGGAAGATGGGGTATGGCGCGAAGCAGTTGCGGCGGGCCTGGCTCACCAAGGAAGACGTGCTGAACACGCGGGAGGCAATGGGGTTCCTGGCGGGGTTGCGAGCGAGGCCCTGAAGGATTCCTGAGGGTCGTTTCAGGGCTACTGGCCCCATCCCACGAAAGTCACCACCTTCGAGCACAAAGGGATTGGGTCGCGCCAGAGGAACCCTTGGCTTGTTGTGCTCGATTGGGGATAAGATTAGGCCCAAGGTGAGGTCGCCATGAGCTTACTACAGCAGGATGAGACGGAAGTGGACGACGCCGCGCTGGGCGAAGAGCTGACCAAAGGCAGCAGCCACGTGGTGTGGGCCACCATCATTGCGACCGTTGTGGTGAGCCTGGCGATTGCAGCCTATGTGATCCTGGAGCAGAAGCCGCCCATCGCCTCGGGAGAGATTGTGGCGGTATGGGCGCATCCGCAGCACACCGAGACATCGGGATTTGACGCCAGTGGGGCGCCCATGCCCAAGCAAGAAGTGGATCAGGTGATGGTCTTCACCGAGGTGAGGCTGCGCAACCAGACCGATCACCCGCTCTATCTCGCGAACGTACTGACCAACGCCACGCTCGCTGACGGAATCCACTCCAGCTATGCCGCTAACACGGGCGACTACGACCGGATCTTCGTCGCTTATCCGAACATTCCCGTGCCGCACAACACGCCCATTTCACCGCTGGACACGACGATCAACCCCGGCCAGACGGTCGAAGGGACTTTTGTTTCGGCCTTCAAAATGACGAAACAGGCTTGGGACGCGCGCACGAAGCTGGACTACACCTTCAATTTCCGTTACCAGCCCAGCCTGACGCTCGCGCCCCAGGTTGCGATTACTGAGCAGTAGGCGGAACGGGCGCGCTTTTGGGCGTGGAGAGATAGCCCGCAACCTCATTCCTCGAATTGATGTTGTTGACAACGATCTCGTAGAGCGCCGGGGTCTTGCCGCTGTAGAACTGCAGAGGCTCGTTCACATTCCGGTCTTTCTTTTCGTAGACCTTGTCGTCGGCAAAGACGTCGAGGGTGAACCGGTTCCGCTTCGCATCCGTCCTTTTCAATTCGAGCGAGACCGTACCGACCGGCTTTCTCTGGCCCTTGACCAGAGTGAACTCATAGTAATTGCGGTCGCCCTTGTGCTCGAGAAGCACCAGCTCATCGTGATTGCGGGCGATGACGCTGTTGGTATTGGTCAGGTCTCCCTTCACCGACTCGAGCTCGCTGATGGTGGTGGCCAGGTCGCCCTGGGTTTTGCTCAGGTCGGTCTTCACGCCGCCGACATCCGACTTCACGTTGGAGACCTCGCTGGAAACGTTGCTGACCTGCTGCGCGGTCTGCTTTTCGGCGGTCTCAAGGCGCTGACTGTCGGCCTCTTCCTTCGTGATGATTGCCTGGGCGCGCTCGTCGAGTTCCTTTTGCGTAAGGCCGACAGACTTGCCCAGTTCATCGGTGGCGACGCGCAAACGGGCATCGGTCTCGCGCAAATCTGCGGCGAGTTGCGTGTCCTGCTGCTTGGCGTCAGTCAACTCCGCCTGCGCGGTGCTTAGCCGGCTGGTCAGCGTGAAGCACCAAATCAGGCTGCCAATGGCGGCCAGCAGGGCGACGGCGATCGCGGCCAACAGAGCGCCGGAGTAAGTTCGGGGGGCTTCTTCAATTTCACTCATGCGTTACCTTTCCTGCGCGGGCACGCGGTCGAAAGCAAACCACGCCCGGCGTTTTGGCGGCATCTTGTCCGGTTAGACGCCGCAGCGAGGGGAATTTGTCTCAGTCGATCCGGAAATCCCCATGATTCACAATCTTACCGATTGGGGCGTCCCGGCAAAAGCCGGGAATCGCAATCTGTAAGCTGGCTGAATCTACAGGATAAATCGAATGGATGGGAATGGGCGGGTTTCAGCCGCATCTGGGCCAGGAACGGCCTCCGACACCAGCTGCCGTCCCACGCTCCGTGACAAGGATGGAACGGCTACGTTATAAACATCTTTACTGCATATTTTGGCGCCGGGTGCGGTTAGTTGCGGCCGGAACTCCACCGCAAGGGCCAAACTGCCATCGAAATAAGGGGAGAAACAAAGGCTATGCCGACTGCTGTAGCAGGAAAGGGCCTAGAAGGAATTGTCGCCGCGAACTCTGGCATTTGCTGGATCGACGGAGAAGCGGGCATCCTCTCCTACCGGGGCATCGACATTCACGAGCTGGCGGAGCACTCGACCTTTGAAGAGACCACGTACCTGCTTTGGAATGGGATCCTGCCCAACGAGCTGGCGCTGCGCGAGTTTCAATCGCAACTGGCGTTGGCGCGGTCGCTGGATCAGCGCGTCATCGATTTGATGCGTAGCTTTCCCACGGCGGCCACGCCGATGGAGGTGCTGCGGACGGCAGTTTCGGCACTGAGCTTCTACGACGCTGACGAGAAGGACAACTCCCACGACGCGAACGTGCGCAAAGCCTATAACCTAACCGCGCAGATCGCGATGATTGTGGCGATTTACGACCGGCTGCGCAAAGGCAAAGAGATTGTGCCGCCGGACCGCTCGCTATCGCACGCAGGGAATTTTCTGTGGATGCTGAATGGCGAGAAGCCTTCAGAGACGGCCACTCGAACTTTGGATATCGCTCTCATTCTTCATGCCGACCACGAATTGAACGCCTCCACCTTCGCCGCCCGCGTCATAGCCGCAACACTCTCCGACATCCACTCAGCCATTACCGGCGCCATTGGCGCTTTGAAGGGCCCGTTGCACGGCGGCGCTAACGAGGGCGTGATGCGGCTGCTGCTGACGATCGACAAGCTGGACGCCGATCCGGTGGAGTACGTGAAGAATATGCTGGCGGCCAAGCAGAAGATTTCGGGCTTCGGGCACCGCGTGTATAAGACCGAAGACCCGAGGGCCACGCACCTGCGCAAGATGAGCGAGCAACTGGGTAAGGACTCGGGACAGCCCAAGTGGTTCGAGATGTCGCGGGCCATCGAGCTCTACATCAATCAAGACAAGAAGCTGAACGCCAATGTGGATTTTTATTCGGCTTCGACGTACGCAACGCTGGGCATCGACATCGATCTCTACACGCCGATCTTCGCGGTGAGCCGCATTGCGGGGTGGGCCGCGCACGTGATCGAGCAGTTGGACGACAACCGGCTGATCCGCCCGCGCGCCGAGTACATCGGACCGGTGTATCCTTCGCCGTGGATTCCTGTGGAAGAGCGGCTGTAGGGCGTTTCGGCGAATTTCGTATCGCCGTCCCTCTGCAAACGGCCTAGCGGTCTTCCCTTCTCCTTTTGCTCCGATCCTGCGCAGCCGTTGCGGTTCAATCTCCGTCACAAAACTCTTGTTTGAAGGCCGCCTAGCCGGTCGACGAGCCAATCGATGGCGGCGGGCTCGTCTTCGATCTCGATGCGGAGTTGGACGATTTGCAGCAGGAGGGATGCGGGGAGCGATTCAGCGAGCGAGCCGATGCGGATACGATCCTTTTCGGTGGTGAGGAGCGCTGTGGCTCCGGCGTCGCGGGCTTCGGATTCGATGCGTGCGAGATCGGCGGCAGTGTACTTGTGGTGGTCGGCGAAGACTGTCCGTGCGGCGAGCTTCACGCCGGCGGATTCGAGGCCCTGAAAGAACTGATCGGGCCGCGCGATGCCACAGAATGCCAAAGCGGGACCGTCAACGTGCGGGATTTGCATGTGGCGGCGCAGGCGCCAAACCTGAGCTTTCCAGCCACGCGCTCTGATTTCAGCTTCCACATCGGTTTCGTCCGCGGGAATCGCGATCACCTGCGCGCGCATCGCTGCATGCAAGGCCTCACGCAGATTGCCTGCGGGAAGAAGATGATCGGCCAAGTCGCGTCGGCTGAGGAGCAGAATGTCAATATCGCGCGCGAGTTGGCGATGCTGAAAACCATCGTCTAGAAGATTCACGCCGATTCGCTCCCTTGCTGCATTCGCCTCTGCGAGAAGGCCTGCTTGATAGCGCTCGGTGGCGACGAAGACCGGGACTCCAGCTTCGCGCGCGATGACAAGCGGCTCGTCGCCAAACTCCCCGAGTGATCCCGTGGGATAGACACGCGCCGGGGCGCGGCCACGGCGACCGTACCCGCGCGAGAGCACATCGACGTGAAGGCCGCGAGCGGTAAGCGCTTTGGCGAGGGCGATGGTAAGAGGCGTTTTTCCCGATCCGCCGGTAGAGAGGTTGCCAATGCTAACGACAGGCCACTTGAGCTTTCGAACGGGCTTGAGGCCGGAGCGCAATTGCAGCTCGCGCAGCGCCAGGCCGGCGCGGTAGACCGGGACAAGAGGCCAAAGCAGCGGGCGCGCGGCGCGTGCGTTTTTCATTGCGCCTGCTCCCTGCCGGAACCGGCTCTGAGCAATTCGCCAATGGCCGCGACGCACCGATCGGTGGCGCCGGACTGGCGGTCGAAGACCCCTTTGGCGCGCGATCCCATGGCCTTGGCGGCGGTGCGGTCGCGAAGGAGTTCGACGAGGGTCGCGGCCAATTCATCCTTCGCGGCGATGCGTAGCGCGTCGTGGTCGCGCAGGCTGTCGGTGATGGCGGCGAAGTTGGCGTAGTGCGGGCCCATGACGATGGGAACCGCAAACTGGGCTGGCTCAAGAGGGTTGTGGCCGCCGGCGGGAACGAGGCTACCGCCGACGAAGGCGACGCTGGCGAGGGAGTAAACAGAAGCCAGTTCGCCGATGGTGTCGAGAAGGACGATCTCGCCCGGGCGGAGGGAAACGGGTTGCGCATCGGATGGGTCGGAGGGCCAGCCGGAACGCTTGCACCACGGAAGGCCGGATGCCTCAAGGACAGATGCGACGGAGCTGAAGCGCTCGGGATGGCGCGGAGCGAGGACGAGGACGAGTTGCGGATCGACGGCAAGGAGACGCGGCCACGCGTCGAGAAGCGCGGATTCCTCGCCCTCAAGCGTGCTGCCGGCGACGATGAGGCGCAGGTCTGTTGACATTGACTTCAAGAAGCGCGTGGCTTCTGCTTCCTGCACGGAGCGCACGTCGAACTTGAGATTGCCGGCGACGGAGACGCGATCGGGGCGGCAGCCGAGCGCGAGGAGGCGCTCAGCGTTGATCTGGCTCTGGGCGAGCACGCGGCTGAGGCGCGAAAGTAGCGGTCGCCACAAGCGGCGGAGCCTTTGGTAGCGCGGCCAGGAACGGTTGGAGATACGGGCGTTGACCACGGCAACGGGAATGCCGCGCCGAAAGCAGCCATGCAGAAGGTTGGGCCAGAATTCGGTTTCCACCAGGATGAACAGGCGCGGCTGGAGCGCATTGAGATAGGCGCGGACGGCCCAGGGCAGGTCGAGCGGGCAATAGAAGACGCGGTTCGATTCAAAGCGTTCGCGGGCCAGCGCCTGGCCGGTGCGTGTTGTGGTGGAGACTACGAGCAAGTAGCCGGGCAGAGCAGATTCAAGGGTCCTGACGAGGCGAGTGACGGCGAGAACTTCACCAACAGAGACAGCGTGAAGCCAGATGAGCGGGCGGTCGACGGCCGAAGCGGAAGTCGAGGCGAGGCCCCGCGGAACGCGCCCCAGACGCTTCATGAGCCCTTCGCGGTACTTGTGCGTGGTGGCCATGCGCCACAGCCACCAGGGCGCGCCGGCAACAAGAGCCACGAACAAGGCAAGGTTATAGAAAAGAAGAATCATGCGTAAACGAACCAGTCATCCGCAGGTCTAATCCTAGAGCCTGCTATTAACTTTCGCGCGGTGCAGCGTTGCCGACGAAAATCGGGCCAGACGGGGCGGAGTCCGAAGACTGTGGCGGGCCCACAGTCGAGGATGACAACGAAGTATGGCCCGATTTGCGCCGCAACCCGAAGGGCTGGGGCCAATTCTCCCCATTTCATTGTCGCTCGTCGCTCGAAGATACTCCATATTCGTCGCTCCTCGCTCCTTGAACCGAGAAAAATTGGCTCCCAGCGCCGCCCGTGGGAAAGTTAATAGCAGGCTCTAGGGCGTCTAACCCAAGAATGATACAGTTGACCGCGATGAAAACTTTGCGGGGAATCCCGTTGTTGCTGCTTTGGTTCGCCCTGTCGCTGACAGCGAGCGACCGCACGCCGCCCCCGGTGCAGCCGGCGACTTCATTCCCGGCGGTCGAAGTCCACCCCGATGAGCACGTGGCTATCGCCGCCGAGCCCTACGATACGAGGCAAAAGGAGTCGATCTTCCGCGTCGACTACCTGAGCCATGACGTGATGCCGATTCGCCTGATCGTGACCAACCTGGGCGACCGGCCCATTTCGCTTGTCGATGCGCGGATTCTGTTTGAGACGGCGGACGGCGACCGGATTCGCGCCGCCGAGCCGGACGATGTGGAGCGGATGATGACGCGTAAGGAGCGGGAGGGATCGCGGATTCCACTGCCCGCGCCGCTGCCGCCGATCCATGTCAAGGCAAAGGGCAGTATCAAGGAGATCGAGGACGACTTTAATACCTTTGAGTACTCAGCCCTGGCGGTGGAACCGCACACAACGCGCGCCGGATTCCTGTTTTATGACGTCTCGGGGTTGAGGAACCCGCTGGCAGGCGCGAAGCTCTATCTACACGACCTGCGCGACGCAGACGGCAAACAGCTCTTCTATTTCGAGATTCCCTTCGATAAATATCTGCAGTCGAAGTCAAGCCAGATGAACTGAGGGGCGGCGCGGGCGGGCAGCAGGCCAACGCTACTCGAAGTAGGTAGCCGTGGTCGTATCAGTCTCCCAGATGGTGCAGTCTTTCACGCGCACGCGGCCCGCTGTCATTCCGGCGAGTTGGCTATTGGTCTCATCGTAAAAATACTTGGCGATGTTTTCGGCCGAGGGATTGAGCACGGTGAAGGGCTCGAGGTCATTGAGCATCTGATGGTCGATGCGATCGATGACCGGGCGGAGCACCTGCTTGAGGAGCTTGAAGTCGAGCAGCAAACCGGCCTCGTCGAGCGCGGCGCCGGCCAGCGTGACACGGACCTTGTAGTTGTGGCCGTGCGGATTCTCGCACTTGCCTTTGTAGTTGCGGAGGTAGTGGCCGGAGGAAAAATCCGCCTCGACGGTAACTTCGTACATGGACGGCTGCTCGATCCTGCGCGGGGGAATGGCCCAGCACTCCCTCATTCTACTTTGATCGCCTTCGCTAAGGCTTGCGACCGCCGCGACGCTTGTTTCGCGCCGTGCGGCGGGCTTCCTCGCTGCGGCGGTCCACCTGCTCGAATAGGTTGCTGAGGACGCCGATGAGGGCCGAAGCGAGTGCAGCGAGTAGGAGGAGCAACGCCATGGTGCGCCAGAGCGAGCCGTTGGCGGGCAGACCGGGCTGAAAGCTCGATGGCACCAGCGTCATGGCCCCGGAGATGAGGGCGAAGAACCCAAGCGTGGCGGCGAGGATGTAGAAGTTGCGGGACATGCGCGGGGATCGGCGCGAGATTGGCTCGGCCTGCTGCGATTCTACGGCGCGCAGCTTCAGCCGGAAAGCTCAGTCGAGTCGATGACGGCGACTCCCGCGTTGGCGAACTCGGCTTCGATGGCGGCGACGGAGCCGTTGAGATCGATGGCGCGGCAGGCGTCGCGCAGGACGAACGCGGCGAGCCCCAGGCGGCGAGCGTCGAGGGCGGAGTAGCCGACGCAATAGTCGTAGGCAAGGCCTGCGAGGAAGACGCGCGTGAGCGCGCGCTCGCGCAGATAGCCGGCCAGGCCGGTGGGCGTGGAGCGGTCGTTCTCAAAGAACGCCGAATAGGAATCGATGGGTGTGCGGAAGCCTTTGCGCAGGATCAACTCGGCCTGCGGGAGTTCGAGTGCGGGGTGGAACTCCGCGCCGCGCGTGCCCTGAACGCAGTGCGGTGGCCAAAGAGTTTGCGCGCCGTAATCGAGCTCAATGGAGTCGTAAGGCTGTTTGCCGCGGTGGGATGCGGCAAAAGACGAATGGTTGGCCGGATGCCAGTCCTGAATGAGGACGATGTGCGCGAACCGCGGCGCGACGCGATGAATGGGAGCAATGATCTCGTCGCCGCGGGGGACGGCGAGCGCGCCGCCGGGGCAGAAATCGTTCTGCACGTCGGTGACGAGGAGAACATCGTGCTCATCGATTTGCATCGGTACTCCTTATGGCATCTCCGATGATGCCCGGAGAATTTCAATGTCACGGGCGCCGAGCGCGGCGCGGCGCCTGTTTGAGCGCGATCGGGCTTTGGACGGCAAGATTAGCCTCATTCACAGGCGGCATATCAAGAGGGAATTCCGGCAGGCCAAGTTTCTTTCTCAAGGCGCGCAGATCGGCGCCGCGCTCCTCAGAGATGCGCAGGATGGGAGCGCCCAACTGCGCGGCGAGCATCAGCGTCCAGCAATAGGTATCGAGCACCTCGGCGCACCACTCGGCGCGCGTCACGGTGTCCGCCCAGCACACGATGCCGTGATTGGCCAGGAGCACCGTGTTGTGATTCCTCACGAAGGGCAGAACGGTCTCGGCAAAAGCCAGCGTGCCCGGCGTTTCGTAGGGCGCGACTGCGACCTTGCCCACAATCACCTCGAACTCCGGAATGATCAAGCTGGGCGGCAGGCAGCCGGTAATGGCGTAGGCTGTGGCGTGAGGCGGATGGCAATGCAGGACAGCCTTCGCCTCTGGCACGGCTTTGTAGATCTCGAGATGCAATAGCAGCTCGCTGGAGCGCGGTTTGCTGCCGGCAATCTGATTGCCATCGATATCGGTGAGGCAAATGTCCTCGGGAGTGAGATCGTATTTACTCACCAGCGAAGGCGTGCAGAGGACCGCGTTGGGGCCGATGCGATAGGAGATGTTGCCGCCGTTGCCGTCGACATATTGGCGGAGCCAGAGCTTGCGGCCGGCGGCGCAGATTTCCCGCTTGATTTCTTCGGCTTCCGGGGAAGAAAAGAGAACGTCTTCCGCGCGCCTGGTGATTGGCTTGCGGCCGCTTCGGGTTGTTCGGCCGGTTCGGGCGGCTCGATGGTCGGTTATCTTCTTTTCGTTCTTCACTTTCGCACCCTTCACTTCCGCACCGCGATCCCACTGAATATCTTACGGTGGGAGGGGGAATGTGTCGAAAACGGGCGTCCGACGGGCATTGAAGGGCGCGTAAGACATGTCAGACGCGGCGTAAGACGCCGTAAGACTTGAAGAACTGGGGAACAGGGGTCGTGGATCAGGGGTCAGGGGTCAGGGGTCAGAAAACAGCTTTCTGCCGTCGGCGTGGCCCGGAAGCCTACGGCCGTTGCGCTGAAAACTGACAACTGATCACTGACAACTGACTACTGTCTACTGTGTCCCCCTCCCCGGTATGCCATACCTCCGTATTTGATAACAAAGGGTTTACGCGGTGACTCATACCCTGCTCATACCTTACCCATACCTGAGCCATACCTGACCCATACCTGGCATACCAATTTCGAATGCTGCACCCAGTAAACGTATCGATACACGGGAGTTACGGTCGTCTTGAAGGCCTTACGGCGCGGCTTCTTCGGTTTTTGCACTGTCTCTGGTGCAATCCATAGAGAAGAACTTCTCTGGGAAAAAAGGATGGGCGGCCTGAGCGATGCCGGAATCCGGGCCTCACCCCAGCGACGAGGATTTGTCGCCCCCCGCTTCGTGACCCCGGTCCGCCGGCACCCCCCGAAACCGCCCACCGCTCTCAGAGTCAGAGGGAGATACAAGCTACCCAACTAAGAACAAGTCTAGCGAAACGGCAGAAATAACCGGCAAACTTCGAGAAAAATATAACTGGTTTGGAATGAGTGAGTTGTGGTTGGATACGGCGAGTGGGGGGTTGACGGGCGAAGGTGGGTTTGGCGGGACCGAGTCGGCTGACGAGGGGCGGTACAAGAGCTCAATGGGCGGCCTGGGCTGTGCCTCCCTGCCAACGTCTGGGATTCGGGGAATGTGCACTGGAGCGCGCTCGGCTTCGGGGCGGCGTCCAGCCGTTGAATGAGCCGCGGGAACCTACGAGTAGTGCCTTGACGTCGCTTGCGCCCAAGCGCTTGAAGAACTGTGGAGGATGGAAACCTGCGACCTTGTTTCTCATGGTTGCCAAGTCTAGGCTTGGGGCAATCGCACAGGCGCTTCCCAAGACGATCGCGTAGCCCTTTGCGCATCCTCGAAAATACTTGTCGAATTCTGCTCTTGAGATCCCCACGACGTCTGAATATTTGGACCAGAGCCTCTTTGGGTCGGCCTCATAGATGAGCTGGACGCAAGCGGTTCCCTCTACCCTAGCTGTGGGTGCCTTCGAATACAGCCAGATGCGTGTGCCTGCGCTCACGCGCATCCTTCGCCGGCGCAGTTCAACGGTCTTTCGTCCCTCTAGTATGGCTCTGGTGTACCCTGGGGCCAGTGAAATCAGGATGTCAGGACATTCTTGCACTTGGTTTCCCCTCTTCAATAATGCTCAAGGCAGCGGATTCGTCAATCTGGCGGGCGGTGACAAAGTTGGCACCGTCGGCGCAGCCCAACGCCCGTAGCCGCGTCAAGCTGATCGGATTTTCGAGGCGCATCAGCTGATCGAAGAACGTGAGTCCCGTATTCTCGGTGACGCTAAGGCTGAGGACCTCTCCGGAAGTCAAGACGCCTCGCCGGGTCGTTCCGGGGTCGAGCGCCTTCTTCTCTCGAATGGCCGTACGCGTGATTTGTGCGGCTGCTACGATTGCACCGCGGCCACCGTCAGTTCCTATCGATTCGTAAAACAGGATGACCGCGCCCGCTTCGAGGACTGACAGGGTCCGTGGGCTGCTGATGTAGAGCTTTTCGCCAAGCACGGACGCCTCGGGGCGCGGGAAGAGGGAGTGCTGGTGCGCGGTACTGAGAAGTTGGTCCGCGTAGGAACGCTGGATTGGCACCACTACGACCTTGCGGCCAGGAAGGAGCATAATCACAGGTCCAAAGCGAGCTTCAAACTCTCGCAGCCGAATGGCGTTAAGAGTCGGGTCGCGCTTATCGATTTCGATGTTCGTTTCTGGCCCCGAGTAGACCGGCGGATTGGTGGGCAGAGTAAAACCAAGCGAACTCTCCAAAAGCGCTCTCGATTCCTCCCAGTTTCGTCGGGTGATGACTTTGCCTATGCAGAACTTCCCGAGCTTTGGCGGGCCATCCTGGGCCCCTGCGACTCTAAAGCCATGATCCTTGGAGTACTCCAGCGCTTCTCGGCTCGTGTGGCCGCTATCGAGGATCAACCGAACGGGGCGGTTCGCACAGGCATCACGGCACATGGCCTCAAGGAGTACGTCGCACGCGAGTTCTCCTGCGGGGCTGGTTGGGTCCACGGAGAGCCAAGCTCCAACGGTTGATTGCGGGCCGCGCGCCGCGTCCCATGCCGCGAACCCGACGACCACGTCGGCGAGGGATACAAAGACTCTGTGCCGGGGGCAAGCGGATTGTCCCGGTTCGATTGCAAGCGCGACCTGCTCCTTTGTCATTGAGCAAGAGAGAAGGAACAGCTCCACCTCGGCCCTTCGTGTTTCGGTCAGCTCGGAGACCTCAATGGAGACACCGTCGAACGACTGCGCAATCAGCTGCGTCGGCGTCCATTGAATTGGGAGGTATATCTCCGCAAGCTCTGCCGGGCCGAGGACCTCAATCCCATATCTTTCCTTCAATTCGGTCCTCTTGCGCAGGATCGAATCGTCGCTCGTGACGAATCCCGAGGCGGCGTGATAGATCATCGTGGCAAGGTGAATTAAGTCAGACTGGTCGCGTTCCCGCAGCTGTCCTGAGCTCGCGCGGGTTGGGAAGATGAGGATCGCTAGCTCGCGCTTTAGGTTGCTCAGGAAGGGTTCCGGGACTGCGGTGAATTGGGGCAATGCAATAGCGAGCCGAACAGCAGGGTCAGCTTCTTTGTCTTGGGTCGCGCGAGAAAGCTCGTTAACAAACTCGCGCGCGACAAACAAACGAAGGATTCCGCTCATTGACGCCGTCAATAATCGCCCCGCGTACTCCCCTCGTGGGCGGTCTTTGATTATGTCCAAGAAAACGTTGACGTCAAGCGCGAAAATGGGCTGCTCGACCCTAGCGTGCGTGGCAGGCGCTGCCAATCGGGGAGCGCCAGGGATGCTGAAGAGGGTTGGGCTGTTCAGTTCGCGTCTCCGCACGTTGATCTGGCGACCGGTCGTGGCTCCGCCGCTCTCCGTCCGGATAGTCCTGAATCCCATTCGCTCCCAAAACCCATTAGCCGGGAGGTCTGCGGCAACGCGAGCGGATATTGTGATGTAGTACTGCGATTCGGCGTCGGAGAACAGGGCGTCCAAAAGCCTGCGCCCAATTTGCCGACTACGGAACTGGGGCGATGTGTAGAGCTGGAATACTCTCAGATGTGGGAACCGGCCCCCGAAGAGGACGTGGCCCGCATAGTGCTCCTGCCCGGCTACGTCGGTGGCAGCCACATAGAGCTTGCCCTGTGCCGCAGCCTCGCTATAAACACAGCTTGGAAGGAAGCCTAGGACCTCTCGCTCGGAGTCACCCCGTTCCTGAACGGCCCTTACGAAGCGGCTCACATCGGTTGCGCGCTTATAAATCCTAAGTTCCACGTTGAGAAGGAATTATATCGGGCTCGGTAGCGGAAAGCCGAGTGCTCAATGTGGACTAGGGGAAAGATGGTGGGGATTTCGGCTGGGTTTGAGCGCGGCTTCGACGCGCTTTTTTTGTTTTTCAAATTCGATGGGTGGGTTGATGTACTCGATTCTGTCTGCGACGAATGAACGGGTTAAGACCCATCCCTACCGGCCCGTACCCTTCAATAAGATTCTGTCGCCCCTACGGGGCTGAGGCTGTTTTTGGGGGCCTTTCCCAGGATTGGAGCGCGCTGCTCCACCCCACGGACCAAAGACCGGTCCGCGCGGGCCCCGTTCTGCGGCGCGCTCCACCCTGGGCTAACTTCTGTCGCTCCCTCCGGGAGCTCAAGAGACAGGGACCAGAGATTGGGGAGCAGGGATTTGACGGCGTGAAGGCGGGGCCTGCGATCCCACCCTAGCCACAGAAGCAAGGGCGTGGCTAGGATGGGGTACCCATTTGCCGTGGTGGGTTCGGCGCGCGACGGCAAGGAGAGCGCGCCGGGGGGACGCGGCGGACGATTCATACATTCCTAAAAGCAGGTCCTTCGGCTCCGCTTTCCCCATGATCGCGCTGCGATCACGGGGCCCCAAGCGCGCTCCGCTCAGGATGACACAGCATAGGTGGGTGCGCGGGGCGGGATTCAGAGGCACGCTTCCCGACGGGAGAGGCGGGCGGCTGGACGGGCGCAAGACGGACCCGAACCCTGAGCTTCCAGACCTGAGGAACTCCTTTTTGCTCACTCAGCCGGTGGTCGATACCGGATTCCCAGTTGGTCAAACAGGAAGCTGTAGACGTCGGCGCTTTCCTGGATTCGCTCATCGAGCGCTGTGCCGATGCCGTGACCGGCGCTGGCCGTGGTGCGCAGGAGGATTGGATAATCCGAGGCGTTCGCCGCCTGCAGACGAGCCGTCATTTTGCGCGATTGCATGGGATTCACGCGATGGTCGTTTTCACCGGTCAGGAAGAGAATTGCCGGATACCTGGTCCCGTCCTGCACGCGGTGATACGGGGAGTATGCGTAGAGCGCCTTGAACTGGTCGGGATCCTTTACCGTGCCGTATTCGGTGGTGTTGAAGGAGCCGTTGGGATCGAATTCGTTGCGCAGCATGTCGTAGATGCCGACGTAAGAAACGACCGCGCGGAATAAGCCGGGGTGCTGGGTGAAGGCCGCACCCATCAACAGGCCGCCGTTGCTGCCACCGATGATGGCGAGGCGGGAGGGCGAAGTGTACTTGTGCTGAACAAAATACTGGGCACAAGCGATGAAGTCATCGAAGCCATTCTGTTTGTGAGTGAGCATCCCTTCTTTGTGCCATTCCTCGCCGTATTCGCCGCCTCCGCGGATGTTGGCGATGGCCCAGACGCCGCCCTGATCGAGCCAGACACGCGCTTCAGAGCCGACAAAGTAAGGTTGCAAGCTGATGCCGAAGCCACCGTATCCGGTGAGGAGCACGGGGCTGGCGCCGTCAAGCTTTGTGCCTTTACGGCGGATGATACTGATGGGCACGCGTGTGCCGTCTTTGGAGACGGCGAAATCACGGACAACCTCGGCGTCGTCGAATTTGACGCGAGAGGTTTCGGAGATTGCCCTGCGCACAGACTTGCCGCCAACGGCGTTAAAGCTGTACCAGGTAGGCGGATCGAGATAGGTGGCAATGTAAAAGAGCGCATCGCCGTGGCCGACATACACGACCTGGTAGACGGCCGAGACGGGCGGAAGGGGCGGAGCGGTGAGCGGGCGGCCTCGATCATCGAAGACCCGGACGCGGGAGGGCCCTCCTGCGATGTCGATCACATAGAGATGCCCCGGAGTTGGGAAATAGTCCTGGATCGATGCACCGGCGTTGCCGTCGCGGCCGGAGCGGGAGCTCTGCGGCACGATCACGGTGGCTCGGGAAAGATCGGAATGGGCGAGAGGCAGCCGCAGAATCTGGCCGCGGGGAGCGTCTTTGCGCGAAAGAAGGTAAAGAGAGCCGTCGGAGCCGAACTTTGCCGAAACGACTCCGTCGTCGAATTTCGTGACCTGGGTCCAGTGGCCGGACGAGTCCATGACGAAATGTTCGAATTGGCCGCCATCGCCGTTCGCGACAGAGGCGAGCAGCCAGAGGCCGTCGTTACTGGTTTTCAGCTGAATCTCCGCGATGCGAGGGAAGTCATTGCCGATCACGTAGGTGTCCTGTTTGGGATCGGCGCCAAGTTTGTGGAAGTAAACCTGCTGGTAGAAGTTGAGGTCTTCAGGCCGGCGTTCGCTGCCCTGTGGATAGCGCGTGTAATAGAAGCCGGAATCGTCGGCCTTCCAGTCGAGGCTTCCCCCGGCGGTGGCAAAGTTGACACGCGGGACAATGTCAGGGAGTTGCTTCCCTGTAGCGACATCGAAGACGTAGGCCGAGCAATCTTCGGAGCCACCTTCAGAGAGCGCGACCGCGACGTACTTGCCATCAAGCGAAGGGGTATAGAACTCGATCGAAAACGAACCTTTCGTGCTCGCGGCATTGGGATCGAAAACGATCTTGGCAGTGGCGGGGTCGTTGGCGGAGCGCAAGGCCACAAGCATGGGCTGCTGCTGGTTTGGCTGGTATTTGAGAGCGAACAGGATTCCCCCGCGAGATTGCAGGTAGGCGTACGCGTCAGAACGGGCAGCGACGAGTTGCTGGAACCGCTGCTTGATAGAGGCACGCGACGGCAGGTTGTCGAGATACTCGCGGGTTCGGGCGTTCTCGGCGGCGCTCCACTGCTTGACTGCGGGATCATTCCAGTCTTCAAGCCAGCGGTAATCGTCGGTGACGCTGACGCCGTGGTACACGTCGGTGACGGAATGCCTGGGAGTGTCGGGCGGCTTGGGAACTGCCGGGCTCTGAGCAAAGGCAGTCAAGCAAGAAAGGCCGATGCCGAGGCAGGTTTGCAGCGAACAGATGAATTTCATGTGCGGCCTCTCCGGGGGTGGTGACGATTATATTCGTCGAGCCGTCCTGGCTGGCACTCACTTTGTGCAAAACAACCAGCGCGGCTTTTTTGACCGGCGAAGGACTTTTCGCGATCAGCGGGGCAGGAGTTTGTGCCGATTGAAACTTTCGGTTCCCTCCAATTGCGGCTCTTTCGGCGCGCAATGTGCAAGGTAAGCGCGCCGGGAGGGGCACCCATATTGAGCTATCAGCTTTCAGCCGAAACCCGTGCCGGATGGGGGCGGGGCGAGGGGTTGTGGGGATGCGGTAGTATTTTGGTGGCATGAAAATCGCTTTACCCGAGGAACGACGATGACGAAACGCGGAGCGCTCAAAACCCACCTCAGCTTTAACGCGCAACACTCGCCCATGGGGGCATTCATGAGCTTTACCTGCGGGAACTATGGGACTCGCGGCGGGATTGGCTTGCAGATTGGGCAGCCGGGGGACCAGGAAGTCTTTGTCGGGTTCAAGGAAGGCGACCGGCACTCCGGCGCGACGCTGAAGTGCCTGCCGTTTTATGTGGGAGCGGTGAACCGCGCGGCGGATGCGTTCCTGGTGGAGCAGGCGGGGCCTTCGGAGCAGAACGTAAAGCCGGATGCGGAGCCATTCAAGGATGGCGAAGTTGCGCGGTCGTATGGATGGGCGACGGACGAGTGGCGCGCGGATGGGCTGACGTTTACGGTGTACTCGCCGTTTGGGGCGATACCCGACCCGGAGCGCGACAGTGCGGAGCGGATGCGCGAGGGGCTGCTGCCGGCAGTGGTGGCGCGGCTGGTGCTGGACAACACGAAGGGCACGCAGACGAAGACGGCGGGGTTGCGGCACCCTTTGGCTGCGGTCTGGGCATGCCTATGAAAGATGCTTTTCCCTCAATCGCTTCTGGACGTCCTCCAGCGTTCCCTTGAAGGGGCCGGGTGTTTCCATTTTGATTGAAACCAGCGCGGCAGCGAACTTCAGGGATTCCCGGACATCGTGATCCAACCGCCAGGACAGGTACGCCGCGAAGGTGGTGTCGCCGCGGCCGGTCCGGCCTGACATGTTGCTGTTGGAGAACTTCTCGTAGTACGTCACCCCTTTTACCCGGGCGAGGACGCCCTGGGAATGCGTGATCAGCGTCTCGGGGCAACCCCACGACTCGACGATGATGGCGGCTTTCTCCAGATCTTCAGTGCCGGTGAGAATGCGGGCTTCAACGACGTCCAGCTTGAGCTTGTCCATCATGGCCGCAATTTCTTTCTTGTTGGCGACGTCGCTGAACTCGATGTCATGGGTCACCGGGGTGACGTGGCGGACGAAATTCTGCATGTCGGCCGAGAGGCTGTAGCCCCTGGATTTCAAGCCCTGCATCAGCGGCATGTCGAATTCGGTGTCGGAGATCCCGGCCAGGTGAACGCAGGTCGAGCGCAACTGCGGAACGTCGTCGATGGAAATGAGACCGGCGGATTTGACGAGCGTGAGTTTGCGTTCGTCGACATTTTCAGACTCGTGCAAGACCCTTGAATAGGTGGTCTCCGCGCTGGGGATGAGGTAGGTGTCAACGCCGACATCCTTCATCGGTTGCAGGATGTCTTCGTCCTTTTTCGCCATCTTGACCACCGCGGCAACTTTCTTTCCGATGCGGGCGGCGACCATGGCGCCGCACAACACGGCGCTTCCCGGGGCGATGTGGGGTTTTCCTCCGAAGGGGATGATCTCGTCGTAGCACATGTGGCCGACGAACGTGATGTCGTACTTCCTGGGCATGTCGATTGATTCCTTGGTTGAGGGTTAGTTGTTTCTCAGGTTGAGGGTTAGGGTTCCCTAACGCGGATGGACACGGGCTCATGTGGATCGAAAACGGGAAAAACGCGTTCACGCCGGTTTCCTGGCCGATTCGCGAACTTCCCGCCCCATCTTATCCGTGTTCCTCCATGCGCATCCGGTGGTTAACTCTTATCTTCCGTTGCCCGGACCCTTGAGCAGCCCAGGGAAGAACGGGATCAGGTCCTGCGACTCGACGGTCCTGGATTTCTTCTTCGCCTGCAGGTCCTTGATGTAGTTCATGACCAGATGCGTCCAGACAGCTCCCGGCCGGGGATAGGCGGCGACGATGTAGTGCGGACCGGGGGCCGTCTCGCCCATTTCCGTTTCCAGCTCCGCACGGAGATTGTCCGGAGTGATCATGGAATTGGCGTAATCGAAGACCACCCGGTCCATGTGCTTGTAAACTTCTTTGCTCTCTCTGGCCATGCCGTAATAATCCAGCAACTGGGCGAAGACGTAATTGGAGGTCGTATAGACGTCTTTTCCCTGGTCCGACTCCACGGGTTTGCCGTCCTCGGTCTTGCACATGGCCCAGCCCATGAAGGAGCGGTTGTTGCGGTAGATCGTCTTGAGGATCTTTTTGGCGCGGTCTTCGGGGATGAACGGCTCTTCGCCGATGGAGATCAGGTACCACAGGGCATCGAGCTGGTTGGTCCAGACATCGGTGTTGGTGTTTCCGGTCTTGGGATCGAAACAGGTGAGGTAATACTGGAGTTTCTCGCCCTTCTTGTTCTTCCCGATCCCGCCACAATTCCTCGAGGCTGTTCCAGCCTTTGTCGAACACCTTTTGGATGTGCGCCTCGCCGGCTTTGTCCTTGAGCATGCGAGCCATTTTGATCATGGCCTGGCAGCCGCCGAGGAACTGCGTGGCGTCGTAGGCGTCGGCGCCGAAGAGGACCAGGTTGTCGAAGGTGTTTTTCACCTCGTCGGGATAGCCTTCGGGGATGCCGTCGTCGTCGAAATCGAGTTTCAGCACCGATTCGAGACCGAACTTGAGCGTTTCCCAGTTCTTCTTCAGGAAATCGATGTCGCCGGTGAACTTCACATTGCGCAGCACCCGCATCATGAGTTTGGGGAACAGGTCCACCCAGTAGTTGTTGTTGTACCAGGCGTAATCGCTCACGTTGCGCAGGGGATGGCCCTTGGGCATGGCGCCCAGGTCGTGCGCCACGCTGCCCTTGGTCTTGAAGGCGTCGCGGATCTGCGTCATCGACATGCCTTCGTATTCTTCCGGGTGCTCCTGGAAATGCTTCCGAGCTTCGACGGACGAAGCGTGATGGTGGTAAAAGCGCAGGGTGGGATCCTCGGCCAGAATCGAATCGATGAAACCCTGGCACAGATCTTTTTCCACGCGCGGGAAGAGCATCAAAAGCACCATCGAATACCAGTCCACGTCCGACGGATCGATATAGGCGTAATCGAAACACTCCAGGAAACGGGCGCGCTCCTTTCCCTTTTCGTCCTCGACCCAGACGATGGCGTTGGAGAGCGGGAAATGGAGTTCATTCAGGATCAGCCGGGTCAGGCGCAAGGCGCCGGCCCGGTCACCTTTGTAGGAGGGGCTGGACTGGATCCAATCAAAGATTCGTTTCTGAATCGTCACGGTCCGGTCCCACCACTGCGGATAGCTGTCCAAGGCGAGCTTCGCCATGTCGACCGACCCGCGCCTCGACGTTCGTTGAAGTTCTTGACGTATTTGCGCTGGAATTTCGTGCCGTCGATGTAGACCTGATCCGGGAAATCCAGCACCACGGCCACCGGAATTTTCCTGGAGGCTTTCGGTTCCAGGGTGAAGGTGAGGCTGATGGCCGCTCCGTAGTCGCTGCGGAGGACCGGCTGCCGTTTTTCGTAGAAGCTCCCGTCCGCGTTTAACAGCAGATCGCCCGTGTACCGGTTCAGGCAGAAGTAAGGCTGAGTGTCCACCGCAACGCCAGGCAATTCGGGAACAGCCAGCGCCATGCGGTTGGGGCTTTCCTTGCTGCCCATGATCACGCCTCGGACGCCCGCGGACTGGAACTCCTCATGCTTCTGGCCATGGACCGCAGCGGAGCAGACGTAGACGCTGTCCTGGTCGGTCGGTTTGAGCTCCTTCTCCTGGAGGTTGACGAGGGACGGCCGGGGCACCACGAGCGTGATCTCCTGAGCCTCATTCGCGGCGTTTTCCACCTCGAACTCTTCGACCCCGAGCGGCATCAGCACCTGGTCTCCGCCGGACAGCAACGGAGAAATCAGTCTCCGGATCACTTTCACCTTCCCGAGCTTGTAGGCAATTTCCAGCGACGGCGTGGCGATGGTGAGGGCAACGTTCTTTTCGGGGACCGGCGGATGGTAGTAGTTCTTGACCGCCGGGATGTCGTCGGGCAGCTCGGGAGCTCCCGGCTGCTTCTGGGTGAGCATGGTGCACTTATCGCCGATGCGGATGAAGGGCGCGGACGCGAACTGGACCGCCGTTTGGTTGAGCATGATGAGCCGGCCCGCGTCGTTCAGGCGGTTGTACAGCCCATAGGGGGAAATGCCGATGGAGCACGTGGGCGCTCCTTGCAGGGCCACCGTTTGCGGAAATTGCAGGGTCTTGGACATGCCCTGGAAGTGGACCGCCATTTTGTTGTGCTCATAGATGGCGGTGACTTTGGTTCCCGGGATGGTATAAACATCGCGCACGTCGAACGCTGTGGATTTCGGCATCTTACTTTCCCTCATGGGTTGTTTGCGCCTCGCCCGCAGGGGCAGGACGTCGTTTGTGTTTCGCCCGCAGGCGCAGGACCTGAACTGCTCAAGCGTCCAATTGCTGTTCCGAGCGCCAACTCGGAATTTCAGGTTCGCCGCCGGCGCCCGGAACGATGATTGAACCCGGTGTGTGGAGGGCGCTTTCCCCTAGCACTTTCCTCCCCATGGATTGGCGTCTTTCGCCGCCTTCTTTGTTGTCTTCTTCGGGAGAGCCACAGGCGCCTCGTCGGGGAGATTCTTCTCGGCGCTCAGGTCGATCGGCATCTTCGTCGTTGGATAAGGCTTCACCGCACCGAACACAAGATCCGCGGCCACCCGGATGGAATCGGGCGAGCCTGAGAAATTGCAGATCACGGCATCGGCTTCCTTGGTTACGCCTTTGCGGTACGGGAAGTTGGTCACGACGATGACCGTATGTCCCGCGTCTTTCAGGGCCTTGACCAGGTGCTGGTTGTTGCCGCGCTTTTCAATGCGCGCGTAGTAGTTTGTCATGACCACCAGGTCCGCTTGCTTGGCCAGGTTCAGCGCCTCCTCCACTTCCTCGTCGCCGGCGAAGAAGGCCGTGTCATCGAGGATGAGGTTGGTGGAATGCTTGGTCATCTGCTCGCAGAACATGTGCGGGTGGCTGTAAAGATCCTTGCCAAGGAAGGAGTAGGGAATGACCTGTTCGACGACCAGGATTTTCTTGTCCTTGCTCACCGGCAGCAGCTTCTTGTGGTCGCGCACCACCAGCAGGGCTTTGTGCGCCACTTCCTGGGAGAAACCCTGGACTTCCTTGCTCTGGACGTGGGCTTTGGTTTTCGCCGGATCCATCTTCCCGGCCTTCTCGAACAGGCCCTGGTCGTACTTCATCAACAGCAGCCGCCGGCACGCGTCGTTGAGCCGCTCTATGGAAAGCTCGCCGCGCTCCACGGCGCCCTTGATCCCGAAGAAGCACTGGGAGCGGGATTCGTCGTCCGCCTTGAGCAGGATGGTATCCACGCCGGCCTTGATGGCCATGGCGCACGCCAGGGGGAGCGGCCACTTCTCAGGACGGCGGCCATGCCGATGGCGTCGGAAACCACCACGCCCTTGAATCCCATTTCTTTCCTCAGAAGATCGACGAGGACTTTCGAGGAAAGCGTGGCGGGGAATTCTTTGTCGAAGGCCGGGTAGATGGTATGCGCCGTCATCAGGGCCTTGGCGCCCGCATTGATGCCCGCCTGGAAGGTGACCAGCTCGACCTCGTGCATCCGCTTCAGGTCCCCGCGGCACGTGTCGAGCACGTCGTGGGCGTCGGTCGCAGAATCTCCGCGACCGGCGAAGTGCTTGACCGTGGCGACAATGCCGGCGTCCTGATAGCCGCGCACCGTGGCTTCGACAAACTTCGCGCAGACCTTGGGATCGTCGCCGAAGGAGCGCACGCCGATTTCGGGGTTCAACGGATTGATATTGACGTCGCAGACCGGGTGATAAAACTGGGTGACACCGATGAGGGCCATCTGTTTGCCCAGCGTATTCGCCACCTTATAGGCCAGATCGATGTCGCCGATGGCGGTCATTGCCATCGGCGGCGGGAACTGCAAGACATGACCGGCGGTGTAATCGTTCTTGAAATCGCCTTCCATGTCGATGGTGATGTGCAGAGGGATTCCCGAAGGCCGTTTCATGGCGATTTCCTGCAGCTTGTTGAGCTTGACTGTGAGTTCTTCCGGAGCCACGCTCACGCCGAAGCTGCGATCGTCGAAGTAGGTATGCGCGATGTCGAACCAGTCCTTCGGTTTCTTAAAGTTGGGGTCGACCTGCGAACGTCCCCAGTATTTGTTCTTGCATGTCTCCAGTGCATACGGTTCCAGACAAAGTCCGCCGGCGTGCAGCTTAGTGATCTGTTCGATCCCCGAGGGCGTCAGGTAAGCCCCGCGCCAGGTAAAGGTGAGAACCTGGCCGCATTTCTCCTCCAGGGTCATTTTCGCCAACTTGGCCGCAACAAAACTGTCTCGTTCTTTCGACATCGCGATTCTCCTCAAGGATTTCTTTGCGAGTTTGATTATATATACTATGCCCCTGGCGTGCTGCGACCAGATTGTGTCGGGCGAGGGCAAGGCAAGCCGCTACTATCCGCGAATTATTACCAGCGTGCTGTGGATGGAATAGGGGCGAGGGGCAGCTTTCAGCTGCCAACTTTTGGCGCCTAGCTTTCGGCTTTCAGCGGTCGAGCGCAGGGACCAGCCCGCCCACGTGATTCAGGGTCCGGGCGGCGATTTCCCTTCCCTGCCGCTAGAGTGCCGATTTCCTTTCGGACGCGACCGAGGGACGAAATCATCCCAGAAGAACTATGGAGAGGCTGTTGCGCTGAGGCGCGGGCTTGACAATTTGCGGTTTTCCATTATTTAATTCATGCATTATTTAATTATGTCGATGAGAGCGGGACGAAAATCCGCGCGAGGGCCAGGGCAGGGGGAATCCATGCTGGCGTCGCGACAACGGGAATCCGCGCCGGGGCAAGGGAATCAGGATTTCGCGCGAGGGCTGGGGCAGCGGGAATTTGCTCGTGGACTGGAGCAGCGGGAATCCGCGGCGGGGACGGGGCAGCGAAAATCCGCGCGAGGGCCGGGGCGGCGGGAATCCGCATGGGGGCCGGGGCGGCGGAAATCCGCGCGGGGACCGGGACGGCCGACCTCTACCTCGGGACTCTACGCCCGCGAGAAGCTGCTGGAGGCGGCTACCGAGCTTTTCGCGAAGCAGGGAGTGGCGGCGACGACGTTTGCCACGATCGCCGACCGGGCGCAACTGACTCCGGCGATGCTGCACTACTACTTCAGGGACCGGGAACAACTGTTGGATGCGGTGGTGGAGGAGCGGCTGTCTCCGCTGATCGCGGGCGTGTGGGGCCCGGTAACGGCGGGTGAGGCTCCTGCGGAGCTACTGCGCGGAATTGTGGAGCGGATGCTGGCCGGGATCGAGAAGATGCCTTGGGTGCCATCGACGTGGATGCGCGAGGTGCTGAACGAAGGCGGGCTGTTGCGCGGGCGGGTGCTGCGACACTTGCCGTTCCAGAAGATCGGGATTCTAAGCCAGAGCGTCGCCAAGGCGCAGGCCGCGGGAGAAGCGAATGCGGAGCTCAATCCGGGACTGATTGTTTTCTCGCTGATTGGGCTGGTGACGATGCACATGGCCACGATTCATTTGTGGGCGGAGATCTTCGGACGCAAGGCTCCGCGACGCGAAGCACTGCGCCGGCACATCACGGGGCTGCTCATTCAAGGGCTGCAACCTGGTGAGGGCCCTCAGGCTGGCGGCCCTATGAAACGCAAGGCGAGATCGAGGCGTAAGTGAGTATGGAGGGGAAGATGCATGTTCTCCGAGGCAAGACCCTGCCGAGCGCCGCGCTAGCAACGGCGCTGGTATTGATGGCAGGCTGCGCGCAGAAGCCAACGAACACCTACCAGGGCTACATCGAAGGCAAGTTTGTCTACGTGGCTTCGCCGCAGAGCGGAAGGCTGGAACAGCTGGACGTGGCGCGCGGCGATACGGTGACGGCCGGCCGGCCGTTGTTTGCGCTGGACGATGAGCCGGAGGCGTCAGAAGAACGGACGGCCGAGCAAGTGCTGCGCAGCTCGGAGTCGCGGCTCAGCGACCTGGAGACGGGAAAACGGCCGGCGGAGGTGGACGTGACGCGCGCGCAACTGGCGCAGGCGGTTGCGGACAAGAAGCAGGCGGACAGGATTCTGGCGAGCGATGAGGCGCAGTTCAAGGCGGGTGGCATTGCGCAGACGGAGCTGATCAGCGCGCAGGCTGCGGCAGAGACGAGCGCGGCAAAGGTGCGCGAGCTGGAGGCCGATCTGGCCGTGGACGCGCTACCGGCGCGTGAGCAGCAGATCAAAGCGCAGATAAACCAAGTGGCGGCGGATCGCGCGTCGCTCGCCGATGCGGAGTGGCGCCTGAAGCAAAAGCAGATTGGCTCGCCGCGCAATGGGCTGGTTTTCGACACGCTTTACCGGCAGGGCGAGTGGGTTGCGGCGGGAAATCCGGTGGTGCAACTGCTGCCGCCGGAGAATCTGGAGATTCGATTTTTCGTGCCGGAGACGGTTGTAGGCGGGCTCCGCGTGGGAGGGAGCGTTCGCGTGGCGTGCGACGGATGCGCGAGCGCGGTCCCAGCGACGATCAGCTTTGTGTCGCCGCAGAGCGAGTACACGCCGCCGGTGATTTACAGCAATGAGAACCGGTCGAAGCTGGTGTACATGGTGATTGCGAACCCGCCGCCGCAAACTGCAACCACACTGCATCCCGGCCAGCCGGTGGAGGTGACGGTTCAGTGACGGCGGCCGCGCAATTCGACTACGCCATCGATGTGCAAAGGCTGAACAAGCACTTCGACGGCAAGCACGTGGTCAAGGACGTTTCGCTGCGCGTGCGGCGAGGCGAGATCTTCGGCTTTCTCGGGCCCAACGGAAGCGGTAAGACGACAACGATCCGGATGATGTGCGGACTGCTGAAGCCCGACTCGGGAACGGGGACGTGCCTGGGCCACGACATTCGGCGGGAGAGCGCGGAGATCAAACGCAGGGTGGGATACATGACGCAGCGATTCTCGTTCTGGGAGGACCTGACCATCGCGGAGAACCTGGAGTTTGTAGCGAGGGTCTACCAGCTTCGCGATCGCAGAGCTACAGTTCGGAAATCTCTTGCCGACCTGGGGCTGACGGAGCGGGCGCATCAACTGGCGGGCGAACTGTCGGGAGGGTGGAAGCAGCGCATGGCGCTGGCAGCCTGCATGCTGCACGGGCCGCGACTGCTGCTGCTGGACGAGCCGACGGCGGGCGTGGATCCACGCGCGCGGCGCGACTTCTGGGACGAGATTCAGGCGCTTGCGGCCGGAGGAATTTCCGTGCTGGTGAGCACGCACTACATGGATGAAGCGGTGCGGTGCCACAAGTTGGCCTACATCTCTGCTGGAACGCTGCTGGCACAGGGCTCGGCCGAGGAGATCATCGAAGAGCAACACTTGAGCACATGGGCTATTCATGGCGATCGCCTGGCAGAACTGCAGGAAGGGCTGCGCAAGAAGGAAGGCGTAGAGCAGACGGTAACGTTTGGCGAAGTGTTGCATGTGAGCGGGGCGAACGACGAACTGCTGAAACGAGCGATTGAAGAGACGGTGGGGCGGAGCGGAAGACGCGTGGAGCGGATCGAGACGAGCCTCGAAGATGTGTTCATTCATTTGATGAGCCGCTCAGAAAAGGGCAGCGGAGGGAACGCGTGACTGGGCGGCAGCGATTTTCGGGGGCGCGATGGTGGGCCGTCGTGCTGAAGGAGTTCACGCAACTGAAGCGCGACCGGCTGACGTTCGCCATGATCGTGGGCATTCCGATTATGCAGCTGACCGTGTTCGGCTTCGCCATTAATACGATTCCGCGGCACCTGGACACGGGGATCATCAACGCCGACGACAGCGATGTGACGCGCGACTTCATCGAGGCGATGCAGAACTCCTCGTACTTCAAAATTGTGGAGCGGCTGCCCAACGAGGAAGCGGGACGCAAAGCGCTGGCGCAGGGACAGCTTTTGTTTGTGGTGAATATTCCCGCGGGGTTTACGCGGCAGGTGCTGCGGCGCGAGCGGCCGTCGATTCTGATCGAGGCGGACGCGACGGACCCGACCACGACAGGAAGCGCGCTGGCCGCAGTGAACGGCATTGCGCAATCGGTAATTCAGCGGGAGCTGACAGGACCGCTGGCCAGCCTGCAGGGCGGTCCGGCGCCGTTCGATGTGGACGTACACCCGCTGTACAACCCGGATGAGATTACGCAGTACAACGTTGTGCCGGGATTGATGGGCATGATCCTGACGCTGACCATGGTGATGATGACGGGGCTGGCGGTGACGAGGGAGCGAGAGCGCGGCACGATGGAGAATCTGCTGGCCATGCCGTCGACACCGCTGGAGGTGATGACCGGGAAGCTGATTCCGTACATCGGGATCGGCCTCATCCAGGCATCCATCATTCTTGCGGCCGCGCGCTACGTGTTTTTTGTGCCGTTCTTCGGCAATATTTTCGCGGTTTATCTTTCGGCGCTGCTTTTCATTGCGGCAAATCTGACGGTGGGCATTACGTTTTCGTCGCTGGCGCGGAATCAACTGCAGGCGGTGCAACTGGCGATCTTCTATTTTCTGCCCAACATCGTGCTTTCGGGATTCATGTTCCCGTTTAAGGGGATGCCGGGATGGGCTCAGGCCATCGGGAACGTTCTGCCGCTGACGTATTTCAACCGCCTGGTGCGCGGGATTCTGCTGAAGGGCAATGGGTGGGCGGATTCGTGGCCCAGCGTGTGGCCCTTGATGGTGTTCACCGCGGTGCTGATGGGCGTGGCTGTGGCGACGTACCGGAGAACTTTGGACTGAGGAGGGCGAGGCCATGCATCGATGGGTGAATGCGAAATGGTTGATCGGAGTGGCGGCGCTTGTGACGCTGGCGGGCTGCACCGCGGGTCCGAAGTATCGCGCGCCGGCGGTGCCGACCGTGACTGGCTATACGCCGCAACCGTTGCCGGCCGAGACGGCGAGCAGTGCGGGAGCTGCGGGCAACGCGCAGCACTTCAATCAGTCCGCGAGCGTTTCCGCCGACTGGTGGACAGAGTTTCAATCGCCTGAACTGGATGCGATGGTCACTCAGGCACTCAAGAACAGCCCGACGCTGGAGCAGGCGACGGCACGGCTGAAGCAGGCGCAGGAAGAAGTGAATGCGAGGACGGGGGCGACGAAGTACCCGACGGTGACGGGCAATGCATCAGTGACTGAGGAGCAGTTGAACCTGGCGGCATTAGGAGTTCCCTTCCCCAACCCGTCGCCATTCACGCTGCTGAACGGATCGGTAGCGGTTTCGTATGCGCTCGATGTGTTCGGAGCGAACCGGCGCGCGATTGAGGGGCTGAAGGCACAGAGGGACTACGAGGCGTGGCAGCTCGAGGGCGCGCGGCTGATGCTGGCGGGAAATGTGGTGGCGGCAGCGATCCGGCAGGCTGAGGTGCGGAGAGAGATTGAGATCACACGGCAACTGCTGGCGGTGGAGCAGAAGGAACTGAAGATTGCGGAGGAGCGCGAGCGCGCGGGCGGCGTTTCCAATTTCGACGTGCGCAGCCAGCGGACGCAGGTGGCGGAGACCGTGGCGGCGATTCCGCCGCTCGAATTGCAACTGGACACGATCAACGACCAACTGGCGGCGCTGATGGGATCGAGTCCGGCGGAGGCGCACGTGGCGGGGATTTCGCTCGACGCGCTGCGCCTGCCTGCGGAGTTGCCACTGACGGTGCCGTCGGAGCTGGTGCGGCAGCGGCCGGACATTCGCGCGGCGGAGGCGCTGCTGCATGAGGCGAGCGCGAATGTGGGCGTGGCGACGGCGAACCAGTATCCGCAGATTGTGCTGACGGGAAGCGGAGGCGGATTGGGCACGCGATTCGACACGGGCGGAGATGTGTGGAATGTGGGCGCATCGCTGGCGGGGCCGATCTTCAACGGCGGAGCGCTCGCGGCGGAGAAGCGCAAGGCGCAGGACGCGTACGACGAGGCGGCGAGCGTATATCGCGGGACGGTGCTCGAGAGTTTTCGCGAGGTGGCCGATGCGCTGTATGCAACGGAGCACGATGCGGAGACGCTGAAGGCGCGCAGTGCGGCGGCCGGGGAGGCGAAGGGCGCGTATGCGATTGCGCAAAAGCGCTACCTGGCCGGCGGGATCAGCGAGCAGAGCCTGCTGGACGCGGAGCGGCAGAAGCTGCAAACGGCGCTCGACCGCGAGAATGCCGTGGCGAGCCGGCTGACGGATTCAGCAACGCTGTTTGAGGCGTTGGGGGGAAAGGCGAAAGGCAGCTTCTAGCTTCTGGCTGCGCTCAGAGTTCGGTGGCTCAGAGTACCGGCGGCTCGGGGTGGGGCGGTTGATCGCGTTTTTCCATCGCAATTCATGAATTGCTCTTGCAATTCACTGCCGGAGTCTATGAGAATTCGAGTAATCGGCGCCGGCCGATGAATTCCCCCGGGGAAACCGACAATCAGCGCGGTTTGCAAGGAAGCAAGAGCAGTCCTATCTGCAGCCGAATCGGCCGCCGTGGGAGTTGTATGAGGCGGACAAGGAGCTTGTAATGGGGACATTTGCGTGGCAGACCTGGAATAGCTCTCCCTTCAACATCGAAAGGAAGCCGGGTAAATCGCCGAGCACTGTGATTTTGCGTTTCAGCGGACCGTTCACTGTGCGCGACGCGTACACCAATCTGCCGCCCATGAAGCTGAACAAGATTCTCGAGTTGGAAACAGCGCCGGGCGAGGAACCGCCGAAGTTGAACATTCTGGACCTTACCGACTGCCCGTACATCGATTCGTCGGGTCTGGGCATCATCGCGACTCATTATGTTCGCTGCCAGAAGCAAGGCCTGAGAACGATTGCCGCCGGATTGAGCCCAAAGGTGCGCGAGGTATTCAAGATCACAAATATGGACAAGGTGATTCCGATCGCCGCCACAGTTGAGGAAGCGGAGAACAACTGAGGCACATCCCCAATTTCATGTAATCGGGCTCTCCTTTTTTCGCCTGCGCGAGCGGGCTGGCGGACGTGTGCCGCTTTTGACTCCTGACCAAGGTCGAGCGGGCCATCGTGTTGCGCTTTCTCAATCGGGTTTGAAAGAGAAGAATGCCTCGACGTCAGTGATCGTGTTGGTGACGCGGTAGGGCGGGAGGGATTGGAGGAAGATCTGGCCGTAGCGCTGGCGGGTGATGCGCGGGTCGAGGAGGACGAGGACGCCGCGGTCTTCAAGGGAGCGGATGAGGCGGCCGAATCCCTGCTTGAGGGCAAGGACTGCTTCGGGGACCTGGTAGTCGAAGAAGGGACGGCCGCCAGACTCTTCGATGGCCTTCATGCGGGCCTGAACGACAGGGTCGGACGGGACAGCGAAGGGCAGACGGTCGATGATGACGCAACTGAGGGCTTCGCCCTGAACATCGACGCCCTGCCAGAAGCTCGAGGTGCCGAAGAGGACGGAGTTAGGGGTAGAACGGAACTCCTCGAGGAGAGCTTTGCGCGGGGCCGTGCCGTGGAGGAGGAGCGGGAAATCGAGGACGGGGAGGAGGCGCTCGTAGAGGGCGCGCATTTGCGAATAGCTGGTGAAAAGGCAGAAGGCGCGGCCGCGGGTGATCGAGAGGACGCGCTCAATGGTGGCGGAGGCAGCGGCGACGAAGTCTGGCTCGCGGGGGTCAGGCATGGAGGGCGGGAGATAAAGGAGGGCCTGCCGGTCGTAGCGGAAGTGAGATGGGACGATGAGCTCGCGGGTTTCGTTGAGGCCGAGACGGCGACGGATGTGCTCAAAGCTGCCCTGAACAGTGAGGGTGGCAGAGGTGAGGACGACAGTGGGGATCTGGTCGAAGACGAGCTCGCGAAGGAGCTCGGAGACGTCGATGGGCGTGGCCTGGAGAAAGGTACTGCGGGCACCACCACGTGGGCCAGACTTTTGCGCCGAAGCTGCGGCTGGGGCAACGGAGACTCGGCGCTCGAGCCAGAAGACCATGTTGGTGGCGGTGGACTCGAGCATGAATTCGAGATCGGAGCGGAGGGCGGCGGCGCGGGCCTTGAGGCCGGGGGCTTCGTCGAGATCGGTGAGGCGGTCGAGATCGGATTCGATGAGCGATAGCGTGGAGCGGACGGCGAGGTAGAGGTCGCCGGAAGATTCGAGGAATTCTTCGCGGTTGGTGAAGGGATGGCGGCCGTCGGCGTCCATGGGGAGCGCGGCGAAGAAGAGGCGTGCACGCTCGCGGAGCTGCTGGGTGAGTGCGGGGATTTGCGTGGCGGAGGATTGGCCGTGGAGAAGGACGTCGGTATCGCGGGCCAGGTCTTCAAAGCGGAGGTTGGAGAGCGAGCGGCCGAAGTACTGCGAGGCGACCTCCTCGAGCTCGTGAGCCTCGTCGAAGATGACGGCGGCAGATTCTGGGAGGACGCCGGCGTCGGGTGCGTTGCCGGCGGCGAGGCGGACGGCTGTGTCGGCGAAGAAAAGGTGATGATTGACGATGATGAGGTCGGACTCGAGGGCGCGGCGGCGCATCTCGGTGATGAAGCAGCGGCGATAGTCGGGGCAGGTAGAGCCGAGGCAGGCGTCGGTGCGGGCATCGAGCTTGTGCCAGAGGGCGCTGGATTCGGGGAGGGCGGAGAGCTCGGCGCGGTCGCCGGTTTCGGTGATGCGCTCCCACTCGGCGATCTGGCGGTACTCGTCGATCTCGTCCAGTCCAGACAAAATCGGCTGGTCACGGAGAGCGAAAAGCTTGCGGCGGCAAAGGTAGTTGGCGCGACCCTTCATGTAGCAGACGCGCAACTCGCCGAGGAGGGTTTCGAGGAAAGGGACGTCGCGGAAAAAGAGCTGGTCCTGGAGGGCCTTGGTTCCGGTGGAAACAATGACGCGCCGGCCAGTGCGAAGGGCGGGAAGAAGGTAGGCGAGAGTTTTGCCGGTGCCGGTGCCGGCCTCGACGATGAGGTGGCGGCGCTCGGCGAGGGCGCGCTCGACGGCTTTGGCCATTTCGTACTGGCCGGGGCGGTACTCAAAGGGGAGCGAGGACTGGGCGAGGATTCCGCCGGGTGAAAAGAACTCGTGGAGGGTAGGGAGGGCGCGGGATGTGGCGTCGGAGGAGGGCATGAGGGCGCTGCTTCCATCATAGAGAAGCAGGGAGTAGAGAGTAGCCAGTAGGGAGTAGAAGGACAAGAAACGAGGGAAGCAGGAAGTTGAGGCTGGCGGATTAGCCGAGGTCGGGATCCTCGCCTTGCGATGCAGCGTGGTATTCGTCGCCGGGTAGGACCTGGCTGTGGCGGCTATCGAGCCACTGGTCGATGAGGAGATTCTCTTCAGGGGTTGCGCCCGCAGCGGCGCTTTGCGCGGTTTTGAGGAGGCGCTTGCGGACTTGAGTGGCGCGCTCGGCGGCGGCGGCGCGTTCGTTGCCGGCTGCGTAGGTACTGATGGAATGCAGGCCAATGGCGGATGGATGGATGTGCATGGAACCCTCCGGTGGTGAGAGGGCAATTCGAAGGCCGCGATACATGCGGAGGGATGAGAAATCGCTCACCAACAGATCTGTTGAGGGCTCCGCGCTCCCGGAGGAAGCGCGTGGCGCACGCTCGAGCTGCAACCGGACAGTAAACTGATGAAGCAGCGAGTTTTCGACTGTTTCGCTGCTGGAGTCTATCTTGCCGACGTATCGCAGATCGGTTGTGCCGGTGAAGGCGGGTGCCGCAAAGCTGCCATTGGTGGCGATTGTGGGGCGGCCCAACGTGGGCAAGAGCACGCTGTTCAACCGGATGACGGGGAGCCGGCGCTCGATTGTGGGCGATGAGCCGGGGATTACACGCGACCGCATTTATGGCGTGTACGAGTGGTTGGGCCGTCATTATCGGCTGGTGGATACGGGCGGGATTGTGCCTGACGATCCGGAGCTGATGGCGACGGAGATTTTTGCGCAGGCGAAGGTGGCGCTCGAGGAAGCGGACGCACTGGTGATGGTGGTGGACGCGCGGACGGAGCTGGCGCGGCCCGACTACGATTTGGCACAACTGCTGAAGCGCGGAGGCAAGCCTCTGTTCCTGGCCGTGAACAAGGTGGAGAGCGAAGGACTGGCGGCGGAGGCCGAGAACTTTCGCCGGCTGGGGATTCGGGATGTGTTTGCGGTGAGCTCGGAGCACGGGCAGGGCGTGGGCGACCTGCTGGACGCGATTGCGGAGGCGGTACCCCGCCCCACGGACGAGGACCTGTCCGTGGGGACCGCAAGCGTAGAGCGGCAAGTCAGCGAGCCGGCTGGCCAGCGAGTCAGCGCTGAACCACGTGGCGCGCAGGACGAAGCGAAAGGCGAGAAGCGGATCCGGACGCACGGAGAGTTTGAGCAGCGCGAGACGGCGGTAGCGATCATCGGGCGGCCGAACGTGGGCAAGAGCACGCTGCTGAACGCGCTGACCGGGACAACCAGGGCGATTGTTTCGCCGATTGCGGGAACGACGCGCGATGCGGTCGACGAGGTGGTGGAGTTCGAAGGACAGACGCTGCGCTTTGTGGATACGGCAGGGATCAGGCGCAAGGGCAAGACGAAGTTGATGGCGGAAAAGATGAGCGTGGTGATGGCGCGGCGGCATCTGGAGGCTGCGGATGTGGCGCTGGTGTTGATCGATGCGACGGAGGGCGTGACGGCGAGCGACGCGACGATCGGAGGGTACGCGCACGAGAGCGGGCGCAGCGTCATCATCGTGGTGAATAAATGGGATCTGGTGACAACAAAGCGAAGCGACGGAAAAAAGCCTGCTGACCGTGAGATTTTCGAAAAGCAGGTGCGCGGAGCACTGAAATATCTGGACTATGCGCCGGTGATTTTTTTGTCGGCGCTGGAAGCGATCGGACCGGAACGGAAAGGCATGACGCGCGTGCTGCGCGACGTGGTGACGGTAGCGAAGGAGCGGCGCAAACGCGTTTCGACGGGCGCGATGAACCGGTTCCTGGAGAAGATCGACTTTCAGCGTGCGCCGGTGCCGATGGCAAAGCGGGTGCGAATCTTTTATATGACGCAAGCGGCGGTTGCTCCGCCGACGTTTGTGCTGTTTACGGATCGCGACATCAAGCTGCACTTCGCGTTTGAGCGATTCCTGGAGAACCAGATTCGCGAGGCGTTTGGGTTCAAGGGGACGCCGGTGTGGTTCAAGGTGAAGGCGCGGAACGACAGTGGTCAGTGAACAGCGGAGAGCCGGGAGCCGGTAGCCGGTAGAAACCAGGGAATAGGGACTAGGCAATAGGGAGTAGGACGGGCCGCGCGCTGCGCGGCCCTTTTCCTCTGGAGTGGTTTGCGCGGGCGTGCGCGCGCTTTCTTATTGCTGGACTGCGACGGGTGGGGATAAGGACGAGGAAGAGCCGCTGCCGGAGGCATCGAGGGTGCGGATGTGGATGCTGGCCTGGGTTTCAGGGACGGTGCCGTCGTTGGCCTGGACCTGAGTGGGTTGGCCTTGCATGAGGATGCGCTGCGTGGCCTTGCCGCGCGCGGGAACGACGACGCGTTGAGTGACGGAGGCTGCGGCGTTGCTGACGGTGACGGGGATTTCGGCGGCGGCGTAGCCGGAGTTGGAGAGATTGACGGCGACAAGCCAATTGTCGCCCTCGGTGTGCGAGGGAAAGACGCCGTCGATGGCGATGTCGGGAAGGCCCTTGTCGGCGTCGACCCAATCGGAGAAGAACCAGGAGAGATCGCGGCGGAGACCGGCCTGCTCGATGAGCTTCTCGAAGTAATCTGAGCCCGCGGTTGTCCCCAGGCCGCGAGCGGCGTCTTCGGCGGGCGAGTAGGCGCGGAGAGCGGCAGAGAGAGCGGCGTCGCCGGCGAGATCGCGGAGCATCCAGAAGACGTAGGTGGCCTTGGTGCGGTAGTAGACGGGCGAGATGGCCTGGGCGAGAGGCTGTCCGGAGCTTTCGCCGGGACTGGCGGGCTCAGCAAGGGCGAGAGCCGTGCGGCCGGCTTCGAGGGATTCGAGGGCCTTTTTTCGGCCCTGCTGTTTTTCGAGCCATAGAGTTCCCATGAAATGAGCGACGCCCTCGCTGAGCCAGGCGCGAGGAGAGGACATCCATGCGTGGGTTAGCGCATGCGCGAGGATGCCGTCGAGCTCGTCGGGCGTGGCCTGGCGAATGGCGGTGACGAGAAGCGCACCGGTTTCGAAGGGCGCGTCTTCCGGATCGGGGAGATCGAGGATGGTGAGCTGGGAGCGCGGCGCCTGGCCGAGCCAGCTTTGCAGGAAGGGTGTGACGAAGGAAGCGGCGGAGGCCCAGCCCTCAACGGCGGGTTCGTCTTCGGTGAGTGCGTAGAGCGTGGTGTTGGCGGCCTGGTGGGCGGCGCGGACGGCGAGGAAGAGGCTTGGCGCTTCAAAGCCGAGAGCCGATTCGTCCAGGCTGGCCGTGGCGATGCCGGCGACTTCAGGGCCTGCGCTTGAAGGCTCGGTGAGCGTGAGCGGGACGCGTTGGCCGTTGATAAGAGCAACGGTGGGTGCCTGGCCGTGGGGATATTCATCGGTGAGATTGAGGCGGAAACGCGCGCCAGCCATGCGCAGCTTGTGCTCGCCCATTTCGTCGAAGACGCGAGCGCCGTCGCCGAGGATGACGGGAACACTGGAGACGGGATACCAGACGACGTTGCCGAAGCCGCGCAGGCCGGTGAAGTCGACGGCAATGGAGTCCCAGTCGGTGTGGAGGGCCGCGTCGTCGGGCGTGCCGATGGTGATGAGGCGCTGGGCGGATTGCGGGATGGTGCCGGAGTAGGTGACGTCAATCCGGAGGGTTGCGCCGGGAGCGAGCGGAGCCGAGAGAGCAACGGCGGCTTCGTGGAGTTGGCCGGTGTGGTCGACGTCGGAGTTGAGCGTGGCGACGGTAAAGGCGACGTCGCGGCCGGCGAGGCGAATGGTTTCCCAGTCGAGCGAAGAGGAGATCTGCAGCGGGATGTGGGCGAGCGGAGTGCGGCCGTCGTTGCGCACGGTAAGGAGGGCGCGGACGGCAATTTGCTGCGCGAGGGGGCGAAGATGCACGTCCATGTCGAAAGTAGTGAAGGTAAGGGCTTCGCGCTCGGCGTCGGTGGCGACGGGAGCGGAGACGGGCTGGCCTGCGGTTTTCGGCGCGGCGGGGCCGGCGGTTGTGGTGGTCTGGCCGTTGTCGTCGGTGGAGCGGGAGAAAATGACCTGGCCGTGGGGCTGCTGGTCCGGCGTGGAGACGGGCGCTGCGGGGGTGGTTTGGGAGAACGCGGGAAAGGGCGCGAGGCAGAGGCCAATGCCTGCGATGAGACAGAAGAAGCCGCGTGAAAAGCGCTGGTGCTGCGAAGACATTCCCTCAGGGGCTAAAGCCCGCGCTCTTTTGGATTCGTTTCCGGCACGACTAAAGTCGTGCCCTGACACTTCATGCTCTTCCAGGAAAGCCGTTGCGCAGGCTTCAAAGCCTGTACGCTTTGCAAGGTAGGACTCCGACGAAGCAATTGCGACGCGGGGTAAGACGTGCTTCATGAACCGAGGCCTTTCTGCGTTCTTGTTTTGGCACCCCTGCGTGGACCAGAGTTTTGGACGGGCGTGGGGGAAGTTCCGGCAGCCGCGGAGCGACGCTGGCGAGCGGCTTCGAAAAGGACGACGGCTCCGGCGGCGGAGACGTTGAGAGAACTGACGCCGCCGGCCATGGGAATGCTGAGGAGATGGTCGCAGGTGCGGCGTACGAGATCGTGAAGTCCGGCGCCCTCGCGGCCGAGGACAATGACGAGATCGCCGGTGAAGTCGAATTGGTCGTAGGAGGCGGGGCCGCGTTCGTCGAGTCCGACGATCCAGAGATTGCGGCGCTTGAGCTCTTCGAGGGCGCGGACGAGGTTGACGACGCGAGCGATGCGAAGGTGCTCGGCGGCTCCAGCGCTGGCTTTGACGGCGGCGGGGCTGAAAGGAGCGGAGCGGCGCTCGGTGAGAAGGACGCCGTCGACGCCAGCGCCATCGGCGACGCGAAGAAGAGCGCCGAGGTTTTGCGGATCTTCAACGCCGTCGAGCGCGAGGAGGAGGCGAGCGGCGGGTTTGCTTGAGGTGGGAACTGGCGCAAAGAGGTCTTCGAGGGAGAGGAACTCCTGCGGGTGGACGAGCGCGACGACACCCTGGTGGTCAGAAGTTTTGGCGGCGACGGTGAGTTGCTCGCGAGGCCCCTCAAGGACGCGGATGCCTGCGTCGCGACATTGGGCGATGAGGCCGTTGAGGCGGTCGTCGTGGCGCTCGCGGGCGATAAGGACGTGGTCAAAGCGGCGGCGGCCGGCCTTGAGAGCTTCGGAGACCGGATGCAGGCCGTAGAGAACTTCCATGGGATTAGTTTAGAGCGGTTCCACAATTCACGTACCATTTCAAGCGTCTCGCGGGGTGGCTCTTTCTTAATGAAAAAGCCACTTGGCGGTTCAGGTTCCGGGCAGATCAATTGTGGAACCGCTGTATTCGGCGCGAGACGCGAAGGGCGCCGGCTGGTGGAGCGGCGCCCGGGTGAATTGAGGATTGACGCGATGGCCTAGACGAAGTTTCCGGAGCTCTGCTCGCGCCACTCTTGCATCTGGTGCTTGAACTGCTCCATCTGCTGCTGGAGCTGCTTCATCTGCTGTTCATTGAAGCTCTTGCGGAACTGTTCCATCTGCCGGCGGAGTTCGTCCATTTGCTTGGGATCGACCTTGAAGTTCTTCATGCTCTCGCGCAGTTTTTCAGCTTGCTGGCGAAGCTGATCCAACTGCTCCGGGTTGAGCTTGAAGTTCTTCATGTTTTCGCGAAGCTTCTCGGTTTGCCGGCGAAGCTGCTCCATCTGTTCCTGGCTAAGCTGGAGATTCATGCCGTCGATTTGCTGACGCAGGGCGTCAGCTTGAGCGCGAGCGGCCTCAGCGGCAGCGTTGGCATCGGCGGCGGCCTGAGCGGAGAGCGCCTGCGCGAACTGCTGGTCGAGCTCAGGCGCGAGCTCGGCGAGCAGCGGCGCGTCGCCGGAGGAGAACAAATCTTCAAGATCGACGGCGCCGCGATGCTTGGAGTCGACCTGGAGGGTGAGGGTCTGCTGCTTTTTGTCGCGCAGGATGGTGATCTGGACGGGCTTGCCCTGGTTGGAACGGAGATCGCGGTCCCAATCGGCCGCAGTGGTGATGGAATCGGAGCCGACCTTGAGGATGACGTCGAAGGCTTTGAGGCCCGCGGCTGCGGCTTCGCTCTTGCGCGCCACCTGCTTGACCATGAGGCCGCCCTGAACGCCGAAGTACTCGGCCATCTGCGAGGTGAGCGGCTCAACCAGCGCGCCCACGTTGAGAGTGCTGGTGAAGAGGGACATGTGGAAGCCGCTGGAGATAGGCGCGTCAGAGCCGGTGATGCCCATGCTGGGCGGCGGCGCAACGGGCGCGATGCCATCGACATCGATGTCGAGGCGAGTCCAGATGTCGCGCTCCATGGCCTTGCGGTCGACCAACTGCACGGCCATCGTCTGAATGTTGCCGTCACGGCTGATTTCGAGGCTGATCTTGCGGCCGGGCGGAATTTCGCGGAGCATGCGGCGGAGAGCCTCGGCGTCGGCGACGTTCTGGCCGTCGATGGCAAGGACGACATCGTTGACCTTGAGCCCGACTTGGCCGGCGGGCGCGTCGTGATCGATAAGGGTAATGAGTGCGCCGCGAACATCCTTGAGCTTGAGCGTCTGCGCCTTGTCGGCATCGACGTCGGTGACATCGACGCCGAGGTAGCCGGGAGCGGCGGTGTGGGCCAGCAGCGGGCTGGTGTCCTCAAGGAAAGGCGCGAGCTGCCCTGCCTGGGCGTGGGCCGCGCGGGGCATGAGGAACAGACAGGCCGCGGCGGCCGCGAGCCCTGCGATTGCAAGGCTCAGATGCGATGTACGAATTGGCCTCAACAGGTGATTCATTGCGTTCTCTCCATCATGTTTCGTCGTCCGGTCCGCGCTCATCAAGACGGCGCAGTGGCCGGAAGGGTTTGCACAGTTACTGGAATTGCGGAACCCGGCTCAAGACTTGCCGGGAAACGTTGCGGATCTGAGGACTCTGGTCCGTGTTGGAGACCGAATAGAGCACCTGGCGGACGCTGGTATCGGCGTCAACGGGCTCCAACAAACCGATGGCTGCGGTCCGGATGGCCGGATCGTTGTCGTTCAAAACTGCTTCAAGAACGGCGTCGCGAACGCGCACATCTTCGGCCACGTAAGGCTCCAGGCCCTGGAGGGCCTTCTGGCGGACCTTGGAGCTGCGGTCGTAACGCAGAGCGAACATGAGCGCGTCGCGGATGCCGGAGGGCTGGCAACTGTGGCCGGCGCGGCACTCGGCAGCGAGCAGGGCCACGGAGTCGTCGCGGACGCCGGGTGAGGCGGAATCTTCAGAGGCCAGCATGAGCAACTGGCGGATGCCGGGATCGTCGAGCGAGCCCTCGAGCTGCCGCGGAACGATCTGGTTGTAGCTGACGTCGACGATTTCGCTGTTGGGCTGGCGCACAATTCCGGAGATGCCGGCTACGTTAGCCAGCTCGGGGAGGGCGGCAGCGGGTAGCACCTGCGCTCCGGCGGGAGCAGCGGCCTGGGCCACGGTTGCGGCGTGGGCAGCGCGGTTCTGCGCGTACTCGAAGCCGCCGAGCGTTCCGGCGCCCGCGCCGGCCACGAGCAGAAGCAGCGCCGCAACCGGCGCAGCCTGCAGGCTGGCAAAGTTGTTCATGATGCGCTGGCCCAAAAGCTCATACCAATGCCTGGGCGGCAGGGTGTCGAGGGCCTCGTCGAGACGCAGATGAGCGCGGGCGACGAGATTCGGATCGGGCTCGGCAACAGGATGCGCATCGGCGAGCAGCTTGATCGCCAGGACCTGCTCACGCTCCTTTTGGCACTCGGGGCAGGCTGCTACGTGCCGCTCGAGTTGGTGGACCTGATCGTCGGGCAGCTCCCCATACGCTGCGGCGACTATGTGTTCATGTGCAAGTTCGCAATTCATGGTTACGTCCTTTTAGCCTCTGAAGAGCAGCTATTAGCCTTTCGCTATTAGCTGCTAGCTCGTCCTGCGAAGACCGAGCTTATCGTTTCTTCTGACGGCTCATCGCGTGCAATGGATGAGTCTCGTATTTCTCTCCCACAAAAATCCCAGCCGGGAGCGAATCGCTTACAGTTACCTCAACTCCGCCAGTTGTGCACGCAACTTTTTGGTTGCGCGGAAGAGGGTGTTCTTGGCGGTCTCTTCCGTGGTGTTCAACATTTCGCCGATGGTGCGCAGGCGAAGGCCCTGGTAATGCTTGAGCTCGAAGACCATCCGCTCGCGCGGCGTGAGCTTGCCCAATGCCGCCTGAATCTTTGCGCCCAGCAGCTTGCGATCGAGCTCGCGGGCGGGGTTGGAAAACGAGCGGTTGTCAGAGACGGACGCCAGGATGTCGATCTCATCGCCGGTGCGGTCGACAACCACGGCGTGGTCCTCGCGGCGGGTCTTGCGGCGGCGCAACTGATCCAGGCAGAGGTTGGTGACAATGCGGTAGATCCAGGTGTAAAAGGAGCATTCAAAGCGGAAGTTACCAATGTACCGGTAGGCTTTGAGGAACGCTTCCTGGTAGATGTCTTCGGCGTCCTGCTCGGAGCCGGTGAGATGGAGGGCCAGGCGCAGGACCTGGTGCTCATACTGGCGGACGAGTGTATCGAACGCAACGCGGGAACCAGCTTGGGCCTCGCGGATGAGGTCCATCTCGAGGGCGCGGCTTTGCGCGCGGTCCTGTGCCCGGCTCGCATCGTCCTGGCCTGGGTTCTGCCGTCTTGCTCCGCCCATTGCTCTGGAAGCAGCCACGTCTGGAGAGGATTGTACCCTCCCGCCTGCCAGCCAAGCTAAAGTGCTGGCCGCCTGGGCGAGACTCATCGATGGGGTGATGGGAACACTGATCGCGTCTGTAGCCATCGCTTCTCCACTCGCGGAAGATGCAGACCTTGCTTGTGGGGATAGACGTGGAAACGGGGTAATTGTAAGCAGATGGTGGTGGTTAGGGCGGATTGGCGGCGGGATGGCAGGCATGGGAAGGGGAGTCGAGCGGCGAGCCGGCCGGGCGGGGCTGGCGGCTCCCGATACACTGGGAAGCGATGAGTGGAAACCTGTTTGAGAATGAGGCGGATGGGGCTGTGACCCCCGGCGGGTGGTATGTTGCGCACTGCGACGGGGGGTCGCGGGGCAATCCTGGGCCGGCGGGGTACGGGGCGGTGATCGAGGACCCGGAGGGGCGGGTCGTGGCGACGTTGAGCGAGTACCTGGGCCGCCAGACCAACAATTATGCCGAATACAAGGGGCTGCTGGCGGTGCTGGACTGGGCTCTTGCGAATGGGGCGAGGCGGCTGAGGGTGGTGTCCGATTCAGAGCTGATGGTGCGGCAAATGAAGGGCCGGTACAAGGTGAAGAGCCCGGGGCTGCGGCCGCTGTGGGAAGAGGCGCAACGGCGGGCTCTCAAGCTGCAGGGGTTCGAGATGCGGCACACACTGCGGGGCGGAAACAAAGAAGCTGACCGGCTGGCGAATGAGGCGATGGATGAGGGGATGAAGAAGCGGGGTTAGCGGAGCCAGCGGGGTTGGCGAAGTTAGCGGGGTATTCCACCCAGGCCTTGAGACCAGAGCTACGGGCGATCGTCAGGCTTTGCGGCCAAGGTCGTTGCGCCAGGAGTGGCCGGAGCTTTCGAGCAGGTGGTCGGCGCACTCGGGGCCCCAGGAGCCGGCGAAGTAGTTGGGAAACACCTCCGGCGCCTTACTTTTCCAGGCATTCAGGATTGGGGTATAGAGGGCCCAGGTGGTCTCGACGCCGTCGCGATGGGAGAAGAGAGTCTGGTCGCCAAGCATGGCGTCGAGGAGCAGGCGTTCATAGCCGTTGGCGCTGGATTTGCCGAAGGCGGCTTCGTAATCGAAATCCATATTGACGGGGCAGACGGTCATCTCGGGTGTGGTGGGCACCTTGGCGCCGAAGCGCAGGGAGATGCCTTCGTCGGGCTGGATGCGGATGGTGAGCAGGTTGGGCTGAATCTCGGAGCACGGGCCGGAGAGCGCCATGCGATTGAAGATGAGCAACGGCGGCTCCTTGAACTGGATGCTGATCTCGGTGGCGCGCTTCTTCATGCGCTTGCCGGCGCGGAGAAAGAATGGGACGCCAGCCCAGCGCCAGTTCTCGACGGTGAGGCGGAGGGCGGCGTAGGTTTCAGTGCCGGACTCGGGATTGACACGGTCTTCATCGCGGTAGCCGACAACGTGCTCGCCGGCGACGATGCCGGGGCCGTACTGTCCGCGGACGGTGTTGAGGACGGGGATGGAGGGGATGGCCTGCCAGACCTTGAGTTTTTCGCGGCGCACGCTTTCGGCTTCGAAGCTGGAGGGCGGCTCGAGGGCGACGAGCGCGAGCAGCTCCATCATGTGGTTCTGGACAATGTCGCGCAGAGCGCCGGCTTTCTCGTAGAAGGGGCCACGGCCTTCGACGCCAAGAGTTTCGGCGACGGTGATCTGCACGTGGTCAATGTAGTTTCGTTTCCAGATCGGCTCAAAGATGCCGTTGGCGAAGCGGAAGACGAGAAGGTTCTGGACGGTTTCCTTGCCGAGGTAATGATCGATGCGGAAGACCTGGCTCTCGTGGAAAACCGCATTGACCTGATGGTTAAGCTCGCGGGCAGAATCGAGGTCGTGGCCGAAGGGCTTCTCGATCACGATGGCGATGCGGCCTTTTTCAGGTTGGGCCATGCCTTGCGCGCCGAGATTCTCGATGATGCCGGTGAAGAACTCGGGCGCGGTGGCGAGATAGAAGAGGCGATCGGGACCAATTCCCTTCTCTTTGGCGATGCGATCGAGTTCGGTCTTTAGACCTGCGTAGCTGGCTGGGTCATCGAAGTTGAGGGGAAAGTAGCTGATTTTGGAGACAAAGCTGTCGAGCTTTGGGTCGCTGAAGTCGACGCCGCCAAATTCCACGATGCCGGAGCGCATGTCGGCGGCGAATTCGTCGCCGAGTGGGCGGCGCGCGACGCCGACGATGGCGAACTGTTGGGGCAGAAGGTTGGATTGCCAGAGATGAAAGAGCGCAGGAAGCAGCTTGCGCTTGGTGAGGTCGCCGGAGGCGCCAAAGATGACGAGGATGCCCGGGTCAGGGACGCGCTCGGCGCCCTTGGGGAGCTGGGAGAGATCCTCGGGGCGCACTGTCATTTGCATGGTGGCCATTGCTAAAACAACCTCCGGCGTGGAAAGACGGCTCTCAGCCGTCAGCTATCAGCTTTCAGCTCATCGTGCGGGAACGAAGCTCATCAGCTCCACTCAAACAGCAGGACGCCACGGGCTTCGAGCTACGGGCTAAAAGCTAACGGCTGCGTTCATCCTTTGGCTTTGGCGAAGCGCTTGTTGACTTCGGCCCAATTGACAACGTTCCACCAGGCAGCGAGGTAGTCGGGGCGGCGGTTCTGGTACTTGAGGTAGTACGCGTGCTCCCAGACGTCGTTGCCAAGGATGGGATAAAGGCCCTGCGAGAGCGGCGAGTCCTGATTGGCGGTGGTGATGACTTTGAGCTTGCCGCCGGTGAAGACGAGCCAACCCCAGCCGGAACCGAACTGCTTGGCCGTGGTCTCGTTGAAGGTCTTTTTGAAGGCCTCGAAATCGCCGAAGTCCGCGGAGATCTGCTTGGCGATGTCGCCGGAGGGGTTGCCGCCGATGGCGGGCGCGTTGGCCGGGCCCATGATGGTCCAGAACATCGAGTGGTTGGAGTGGCCTCCGCCGTTGTTGCGTACGACGCCACGGATGTCTTCGGGGACCGCATTGAGATCGCTGATGAGGTCGTCGACCGACTTGGCGGCGAGCGCGGGGTGATTGGCCAGCGCAGCATTCACGTTGTTGATGTAGGCCTGGTGATGCTTGTCGTGGTGGAGCTTCATGGTTTCGGTGTCGATGAACGGCTCAAGCGCCGAGTATTCGTAGGGAAGCGGTGGTAATTCGTATGCCATTGGGGAAAGTCTCCTTCGTTCGGATTGTACTTTGCGGGTTGGGCCCGGATGAAGTGTGGGTTGGTTAAATTCAGCGGCCGGGCGAGACGAGCATCCACCTTGATGGATGCGGAAACGGGCGACCGGGGTGCAGGAAAGTTCACAGGTTGAGATGCATGGGAGGGAAGTGGACGGTTGCGAGCCGGTTCTGTCGGGCCGACTCGCGTCGGGTAAGAGACCCTAGTCGGGTGGGGGATAAAAGGGCAGCTTGTCATTCTTGGCGTTGGCGCGGCGGACGGTGGCATCGTCAAAGAGCAGCGCCGGCGCGAGGACGGTGGCCGGCGGGTCTCCGAAATAGTTCGCCACCCAGAGATCGTTTCCTGCAGCCTCAATGCTGGAGCGAAGAGCGCGCTCGTCAATGTCGGCAAGCACTGCGCCGCGCACCAGTTCGCGCTTGCCGTCGGGGCTGACGCGGTAGAGGAGTCGAGGAGCGCGTTCGGGGCCCATTGTTTGCACGAAATAAACGCTGTTGAGACCGCGATCCTTAGCCATCTCGAGGAGCTTCTTGTTGAGCTCGCCGGTTGAGAACCCGTTGTCGGCGGAGATTTTGAGGACGCCGATCATGGGGCGCGCAGGACCGGTGATTCCGGCGCGGCCATGGCCGTTGGACTGCGGGAAGTCGCGGACGGGCTGGCGGCCGATGAGGTAATTGTCGAGGCGGCCGGCATCGACGAGCTTGACGGACTGCGCGGGAACGCCCTCGTCGTCGACGTCGTAGGCGCCAAGGAGGCCTTTGCCGTTGAAGGTGGTCAAGCTGGGATCGTCGACGACGTTCATGAAGTCGGGCATGACGCGCGCGTGGTAGCTGGAGGCGAATGGGCCGTTGGTGCGGGCTTCAGTACCGAGAGCGGGGCGCGTGGCCGTGACAGCGGAGGCGAGAAGGCCGTGCACTGTGTCGGCAGCAGCGTCGGCCGAGAAGAGCAGCGGGCCGTGGTACTCCTCTTCGACGAGGGGCGCCATGCGGAGATCGGCGAGCGAGGTGAGCTCGTCGACGGCGTGCTGGTTGAAAACGGCCTCAGAGTTGAGGTCGGCGAGTGAAGTTCCGGAGGAACCGTAGGAGCGGTCGAGGCGCATGCCATCGGGCGCTTGCGTACCTGCGGCGAAGGACTCCTGATATTGGACCGAGGACTTGCGGACGATGGTTCCTTCGCTGGTGACGAGCCAGGTGGTGATGGAGCGGGCGCGAAAACTGGCGGAGGAGTACTCGATGTCGCGCTGGTTCCACCCCGCAGACGAGGACTTATCCGCGGGGGCTCCGGTCTGGTTCGCGCCGACCGAGGCATCGGTGCGGTAGAGGCCGCTGGCGCGGGAGACGCGACCGGCCCAGGAATTCTCGTCGACGTGAAGGGCGATGGCATCAGAGAGCGAGACGATGGGTTTCTCCTGACTGAAGTCGTCGGCCTGCGGCGGGGTCTGCACCTGCTTCAACTCGGCCTGCTTTTGCGCATAGGCCGAGAGAGCAATTTTGTAGGCCTTATCGGTGGCGGTCCAGAGCGAGGAGCGCAGGGCGATGGGATCGTCGTCGAGGGCAGTAAGTTCGAGCGCGCCGTCGCCGCGCGCGCCGGAGCTGTCGGTTTTGTAATCGCCGACGCGCACGGTGACGCGCACGACGCGCTGGCGGGCGTGGTCAGAGCCTTCGCTTGAGCCGAATTCGGCGGTGGTCTGGAAGTCGCTGACTTCGTCGATGCGGTACTGGATGAAGAAGGGCTTGGCAAAGCCCTGCAATTGGAGCTGGCTCATGCTGCGGTCAAGCTCAGCGAGCATGGCTTTGAGGACGGGATCTTTTTCGGCGTCGGCGCGGGTGGGCTGAGTGTGAGCAGTATTTGCGACGAGGAAAGATACGGCCAGAATAGCAGTCGTTGCGAGCGTTTGTGCGAATACGGAACGCCGCACCCACCCTAAAGCTCGCCGCTGCGCGTCGAACTTTAGGATAGGGCACCCGTTGATTGTTTTCATCGAATTCGGCGGGTTCATTGCGCCTCCTTCGCGCCGGGCGCCTGCGAGTCCGCGCCGGGGATGGGCAAGATGGGCGGGCGTGCGGTGCCTTGCGGCTGGCGCTGCGTTTCGATTGTGCTGAGGAGCATGGCCGGGGCGACTGCGCTGACGGGGATAGTGCCTGACTCCGCGCCGCACTCGCCATTGAAGACTTCGCTCTTGTCGCCGGTGGCGATGATGCTCTTCATGGCTGCGAGCGGCGTGCCGACGATACTGACGCCTCGGACGAGCTCGTCGGGGCGGCCATCGACGTAGACGCGCCAGACAACGAGTGGAATCACCTGAAAAGCCTGAGGCGAACTGCGCTGGGTAACGGCGAAGCCGGAGGAGATGTCCTCAAAGTAGAGGCCGTATGGCTTGCCCTGTTTCTTGGCTTCTTCAATGAGCTGCTGGCGCAGATCGGAGTCGGAGACGCTTTTGGTGGAGGTGACAATGAGGTTGCCCTGGCGGCCAGTGGGCACGTGGCCGGATTCAGCGCGGCCGTGACCGTTGGATGCGCCGAAACTGGCGATGGGCAGGCGCGACATGAGAAAGTTTTTGAGCACGCCGTCCTGAATGAGGTCGACGCGCTCTGCTTTCTGGCCTTCGTCGTCGTACTGGTAGCTACCGCTGAGCCAGGTGTTGCCGAAGGTGGTGACAGTGGGGTCGTCGGCGACAGAAAGAAAGTCAGGAAGAATCGGTTTCCCGACGTCCTTGGTGAAGGTCTGGCCCTCCTCGTCGCCGCGCTGGCGCTGGCCCTCGAGGCGATGGCCGAGGACTTCGTGGAAGAAAACCGCGGCGGCACGGCCGGAGAGAATCGCGGGGCCGTCGAAGGGCTCAGTGACCGGAGCCTTGCGCAGCGCCTCAAGACTCTTGCCGAGCGAGCGCATGGCGGATTCGAGATCGGCTTGATTGGGGAGGCCATCAACGGTTTCAGCTTCGAAGGTCTGCTCGCGGAAGAGGTCCATGCCGTCGTCGGCGCGGGTGACGGCGACGGCGACGAGGCGCGCCTGCAGATGGGGCGCGACGATTTGCGACCCCTCGGAGGAGGCGAAGTAGTCGGTCTCGTTCTGCACCGTGAGCAGGACCATATTTTCGTACACGTCAGGGTAATCGCGGAAAATGCGGGACAGTTCCCTCACCCGCTGCTCCCATGCGGGACGGTCGATGACGATGGATGGAGCGATGGCGCCGATGTGGGTTTGCGGGGCCTGCTGGCTGAAATCGGGCGAGGTATCTTCTTCCTTGGCGCGGACCTCGGCTTCGGTCTGGATGCGAAGATAATTGTCGAGAGCGTTGCCGTAACCCGTGTTGGTGGCCAGCCAAAGCGATCGCGCGAGGGCCTCGCGGTCGTCGCCGAGCGGAAGCTGCTGGCTATTGACGGCCGAGCCGCGATGCGTGCCGTGAGTGTTGTCGAGCGAGGGCGAGCCGACGCGCACCTGAACGTCGGCCGAACGCGTGCGGCCCGCCGAGCTGTCGGCAAGTGCGCCGTAGAGGGCGCGAATGGAGACGAAGCTCGTGTCGCGAACCGTGTAACTGAGGAAGTAGGGCGGCAACGGCTTGTCGCCGGGGGATACGGCGGCCGCTGTTCCGCCACTTGCGTCCGCAGCGGCGGGCGTGGGCAGTGGCACAGACGATGTTGCAATGGGGGACTTGCCCAGCGAGGTGAAGGCGCGATGGAGCTCGGTGGTCATGGCGTCAAGAACGACGGGGACCGGTTGCTGGGCGCGAGCTGTGAAGGGGAGGACGAGAAGTGGAAGGAAAGTGACCGCTGGAGCGCGGTGGAGGAGTGAACGGATCCGGCGCCACGAAGGGCCTATAGAATAGTTGGGCGTGAGGGCTCGAGAACTTGGCAAAAGCATCGGTTTGTTCGATTCTCGCAGAATTGGGCGGCAAAGGGAGAACGGGATTGAGAATTAGGCGCCGATTGCGTCTGGCTTTCTGTTTATGCGCGTTGCTGGCTGGAATGATTCCGCAGGTGCTGGCCGCACAGAATTCAGCGCCGACTCCAGTCGCCGCTGCCGCGCAGGCACCGGAAAGATCACAGCAGGCGTATACGCTACCGCCGGACAAGCTGGCCAAGGCAATTGCCATCAGCCGCATCCGCAACATCCTGAATATCACCGGGTCGGTCTGGGGCATCGCTTTTGTCTGGCTGTTGCTGGCGACGCGCGCATGGACGGGCCTGGAGAAATGGGCGCAGCAAATTTCGGGACGGCGCTGGATTCAGGGAGCGGCTTTCTTCGCGGCTTACCTGATCATCGGCGCACTGGCAGGGCTGCCGTTCGACTGGATCGGCCAGCACTATGAGCGCGATTACGGAATCAGCGTGCAGGGGTGGGGCAGCTGGCTCGGCGATTTGGGCAAGGCGCTGGGACTGACGCTTCTGATCGGTGTGCCGATCCTGCTGCTGTTCAACTGGATTTTGCGGCACTGGCCGCGGCGCTACTGGCTCGGCATCTGGGTAGTGACGTTGCCGATTCTGGCGTTTCTCACGTTTATTGAGCCGCTGGTTGTCCCTCTTTTCTTCAAGCAGGAACCGCTCGCGAAGAATCATCCGGCATTGGTGGCAAAGCTGGAAACCGTGGTGGCGCGGACGGGGATCGACATTCCGCCGGATCGCATGTATCTGCTGAAAGCCAGCGCGAAGTACACGGGGATCAACGCGTTCGTGGCGGGGATGGGCGCGACAAAGCGATACGTGATGTGGGATACGGCGACGGATCAACTGCCGGACGACGAAGTGCTGTTTGTCTTCGGGCACGAGAGCGGGCACTATGTGCTGCATCACATTCCCAAGGGATTCGCATTGTCCGCAGTGGGCCTGTTCTTCCTGTACTGGGCGTGCGCGGCGTTTACGGCGTGGATGGTGCGGCGGTTTGGAGTGCGCTGGAGTGTGACGGAGCTTTCATCGCGAACCGGATTTGTGGTGCTGCTGTTCTCGATCTCGATCGCGGGTTTTCTTTTGCAGCCCTTGAGCAATGGCGTCAGCCGCTATTTTGAGCACCAGGCCGATGTGTACGGACAGGAGGCAATTCACGGCATCGTGCCCGACCCACAGAAAACCGTGGTAGGCGCATTCAACGCCATGGGCCAGTCGTGGCTGGAAGATCCGAATCCGAATCCGTTCATCGAGTTCTGGCTCTACGACCATCCCAGCACGCAACACCGCGCCAACTTTGCGCTCCACTACGACCCGTGGGCGAATGGTGGGCATGGGGAATTCTTCAAAAACTAGGGACATAGGGACTGGGGACGTAGCACCAGTGGATCAGCTGAGTAATTCGAAGATGCCGGCGGCGCCCATGCCGCCGCCGACGCACATAGTGACCATCCCATATCGCGCCTTACGGCGTTCCATCTCCTGGAGGAGTGTCGCGGTTAATTTTGCGCCGGTGCAGCCGAGCGGGTGGCCGAGCGCAATGGCGCCCCCATTGACATTGATGCGTGCCGGATCGAGCGAGAGCGCGCGAACGATGGCCAGGACCTGAGCAGCAAAGGCTTCGTTGAGCTCGATGAGGTCGATGTCGTCAAGAGTGAGGCCGGCGAGGCGAAGAGCTTTGGGAATTGCGGTGATGGGGCCGATACCCATTTCTTCCGGCAAACAACCGGTGACGGCGTAAGAGACGAGGCGGGCGAGAGGCTGAATGCCGAGCTCGCGCGCGCGGGCAGCTGTCATGAGGACAACGGCGGCAGCTCCATCGGAGGTTTGCGAGGAGTTGCCCGCAGTGACCGTGCCCTGCGCGTGAAAAACGGGCTTGAGCTGGGCGAGCGCTGCGGCGGAAGTGTTTGCGCGGGGACCTTCGTCTGCTGAAAACTCTCTTTCCTGGACGTGGGGCTTTTTCGGAGGGACGTCCGGCGTTGCGGTTGTGACTGTGACCGGGATGAGTTCCTGGGCGAAACGGCCGGCAGCTTGCGCGGCGACAGCTTTTTGGTGGCTCGCGAGGGCGAAGGCATCCTGATCATCGCGGGAGATGGAGTAGCGGCGCGCAACGCGCTCGGCGGTGAGGCCCATGGTTAGAAGGGAGGCGGCATAGTTGGCGGCGAGCCAGGGATTGGGGCTGGGCTTGTTGCCGCCCATAGGAATGAGGCTCATGGATTCGGCGCCGCCGGCGATGATGACTTGCGCGGCGCCAGCACGGATGCGGTGATCGGCGAGCGCGATGGCCTCGAGACCGGAGGCGCAAAGGCGGTTGACGGTGGCGCCGGGAACTTCGACGGGAAGGCCGGCGCGGAGGGCGGCCATGCGCGCGATATTCCAGCCCTGCTCGCCTTCGGGCTGCGCGCAGCCGAGGATCACGTCGTCAATGGCGGGTTTTTCGAGGACGGGGATCCGGGCAAGCGCGCCGGTGATCGCCGTTGCAGCGAGATCGTCGGGGCGCGTGGTGGAGAGCGCGCCTTTAGGGGCGCGGCCCACGGGCGTGCGGACGGCGGCGACGAGGACGGCTCTCGGCATGGAGTGTTGCTCCTACACGATTCTATGGCGTGGAGCGCCTGGTGTCGTGGTTCAGTCCTGCGTCTCCAGCACAATCCAAGCGCTCTTCAGATAGAAGTGGTAGACGGTGTGACGATCGACGAGCGTATCGGCGAGGGCGTCGTGGTCGAGGAGCGGAGGGCGCGGGTCCATGCCGGCCTGCGCCTCGTGGACCTGCTGCGGTGACGCGGGGTCGATGCCCCAGTTGAAGCCGAGGACGCCGGATGAGCCGTGGGACTGGAGGCGCTCGGTTTCGGGGGCAGAGGCCAGCGTGAAAGGCAGGCTTGAGCCGCTGCCGAAGAAGACCAGCAGAGAAACGGCTCCCTTGGCGGAGCAGAGGACGGCCCAGTCGGATGAACCCGGTCGCTCAAGGCTCGCGTGAACGACGTTTTCAGGGCGGTGGGCTTCGTAGGTTTGCGGGATGAGACAACCGCGGACGCTGAGTTCCATCTGTATGGCGGACGGCAGATCGGGAAACGAGCTGACGGGAAGATGGCGGATGAGGTAGGGCGTGGGGTGGCCGTCAACGATGATCTGCCCGGACTCGACGAGCGGCGATGTGCCTTGACCTTCGATGGAGAAAGCGTCCTGTGCAACCGCCGTAATGCTTGCAGAGACGAGAGACGCAGTCGTGAAAAGGATCAGTGCGGCTGACTTCATAGCTAATTCCGCAGCGGCTTGCCGGTTTTGAGGGTGAAGGCGATGCGCTCCTGTGTCTTGCGCTCGCCGCAGAGGGAGAGGAAGGCTTCGCGCTCGAGATCGAGAATGTACTGCTCGCTGACCAGTGTGCCGGGGGTGATGCGCCCGCCAGCAAGGATGTACGCGGCCCAGCGGGCAACTTTCTGGTCGTGCTCGGAGGCGTAGCCGGCTTCGCCCATCAAATAGATGCCGATTTCCATGGTGGCGAGCGCGGCGAGACCGGGAGCGGGGATTTGCGTGCGCGGTTGCGGCGGAGTGTAGGCGCGCTCGGCGAGTGCGGCGGTTTGAGCCTTGGCGTCGAGCAGCAGGCGGTCGCGGTTCATGGTGATGCGATCAGCGGCCGCGAGGAGGCCGAGGGAGCGCGCCTCGGCGGCGGAGGTGGAGACCTTGGCCATGGCGATGGTTTCGAGAGCGCGCTTGAGGGCTGTGGCGAACTCGGCGGATTGTGCGAAGCGCGACGGCGGATCTCGTGGGTCGGGCGGGGCAAGCGCGGCGGCTGCGTCGAGCGCGCGGAGAAGCATTTCTTTTGTGCCGCCTCCTGCGGGGATGAGGCCGACACCGGCTTCGACGAGGCCCATGTAGGTTTCAGCGTGGGGTTGGCGGCGCGCTGCGTGGAGGCAGATTTCCGCGCCCCCGCCAAGGGTGAGGCCGAAGGGCGCGACAACGACGGGGCGCGGACAGAATTTGATGGCCGCGGTCATTTGCTGGAAGTTGTGGATCACGCGGGCCAGCTCGTCCCACTCGCCCTCCTGCGCGGTGAGAAGAAGCTGCATGAGGTTGGCGCCGACGGAGAAGTTGTCGCGGTCGCCGGAGATGACGAAACCGGCGAAATCGCGGACCGCATCGGAGGAGGGGTTGAGGACGGCGGATATGAGAGCAAGAACGTCGCCGCCGATGGCGTTCTTGAGCGAATGCAACTCGATACAGGCGATGCCGTCGCCGAGATCGACGAGCGAGGCGCCTGGGTTGGAGCGGAGGACGCCGAGCGAACGGCGGAAATCAGCGACGCGGGCGTGGCCGGGAACGGCGGGAATTGGAATGAATTGATTGGCGGCGGGCAGGAAGCAGGCGTCGTGATCGGGCGAGTACCAGCTCGTGCGCGATGCAGCGAGCAGAGCCTGAACGGGAGCGCCGACGGGAAGGCCAAGAGCCTTCATGCGGGCGACGGTTTCAGCGACTCCGACCGCATCCCACATTTCGAAAGGGCCGAGCTCCCAGTTGAAGCCGGCACGCATGGCGGCGTCGATTGAGGGAGCGTCGTCGGCGACCTCGCCGATGCGATCGGCGGCGAAGTTCCAGAGCGAAGAGAGAAAGGGCCAAAGAAAGGCCGCGGCTTTGTCCTTGACGGGATCGTTCTTGAGGAGCAGGCGCAGTCGTTCGGAGAGCGAGGCGGCGTTTTTCGCCATTTCGAGCGAAGGCAGCGCGGGCTTGACGGAGGGACGGTACTCGAACGTGGTGAGATCGAGCACAAGACGCTCGTCTTTCCCATCGTCACCACGAGTCTTTTTGTAGAAGCCCTGTCCGGATTTGTCGCCAAGCCAGCCGCGCTTGAGAAGCTCGGCAAGGATTGGGGAAAACCTGCCTCCGGTGACGCCCTGAGGGAAGTTGGCGGCGACATGGGCGAGGATGTCGATGCCGACGAGGTCGGCGAGGCGAAAGGTTCCGGTGCGCGGCCAGCCGATCGTGGGGCCGGTGAGCACATCGATCTCTTCGATGGAAAGCCCCTGCTCAAGCATGCGGTTGGCGGCGTTGAACATGACCGCGATGCCGATGCGATTGGCGATGAAGTTGGGCGTGTCGTGCGCGAAGACGACCTGCTTGCCGAGGTTGCGATCGGCGAAGGCGGAGAAGGCGGCGACTGCGGCGGGATCGGATTCGGCGGTGGGGATGACTTCGAGAAGGCGCATGTAGCGCGGCGGATTGAAGAAGTGCGTACCGAAGAAGCGGCCGCGGACAGCGGGCAGCGCGGCGGCGATGCGCGCGATGGGCAGGCCGGACGTGTTCGTGGTGAGAAGCGCGTGAGGAGCGAGATGAGGAAGCACGCGAGTGAGGAGAGCTGTCTTTATATCGAGGTTCTCGGCGACGGCTTCAATGATCCAGTCGCACTGGGCGAGCTTGGGAAGGTCGTCGTCGAACGTGCCGGGAGTGATGAGCGCAGCGCACGATGGTTCAAAGAAAGCGGCGGGTTTGGACTTTGCGAGCGCATCAACGGCGGTGAAAGCGAGCGGGCGCTCCGAGGTCTCGGGTTTCGGAGGGAGATCGAGAAGAAGAACGGGAATTCCGGCGTTGGCCAAGTGAGCGGCGATGCGGACGCCCATGGTTCCCGCGCCGAGGACGGCGGCGTGGCGAACGAGGAGCGGTCCGGAGCCGATGATTGAAGCGGGAGTTGCGGCCGTGGCGGTGGTGCTCATGCGGGCTCTTCGCTTTCCTTCCGCGTGTTCGTGTCTCGTGCATACTAGTATCCCAGGTCTCAAATTCGAGACCTGGGGCACCCGCGTAAACGCTCGCAGCATACGCAAGGCAGCGGCGCGGGGTCAAGGACGGGGCGCCACATACATAAGATTGCGGCGTCAGTACACGATCTTGTTGGGCGCGGCAATCCAGACGGCAAAGCTGGCCCAGGCTTCGTCGGCGAGCAATTGCGATGAGTGGAGTTTACGCTGGTTGGAGTCTTTGCGGAGCTCGGCGTAGAGAAATGCGTCGTCAAATCCGGCGCGGGCTGCGTCGGCAGCGCTGGCTCCATAGTAGACGGCGTCGAGGCGCGCCCAGTAGGCGGCAGCGAGGCACATGGGGCAGGGCTCGCAACTGGTGTAGAGTTCGCAACCGGCGAGCGAGAAGGTTCCCAGAACTTTGGCGGCGGCGCGGATGGCGTTGACCTCAGCGTGAGCTGTGGGATCGCTGGTTGAGGTGACGGAATTGACGCCTTCGCCAATGATTTTGCCATCGCGCACGACGACCGCGGCGAAGGGGCCGCCCGTTGCGGTGAGAACGTTGCGCGTGGCGAGCTCGATGGCGCGGCGCAGAAACTCCGGGTTGGGTTGGGCGGACATGCGGGACGATTCCAATTCCTGGGGAGTGCGAAGACAGATTCAGTATGGCACAGCGTGTGCGGCAGGCAGATGCGGCGCGGAATGATCCTGTTCGCGCCGCTGCGGCGGAGGAGTTGAGGCGAATGGAGGCAGCGATCAGGCAGCCGCGCGAGCTTCAAGAACTTTAAGGAAGCGGGCGAGCCAGGCTGGGTGCGCGGGCCAGGCGGGGCCGGTGACGAGATTGCCGTCGACGACTGCGTCCGTCGTGTCGACAGAGACGTAGGTTCCGCCGGCGAGCTCGACCTCTGGAGCGCAGGCAGGGTACGCGTTGATCTTGCGGCCCTTGATGACGCCGGCGGCGGCGAGGAGTTGCGGGCCGTGGCAGAGCGCGGCGATGGGCTTGTTGGCCTTGGCAAAGTGACGGATGATGTCCAGAACTTTGGGGTTGAGGCGAAGATACTCCGGCGCGCGGCCACCGGGGATGACGAGGCCGTCGTACTGCGCGGGATCGATTTCGTCGAACGTGGCGTTAAGCGTGAAGTTGTGGCCGCGTTTTTCAGAGTAGGTTTGATCCCCTTCGAAGTCGTGAATCGCGGTGCGGACCTGATCGCCTTTCTTCTTGCCCGGGCAGACGGCGTGGACGGTGTGGCCGACCATTTGCAGAGCCTGAAAGGGAACCATGATCTCGTAGTCCTCAACAAAATCGCCGGCGAGAAGCAACAGCTTTGTGGATTTCATCGTGCGAATTCCTCCGCACCAAGTTTGCCATATGCTGCCCGGCTGCGCCGTAAAATCTCCTCATGGCCGGGGCCACAACTCTTGCAGCGTTGAATGCGCGCATCGTTGCGTGCGAGCTTTGTCCGAGGCTGCGCGCGCATTGCGCAGAAGTGGCGGGAAAGCGGCGGCGGGCCTACGCGGAGTGGGAGTATTGGGGACGGCCCGTGCCATCGTTCGGCGACCCGAACGCGCGCGTGATGGCGCTGGGATTGGCGCCGGGAGCGCACGGCTCGAATCGCACCGGGCGGCCGTTCACAGGCGATGGATCCGGCGACTTTCTGTATCCGGTGCTGCACGAGGCTGGATTTGCGTCGCAGCCGAGGGCGGTTTCACGCGACGATGGGATGAAGCTGAGCGGGCTTTGGATTACGGCGGTAGTGCGCTGCGCGCCGCCCGGCAACAAACCGACACCCGAAGAGCTGCGCAACTGTGCGCCGTGGCTTGACCAGGAGATGAGTTTGCTCACGGATTTGCGCGTCGTGGTTTGCCTGGGGCGCATCGCGTTCGATGGCTTGCTGGCGCATGCGGCACGGACGGGAGCGCTGAAGGCGCGGGCGGGGTTTGCTTTTGCGCATGGAGCCGAGCACAAACTGCCGGGCGGCCTGATCGCGATCGCCAGCTATCATCCGTCGCTGCAAAATACAAACACGGGCAAGCTGACGCGGGCGATGCTGCTCAAGGTCTTCAAGAGGGCGCGGAAGCTGGCGGAGTTGTGAAGGGCGGGGAGGACTGGAAGTTTTCGGAGGCCGAAGGAGTAGAGATGGATTTGCTGGCGAAACAAATTCTGAAGGATGTGAATCTGGACGAGTTGAGTCCAAAGGAGCCCGGGCCGAAGAATCCGGTGGATCATTGGTCGCCGGCGGTTCTGCTGGAGCGCGCTGCATACCTGCGCAAGCTGGCCAAGCACGGCGATGGATCGGCGTCGGAGACGCTGAAGGAGTACCAGCAGCACCGCGCCATGCTTTCGTTCCGGAGCCGCGATGGCGAGGCGGAGGTGCATGAGAAGTTTGCGGATTTGTTTTGCGTGCTGGCCGGCAAGGCGACGCTGGTGACGGGCGGAGTGGTGAACGGGGCGCGGACAGTTGCACCGGGGGAAACGCGCGGGACATCGATCGAGGGAGGGGCACGGCAGATGTTGCGAGCGGGAGATTTCGCGCATGTGCCGGCGGGGACGCCGCATCAGATGCTGGTGAAGGTGGAAGACACGATCACGTGCCTGGTGATGAAGGTGCAGGAAGTCGTCTAAGAGCGGCTAAGGCGAAATCGGCAGGCTTGAATTGGAATTGGAGCGGGAGACCGGGATCGAACCGGCGACATTCAGCTTGGGAAGCTGACGTTCTGCCACTGAACTACTCCCGCCGCGCGGGGCAGAGCCAACGTGAAGAAGTATATATCAATTCGCGGAGGAGGAAGAGCCGGCGGCGCACCTGCGCTTTCGCTGGACGACCATTCCCGATGAGGCTCGAACGATGATGATTCGCACGGCAAAGTTGCTTCTGCTGGCAGGTGTTGCGTTTTTCTACGTCCTGGTTGTGTTCAACAACCTCACTGACTTCAATGTAAATGCGCAGTTTGTTCGCCACGTTCTTTTGATGGACACAACCATTCCAGGCAACAATGGTATGTGGCGCTCGATCTCTGCTCCGGCTTTTGACCTGGTCGTTTATCTGACCATCATTGCCTGGGAGACAATCACGACTGTTCTACTCTGGTGGGGCGCGCTGAGACTGCTGCGCGCTCTGCGCCTGCCTGCCGCGGCGTTCAACACCGCAAAATCTCTGCCGGTGCTTGCGCTCACCACTTCTCTTCTGATGTGGCTCGTGGCATTTCTTGCGGTTGGCGGAGAATGGTTCCTGATGTGGCAGTCGCGCACCTGGAATGGGCAGGAAACTGCCTTCAGGAATTTTGCGGCTGTGGGTATCGTGTTCCTGATTCTATTGCAGCCCGACACAGAAGGGCAGCCGTGATGCAATGACACAGATGAACGCTGAGATGCGACGGCGGAGTTCGAGTTGAGAATTGTTCATTCTGAGCGCGGATCGTTCATACTTCTGGTGTGCGCGGAATCCTTGGGTTAATTGCCTTAGCGGCGACGTGCGGAACGTTGAGCGCCTTTTGCCAAACGGGCGCTCCGGCGTGGCCGAGCGCCGTTGAGCGCGCGGCGCGAGAGGCTCCTGAGGCACGGATTGTTGTGCTCGACATCGCCAGCGGACGTTTGCTGGCAGCGCGTGGGCTGAACGATGCGGCACAAACGCTGGCCGCGCCGGGATCGACGCTGAAGCCGCTGGTTCTGTACGCTTTGGTGAGCGCGGGCCGGTGGAACCCCGCTAGCCGCGTCGCCTGCAACCGGCAACTTGTGGTCGCGGGCCACCGGCTTGCGTGCACGCATCCGCCTGCTCCGCCCTTCGATGCGCGCGAGGCTCTGACGTGGTCGTGCAACACTTACTTTTCCGCGGTGGCTCGAACGCTGCGTCCCGGTGAATTGGGGCAACTGCTGCGGCCTACCGGCTTGTTGGGCGTGACCGGCCTTGTGCGCGATGAAGCGGCGGCTGAGTTTCGCGAGCCGGAGACGGTTGACGCGGAGCAGTTGGCCCTGCTGGGAGTGGAGGGCGTGCGCGTGACGCCGCTGGAGTTGGCCGCAGCTTATCGCTGGCTGGCGCGCGAGCTGGACGCGCATCCAGACGCCGAGGCAACACGGGTGGTCAGCGCGGGACTCGAAGACTCGGCCAGCTTCGGAATGGCTGGGCAGGCGAGTTTAGGCGGCGTTTCGGTGATGGGAAAGACGGGCACTGCGGAGGGTGCGGCATCGAGCCAATCGCACGGCTGGTTTGCGGGACTTGCGCCGGCAGAGAAGCCCAAGGTTGTGATTGTTGTCTATTTGCCCGCGGGCCGGGGAGCAGATGCGGCCCACGTAGCCGGGGAGCTTCTGGCCGTTGCACCAATGGAGCGGCCGTGAATCGACAGTGGATGACGCGATCGCTGGTGAGCCTGCTGGCGGCAAGCGGCGTGGCGTGGAGCGGGATGCGGCCAACGCAGCAGGCCGCGGTGAACGCCGGTGTGCTGCCGCCCAGTGCGCGCGAGACGCTGCGCGTTGGAATGTGGACGCTGTGGCACGACTGCGAGGTAGCGCTCGTGCCCTCCGGGCCGGATCACAAAGTCATGCTGCGAACTTGCGCCGAGTGCGCCACGCTCACGTTCACTGAACCGGCCAACGTTCGCGCGGATGGAGATGCGCTGACGCTGACGGCAGCGGGCAGAAAAGGAAATACGACGCGCATTTGGATCAGCGGGCCGGTGACGCTCACCGCGCATGGTGAGACTGTGACGCTGCACAATCCTGTGTCGATCGCGGCGCGAGCAGGCGTGCTGGTCATTGTGGTGACGATGCCGGTGGAAAGCTATGTGGAACGCGTGGTGGCGAGCGAAAGCGGTGCGACGGACAGCGCGGAGTCAATGAAGGCTTTGGCGATTGTGGTAAGGAGTTTTGCGCTGCATGAAACGCACGGGCACACGGACTACGATCTTTGCGACTCGACCCACTGCCAGCTTCTGCATTGGGGCGGCAACCGTGAGCGTGGGGCTCAAGCGCACGCGGCCACGCTGGCGACGGGCGGCGAGACACTCTGGTTCCACGAGCAGCGGGCGCTGGCTTACTTTGGAAAGGACTGCGGCGGGCACACCGCTTCGCCGGCAGAGATCTGGACTCACGCAAAACTCGTTCCCTATCTGCCGTCGCAGCCCGATCGATTCTGCACGGCGGACGGGGGACAGGAGTGGGCATCGGAGATTACACGTGCTGAGCTGACGGCGGCCCTGGCGAAGCATGGCCTCGCCGCTCCCGGCTGGCAGAACCTCACCGTCGCGCGGCGCGGCGAGTCGGGGCGCGCTGTGACGGTTAGAGTCGACGGCCACGAGATTGGCGCTGATGACTTCCGGCTAGCGGTTGGCGAGTCGCTGGGGTGGAACCGGATTCCCAGCACATGGTTCGAAGTGAGACGGCAGGGCGACGGCTTCGCGTTTAATGGGCGCGGATGGGGTCATGGCGTGGGTTTGTGCCAGAAGGGCGCGGCAGCAATGGCGCAAAACGGACACTCCACGCGGGAGATTCTGGAGCAGTATTTTCCGGGAACGCGCGCGGCCGATGAGACGAGCGGGCGCGAGTGGAGCAAGTCTGCGGGCGACGGATTCGTTCTCGAATCTCTGGATGCGGGTGATGCCGCGTACCTAGCCGACCTGAACCGCGCGCGGGCGGAGGCGACAGAGCGATCAGGATTGCATGCGACGTTTCCGATCACGGTGCGCGCCTTTGCGTCGATTCCGGCTTTTCGAGAATCGACGCTCACGCCCGGCTGGGTGGCGGCATTCACTGAGGGGGATTGGATCGGAACGCAACCGCTGCGAACGCTGGCGGGACGGCGACTATTGGCAGAAACAATGCGCCACGAGTTCCTGCACGCGCTGGTGGAGGAACAGGCAGGGCCGCGCGCGCCGCTGTGGCTGCGCGAGGGGCTGGTCGAGGTTTGGAGCGGAGCGAGCGGCGGGGCGAGTTTGCCGAGCGCCGGACGATCAGGAACCGCGCCCCTGCTTACGCTCGACGCCGTCGACAATGGGTTGGCACACGCGGCAAGTGAGGCGGCTTCAGCGGCCGCTCATCGCGCAGCCGAGTGGTACGCGGCGCAATTGCTTGCACGCTACGGGCGCACACAGGTGCTCGATTGGCTCACGTCAGGCGTTCCCACGGGCGTCGTCGCTACCCTCAGGCAGCGGTAGCTTCACGGAGTCTTCGGCGAGCGGGCCGGAGCCAACGGGAGCGGGCACGAGCGAATCGTCTGCAGGCTTCTTCGCTGCGGGCGTGCCGTGAGACAACAGCACTGCGCACCACGCCAGGAGAAAAACCCAGCAAACAATCGCCAACAAATAAGTTCCCGCAAGTTTGAGCATGATGGCCCAGACCTGATGCGATACAGTCCCCTGTGGCTCGCTCGTGAAGAAATGGCTGGGCCACGCCACGGCCAGGAGGGCCGCAATGACAGCAGCCAACCACCAGCGCCAGTTGAGCAGGAGACGAATGATCTTTCGCCACGGCAATCGCCAGCCCCATTGCGCGGAGGCCATGGCATAAGGAATCACCTTCGCGGGCACCGCAATCCAGCGAAAGATCCAGACGAGAATCGCCAGCCAACCTTGAATGTGATCGTAGGTGAAGAGCGTGGCCCGCATGTGAGCCGAGGCACGCGAGTTCAGATAGCCAGCCCAGTCGGGAATCTGATCGCTGCACCAGTCCAGAATCGCCCAAGCGGCCCAAAGGATCGCTGCCCAGACCAGAAGCGTGAGCGTGCCGGCTGCCCAATGGGCTCGCCGCTGTTCATCGTTGAGCAGCCTGCGCATAGTTCCGGCCTGGAGCAGCAGAACCGCGGCGAGGAGAACCAGCGGCACAAGTAGAGTGAGGCCCACCTGCCACGCATACTTGTCGGGCAGGCGCGTCCAGGCAACTCCCGCGAGAATGAGCAGAAGCGTGGCCCAGAATTGGGCTGCGACCCACGCGAGGCTCGAGCGGAGGCGGCGAAAAAGATCGTTCAAAGGGTTGGTGGCTGCAACATCACTCACGGCTGCACCTCCAGCGTTGCGGGATCGGTGGTGGTCTGGACATTGGTTTGATACATGGGCCCGGCCTGCGCGGGGCTGATCTGGAATAAGCCGGAGTTGTCGACTTCGAGCAGGTAAACGTACTCGGTGCGCGTGCTGAAATTAGTGTTGAAGAACGCGGCGCGATCGTCGCGGAACTCCTTGCGCGTGAAGAAGTCGGCCCACCAGTCCGGCTTGCTGTTCAGCGTGTAGAGTCCGGGGTCTGACAGGAACTCAGTGCCTGCCGGGATGGGATCTTCGGCTTCAAGGTACTTCCAGTTGGTCCCGTTGAGAGCCAATTTGACCGCAATGATGTCGCCAATATGGACGGGGCCTTTGAGCGGAACCAAATCGTAGGTGATGGGATCGGTTGGCTTATTCTGGCGCTTCTGCAGCAGGTAGTAATCGCGCGTGATATTGAGCGCAAGCTGCCCCTGCTGGAAAGATTTGCGGTCGGCGGAGTACCAACTGTTTTCAGTCGACCAGTAGGTAATGCCGTTGCCGCTCTTGCGAATGGTGACCTGGCCGCCACTCGTGGCTTGCGCCGCGGGGACTTTGATCTGCCAGGGCGCGGCGAATGCGTCATCGGGACCAAAGTGATGTTTGCCTACGCTTGTGCCATTTACGAGGATCTCGACGTCGGAAGTGTTGGCAAGTTCACCGCTCAGTGCGAGGTAATCGGTGAGCCCCTGGATCACCATCGAGGTTTGCTTGGTGGAGTACCAGTAGTCGCCCTCGCGATGTTCGGCGAGCCAGCGCGCGGCCTTCGGCATCAGGCCGGTGGAGCGATCCTGGCGGATGAGAAGCTTGAGCACAAAGGCCGTGGTCTCCGGCGAGGTGTCATCCCAGAAATCCATCATGCCATCGTAGTTGCCCTCCCAGTAGGCATCGACGTCGGTCGCGTGGGCCTTCTTTTCGAGAAGCTCGGCAGCCTGGTGCGCTCTTGCGTCGCCAGCGGCATCGAGAGCCAGCCCGGTCAGCGCAAGCCCCTCGTCACTGAGTTTGTCCTGGCTGCTCCACGCTTTGTCGAGCGCGTCCTCTGGCGCACCGCCCGTGGTGGCTAGCGCATAGACCGTGTAGGCGCGCAGGTCGGGAATCATATCGGGATGCGCGGCCAGCGTCTTCAGTAGCCAGTTGCGTGCGTTGTTGAGCCGGTCGTCGTCGATCGTGTAGCCGGCCGCTTTGGCCTGGCCCAATCCACTTACAACGTATGCCGTCATGAAGACGTGGCTGGGATCGTCTTGCCACCAGCCCCAACCGCCATCGTCATGCTGATAGCTTGAGAGCCGCTCCAGCCCGGCGCTGACCTCGTCGTTTAGTGTCTTTCGATCAATCGGCGACTTCAGATACAGCTTGTCGACGGCCTGGGCCACGATCAGGTCGGGCAGGAAGCTCGACATGGTTTGCTCGGTGCAGCCCCATGGATAGCTGGTGAGGTAGTCGAGCGCATCGAAGACGGTTCCGGCAACGGACGGAGTGACAGTAACGGTGAGCGCGCGCGAGCCTGGGTCCGATGCGGCCGGATAGCTGAACGACCACTGGTTTTGTCCCGAGCCCGAGAAAACCACACCGGCGCCAACGGCGCTCTGCTGGACGCCATAGGGGAGAATCGGCAGCGTCATTTCGAGCGCGTCCGATTCTTCATTGGTAAGTGCCTTGGCGGTGAGATCAGCGTTGCCAATCACGCGCGCCTTCACGCGCCAGTCAACGTAGCCCTCCGCATTGGCAGGAATGGTGACTTTCTGCGTCTGGCCGCTGAGGACGTCCACGCCGCTCACGTCGAGGGCAAAGGTCACGTCTTTGGCCGTCGCCAGATAATTGTGCGCGATGACGCGCAACACCGTTTCGTCGCCCTGGCGGAAGAAGCGCGGCGAGGCAAGGCGCACGATGAGGTTCTTGCGCACAAGCACACGCGTAACCACGCCGCCGGCTTTGCCGTCGTCGGTCATGGCGCGGATGGTGGTTCGCCACGTGGTCAGGGCGTCAGGGAAGTTGAACGCGACGCGCGCGTGGCCGTTGACGCCAGTCTGCACGCTCGGGTTCCAGTAGGCCGTATCGGGAAAGGCCTTGCGCACCTTGGGAACGACCAGATCGGAGCCCGGCTTTACCTGCGCCATGCGCGGATGGTAGAGGCCGTTTGCCAGGTCGGCAAGGAGCGGACTTTTGGTACCGGCCTCTCCGGAGAAGAAGAAATCAAAGGAGGTCTGCGGTTCGAGATAGACGTATCGCTGGGGGTAGAACGAGGCGACGATGTCGGGGGTTGTATCGGGACGCACGGAGTAGAGCGCCTCGTCCACGACACCGAAGCTGAGGTCGGCTTGCACGGGCTTGCCGGCGGAATCGACCGCAAGCACGTCGTAGCTGGCTGCTTCTTCAGGCTCGTATTGGCTCTTGTTCGGTGTGGCCGTGATGGTGAGCGTGCGCTCGACAAGAGGAACCTTGAGGCTCTTCTGCGCCGTCATCAACTGATCGTCGTGGACGATGACTGCGCTGACAATGAGGTTGGGCTGGGCTTGCTGCGTGATGGGAACATCGAATGCGGCGCTCGCACCGGTCAGGTGGATCAGTTGCCGCGACTGCACGCTGTTGCCCTCGGTGGTGACCACAGCCCACGATTCGGATAAGCCCGTCACGAGTAACAGGTGCGCCGTGTCGCCCACGCTGTAGGACTTCTTGTCGGCGACGATCTGTGCCTGCGCGTTGGTCTGGTACCACGAGCCTGAGCCGTTCCAGACCCAGACATAGGTGGAGTCTTCGACAGTGCGATTCTCCGGCGTCTGGGCGGTGGCTTTCACTTCGAAGTCGCCACTGCCGCTCAAGGGCAGATCGACCAGAACCGTTCCATCGGCGCCGGTCACGGCATCCTTGCCGGCGGCAGCGGTGTCCGTGCGCTGGTGGGTCACGGAATCCCATGTTTCGAGCGAGGCGGCGATATGGACCTGTGTCTGCACAGGTTTGTTGTCGTAATCCTGCGCCGTTATCTTGACGCGCGCAGGCTGGCCGGCCTGGACAAGATAATTCGTTGGCTCCACGCTTACTCTGAACGAGCCGTAAGTCGCCAGCACGGTGGAGTGGCCGGCGACCTCGCGATTGGCCGCGTCTGTCACGCGCGCTTCGATGCGATAGTCCTGGTCGGTGTGCTTGCCGTCGACCTGGGTGGGCAGCGTCACTGTAAGTTGACCGTTGGCGTCGAGCACGCCCTGGTGCTCCTGCTGTTCCGTTTGGCCCCAGGTATCGTCAGGCTCGTCTGATTCGTCGGATTGATCGGAGTCGGCGTCCGCATCCTCTCCATTTTCGTCCTGTTGATCCTGATCCCACCAATAATGAGTGGACGTGTGCACGACGTAGGTGACCTTGGCGCCTGCAACCGGCTCGCCAAAGAAGTAACGTGCCTGAATGGTGGCTTGAATCGAATCGCCCTGCAGCACGCGCGGCACGGTGGGCTTCACCGTGACCTGGTACTCGGGCTTCTTGTAGTCCTCAACGTAGAAGCTGCCGCTGCCGCCGATGTTTTGCTCAGCCAGCTCGACGGAGTAGTAGCCCAGTCCCGCATCGGATCCGAGGTTGAGGTCCGCGGAGATCGTGCCGTGCGGTGAGAGGGACAACTGTTTTCGGAGAACCTCTTTGTTCTCAGGTCCTTGAACAACGAGCGTGACCGTCTGCGGACCCGGAAGCACGAGCGTGTCGTTCTGTTCCCGGCGCACGATGGCTTTGATGTGAACGGTATCGCCCGGCCGGTAGACGGGTCTGTCAGTGTAGAGATACGAATTCTCCGATTGTGTTCCGTTTCCCTGAAAGTTGTAGCTCCAGGGCGTAACCAGCGCAGCATCGGCTCCGTGGTGCGCCAGGATCCATACGTTCTCTGGCTCCGCTCCCTGCGCACCGCCTCGAATCGTCATGGTGAGCGAGGCCATGCCATCGCTGCCCGTCTTGCCGGACGACTGAAGCTGCCCATTCGCCCAAAGCACAACGTCCGCATCTGCAATGGGCGCGCCGGATTTGCGATCGGCAACATAGAGGTCGGCCCGGGCGGCGCTCGTCCGTTCGACGACTGCAATGGAGGTGACGATGGCGACGGTGTATGCCTTGTAGGTGCCGTCGGTGGCCTCGATCAGGTAGACTCCTGCGCTCAGCCCGTCGATGGGCAATTGTTGCGTGTCACTGACGAGGGCGGGCGGCGTTTCGAGTTTCCAACGCGCCACCAACTGGCTGGGGTTGAGCAGAGGAATCTGCGCAAACTGAGCTGCGCCGACCACCTGGCTGCGCTTGCCCAGCTTGGCTTGCTGCTCGCGGAAGCTATCGCGCGCCTCGTCGGTGAATTGGCCGCGGAAAAAGTGCCGGATGAGAAACCAGAGATGAGCCTTGAATTCGTGCAGTCGCTCAACGAAGGTCTCTTGATCGATTTGCTCCTGAGGCGCGTAACTCTGGACGCCGAAGCTATGCGGATCCTTGAGGCCGGCGAAGAACTTCTCCGCATCGCGCACCTTGTAGACGCGGAACTCGAGTTCCGGCACGTTGTGGGCGATGAGCTGGAATTTGACGCTCTCGCCCGGCGCAAAGGTTCGCGTAGTGGAAAGCGAGAAGGAGCGTGGCGCGTCGTTTGCCGCGGCGGGGACAACGGCGGCGGCTGAAAGAAGCAGACTTAGAGCGGCCAGGAGCGGCCTGCGGAGCGTCGTTTTCCAGTCAATCATGGAGTTCCTCGCAGAATATTCCAGCGATAGACGCCGAGAAAGTTGGGGTTGCCGGGGAGCGGCCGCCATTGCGGCTGGGGATGGTCAAGAAGTTCAGAGAGAAGCACGCGGCGCAGTTCGCCGGGTTGGCCGTGATCGGGCCCGGTGTCGTAGACGACCTCCGCGGCGGAGCCGGAGCGGATCACGATCATCGAGTGCCAGGGCGACGACTGGCCGAATTGGCGATAGAAGAGCAAGTCGCCAGGGAGCGCTGCACGCACATCGCGGCCGACAAAGTACGCGTTCCGCTCGACCAGCGTCTTAGCATCGGCAAACTGAGCAAAGGAGCCGTCGGAGAGGTCGCCGGGCTGAAAAGCGCCGGGGCGCACGCGGAAGAGCGCCGTGCCGAGTGGTGTGTGGGGGTAGCTCCACGCGCGAATCTCACCCGGCGGGGCCGGAACATCAATTCCACTGGCCTGGAACCAGCTCTCATCGTGACGTTTGAGCGCCTCGCGATAGGAGTAACGAAGCAGGCTGGCGCAGTCGGCGATCTCGGAAGGGACTTCGGCCCGCGGACGGACAGTCTGGTACTCAGAGATGAGCGTGAACCAGCGGCGGAAGGCGGCCTGGTCTGCGGGATCGCTCAGGCGCAGAAAGTCGGGCGTGCCGTCGCCGAAGCGGTCGCCCCAAGACAGCGTCGGCCGCGAATGTGCCAAAGCGGCTGGGATTGCCTGGGCGTGAACCTGAGGTTCGGAATGAAGGATGCGCCGGCCAAAGGGGACAGCCCGCCAGAGAAACAACATCAGTGCGCCCAGAGTCGCCAGAGATGCGAACACAATCAGGGTTCCGCTTCGGCGGGTACTGGCCGCCGGGCTGCCACCGGGTGGTCTACCGTGCGCGTTCACTTGAGGACGAGAAAGTAATTCGCCCCTATCCTACGTCATTCCCGGGAAAAGTGGGCACTTTTCGCATCGTATCTCTCGCCTCTTGTCTCGGGCAGCGTGTTTTGTTACGATCTCTTCACGCATGGTTTACGTCTTGCCAAGCCGTTCCTGTTGTTGCCTGTCGAACATCTTCGACGGGTGTCCCCGCTAGTCTCTGATCTCCTGAGCACAATCGATCCAGAAGACGCACCCGTTGCTGAATGCCGGGTTTGTCTCTGCGCGTACTGGCTTTCAGCATCCCCACTGAAACTGAGAGGTCACAATGCCGGTCGCCGAAAGTGAATCAGTCCAAACATTGCCGCGAACGCCAACTGTCACAACCCCGCGGCTGAACCATCTGCGCCTGCTCGAGGCGGAGAGCCTTCACATTCTGCGCGAGGTGGCGTCGGAGTTCGAGCGGCCGGTGATGCTTTACTCCATCGGCAAAGACTCTTCGGTGATGTTGAGGATGGCGCAAAAGGCTTTCTATCCCGGGCCGATTCCCTTCCCCCTGCTGCACATCGATACCGGATTCAAATTTGCCGAGATGCTCGCCTTCCGCGACGAAATGGCGCGGCAAGTGGGGGCGGAGCTGCTGGTGTGGCGCAATGAGCCGGCCATCGCCGCAGGGACGAATCCCATCGCGCTCGATACCAAGCGCTGCTGCGCGCTGCTCAAGACGCAGGCGCTGCTGGATGCGCTGCGCCACTACAAGTTCGATGCGGCCTTTGGCGGCGCGCGGCGCGACGAGGAGAAGTCGCGGGCGAAGGAGCGAATCTACTCCTTCCGCGACGGGGCCGGGCAGTGGGATCCGAAGAATCAGCGGCCCGAGTTGTGGAATCTCTACAACGCGCGCATCCATCCCGGCGAGAGCATTCGCGTATTTCCGCTTTCGAACTGGACGGAGTTGGACGTGTGGCAATACATCCATGAGGAAAAGATTCCCGTCGTCGATCTTTATTTTGCCAAGGAACGGCCGATGTATGTACGCGGCGATGCGCTGCTGCCCATCGAGCAGGATTTTGTGGCAAGGCCGGGCGAGAAGCCGCAGATAGTGAAATGCCGGCTGCGCTCGCTGGGATGCAGCCCGTGCACGGGCGCCATCCGTTCCGATGCCGATACCCTTCCCGCGATCATTGCAGAGCTGATCGGGTTCCATTCATCGGAGCGCGCGAATCGGGTGATCGACCACGACCAAGAAGGATCGATGGAGATCAAGAAGCGGGAGGGCTACTTCTAAGTGGCGACCCTGACCGCTCCTCCATTTTCCATCGAAGAGTTCCTGCTCGCTGAGCCCGAGAAGGATTTGCTGCGCTTTTCCACGGCAGGCAGCGTGGACGACGGCAAGTCGACGCTCATCGGGCGGCTGCTCTACGACACGCAATCGGTCTACGAGGACCAGGTGAAGTCGATTGAGGGCAAGGGCACGACCGCGCCGGGGCAGATCGATTTTGCGCTACTGACGGACGGGCTGCGGGCCGAGCGCGAGCAGGGCATCACCATCGACGTGGCCTACCGCTATTTTTCGACGGCGCGCCGGAAATTCATCATTGCCGATACACCAGGCCACGAACAGTACACGCGCAATATGGCCACGGGCGCGTCAACCGCTGACGCGGCCATCGTGCTGATCGACGCAAGCAAGGGCGTGCAGATCCAGTCGCGCCGCCACGCCTATATCGCCTCACTGCTGCGCGTCCGGCATGTGCTGGTGGCCGTGAACAAGATGGATCTGATCGGCTACGACGCGGCAACGTTTCGCGCAATCGAGTCAGACTTCAAGGCTGTTCTTGACCAGATCGCGGCTGACACCGGCACGCCGGTCGAGGCGCACTTTGTTCCTGTCAGCGCACTGAAGGGTGACAACGTGGTCCATGCAACGGGTGCGATGCCTTGGTATGCGGGGCCGTCACTGCTGGAGCTGTTGGAGGCATTGCCCTCGGCGCTAGACACGAGGAGCGCCCCTTTCCGTTTTCCCGTGCAGCGCGTGCTGCGGCCCGACCACACCTTCCGCGGCTTCGCGGGGCAGATTGCGTCGGGAACGGTTCGCCGGGGTCACGAGATCGCGGTTTTTCCCTCGGGGCGCACGGCGAAGATCGAGCGGATTGTGACGTTCGACGGCGAACCTGCAGAGGCGACAGCGCCGCTTTCCGTGACATTGGTGCTCGACCGCGAGCTCGACATCAGCAGGGGCGACTTGATTGCCGGCATTGGGGCAGCGCCAGTCGTGACCAGCGGCGTGAAGGCCTCGCTGGTGTGGATGGATCAGCGGCCGCTGGATTTGAATCGCCGCTATCTGCTCAAGCACACCAGCCACACTGTACCCGCATTTATTTCACTGATCGATCACCGCGTGGACCTGAGGGCGTTGAAGCACGAGCCGGCGCTGACGCTGCGCATGAACGATATCGGCGCGGTCTCACTGCATCTGCTGCGGCCGGTCGCAATCGATCTCTATCGTGAAAACCGCGGAACCGGCGCGTTGATTCTCATCGATCCGGAAACCAACGCGACCGTTGCTGCAGGCATGGTTACCGCAGCGCAAGGTCAGACTGTCGCGAGCGAGGAAGACGAGGCGGGCGCGTGGGGCCATGTGACCGCCGGAGAGCGTGAGGCGCGCAGGGGTCATGGCGGCGGCGTGCTGGAGTTGGCTGGCCCCACGGAGCTGATCGACGCTGTAGAACGCTCGCTATTTGCCATTGGCGCTGTCACCTGCCGCATCGACGCCGGCGACCGAACGTCTCTGCAGCATCCAGGATTGCTGGACGTCATCACTGAGTTGCAGACCCGCTCCGGCTTGCTCACGCTCGTTGTGCGCGCCAACGATGATGGCACGCTGACGGCGAACGCGGGCGGATTTGAAATCACGCTCGACACTGAGAACAGGATGCATGCCGTCGCCGCGGTACATCAGTTGCTGCAGCGCGCGGGGATCTTTGTTTCTCCAGAAGGGGCGGATCTGTAATGGGCGTTTCGGAGATTGCCGCGGAAGTGAACACAAAGCTGGATGCGGTGCGGGCCACGCTGGCGCGCGAAGCGACCGGCAAGGGCGATGTGTGCCTGACGTGCAGCTTTCAGGCCGAAGACGTGCTCCTGACCAGGCTCGCGATCGCGCTCGATCCACGCATTCCTGTTCTTTTTCTCGATACCGGCTATCACTTCGCCGAAACGTACGCCTATCGCGACAGGATCGCGCGCGAATGGGATCTGAACTTGATCAATCTGCTGCCGGAGAAGACCGTAGCCGAGCAGGAGGCGGAGCACGGCTTGCTTTATGAGACCGCGCCCGACCGCTGCTGCGGGCTCCGGAAGGTTGAGCCGCTGTTCAAAGCGGTGGCCGGGTATCGCGTATGGTTGACCGGCCTACGCCGAGAGCAGGCCAGAAGCCGTGCGGCGCTGGAAGAGTCGGCGATGTTTTCGCTGCCTGGCGGCAAGCGGGTGCTCAAGCTGGCGCCGCTGGCAAAGTGGACGACGCGCGACGTGTGGTACGCGTGCGAGCAGCTTGCGATTCCGTTGCTGCCGCTTTATCAGAGGGGCTACACCTCCATCGGCTGCGAGCCATGCACCTCCCTGCCGCTCGATCCCAACGATCCTCGGTCGGGCCGGTGGGCGGGGCGCAAAGTGGAGTGCGGCATCCATATTCAGGCAGCACCGGCAAAGTGACGCGCACGCTGGGAGGCTGAGGGCCAGCACATGCAGTACTTCATCGGATTCTTCATCGCACTGTTCATCGCACTCACCGGCGTGGGCGCCGGCACGGTGACCGTGCCTGTCCTGGTGCTGTTTCTCGGCGTGCCTGCTCCGGTTGCGGTGGGCATCGGACTGATGTTTTCGGCGGCGGTGAAGCTGATCCTGGTGCCTGCGCAAATCGCGCGCCGTAACGTGGCATGGCGAACACTGGGTTATATGCTGCTGGGCGGCGCACCGGGCGTTCTCGTCGGATCACTCTTCCTCAAGCATCTGATCAACGCAGGATCGGCGAACCTGTTGAACGCAATTCTGGGCGGGATTCTGGTCACCACGGCAAGCTGGCAGCTCTTCTATTCGTTCCGCCCCATGCGGGATAACCTGGACGCGCGCGATCGCAGCCCTCTGCTCTCGTGGCTCATGTTTCCCGTGGGCGCGGAGGTGGGTTTCTCTTCCGCGGGAGCAGGAGCACTGGGCAGCGCTGCGCTATTAAGCCTGACGCCGCTGGCGCCCGCGCAAGTGGTGGGAACCGACATCGTCTTCGGCTTTATGGTCTCGCTCATCGGCAGCGGCGCGCATTGGTTCACGCACGCCACCAACCCTGAGCTACTGCTGCAGCTCATCATCGGCGGCGTGGCCGGGGCGGTTTGCGGAACCATGATGAGCAAGCGCGTTCCGCGCCGGCCGCTGCGTTTTGCACTCTGGGTCTGGCTGCTGATTCTGGGCAGCCAATTTCTCTTCAACAGCTATCACGTCTGGGCGGCCACGCGATGGAACAGACCCGCGGGCGAAAACTCCCTGAGCGATCATTTGACAAGCGGCAGTAGTGGCGTGAGCAAACCGTAAGACGGGCTGCTCACAACGTCACAACAGGACGGAGTTCCCGCGCAACGACAAGAAGAAACCGGGTCAGAGGGTAAGCCGCGAAAGTCGTTGATTCTAATTGGCTGCCCCCCAGGGATTCGAACCCCGATATGCTGATCCAGAGTCAGCTGTCCTGCCATTGAACGAGGGGGCAACAAGCGGGCGTGGCGGCACGTCTTGCAACCGATTGGCCTGGCTCCCAAAGCTGGGCGCGCAAAGCCAACTTCCTCATGTTACGAAGATTCCCGCATGCGGTCAATTTGCCGCAGGCTGGTAATCCGTGGACGAAGACCAATCTCGCTCCGCCCGGATTCTCGATTCCCATTTCCGAATTCTTCTACTCTTCGCGCAGCACTTCGAGTGGGCGCAGGCCGAGAATGCGGTAGCTGGCGATCCAGCCGGTGGCCGTAGCCAGAACGGCGGTTCCAACGAGCGCTGACAGTGTGGCGCCCCATGCGATGTGGAAGCCCACATCCAGCTTTAGGACAGAATTTACCAGAACGCGCGTGAGAATGTTGGCAAATGCCACGCCTACCGTGCCAGCCAGCAAACCCAGAACGCTGAACTCTACACTGAAGGTTCGAACGATGCGCATCCGCGTCGCGCCGAGAGTTTTGAGCACAACCGCTTCCTGCATGCGGCGAAAGCGCGTGCTGGCAATGCTCGAGGCAAGGATCGTCAGCCCGGCGAGAATCGAGAACCCGGCAAGCAAGCGAACGACGAAAGTGATCTGATCGACGACATTCTCGATGCGTTGCATGACATCGGCGACGTTGATGACGGTGATGGTTGGATAAGCCGTAAACAACGCGCGCTCCATTGCGCCCACCTGTTTAGGATCGACGTGCGCGCCGCCGTACCACGTGGACGGCTGGTCGCTAATCAAGCCAGATGGCAGAACAAACTGCACGCGCGCGGCCAGGTGCTGGCCGTCGGCGCGATAGATGGCGGCGACTGTGAGGGTGCGCGTTGTTCCCCCGGTTTCCAGTTCCACAGCGGAGCCAACGCTAATGTGCAGTCGCTGGGCGATGCCATCGCTGACCGCGAGCTGCGCCGCGCTGCTGCTCGCCCACCACGCGCCCGCAGTCACCTTGTCACCTTCGGGTGGCGCATCAGCCCAAGTCAACTCGGCGCTTTCCAGCATGCGGAGCGGATAGTGCTGGCCTTTCATTTGCTCCACAGGTTGGCCGTTGATGGAGACAAACCGGCCGATCACAACAGGGGTAAGGCTCAGCTGTTGGCTGACGCCCACTTGATGCGCGAAGAACGCTTTGACGCCGTCGACCTCGTCGCTTCGCACATCGACGAGAAAGATATTCGGCAGCTTGGGCGAGGCGGTTTCGCGCAGATCGGTTAACAGGTCTTTCTGCATGAGATAGACCGCGAGGATGAGCATGACTCCCGTGCCCAGCGCCGCCAGCACCGCGGCAGACTGATTGCCGGGGCGGTAGAGATTGGAAAGGCCGTGGCGCAGCGATGAAGGCAGGTGCAGGCGGGTGTGGTTCAGGAACAACCTGAGAAACCAAAGCGCCACAGCCGCCAACACCAGCAGAACCACCAGCGTGATGGTGAACAGCAGCGCAAACCACGCGCCAACTTTCGGCGAATCGGAAAGCGCCCATGCGATGCCAGCCAAGGCGGCAATCACTGCCGCTGCAATTCCGAGTTGCAGGCGACGCGCCCACCAACGCACAAACCAGCCGGCGATTCCGGAAGGACCCTGCTCCACCAGCCTGCGCAGCACCAGCACTGGCCTCACGGCGCGCACGTCGAGGAGAGGCGGCAGGCAGAAGAGCAGAGTCGTGAGCAGGCCTGTTCCCAATCCCGCCAGCACCGACTTCCAGGGGAATTGCAGGATCACATGCAGAGGAAGCAACTGGCCGAAGGCTGCGGGCAGCGCAGCCATCACTGCCACGCCCGCAGCTACGCCCAGCAATCCGCCGGCAAGGCCAAGGCCCAGCGTCTGCAAAAGAAAGATTCGCAGCAGATCGGAGGAATCCGCGCCGATGGCCTTGAGGATGGCCAGCATATCCATGCGCTGTTCGAGATGCGCGTGCATCGCCATGGCCACGCCGACGGCGCCGAGAACCATGGCGACCAAGCAGATGAGGCTAAGGATGGAAGTCGCATTGTCGAGGCCGCGAGTGAGCGCGGGGTTGCCCTCACGGTAGTCCATGACTTGCGCATCCGGCAGAGCCGCTTCCAGTTGCCCGCGGACCGCAGCGGTTTCGGCATCCGCGGAGAGGCCTTTCGGTGGCATATCAGGGAGCTTGACGAGCAAACGCCGGCTGGCGCGGCTACCTGGTGCCAGCAATCCGGTCGTCGCCATTGCCGCCTCCGAGATCATGACGCGAGGTCCCAAGCCCATGCCCGCGGTGATGCGATCGGGTTCCTGCTTCAGCACGGCTGTGATTCGAAAGTCTTTTCCGCCAAGGCGCAGTGTGTCGCCGACGTGCGCATTGAGGCGAATGAGAAACTCATCCGCCACGACTGCCGAGTCGCCCTGCAAAGCTTGTCGCAGCGTCATCGCCGGATCTAACTCCGCCGTTCCGTAGAAGGGATACTCAGCCGGATCGACAGCCTTGAGCGAGACCAACAGCGGCACGGGGTCCGTCGATACAGACACCATGGAAACGGTCTCAGTGACCCATGTGGAGCGGATTGCGCCGCCGCTTTGGGCTTCGATCGCCGCGATCTTGCTGAGCTCGTCGGGCGCGGGCGCACGAAGCAGCCGCGCGCTCAGATCGCCTGCCAGCAGCGAACGCGCCTCAGTGTTCAGTGTCTGGCGGAAGCTGTCGCTGAGCCCGCGCACTCCCACCAGTGCAGCGACTCCAACGGCGACCGACAACACGACAAAACCGAATTTTCCGGGCGCGGATCTCAGATCGCGCCAACCGATGGCGGCGGCGCGCTTCCAGCTCAATGCGCGCCTGGCCATTGTTCTCCTTGCGCGGAACGAGAGTCGGGCGGAAACGAACCCGGCTTGGAGTCTTCGACGATAAGACCATCCCTGAGCACAATCCGGCGGTCGGCGCGGCTGGCGACTTCAGGGTCGTGCGTGACGAGGACCAGCGTCGTTCCTGCCTTGCGATTCCGTTCGAGAAGCAGATCGAGAACCATGCGGCCATTGGCTGAATCGAGGTTGCCGGTTGGCTCATCGGCCATCACGATGGGAGGCTCGACCACGAAGGCGCGCGCCAACGCCACGCGCTGCTGCTCGCCGCCGGAGAGCTGCACGGGATAGTGATCGACGCGCTCCTTCAGTCCCACTTCATCGAGCAGGCGGCGTGCCTGGGCGAGACCGTTGCCCTCCAGGTTGAGTTCGTAAGGAAGCAACACGTTTTCGAGAGCGGTGAGGGTTTGGATCAGTTGGTAGGACTGAAAGACAAAGCCGATCTTGCGCCCACGCACCGCCGCCAACTCGGTCTCCGCCAGGTTGTGGATGGGCACGCCGTCGAGCCAGATCTCTCCTTCGCTGGGCGAATCGAGACCGGCAAGCAGCCCGAGCAGCGTGCTCTTCCCGCTTCCACTGGCACCCACGATGGCGACAAACTGTCCTGCGGGAATGTCAATGGATATGCCTTGCAGAATATCCACGCGCCGCGCGCCATTCTGGATCCATTTCTTCGCACCCTTGACTTGAATCAACTCGCTCTCCCGTCATTCGCAGTGTAAATGGCCGGTCATCGCTGTTCTGTGCCACTGCGTACTTTCCCGCAGCTACACTTGATACGTGGACGTTCGGCGAACGGTTCTTATCGCAGTTTGTTTAATGTTGTTGCCGGTTGGGCCGCTCTCTGCCGCCAATCGGCCGATTTTGGTTTGCTATGGCGACAGCATCACAGCGGGGTTGGGCCTGCGTGACGGCGAATCCTTTCCCGACGATCTGCAGAAGCTGCTCGACGCGCGGGGCTACGCGTACAAAGTGATCAACCAGGGAACGAGCGGCGCAACCACAAAGGACGCGGTTGCCGGCCTGCCGTACGTGCTTCGCCTGCACCCTGCCGTCGTGATCGTGGAGTTTGGAGGCAATGACGGCCTGCGCGGTCTTCCCGTCGAGCAGACGCACAGCAATCTCGACCAGGTGCTCACTGCCCTGGAAAAAGCTCACGTAAAGATCCTTCTCGCCGGCATCACACTTCCACCGGATTATGGACCCGACTACATCCGGTCGTTCGATGCGATCTTTCGCGATCTCGCTTCGAAGCACCACATAGCGGTCGTGCCCATGCTCTATAAGGATCTGATCAACGTTCCAGGAACCATACAGAGCGATGGCATCCATCCCACCGCCAAAGGCTCCGCGATCATCGCCAACACGCTCTACCCTGTGCTGAAGCCGCTGCTGCGCAAGGCTCCGTGAACCAACTCGTCGCCCAAAAACAACAACAGCCGGGGATGCCCCCCGGCTCGCGCTGATCTACAGATTTGGTTGTGGCCGCAGTGCTACTTTGTCTTGGCAGTTGCCAGTGTTTTGAGGCGCGCGTTCAAGCGGCTCTTGTAGCGGGAAACGGTGTTCGAGTGCAAAACGCCCTTTTGCACGCTCTTGTCGAGGGCCGAAACTGTGGCGCGGTACTGCGCCTGCGCATCTTTCGCGTTGCCCTTAGTCAGAGCCTCGCGCAGGGAGCGCAGGCTCGAGCGCACGCGGCTGCGGTTGGCGCGATTCACTTCAGTGCGGGTTTCGGTCTGGCGAGCGCGTTTGAGCGCCGATACGTGATTTGCCATGGTTGTGCTTCCATCTCCAAAGCCTGAATTGCAGGGGTGGTCCTGACTTCAGGAAAAATGATGCGGGGTAGAGGGCAGATCGAGCCGCATCCCTCGCAATCTCTTAGTCTACGGGAATTTGCGGGGTGGGTCAAACGCCCGCCGGACGCGAATTTGGACGGGAATTCCGCGCTACGGGGTGCACCAGAACTCCAGCGTTGAGAAGCACTTTTCGGCGGGGTGAGCCGGTTTGACCCGGTTTCGGCAGCCCGGTATACTCGAATTTGCGTTACACCGGTTCCTGAGTTACTGTATCCCGAAGCCATTGCACTCAAGTGGCTCTTTCCTTCCGGGCCCCCGCGGACAGGTCTTGGTCCGTGGGGTGGAAGTAAGAGCCACCTTGCACAACTTCTGAAAAGGCTACATCAACTCAGGAACCGGTCTAAGCGGGAGTAGCTCAGTGGTAGAGCATCGCCTTGCCAAGGCGAGGGTCGCGAGTTCAAGTCTCGTCTCCCGCTCCATTCCGCATTTCGCTGGCGGCAATGAGCCGGATGGAGAGTGGAACGGAACGATCCGCAACCCGTGAGGCAGGCAGCCCAAGGCGCGGTACCCAAGTGGTAAGGGAGAGGTCTGCAAAACCTTTATGCGCCGGTTCGATCCCGGCCCGCGCCTCCAATTTCTCAACCGCCTGCTCCCACCGAGCAAATCCACCGTTAGTCTGAAAGTGTCTCCGGGATGTGCTCTGTCCCGAATGAGCGAGGATTGCGCCATGGCGGAAATGGAAAACAACGAATTGCAGCAGCAGTTTGCCAGCGACAACTACGCCGGAGTCTGCCCCGAAGCCTGGCAGGCAATGGAGGCCGCCAATCGCGGACACGTAACGTCGTACGGTGACGATCCGTGGACGGCCAAGGCGGCCGATGCCTTCCGGAACCTGTTTGAAACTCCGTGCGAAGTGTATTTCGTGTTCAACGGCACTGCGGCCAACTCGCTGGCTCTGGCGTCGCTCTGCCAGTCCTATCACAGCGTCATCTGCTCGGACCAGGCGCACGTGGAGACTGATGAGTGCGGCGCGCCGGAGTTCTTCTCGAACGGTTCGAAACTGCTTGTGGCGGCGAGCCAGGAAGGAAAGCTTACGTCGGAGGCGATTCGCGAGCTGGCAACGAAGCGCAGCGACATTCACTATCCGAAACCGCGCGTAGTGTCGATCACGCAATCCACCGAAACCGGCCGCGTCTACTCGCTCGCCGAGTTGCGCGCGATCTCAGAGGAGTGCCGCAAACGCGGGCTCTCGCTGCATATGGATGGCGCGCGCTTTGCCAACGCCTGCGCCAGCCTGGGCTGCTCGCCGGCGGAGATGAGCTGGAAGAGCGGCGTGGATGTGCTGTGCTTTGGCGGAGCCAAGAACGGCATGGCGATGGGAGAAGCTGTCCTATTCTTTGATCGTGCACTGGCAACGGACTTCGACTACCGTTGCAAGCAGGCGGGACAACTTGCGGCCAAGATGCGTTTTCTTTCGGCGCCCTGGGTGGGCATGCTGGAGGACGGAGCGTGGCTGCGCAACGCCGAGCACGCTAACCGCTGCGCGCGGCAGTTTGCGTCGCAAGTTGCGGGAATTCCCGGCGTGCGACTGGCGCAGCCCGTCGAGGCTAATGCGGTGTTCGTTGAGGCGCAGGAGACGGTGCTCAACAATCTCCGCGCCCGGGGATGGAGCTTCTACACCTTCATTGGCGGAGCAGCGCGCTTCATGTTCGCATGGGACAGCGATCCTGACCGTGTTGATGCGCTGAGCCGCGACCTGCGCGAGTGCGCAACTGCCGCGTAGCCTGCGCGACCATGCGGAGAGCAGCGCACGGCCGATCAGCGAACGAAAACTCCTATTGCTCCGGCTGCTCCCATTGGCCCGACTTTCCCGAGCGGAAGATGGCTTCAATGACGGCCATATTGGCGATTGAATCTTCCAGCGGCACAGGCACGTCGGTGTTCTCAAATACGGCTCTGGCGAAGGCGTCACCCTGCAGCGTGTACTGATCCGATGTGGGAAAGGTCTCCATGGTGATGCCGCTGAAGGTGAGGTCGCCGGTCGAGTCGATGAAGAGCCGCGTGGGGCGGTCGTTGGGCGCGTTGAAGGGAATCTCGAGCTCGATGCGGCCGCGCGTGCCCAGAATCTGGACGCGCTGAAACGGGATCTGCTGCGTGCTGCAGGTAAAGATAGCGTGGCCGGAACCGAAGTCGAGGATCGCCGAAGCCAGCATGTCGGTGCCCATCTGCGCATCGCGATCGACGAGCGCCACCACGCGCCGCGGCTGCTGATCGAAAGCAAAACGTGAGGCTTGAATGCAGTAGCATCCGATGTCGTAGAGTGCGCCACCACCCGTCTCGATCTGGTTGCGAATGTTTGCCGGGTCCACATTGAAGTAGCTGAAGTGCGCATTGATGGCGCGGATCTCTCCGATTCGGCCTTCGTCGAGGAGCTGGCGGGCACGCATCCATTGCGGCGCGCTGCGGATCATGAAGGCTTCGCAGATCTTGACGCCGGTGCGGGCCCGCACGCCGAGGAGCGTTTTGGCCTCGGCCACAGTCATGCTGAGCGGCTTCTCGCAGAGCACGTGCTTGCCGGCTTCAGCGGCCTTCGCGGTCCACGAGACGTGGAGCTGATTGGGCAGCGGATTGTAGATGGCGTCGATGTTGGGGTCGGCGAGGAGCTCCTCGTAAGAGCCGTAGGCTGCGGGAATACCGAGTCTCGTGGCCGCCTCGCGGGCCTTGGGCAGATCGCGCGATGCAATGGCGGTGACGGCGGTAAGCTCGCCCTGCTGCATGGCAGGGATGACTTTTTTCAGGCCGATGTTGGCGGTGCTGAGCACGCCGAAACGTAACTTTGTTGACATAACGGCATGATACCGCCGAACGCGGCTGATGATCCGCGGCTCACGCGTGGTTGGCAGCTATGGCGAGCGCTTCAGCGGCGGTTGCGGCGACACGAACGAGCTGCCGGTTGCGGGCTTCGATGAAGCCGGCATCGACAGCGTCATCCAGGAAGGCGAGCAGGCCGTCCCAATAATTGAGCGTGTTAATCAGGATGCACGGCTTCGCGTGAATGCCGATCTGCGCCCAGGTGATGGCTTCCAGTAATTCGTCGAGTGTGCCGTAGCCGCCGGGCAGCGCAAGGATGGCGTCGGACAACTCGTGAATGCGGGCCTTGCGCTCGTGCATGGTGGAGACGATCTCGAGTGAGGTGAGGCCGTTGTGAGCAATCTCGCGGCCACTGAGAGCGTCGGGCAGCACGCCGATCACTTCTCCGCCGGCGGCGAGCGCCGCGTCAGCCACCACACCCATCAGGCCGCGACAGGCTCCGCCGTAGACCAGGCCAAGGCCGGCTTTGGCAATTGCGCCACCGAGAGCTGTTGCCTCAGCGCGGAAGGCCGGATTCTTTCCAAAGGCCGATCCGCAGAAGACGGCGACGCGGCGAAGAGGCCGGGCTGAACTGATCATGGTTCTTTCAGAATAACGGGCGAGGGGGGGCCTACTTCCTGGCGGATGCGCAGACGGAATCGATCTGCGCTGCCTGAGGATCGGGAAAGTACCTGCGCTGAAAAAAGAGCGCAACGTTGACCAGCGCGATCATCACGGGCACCTCGACCAAGGGTCCGATGACGGCTGCAAAGGCGGCTCCAGAATTGATGCCGAAGACGGAGACGGCAACAGCGATGGCCAGCTCGAAGTTGTTGGATGCGGCAGTGAAGGCCAGCGTCGTGGTTTTGGAGTAGTCCGCGCCAAGCTTACGGCCCATATAAAACGAGACCAGAAACATGACCACGAAATAGACCAGAAGGGGCGCGGCAATCCTGAGGACATCGAGCGGAAGACGAACGATGTAGTTTCCTTTGAGCGAGAACATGACGACGATAGTGAAGAGGAGGGCGACGAGAGTGAGGGGACTGATGCGCGGGACAAAGTTGCGGTCGTACCAGGCAAGGCCTTTGGCGCGGACAAGGACGGTGCGCGTAAGGAATCCGGCGAGGCATGGAATGCCCAGATAAATGAAAACGCTCTGCGCGATTTGGCCAATGGAGACGTGAACGACCGCGCCCTGCAACCCGAGCTTTGCCGGCAGAACGGTGATGAAGACCCAAGCGTAGAGCGAGTAGAAGAAGACCTGAAAGAGAGAGTTGAAGGCCACCAGGCCGGCGGCGTATTCGGTGTCGCCTTTGGCCAGCTCGTTCCAGACGATGACCATGGCGATGCATCGGGCAAGCCCAATCATGATGAGGCCGGCCATGTATTCCGGGTATCCGCGCAGGAACAAGATGGCCAGAACGAACATGAGGACAGGCCCGATGAGCCAGTTCTGCACCAGTGAAAGGGCGAGCACCTTCTTGTTGCGAAAGACTTCGTGCAGCTCGTCGTACCGCACCTTGGTGAAGGGCGGGTACATCATCACGATCAGGCCCACGGCGATGGGGATCGACGTGGTGCCGATGCTGAAGCGGTCGAGAAAAGGAACGATGCCGGGGACGAGCCATCCGAGCGCCACGCCGGCCACCATAGCGGCGAAGATCCAGGCGGTGAGATAACGATCAAGAAACGAGAGTCGACCCGAGACTTTCATCAGCAAACCTCAAAAACAACGTGATGTGCATGTTGGCTTGCGGCGCAAGCCGCCGCTCAGGAACGGCCGATCTTGTCGATCTCGCGCTGGATGGCGAGCTGCTTGAGCGACCCGAGAGGCAATGAAAGGAGCAGGCTGATGCGCCGGTCGAGGATGGAAAAGGCGTCGCGGAAAGCGCGCTCGATCACCTCAGGCGTGCCCGTCACCGCAGCCGGATCGGGAACTCCCCAGTGCGCGGTCATGGGCTGGCCGGGCCAGTAGGGGCATGTCTCTTTGGCGGCGTTGTCGCAAACGGTGAAGACAAAGTCCATTTTGGGCGCGTCGGGCGCGGCGAACTCGTCCCACGATTTGCTGCGCAGTCCTGCGGTGGGTATGTGCGCAAGGTCAAGCTGCCTTAGCGCCTCGGGCCGGACCGTCCCTGACGGATGGCTGCCGGCACTATAGGCAGTGAAAATCCCTCTGCCCTTACGATTCAGGATGGCCTCGGCCAGAATTGACCGGGCGGAGTTTCCCGTGCAGAGAAAGAGGACGTTGTAGTGGTTGGGCATGATTCGGCTCCTATGCCGCGGCGCCGCAGCAGCCGGGCGCGCAGCAGGGTAATTGAGGTTTGACGGCGCGGATGAAGGCGCTGAGGAATTTGCCATCGACCTCGGGAGCGATCGCATCCACATCGACACCCGCCTCGGTGAGAGATTGGCGTGCATCCTCGGCGTTGTAGACGCGCGTGGGCTCGAAGGAGACATCGGCAAATCCGGCGGCGACAAGGCGGGCGCGATAGTCCTGCTCCTCGAGCGCGCCTGCCATGCAACCCACCCACAGCAACATGCTCTGGCGCACGGCATCGGGGACGGTGCCGCGCACGACGACGTCGGAAACGGCGAAACGGCCGCCCGGCTTGAGGACGCGAAAGGCCTCACGCAACACGCGGTCCTTGTCGGCCGAGAGGTTGATAACGCAGTTGGAGATGATGACGTCAACCGAATTTTCGGCAAGAGGAATGTTCTCGATTTCGCCTTTGAGAAATTCAACGTTCTCGACGCCCGCCTTGCGCTGGTTTTCGCGTGCCAGGGCAAGCATCTCGTCGGTCATGTCGAGGCCGTAGGCTTTGCCGCCGGGAGCCACGCGTCGCGCGGAGAGCAGCACGTCAATGCCGCCGCCGGAACCGAGGTCGAGGACGACTTCGCCGGGCTTCAGCTCAATGAGCGCAGTGGGATTGCCGCAGCCCAGCGAAGCCAGCACGGCTTTCTCCGGGATGAGCCCCTTTTCACTGTCGCTGTAAAGATTCGTGGTGATGGGGTCGCAGCAGCGAAGCCCGGGGTCGCAACAGGCCTGCAAACTGCCTGCCTCCGCGACGGCACGGGCCGCGCTCCCATACTTTTGCTTCACTTGCTCTTTCACTTCCGCCGAGGCTGTCATTCGAGCCCTCCCTCGTATATGCTTAAGCAAATATATGACTGGCATACATATTTGTCAAGGCGTATATTTAAGGAGATGGGGAGAAACGCAAAATCTGCGGAACTGGCAAACCTGTTTGCCGCATTGGCAGACCGCACGCGCTTGCGCCTGCTGAACCTGATGAATGGCCGCGAGGTGTGCGTGTGCTACTTTGTGGAGATCCTGAGGCAGAGCCAACCGAAGGTGTCGCGGCACCTGGCCTACCTGCGGCGGGCGGGAGTCGTGCGCGCGCGGCGTGAGGGAAAGTGGATCCACTACCGCATCGAGCGGCCTGCGGACGCGGGGGCTGCCGCGATTCTGGACGCAACTCTGGCATCGTTTGACGCCGACCGGGAGATGCAGGCCGATCGCGCTCAACTCGATCGCGCCTGCTGCCGGCCGGAGAGGTTTGTCTCTCTTGCGGGGGCGCCTACTCCCACCGGCCTGCAATCGGACGCCGCTTGAAGCGCGGCAATCGGCATGAGGCCGCGCGAACTGCCGGGTGACGCGGGCGGCGCGTGGCCGCTTTGGCACTTTTCAGCCTGAGTCTTCTGTGTCATGCTTGCTTGCATGGGAAACAAAGACAAGGGCAAGAGAGAAGCGAAGAAGGCTCCCAAGCCGAAGCCGAAACCGGAACCAGGACGCAAGCGCGAGATCTTCACGCCGCCACCGCCGCCGAAGTAGAGAGTGGCGCAAACGCCTGATTCGTGCTGCGGCTAAAGGGCCGGCTCAGGAAGAGTGTCGGTATGCGCCGCGTAATTCCGGCGTTTAAGCGCGTCAAAAACAAAGGCCATCCCACAGGGATGGCCTTTGTTTTGCTTGAAGCGGTGAGCGGAACTCAGGGCTGGGACGCGGCGGCCGTGCTCGGCTCGGTGCGGGCTTGAGCCTTTTCCGCCAATACCTTGTGCGCGTTATCTTCAAGCGCTTGTGCCTCGGGCATGTAAGTAAGCGCCTTCTGGATCATGGGGTCCCAATCGGCAATGACGCGCAAGCCGCTGAGCTGGCCGAATTGAATGGTGAAGATGTACTTCTTGATCTGCGCCTTAATCCAGTCGGAGACGCCGTTGATATCGGCGTCGGTCCAGTCGACATTCTGGCTGGTGAGAAATTTTTTAAAGTCGTTGAGGACAGCGTCGTCGATCTGGAAGTTCTGGTCGACGGGGTGCGTGGCCACGTAGACCGGCGCGAAGTGGAAGAAGACGTCTTTGTAGATAAGCTCGTCCTGGAAGCGGTTGGTGGCCGGGGGCTCGATCTTCTCGTCGGGCGTAATGCCGCCGCCGCCGTAGACGGTGCGGCCCGAGTCAGTGAGCTTGACTTCGCGGCTGGAGGAGTCGGAAGCGGGTCCACCGCCGGCGTGGTTGTAGTAGTCGTAGAGCGATACGCCGGCGTAATTGCGCTGGATGAGGCGGCCCGACGGCGTGTAGTAGTGATAGGTGGTCAAAGCGAGGCCGGAGTCTTCACTGAGGTTGTAGACGGTCTGCACCAGACCCTTGCCGAAGGTGGTTTCGCCCACGATGAGGGCGCGATCGTGATCCTGCAGCGCGCCGGAGACGATTTCGGCAGCCGAAGCGGTGTCGCGGTTGACCAGCACGACGATGGGGAAGGTTTTGCCGTCGTTGCCGTGCGTCGCGACGTAGTTCTGATCGGCGTACGCGCGACCCCGCTGGGAGACAATCGTCTGCCCCTTGGTGAGCAGGTGGTCACAGACATCGACGGCCTGGCTTAACAGGCCGCCGGGATTCTCGCGCAGATCGAGGACCAGGCCCTTGAGGCCGCTGAAGCTGTTGATGGCGTCGTCCATCTCCTGGCCGGTGGTTTCCTGGAACTGGGACAAATGAATGTAGCCGATGCCGGGACGAATCTCGAATTTGAGATCGATGGAGGGGTGCGGAATCTCATCGCGAATGAGGTCGAAGACCAGAGGCTTGGCCTGGCCGTAGCGAACCATCGAGACCTGAACGTGCGTGCCCTTGGGCCCCTTCAGCGCTTTGGCCACCTGGTCGGAGGTCCAGCCGTCAGTCGATTTGCCGTCAACTGCAACAACTTCGTCGCCAGGGTGAATGCCGGCGCGGAACGAGGGCGTGCCCTCATAGGGAGTGACGACGTAAACGTTGCTCTTGCCGTTGTTGTCGTTCTGCTGCTGGATGACCATGCCAACGCCGTAGTAGTGGCCGCGCTGATCTTCGCGCAGGCGGGCATAGGCTTTGGGATCGTAGAAGTGGGAGTGCGGGTCGAGGACCTGTAACATGCCGGGGATGGCGCCATCGTAGATAACGTCGTCAGCCTTGTCAGGTGTGATGGGCTCGGCGTAGTTCTGCTCGACGATCGCGTAGACGTCAGTAAATTCCTTGAGGCTGTCGCGAAGCTGGCTCTCGTCCTGCGAAGCCTGGGCGCCGACGTGGCGCTCCAGAATAGTGCCGGCCACGGCACAGACTGCGAAAAAGACGACCACGGCAAAGAGCGCGCGGCGGGCACGAAAACTCATTGGCAAACCGAACCTCCAGACGGCGCGAGCGGCGGGAGCCAGAGGGCGGACTTTCCATCGCCTGAGAGCTAATCCGGCTGGTGCTGGATTTCCGCTCGATACAAATTGACCTTGCCCGATGCTGGCAAGGCCAGGGAGATGAAAGAACCGCTCGCGCTGAGGCCGCGAGGCCGTCTTCGGCTAAAGTATAACACCGCTGTATTTGACGCGCGGGGACCGGAGCGGGTAGCCGGGTTACCGAGGTACAGGGCTGGTGGGAGGCGCATTTCGAGGCGCCGGCGGCAGCAGTGGGCTGCGCATCCGCTTTCCGTTTCGGCTCTCCCGGCATTTACAATGGCGTCTATGTATCATGCGGCAAGAAAGCAGGCGCCAGGTTCCCGGCCGGCCGGCAATTCTATGACTCTGAGACTTCTTCGCGCTTTCGCTATGTCGGTATTGGGCATGGCGCTGCTTGTGGGCGCCAGCCTGGCACTCTGCCAGTCGAACGAACCGGAGAGCCCCTATGGCGGGTCGGTGGTCGAGGACATCATTGCCCGCGTCAACGACCAGATCATTACCAAGTCAGACTTCGACCGCGCGGAAACCGAACTGGACCAGGAAGGACACCAGCACGGCGCATCGATGCAGGAGATGGCGACGCAGCGTAAGGACCTGCTGCGCAACCTGATCGACCAGCAGCTGTGGCTCTCGAAGGGCAAGGAACTGGATATCACCGGCGAGACGGAACTGGTGAAACGCCTGGACGAGATTCGCAAGCAGTACAACCTGGATTCGATTGAAGACCTGGAGAAAGCGGCCAGAGAGCAGGGCGTGTCCTTCGAGGACTTCAAGGCCAACATCCGCAACCAGATCATCACCCAGGAAGTGATGCGGCAGGAGGTTGGCGAGCATATCCAGATGACGCCCGGCGAGGTGGAGCGGTACTACGAGGAGCACAAGCAGGATTACACGCAACCGGAGAGCGTGCGGTTGGGCGAGATTCTGATTTCGACGGGGGCGGAGGGGTCCGATGACCCGGCCAAGGTTGCGGCGGCCAAAGCAAAGGCCGACGACATTGAGGCGCGGCTGCACGCGGGCGGAGATTTTGCGCAGTTGGCGCGAAGCTTCAGCGACGGCTCCACGGCGGCTTCCGGCGGCGATCTGGGCCAGTACAAGCGGGGCCAGCTTTCCAAGGTGCTTGAGGACAAGACATTCGATCTGGCTTCGGGCCAGTACACCGATCCGATTCTCACGCGGCAGGGCTACATCATCCTGAAAGTTGTGCAACATACTCCGGGCGGACCACGGCCGTTCAAAGAGGTAGAAGAAGACGTAGAACAGGCGTATTACATGAGCCTGATGGAGCCCGCGATTCGCGCTTATCTGAGCCGGATGCGGGATGAGGCCTTCATCCAGATCAAGCAGGGATATGTGGATACCGGCGCCACACCCGCCGAGCTGCATTCGAGCATCAGCTTCAGCGCGTATGTGCCGCCGGCGCCGAAGAAGAAAGCCAAAGTGGAAAGGACGCGGTTCCGCGAGAGCACGCGCACATTCCGCGAGAAGTCGAATGCCCCTGCTCCGCCGGCTGAGGGCGCCACCGAGGCGCAGACCAGCGCGGCGGCGACACCGGCAGCCACACCAGCCCCGGCAACAACTAAAAAGAATAAGAAGAACAAGAAGGAAGAAGCGGCCGTCGAAAAGCCCGGCAAGAAAGAGAAGATTCGCTTCGGCCAGGCGCCGCGCGAGACGCTGCCTTCGCCGACCACCAACTCGGCCACGGAGAATGCGGGCGCGCTGCCTGAGGCGGCCTCGAATACCGACCAGCCGGCGAATCCGCTGGAGCCGACCGCGCCAACGCAGAAGACACGCTTCAGCGCTCGGGCACGGCAGCCCAAGACGGCGAAGACAAAAGGGATCGCCGGGCAGCCGGGTGCGACAGGGCCCGCGCCGCCGAATGCGGCCGAGGTAGCCGACCAGCAGACGCAGTCAGCTCCGTTGGGATTGTCGGGAGATACCTCGAAGAAGAAAAAGGCGGCGACTGCGACCGAGGGAAAGACCCGCATCACGAACAAGAAGAAGAGTGAAGAAGAATCGCAGCCGAAGCCGGTGCAGCAGCCAACGCCCATTCCTCCCGTGCCGGGAGCGCCGGCGCCCGCGGACCATCCGGACGAACCACAACCACAGCAACCAGCGCAGCAGTAGCGCGGCGATTCAGCCGATCCGATTGAGCGGGCCTGGGAACGAATTCCCGGGCCCGCGGTGTTTTTGGCGCGGCGTGATTTCTGTTGGGACCGGGCGGCGACTTTGGCAGAGTGGGAGAATTGCGTTAATCTTCTCGGCAGAATGAAAGACATCTATATCGCGGATTTGATGGGCTTCGACGAGGGCAAGCTCTTCGACAGCTTTTTTCTCGTTCTTGCCAAGCAACAACGGACCACCAAGCAGAACAAGCCGTACCTGAACCTGACGCTCGGCGACAAGTCCGGACAGATCGAGGGGCGCGTGTGGGAGCCTGGCGACCCGCGCATCGCCAGGGAGTTCGAGCGCGGCGACATGGTCAAGGTGCGCGGCAGCGTGTCGCGCTACGACGAACGCGCACAGTTGAAAGTGGATCAGCTGCGCAAGGCGCTCGACGGCGAGGCGGACAAGATGGATATGCTCCCCGCGACGAGCCGCGATGTGGGAGAGCTGTGGCGGATGCTCGAGGCAAGCGTCGCAAGCGTGGCGAATCTCGATTTGAAGCGGCTTCTCACTGCGTTGCTCACCGATGCACCGATCGCGCAGGCGTATCGCGAGGCGCCGGCGGCGCGGCAACTGCATCATGCGTGGCTGGGCGGGCTGCTGGAGCACGTGGTGAGCTTGCTGGGGCTCGCCGATCGCGTGGCCGCGCATTACATGATGCTCGACCGCGATCTGCTCATCACGGGCGTGATCCTGCACGACATTGGCAAGATTCGCGAGCTCAGTTGGGACACGGGATTCGACTATACAGTCGAGGGTGTGCTGCTGGGTCACATCCAGATGGGCGTCGATCTCGCGGAGAAAACGATCGCCGGGCTGCCGGATTTTCCTGACCGCCTGCGCACGCTGGTGCTGCACATGATTCTGTCGCATCACGGCAAGCTGGAGTTCGGCTCGCCCAAGCTGCCCATGATTCCCGAGGCGCTGGTGCTGAACTTCCTCGACGATCTGGACGCGAAGATGCAGGCCATGGCCAGCGAGTTTGAGAGGTCGGCGCGCGAGGGCCGGGCGCCGGACGAGATGACGGGCAAGGTGTGGTCGCTGGATCAGAGGCAGTTGCTGAATACGAAGGCGTGGCTGGGGGAAGACAGGGAATAGCGGCTTCCCGTTTCCTGCACTCTTATTCCAAAAACCAATTCCACTCCTCTTCGGTGAGCGGAACGACCGAGAGCCGTCCGATGAGCAGCAGCGGCGAGCGGGCAAAGAGCTTTTCAGCCTTGATTTGGGCGAGGGTCTTGGGGCGCTTGAGACGCCTGTCTGCCTTGACGCGGACGATGGGGACCCTCGGGTCGGTCGGGTCGACGCTGACGACGGTTCCCGTGCCTACGGCGGTGCGTTCGTCGCCGGTGTGGTAGAAAATCCACTTCGTTCCCGGCTTCATCTCGCGTAGATTTTTGACGGCGGTGGGATTGGTCACGCCGTCCCACGCCGTCTCGCCGTCGCGCAGGAGATCGTCGAAGGAGTAGACGCCGGGTTCGGATTTGAAGAGAAAGTAAGACATTCGCAGTGGTCAGTGGTCAGTGCTCAGCAAATCGGCGAATGGTAGCGAAGCAAAGATTCGTATTCCCTACCCTCTACTCCCTGCTCCCGATTCTTCCCTGCCCCGCTTGCGGATTTCGATGTTGAGGCGCTTGATCTTCTGGTTCAGGGTGGAGAGCGGAATGCGGAACTGCTCCGCGGCTTCGGTCTGGTTCCAGTTGCAGCGTTCGAGCTTCTCGATGATGATACGGCGCTCGATGACTTCAAGGATGTCGAAGAGCGAAGAGTTCGGGTTGTGTTCGAGGAGCGCGTCCTGGAAGCTGCGGCCGGTGATCTGTCCGGGCAAAAGCTCGGCGCCGATCAGCGGACCGGAGGAGAGCACGACGCCGCGCTCGATGGCGTTTTCAAGCTCGCGGACGTTGCCGGGCCAGTCGTAATCGATGAGGGCGCGCATGGCGTCGGTGGAGAGTTTGCGCGGGGCGAACCCGTTCTCATTAGCGTAGAAGTCGAGGAAGTGCTGGACGAGGAGCGGAATATCCTCGCGGCGGGAGCGCAGCGGCGGCAGGTCAACGGTGATCACGTTGAGCCGGTAGAAGAGATCCTCGCGAAAGTGGCCATCGCGCACCGCCTGGCGGAGATCGACATTGGTGGCGGCGAGGATGCGCACGTCTACCTGGATCTCCTGAATGCCGCCGAGGTGCATAAAGCGCTTATCCTGCAGCACGCGCAGAATTTTTGACTGCGTGTCGAGGCCCATGGTGGCGATCTCATCGAGGAAGAGCGTGCCGCCGTTGGCGACCTCGAAGAGGCCTTTCTTCGACGCGACAGCGGAGGTGAACGCGCCTTTGACGTGCCCGAAAAGCGTGGACTCGAGCAGCTCGGAGGGCATGGCTCCGGTGTTGATGGGTACGAATGGCTTATCGCGGCGCGGCGAGTTGGCGTGGATGGCCTTGGCGATGATCTCCTTGCCGGTGCCGCTCTCGCCCTGAATCAGCACCGTGGAGCGGCTGGGAGCGACCTGCGCGACAAGATCGAAGACGCGGAGCATGGACTCGCTTTTGCCCACGATGTTGGCGAAGTTGTAGCGCTGCTTGAGGGTGCGCTTGAGCTGGAGATTCTCTTCCTCGGCGCGGCGGCGGGCGACGGCGGAGCGAATGTCGGCGAGCAGCTTCTCGTTGTCCCAGGGCTTCTGGATGAAGTTTTCCGCGCCGGCGCGGATGGCCTCGACGACGTTATCGACGGTGCCATAGGCGGTGATCATGATGATGGGCAGATCGGGCTGGCGCTCCTTGAATTGCGGCAGCAGCTCAAGGCCGCTCTGGCCGGGCAGCGCGAGGTCGAGCAGGACGAGGTCGAAGCTCGACTGATCGAGCATGCGCAGGCCTTCCTCGCCGTTGGCTGCGGTCTTGACGGCATAATTCTCGAGGGAGAGCAACACCTCGAGCGATTCCTGAATGCCGGCCTCGTCGTCGACAACGAGGATGGACGCGGCGGGTGAACTGTCGTCAATCGCGGACGTGGAGACAGGCGCGTTCACGGGCATTGCGTCCTCAGCGGTGGGCTCAGGCATGGACGGAATTCCTTAACAGGGGAAACTCGAGGTGAAAGGTGGTGCCGGCGCCGATAGCGCTCTCGACGTGAATCTTTCCGGCGTGTTCCTGAATGATGCCGTACGAAACAGAAAGGCCGAGACCGGTGCCGCGGCGGTCGCCGGGCATGTTCTTGGTGGTGAAGAAGGGATCGTAGATGCGCTTGAGGTGCTCGGGCGCGATACCCGAGCCGGAATCGGAGATGACGGCTTCAACGTGGCCATTGACAAGCGTGGCGATGCGCAGGCGCCCTCCGCCAGGCATGGCGTCCTTGGCGTTGAGAAGCAGGTTGAGGAAGACCTGCTGCAGTTTGCCGGGGTTGCCGTGGATCGGCGGCAGCTCGTCGGCGAGTTCGAGATCGACAAGAATCTGCGCCGTCTTGAACTGGTGCTCAAGCAACGAAAGCGTGTCGCGGACGACCTGATTCAGGTCAGTGGAGCGGAACTCGGTGGTGGAGGTGCGTGAGAAGTTGAGCAGGCCATTGGCGATTTCGGCGGCGCGGAAGCTCTGCTGCGTGATCTTGTCGAGCACGGGGCTGAGGCGCGCGTCGCCGCGCAACTGCTTGGCCAGCATCTGCGCGTAGGAGGAGATCACGGCGAGCGGAGTGTTGATCTCGTGGGCGACTCCGGCAGCGAGCAGGCCGATGGACGTGAGCTTGTCAGCCTGGGCAAGTTGCGTTTCAAGCGTAACGCGCTCGGTGATGTCGTCGACCAGGACGATGCGGCCCACGGGAACGAAATCGCGAGAGAGCAACGGTGCAATGGCGATGTTGGCGGTGCGCAGCTCGCCTGCGCGCGTGGTGAGGCGGAACTTGTAGAGGTGATGCACTCCCGGATCGCTGCCGAAGCCTTCCAGCGCCTCGATGAACTCTACAGGAAAAACGGACCGAAGTTCCTGGCCGATGGCCTCAGCCCGGCTGAAAGCGTACATGGCCTCCATCTGCGCGTTCCAGCTTTCGATGCGGTCGTTGAGGTCGATGGCGAAGATGCCTACGTTGATGGATTCGACGATGTTCTCGTTGAACTCCTTCAGGCGCTCGAACTCGACGATCTTTTCTTCCAGGCGCGCGTACAGGCTTGCGTTCTGGAGGGCGATGCCGATGTAGCTGGCCAGCGATTCGAGAAGCTCGACGTCTTCGCTCGACAGGAAGTCGCCGCCCAGCGTGCGGCCGAGGCCGATGACGGCGATGGTGCGGCTGGCAGCCTCGCCATTCTCAAGCTGCACCGAAGCTACCCGGCAGGGCAGATAGTAGTTGAGGTCGAGAAGAGCAGCGGTGCGCTGCTCGTCCGGCGAAAGATGCATGACCGCTTGAGCGTTCTCGAAAAAGATGTGGGAGTGATCCTTGGCGCGGTCGAAGTTAAGGAACCCGAGGGACAAATTGTTTTGCTCGGCGCTGACTTCGTCGGGCAAGCCATGCGAGGCGGCCAGACGCAGCCGGCCGGAATCCTGCGCCAGGAAGATGGCAACGCGCGCCACCAGGAGCGTGCGCGGCAACTGCTCGACGATAGAGTTGAGCAGGGCCTGGAGGTCGGTTTCAGAGCCAAGGCCGCGGCCGAATTCGACCAGCGCCCTGCGGTAGTCGTAGCGATGACGGTCAAACGCGCGATCCACCCATCCCTGAATGCGCCGCTTCAACGGATCGAAGACGGCGGCCGTGACCAGAATGGCGATGACCAGCGCCCACTCCTTCATCGTGTCGGGCAGGCGCTGGTGAACCACGAGGGCGATGAGCGCGATGATGCCGAAATAGCCACCACCAATAAGGGCTACCGACAGCGTGTAGGCCACGCTGCGCTTGAAAATAAGGTCCGTGTCCATCAAGCGGTAGCGGACGATGGCCCAGGCGAACGTGAGCGGCAAGAACACCAGCGAGAGGCCGGCCAGATTGGTCAGCAGTTGCGGCGGATTCAGGTGCAGCAGATAGGGGACGGCGTAGAAGAACGTGAACGGAAGAACCGCGAGCAGCGTGCCGCGCGTGACCCACTTCAACTGCTGGCGTAGCAGCGGCGTGGAGGCACGGCTGTAGCTGCGCAGGAAGAGCAGCGCTGCGGCCACGTAGAAAATGGCATCGTACGCGGTGGCGATCTGGTTGAGCCGGTCGAGAAGGAGCTTGGTGGCTTCGCGCGTGGCGATGGACCAGAGCCACAAGGCAAGAAGTCCCGCGCCGGGGGCGTAGACCAGGGGCAGTAGCCAGCGGCGGCGGAAATTCTTGAACCGCTCCTCGGGGAAGCTGAGCGCGAAGTGCAGGAAGAGCGCCGGCTGCAGCGCTTCGGCTACGACATTCGTCCAGAAGACAATCCAGTCCAGAGTGTCGAGCTTGGTGGTGTACTTCAGCGCATAGAGCGCAAAGGACACCAGGCAGAATATATAAAAGTGCGTGGCGCGAGGCGCGCCCCAGCGGCGAAAGAGGACGTAGAACCCGATGACAAGATAGATGAGGCCGATGATGCGTAGCCCGAACTCCAGACTGCGATCCAGCGGCTCGGGAATGACCTTGATCGGCGCTTCGAGGGGAATGCCGTCGCGCGTGATGGTGTAGTAGACCTGGCCGTAAGGACCGGTGGCGTAGAGTGCGCGCTCCAGATCAGCGACCAGCGTAACGGGCATGACGCTCGCGGTGGGCGATTCGCTGACTCCCGTTAGGAGGTCTCCCTCCTGGATTCCGGCGCGCTGACCGGGCTTATCCGGCAGAACCCTTTCGGCTCGGAGGCCGCCGGCGGCCTCGCCCCACCACACGCCATCGTCGGGCTGCGGAAACTGGCGCTGCGCGAGGAGATTCAGCACCGCCAACACGAAGAGCGCGGCCGTGGCCAAGGCCAGCAGCGTAGCTTGCACGCGGTTGAGAAGGCTTGTCTCCATGGGCGCGGGAGATTTCTATTTCAATCGCTTTACTAGCACGTCAGTTGCCACGCAGCGGGGATGCGGCTTTAAGCTGGAGGTCTCAGGCCAATCCTCTGAGAACAGGCATGATATGGACTTATCGATGAGGAAAAAGTCATCCTAGAGTGAAGTAGATCACATCGCAAGTGCAAAAAACAAGAGTAGCGATCCAGAGAAGCGAATCAATCTATGAAAATTTGTAGATTAATCAACAGTGTTGAGTTATCGGCCAACCACAGGAAAACACAGGGGTTCCGCGGGGCTTGGATTTCGCCGGTTTCAGAGCATTGGATCGCCGGCTGACGGCACGAGGCAGAGCAGACGTGCCTCGGCTGGGACTCTTGCTCAGCGTTGGCCGTAAGTTGCCTTCGGGCCGTGCTTGCGGAGGTAGTGGTACTCCGAGACGTGGCCGGGTATGCCGGCCTCTGGTGCGCCCAGCAGCACGCTGCGGAAGGCGAGCCGGGCGATGTACTCGAGGACGTCGGCGTGCTCCACGGCATCGGCCGGGTCTTTGCCCCAGGCAAATGGGGCGTGGCCCGCAACCAGTACGCCGGGAACGGCCGCCGGATCGAGCTTTCCGGTGCGGAAGCAGCGGACGATGACCGCGCCAGTGTTGCGTACGTAGCCTGAGGCGACCTCTTCAGCGGTGAGCGGTTCAGTGACGGGAACCGGACCGTGAAAGTAGTCGGCGTGTGTAGTGCCGTAGCACGGAATTGCGCGGCAGGCCTGGGCCCACGCCGTGGCGAACTCGGAGTGGGTATGGACGATGCCCCCGATCTGAGGAAACTCGCGGTAGAGCAGAGTGTGCGTATCAAGATCGCTCGACGGGCGCAGCGAGCCCTCGACGATGTTGCCATCGAGATCAGTGACGATAAGGTCGGCGGGCGTTAGGGCGGCGTAATCGACACCACTCGGCTTGATAACCACCAGCGGCTTGGCGCCGGAGCGATCAACTCCGCTGGCATTCCCGAAGGTGTGCGGTGCGAGGCCGCGGCGGGCGATCTCCTGATTGGCGCCGAGAACTTGTTCGCGTAGAGATTCGAGCAGCATGGCTTTTCTCGAATAGAGTAAATCCTCGGCCGGGGTTCAGCCTCTTCACCGAACAATAACCGTTCGCTCAGGCCATCGGCGGCGGCTAAGGGCATAGGGCTCAGGGGAGCAGAGATTAGGGATCAACGGTGGGGCCGGGGAGACGCTTGCGCGGCGATGGCCTTCCCGGCGTGCTGTGACGGCTGCAATTGACGCTGTGCTAAGCCGGGGTTAACCTTCGATTAGTTTTTCCATCGATTGATTGAGGGCCCCTCTCGCCGGACAGACGGCGCGAGAGCGCGGAAATTTGGCTTTGCGCGTTCAGAGAAATCCCGTTGTTGTTTCTGCCGCAGGCTTTGCCTCCCGGACCGTAGTTCATCGCTTGCTGTCCTGCGCCGTGCAAGGGACGGGCACCCGTGGCTGACGCTTCCATTCCCCGCCTGGCAGGGTCCGCGCAAGGCGCGAATTCGCTTTCGGCAAGAGCAAAGGCGATGCTGGCCACTTCATCGCCCGACGGTGAGGCCATTCCGCCTCATCGTTGGATGGTCGCCATTGCCGTGATGTCGAGCGCCGTGATGCAGGTGCTGGATACGTCGGTGGTCAATGTCAGCCTGCCGCATATCGCCGGATCGCTTTCCTCGACCGTCGAGGAGGCAACCTGGGTATTGACCTCCTACCTGGTGGCGAACGCCATCATCCTTCCCATAACCGGATGGATTGCGGGCGTACTGGGCCGCAAGCACGTTCTGATGATGGCCGTTGCCGGGTTTACGCTGTCGAGCCTGGCGTGCGGCCTAGCTCCGAATCTGCCCATGCTGATTGTCTTTCGCGTCATCCAGGGCCTGACCGGCGGCGGGCTGCAGCCGCTTTCGCAGGCCGTGCTCCTCGAAGAATTCCCGGGCAGGGAGCAGGGCAAGGCGATGGCGTTCTGGAGCCTGGGAATTATCGCGGCGCCTATCCTTGGCCCCACGCTGGGCGGCTGGATCACGGACACCTGGACGTGGCGCTGGGTCTTCTTCATCAACCTGCCGGTGGGGGTGTTGAGCCTGCTATTGATCTCGCAGTACATCTACGATCCGCACTACTTGCGGCGCCGCTCGCTGGGCGTGGATGCGTGGGGCATCGGCATGCTGGCCGTGGGCATGGGCGCGCTGCAGATCATGCTCGACAAGGGGCAGGAAAAAGACTGGTTCGGATCGACTCTGATTCGCGCGCTGTGCGTGATTTCGGCGGTGTGCCTGGCGGCCTTCGTGCTGCGTGAATTGCGCGCCAAGGACCCGATCGTGCACTTCAAGCTGATGCACTCGCGCACCTTCGCTTCGGGCATCGTGCTGGTCACGATCATGGGGTTCGTGCTGTACGGCAGCCTGGTGCTGCTGCCGCTGTTCATGCAGACGCTGCTGGGCTGGACCGCGACTACCGCGGGAATCTGGAACAGTCCGCGCGGCGTGGGCACCGCGCTGTGCATGCCGCTGGTGGCTTTTCTGCTGGGCAGAGGCTGGGACGCGCGCCGCTTGCTGATCCTTGGCTTCGGCATCACAGGGCTTTGCTTCTTTGGCTATGCGCGAATGACGCTCGAATCTGGAACCTGGGATATCTTCTGGATTCAAATCGTCCAGGGCTTTGCTCTGGGATTCTTGTTTGTGCCCATGGCCACTTTGACGATGAGCCCGATCCCGAAGGCCGAGACCGGCTATGCGACGAGCCTGTTCAATACCATGCGCAATATCGGATCAAGCATGGGAATTTCGTTTGTGACCACGATGATGGCCCGGCGCGAGCAGTTTCATCAGCAGATCCTCGGCGACCACCTCACGGCTTCGAGTCCGATGAGCCAGCAGGCCTTTGCGCAGTTGGCGCCTTTTCTCGCTCATCAGGGTGTAGACCCGGTGACGGCGGCGCACAAAGCCGGTGGGCTCATCTATCGGCAGCTCCAGCAACAGGCGGCGCTGCTCAGCTATGGCGACGCATTTCTCCTGATGGGGATTTTGATCTTGCTCAACATTCCCGTAGTGCTCCTCATGCGCGGGGCAGAGCACAACCGGCGGCATCGCAAGGAGCCGTGAAGCGCGCAGGGCCGACGAGCCACTTTGCCCGTGAGTTGAGAGCGGGTTAACGGTGCGATGTGGAGGTGTGAGTTAGAATTGCTGCGGAATCCGACCATCAGAATAGAAAAGGGGGCTATCGATGCGTCGTGCCTGGATTTGTGGTTTGAGTGGGTTGGTCGTCGGTCTGCTGGTGGCGACAGTTGCCTGGGCGGGCAAATGGAGCGCCGCCGATTATCCGCTAAGAGTACATATCTTTCAGTTCAATTCTCATTCGCATTATTACGATCGCTCGCTGGATGCCGTAGACGGCGAAGGCCGCGCCAACCTCTTTGAGAACGGCCAGCCGCTAGGCTTCGATTTCGGCTACCGATGCGCCACACGGATCATGGTGTCGCCCGGGTACGAGACGTACATGGCGCGCTGGAAGAAGCCCGGGCGGGAGTTGGAGATTCTGCTTCCGGTCTTGGGCGGCAAGCCGGGAGAGATGAACTCCTGCGACTTCAAGGTGACCTTAAAGGAAGATTCCGTTTACGTCCGGCATAACGGCCTGCTGGGCGAAGAGCCTGCCGCGAAATACAAGGAATGGATGGTCAAGCACCAGTACGATCCCGAGCACGGAATGAATGAGCCGGTGAGTTCGGCCGCAGAGCCGGCTCCAGGCGGCGACGCGCCGCAAGCCACGCAGCCGTAGAGTCCGGCAAACGGAACACAATAAGATTGCTCGCCCGGGGCCCTCTGGCCTTAGCCGCGCAGCCAATAGGGTCTGGGAACGACTGCGGCGAGTTCGGCGAACTCGGCGTCGCTGAGCCGGAAAGCGGCGGCGCCGACGTTCTCTTCAAGGTGTTTCACCGAGCTTGTGCCGGGAATGGGCAGCATGACCGGCGAGCGCCGCAGCAGCCATGCCAGCGAAATGACCGCAGTGGATACCTGGCGCGCTGCGGCAATCCTCTCCACCACTTCGCTGGCCTGTCGGCCCTGTGCCATCGGTCCCCAGGGCAGAAACGCGATGCCGTTGGCTTCGCAATAATCGACCACAAAATCCCATTCGCGATCGGAGAAGCTGTAGCGGTTCTGCACGCTGACGATCGGGACGATCCGTTGCGCCCGATGAATGTGCTCGAGCGTGACGTTGGAGAGCGCGACGTGACGAATCTTGCCCCGCTCCCGCAGCCGCGCGAGAGTTTCCATGGAGGCGTCAAAGGAAACGGCGGGGTCGGGCACGTGAAGTTGGTAAACGTCGATGCGCTCCAGGCGCAGGTGCTTGAGGCTGCCTTCGATGGCTTCCTGGATATGGGCGGGGCTGGCGTTGTGCTGCCAAACACCGGGGCCGTGGCGCGTCCAGCCGGCTTTGGTGGCGATGACGAGGCCGGCAGGATAGGGCCAGAGCGCTTTCGCGATCAGTTCCTCTGAGACGTCAGGGCCGTAGGAGTCGGCGGTGTCGATAAAGTTCACGCCCAGCTCGACGGCGCGGCGAAGCGTGGCGACCGCGGCGTCGACGTCATCGGGAGGACCCCAGATGCCCTTGCCTGTGATGCGCATGGCGCCATAGCCCATGCGGTTCACGGCTAAATCGCCGCCAAGGGTGAGGGTCCCAGCTTGCGCGGCAGGCAAGATTTCGTTTCCGGCCGTCATTCGAGTGTCTCCTTAGACCGTCAGTTCCCAGCCTGGTTCGTAGGTGCGAGCCCAAAACTTCATGGCCTCGGGATCGTTGAGGATGTGCGCAGTTTGGGTGTCGAGGCGCAGCAGGCGATCGACGAACCAGGCGATGTTCGAGAGCAGGAGCATGGTCACAGTGACATTGGCGACTGGAACGGGCGAGTTGAGCTTCTGCTGGCCGCGAATGGCCGCGATGAAGTTGGCGAAGTGGGCGTCGGTCATGGAATCGGCTCCGATCAGGTCGCCTGTTGAAGTGACATGGCCGACGCGATACGTGTCGATCTGCTTCCCTTTCCAATCAAAGACGTCGTACCCGTCGCGATCGATGACGACCGAGCCCTTGGTGCCCGAAATCACCGAACCGCGGTCGCGATCGTAGAGGCGAATACCCTGGCAGGAGCGGCCTTCCCACGAGATAAGCTTGCCGGGGTATTCAAAGTTGGTGATGGTCGTGTCAGGGAACTGCCAGTCGTCTTTGAACTGGTAGCGGCCGCCGCTTGCAGTCACGGCACGGGGGATTTCCGCCTGCAGAGCCCAGCGGCAGACGTCAACTTCGTGAGTGCCATTGTTGAGCGTCTCGCCGGTGCCGTAGCGCCGCAGCCAGTGCCAGTTGTAGGGATGAATGTTGTCCTTGTACTCGCTGCGCGGCGCGGGGCCTTGCCACAGATCCCAGTTGAGCGAGGCGGGCACGGGCGCAGGCTTGCCGATGCCCATGGAGCCGCGCGTGTTCACGTACCACGACTTGGCCATGTACGCGTCGCCAATCAGGCCATCGTGAATCTGCTGGATCATGCGGATGGTGTAGTCGGAAGATCGCTGTTGATCGCCAACCTGAACGAGCTTTCCGTATTTCTTCTGCGCGGCAACCAGCAGCTCGCCTTCGCGCGGGTTCTGGCTGGAGGGCTTTTCAACGTAGACGTGCTTGCCTGCTTTAAGGCCAAGCACCGCCATCGGCGTGTGCCAGTGGTCGGGAGCAGCAATGGTGATCGCGTCAACGTCCTTCGATTCCAGGACATGGCGGAAATCGGTCTTGGCTTTGGGCGCGTAGCCAAGCTTTTGCTCCGCTTCCGCCGCAAACTTGCCAAGAATGCCAGAGTCGACGTCGCAGATATAGGCCACCCGCGCGGTGCTGCTGTTGGTGCGCAGCGATGACAGATGTGCGTGGCCGCGGCCATTCAGGCCGTTGATGGCAAAGTTCAGGCGATCGTTGGCGCCGAGAATCTGCGCATAGCTCTTTGCGGTGGATGCGAATGCTGAGGCCGCCGCACCAGCAGCCAGTCCATTAACAAATCTTCGACGGGAAATCATTTCAGTCTCCATAGGGTGAGCTTTGAACTCGCCGGTTTTCAATTGCAGCTTCCGGCTCCGGCGCCAGGAATTCCTGCGGCGATCTGCGCTCCGATTCTCCTGGAAACGCCGAAAGTAACCACCTGCTGAGATCCTTTGGTGTACCAACCTGTGGCGCGCACCACAGCATGGGGGCCTGCCAACGCGAAGTTTTCGTCGCCGCAACAGATTATATCGTTGCGGAATCGAGGTGCGGCGATGTGCGAAGCTGGAATCCCACGTTTAAGCCGGGCGGGGAAGCGCGTACACCGATTTGCTCGTGAGATCAATGGCTTTACGGGTGTCTGCAGCCTCTCTTCACCTGGGCTTGATGGCAACTTTGACGCGAAAATGGAGCGAAGGGTTGTAAACTTGCGCCGGATGCGGACGTCTACCAATTCGATGGCAGCTGGGACAGCCGTGAAGCCGATGACCGTGGAAGCGGCAGAGGAGATTGCTGCGCAGGATTTTGCGAGCATCGCCGAAAGCCATCGGCCGCAAATCTTCCGTTTCCTGCTGGCATCGCTCAGGGATGTGGATCTGGCCGAGACGCTGACACAGGAGTGTTTCCTGAAGGCGCACCGGAACTGGAAACACTTTCGCGGCGATTCAAGCGCGATGACCTGGCTGATGCGCATCGCCATCAATTTGCAGAAGGACCATTGGCGCAATCGGCGCTTGCAGTTCTGGCGGCAAACGCAAGCAAATGCGATTGGCGTGGACGAGGCCAGCGAGTGGCTGCCCAACGGCGAACGCAACGCAGAGCAGCAGATTCTGGCGCGGGAGCAGGTAGCACATGTTTGGAAGGCAGTGGAAGGCCTGAGCGAGCGGCAGCGAACGGTGTTCCTGCTGCGCTACGTTGAAGAGCGGGAGTTGAGCGAGATTGCGCGGGCCACGGGATTGAGCGAGGGCACGGTGAAGGCCCACTTATCGCGGGCGCTCGGCAGAGTGCGCGGGGAGCTGAGAGGAACACGATGAGCTTGAAAGGGAAATTGGCGGAAGAGATTGACGATCCGATGGTGGCAGAAGCGCTCGAAGAACTTCAAAGTGAGCGTGGATGCCTGGGGTGAGGCTGCATACAGCCGGCCGCGTACAGCGGTGAGAGCGGCGCAGCACACCTGGCGTTTGGCGGCAAGCTGGGCGCTGGCATGTGTGCTTGCGGCTGGAAGCCTGGCGGGCTCGTTGTACGAGCGCCATCACCAGCAGGAGCTGGCCCGGATAGCGGCGGTAAAAGCGGCGCAGCAAAAGGCTGCGCAGGTGCACGCGGCAGCCGAAAAGACAGCACCTGCGGCGAACGCAACCAAGGATGATGAGGATCTGTTGGCAACAGTGGACAACGATGTATCGCGACAGGTTCCGGCGGCCATGGAGCCGCTGGCGCAAATGATGGACAGCAACGGTACGAATTGAAGGGCTCACGCAACAAGACAATAGGAAAGAGAACAGAAGGCGAGAAAGGGTCCCTTGGGACACAAGGGGGGAAGAATCGATGAAGACGTTGAAAATTGTTCGACTGGTTTTGGCGGGAGCAGGAATGTTGATGGTTGGAGGTTGGGCGTGCGCGCAAGGGCCCGGCGGGCCAGGCTTGGGACCTGGATTCGAGCAGCACCGGCCTCCGATGGAACAGGCGTTCGGATTCGCAAACGGACAGTTCTGGAACAATCCGGACATCGTGAAGCAGTTGACCCTGAGCGACGATCAGCGTAAGGCGATGGATGGAATTCTGCAGGACCATCGCATGAAGCTGATCGACATGCAAGCCACTTTGCGCAAGGCGGAGTTGGCCATGGGTCCGCTGATGGAGGCCGATACTCCGGACCGTGCGGCGATTGAAGCGCAGATCGATAAGGTCGTGGGCGCGCGCGCGGATCTAGAGAAAGCCAATGCGCGTTTTCTGCTGGACATTCGGATGCAGTTGAAGCCGGACCAGTGGAAACAACTGCAGACCATGCACCAGAACCGGATGGAGCACCAGGGGATGCGCGACCATGACCGGGGTCCGTGGGGACGCGATGGACAGAGGCCAGGAATGGAGGGACCCGGCAGCCAGTTCCGCGAGCCGGGCGGACAGTTCCACCGGCAGCAGCCTCAGCCACCGCCGGATGCGGCTCCGCCGGCAGCGCCGGCTCCGGCTCCCGCGCCGGGAACGGGCGAGGAGCAATAACGGTGCTGTGCGTCGCCGACGCACGGCCCTCAACTTGAGGACTTGAGCGCGACAGAACCGCGAATGCGTCACGCAAAGGACAATTTCCGTTGACAGAAAATCTGGTGGCGGCAGGGGATCATTCCCTTGCCGCCGATTTTTTTGCGCTCGCGGCGAAGGATCTTGAACTCGGTCCAGCTGAACAAATGATTGCGCTGGACGAGCGGCGGCGGGCCGAGTGGATTCTGTACCATCAGGATGGAAGGAGCGCCTTGTGCCGAATCTTGCTGCCGCCGACTGGCTGATCCTGCTGATCTACGGCTTTTTCATGCTGACCGCTGGCTTCTCGCTCAGGCCGGCGATCAAGGGAAGCATGGAGTTCATGCAGGCCGGGCGCGTGATGCCGGGCTGGCTGTGTGGCCTGGCAATGTTGGGCGCCAGCCTGGGCTCGCAGGAGGTGCTCGGCATGGGCGCGGCGGGAGCCCGGTACGGCCTGGCCAGTGCAGGTATCTTCGCGCTTGGCTCGATTCCCGCAATGCTCTTCGCGGGCCTGTATCTGATGCCTGTCTTCTACGGCTCGAAATCAGGCACGGACCCATCCCCGGCAGAAGCGGCTGAAACCGCCGCGCGGTCCATTCCGGAGTATCTCGGCCTGCGCTTCGACCGGAAGACGCGGGCGCTGAATGCCTGCATGTTTGCCGCGATGGCCGCGCTCAGTGCCGGAATCGCTCTCTATGCCATGGGGCGCGTCTTCGTGGCGCTGCACGTCTTCGATCAGGTTGCCAACGCGCTCAACCTTCCACCCACCGGAGCGCTGCTGCTCGCAATGGCGCTGCCGGCGGCTCTGGTGCTGGCCTATGTTCTGCTCGGCGGGCTTGGCGCTGCCATGTACAACCAGGCGCTGCAGTTTTGCCTCGTCATCGCCGGACTGCTTCCTGTGGTGCTGCTGGGACTCAAGCGCATCGGCGGATGGAGCGCGTTGAAGGCCGCGGTTCTGGCGAGCCAGTTCCACGCGAGTGCTCACTCCATGGGCCCCGGCGTCATTGTCCTGGTGCTTGGCGTGGGCCTGGTGCTGGGCGGCGGGACGTGGTGCACTGACTTCAGGCTGCTGCAGGCGGCGATGGCGGCGAAGAATCTGGAGTCGGCGCGAAGGGCGCCGTTGATCGCCGCGGCCGTGCGCGTGTTTGTGCCACTCGTGTTGATCCTTCCAGGGCTTATCGCAGTTGGCCTTCCCACGCCGCACACCTCGATCGTGATTCGCAACGAAAATGGCGTGATCTATCACGACATCACGGTTGTGCCTCCGGTGGTGGAAGCAGGGCTGGGGCTGGTTCCCGCAAAAGCCGATGCCGATGGAAAGCCTGTAATGGGCGCGGACGGCCGCGCCGTACTCGACTACGCGATGGCCACTCCGAACATGCTCCTGCAGTTCCTGCCCACGGGCCTGCTGGGGCTGGGGATGACGGCTCTGCTGGCGTGCCTGATGGGCGGTGTAGCCGCCAGCGTGACATCGTTCAGCACGGTCTTCACTTGCGACCTCTTTCAGGCGTTCTTCGCCAAAGATGCCTCCGACAAGCGCCTGCTCGCCGTGGCCCGTTGGGCGGCAGTCGGTGCCGTGTTGCTTGCTTTCGGTGCGGCGTGCGCAGCGATGCGCTTCAATAGCCTGCTCGATGCAATGCTGCTGGTCTTCGCGGTCGTGAATGCTCCGCTGTTTGCGGTGCTGTTGCTGGGGGCTTTCTGGAAGCGTGCAGCAGGGCACGGCGCGTTCGCGGGATTACTCGCAGGCACAGTTGCCGCGTTGCTGCACCACGGGCTGGCGCTCCCGCAAGGCGAACAACCGGGCATTCACGGCGGCTGGATTGCGGTGTTGCATCATCCCGCGAGCGAGATGGCGCTGGGTTTGGGAACGACAATGTTAGCCTTCCTCGTGAGTCTGCTGGTAGCGGCGATGGTGAGCCTGTTCACGCAGGCGGCGCAGGTCGAGAAACTCAACGGGCTTGTGTTTTCGCTCACCGCGGGGCCGCCGGCAAATCGGGCGTGGTGGAAACGGCCCGAGGCGATGGCCGCGGCGATCCTTTTGGCGGCAATCGCAGTGAACCTGATCTTCATCTGAGCAGAGAGGGAGAGCGATGTTTTACGATCCGCGCATCTCGATGGGTATGGCGTTCACCTTGATCGGAACCATCCTGACAGCTTTCGGCCTGGCCACGCGCACCAGCATGGACGCCTATGCGAAGAGCATGGGAATCGATGCTAATTTGTGGTGGGGATTGGTGCTGCTGGTTTTTGGGATCGTGGCTCTGATGCTGGGCCGGCGCGGGCAGACAAAGCTGGAGAAGGCGAAAGAGTAGGTGTCAGCACTCTGTCCGCCTATTCCCTGCTCCTCTACTCACCTCTCGCGCTGAAGCGCATGGTGCGGTAGTCGAAGGTGTAGCTCCTGAGCTGATCGAGAGCATCGATGCCAAGAACGCCGTAAACATCGTCGCGGGCGGCTGAGCTAAATGGCTGCGTGAGAACGGGGATGTAGTGGAGGTCGATGGACGTATCGCCAACGACCAGGGGGACGGTCTCGGCGACATAGGCCGACCCAGGACCGGAATCCATGCCGGGGAATGAGAAGGGTTCCATCTTCTGGCCGTTGAACTCGGCGGCGTGTTCGTCGAACCAGCGCGAGGTCAGATACGTCTGTTGTCCACCGGCGTCGATGGCGAACATCCGGTCGTCGTTTTCACCTGAGTCGTCGCGGCTGCCCGCGGTGACCTCTTGCAAGGAGGAATCGGCAGCGGAGTCGAGCGTGCGTCCGAGGGCGACGATCATTTGATCGCCGTCAAGATAGAAGCGGGCGCCGGCGGTGAGGCGATCCTTGTCCTCTAGCGGATCGCTCTCCTTGGCGGGATCGACCTGGATGGTGTTATCGGAAACGGTGAGCCTGCCCATGGCGGCGAGCGCGGGATACCCCAGGACACCTTCAACCTGATAGCCGGAGTGCGGGAAGGAATAATCCGCGTCGTCGAAAACGAAAGCGGTAACATCGTGCAGCGTAAGGCGACCGCCAATGGTGAAGCGGGGAATCACCGTGACATGAACCTGAATGGGGCGCCCGGTGAGTGTGCGGATAGTGGCGGACTCCAGTGAGACGGTGAGCCCGACATCCCGCGCAATCGAGCGGGAAATGAGATTGAATGGAGCGGTGGGATCGAGCATCCAGCTATGGGAGCGCGCGTCAATGAAGACGGGCACATCGATAAGGCCAAGAAGATCGTTGCTGACCTGAAGCCTGAAGGGTTCGCAAGGATCGACCGTGATGGGCGGATTGTCCTTGGCCAGCGGCAGCATCTTGAGCGGCATCTCAATTTCGTCTTGTTCGCCGGAGGTGAGCTTGGCGCCTAGCCGCGCGTCAAGCGCCTGGTATGCCCGGCCGGCTTTGGCCCAATCGCCCAGGCGTAGATAGTCTTCGGCGAGCGTCATGCGCAGCAGCTTCTCGCGCGCTGTATCTCCGCTGGCAGTCACCTGGTCAACGAGCGGCTCGAGCAGCCGGACTGATTGATCCAGTTGATTTGAGCGGTTGGCTAGAATGCCGCGATAGAACTGCGCCTGATCCGGTGGCAACTGGCTGAGTTGCGCTTGGATGCGAAGGTATTGGTGATCGGCCAGCAAATTCTGCAAGCGGGCTTCGGTATCAAGACCGCTGCTGGTCCCGGTGTGGAGTTGCGCGCCCGCGCCGGGCTGCTGTGCGCCAGAAAAGGGCTCGCTTTCCGGAGCAGAGATTGCGGGCTGAACTTGCTGCGCCGGCTGTTCCGCGCTTTGCTGCGCCGCGAGAGGACACAACGGCGCGGCGAGCGCAAAGGCGAGGACCAGCGTCGCCGCCGGCATAGAATGCGCCGGGCGCCGGTTGTTTCGCGCCGCAAATCCACTCATGCGGTCCATCGTCACATCGACGTTATCAGATTGGCGGCGGAACGGCGAAGAGCATCGATTTAAGACAGTCTTTACGAGTTGCCCGCTAGACTTGAGATGAGCGATGAAGCGAAAGACGATTGCCCATTACGAGATTCTGCGGCGCCTGGGCGCCGGAGGCAGCGGCGTGGTGTACGCGGCCAACGACACGCTGTTGCAGCGGCCCGTGGTGCTAAAGATGCTCCACACAGGGCTGCTAACCGCCGAGCAGATGCGGTCCACCGTGCTGCGCGAGGCGCGGCTGGCTTCGGCCATCGAGCATCCTAATGTGTGCGCGATTTACGAGGTGGGCGAGAGCGGCGACGAAGCTTACATCGCCATGCAATTTGTGCCAGGCCAGCCCCTGGATGAGTTGATTGCCAGCGGGCCTGCGAGCCCTCAGCTCGTGCTCTCGGTGGGAATCCAGATCGCCGACGGATTGCAGGCGGCGCATGTGCTGGGAATTTTTCACCGCGATTTGAAGCCGCAGAACGTAATGCTCACCGACGGTGGCCTGGTGAAGATTCTGGATTTCGGGCTGGCGCGGCGGCTCACTCCCGAGGACGCGCGCTTCGACCCGGCACAGCCCGCGATGGCCAAGGATGCATCCGTTTCCTCAACGTTCACTGCGCGGGGCGGAACCATTCGCTACATGGCGCCGGAGCAGTTTGTCACCGGGCACTCGAGCGTGCAGTCAGACGTGTGGGCGCTGGGCGTGATTCTCTATGAGCTAGCGAGCGGGCGCCACCCCTTCGCTCGGCCCGACGCCGAGGATTTTCAGGCCATTCGCGCCATTCAGTTTCAGGAGCCCGAGGATTTGAGCGCGATCGTCCCGGAGATTTCTCCGGAGCTCAAGAGCGTGATTGCCGCCTGTCTCGAAAAGAATCCGGGCTCGCGCACGGCATCGGCGGCCGAGGTCCGCGAGGGACTGAAGACCATCATGAAGGCGCTGCGCATCGAGACAGGGATCATTCCCGGCGACGCAGCGGCCAACTTGCCGGCCACGGGCGCCGAGGCGGAAAAGCGCGCGACGGGTTTGCTCTCCATGCTTGCCGAGCGGTTTCGCGAGTCGGCAGTGGAGCAGAAGCCGCAGAATTCGCTGGTCGTGCTGCCCTTTGCCAACCTGGGCGCGACCGAGGCGGCACCACTTTACGGTTACGCGCTTGCAGATGCGATTGCGGCCCGGCTGGCGCGGATTCCGTCGCTAGTCGTGCGGCCCTCGAGTGCGTTGATGCCGCTGGCCGGCGCGCAACCCTGGGCGCAAATGGACCCGCTGGCAATTGGGCAAAAGCTGCTGGTGAAGTTTGTCCTCGCCGGAAGTTTCGTGCGCTCTGACAGCGGATTCGACCTGAACTGGCAACTGCTCGACGTCACTTCGCAAAGCGTGCGCACCGGCGGATCGATTCGCGTCGCGTCGCTCGATTTGATCGCCGTGCAGACGGAGATTTCGAACGAGGTGTTCGCCACGCTGCAGGGAATGGGGGCCGCGGAGGGAATCGAAGCGCAGCGCGCCTGGCAAACCGCGGATGCTGCGCGCGGTGCGGCGCGCGATGGATCGCTGCCCGGACCGGTGAGCGAGAGATATTTGCAGGCGCGGGCATTGCTGAGCTCGTTTATGGTGCGCACCGGTTCGCGCGCCGATCTGGATCGCGCGCATGCGTTGTTCACCCGCGTCACCGAGGCCGACGCTGGATTCGCTGCGGGATGGAGCGGGTTGGGCATCGCCGAGTTGCAGTACGCGCGGCACGGTTTCGGCGGGCAGATTCACGTGATGCGTGCGCGCCGCGCCTTTGAAGAGGCGCTAAAGCTCGATCCGGCGTCGACCGAGTCGAATCTTTACCGCATTTACATGCTGCTGTCGCGCGGCGAGAAGGAGTCGGCGCGGCATGGCATTGCCAACCTGCTCGCCGGCGCCGCGAACGACTGGAATGTCCACATGGTTGCCGGCCTGGCGCTGCGCGGCGACGGCATGTACGACGAAGCGCTGGGGGCATTCAGCCGCGCGCTCAAATTGAATCCGGCCAACGCGGCAATTCTCTACAACCATCGCGCCCGCGTGTACCACTACCAAAACCAGATCGAGCTGGCCGGCGACGAGCTGGAAAAAGGCTTGGCTCTGGAGCCGCGCCATCCGCTGCTGCGCACTTCGTCGGGCTATCAGCAGATGCGGCAGGGGAATCTCGATAAAGCCATCGAAACTCTGGAAGGCGTCATCGCCGACGATCCCTCGCTGCGCATTGCCGTACCCACCCTCGCCATCTGCTATGTGCAGGCGGGCGCGCGGGAGCGTGGCGCTTCTCTGCTCAAAGACGACACGCTGGCTGCCGCCGAGGCCGATAGCGAGATGGCTTACCGACTGGCGACTTACTTCGCCGTGGACGGCGACTCAAGCGAAGCTCTGCACTGGCTGCGCCGCGCCATTTATCTCGGCAATGAGAACTATCCCTGGTTCCAGAAGAATCCCGCGTGGAACAACCTGCGCACCAATGCGGACTTCGAGCGAATTCTAGAGGACCTGAAAAAGGGCTTCCGCAAAAACCAGAAGACGTGGAAGCGATTGCTGGAAGAAGTGCCGGCCGGGGAATAGCCCCTCTATTCAAACGTGAGGAAAACAATCTCTGGCCGCGCGCCGACGCGCATGGGAGGGCCCCAGGTTCCGGCGCCCGTGGAAGTGTAAACCTGCAGCGTGCCGAAGCGGTGCAGGCCGCGCGTGAAGCGGCCGTAGACGCGGCGCGTGATCCAGGTGTAGGGCACGAACTGCCCGCCGTGGGTGTGGCCTGAGAGCTGCAGGCTGAAACCGGCCTGCTCCACAATCGGTAGGCGCGTGGGTGCGTGGTTTAGCAGAATGCCGGGTTGGTTTTGGTCAGATTCCGGACCGTTGGGGCGCATACTGCTGAGCGCGGCTTTCATATGCAGCGGCGAAGACGAGTCGTGATAGAGAACGCCCGCAATCCGGAGGCCGTCGATTACGACTTGCTCGTTGGCGAGGACGCGGATGCCCGCCCGCGTGACGGCTTCGATGTAGCGCGCGGGCGATGTAAATTCCTCGTGGTTGCCGGTCGAGAAGAAGATGCCCAAGGGCGGTGAAAGATCGCTGAAGGGCGCGAGCAGTTGATCGAGATCGCCCTTTGTTCCGTCGAAGAGGTCACCGGGAAGAAAGACAACGTCGGGATGGAAGCTTGAGGCCAGTGCAACCAGACGGCGGCAGAAACGGACGCTATTGATAGGGCCGAGGTGCAAGTCGCTCAGCAGAACGGCCCTGCGTCCGTGCCAGGACGCGGGCAGGTCGGTGATGTGCAATGCGACGCGGCGCGTGCAAACGATGCGAGCGTTGATGAGGCCGTAGATGGCGGTGAGCGCGGCTATCGCATAGATCGCGGCCGCCAGCGGCGAGCGAATTACAGCAGGATTCGCCGTCAGATGAGAAATTCGCAGCGCAAACCACGCCAGCCACACGGCGCACGACGCCCAAAAAAGGAAGTTGAGAAAGCCGAGCCAAACAGCCGCGGCCCAGTAGAACAACCGGACAGCAGAGTTTGAAAAGCGGAAGGAGAGCAGCGAGGCGGTGACGAAGCTGAACGCCAGAACGAGCATCGCAACGCGCAGATCAGCGACCGTCGCGGGAGCGAGACCGGGCCAGAAGGCGATGCAGGTGGAGTAGACGAACCAATGGGCGAGAAGAAGGATGACCTGGATGACTAGGATGGCAAAGACAGGCCAGGCTTTCAAAACCGGATCTCCTTCCATCCATCATTGCATGAGCGGCGACGAAGATCTCCAAGGCGCGCGGACTGCTGAGGCGCGTGAAACAATCTCTCTATGACTGGCAACGATGCCAATGCGCTCGGGATCTACGTTTCCATCCCCTTTTGCCGGTCGAAGTGCACCTATTGCAACTTTGCTTCGGGAGTGTATCCGTCGGCGGATCACGTGCGCTATGTGGACCAGCTAATCGAGGACCTGACTGGGGCGAGGCCGTGGGCGGCAACAATGGGAGCGGAGCTTCCCCCTCGCGTGGACACGGTGTACCTGGGCGGCGGAACGCCTAGTCTGTTGGCTCCTCATCTCCTGGTGCGGCTCTTTAACTCGATCCGCACGGAATTCGATCTCGACGCCAATGCGGAGATCACCGTGGAGTGCGCGCCTGGGCAGCTTGCGGACGCGACACTGGAGGCGATCGTGGCCGCGGGTGTGAACCGCGTTAGCCTCGGCGTCCAGTCCTTTGTTGATTCCGAAGCGCACCCGAGCGGCCGTCTGCACAGCCGCGCAATTGTCGTGGAAGATTTGCGGCGGCTGCGCGCGGCCGGAATCGCAAACCTGAATGTGGATCTGATTGCCGGGCTGGCCGGGCAGACGCTGTCCTCGTGGAATGAGTCGTTGCAGGTGCTTCTGGATTCAGGCGTTCCCCACGCCAGCGTATACATGCTTGAGGTAGACGAGGACTCGCGCCTCGGCCGCGAGGTGCTCAAACACGGTGCGCGCTATCATGCCGATCTGGTACCGAGCGACGATGCCATCGCCTGGATGTACGAGCGCGCAATCGAGCAGCTGGCAGCGGCCGGCCTCAATCAGTACGAAATCTCGAATTTCGCGCGCCCTGGATTCAAGTCGCGGCACAACCTGCGCTATTGGCAGCGGCGGCCTTACCTGGGAGTGGGACTGGATGCTTCGTCGATGGCATTGCATGCAGCAGCCTTTTGGAACGGCGCCAGAGGCCAAGTAAAACCGCCCGATGTGCTTCGCTACACGACCACGGATGATCTGAAAGAGTATCTCGCTGGATCAACAGCGCCGCAGACCGTATGGCTTCCGCCCGTACGGCAGCACGAGGAAGCGTGGTTTCTCGGGTTGCGCATGAATGAGGGTGTGGACGTCGACGCGCTCAGACAAGAATTCGGCCCCGAGATGGTCGCACAGGCAATGGAAAAGGTGGAGCGGCTTGTCGGCGATGGCCTGTTGATCGCCGACAGCGCGCGCGTTCGCCTCACCGCGCGCGGACGGCTCATTTCAAACGAAGTCTTTCAGGAATTTCTGGAACCAGCGGCCGCGACGGTAGCGTGCGACGGATAGTCCGAGGCTGGCGTTTCCCATCCGTTTTTGTCTGCCGTTTCCGCGACGGACGAAAGGGATGGGCTCGGAGGAAACTTCGCTACCACGCAAGCAGCTCATCGCCTGAAGTCGCGGAGAGAAACGTGACTGGCGACGAAGCGGGTTGCGGCGGGCATCCGAAACACTGGATCGACTCGGGTCCAGCCGCCTTGGCCCACTCAAGGGCCTTTTCGGCTTCGCGCAGAACCACCACCGGAGACCGGCCGCGGCTGTTGGCGATACCGAAGGACGCGGAGAGGCGGACGGCCTCGCCCGCCACCCGGAAAGGCACGGAAAAAACGTCGACGCGAAGGCGCTCGGCCAGGATCATGGCGCTGGCGGGGCTGCATGAGGGCAGTGCGATCAGAAACTCGTCCATGCCGGGTCGCCCTAGCAGATCGTAGCTGCGCAGCAGCGATCCCGTCCGGCTGGCCACCTGGCACAGGAGCTCATCGCAGGCGTCCACACCGAGCCGCGAGTTCCAATGACCGAAGTCGTCGATATCGAAAAGCACCAGGCACAGGGAGCTGTCCATGCGCTGCACGCGGTCGGTCTCGCGGAAGAGCATCGCGAGCATGGTCTCGCGGTTGTAGACGCCGGTGAGGCGATCGAGCTGAGCGTTGCGGATTGCGGCGTCGCGAAGAGTTTCGAGTTCGTGCGCCAGCCGTTGATCGCGCAGCACCAGGTCGATCCGTAGCTGCCAGTAGGCGAGTTCAGCCCCGCGCAGGATCAGGTCGTCAACAGCGCCGTCGGCAAGGCGATCGATCCATTCCTGGGTCACGGTGTCTGCAATCAGAACAATGGGGAAACGCGGGACGTCGGCTTGGGCCCGCGCGGCAGCGAGCAATTGGCCGGTCGCCATTCCGGGCAGTTTCGCATCGAGCAAAAACAGGCCCGGCGGATTCCCGCCGGCGATGGCAGTGAGCGCGGCTTCGGCGGAGAGAACCACCTCGACGCGCGCGCCGGCAGCTAAAAGCACCGGTTCGACGGCGCTAAGAAGTGCCGGGTCGGGCGACGCAAAGAGAAAAGCAGCAGGGGTGTGCGATGGCATCCGGGCAAATCTCCTTGTTGGATGCATCGGCGCGGATTAGAAAATATTTAGAAACCGGGCAAAGATTGTTGGGCCGCCACAATGACCTGCGGGCGGACTCACGACACTAAGAGTACTGTGTCCGCTGCAGGACAAACACGCGGCCCGATCGCGCGCGGCTCTTCCTGAAGATGCGCTAATCCACAAAGTCAACTTGCGGGGCAATGGGGATGATGCCCCGCTCGTGGCCCATAGCCAGCAGCTTGCGGATGGCTTCGCGGCCATCGGCGCCGTAGTCGAGGGTGCGCTCATTCACATACATGCTCACAAATTGGCTGGCCATCGTGGTGTCCAGGTCACGCGCAAACTGCATGGCGTATTCGAGGGCCTGCTCGCGGTGATCCAGGGCATGCCGGATCGAGTCGCGCAGTGCTTTGGAGATCGTTTTATGCGCCTTGGCGCCGAGCGAGCGGCGGATGGCATTGCCGCCAAGCGGCAGCACGAAGCCGGTGGTTTCGCGCCACCAGGCGCCAAGGTCAATCACTCTAAAAAGACCGCTGGTGGAATAGGTGAGTTGGCCTTCGTGAATGATGAGTCCAGCATCGTAGGTGCCGGCCAGAATCTCGGGAATGATGCGGTCGAAGGGGACGGTAACGGTCTTAATTTCCGGGTTGAGGAGTTTGAGGGCGAGATAGGCCGTGGTGAGCGTGCCCGGAACGGCAACGCGGATGCGGCCAAGGTCGTTCACGTCGAGCATGCGGCTGGAGACGACCATCGGACCATAACCTTCGCCCACGCTGCCGCCGCAGCCCATCAGCGTGTAGTTCTCCTGCAAATACGGATAGGCATGAAAGCTGATGGCCGTTACATCGTAGAAGGCTTCTTCGCGGGCACGGCGGTTGAGCGTCTCGATGTCACAGAGCGTGTGACTGAAGCGGTAGCCCGGTACACGAACCTTGTTGGTCGCCAAGCCATAGAACATGAAGGCATCATCGGAGTCCGGGCTATGGGCGATGGAGATTTCGTTGGGGGCCTTCGAACCTGCGAGATCAGGGGTCTTGGTGCTCACGACGGGGGAGATCCTTTCGGCAACGGAACTTTAATCATTCTTCAATCTTGCAACAGCATTCAGTGTATGACCGCACAATTACGGTTTGCTTCCGGTGGAAAGTCCGGACCTTTCATTACAACATTCTTCAGGGCTTCACTTTCAGGTCGGGCTCCTTGGCCGGCTCCAGGGCCGGGGAGAGTTGCTCCCCGCGCCTGGTCCGCTGCAGCCAAATGTGACGGGCAGCCCCCGCAGCCGCAAACAGCAGCGCCCCGAGCGAGACGAGAAAAACGATGAGGAGCCAGCGCATGACGACGGACTCCAACAAGAATACCAGAGGGCTTGTCGCTGGTAATGACGTTCGTTTACACTTTGGTACCCTGTGGCGTACTGAGGCTGGCACACAGCCATTTCAGGTATGTATGACTGCCGGCCTCGATGCCAAGCACAAGGAATTCAGGAGTTTGGTAACTGTGCAGCTCCTGCAGTCTGGATTCAAGAGCGGGCAATTGCTCGCTGGCGGTCTTGAGCAGAAGCAGAGTTTCGGCTGACGACTCGATCTTGCCTTGCCACCGGTAGATGGAGTGAACCGGGGGAAGGAGTGTGGCACACGCGGCGAGGTGCTCCTCAACGAGCGTGCGGCCCAGGCGAGTGGCCTCCTCGGGGCTCACCACTGTGGTCATCACGATGCGGGCAGACGAAGTAGTTTCGAGCATTTGGCCCCTCCGGGATAAAAACGATTCTGCCAACACTCTACGCCCAAACAGCTGCGCGAATCCGCTCATCCATCTGTTTCATTCTGGTGAAAGTGCCGCTGCTTGCCGATCCGGGCCCGGTGTTGCAGTATGAACTTTGCGGTGAACGATGCCGCTGCATACGGAGAAGACCATGTCCACTGCGATCAAATTTGGCACTTCGGGTTGGCGGGCGATTGTTGCCGATGAGTTTACCGTCGCCAATATTCGGCTGGCAGTAGGTGGAATCGCCGCGTATGTGAAGATTCTCCCCGAGCCGCATCGCATGCTGGTAGGGCGCGATCCACGATTCCTCGGCGAGAGTTTTGTGGCCGAGGCGGCGCGCGTGTTGGCAGGCGCGGGCGTCACGCCCATCGTGATTCCCGAGGCCGCGCCCACGCCGGCCATCGCCTACGCGGTGCGCACGCTCAAGACGTCAGGCTCCATCAACTTTACGGCGTCGCACAATCCGCCGGAGTACAACGGCATCAAGTACTCCACGCCCGACGGCGCGCCCGCGCTGCCCGAAGCGACCAAACAGATTGAAGCCGCGATCGAGAGAATTGCCGGCGGCGGAGGCGGTGGCATTCCCAGCTCCTTCGATGAGAAATTCGAGACCGCGGACGTGAAGCCTGCATTCCTCAAGCGCCTCGCCGAGCTCGTGGATCTGAAGGCCATCGCCAGGTCCGGCATCAAGGTGGTCTACGATCCGTTTTGGGGCGCGGGGCGCGGCTATCCGTCTGACCTGCTGCGCGATGCCGGCGTAGCGGTGGAAACGGTACACGACTATCGCGATGTGCTATTCGGCGGACACGCGCCGGAACCCTCCGACGAGTTGCTGGGCGACGCGAAGAAAAAAATGAAAGAGATCGGCGCGGCCCTCGTGATCGCTACCGACGGCGATGCGGACCGCTTCGGCATCGTGGACAGCGATGGAACGTTTATCCAGCCGAATTACGTCATCGCAATGCTCTTCGATTACCTGGTGGAGACGCGCGGCTGGAAGAACGGCGTGGCCAAGAGTGTCGCGACCACCAACCTGATCAACGCGCTGGCCGAGCATCACAAGGTTCCGATCTACGAAACGCCGGTGGGCTTCAAATACATCGGCGCGCTGATCGATCAGGACAAGATCGCCATCGGGGGCGAGGAGTCGGCGGGCCTCACCATCCGCGGCCACGTGCCGGAGAAAGACGGCGTGATTGCGGGGCTTCTCGTTGCGGAGATGGTAGCTACCCGCGGCGCAAGCCTCGGCGCACAATTGAAGACGCTTTTTGCCAAGGTTGGTTCCTATTTCCCTGTTCGCGAGAACTTCCACTTGACCGCGGAGCAGAAAGCCGCGTTCACTGAGAAGTTGAAGGCTGATCCGAAGGAGTTGAGCGGCCGCAAGGTTGTCGAGGTCGTCAGGACTGACGGGCTCAAGCTGATTCTGGACGATGGCTCGTGGGTTTGCTACCGCCTTTCCGGGACAGAACCGGTGGTCCGAGCCTACACCGAAGCGCGCAATGAGCGGGATATGCAGGCGCTGCGGTCGGCGGCCGAGAAGTTTGTGCTGAGCTAGGGTCTGATCGCGGACCTGAGAGCGGATTGGGATGCAATGCCGGAAGAGAATGTGCCAGTGAAGACGCAAGCGCCGGGCGCCAGGCCTGCTTCGCTGCGCATGGGTGCGCTCGGATGGACGCAGCGGCTTTGGCGGCCTGCGGGAACCGTGGTCGCCGTGGTGCTGGCGCTGCTGGTTACTTGGCACGCGATCTACGGCAAGCACGGTTTGTCGGTTTGGCAGCAGAAACGCGCCGAGGACCGCACTCTGCAGCAGGAGATCAAGGACTTGCAGCAGGAAAATACGCAGATGCGCCAGCAGATCCAGCACCTGAACTCGGACCCCGACGCCATTGAGCGCGAGGCGCGCGAAAAACTGCACTACGCCAAGCCAGGCGAAGTCATCTACGCGCTCCCCGACCAGCCGCAAACGCCGCCGCAAACGCCGCCAGCCAAGTAAGCTTGCAGTTCCCTAATCGCTGATCCCTGTTCCATACTCCCTGTTCCCTGTTCTATCAAAAATCGATGTGTGCTCGCACTGTCGTCACATACACTGGTCCGCGATCAGTGTTGTAGCCGGGATGCGCAATCTGAGTTCCGCCGAATGCGCCAAACAATCCTCGCCAGATGTGCGCGTTGTAATACCACTCCAGAATGTCCTCGCGTCCGTAACGCAGATTGCCGTCGCCCAGCAGGAAACCAAGCCCGCCGTAGTGAAGATAATTCTGGTGGTCGCGCTTGATGGCGTTCGAGACAAACGCTGCGCCCACTTTGTCGTTGGGCCGGTGCCAGCTCTGGCCGCTGTAGTCGCCGCCGAAGAGAATCGTCTGCCCGACTTCGGTGTAGGCGAATGACTCGTGCTGATCCTCATCCCAGCCGAAGCGGGCAAAGAGCCGCATGCTGTCGGTCACCTCCTGCTCAGTGTTCAGCCCAAAACCATACTTCACCGCGCCGAAGCGTTCAGTCTTCGTGATGTCGGGTGTCGACACTTGGCCGTTCAGGTACTGGTCCACCGACTCTCGATAGTCGCCCATGTGCGCGTGATTTACGAAGCTCAGAGCTCGGACCGCGCCCTGGCGCTTTGGATCAAGCCACCGGGCGAAGAGTCCCCTGCGCAGTTCGAACTCCCAATTCTGTCCGCTGGCGCGTTTGAGTACCCAATCGAGGTCGATGCCGTTCGCGATGGTTGGCATGGCCGCAATCGCGCACCGCGCCGACCAGACCTTGTCGTCATACTCAAGAATTCCGGCTACTGTGTAGCCGCGTGTGTCGGCCGCGTAATCCCATGCGCCATTGTTATCGATCGTCCAATTGCCGAACTGCAGGTGGCTATCGGAACCAACTGAGTTGACGTCGAAGCTGTCGGGCAGGCTCATCTTGCCGATGCGAATTTCAAACCGGCGCACGGGCACTTTCGTCGCCAGCGCCAGTGGCCCGCGGTCCTGGTCGGTCATCTCGTTGGTCAAGCCAAAGATCTGATGAATCTCGCCGCGCGAAAGATATGGCTTGATGCTTAGGGTGGGGTTGCGCACCACGTCGAGGTTCGTTTCTCCCGCCAGCCCCAGCGCCTGGGAGATGCCGCGCCCGCCGGCGTTTTCAATGTCGACGATGAAGTCGGTGTTGTAGCGCGTGTTCGGATGCCATTGATAGCCGAGATAAAGTGTCGTCACTTCGGACGCTTTAGCTTCAAAATCGTCGATGAGGCTATTCGCGCCTTCATAGGGCGAGCGAAAATGCCCGTGCATTTGGAGGATGCTGTTGGCCTGCCCGGAAACCCAGTAGGGCGCTGTGTCAGAGTGCGGAAACGTGGTGAGCGTTTCAGCTTTTGGTGGTGAGGTCGGCCCCGCGCCCGCCGAGCCTCCCTCCGTCGCCGAACCGATCCCGCTCCCCACCCATTCGAGATGAATGGGGCCGGCCGCTGACAACGTGAACGGAAGCATAGGCTGGGCCTGCTCCCCTCCTTCGCTCGCAGCCAGGCGCTGCGGTTCTGGCGCAGAGGGCAAGTCGCCATTCGACTGCGCAGCGGCGACAGCGGCCGTGAGCACGAAGACACACGCTAGTCCGGACAGTGTATGCAAGAGCGGGTTGGAATTCCGGAGAGGCATAGTATGGATGCAGGGCGGCTATACCCTCCCTTGGGTCATACTATACCCCGGTAGGGTATCGTCCAACAGAGGAGCTGGAATATGTCCCATCAGGAACGCGAAAAACTCAAACTCGTGCAGCGCTTGAAGAAGCTTCGCGGTCAACTGGACGCGGTGGAGCGTTCGCTGGCAGCCGATGAGGACTGCGGTGGTCAACTGATGCAGCTTGCCGCGGTGCGCGGCGGTGTCAACAGCCTCATGGCCGATGTGCTTGAAACGCACATCCGCTTCCACCTCGTGGACGGCGCCAAAGAGCAGATTGCGCCGGAGTTGGCCGAGGATCTGATCGACCTGGTGCATGCATATCTGAAGTAAAGTCATTCTTTAGCACGCGATCTGCAGGCTCGTCGCGCAAAAAGCACCGGCAGAAGTGCTCCCGCTCATCGTATCGGGCCGATGGCGCTTGAATTGTGAACGCCGGTTGAATGATGGATGGGCGATGAATCTCTGATTTCAAAGTTGCGCCACCTGCGCCAGCCGTGCGAATCGGCCATGAGCTCTCCGCCTGATAAAATGAAATCTGCCGCGCTGTGCGGCGCATCAACTGATTCTCACTCCCCGATCGCGATTCCAGAGTTGCTTTTCGCCGAAGCCGCAACTTTCAGGTCGCCGCGACCATCAGAACCGGGGTCCCCACGGACAGGTCTTCGTCCGTGGGGTGGAGCGAGTCGGCGACGTAGCAACAACCTTAATGGAGCACGCGCACTCTGGAATCGCCGTCACCGTCCCAAGGGCCCGCGCGGCCGAATCCGAGAGAAGGAAAAACTGCACCTGTGAGCCAGACGATACGCAATATCGCCATCATCGCCCATGTGGACCACGGCAAGACGACGCTGGTGGACGGCATGTTGCGCCAGGCCGGCACCTTTCGCGCCAATGAGCAGGTGGCCGAGCGCGTAATGGACTCGAACGAGTTGGAGCGCGAGCGCGGCATCACCATTCTCGCCAAGAACACCGCTATCAACTTCGGCGGCGGAAAGATCAATATTGTGGACACGCCCGGCCACGCCGACTTTGGCGGTGAGGTGGAGCGTGCGCTCAAAATGGTGGACGGAGTCATGCTGCTGGTTGACGCGGCCGAGGGCCCGCTGCCGCAGACGCGCTACGTGCTTTCAAAGGCGCTTGAA
>CAWHVN010000015.1:0-74982 GCA_963832805.1 uncultured Acidobacteriaceae bacterium | reverse complement strand
CGGTGTCAATATCAGCGCCGCTGCGGACGCGCCCATTCCACGCGCCCCAACCGATCTCACTGTCCTCATGGCCGGCGCCATGCAGTACCCGCTCCAGCAGCAAGGCCTTCAGGGGCCCGGCAACACACGACTCTCACTAATTCCACTCAGGTGTCGGCTTATCTGAACAGGCCCAGAAGATCTTGCAAAATGCGGCAGGAGGTGGGCAATGACCCTACTACCTCGCGCTCACTATCGTTTCCGTCTGCTGGCTGTCGGCTTCATGCTCGCTTCCGCGTCCATGACAGTTGCCCAAACCTATGCAAGTTGCAGGGCTTCTCCGAAAGCCTCTCGAAGAACAATCTGCATTTCAAAATCGACTGCCTTGAAGCGTGGTTTTCTGAAGACCCCGTCACCTACTTTTCCGGCATGCCTCCCGGCAACGGCATGGCCTTTGGTGGAGTGCTCGAACAAAACAACCACTATGTCTCGCCGTTCTCGCTGCCCGCTGGCCCTGGCATCGTTCCCGGCCTATCCAATCCCCAGCAGCCCGACTTTACTACCGGCGAACTCCCTTCGGTCGCGGGCGGCTCGCTGTGGAGTGCCGATGGCCGTCTCGCCGCGGTCTTCTCCACAAACGGGAGCTGGGTCACCACCGGCACACTGACCGTCATGCCCAAGGGCTACCAAGACGGCCACCGCACGGACCATGCGGGCGTCCAGATCAGTTGCAACAAGCTCGGTCCTTTATGTACCAAACAGATCCTCGGCCTGCACTTCCAAGCCTCCCACCGCAGTCTCCAGACCATCTCGTTCTACGGCATCGGTCCTGACTCGCCATTGGCCAAGTACGTCCTTCACGAAGACGACACTTTCGCATCCATCAGCGCTGCGCTTCCCCTCGCCGACTGGTTCACCTTCGAGTCGGGCGCGGAGTTCCGCCTAACCGATCTTCCCCACATCACTGCACCCAACTCCGTCAGCGCAAACTTCACCACCGCTGCAGCTCCCGGTCTCTCTTCACAACCTGGCTTTGGTCATTATCACTTCGCGCTCCGCACTAGTCCCATCGCTATCCTGTCGCCCCGAACCGACGACCAGGATGATAACCATACCGGGCCCTTGATGAAGCCGTACGTCCAGTTCACCTTTAACAACAGCGTGGAATACCACTGGTACTCCGCGCCGGGGCATTCAGCCTCCTCGTTCCAGCAGTTTGTCGAAGATTCGGACGAAAACATTCTGCTTGGCACCCGGGTCCGCCACTACGTGCAGGTTGGCGACGCAAAAACTGGCTCCGAGCATTTCTGGGATTCTTTCCTCGCCAAAACGTGCGGCGACAAAAACATCGACTGGTCCAAATCAGCCAACTATGTGCTCAAAGTGCGCCAGGCCTGCGGCCTCGGAGACCTTGACTTGGTTTCCCATATCGTGGCCTCCAGAACGGGCCCGATTCGACGGTCCCGTTTTACCTCCAGCCCACCGTTGGCGGCTCCGATATTGACTCCCGGCTCAGCTTGCGCGCGTGGCCCGACTACCGCTTCCGCGCTCCCGACGCTCTCTTCGTTCAGACCAACTACATCCTGCCCCTCTACAACATTCTGGTCTTCTACGACGCCGGAACTGTCGGCCCTACCTTCCCCAGCCTCTCCTTTGCAGGCCTTCGCCAGGACGCAGGCTTCGGCGTAGCCTTGTCGCTCCAGGGCCGTATCGCTGCTCAGGGATACCTCGCACTTGGCGCAGGCCACGGCCCCACCTTCGGCTACAACTTCACCAAATTCTTCTGAGACTCACATGCCTCCGAGGTCTCGGTGACTTTCTACCTGCCAATGATGAGTCGGTTCTAATTGGTAACGGTAAATGGGGTTCACTTCAGTTACGGTGCCGGCGTTTCAGCCTGCGCGTCACGATTGCGTAGGCTGATCCAGCATCAGCTGACGTGGGACCTTTGATCCCGAGTTGCCAGACGTCGGGAGGAGCCCGGTGTGCAGAAAGTGTGCGGAAATAGTCGCGGCCGCTCAGACGATAAGTGGTCAGGAGGTTAGCCGTTTCCTTCCTACCATTGTCCGACAGAATTCCGTCAACAAACCGCTCGGGTCACGCACACATTTGGCACACAAAATGCTGTCGGCAGACGACTCGGCCCGGTACAGGCATGTGTTCAGTGGACGACCTCGTTGCCGTTCTCGTCCAGTCCCATCTTCAACCACGCCTCACGCTGTACTTCGTCCAAGCGGTCTTCAGCTTCCTTAATCCAGTGACGGTATGTCTTGCGGATTTCGTTGGATGATGTGCCCACCATGTCCGCCACGTCGTCAACATACACACCAGCCGAAAGCCACTCAGTGATTTTGTAGTGCCTGAAGCCATGCGGAGTCGTCTTAACTCCTGAATCCTTGATAACCTTATTGACCCGCTCACGCCACTGCGGATATGTGCCGGGGAACGCAGGTTCGCCCAGAGCCTCAAGCTGCTTCGCTAATGATTCACTTATGCGTACCCGGTAACGTTCATTGGTCTTGGTGCGATTGCCACGAATGACCTTGCCCTGAATCACGGGACGCCGCTCTGGTTTCGACAGCCTATATTTCTCGGCGTCCTCCTGCGACATGGCGTACTTCATCGCATCAACCAGCGCCATCGCCGTCTCACGCATCAATTGGCACAAGAGCCGGACTTGCCCCGTGGCGGTCGCCAGAATCCTTTCGACTTGCTTTTTGGTCGGCGGCTTAACTTCCGCCTTCTCGTAGCGGATGCGAAACTGTGGATTCGTCTTGGGGTTCGGGATTGGAGACTTCTCGATGTAGCCCATCCCCACGGCCCACGAAAAGAATCCACTAATCACAGACCAGTGGATGCTCAAGCTGCTGCTGTCCCCGCTGCGGAATGGCAGCGTCAAACGCCATTTTATGACCTTGTCGGTGGTGAGAGCGGTCAGCAGCAGAATATTGTTTTTCTCGCACCACTCCGTGAGCTTGCCACCCATCAGTTTCGCCTTGGTATTGTCCAATTCGTTCTGCTCACGGAACTCGTACCAGTCGTGCAATGCTGCTTCGACGGTCATGCCTTTGGGCACCACTTTGCCCTCGGCGAAGTCCTTCAGGCGCTTCTCCAAGTCCTTCACTTTGGACTGCGCTTCAGACCAGCTACGGGTCTCCAAAGACCACTTGTTCTGGTAGGTCAGCTTCTTGCCCTCGAATACTCCGGGGGCCCCCTTCCAGACGAACTGAACGTGCAACGGGCAGCCGCACCGAGGGTCGTAGCGGCTGGTGCTGTCGCAAACGTCCCTGTTGTGACGCCTCCAAACGGTGAATGTCATGAGGCCTGTCCTCCCCCTGCCGAATACTCGGTTCTGGTGAATCCCTCACAGCGGGGTTAGGACAATTGTAGGGACAGTTCAGAGGCGAAGTCAATATTGTATAGGATTTATGCGGGAAATAGATTGGCTCCTCAGGTAGGACTCGTTCTTGATTGGCAGCACTTCGCCCGCCAGGATGTAGCGGTCGATGTAGTTCAGCAGGTTGAGCGCGAGCAGCAGCACAACTGTGCCCATGGCTGGGCTGATGCGGGGGTGCGCACGCTGAGTCAAGTTCGGCAAGAACTCCCCGGAGCGAAGCAGAGATACGAGCGGACTCAGGAATATCACAGCGGAGCGCATTCCCCCAACCGGCGCGCCTAGCTTACGCTGACGGCCGCGGCCAGCGCGCCTCTACCGTCGTGCCGATTCCTCCGCGCGGCCTGAACTCACCTTTCACCACAACCCATACCGGATCGCAGACCTTCACCACGTCCTCCAGAACCTGGTTCACGATGTTCTCTTGAAAGATGCCCAAGGTTTCGGTAGCTGAAGAGATACTCTTTGAGTGATTTCAGCTCCAGACAGCGTTCCCGCGGCATGTAGCGGATGGTCAGGACTCCGAAGTCCGGCAAGCCGGTCTTGGGGCAAACCGAAGTCAGTTCGGGGTCATCGATCTGGATCTCGTATCCGGGAAACTGATTTTGCCATGTCTCGATGGACGGAAAGGCAAAGTCCAGCCCGGCTTTGGCGTGTTCATCGGTATATCCCGGTTTTGCCGCCATAGAAGTATTGTACGAGCCGGAACGGTTGGCCGCGATCCGCTTCTCTCCTCATTTTTCTGCTTCTTATCCAATGTTTTTGAGTCTTATATACTAACTCTGGTTAATTGCATGGCTGAAGCAAGATCGCAAATGAGCCGTCGGTGGCTTTGGGCCGGTACAGTCGTCGTTCTGCTTGCCGTATTCTTCACAGCGCGCTACTTTCTCCGGGAGCGCCTTCCAGTACGTGTGGCGCCGTGGAACACGCGATGCTGATGAACACGGTCAGCACCAATGGCCGCGTCGAGCCCGTAATGGACATTTTCAGTTTTATAGTCCCATCGCCACCACGGTAAAAGCTGTGTACGCGCGGGAAGGCGACACGGTCCCTGCCGGCAAGCTGCTAGTAGCGTTGAACGACGCGGCGGCGAGGGCGCAGGTGGCCACCGCTGAAAGTGCGGTGAGTTCGGCACAGGCAACCCTGGACGCAGTCACCCACAACGGAACCCAGGCGGAACGGCAGGCCTCCGCTGCCGAAATCGAGCAGGACCGCCTCACTCGCGATCAAGCCCAACATGATCTCGATGCGCTGACCAAGTTGGTTGCAACAGGCGCAGCCGCTCCCGGCGAAGTCATCGCGGCACGCGCACGTCTCGATGCGGCCCAGGCAAGCCTGAATGCGGCCGAACAGAGCGCGCACCATCGATTTTCGGCCGACGAAGTAGCGCGCGCCCAGGCCGCGGTGGCCGATGCGCAAGCGGCCCTGAGCGCCGCGCAGAACGTCGAAGCCCAGACTGTAATCCGCGCTCCCATCGCCGGAACCATCTACACCATGGAAGCTTCTCCATCGGAATACTCCGAAGCCGGCAAACTGCTTCTTGAGATCGCCGACCTGCGCCATGAACGCGTCCGCGGTTACTTCGACGAGCCTGACCTGGGGCGACTGGCAACCGGACAACAGGTCGTGATTCGCTGGGTTGCCAAGCCGGGCCTCGAATGGCACGGGCACATCGTGCGCCTTCCCTCCGCTGTGGTTACTTACACCACGCGCAACGTCGGCGAGGTTCTGATCGATTTCGATGATTCAGCGGACGGACTGTTGCCGGACACGAATGTTACCCTCACCGTCACGACTTCAAGTGAGCCGGACACTCTCAGCATGCCGCGTGAAGCTCTTCACGAACAGAACGGGAAATACTTCGTCTTCAAAGCTGTAAACGGCGAGTTGGTGCGCGTTCCGGTCGTCATCGGATCCCCTAATCTGACCCAGGTGCCCATTCTCTCCGGGCTTGAAAATGGCGACATCGTCGCCATCGGCACAAGCAACGGGCAGCCTTTGCAAGAGGGCGTACCCATCAGGGTGGAACAGTGAGGTACCGGCCGTCGAAGGTCCTGGCGCGGCCGCTCGCGTGTCTGGTGGTGGTCATGGCAAGCCAGACGCATGCGCAGATTTCGCCTGCGACGCTTTCCCAGGCCAACGCCAACCTCCAGGCCGGAGAAGCCGACAAGGCACTTGCGCTGCTCGTGCCGCTCCCCTCCACCGGAGATGGCGCTGCCGAGGCGCAAAACCTCCTCTGCCGCGTGCGATTTATGCTCCAGCAGTGGTCACAGGCTGTGGCGGAGTGCCAGCAGGCGGTCAATCTCGACAGCCAGAATTCGGATTACTACATGTGGCTTGGGCGAGCATCTGGGCCGGCAGGCCGGCAAGGCTTCCTTCTTTTCCGCCTACGGTCTTGCCAAGCGCTCCCTAGCTGCCATGCAAACTGCTGTAAAACTCAATCCAAAGAATGCCCCTGCGCTATCTGACCTCGGCGATTATTACGCCCAAGCTCCCGGCATCGCCGGAGGCGGAACGGACAAGGCGCAGACGATCGCTTCGCAACTGGACAAGATTGATGCGGCGAGAGCTCAGCAGTTGCGCGGCGATATCGCCATGGCTCAAAAGGACTACGCCACCGCGGAGATTGAGTACCGACAGGCAGCGACAATTGCCGCGAGGCCTGCCGACTATTGGTCGGTGCTCGCCAACTTTTATCGAGGCCGCCAGCGGTGGTCCGATCTGGATGCGGCCATTCAGAATTGCGTCACTGCTGCGGCCAAGGACAGGAATTCAGGAGTCGGCCTTTACGACGGCGCCAGTGTGCTGATTGCAGCGAAACGGAATCCGGCCCTTGCCGCGCAGATGATGGAGAATTATCTCTCGGGCACATCGTTGTCAGAGGAAGCACCGGCATTCATCGCTCATATTCGCCTTTCGCGGCTCAAACAGCAGCTGGGCGATGCAGCGGGCGCCAAGAGCGAGCTGGCGATTGCTGCCCAGATGGCGAAAGAGTTTAATCCGGCGCAGGGTTGAAACCCAAGGTTGAAACATTGATACGAGAAGCGCTTGTGAAGTTTCGACAAAAATCGTTCGCAATCATCGCGCCGGCTTTGGCAGTCTTGGCGCTTGCCTGCACCTGCGCTCTTGCGCCGGCGCAGGTCTCGCTCACCACCGTGGTCGAGCTGGCCCAGCAAAACTCGAGTGCGGTGAAGCTCGCCGAGGCCGATCTACAAAAGGCGCAGGCCGCCCTCGCCCAGACTGAAGACGCATACATCCCCAACTTCGTCATCGGCTCACAGATCGGCTACTCTCACGGCTTTCCAACCGGCCAGCCCTCCGTAGGGAACGCTACGATGCAGTCGCTCGTTCTTAGCTTTTCGCAGCGCCAGTACACCAAGGCTGCACGGGCCGGCGTGGAGGCCGCCAACCTGGGTCTCAAGGATGCAAAGGAACAGGTTGCTCTCGACGCCTCCATGGCTTACATCGAGATGGACACCCTTGACAGCGAGCTCGAAGCCGTCCGGGTTCAGGAGCAGAATGCTGCCCGCCTTGTTGCGATCGAGCAGGAGCGCACTGAAGCCGGGGTTGATCCGCTCAGCGCTTTGCTGCAGGCGCAGTTGACCGCAGCGCAACTTAAGCTGAGCCGTCTGCACCTCGAAACTCGTTCGGCCACGCTCGCCAAGCAGCTCGCCACGCTCACCGGCTTGCCCGTCGGCTCTGTCACGCCCGATCACGCCAGCATTCCCGAGATTCCTGCCGTCTCCGCCGACGAAGCACCACGGCCCCTTCCGGGCATTCAATCCGCGAATGCCTTAGCGCAATCCAAACTGCTGGAGGCAAAGGGAGCCGATCTGGCGTGGCGCCGCCCTTCGATCGGATTCGGCGCCGTCTATAACTACGACTCCAATGAGCTGAACAGTTACAGTACCTACTACAAAAACTTCACTCCGAACAACATCAGTTTCGGTCTCCAGATTTCGGTTCCCTTCTTTGACTTTGCGATTCGTGCAAAAGCCAAGGTCTCCGCGGCCGAGGCCCTGCGCGCCAGGGTCGAGGCCGAGCAGGCGCAACAGCAAAATGACATTGAGATCAGCCAACTGACCGCGAGTTTGCGCGAGCTCGACGCCGAGGCTGAAGTCGCCAGCCTGAAGCAGCAGATCTCCGCGGAGCAGTTGAAGAGCGTCCTCACACAACTGGAAGTGGGCAACGGCGGCACCGGCACGGCCGGTGCGCCGCCACAACTTTCGCCCACCGCCGAGCAACAGGCCCGCATCGATGAGCGCCAGAAGTACCTCGACGCGCTCGACGCCGGGCTCGACCTGAGCAAGGCGCGGCTCGACCTGCTGCGCGCCCTGGGCCACATGCAGGACTGGCTTGACGAGCTTCATGCCAAGTAATTAAGGCGCTTTAGGAAATAGTGTGCCCCACGAAGCTGATGCTATGTCTCCGCACCCTGTTGGTCGCGCCGACTTTGCGCCGGTTCTTCCCCGATACGTCATTTCCTAAAGCGCGATAGCGGCCAGGTATCCCCGAAGCAACCCCTCCAAGCTGCATCCAGCGCTGGAAGAATCCAGAAAACTGCGCTCATTCCGCACGGGTTACAGGCATAGTCGCCCGACACTTTTGTGGTTCTTGCCCGTTGCGTGTTTCTGGGTCAATCCGTCTAACAAAACAGCCCGGATGGTAGAATGAAGGAGATGTCAATGCCCCTGAAAACACTCTTCCTCAACCCTCCTTCGTTTGAGAACTTCGATGGCGGCGCAAGTTCGCGCTGGCCGGCCACTCGCGAGATCGAGTCGTACTGGTACCCGGTCTGGCTCACCTATCCGGCTGGCCTGCTGGAGGGTTCGCGGCTGCTCGATGCGCCGCCCCATCACGTCTCCGCAGAGCAAACCATCCAGATCTGCAAGGACTACGAGTTCCTGGTGCTCTTCACCTCGACGGTCGGCTGGGAAGGCGACCAGCGCCTGGCCGAAGCCATCAAAGCGGCCAACCCGTCGATCCGCGTTGCCTTCGTTGGCCCGCCGGTCACGACTGACCCCGATCGCGCCCTCAATGAGTGCTCCGCCCTCGATTTCATCTGCCGCCGCGAGTTCGATTACTCCGTCGTGGAGTTCGCGCAGGGAAAGCCGCTTAACGAGATTCTGGGCATCAGCTACAAGAAGGACGGGGTGATCGTCCACAATCCCGACCGTCCGCAGATCGAAGACCTCGACGCCATGCCCTGGGCCACCAAAATCTACAAGCGCGACATGGACGTGACGCGCTACAACGTGCCTTTTCTGCTCCATCCCTACATCGCGCTCTACTCCACGCGCGGCTGCCCGGCGCAGTGCACCTTCTGCCTCTGGCCGCAGACCCTGAGCGGCCATGCCTGGCGCAAGCGCTCCAGCGATGACGTCGCCGCGGAAATGAAATGGGCCAAGGAGAACTTCCCCGAAGTCAAGGAATTCTTCTTCGACGACGATACTTTCAACATCCAGAAGGCGCGCACCATCGAGCTCTGCGAAAAGCTGAAGCCTCTCGGCCTCACCTGGAGTTGCACTTCCCGGGTCACCACCGACTATGACACGCTGAAGGCCATGCGCGAAGCCGGATGCCGCCTGCTCATCGTCGGCTTCGAGTCCGGTGATCCGCAAATCCTAAAGAACATCAAGAAGGGCGCAACCGTCGAGCGTGCCCGCGCCTTCGCCAAGGATTGCCACGACCTCGGCCTGACCATTCACGGCGACTTCATCCTCGGGCTTCCGGGCGAGACGAAAGAATCCATTCGCAACACCATCAACTTCGCCAAGTCGCTCGACGTCGAAACCATTCAGGTCTCCATCGCTCACGCGTATCCGGGCACCGAGTTTTACGAGTACGCCGCCAAAAACGGCTTCATCACCAACAAGACCATGCAGGACGTCGGCGGCCACCAGATGGCGCACATCGAATACCCCGGCCTGCCCACCGATTACGTGATGGAGATGGTGCACCGCTTCTACGACGAGTACTACTTCCGTCCCAAGGCCGCTTTCCGCGTGGTTTGGAAGGCCATCGTGAATCGCGACGTGCCTCGCCTGTACGTCGAAGCTAAGTCGTTTCTCAAGCTGCGCGCGCAGCGCAACAAGATGGTGAAGGTGGCGCGCAGCCAGCAGGCCACGCCGACCGCCCCCGCCGGGGCCGGCGCATAGGCAATCTCCGGGTCCCAACGTCGAGGGCGGCGTCCGCCGTGGCGGACGTCTGCCCTCGATCTATTTAGAGCTTCAACTTTCGGATTGATCGGACGCTGATGGTGCATCACTCACTTTCGTCGCGTCAATACCTGATTCTGGGCCTCGTCGCCGTCTGTGCTCCATTGGGCGACAGTTGTCTCGCCCGCGGCATGACCGCGATGCCCTCCATCTCGCTTGCTCATCCCGGCGCGCTCATCGCCGCCGTCTTCACTCCGTGGATCGCCGCAGGCATCGCTCTTCTGATCGGCTTCTTCGCCAGCTATCTCACTGCGCTTTCCTGGGCCGATCTCACGTTCGTTCTGCCTGCCACGGCATTTGGAAACGTCATTGTCGCGCTCCTCTCGCGATTCTGGCTGCAAGAAGCCATCTCGTTCGAGCGCTGGGCCGGAATCGTCCTCATCACTCTGGGCGTGAGCTTCGTTGCGCAGGGGCCTTCCCTCACCCAACGCCCAGTTCCTGTTGCCGGCGAATCGCCTTCGGAAGAGCCTGTCACCACAGAGGTGAAGCCGCGATGACGCTCTTAGTCCCAGCCGCGCCCCTCGCAACAGCCCCAAGTCCCTGGCTTGCCGCCGCCATGATCGCAGCCGTCGTGCTTGCATCTACTGCCGGTGAAGTCCTCACCGCCGCGGCCATGAAGTCCATCGGCGACCTCGACCTGATTCGCGCGCGCTCAGGCCTCAAGGGTGCGATTCGCGCCGTCCTAACCTGTCCGCTCTTCTTTGTCGGAGTCTTTTTTCTCGCTCTAGCATTCTTCTCGCTGCTCTTCGCGCTCAATCACCTCAACCTGAGCCTCGTAGCCCCGGCCTCGGCGTCGCTCACACTAGTCACCAACGCCGTCGCCGGCAAAATCTTCCTCAAGGAGAACGTCGACCGTTACCGCTGGGCCGCCGCCGTGCTGGTCTGCGTTGGCGTGTATTTGCTGGCGCACTGAACGACCGCTTCCAGCTGCTAGCTTCTAGCCGCTAGCTCCGGAATCTGCAAGCGCAGAGGGCAGGCGCGCGCTGAAAACTAGGAGCTAGTGGCTGTTTTCACAAATCGCATGAGGCCTCGCGGCCTCAAGTCGGCATTCAGGAATTTTCGCGGCTCACCAATCACCGCGCACACCGCCTCCGTCGCCAAATGCCCGCTTCGCGCGGCGCTCTCCATCGTCGACGGCCACCCTGTCGCAATCCAGTCGCCGGCCAGCACGCAGTTCGGCCACGGCGATGCAGATCCGGGCCGCGCCGCATCGATTCCCGGCGGCACGGTGAATGTTGCGCGGACCTCCTTCACCAGCGCAGCCTTTTCCAACTTCGCCGATGCGACGGCAGGAAAAAACTCTGCCAGTTCGCGCACCGCCAGCTCGATCGCGTCTTCCCGGCTCAGCGCCGCAAACTTGTGTGACGCGCTCACCACCAGCTCCAGATAACCGCCCTTCGTCTTGCGCCACGGCTGGAGCCGGCTTTTGTTGTACATCCAGTGAATCTCGCGGTCGAGCAGCACGGCGTGGTCGAGATCGGTAATCTCGCGGTCAAACCAAAGATGCACGCTGCAGATCGGCCCACGCTCGTGGCGCGCAATTTGTCCGGCCAGCTTCCCGGCGCCGTCCGCGGGCGGCATCCGCGGCAACAGCTTGGCCGTGGCCTCGAATGGCAGCGCCAAAACCAAAAAGTCCGCCACTTTCTCGCCTGTCCGCGTTGTCACCGTCCACTGCGACGTTTCCTCGTCCCACGCCGCACCCTCCACGCTTGCGTTGAACACCACTTCGCCGCCGCGCTCGCGCAGGTATTGCTCAGCGCCGGAATAAAGCTCGCTCAGCGGCACGGTGCTCATCCCCATGCTGCCTGCCTCGGCTGAGTTCAGAAACAGCTCGCGGATCACCTTCGCCGCATAGGTCAGTGCGATCACATCCACATCTGCGTTCAGCGCGCTCGCAATCACCAGACGCCAGAAGCGGTCGATCGCGCCCTGCGTCTGGCCATTGCGCTTGAGCCACTCGCCAAGGGTCTCCGTCGAATCCGGAGGCACCGGCCGCATCAGCCTCCAAAATGCGCGCGCTAGCGCCAGCTTGTCCTCGCGCGTGAAGGCCTTCGCCGTCAATAAACGCGGCAGCGCGTGCAGTGGTGCGGGCAATCCGAGCGGGCCCAATTGCGTCGGGCCAAGCAGCGACCGCCGTCCACCCGGCTCGATCATGGTCATCGTGCTTGTCCAGTGGATGCGCTCCGCGACGCCGATGCGCCGGTAGAAGCCGATCAGATTCGTACAGCAGCCGAAGAGCACGTGCTGGCAGTTGTCGATGACCTCGTCCACGCCCGGATGCCGGTATGAACTCGCTCGCCCACCCAGGTAGCCGCGGCGCTCCACCAGCTTTACGCGCAGTCCAGCCTCGGCCAGTGCGCACGCGGCGCTCATGCCTGCCACGCCGCCACCGGCTACGGCCACGGTTTTTTCTGAGCCTTTCTGCATTCGATGCACCGCTTCTACCGCAGTGTAGATTGCTGCTCTTGTGATTGCCCACGCCGTATCCGGATACCGCGTTCTATTTATGGCGACGTACTTAGATCATTGATGGTGGGGGATTGAGCGCCTATCGAATTGCAATTCTGAAAAGGTCGTATAATGCCGCGACTAATGTGGGAACCACCACAAGCGTCCAAACTGCTTTGATCCTGTTGCGCTTGTTAACGGGGCGAAGGTAGGGGCTGCCAAAATCGAATTCGATTCTTGGCCAGGCTGAAAGAATCCAAGTTCTGACCTCAGGTGCCCACGGCATGCCCATTAGCCATCGAAGGAACCAAGAACTTCCGAGGGGCGATCGATAGAAGGCGATCAACCACCCAGGAAGAGTCACTGCGCGGACTTTATCCGCCAAACCTGGGTAGAGGCGAAGTGTCAGAATCACAATTATCGCGAGCGTGAGATCGATTGACGAGCCGATGCCTATTGCCAGAAGGTGCAATAAAAGCGTCCTGTGATTATTCCACCAGAACGATTGCGGTTGAATTTTTTGTACTGCGTCATGGAGGGCTGCGACATTCGCATTCATCCAATCTGCGTCTTCGCTGCTAACGACAATTCCGTTCCCATAGCCCGTGCTATCAGCTCTAAGGCTGATCCTGATGTACCTATCGCCGACGAGTTGAGTACTGCGAAGGCGCATCTCGATTGCCACTGGACGACTTGGTCGGTTCAGCTCCTCTTCCGTGAGCACTTCAGCCGCGCTACCTTCCAAGCTGAGATTGTCCGCAAAGGAAACCTCGTAGATGGTCTTGAACTGCGCCTTTGGATCTTCATGCACCTGCCCGTCAAGGATCTTCGCAAACCGAAGCAAATCGGGAATCGTAAGAACACGGTCCGCAATATCGATCTTTCTGGTCCTTTGCATGTCAGGAAACCCTCGACCATTGTATTCGAATCGCGATGGACTGGCAGAACTACAGCGACGCAGCCCGCAAGAAACGCCCCCGGCTGCCCTCATATTTTGGTTATCTGAATTTGGGAGAACAATGGCGGAAAATCCTTGCGCTAACTGACCGTCTGCCTTAGTGTTTGCACTGTTGAGGCAATCCGCACTGGCCTGCCTAGCCGTAGCCCGCGATTTGCCGGCAGTGGCCCACCTTCGCCCTGCGGGCTCCGGCGTGGCAGCTTTCTCCGCCTTGGCGGACAACGCTGGTGGGCAGTGAGGGACTCGAACCCCCGACTTCCTGCTTGTAAGGCAGGCGCTCTAACCAACTGAGCTAACCGCCCACTCCGCCGCAATCAGGTTGCGGCTTACAGTCATCATAACAGCGGGTTCATGATGCGGAAGGCGCCGCGCAACCGCTTGATAAACTCACTCCGTGGGCCAACTCATTGTGAACGCCGACGATTTCGGACTGACCGCAGGCGTCAATCGAGCCATTATCGAATTGCACGGCGTTGGCCTTGTCACCAGCACCTCGCTCATGGCGCGCGCCGGCGCGACTGAGGAGGCCATCGATTTCGCCCGCGCAACTCCCACGCTCGGCGCCGGCTGCCACGTCGTTCTTGTCGATGGCGAACCCGTGCTCCCAGCGGATCAGATTCCCACGCTCCTCGATCCACGCACCGGCCACTTTCCTTCCTCGCTCGCCGCGTTTCTGTTGCGTCTCTTCACAGGCCGCATCCGCCCCGCCGAAATCGAAGCCGAGGCCGCCGCGCAAATCGAATCCCTCCAGAACAAAGGCGTCCGCCTGACCCACATTGACACGCACAAGCATACGCACATTCTTCCTGCTGTCCTGCGCCCAGTCCTTCGCGCTGCGCGCGCTTGCAGAATCCGCGCAATCCGCAATCCCTTCGAGCCGGAATGGGCTATTCGCGCCACGGATGGCGCTCCGTGGCTGCGGCTAGCCGAGGTCGGCGCCTTGCGCTGGCTCGAGCCTGTTTGCCGCCGCATCCTCGACGAAGAAGGATTTGCAACCACCAGCGGCACCATCGCCGTAGCAGGCACCGGCGTCCTCGATGCCGACACTTTGCGTTCCCTGCTCAAAAGTCTGCCCTCTGGCACTTGGGAACTGGTCACTCATCCTGGCTACAACGATTCGGACCTCGAGCGCATCCGCACTCGCCTTCGCGCCTCGCGCGACATCGAGCGTTCCGCTCTCATCGCCCTCAAAGAGTTCCCAGACCTTGAACTCAGGTCGTTTGCCGGGCTCGAACCTCATGAGCCCTCGACCGGCTAAGGGTGCACGAGCGCTGCCAGCTTGTGGGCTCGCCGACTCTCTGCATCCTCCATCCACTCCCGCGCGTCCAAGACGTAGCGGCAAATCGAAACTTAAGAAGGCACCATGCGCATCGGGATTACCTGTTATCCCACCTACGGCGGATCGGGCGTCGTCGCCACGGAGCTGGGTATTGAACTCTCCACCCTCGGTCACGAGGTCCACTTCATTTCGTACTCGCAGCCCTTCCGCCTCAACGGGCGCGACGACGGCATCTTCTATCACGAGGTTCCCGTCTCCAGCTACCCGCTCTTCGAGTTTCCCCCGTACGATCTGGCGCTCGCGTCGCGCATGGCAGAGGTGGCCGAGTATTACTCGCTCGACCTGCTTCATGTTCACTACGCCATTCCCCACTCGGTCTCGGCGCTCCTCGCACGGCAGATGCTGGCCACGCGCGGCCGCCGCCTGCCCTTCGTCACCACCCTTCACGGCACCGATATCACGCTCGTCGGCCTCGATCGCAGCTATCTGCCCATTACCCGCCACGCCATCCAGGAGAGCGACGGCGTCACGAGCATCTCCAACTACCTCCGCGACAAAACCATCGCCGACTTCGACGTGACTCGCCCCATTGAGACCATCACCAACTTCGTCAACTGCGACGTCTACACGCCCATCAAAGACGAAGCGACGCGCGCACGCTGCCGAGCCCACTACGCCGCGCCCGATGAGCCGCTCATTGTGCACCTTTCCAACTTCAGGCCGGTCAAGCGCGTCACCGATGTCGTGAAGATCTTCGCCCTGATTGCTCGCGAGCGCCCCGCGCAACTCATCCTCATCGGCGATGGCCCCGACCGCTCCTCCGCGGAGTGGCTTGCTCACGACCTCGGCATTCACTCCCGCATCCACTTCCTCGGCAAGCAGGAGCGCGTCAGCGAATTGCTCGCTTTGGCCGATCTCCTGGTGATGCCCAGCGAACTCGAGTCCTTTGGCCTTGCCGCCCTCGAAGCCATGGCCTGCAAGGTTCCGTCGATTGCCACGCGCGTGGGCGGTGTCCCCGAGCTGATCGACGACGGCGTCACCGGCTTGCTCTTCCCCGTGGGCGACGTAGACGCCATGGCCGCCGGCGCCCTGAGCCTCCTGAACGATCCGTCCCGGCTCCACGCCATGCGCGAAGCCGCCCGCAAAACCGCACAGAAGCGCTTCTGCGCCGACCTCGTCGTCCCGCAATATGTTCGCTATTACGAGCAGATTCTGGGAAGATAGAAAGCCGCGCGGAAAACCGGGCGACCATCGCGACTCCGGGCAGAAGAAATCGAATTTCACAAGAAAGTTCTTGCCCAACACTCCTCCAGTCGTCTTATCCTGCTTTCACTGGAGGTCATCCATGAGAATTAGGAAAGCACTGTGTCTTGTCGCGGGCTGCGTGCCCATGCCGCTGCTGGCCCAGGCAGTAGGCGGCCGCTTCGACGGCCGTTGGACCACGAACATGTCCTGCGAGGCGAGTACCCACATGCCTGCCTACACGTGGACATTCGTCAGCACGATTGCCAACGGCAACTTCCACGGCCAGCACGGCGAGGAGGGAGGGCCGGGCTACCTCGTGATCGACGGGCCGATTGGAGCCGACGGCTCTGCGAAGCTCCATGCCAAGGGTACGGTACAGGCGGGGAAAGCGGGCCTTGTGACCCAGCTCAAAGGCAACAAATACGACTACACCATCGAAGCGAAATTCACTGACACGTCGGGCACCGGCAAGCGCGACGAAGGCGCGGGCATTCTTGGGCGCCCCTGCTCGTTCGAGTTCACCAAGCAGACGGATACAAACACAACTCCGCCGGCGAGCTCAACGCCTCCGGCAGACGCCGCGCCTCCAGCGACCCCGCCGCCGGCACAATAAGCTCCTGGCCGCTCGCGGATGTACCACTCTGCTGCAAGGCCAGATCTCGTTGCCGGGCGGACGGAACTACGATGGATCAAGGAGTAACGACCCGTGACCACCCGCCAACGCCAGTTTCACACGCAACTCGGCCAGGCTGCAGTCCAGAGCTTTTGCGTAAACGATCGCATGAATCAGATTCTCATCGAACATCTTCATCCTTCCGCCTGGAGAGCCCAGCCGCCCGGCAAGGTCCGCACCATTGCGGCCATCTTCACGCACATGCACAACGTGCGCTCTAAGTGGATCAGGCTTACAGCTCCGCACCTTAAGGTTCCACGACAACTCAACCGCGCGCACTGCACGCCTCAGCAGGCCCGCGCTGAATTGGCGGAGAGCGCCGCTTGCTGCGCGGAGATGCTCGCCGAGGCGCTGGGAGATCGCGCGGGCCGCGTCAAAGAGTTTCGTAGAGACGGCTGGGCGCGGCCCTGGCCGGCCGGGCCGGAGATGCTCTGCTACATGATTTCCCACGAAGCCCACCATCGCGGTCAGGTGTGTATGCTCGCCCATCAGCTCGGATTCCCGCTGCCGGGCAAAGTGACCTCTGTGTTGTGGAACTGGGAAACGCTTTGGCAGGATTGGGCCGCGTCTCGCCGCACTCGAGTGACGCTTTAGAGTCCTTTGGCGGATTTTAGTCGCCGGCCTGGCGCTTCCCAAAGTGATAGCTCAGGCCAGCGTTCAAATTCATCTCGTCAATTCCTGGGTTTGACGGCACAACAAACGCATTCGAGAAATGAAAGTCACCCACCGCGACGCGCAGATCCCACCGCCCGTTGAGCGTGAACTGAATGCCGGCGCTCTGCTGCAGGCTGAAGTTCTCGTAGGAACCATCGACGGAGAGCGCCTTTTGCGTAAACCCGATCACGCCTCCTTTAATGAGGTAGTATGGTTTCCACTTTTTTCCATCGCGCCACATCATGCGCAACCCGGCCGGCGAAATGCCCAGGCCTTCAACGGTCACAAATCCAGGAGCCAGCTGATCTCCAAAAGAGTCCGTGTGGGCCGGCTGCTTCAGAATTACGATGGGCAGAATCTCAGCTACATAGTCCATGCGTGCGCCGATAAATTTCCCCCAGGAGTGACGGTCGTATTCAAGCCCACCCAAGTGCAGATAGCTCCACCAGGTGAAAGCAAAAACATGGTAGTGGCCAAATGAGCCGAGGCCCTCGAAAACCAACTCACTATCAACCGGCGCGCGTGACGCCTTCTGGCCTTCGGAGTTGGTTCGCTCGTAAGGAGGTCCGGCAACGGGTGTCCACGTCAACCCAGCCGACATTCGTCCGAAATAGTTGGGAAGCCCGGGAATGCGATACGGGACAGGATCCGCCGCGCTTTGGAGAAGGGCGAAGTCCGAGTGCTGAAATCCACCTTCGACACGAAAATTGAATCTGCGCGACAAGGGCGTATCGAGGCCGCCGCCAAGGAACGTCGTGAAGGATGCATTGCCGCCGAGCGCACCATTCGCGCCCCAGTGCTGATTCAATCTCCCGTCCCCTGTGAGCGCCTTCACGAACAGGCCTTCGCGGCCAAATCGCCGCTCGTACTGTCCTCCGGCTAGGATGAAAACGACGTTTTGCGAAGCGCCTAGATTCGTCCCCCGGTATCCGGACACGTCCACGACAAAGCGCAGCCGGTGGAACCAGGGAAATGTAGCAGCAGCATCCCAACCCGTCACCAGTTGCCGCGCTCCCGGAGTTCCATTGAACGAATTCGAAAGATAGGTAAAGCCTCCAAAGACCTGAACGGGCGGCGAGGTGTCAAACTGGGCGCCGGACACAGTTGGCAGAGCCAGCAGTGCCAGGGCCGGTAGAAGGCGCATGAACATTGGCAAATCCGCAGCGCGGCGTGACCATGCTAGCAGATGATCCGACGGCCTGACATCGCGTCGAAGGCCCGAGCCCCTTTGATCGACGCCGCAAACCAGCCCAAGATTGCTTAGAGCGTGCGCTTGAACAGCGGCGTGGCGATCAGCAGCGTGCCGATGCCGAAGGCAAACAAGAACAGCAGATCGTATTGAATGGCTACAAAGCCGCCGTCTTTGAGAAGCACGGCTTTGAAGCCGTGGACGCAGTAGGTGAAGGGATCGATGACAGAGATGGCTTGAAGCCAGCGCGGAAATGCGGCGATGGGATACATGCCTCCCGAGGGATAGAGGAGAAGGGTGTTGAGAACTCCGAACATGGCGCGGGGAACCAGCGGATCGTCGACGCGAACCATGAGGAGAAACATCATGCCGTTGAAGGCAATGGAGGCTGCGACGATGAGGCAAAGAAGCTCTGCCAGGGCCTCGGGATGAAAGATGACGCCGAGACCGGCCATGAGCGATCCGATTGCGGTGAGGGAGATGCCGGCCAGCACGGCCTTCATGGCGCCGGCGATGTTCATGCCGAAGACCAGCTCGAACTTGGTAATGGGAGTTACAAGATAGCCCTCGTGCACGCCGCGCGCCTTGTCGTCGATGTATAACATGCCGCCGCCAATCATGACCGAGATATACATGGCCAGGGCGATGGTGAGGGGGAGAAGAAACTTAAGGTAATTCACATACGGATAGAGCTCCACCACCTCGAGCGCGATTTGCTTGGCCAGCCGGTCCTGAACCTGCGGCACGTTCATGGCGTTGACCAGCGACTGCATTTCCGCCTCAAGGCTCGACGAGGTAAACAAGTCGGAGTTGTCCACGACGAAGCCCAGCTTGGGTGCGTCCTGCGCGTACACCCGCCGCGAGTACTGCTCGGGAATGATCACGGCGGCGTCAATCTTGCCCGTGCGCACGTCTTCGCGCGCCTGCACTTCGTTGTTGTACTCGATGGTGGTGAAGGTCTTGATATTCACGGCGATGGCGTCGAAGGCCTCGCGCACCTTGACTGCCTGCGGCCCGTGGTCGTGGTCCACCACCGCCACGTGCGTGCCCACAATCTTCCCGCCGAATGCGTTGCCCAAAATGACCAACTGCAGAATCGGCATCATCAGCGACATGATCATCAGCGTGGGCGAGCGAAAGAACTTGCGCATCTCGCGCTCGATAATGGCGAACATCCGGTTCATGGGCGCGCTCCCGGCCGCGGCGGCAAAGTGAACACCGGCTTGACCTGTTCATCGCGCAGTTGGCGGCCCGTGTAGTGGACAAAAACGTCGTCCAGCGTGGTGTTCTGCACGCTCAGCGACGTCAGCGTTTCGCCCAGGCTCGCTGCCATTTCCACCAGTTGCATCGTCGTTTTCGATCCCGATGTCGTGATCACGCGATAGAATCCCGAGCCTTCGGGCTGTACGCTGGTCACGCCTTCGAGCTTCTCGAGGCGTCCCTGCCACTCTTCATCCTCGCGGTCGAAGTGCGCCTCCACCACATTGGCGCCGGCCACACTGTTTTTCAGCTCGACGGGCGTCCCCAGAGCCATCAACTTGCCGTGGTCTACAATGGCAATGCGGTCGCACAGCTTGTCAGCCTCTTCCATGTAGTGCGTCGTCAGCAGCATGGTCAGATTGCGCGAGCTCTTCAGCTTGTTCAGCATCTCCCACACTGCGATGCGCGAAACGGGATCGAGACCCGTCGTGGGCTCGTCGAGAAAAAAAATGCTTGGATTGTGCACCAGCCCGCGCGCGATCTCCAGCCGCCGCCTCATGCCGCCTGAAAGCGTCTTGGTCTGCGCGTCGCGCCACTTGGTCAGGTCCACGGCCTCCAGCACCTCGGCGATATTCGTCTCGCGCTCCGCGCGCGGGACGCTGTAGAGCTTGGCGTAGATACTGAGGTTCTCCTCGACGGTCAGGTCCTGGTCGCTGGTCAGCGCCTGCGGGATGACCCCGATCACCCGGCGAACGTCATCCGGATCCTTCGCCACGTCGTGGCCTGCTACGATCGCTTTTCCCGCGGTCACCGGAATCAGCGTGGTCATCATGCGGATCAACGTGCTCTTTCCGGCTCCGTTTGGCCCCAGCAGACCGAAGATCTCGCCCTCGGCTACGCTGAAACTCACATCCTTCACCGCTTCAAAGTCACCGTAGCGTTTGAAGATGTGCTGCACCTCCATGGCAGTGGGCCGCGGGCCGCTGATGCCGTTGATTGGCGGGCTTCCAATTGTCGCCCCGCTCACTGCTTCACCAGCTTTGCCTTGGGGACATAGACCTCGGCCGTCATGCCGGGCACATACTTCTCGCCGGGATTGGGGATCAGCAGCTTTAACTGGATGGTCTTGATGTCGCGCTTCAATCCGCTCACGTCGCGCTGGGTGGCAAAGTCGCCTTCGGCAGCTTTGGCGATGACCTTGCCGTACAACGTCTCGCCGCTCGGCATCACCACGCGCAGTGAATCGCCGAGTTGCACGCTGTCAGCCTGCGTCTCCGGCAGTGGAGCGTACACCCAGGTCTGCGTCAGGTCCATGATGGTCACGATCGGCGCTCCCGCGGCCACAACTTCGCCCTGCCGTGCAGCCCACACGTCCACCTTTCCATCAATGGGCGAAACCACCTGCGCGTAGCTCTCCTCCACTTTGGCTTCCTGGGCCAGCGCGCGTGCGCTCGCTGCATCGGCGCGGGTTTGATCGACTGTGCGCGCGGAAACCTTCGTCAGAAGCTCATGGGCGCGCGCCTGGCTTAGATCCGCTTCCGCCGCAGCCAGGTTGCTCTTGGCCGTATTGACCGCCGCCTGCGCAGCCTGCAGACTCGTTACCGCCTCGTCGCGCGCCTGAGTGCTCATGATTCCCTGCTGGGCGAGCGCCACGGTCCTGGTGGTGTCGGCCTGCTGGTGCGCGAAGTTTGCCTGGGCCTGCGCCAGTGTTGCCTGCGCCGCCCTCACCTGCGCCTCCGCGCTCACCGTGGCGCTTGAAGTCTCACCGTGGTTCTGGCGCTCCGTCTCCATCGCTCCACTCAGCTTCCACTGGCCGCTCGCGGCAGTTGCCTCCGCGGCCTTCAACGCCGCCTGCAAATCGTCGCTCTCGATCCTGGCGATCAGCTCGCCGGCCTTCACATCCTGCCCCTCTTCGACTGTCAGCGTCTGGATGCGGCCCATGATCTTCGAGCTGACGACAACTTCGTTCGCATCCACGGTTCCGATGAGTTGCAGATCGCCAGTGTGCTGCGTCGTGACCAGATACCAGATCAGAGACCCCAGCAGCAACAGCCCCAATAAAAGAAAAACTCGATTCCGCGCGTTCACTTGGCTTTCACCTCAAATCCCTTGAAATTGGCGCATTCCGGCATCGGCGTATCTTCCAGAATCTTCGTTGCCACCTCGGCGCCATGCTTGCGATCCTGAAAGACCGCATTGCCAAGAAACTCCACCAGCGCCACTCTGCGCGCCCGTAATTCTTCTTCGTCGAAGGGCTCGAAGGCCAGCACTTGACGCCAAATCGGCGCGCTCAGGAAATAGAAAACATTCCCTCCCAGAGCGGCCAACACCATTTGGAACCAGTCCGCCTGAATCAATTCGCCCGAAGCAATGCCCTCGCGCACGAGGGACTGAAACATCGCGTGCAGCGGCGCGAAGACGCGCTTGACCAGGATGGGAAGCTCGCCTTCCTCACCCTTGTGCAGGCGCATCATCTCCTGCTGCATGAGGCTCTGGAATTCACGCTGCGTCAGAATGCGGTCAAAGTGATCCAACGCAGCGCGCAACAGCCGCTCACCCGGGCTGGCATCGCGCAGAAAGACTGCCATCGAGCGGTCGCGCACCCGTGCCGACACCATCTCAAGCGCCGCGGAATACAACTTCTCCTTGCTCTCGAAGTAGTAGTAGATCAGCGCCTTGTTCACGCCTGCGGCGGCAGCGATTTGTTCCGTCCGCGCTCCCGCCAGTCCATTGGCGGCAAATTCGCTCAGGGCGGCGTCCAGGATCCGGCCCCGCGTCTCGGCCGAACGCTCGGCTTGGGCTTCGGTTGTGGGGTGTGCTGTCATAATTAACTAACTGGTTAGTAAATTACACCAGCCTTGACCCCAAAGGCAAGTCCCTCCTGGGACTCGCTTCCACTTCTCTCTGTAACGTTAAGATTCTTGACCTCTTACGGGTTACGAATGCCGCCCTTGTCGCGCCATTGCCTGCCGGATCGGCTCATTGTCGGCATAGACTCGCCACTCCGCCACTCTGCCCTCTTCCACAAAGGCTCGAAATGCGGCTGGCGTCTCCCAGCGATTCTCGGCCGCGGTCCGACCGTCCACTGCATAGGTACCCTGCGCCTTGCCAAGCATCACCACAACCGGCCCATCGCAGTAGGCCTCTTCCACGGCGATGGTGTAGTCCGGGACCATGCCGAAGTAGCTCTTCCAACCCGCCAGCATGCGATCCCGGCCCTCGACAACCCTGCCCAGCGAGTCGACAAACCGATGCTCCTCCGTCATCAGCTCGGCCAGCGCGATCACATCCTGCCGGTTGATGGCGCGCACAAATGCTTGCGCAACAGCATCAGCCGATTCGCTCATACGACCTCGCTTCCCGCCACGCCCTCTCCAGATCCCTGCTTCCTACGCTCTACTCTGTCCTAATCAAACACGACCGTTTTATTCCCGTAACAGAGGATTCGCCGGTCCAGGTGCCAGCGCACTGCCCGCGACAGCACCATCCGCTCCAGATCGCGGCCCCGGGCCACGAGGTCCTCTACCTGGTCGCGGTGGCTGATGCGCGCCACATCCTGCTCGATAATCGGCCCGTCGTCGAGCACTTCGGTGACGTAGTGGCTGGTGGCTCCGATCAGCTTGACCCCGCGTGCGTGGGCCGCGTGATAGGGCCGCGCTCCGGTGAACGCCGGCAGGAAGGAGTGGTGCACATTGATGATGGCCGCCGGATAGTGCGCCACGAACTGCGGCGACAGAATCTGCATGTACCGCGCCAACACCACCAACTCGATCTCGTGCCGCGCCAGAAGCTCGAGTTGCCGCGCTTCAACCTCCGCCCGCGTTTCCGCCGTCACCGGCATGTACTCGAACTGCACGCCGTAGAAGGCCGCAAGCTTTTCAGCCGCGCGGTGATTGGAGACGATGACCGGAATCTCGCAGACCAGCTCGCATGTACGCCAGCGATGCAACAGATCAGCCATGCAGTGCAGATGTTGCGAGCAGAACAGAGCTACGCGTGGCAGGCGTTCGCTCGACGTCAGCTTCCATGTCATGCCGAGCTCGTCCGCCATAGGCGCGAACGCCGCTTTGAAGCTCTCAAGATCGAAGCCGTTCAGCTCCCACTCCACGCGCATGAAGAAGAGGCCCAGTTCGTGGTCGATGTGCTGGTCGGCGTGGAGAATGTTGGCGCCGCGCTCATAGAGCAGCCCCGACACACGCGCCACCAGCCCCTTGCGGTCGGGGCAGTCGATGAGCAATACCGCGGAATCTTTCATCGTGAGTTCAGATTACGACATCGCGCGGCCGCGAGGCTCTTGGGGCCGCCGAAGCGGCCCTGCAGGTGGTGAAAGCGGCTGCGGCTCAGTCGTAGTACTCAAGCCCCAGGTGCGTGATCAGGTCCGCGCCCATGATGTGGCGCAGCGTGTTCTTGAGTTTCATCGACTGGATGAAGAGATCGTGCTCCGGGTACAGCCCCTTGGCCGTCTGCGGCGATTTGAGGTAGAAGCTCAGCCATTCCTGAATGCCGATGGAGCGGAGCTCGGGCGTGCGCTTGGCCAAATCCAGGAAGAGCACCAAGTCCAGAGCGATCGGCGCGGCCAAAATTGAGTCGCGGCACAGGAAGTTCACCTTCAGTTGCATGGGATAGCCGAGCCAACCGAAGATGTCAATGTTATCCCAGGCCTCTTTCTCATCGCCTCGCGGCGGATAGTAGTTGATCCGGATTTTGTGGTAGATGTCGCTGTACAGATCCGGGTATAGCTCGGGCTGAAAGATGTATTCGAGCGAGCCCAGCTTCGACTCTTCCTTGGTCTTGAAGGAATGCGGCTCGTCGAGCACTTCCCCGTCGCGATTGCCGAGGATGTTGGTCGAGAACCAGCCCTTCACGCCGATCATGCGCGCCTTGAAGGCCGGCGCCAGCACGGTCTTCATGAAGGTCTGGCCGGTTTTGAAGTCCTTGCCGCAGATGGGCGCGGCATTCTGCTTGGAGAGCTCGATCATCGCCGGAACGTCGACGGTCAGGTTCGGCGCGCCGTTGGCAAAAGGCACGCCCTCCTTCAGCGCCGCGTACGCGTAGATCTGCGAAGGCGCAATGCCGGGATCGTTCTTCTCAAGGCCCTTTTCGAAGGCCGCAATCGACTGATGCACGGCCGCCGGCTTCAGGAAGATCTCCGTCGACCCGCACCAGATCATCACCACGCGGTCCACGGTCTTTTTGAAGGTGCGAATATCGGCCCGCAATTGCTCGGCCAGATCGCGCTTGCTCTTGCCCTTCTTCACGTGCGTGCCATCCAGGCGCTTGACGTAGTAGCGATCGAAGACCGCGGGCATCGGCTTGATCTTGGACAGATACGGCTTCAGCTTCTTGAGCGTGTCGGGGTCAAGGACCGCTGCGTGCGCGGCCGCCTCGTACACGTTGTCTTCAAAGATGTCCCAGCCGGTGAAGACAATGTCTTTCAAATCCGCGAGGGGAACAAAATCCTTGATCAGTGGTGAGTGGTTATCGGTCCTCTTGCCCAGCCGGATCGTGCCCATCTGTGTGAGCGACCCGATCGGCTTGGCCAGTCCACGTCGAACGGCTTCAACGCCGGCAATCATTGTGGTGGCCACCGCACCCATGCCAACCACCATGACGCCCAACTTGCCCTTCGCGGGCTCAATCATCATTGCAGCGGTCTTCCGCCCCCCGGACAAAGGCCTGTCCGCGGGGACCCCAGTTCTCTGACCGCCTGTTTTCTTCGTCGCCATTGCTTTTCCTAACCTTCCTTTGCTGATAATTTCGAAATCAATTTCACTGTTTAATCAAACGCGCCACAAAACCCCGCCGCGCTGCTCGCTCCGCTAGCCCTTCCAGCTTGCTCACGCCGCATCCGCCTGTCTTCCGCGGTTCAGATGCGACCAGACAAACCAAACGATCCCGGCCAGGAGCGCAATCTCCACGGCGAGATGAAAGCGATGAAACACCTGCTCGAGGCGCGGATCGGTGTGCCATTTCTCTCCAAGCTTCATGCCCGCATAGGCCAGGCAAATGTACCAGGCCGACGAGCCGATCGATGTGTAGATGTGAAAGCGCAGGCGCGGCATCTTTGCGATTCCAGCCGGGATGGAGATGAACGTCTGCACCACGGGCATCATGCGCGCCAGCAAAACTGCGATCGAGCCGTACTTTGCAAAAAAAAAGCCCATGCGGTCCAGATCGCGATGGCTCATCAGGACCCATTTGCCGTAGCGCTCCACGAATGGACGCCCGCCTTTGGCTCCGATCGAATAGCCGATGGCCGAACCTACGTTGCAGCCCACCATTCCGATGGCCGCTACCATGAACAGATTGAAGCGCCCCAGATAAACGAGATAGCCGGAGAACGGCATGATGATCTCGGAGGGGAGCGGAATTCCAGCCGAGTTGATGGCCATCAGTGCAGCGATGCCTGCGTAGCCCCCGGCGCTGATCACACGGGTCACGAACTCCACCAGCAGGGCCAGGATTCTTTCACTCATGAGCCTTCTCAGTATATAGGTGGCGCTTACGCGCTTTTAAGTTTTGGTTGGTTTTGGCGGTGACAATCGGGCTGCACACGTCTGCAAATCTCATTTGTTAGGATGAAATGTGTTCGAGGGAGGTTAAGTGACCGATTCTCCGCTGACGCATCCGCCCGTTCCGCTGACGCTTGAGGGCTCCAGTGTGCTGCACCAGTTCTTCCGCTTCGACTGGAAGGCGTGGCGGTCTTTCGCGGACGGCGAACGTAAAAGCGGCGCGGACGGCAAATGCGCGAAGGTCATCGCCGATGCGGTCGCGACGCTGAAGACACTCGAGCGCAAAGACGCGAACTCGGCTGTTCGTTCAGCGCTTTATTCGCAACTCGGGCACAAGGGCGATTTGATGCTCATCCACTTCCGCGACTCGCTGGAGGAGCTGAATCAGGTTGAGCTCGCGCTCGCGCAGACGCCGCTCTACGACTTTCTCGAGCGGCGCCATTCTTACGTTTCCGTTGTCGAGCTGGGACTGTACGAGTCGAGCCGCAAGACCTACGAAGCGGCGTCGGCCAAGGGATTCGAGGCGTTTTCGGCGGAGTGGAACGCCGAGATTGCCGCGTCGCTCGAGCGCGCGTCGGAAGCGATGAAGCCGCGGCTGTTCCCGACGGTTCCTGACGCAAAGTATCTCTGCTTTTATCCCATGGACCGCAAACGCGGCGAGCAGGTGAACTGGTACACCGTGCCCTTTGCCGAGCGCCAGCGCATGATGCACGAGCACGGAATGATCGGGCGACGATACGCCGAGCAGGTGAAGCAGATCATCTCGGGCTCGATCGGAATGGACGATTGGGAGTGGGGCGTGGACCTTTTCGCCGACGATCCCGTGGTCTTCAAGAAGCTGATCTACGAGATGCGCTTCGATGAAGTGAGCGCGGTGTACGCGCTGTTCGGGCAGTTCTTCATCGGAGTGCGGCTGCCGGTGGAGAAGCTGGGCGACTGGCTCGCGGGCAGTCTCTAAGCCAGCTGGTCAGTTCTGCCCGCTGGAGAGTTTACACTCGCAATCATGCCCACGAAGAAGCCAACGAAAAAAGCATCTCCCAGAAAATCCGCGAAAAGCCCCTCTGCGAAGCCAACGCTACGTGGGGCGCTTGCGAAGGAACGAGCCGACGCGATCCTCAAGGGCCTCGATGAGGCGTATCCGAACGCGGTGTGCGCGCTCGATCATCGATCAGCGTGGAAGTTGCTGGTGGCGACGATCCTGTCGGCGCAGTGCACCGACGTGCGCGTGAACATGGTCACGCCCGAATTGTTCCGGCGCTTCACTACTCCGGCTGCGATGGCCAAGGCGACGTTGCCGGAGCTTGAGGGGCTGATCAAGACCACGGGCTTCTTCCGCAACAAGGCGAAATCGATCCAGGGCGCGGCGCGCAAGATCATCGCGGACTTCAACGGCGAGGTTCCGCAGACGCTCGCCGAGCTGATCACGATTCCCGGAGCGGCGCGCAAGACGGCCAACGTGGTTCTCGGCGTGTGCTTTGGCAAGGCTGAGGGCGTGGTGGTCGATACGCACGTCTTCCGTATATCGCGCCGGCTCGAACTGGCTAAAGGCGACACGCCGGAGAAGGTGGAGCAGGAGCTGATGCAGGTTCTGCCGCGCCAGCGATGGATTGGCTTCTCGCACCAGATCATCCAGCACGGGCGGCAGGTGTGCGGCGCGCGCAAGCCAAAGTGCCACGAGTGCAACCTGGAGCCGCTGTGCCGGTCGAAGGATAAGACCTGGCGGAGTTAGCGAGACTGGCGGAGTGAGCGGGGCGTTAGAGGCTTGGCGGGTTGGCGAGTTCGCAAGTTGGCGAGTTGGCGGAGTCAGCGCGATCCGCGCAGCGCGCGGGCGAGTGCCTGAAGAAGACCGGAAACGTCGGACGGGCTCGCTTCGGTTGCGGGTTCCCAACCGAGGTCGCGCAGGGTCTTGCTGGTGATGGGCCCAATTGAAATGGCCGCGACGCCGGCGAAGGGGAACGCGATTCCGGCGGCGCGGGCGGCGTCGGCGAGATGCGTCACGCTGGATGAACTGGTGAAGGTTACGGCGTCGATTCCCTTCTCGAGCGCCCGGCGCAGGAGTTGCGGCGCGGAGTCGGGCATCGCGTTGCGATAGGCGTCAACGACGTCGACGTTCGCGCCGGCGGTGCGAAGGGCGTCGGGAATTACGTCGCGGGCGACGGCGGCGCAGGCAATGAGGAATCGCTGACCACGGAAGCTGCCCGCAGGGGCTAAAGCCCCCGGTGATTTTTGCGGCTCTACGGCACGACTAAAGTCGTGCCCTGACACTTCGTGCCCCTGGCGAAGGAGACTGTCAACGAGGCTCTCTGCGACGTACGTCTCCGGCACGAGCGCAACCGACAAGCCCGCCTGACGCGCTGCTGCAGCTGTGGCTTCGCCCACTGCGGCCACGTTGAGGCGGGCTGCCGAGGATAAGCGTAGTCCAAGCGTCACGGCGCGGTCTGCGAGCGCCCGCACGGCGTTGGCGCTGGTGAGGATGAGCCAATCGTAGGAACCGAGCGAGCGCAGGGCGCGGTCGAGTGGCGCGAAGTCCTGCGGCGGCTGAATCTTGATGGCCGGGACCTCGACCGGCTCGGCGCCGAGGGCACGCAATCCTTCGCTGAGCTTGCCGGCCTGGTGCGCAGCGCGCGTCACGAGGACGCGCCGACCCGCGAGCGGTAGCGCGGTCATTAGGCGGCTCCGCCGGTTGCGTTGCCGCCGGCCGCAAGCAACGGTCCGGCTCCCTGTACCATGAGCACTTCGGCGACCTCGCGTCCCAACGAAACGGGATCGGTCTTCTCGCGCGGCGCATGAAGGTGCGCGCGAATGATTTTTCCCGTTTGCGGCGAAGCGACGACACCAAAGATTTCGTACCACGGGCCGCTGGAAGCGCTCTCAGCAAATGAAGGGCGGCAATAAATCCCGATGGGCACCTGGCAGCCGCCGCCGAGAGCGGCCAGAGCCGAGCGCTCGGCAGTGACCGCAAAGCGCGTATCGGCGTGGTCGAGGAAGGCCACCGCGGCAAGCGCCTCCACATCGGCCTTGCGAATCTCAATACCCAGCGCACCCTGGCCCGCGGCCGGGCAAAAATCCTTGGGATCGAGGCGCTCGCGGACCCAATCGGTTTTGCCGAGACGGTCGAGACCGGCGGCGGCGAGCAGAATCGCATCGACCTGGCCTTCGGCCAGCTTGCGCAGGCGCGTGTCGACGTTGCCGCGAAATTCGACGGCCTCAACGTCGCTGCGCAGCGCCTTCAATTGCGCGCGGCGCCGCTCGCTGCTGGTGCCCACGCGCGCGTTTCGCGGTAGCTCGGCGAGGCTCGAATACTTGACGGACACGAACACGTCGCGCGGGTCCACTCTGGGCGGCGTAGCCGCGAGTGCGAAGCCCGAAGGCAGCTCGGTGGGCAGATCCTTGAGCGAGTGCACGGCGAGATCGATGTGGCTTGCAGCGAGCGCCTCCTCAATCTCTTTGGTGAACATGCCCTTGGAGCCGACCTCGGCAAAGGGGCCTTCCTGCAGGCGGTCGCCGGTGGTTTTAATGATTTCGATTTCGACTTCGTGACCCTGGCCGCGCAGCAATTCTGCAATGTGATTGGCCTGCCACAGCGCTAGCTGCGATCCGCGGCTGCCGATGCGCAGCTTCATCGGCGCGCCTCCGCGCCGCCTTCAAAGACGCGCACGTTGACCACTTTCCTGCTTTCACCGGCTTCCGGACCCGGCGCCGAATCGGCATCGGTGCGCGGCGGTTCGATCGGACCGGCCGGCGAGGCCTGGCTTGATCCGGTCGCCGGAGCTTCAGCCGCCGCGGCGGGCGAGACCGACCACTCCTCGCAGAGTGCGTCAAGCTTCGCCGAATCGCCCTCGCGAGCCGCCTGCTTGAGCGCCTGCATGGGCGAGTGGAGGAACTTATTCACGAGGCCACGCGTGAGCGCTTCGACGGCTGCAAGTTGCTCCGCGGTGAGCACTCCGAGGCGGCTGTGAAGACGCTCAATCTCGGCGATGCGAATCTCTTCGGCCTTCTTCTGCAGGGCGACAATTGCCGGGGCGGCGTTAACCGTGCGCTGGCGCTGGTGGAAACGGTCAACTTCCGCCGCGATGAGCGCTTCGGCGTCGATGGCCTGGCGGCTGCGCTCCTCCATGTGCGCGGCGGCCACCTGCTGAAGATCGTCGATGTCGTAGACGAAGATTCCGTCGAGCTTGTTCATCAGCGGGTCGACGTCGCGAGGGACGGCAATGTCGATGAAGAACATGGGCCGGTTGCGGCGCTTGTGGAGAAATGCCTGCGCGTGCTCGGGGCGGAAGATGAAATGCGGCGCGCCGGTGGAGCTGATGACAATGTCGGCGCGGCTGGCAGCTTCGTAGAGCTGGCCGAAGTCGATGACCTCGGGGACCACCGCGCCCTGAAACTCTTCGGCCATGCGGCGGGCGCGCTCGACGGTGCGGTTGCTGACCAGAATGGCTCCTGCGCCCTGCTGCACGAGGTGACGCGCGGCGATTTCGCTCATCTTGCCCGCGCCAACGAGGAAGACGGTGCGCCCTTCGAGCGAGCCGAAGATTTTGCGGGCGAGATCGACGGCCACAGACGCGATGGAGACGGAGTTCGAGCCAATGCCGGTTTCGCTGCGCGCCTTTTTGGCGGCGGCGAAGGCACTCTGCAGCAGGTGCTCGAGTTGGCCGGAAACGGTTCCCGCGGCGCGCGCCACGGCGAAGGCCTCTTTGACCTGGCCTAGAATCTGCGGCTCGCCGACGACCATAGAATCCAGGCTGGCGGCCATGCGGAAGAGATGGCTGACGGCTTCCTTGTCGTGGTACTCGTAGAGATGAGGCGCGAGCACAGTGGCATCGATGCCGAAGTGGCGCGAGAGAAACTCTTTTACGGCGACGCTTTCACCCTCAACGGATGTCAGAAGCTCCACGCGGTTGCAGGTAGAGACAATCATGCACTCGGTGACTCCCTGCGTGGCAGCGAGAGCGCGCGTGGTCTCGGCGAGCTCGTCGCGACCGATGGCGATCTTCTCGCGCAGCGCGATGGGCGCCGTTTTGTGGTTCACGCCGATGAGCGCGAGCGTCATTGGGGACCGAACCTGTGCACCTGGCTGAAGAAATTGGCGGCCCAGACGGCCATCATGACCACCAGCGCCGCGCCGGAGACATAGGCGGCCTTTCGACCGCGCAGACCAATTCCTCGACGGAGAAGAAGGAGCGTGACGTAGACGACCCACATGGCGAAGGAAGCGAGGATGTTGGGATCGAGAAAATAGGAAGCGCCAAGCGAGGTTTCCTGCACCAGAACGAATCCCAAAAACAAACCGACGGTCATGCAGGGAAAACCGAATTCGAGGGTAGCGAGAGCCAGACGCTCGAGGGTGTCGAGCGGCGGCAGCCAGTCGAGTGGCGCAAAGCGCGCCGATTGTCCGGGCTTGACCTTGGCCTTGATTCTGCGCTCCTGGACGAGGTACATGACCGAGGCCAGCAAACTGAAACAAAGCGCTGCGTAAGCCAGCAGCAGAGCGATGATGTGAGCCACGAGCCAGCTCATCCAGACTCGCTGCGAGGGAAACCGGTAGCCGCCGGGTCCCAGTGCGGGGATAAAGACGAGGAAGAATGTGGCCGGGAGGGCGAAGATGCCGAGCGAGATGGCGTCGTAGAGCCACCAAACGAGGAAGAACAGGCCGGCGACGAGAAATCCCAGCAGGGACTCGATTTCGCGGACGCCGACGGGCATCCAGCGGTGAGCGAGGACGAGCATCTCGACGACGGAGACGAAATGGAAGAAGAACGCCAGCCCGCCCAGATGGACGCAGGTCTTGCGCCAGGGGATGGAGTTATAGAGCACCGCCGGGAAGACGGCGACACATCCGCCGGCATAAAGAATGGCCGCAACTCGTAGCCAAAGCAGGTACATGGCAATTCTTACCTTAAGGCGTAACCAATCAGTATACTGTGATGCAAATCACCTCGCGAGAACGGAAAGGGGGACGCAAACCGTCCAATCTAAAGATTATGCGCGGCCCAAAGACCCGATTCCGGTGGGTATTTGGACGGAACGATGCAGGCGCGTTGATCGCGGCGCCCTGGCCGGACATTGACCTCTGAGGGTTTGATGGGTATCGAAGACTGGTTCGCGTCCGCGCCGGGCGGCTATGGACGTTGATTATGAAGCCTTGCGAAGCAATTCACGCCGGGTGATGCCCTCGCGCCAGGCCTCCGCGAGAAAGTTCTGTGCGGTTTGCTTTTGCATCTGCAGCAGGCTTTCCTGAGCATCCTGGATCATTTCGCGAAGTTTTACGGTGTTGACTATTCCTATGGATCATTCGATTTCGAGAAGCTTTTGCAGCAGCTTGGTGGAGTTCATGCGTGGCCCCTCAATTTTTCTTTGAGGATGCCAGTTTGCCTTGAATCCGTCTTGATGGATGTGACCTAAATCACGTCAAAGCAGGGAAATCATCGGTGAAGGCCGCGGCGCCCGGCGGAACGGACGCCGCATCAGGCGGCCCCCAATCGATAACGTCTCATTTATTTACTGCTTGGTCAAGACAAAGGTTGAGGTCCGCTCACTCGGTTTTGCGGTTACGACCACCGTCATCGTCCTGCCGTTAGCAGACACGGTCATCTGGGACACTGCGATCACTTTGCTATTGAACTTGTCGGTCTCCTCAACAGTGTGGTCATTGATGAGCTTTAGTGACACCGCGTCCCAGCCATACGCGCCCTTCACCGGAGCATCGCTGCTGTCGAGCTTGGCGGTGTAGGAGTCACCGGTGGGGTCTGTCATGGTGATTTCGTTGCCGCTGACCTTGTAGGTGGTGAGCAGGCCGTTCTCGCTTCCGCTCGCTTTCACCGCAATCCATTTGCCTGAGGTCGCGTGTACTCCCGACGGCAGGGTGCCGTCGCGCCTGCTGGTACTCTCCGAAGTCACCGGTTTTTCGCCGTTCATTGGGTAATCGGTTTCTTTGACCGTGAGGGTTTTGCCGTCAGCTGAGACGGTACAGGTCTGATCAAACGCGGTGTTGCCGCCCTTCTTGCCGAGGACATGAATCGTACGTTGATCGACGAGAGTGATGCTGAATGTATCGAGCGCAAACCCCGTCACCGCGTGGTCCTGGCCATCGGCCTGGACGACGAGGACAGGAGTACAGCTATCGCAGTGGAACCACCCCTGGCTGGTGTAGAAGATGAACGGCTTGGGACTGAATTTGGCCTTTGACAGGTCGGCGCGCCAGGTGCCGTTGAAGACGGCTTGCGCGTTCAGGGCCGAGGACGAACACAGCGGTGCGATGGAAAACAGCGCACAAATGACAAATCGCTTTGTGTTGTTCATGGGGTTTCTCCTCATTGGGAAATTGATTTTCGGCGTTTTGACCGAAGGCCCGATTGGGGGAGTTTGTGCGGCCCTTGCGACGGTGCGATTCTACATCGCGGGCGCCAAGGCCGCGCATTTTTCTTTTGTGGGCTTCAGCGGACTTGGGCAGCATTCCGTCGTGACCATGTCCACAAAGCGCTTGCAGATCGCTCTTGCTATCGCATCCGTATATCGCCGCGATAGTCTTAAAGCCAGCGTGACCTCTGACGATCGCAAATTCGGCGCACCGCGCGCTTCGCTTCTGGATGAAGGACCTGCCCAGGCGTCCTCTGAACCGGAACCGGAGTTTGCGCTGACTTCCCTGCCGGCCAGGAAAGAACAACCTCAAAAAAATTCGGCCGAAAGGACGTCAGCCGATTTGACTCCCTTGACCCACCCCACGGAAAAGGACCCGTCCGTGGGGACCCCGTTCATGCGCCAGTGGGCCGCGGCCAAGCGGCAGAATCCCGATGCGCTGGTGTTCTTCAGGATGGGCGATTTTTACGAGCTCTTCTATGACGACGCGGCCGTGGCCAGCCGCGAGCTGCAACTGACGCTGACAGCGCGGGACAAGGAACGCAACATTCCCATGTGCGGCGTGCCGTATCACGCGGTGGAGCAGTATGTGACGCGGCTCTTGCGCAAGGGCTATCGCATTGCGCTTTGCGATCAGATGGAAGACCCGAAGCTCACCAAGAAGCTGGTGAAGCGCGAGGTGACGCGCGTTCTCACGCCGGGAACGGCGCTCGATGCGGGGCTGGGCCAGGAGCAGAACAATTTTCTAGCGGCACTGTATGAGGTAAGAACCGATGGAGGAAGGCATTCCTCAGGGGCTAAAGCCCCGGATTCCACCGGACCGGAATTGGCCCGCGACCCACCCACAGGGTGGGTGCCCCGGCCGGGCCCTTTCAAAACGCCCGCCCCCCTGAACGGGGAGACGGTGGTGTGCGCGCTGGCGCTGCTGGACGTTTCAACCGGCGAGTTTCGCACCATGGAGTTTCGCGGGGCGAACGCGCGGGCGCAGGCGATGGACGAGCTGCTGCTGGCTGCGCCGAGCGAGGTGCTGTTGGCGGCCAGCGCGGAAGTTTCGCCACTGCCCGAAAGGGTTGCTGCGCGCACGCGCGTCGAGGACTGGGTGTGGACCAGGGAATACGCGGTGCCGCTGGTGGAGCGGCAATTGAATGTGCGATCGCTCGAGGGATTTGGCCTGAATGGGCATGAGCCGGCAGCGATTGCGGCAGGCGCGGTGCTGCACTACGTGCGCACGACGCAGAAGAACGACGCGCTGCACATCGACAGTCTCAAATTCGAGGAGCATTCGACGGCGCTGGAGCTGGATCAGGTGACGGTGCGGAATCTGGAGCTGGTCGAGCCGCTCTTCGCGGGCCAGGACGATCGCGTGACGCTCTTTCGCACGCTCGATGCGTGCCTGACGCCGATGGGCAAGCGGCTGCTACGAGCGACGATTCTGCGGCCGCTGAACAACGCGCCGGAAATTGAAACGCGGTATGAGGCGGTCAGCGAGGCGCACGGCGATTTGCTCAAGCGCGAGGAGATTCGGCGGGCATTCGGCGGGATTCTCGACCTGGAGCGGCTCCTGGCGCGCATCTCGCTCGATTCTGCGGGACCGCGCGACGTGCGCGGGTTGGCTGCGAGTCTGGCCCGGCTGCCGGGAGTGAAGACAGCACTCGATGCGATGGCAGCGCCGCGATGGCGCGCGGTTGCCGTGCAGCTCGACACGCTTGACGACGTGACCGCGCGCATTGTGAAGACGCTGGTAGCCGAGCCGCCGCTGACGCTGGTCGATGGCGGCGCGATTGCGGCGGGAGTAGACGCGGAGCTGGACGAGTTGCGGGCGATTTCGAGTTCCGGCCGGCAGGCGATTGCGGCCATCGAAGATCGCGAGCGGCAGCGGACCGGAATCGGATCGCTGAAGGTGCGCTACAACTCGGTCTTCGGCTACTACATCGAGATCACGAAGGCCAACCTGGCGATGGCGCCTGCCGACTACGAACGCAAGCAGACGCTGGTGAATGCGGAGCGCTTTACCACGCCGGAGTTGAAGGAGTACGAGCGGAAGATTCTTTCCGCGCACGACCGGTGCATCGAGATCGAGAAACGGATCTTTTCGGAGCTTCGGAAGAGCGTGCTGGAAGCGGCGAGCAGAATCCGGCGCAGCTCGGCGGCGGTTGCCGAGGCGGATCTGCTGGCGTGCTTTGCGCATCTGGCCGCGGCGCGGCGTTATGTGCGGCCGCAGCTCACCCACGATCCGGTTCTGGAGGCCGTAGCGGCGCGGCATCCCGTGATTGAGCAATGGATGGAGGAGACGCGCGAGGGACGCTTCATTGCGAACGATGTGTATCTGAACTCCGGTGAGGGCGGGCCAAGCCTGTTGCTGGTGACCGGCCCCAACATGGGCGGCAAGAGCACATACCTGCGACAGGCCGCCATGCTGGTGCTGATGGCGCAGATGGGCTGCTTTGTTCCGGCTGAGAGCCTGCGGTTGGGATTGGTCGACCGCATTTACACGCGCATCGGCGCCAGCGACAACGTGGCGCGCGGACGGTCGACGTTCATGGTGGAGATGACGGAGACGGCGACCATTTTGAATACCGCGACGAAGCGATCGCTGATCCTGCTCGACGAGATGGGGCGCGGCACGGCAACGTTTGACGGACTCTCGCTGGCCTGGGCGACAGTCGAATTTCTGCACGCGGAAGTAGGCGCGCGGACTCTGTTTGCTACGCACTATCACGAGCTGACCATGCTGGCGGAGAAGTTGCCCCGCGTGCGCAATCTTCGCGTGGGCGTGAAGGAGACTGCAGGCGGAATCGTATTTTTGCACAACATTGAGCCGGGCGCGGCAAGCAAGAGCTATGGCATCGAAGTGGCGCGGCTGGCGGGCTTGCCTGCCGCGGTGATTGAGCGGGCCAAGCACGTGCTGCGGCAGCACGAGAAGCAGGAGCGCCAGAGCGTGCAGGTGGAGACGGAGGCCGACCCGATGCAGTTGACGATCTTTACGCCGCTCTCGCAGAAGATTGTGGATCGAATCGAGTCGACGGATGTGAACTCGCTAACGCCGCTGCAGGCGCTGAATTTGCTGGAAGAGTTGCAGAGCGAGTTAAAGGAAAAGAAGGAGTAGGAACTGAGGATGCGGGAGAAATGACGCAAAGTTTGCGCAATGCGGCGGGAAGTTTGCTCGTGGTCGGGCTCGAAGGAACTGCGCTGACCGCGCTGGAACGCGCGTGGCTGAAGCTCTTGCGGCCGGCAGGGATCATTCTCTTTCGGCGGAATATTGAGGACGCGAAGCAGACGCGCGCGCTTCTGACCGAGGCGACACAATTCTCTGGACCGCACTGCGCGAGGTTCGTCGATGTGGAAGGCGGTACGGTGGACCGTCTGCGCGATGCGCTGGCGCCGATTCCATCAGTTGAGACGGTAGCGCGGGCCGGAATGCGGTCAGCCGGAGGTTTGTGCTACCCCACCCTTGGCGCAAAAACAAAGACGCGCCAAGGATGGGGCACCCCATCGTCCTTGGCACGGGAGCACGGAGAGCTGATTGCGCGGGCTGTGAAGGAATTCGGGTTCAACTCGCCGCTGGCGCCGGTGCTCGACCTTGGGTTGCCCGAGTCGCAGAAGGTGATAGGGACACGATGCGCCGGACCCACTGCGGCTGATGTTGTGGCGTATGCGCGCGAGTTTCTGGCCGGACTTGCGGCGCAAGGCGTGGGGGGATGCGGGAAGCATTTTCCAGGTCTCGGAGGCGGGACGCTCGACTCGCATCTGGAGACGCCGAAGATTCGCCGCACATGGCAGAAGTTGTGGAAGGAAGATCTGGAGCCTTACCGCGCGTTGCGCGACGAGTTGCCGATGGTGATGGTGAACCATGCAGCGTATCCCCTGACGAAAGACAAGAAGCGACCGGCCAGCGTGTCGGGCTTCTGGGTCAGCGACGTGCTGAGAAAACGCATCGGCTACCGCGGCATCGTTCTATCGGACGACCTGGAGATGGGCGGCGTGGCCAACTTTATGCCGATGGGAGAGGCTGCGGTGGAAGCCGTGCGCGTGGGCTCCGATCTTCTGCTGATCTGCCACCATCCTGAGCCGATCCTGAGCGTGTTTGAAGCGCTGATCGCCGAGGGCGGGCGTTCCGCGGCGTTTGGCAGGCTGCTGCTCAAGCGGGCACGCGAGTCGGCGCGGAAGCGGGCGAAGACCTTTCGCGCGGGAATGCCGGCTGCGCTCAGCCAGCGGCAGTTCGAGGCGCTGCGCGGGCGCATTCTGCGATTCGGCGAGGCCGTGGCGCAAGCTACGCAGAAACAGGAGCTGGCTGCCCGATGAGCACGCGCGCAATGACAGTGGCTGGAGTGATGAGCGGCACGTCGGCCGATGGGATCGATGTGGCGATTGTGCGGATTCTGGAACCCCGTCCTGAGGCGGGCGGCCTGCGGCCGAAGCTCACGCTCCTGGCGCATGAATCGTTTCCCTTCCCTGCCGCGCTGCGGCGTGCGGTGCTGTCAGCGATGGATGCGAAATCAACTTCAACGGCCGAACTGGCGCGGCTGAACTGGCGGCTTGGCCTGGCGTATGCCGAGGCGGTAAAGGAAACCGCGCGCAAACACAAAACGAAGCTTGACCTAGTGGGCTGCCATGGGCAGACGCTCTACCATCAGCCGCGTGCGAAGGCTTACGCGGGGCGAAGGTTTGCCTGCACGTGGCAGGCGGGTGAGGCACAGGCGATTACTGCTGCGCTAGGCGTTCCCGTGGTTTCGAATTTCCGGCCAATGGATGTGCTGGCAGGTGGACAAGGCGCGCCGCTCGTTCCCCTGATCGACTATGTGCTGTTTTCAGACGCAAAGCGCGGGCGCGTGCTGCAGAATATCGGCGGCATCGCGAATCTGACGGCGATTCCTGCGGGCGCAGGAGCGGACGAGTTGATCGCCTTCGACACGGGGCCGGGGAACATGGTGATCGATTGGCTGGCGCAGAAACTCTTCGGCAAAGCGTTCGACCGCAACGGCGCGCTGGCGGCGAAGGGATCGGTGCTTACGCCCGTGCTGTCGGCAGCGCTACGCCATCCGTATTTTCGGGTGAAACCGCCGCGGACGGCGGGGCGCGAGCAGTTCGGGCGGGCTTACGCAGCCGGTTTCCTGGCCGCGTGCCGGCTGCACAGCAAGAAACCCGCGGACGCGCTGGCCACAGCGACGGCGCTCACGGCAGAGACGATTGCGCGGAGCTACGCGCGATTCGTGCGGGCGAAGATGAAGGGACGCGAGGTCGACTTTATTCTTTCGGGCGGAGGAGCGCGAAACAAAACGCTGGTCGCCATGCTGGCTGCGCGGCTGGAGCCCATGGGATGCACGATGGCCACGAGCGAGGAGTTTGGAATTCCAGCCGAGGCCAAGGAGGCCGCGGCGTTTGCGCTGCTCGCGTGGCACTCGTGGCACAGGCTGCCAGGAAACGTGCCGGCGGCGACGGGTGCGATGCGCGCAGTGGTACTGGGGCAGGTCACGTATGCGTAGGAGCGGCCTTGGCGGATGGTCGGGGCTTTTGCTAGCCCACCCGACCGGGGTCCGAAATGCAGCCGCAGATCCTTCGACTCGGTCGCCGCGGCGACCTTCACTCAGGATGACAGCACGTAATTTGAAAAGGGCCCCCAGGTTCCATCCTGTATGCCTGCTGGCGCTGGCAGCGCTGCTTCTGCTGGCAGGGTGCAGCGCGCCGCAACGCGATGCCGGAACCGTGATGTTTCTCATCCAGAACTCGCCTGCGAGTCTCGATCCCCGCGTGGGAACCGATGAGCCGTCGGAGCATATCGATGAACTGCTGTTCGACGGGCTGGTCGAAAAAGACGCGCAATTTCACTTCACGCCGGCGCTGGCGCAGTCGTGGGAGCAGCCGGACCCGAGGACGATCATCTTTCATTTGCGCAACGGAGTGAGGTTCAGCGATGGGCGCGCGCTGACGGCGAGGGACGTAGTGTGGACGATTGACTCCATGATCGATTCGGGGAGGAACGGCGCAGTCATTTCGCCCAAGGCCGCGAGTTATGCCTCCGTCGACTGGGTTGAAGTGCGCGATCCGCAGACGGCCGTCTTTCACTTGAAGCACGCCGACAATTTTCTACTGACGAATCTCTCCACGGGCGCGATCGGCATTGTGCCTGAGGGTAGCGGCCGCGATTTCTGGCGGAATCCGGTGGGCACGGGACCGTTTCGATTCGTGAGCCAGCGCATCGATCAGGACGTGGTGATCGAGCGCAACCCGATGAGCTGGGCGAGCGAACCAAAGATCGCGCGCGTGCGCTTTGTCGTCGTGCCGGACGCGATCACGCAGTCGCTGGAGCTCGAAAAGGGGTCGGCTGACGTCGAAGTCAACTCGCTGCCGATGGATTCGATTCCGGTTCTGGCGAGCCGGGCGAATCTGCAAGTGGACGACGAGCCCGGCACGGAGGTGCAATACCTGGCCTTCAACACGCGCGATCCGATTTTGAAGGACGCGCGCGTGCGCCAGGCGATTGCCTGCGCCATCAACCGCGATCTGATCATCGCCACCCTGTACCACGGCCATGCGCGGCCGGCGGTGAGCCTGTTGCCACCGACCCACTGGGCGTGGACCGGAGACGTTCCGCAGTACGATTTCGATCCTGCGCGGGCGGAGCGATTGCTCGACGAGGCCGGCTATCCGCGCGGCGCGGATGGCGTGAGGTTGCACCTGACGATCAAGTCGAGCACGGATGAGCGCGCGCGATTGCTGGCCGCGGTGCTGCAGCAGCAGATGGCGCGCGTGGGCATTGCGCTCGACATTCGAAGCAATGAATTTGCGACTTTTTATGCCGACGCGGTGCGCGGCGCTTTTCAGATGTATTCGCTCTATTGGATTGGCGGCAACGAGCAGCCGGATATTTTCAGTTTGGTATTCTCGTCGGCGCGCTTCCCTCCCAACGGCGCCAATCGCGGGCGGTACTCGAATCCGCAGCTTGATGCGCTGCTCGACGACGCGTACCAGAGCCAGGACATGGCCCGGCGCCGCGCCGATTACGTGGAGGCGCAACAGATTCTAGCGCGCGATCTGCCCGCGATCAATCTCTGGTATCTGGACACGCTGGTGGTGCATAACCGGCGGTTGACGCACGTAGTGCCTTCGCCCTCAGGCAGTTATACCTTTTTGGAAACGGCGGAACTCGCGCAGGACTGATTCGGCACAGCGGCGATGCGGGGCCTGGGCGCGCTCCGGATTTTTTCGCCCAACCCTCTGCTACCATAGAACTGACTGCAGTCCACGCGGCCGGACTGAAAAGCGTGAGCGCGAAGAACACATTTCCGTGAGCACCCAAGCGGCCGAAGCCAACACAAAGGAGAATTTATATGCCTCTCGTTTCAATGCGGCAGCTCCTCGATGAAGCTGCGAAGGGCGGATACGGCGTCGGTGCATTCAACGTCAACGACATGGAACAGATTCAGGCCATTATGATGGCGGCCAGGCAGACCAAGTCGCCAGTGATCGTGCAGGCGAGCCGCGGCGCACGGGCGTTTGCCGAGGACCTTTACCTATTCAAGCTGATTCAGGCGGCGGCCGAGCTGAACCCCGATATTCCCATCGCCATGCACCAGGATCACGGCAACAGCTTTGAGACCTGCAAGAGCGCCATCGCGCTGGGCTACACAAGCGTGATGATGGACGGGTCGCTCCTGGAGGACGGCAAGACGCCTTCGACCTTTGAGCAGAATGTCGACGTGACACGGCGCGTGGTGGACTACGCGCACGAGCGTGGCGTGACGGTCGAGGGCGAGATCGGGGTGCTGGGCGGGATTGAGGACGGACACGGCGCGGGCGGCACGGGGTTGGAGCACGTGACCGATCCGGATCAGGCGGTGGAGTTCGCAGAGCGCACCGGCGTGGATGCGCTGGCTATTGCCATCGGCACCAGCCACGGCGCTTACAAATTCTCGAAGAAGCCCGACGGCTCGGTGCTCAAGATGGACATTCTGATTGCGATTCACAAGCGCCTGCCGCACACGCACCTGGTGATGCACGGCAGCTCGTCTGTGCCCAAGGACCTGCAGGACATCATCAATGAATACGGCGGCAAGCTGAAGCCGACGTGGGGCGTGCCGGTCGAGGAGATTCAGCTCGGCATTCGCAACGGCGTGCGCAAGATCAACGTGGACACGGACAACCGGTTGGCCATTACAGGCGCTATCCGCAAGGTGTTTGCGGAGAGCCCGGAGAAGTTCGATCCCCGTGACTACCTGAAGCCGGCCCGCGAGGCGATGGCGAAGGTGGTGGCGCAGCGCATGACGCAGTTCGGGCAGGCCGGCCACGCGGGCGACTACGCGCCGATTCCGATCACCGAGATGGCCAAGGGCTACGCCAATGGCACGCTCGACCCGCGGCCATCGCTGGCAGCCAAGTAGCTCGCGCTGAGCCGAGCGCACCACGCAAGACAAACGCGCCACTTCCGTAATTGGGAGTGGCGCATTTTTGTGCGATCGGGAAGCGAAGAGCCGGGCGCGACGCTTCACACAGCGTCATAGACCCAAATCTTCCTCGGTGTATTCTTTGTGCCTGGCCCCGCGTCTCGGCTTGGAGATCGGCTTCACTTCAACGGGCACGACAACTGTCCGCTCCACTTCGTCCTTCGTCCGCATGGCCTGCTGAACGCCGAAGGTCATGGCGATCTCGTCGATCTTGTCGTCGTAGTGTTTACGAAGCAAATCGAGCTCGCCGCGCAATTCGGCGCGACGCTCGGGAGGCTCATCGTCCGAGGCTGCCCATCGCGCGGTAAGAATAATGGAGAAGCGCACCGCGGCCAGCTCATCGGTCTCATAGGTGAGGAGCTCGTCGCGCGTCTCGCGGATGTACCGCGAAGCTGGGCCGATGGTGGCTAAATCAAGGGGTGCATGAAGAACTTGTGTGGACACGGCAGTCCTCCCTCCGTGGTTTCCCACGGGGCCGATCACGACAGATCAGAAGGAAACAACCCAACATCGCATCCTCGATCTTTCGGCGGATGACACCAGTTCTTCTGCTGGATTGGCTCCTAGTTTGGAGGCGGGTGCCGGGACGTGCTGTGAGCGGGGTCACTCATGACAGCCTCTCGAACCGACACCGGACCGTCCCGGTTCACGGCTGGGAATCCTTCCGGAAATGGGACAAAGGGGCTCGCCTCGCGGGCTCCAGGGCTCGCAAATCATTCTGCGAACTGGGATTAGCGAATGACGCCGCTGACCGGCTGTCTGGCTGATTCGCGTTTGGGCTTGCTCGACTGAGCGCCCTCTGCTCCGCTCGTGACGAGCAACCAGTAGTGGAAGCCGTCCACAATGGCCATCAACGCGGCCTGGTTCAGGTCGCTGCTGACGCCTGCGGTGATCCACGGTTCGTAGCCGTCGGCGATGAAGCTGACAGTGACGCGCACATGAGCAGCGGAGTCATGTGCACGCACGTCGAGTGCTGCGACGGTGAATGTGCCGAGGCGCATCTGGGCCAGCGCCGGGAACGACGAATCGAGCTCGCGGCGGAGGGCTTTGGTCAGCGCGTCGACAGGTCCTGCGCCTTCAGCGCGCGTAGTGGCGACTTTCGAATTGCCGAGCATGAGCGTCATGAAAGCGATCGCGAAGTGGTCGCCGACTTCGTCGCACTCGTCGAAGACGCGCCAGCTTTTGACGGTGAACCAATCGGGCAGGGTTCCCAGCGTGCGCATGCAGGCCAGGCGGAAGGAGACTTCGCTGGCGGTATAGCCGCCGCCCTCGATCATGGCCTGATTCGCGTCCATGAGCGCCTGCGCCTGCGCGGAGTCGAGCGGCATGCCGAGCGATTCCGAGAGCAACATGATGTTGGCCTTACCGGACTGCGCGTTGACGCCAATGGTGGGGCTGGCGCCGACCAGAGCCGGATCGGTCCAGAGATAAGCGCCCGGATTTTTGCGCTCGCTTGAGCCGTGCATGCCGGCCCAAGTGCCGAATGCGCCGGGGCCGACGATGGGCGCGCCGTGCGGCGGCTCGAGGCCAAAGGCCGCGTAGGCCGAGTGGGCGAGGCTGGTAAGGCCGGGGAGAGCATCGGGTGGAACAAACTGCGCCTCGCCGCGAAGCTGCATGGCGCCGATAACGGTGGTCAGGTTCACATTGCCGCAGCGCTCGCCAGTTCCGATGAGCGTGCCCTGGATATGGCGAGCGCCGGCAAGAATGGCGGCGCGGGTGTTGGCGATGCCGAGGCCGCGATCGGTGTGGCCGTGAAAACCGAAGTGCGCGCCGGAGAAGTCGCGGATGAGGCCGGCGATGACTTGCGAAACTTCCTCGGGGCTTGAGCCGCCGTTGGTGTCGCAAACGACGATACGGCTGACCTTCTGCTGCACGCACTGCTCCGTCAACTGGCGAAAGTAATCGAGGCTGCGCTTGCTGAATTCCGCGGCCGTTGGGTTGCCGTTTTCGCGGCGGCCACAGCAGGCGTCCATGGCGTGCTCGAAATCGACCAGAACTTCAAGCCCGTGCGATTGCAGGCAGTCGATGGTCTCGCGCGTCATGAGCAGATTTTCTTCGGGCGTGGTTTCAAGCGAGCGCTCCACGTCGAGCAGGCGCGATTTGATGACAATCACAGCAGCGGGAATGCGATGCTTGTGGCGGACGATGAATTCGACGTCGGGCCATTTTTCAACTTTTGCCCCGCGGCCGCGCGAACGCCCGAAGAGAGCGAGGCGCATCGCGCCGGTGTCAACGGAGTCAAGAGCGGCGGTCAGATCGGCGACGAACTGGTTGGCGCCGGCGAATCCAATCTCCGCGTAGCGCACGCCGAAGGCAGCCATGCGCTGCAAGAGCAGCACGGCGTTGGGCACGGAGATCTCGAGGTCCGGCTGCTGCATGCCGTCGCGCAGGCTGGTGTCAAACAGCTCGACTTTGGGGGTCGTGGTCACGGTGGTTCAGTCTGAGAGTCCCGGCCGAATATCAATGAGATGCGCGAGGAATCGTCTGATTCCATCATATCTTGCCGGACGAAAAATAGCCCGGGCTGTCGCTCCACGCGGTAACCCTCAGTCGCCGAAGCGGCGCACGCACAGCGCGGCCTTTGTGTTGCGAAAATACGGTAGGTCATAGGATGGTTGCGACGTTTTAAAGTCGAAAAACCACCCGTCACCGTATGGATGACCAAAACGATCAATCGGCCGTTTGCTGCTCCATGGATCGCCTGTCAGAAGCAGGCCTCCCCTCACGGGGCGGCCAAGATCGATCGTGAAGATCTCCGTGTCGCCGACTCGCTTTGGAGCAAGGTCGCTCTTGTCAACAAGGCTCGCAAGCTCATCGAGAGTTGCCAGCCTCCAGTCGGAGTGGCCGGCCAACCGAAGGTCACGGCAGTAATTCCTAGCCTGACGCCAGGTCACGGCTTTCCCGTTGTCTTTACCAGCCCACATGAGATTTGTGCTCGGATCGACCCAGTAACCACGCTCCTGAGTCTCCTGCATCAACCTCTGTTCCTCTCGCGCCTGTGCCTCTCTTTGCGCTTTGTCCGCCTCTGCTTTCTCGCGAGAGGCAGCGTCTTGTTCCGGAGATGCGGGCGACTGCTCTTGAGGAAGAGCAGGCCGAACTTGAGGAGCCACGGCTTGTGTGGGAGATCCCGTCGGTGTTTGAGCGCGCGTGAAGATGGCGCCGATGGTGAGAAAAATCAGAACGGACCTTGCTTGACACTTCATGATGCACGTTCCAAATACCGCGTTGATTAGGTACTGAGCGGAAAATCCGGTCGACTCCCTTCCCCCGCTCACACCGCCTGCGCGGGAGATGGCTCGGTCGAGGGTGGCGCGAGGAAACCGGCTTCCTGATCTTTGTATTGAAGCTGGTAGAGCTTCCAGTAGAGGCCGCGATGCGCCAACAGCTCCTGGTGCGAGCCCATCTCGCGCAACTGCCCCTTGTGCATGACGAGGATTGTGTCGGCGCGCTGCACGGTGGAGAGGCGGTGCGCGATGAGCACGCTGGTGCGCCCCTCGACCATGCGTTCGAGCGCGCCGCGGATGCGCAGCTCGGTGTCGGTGTCGACGCTGGAGGTGGCTTCGTCGAGGATGAGGATGCGCGGGTTGTAGGCCAGCGCGCGGGCGAAGTTGATGAGCTGCTTTTGGCCCGTGGAGAGCGAGCTGCCGCGCTCGCGGACGGGCTCGTCGAAGCCGTGCGGCAGGGTTTCGATGAAATCGAGCACGTTGACGTCGCGCGCGGCACGGCGCATGACCGTTTCATCGATGGTTTCGTTGCCGAGGCGGATGTTTTCGCCGATGGTGCCGGAGAAAAGGAATGGATCCTGGAGGACGACAGCGAAGTGCTGGCGGAGTTCGGTGAGGTCGTGGTCGCGCAGATCGATTCCGTCCAATAAAATGCGCCCCGCGGTGACCTCGTAGAAACGCATCATGAGGCTGGTGAGCGTGGTTTTGCCGGCGCCGGTGTGGCCGACGATGGCGACGGTCTGCCCCGGCTCGATGGTGAAAGAGACGTCCTTCAAAATCCACTCGATACGGTCGAGGCCGGCGAGTTCCGCACCGTCCGCTGCCGACTGCTCGGCCTTGGCGACGAGGGCCTTTTGCGCGTCGGTCAGTTTTTGGTACGTGAACCAGACGTGATCAAATTCGATGCGGTTGGAGCCATCGCCCGGAATCGGCCGCGCGGGGCTGACGATCTCCGGCTGCGAATCCATGAGCTTGAAGATGCGCTCGCAGGCCGCCATCGCCGCCTGAAGGATGTTGTATTTGTCGCTCAAATCCTGAATGGGCCGCCAGAAGCGCAGCGAAAACTGCGTGAACATGATGAGGACGCCGATAGTGACCGTGGGCGGCAGGTGGAGCACTCCGAAGCCGCCGCGCCAGACAACGAGTGCGATGGCCACCGACGACAGAAAGTCGACTGCGGGGTAATAGAGCGCGTAGGCGAAGATGGTGTCCTTGAAGGCGATCATGTGCTGGCGGTTGACGTCTTCGAATTCCTTGTAGGCGCGTTCCTCGCGGTTGAAGAGCTGCACCACGCTCATGCCCGAGATGTGCTCCTGGGTGAAGCTGTTGATGCGCGCGATAGCGGTGCGGACGCGGCGGTAGCTCTCGCGCACGTGGTCGCGGAAGATGCGCGTGACGATGAGAATGAGGGGCAGAACGGCGAAGGCGAGCAGCGCCAGCCACCAACTGATGGCGAGCATGACGGCGGCCATGATGGCGAGCATAAAGGCGTCATTGACGATGGCCAGCACGCCTTCAGTGAACATGTCGTTGATGGCGTCCACGTCGGAGGTGAGGCGCGTGACAAGGCGTCCGACGGGGTGAACATCGAAAAATCCGACGTCCATGCGCTGCATGTGGCGAAAGATGTCGCGGCGCAGATCGAACATGATTTTCTGCCCGATCCACTGCATTAGATAAACCTGGATGAACTGGAGGAGATACGCCGAGATCAGCATGGCGAGGTAAATGGCCGCCAGGCGTGTTACGCCCGGCACGGCGCCCTGCGGAAGCACATGCGCGAGAGGACTGTTGTTGGCCACCCAGTGAGCGACGGCGTTGGAGGGATCCTGGTCGCTGGCTTCCGGAGCCAGGTAGCGATCGACGGCAACCATCACGAGGATGGGCCCAGCCACGTCGCACAGTGACTTGAGCGATACCGCGAGCGAGGCGATGCCCGCCTGGAGAAAATAAGGGCGGACGAAGTGGCCAAGGCGCCGCATCAGTTGCGCGTCGTAGACCTTGCCGACGACATCATCGTCGGGCTTGCGCTTCGGCTCGACAGATCCGTTTTGGGGTCCGTTCTGGGATCCGTTTTGCTCGGTTTGATTGTCTTCTTTGTCCGCCATCGGCTGGGTGGGGTGTGCTTCCTTCTTTATTGTACGGGGATTCGGGCCATTTTATGGGGACTTGGACCGCGTTGGCGCAAGGAGCGGGCGCGGCAGCGTCACGGCGAAGTCTATGCGCGGTTTCGGCGCGTCAGTTGCTCTGGCTGCCGCTTTCGGGTTTGGGCGCGGGCTTGGCCTCGGGCTTCGGCTTGGGCGCGGGACGCGATACGCCCATGCTCAACAGTACGTAGCCAAATCCCTTACGCAACCAATCAGTGAGAATCATGAACGCTTCCCTTTCCTTCCCGTCGCAGCGCCGGTCACTTTGGCGCCGGCGCGGGAGTGCTCTCTGTTGAAGGCAGCGGCTGCTCGCCGCGCACAATTCCGACGGCAGCGGGCGGCAGCGGCTTATCGGCGTTGGCCAGGAGCACGGTCACCTGCCAAACCTGCGTGTCGGAAAGAGTGGCGTTGAATGCCGGCATTCCCGAGAGACGAATGCCGTTGGCCACCTTCCAGTAGGTCTCCCCCGGCGGATCGTCGCTTACGCCCACTACGTTGCTGCCCTTGTGCTGCTGCCAAAGCTGCGGTGCCTTGGGATACATATGCGCGGCAAAGCTCGACGGCTTGCCGTAAAAGCCATGGCACGCCGCGCACTGGTCGCGGTAGATTTCAGCACCGGCAACAAGATTGTTTTCGTCGGCCTGGATGGGCGGGTTGCCGGGCATCTCGCGATCGATGCGCGCATGGAGCGGAATCCCGACGATCTTCCGCTCCATGGGAAACGGGGGGTCGGCCACGGCCACGGGCGGGCGCCCAAAACGAAACCATGCCAGCACTGCCACCGGCACCAGGACCAAACACAGGATCACTCCGAAGAAAATGCGGCCCATCGTTCTTTGCGCCTCCCATGGCTATCATCGCAGAGAAGCCTTCTGCCGACGATCAATGCCGGCTCATTCGGGCAGTGCCGGTTCGCGCTGGAATGCGTCTAAACTGCGCGTATTGGCTCAAAAGTTTCGGGGCGGGTTTGAGGGCAAGTTAGCGGGCTGGGCTCCCCCCGAGGTGATTTAATACCAGATGGGGGAAGCACCGCATCGAGACCGCAGTGAAAGCACGATTTCCGGGAAGCGAATCCGCCGCGGCGGGCGCTTCAAATCCGGATATGGTCCGGTCAGCGCGCGAGCTTTCGCACTCCCTTGGAGGAAATCCGAACCCGATGGTCTCATTTCGCCGTCTTGCAATTTTGCTGGTGCTCAGTTTGCCGGTGATGCCCGCCGTTCAGGCGCAAAGCTCGAGCAGTTCCTCATCCAACGCAACGCCGGACCAGAACCAGAACCTGGCGCAGAACACGCCCGCAGGCGGCGCTCAGCAGTCGTCCTCCGAGACCCAGGGACAGATCAACGTGCAGGAGCGGATTCGCCAGCGCCGCGCGCAGCGCCGCGCCACGGCCATCCACGACGCCTACGACCATCGCTGGGAAACGTACCTGGACACGGGCTATCTGCGCTTTACGCCGGGGCCGGGACTGGTGGCGGGCAAGCCGCTGCAGCGGCTCACCTACTACGCGTGGGAGACCGGGCTAACGCGCTTCTCCAACGAGCGGCTGGGCTACACGCTCATCGGCCGCGGCTACTTTGGGACAGCGTACGTGGGCCAGAGCACCTACAGCCAGGGGTATTTCACCCGGCCCGCCATCAGCCAGTACGACGTGCTCGGCGGTCCTGTGTACCGCTTCTACCTGCAGCCGAAGTTCTCCATCGCTGGACGCGTGATGGGGGGCTGGGCGCATGGCAACTTCTCTGGTGACACGAACGGCATTCCGCCACCGCTTCTCGGCTTGTATCCCGACGCCAACACCTATGCCGCCAGCGCGAGCGTGATTGGCGAGTTGAATATTGCTCCGAACATTGCGCTCAAACTCGCTCCTGAATACTTCTTCACCGGCTTTGGATCGACGGTTCAGGCGAGTCGAGGGTTTACGGGCGGATTGGTCTACCGGTGGGGCAAGCAGTAGCGACAGTGGGCAGTGAACAGTGGACAGTTGTGAGTGCTTGGCTTTGAGCCTGCGAATGAGCCTCCGCCCCGGCTCGTCGAGCGAAGGAAACGCGCCATGAAGAACAGTTTTTCCCGTCGCGAATTTGTGCAGTCGAGCGCGGTTGCAGCGGCCTGCGCCGCGTCAGGAGTTGTGCCAGCGGTGATGGGCGCAGCGCCGGCTGCCGCAGAGGCGATTCCGGCCGCGGGCAAGTTTTCGCCGCTCCGCCTCGGCCTGGCCAGCTACACGTTTCGCAACTTCACGCGCGCGCAACTGATCGGCTTCATGAAGCAGCTGAACGTCACCAGCCTGAACGCCAAGGACGTAAAGGACCATCTGCCGATGGATCCGGCGCTGGAGGCGGAGGCGCTGGCGGACTACGCTGCTAACGGCATCAAGCTCCACGCTGCCGGCGCCATCTATTTCAGGAACAGCTCCAGCGACGAAATTCGCGCCAAGTTCGAGTACTGCAAGAGGGCCGGGATCAAGGTGATTGTGGCCGGGGACCCGACACCGGATACGCTTCCGCTCATTGAGCCGTTTGTGAAGGAATACGACATCCGCCTCGCCATCCACAATCATGGACCCGAAGACAAGTTCTTCCCTTCGCCGTTCGATGTACTGAAGGCGATCAGGAACATGGACCCGCGCATCGGCTGCTGCATCGACGTGGGCCACGCCGCGCGCGCGGGAGCGAACCTAGTTGAAGCGATCCACGCCGCGGGGCCGCGCCTCTACAACATGCACGCGAAGGACCTGACCAGCTTTGCGAGCAAGGAGAGCCAGGTTCCAGTGGGCGAGGGCATCCTGCCCTTCCGGGAGATGTTCGAGGCTCTGATCAAGATCGGCTACCAGGGCTTCATCGATCTCGAATACGAGATTCACCCCGACGATCCGATGCCCGGCGTGATCGAGAGCTTCGCCTTCATGCGCGGCGTGCTGGATGGGATGGGCTATCTGACGCACGCGTGAAGACAGCAAGTTAGCGAGTCAGCAAATCAGCGGGGTTCGTGCTGAACGCAGCCAACTGTTCCTACTCCCTGTTCCCGACTGCCTGTTCCCCGTCTTCACTGCAGGATCGGGATGCCGGCGATGCGCTGCTGCCACTCGGCGGGGCCGGTCTGGTGCACGCTGGTTCCCTTGGCATCGACGGCCACGGTGACGGGCATATCTTTCACGTCAAATTCGAAGATCGCTTCCATGCCCAGGTCCTCGAAGGCCACGAGGCGCGAGCCGCGAATGGCTTTCGAGACGAGATACGCCGCGCCGCCGACGGCCATCAGATACACCGCGCCGAACTCGCGGATGGCGGCAATCGCCTCAGGGCCGCGCTCGGCTTTGCCCACCATGCCCAGCAATCCGGTTTCAGAGAGCATCTGGCGCGTGAACTTGTCCATGCGCGTGGCCGTGGTGGGTCCGGCGGGACCAACGACCTCGCCGCGCACCGGATCGACTGGGCCGACGTAGTAGATGAAGCGGCGGCTGAGATCGACGGGCAGCTTTTCGCCGCAGTTGAGCATGTCGCTCATCCGCTTGTGCGCGGCGTCGCGCCCGGTGAGCAGCTTGCCGGTGAGCAGAAGCACTTCACCGGGCTTCCACGCGGCTGCTTCAGTGCGTGTGACCGTGTCGAGATTGACACGGCGCGCGCCCGACACGTCATAGGTCAGTTTGGGCCAGGCGTCGAGCGGCGGCGGATCGAGAAAGACGGGGCCGGAGCCGTCGAGCACGATGTGCGCGTGACGCGTGGCGGCGCAGTTGGGGATCATCGCGACGGGCAGATTGGCCGCGTGCGCCGGGGTATCGACCACCTTCACGTCGAGCACAGTCGTGAGGCCGCCGAGCCCCTGCGCGCCGATGCCGAGGCGATTCACTTTGTCGTAGAGCTCGACGCGAAGTTTTTCTGCGGTGGTCTGGGGGCCGCGGGCGATGAGGTCCTGAATGTCGATGGGGTCCATGAGGGATTGCTTGGCAAGCAGCATGGCTTTTTCAGCGGTCCCGCCGATGCCGATGCCCAGAATTCCCGGCGGGCACCAGCCTGCGCCCATGGTGGGCACCGTCTTCAAAACCCAGTCGACGACCGAATCGTTGGGATTGAGCATGATGAACTTCGATTTGGCTTCGCTGCCTCCGCCCTTGGCGGCTACTGTGACTTCAACGGTTGCGCCGCGAACCACCTCAACGAAAACGGCCGCGGGCGTGTTGTCTTTGGTGTTGGTGCGCTTGCCTGCGGGGTCGGCCTGGAGGCTGGCGCGCAGCTTGTTGTCGGGATCGAGGTAGGCGCGGCGCACGCCCAAGTCGATCATTTGTTGCAAATCGAGCGGCTCCTCGCCGGGGCTGGGCTCAAAGCGCACGTCCATGCCGAGCTTGACGAAGGCGTTCACGATGCCCGTGTCCTGGCAGACGGGCCGGTGTCCCTCGGCGCACATGCGGCTGTTGATGAGGATCTGCGCCATGGCGTCGCGCGCGGCGGGCGACTGCTCGCGCTCGTAGGCCTGGGCGAGGCTCTGAATGAAGTCCACCGGGTGGTAGTAGCTGATGTACTGCAATGCGCCCGAAACGCTCGAGACGAAATCTTCCTGCCGGATGACGGTCATGGAGGCTCCCTGCACACTCTAGGGTATTCGATACCGCATGGCGTCTGTAAACAGCAGGCGCCTTGTCCGGATGCAAACAGAGATTGCGGGACTTGATCAGGGAAGCGCGACCTGCGAAAAGATCGATGAAGCGACCGGCGGTTACCGGAGACTTCATCGCAAGGAGAAACAGTGGCTCAGATGCGCGTACAAAAAACTTGATGGTTGCGCCGCATTCGGCCGGGTGGGTCCAAGTCGCGCCTGGGCCGGTTCGTGCCCGGCGGGCTGGTTTGCGCGCCTGGCCGGCTCATGCGCTCGGGCCGTTCTGGCGTTGAGCCCTTTGCGGCGCGCTCAATCGCGCAACGAGTGCGCCGCTCAACCGGCGGCGCCAGCGCGGGCCGCACCAGCGGCGCGGGCGTCAAGCGGAATGCTAAGCTGCTGGCGCAGGCTGCCGGCCAGATCGGCGACCACGCGCAGACGGTCGGCCACCGGCGCAGGCACTTCGCAGCCGCTGAGGGCGAGCTGCGAGTGAAGCAGCAGGCCCGCGACCGTGGACTTGAGCTCGGCCTCGATGGCGGCCGCGGCGGCGCGGCGGGCCACCGCCTGCTCGCGCTCGCGGCGATGCAGAGCCGAGCGAATCTCGCGCACCAGGCGGGCCGCTCCCGAGACGGCGAAGTTGATCTGCAGCGGAATGGCCAGGCCGGCCTGCTCGCAGATGCGGTCCGCTGCTGCGGGGTCGCACTCGGCCAGAGTCTCGTCGATCACCAGGGCCAGAAACTCACCCTTGCGCAGGCGGGCGAGCGCGTCGCGGCGGCCTTCGGCCACCTCAACTTCCATGCCCAATTGAGTGCCGACTACATCGGCGCAGTTTCGCGCGCCTTCGATTCCGGTCACCAGTAGAATGCTCATGTCGATCTCCTCATTGCTGCCAATAGCTATTAGCTTGAAACTTCTGGACTTTCGTTTTTTTTGCGAATTCGCGCTCAAATCGGCCGTCGAGGATGACCTCGGCTGCTCACGGCTGCAAGATGGAGCTAAGAGCAAAAAGCTAATGGCTAATAGCTGCTTCTTCACTCTTCGTGCAGCGGGTCGGCGATGCCGTACTCTTTCAGCTTGCGGTAGAGCGTGGTTTTGCCGATGCCCAGCAGCTTAGCCGCCTGCAGCTTGTCGCCATTGAGGGTGCGGATGGCGCCCAGGATGGCTTCGCGCTCGAGGTCGGCCAGCGGCTTCACCTCCGGCGCGGCTTGAGCTCCGGCCTCTTCGCCGGCGGCCGTGGCGGCGCGCCGCGCTTCGAGGCCCTGCTGCTGCAACTGCGTGGGCAGGTCGCCCAGGTGCAGAACCGGCCCCGATGAAAGCGCGGTAGCCCGCTCCAGCGAGTTTTCGAGCTCGCGCACGTTGCCCGGCCAGTCGTGGCGCATCATGGTGCGCAGCGCCTCGTCGCTCAGCGTGAACTTGCGGTTGTGCTCGCGGCTGATGCGGTCAAGGAAGTGCGCGGCCAGGAGCGGAATGTCCTCGCGGCGGTCGCGCAGGGGCGGCAACCGCAGGTTGACCACGTTGAGCCGGTAGAACAGATCCTTGCGGAAGGTGCCCTTCTCGACCATGGCGGCGAGATCCCGATTGGTGGCGGCCACGATGCGCGCCTTGATGGGCACGCGGTGGGTGGCCCCGACCGGGCGGACCTCTTTCTCCTGCAGCGCGCGCAAGAGCTTGGCCTGCAGGTCGAGGGAGAGCTCGCCGATCTCGTCGAGGAAGACGGTCCCCCCCTCGGCCGAAACGAGCAGGCCGTCTTTCGAGCGATTGGCCCCGGTGAAGGCTCCTTTGACGTAGCCGAAGAGCTCGCTTTCGATCAGCGTGGGCACCAGGGAGCCGCAGTCGACGGGCAGGAAGGGCTTCTGAGAGTTAGGGCCGTAGGCGTGAATGGTGCGCGCCACGAGTTCCTTGCCCGTGCCGCTCTCGCCGAGGATCAGCACGGGGTGCGTGCTCTGCGCGACTTTGGAGAGGATGCGGTAGATCTTCTCCATCTCGGGCGACCGTCCGATCATCGAGCCCAGGCCTTCCGACAGGCGCAGGCGCTCGCGCAACTGGCGGGTCGCGGTGTCGGTCATGTGGCTCTGCGCGGCGCGGTCGAGCACCGTGGAGAGCTCGTCCATGGCGAAGGGCTTGGTCAGGTAGTCGGACGCGCCGCAGCGCATGGCCTCGACGGCCGCGTTCACCGAGCCGGTGGCCGTCATGGCGATCACCGAGGTGTCGGGATAGAGCAGCTTGACCTCGGAGACCAGCTCCAGTCCCTCGTTCGACCCGGAGGGCAGGTTGACCAGCAGAATGTCGGCCGTGTGGCCGCGCAGCAGACCGCGCGCCTGGCCCAGGTCGCCGGTGCTGTCTACGGCGTAGCCGAGGCTCGAGGCAATCTCGGCGCAGGCCGAGCGCACCGCCGCGTCCGCGTCTACCACCAGCAGGTGCAGGCGGATCGCCGGTTCGGCCAGTTGTGGAATCAACTCCATCGCGCGTGTGTTGAAGACTGTATCCAGCATTGTATTCGCCTCTCGCGTGTTAGAAAAACCTGAACTCCCGGGCTCCATCTCTCGGCTCTCAGCTTTCAGCTTCTAGCTTGCCTTGCGCAGCGGCAGCTCGATCGAGAAGCGCGCTCCGCCCTGCTCGCGGTTGCAGGCCGTGATCCGCCCTCCCGCGCCTTCGACGATGGAGCGCGAGATGGTGAGGCCCAGACCACGATGGCTGAGCGTCCAGTTGCCGTTCGATCCTTCGCTCATGCCATGCGAGGTGAAGCCGGAGGCGAAGATCGTCTCGAGAGACTCGGCGGGAATGCCCGGCCCGTTGTCCTCGACGGCGAGGAGAAGACAGGCCGCGGCGCCCTGAGCGGCCGGCTGCTCGCGCAGGCCGATGTGGATGCGCCCGCCCGAGGACATGGCCTCGGTCGAGTTCTTGACCAGGTTCACCAGCACCCGTGTCAGGTCCTCGCCGGTGAGGCTCACCGGCCGCGCGCCACCCTCGGCGTGGACGGTGAGCGCGATGGACGGTCCGGCAAGGGCCGCCAGCAGATTGCGGTTGGCGAGCAGCTCGGCGGCCAGGTTTGAGACTGGCACGGCCGGCAGCAGGTCCCAGCGCCGGTTCGGGTTAGCGACGGCGCCCAGGTTTTGGCGGGGATTCCGGCCGGAGGCCGCGGTTCCGGCCTGTTCCGGTTCCTCAGGCGCCCGTTCCGGTCCGGGCGGCGTCGGGCCGGTAGAGGTTGCGGCTGCGCGGGCCGCGCTCTGCGCCCCAGTTTGAGCATCGATCGCGACGATCTTCTCGACCAGGCGGCGACTGGCCGCGGCCACCAACCGCAGCTCGTGCCCGTAGTGCATGAAAGCAGTCGCGAGAACGCCCGGCTCTTCCAGCAGATCGCAGTAGAGCCCCAGCGCCGTGACCATGTTCCTTGCGTCGTGCGCCACCTCGGAGAGGGTCTCGCCTCGGCTGCGCAGCGTGGCCAGGGTCTCGACGACCGTCTCCACACGCCTGCGGCCAGGACTCGTCCGCGTGCTCGCGGGGCCGTTTTGCTGGCCGCCGGTGCGATTCGACTTCAGCTCCAGGCCCTGGTGCCTGCGGCCCGCGTTGTCCTGTTTTCGTCCCGTCCCTCTTAAGGCTTCTGTCTGCTGCATATGCCGGTTCCTTTCTTCCAGTGGGCAGTGAACAGTAGTTAGTAGTTAGTGGTTAGTGGTTAGTGGATAGTGGATAGTGGTTGGTGGTTAGTGGTCAGCAACAACGAGTTTTTCTGTTCCCTGTTCCCTGATCTCTAATCCCTTTCCCCTGCTGTCTTGTTCCCTTGGTCCCCTGTTCCCTGTTCCCTGTTCCCTATTGGCTATTCCCTATTCCCTGTCTTCCGCCCCACTTCCCGTTTCTGCGTTGGGTGGCGGGCTTTGTCCTGTTTTCATACACGTCGCGTGCCAAACTAGGACGCATTTCCTAAGTTCCTGATCATGGAAGGGATAGGGTCCCGACTGGGGTGCATGGGCGGGGCGGCGGGCCGGGCGGGGGTTCCAAAATGGAACAGGTGACTTCTGGCAGGCGCGCAGAAGAGCATTCCTATCAGCCTGTTACGGGAAGATTCCTCTTCCGGCACTTGAATTCCTCGGATTCCCATTGCGGAACGGTATTTCCGCCCGGTCCCGCTCCCGGCCGCGCTCCCTTACAATCCGTCTATGCTCACAAGCGGAATCTCCCTTCGTCCCGGCGGCAGAAGCCACGCCCAGCTTCGCCCGCTCACGCTCATGCCCGGCTTTGTTCAGACCGCCGAAGGTTCGGTCCTGGTCTCGCTCGGCAACACGCGGGTGCTCACCAACGCCACCATCGAGCAGGGCGTGCCCGGCTGGCTGCGCAATTCGGGGCGCGGCTGGGTCACGGCTGAGTACGCGATGCTGCCCCGCTCGACCGTCACCCGGACCCCGCGTGAGAGCGAGCGCGGCAAGATCGGCGGACGCACGCACGAGATTCAGCGGCTCATTGGCAGGAGCCTACGCTCTGTCGTCGACATGCAAGCCCTGGGCGAGCGAACGGTGATCCTCGACTGCGACGTAATCCAGGCCGACGGCGGCACGCGCACGGCGGCGATCACGGGCGCGGCGGTGGCGCTGGCACTGGCGCTCGAGGCGCTGGTCAAGGCGGGAACTTTGAAGGCATCGCCGCTCAAGCAACTGGTGGCCGCGACGTCGGTGGGCATCGTGGGTGGCGAGGCGCTGCTCGATCTTTGTTATGAAGAAGACGCGCAGGCCGAGGTGGACATGAATGTGGTGATGACCGCCGATGGCGGGCTCGTCGAGACGCAAGCCACGGCGGAAAGGGGCAGCTTCTCACGCGCCCAATTCAACGATCTCATCGATCTTGCAGAGGCGGGCATCAAAGGGATTTTTGCCGCGCAACAAGCAGTGTTGAAGGAGTAGGCAGTAGGGAACAGGAATCAGGGAATAGCGAGCCGCGCCGCAATTTCTTCCGGGCTTCAGACTCGCGGCGCGCGACAATTGTTGCATCGGCCAGTCTTCTGATCAAATCCAATCCATCGGGCGGTAAATTTCCCCATCACAGTTCAGCGAGGAGAATCTTCATGCAAAAGAAAAAGCGTTCTGCGGCTGTCGATCGCGACGCTCCCCTGCGGCATCACCTGCTCGCTCTGCTCAACGGCGGCCATGCGCACGCGGATTTTGACACCGCCGTTCGCAACCTCCCGCTGGCGCTGCGCGGCAAGCGGCCCAAAGGCGCCGAGCACTCGCCGTGGGAGATTCTTGAGCACCTGCGCATCGCGCAATGGGACATTCTGGAGTTCTCGCGCGATCCCGGCCACCAGTCGCCGGAATGGCCCGGAGGCTACTGGCCGGCGACGGCCGCACCGCCCGATGAGAAGGCCTGGGACAAGAGCGTGCGCGCCTTTCGACGCGATCTGAAGGCAATGTGCGATCTGGTCGCAAAGCCGGCGACCGATTTGTACGCCCGCATTCCGCACGGCGACGGGCAGACCATCCTGCGCGAGGCCCTGCTGGTGGCCGATCACAACGCCTACCACCTGGGCGAACTGGTGTTAGTGCGGCGCCTGATGGGCGCATGGAAGTAAAGCAGGGACCGAGGGACCAAGGGACCGAGCGACCAAGGAGGCAGCCAGCAACCAGCATGAAGAAAAAGCTGCCGGGCAACCGCTGCTCGTTATGAGCCTTCAAGCTCGATCCGAATGGAGCGGTGGGAAATCGACGATTGCAGGCTTCCTGTTTCATGTTCACTGTTCCGAGTTTTTCCCTCCCCTTGTTCCCTATATCCGGGACGCGGTTTCAACCTTTTGCCGAGGTGATTCGTCTACGCAATGAGGGCTGGTGTCTCCAACCTCCGCCGGCGCTCGACGATTGAGGAGCAAGAACTTATGCGATTGGGAACGAAGATGCGCGGGGCCGGCGTTCTGGCGGTGGCGGCACTCTGGGCCGCAGCCGCGCCCATGGCGCCGGCGCAAGCACAGCCAGCACAAACGCAGCCCACGCAAACGCAAGTCGTCCGCTACCTGGGCACAGTGACGGCCATCAGCGGCGATACGCTGACCGTGAAGACCGACGCCGGCCAGGTAAACACGGTTGTGGTTCCGGCCAGTGCGCAACTCAAGCGCATCGAGCCGGGACAGACAGACTTGAGCAAGGCCGAGACCCTCGACTTCGCGAGCATCGCCACGGGCGACCGCGTGCTGGTCAACATTGACCCTGCTGCAACTGGCCCCACACCGCAGGCGCTCAGGATCATCGCCATCAAGCAGTCCGACGTGACCAAAAAGCAGCAGACCGAAGCCGAGCAGTGGAACCAGGGAGCGCATGGCCTGGTAAAGAGCGTCGATGAAGCGGCAGGCGTCATTCAGGTGAATACGCGCGCGGGAGCCCAGACAAAGGAGGTCACCGTGAACACCACACAGGCCACGGTGCTCAAGCGCTACGCTCCCGGCTCGGTGCGCTTCGATCAGGCGCAGCCCGCGCCCATCGCCGCCATCCAGCCCGGCGACCAGCTGTGGGCGCGCGGAACCAAGAACGCCGATGGGACGGCGATTGCGGCGGACGGCATTGTTTCGGGGAGCTTCCTGAGCATCGCCGGAACCATTCTCTCCACCGACACCACCGCCTCAACGCTGACGGTGAAGGATCTGGCCACCAAGAAACCGGCCACGATCCGCATCACCGCCGACGCGCAACTGCGGCGGCTCGACAGCAACATGGCTACGATTCTGGCCGCGCGGCTCAAAGCGGGACAGGGAGCTGCGGGTGCAGGTAGCGCAGGCAACGGGGCTGCGGGCGGCGGCGGGCAGCGCAGTTTCAGCCAGAACGGCGGAGGCGGCGGGCAGCACAGCTTCAATCAAGCTGGCGGCGCGGCAAGAATGGACCTTGAAACCGTGCTGGAGCGCGCGCCGATCATTCAACTCGCCAGCCTGCAGAAGGGCGAAGCGGTGATGATCGTCGCCACCGAAGATTCTTCCGGCGTGAGCGCGGTCAAGCTGCTGGCCGGGGTGGAACCGCTGCTGGAGGCGCCGCAGGCGCAGGACCTGCTTTCCAGCTGGAGCCTGAGCGAGGGCGATTCCGCGACAGGCGTCGAGTAATTCCATCAATTTTTTATTCATCCGCACGTGAGGAAATCTTGCATTCAAAACCGCACCACCTGATCGCTTTCATCGTTGCCTTGGCGCTGGCATTCGCTGGCGCGGTATCGCAGGCGCAAACGACGCCCGCCAATCCGGCTCCCGCAGCGGCGCCCGCACCGCCAGATCAATCGGCGCCGGCCACGACCGCAGCGCCGCAGGCGCCGCAAACCGCGCCGACACCACCTCCAGCCGCGCCGCCCGCATCGACCTCCGGCGCGCAGGCCGCGCCCGCGCCTACCGGGACACTCCACGGCCACATCCTCGACCCCACCGGCGCGCTGATTCCCGGCGCGCAGGTGACGGTGACGACGACAGCCGGCAAAAACGTGGCCAACGCAACCGCCGACGCCGCCGGCGGCTACCAGGTCCACGGGCTTGCGGCGGGAAGCTATGTGATCGAGGCCAGCTTCGAGGGCTTCGCGCCCTTCGTCTCTGCGCCGATTCCGTTGAACGCCGGACAAGCCAAGAACATCGACATCAAGATGGCGATCGAAGCCGCCCAGCAGCAGGTGGTGGTCACCGACGAAGGCGGGCCGACGGTGAGCACGGACGTCAGCAGCAACGCGAACTCCATCGTGCTCAAGGGCAGCGACCTCGATGCTCTTTCCGACGATCCCGATGAGCTGTCGAATGAACTCACCGCGCTCGCAGGCCCCTCGGCAGGCCCCAATGGCGGGCAGATTTACATTGACGGCTTCACCGGCGGGCAACTGCCGCCCAAGTCGGCCATCCGCGAGATCCGCATCAACCAGAATCCGTTTTCGGCCGAGTTCGACAAGATCGGCTACGGGCGCATCGAGATCCTCACCAAACCCGGATCGGACACCCTGCACGGGCGAGTCTTCGGCCAGGGAAACGACAACGTCTTCAACACCGGCAATCCCTTCACCACCAATCTGCCGTCCTATTACAGCTTCCAGTACAACGGAACGCTGAGCGGCGCGCTCTCCAAATGGGCGTCGTTCTTCCTCAGCGTGGAGCAGCGCAACACGCAAACCGACAATGTGTATTCGATTCCCGGCGGGCCGGTATGCGATGCGGCCACGAACGCGGTTTGCGATCAGGCCACAAACACGTGGTCGATCAGCTCGGGCACGGTTGCGGGCAGCCTCTTCAGCCCCGCCAACCGCCTCAATGTCTCGCCGCGCATCGACCTGCAACTGGGCCAGAAGAACACGCTGACCATGCGCTACCAGTTTTCGCGGAACAATGTGAGCGGCTCGCTCGGCCAGACGTCGCTGCCGACAACCTCCAGCACCGCCGATTCCTACGGCCACGACATTCAACTGGACGATACGCAGGTGATCAGCGACCGCATCGTGAACGAGACGCGCTTCGAGTACAACCGGGGCATTTCGAGTTCGACGCCGGTGAGCACATATCCGAGCTATGGCGTGCCCAGCGTATTTTCGGCGGGCGGCAATGGCGGCCAATCCTCCAGGGCGCACTCCGATCACCTTGAGCTGCAGAACTTCGTCACGCTGAGCGCCGGCAAGCAGGCCATCAAGATCGGCGCCTGGCTCCGCGACGACCGCAACGCTACTTCGTCGGACGGAAACTTCAACGGCAGCTTCACCTTCCCGTCGGTCACAGCCTTCGTAAACACATGGAACGGCGTGGAAGCAGGCGAGACCCTTCAGGACATCGCTACGGCCTGCCCTGCAACGCAAGCGGGCGGATGCGTTCCCACCAAGCTGACGTACACCACCGGGCCGATCGCCTTCAAGGGGAACGTGTTCAACGCCGCGCTTTACTACCAGGACGATTGGACGGTAAGCAAACTCCTCACGCTCTCCGGCGGGTTGCGCTGGGAGGGGCAGAACCACATTGCCGACCGCAGCGACTGGGCTCCGCGCGTGGCGTTCGCTTACGCTCTCGACGGGCACAAGAAGGGCGCCACGCCCAAGACCGTCCTGCGCGGCGGATTCGGTTTCTTCTACGACCGGTTCACAGTCAGCAGCCTGATGAATCTGGAGACGCTGAATGGCACAGCAAAGAGCCAGGTGCAAACCAACATCACCGATCCAACCTGCTTCAACGGCGCCAGCCTGAGCTTGATCAGCGGCGGCGTCGCGTCATGCGGCACGGGCACGGCGGCGACGCCGGTGATTTACTCGCTCTCACCCACTTACAGCTCGCCGTACATGGAGCAGCTCGGTGTGAGCCTGGAGCGCCAGGTGACCAAAGCGGCGACGGTCACGTTCACCTACATGCACTCTTCGGGTTTCCACCAACTCGTGGTGCGCGACTCGAACGCGTATCTGCCCGGCGATTACACCTACAACCCCAACGGCCCGCCGACGATTCTCGCGCCGCGGCCGAACCCGAATCTGGGAATCGTGAAGCAGTACTTCCCTGAGGCGGTGTTCAACGAGAACCAGGTGATTGTAAACGTGAACGCCCGCGTTTCGCCGAAACTCAGCCTAATGGGCTTTTACGCAGGGAGCTGGGCAAACTCCGACGGCGGGGGCGGATCGAACCCATCCAACTCCTGGGACCTGCGGCAGGATTACGGGCGCGCGGCGTTTATCCGGCCGCAGTGGTTGTTCCTGATGGGCAACTACACGGGACCGTGGGCGATCACGTTCAATCCGTTCCTCATTGCGCAGGGTGGGCAGCCTTACAACGTGACCTCGCCGTACGATCTCACCGGCGACAACTTCTTCAATGACCGGCCAGCGTACGCGGCTCCGTCCGCGACGGGGAGCGACATCGTGCAGACCAGCTTTGGCGTTCTGGATGTGGCTCCGTCGGCGGGCGTGCCACCCGTTCCCATTTCGCTCGGCAGCAGCCCGTCTTCGGTCGCGGTGAATCTGCGCGTGGGCCGGACCTTCGGGATCGGCCCCAAGGTTGAGTCGCCTGGCGGGCCTTCTCCGGGAGGTGGCGGCGGACATGGCGGAGGCGGTGGTTTCGGCGGACCCTTCGGCGACGGTGGTGGACGCGGCGGCATGTTCGGCGGCGGCGCCAACTCGAACGCGAAGAAGTACTCGCTGAACTTCAACGTCCAGGCACTGAACCTGTTCAACGACATCAACCTGGGCAAGCCGGTGGGGGGCATTCAACCCACCTACGATTCATCCACCGGGCTCTATGGTCCGGGTTCGCAGTTCGGCAAATCGAGCGGCCTTGCCGGCGGAATCTTCTCGACGAGCTCGGCGGCGCGGCGAGTCTTCTTCCAGGCGTCGTTCCAATTTTAAGAGCAGGGATCAGGGAGCGAGGGAGCGAGAGACCAAGAAACAGCAACCGCCTGTGCTCGCTCTTCTCTGTTCTCTGTCCACTGCTCACTGTTCACTGATCACTGAGCGGTAATGCGCCTCCCACGTGTCCGCGGCGGCGTCCATGCTGAAGTGGCGCATCACTCGCTCACGTGCTGCGCAGCCTCGCATAGCGAGCACTTCCCTGCTCTCGCGCATCGTGGTGAGCATCGCGTCGGCCAGCGCGCCGGAATCCTTCGCCGGAACCACAACGCCCGCGTCGCCGACGAGTTCGCGCACGCCGCCCACGTCGGTGGCGACTAGAGGCTTCGCCATGGCCATCGCCTCGCCCACCGCAAGCGGCATTCCCTCCCACGCCGACCCCGACACGAAGGCATCGGCGGCATCGAGAAGCGCGGGCATGTCGCGGCGCAGACCAAGCCAGCGGACAACACTATCGATGCCCAGCTCTTTCACGAGCGCCTCCAGCGGCGTCTTCTCGTCCCCGCGCGCGTCTCCCGCGACCCACAGCCGCGCGCCGGGCCTACCAGCGAACACGGCTGCGAATGCGCGGAGCAGATTGGGATAATCTTTCGCTGCAGCGAGCCGTCCCACGGCGAGCCAGACAAACTCCGCGCCCCCTGGGGCGATCTCCAGCTCCGCGCGCATGCGTGCTCTCCGCTTCGCATCAGGAGCGAAGCTGTCGACATCGATTCCATTCAAAATGACCGAGCACTTGCGCGAAGGTACGGCCTTCAGCCGCGTGAAGCGCTCTGCCGCGGCCTCGCTCACGGCGACGGTCCGCCGGCTCAATCCGTCGGTGAGCCGATAAGCCGCCATGCGCCACCAGCCGCCCTCATACACGTTGTGCACGGTGGAGAGCACGACGAAGGGCGGACCGGCGAGCCGAAGCAGGCGGGCAAAGATGTTGGCGTGAAAGCTGTGACTGTGTACGAGGTCCGGCCGGAACTCGCGCAGAAATGCGCGCCCGCGAATCCATCCCTTGAGCACGCTCCCCAGCGTTTTGCGCACATCGAGGCGAAGGGTGCGAATCGCGGTGGGCCACTCTTCAGGCAGGCGCGGCATCAGCACCAGAACCGCGACCGTGTGGCCGCGCTTCGCCATCCGCTCTGAGACAGCTAGCGCCTGCTTTTCTGCCCCGCCCACGCCGAGCGACGTGAGCAGGTAGACGATGCGCATGGGACCCGAACCTTACTTGACGCTTATCTTTACTTGAATATTGTCCGGATCGATGATAACGCAGAGTGCACCGCTCTGACCGGCGGCAAGAGGCGAATTGCGATCAGCGTGTCGAACGCGAACACACCGGGACCCAGAATCAGGATCAACAGCGCGGCAAACCAATAAGTGTAGGGCGTGGCGTTGTAGAAGTCGCTGGGGTTGGAAAGAATGTGCGAAAAGTTCATGCGGTCATCGGGCACGCTGAGGTAAGCCATCGTCATGTTGACAAAGAGAACCAGCGAGACCAGCCGCGAGGTAATGCCGGCCGCGAGCAGAATGCCGCCGACAAGCTCGACCAGCGAAACCAGCAGCGCCGTTTCGTGCGGCAGAGGCAGGTTCAGCGAGGTGAAGAACTCTGTGACGCGATTGAGATGCGTCAGTTTTCCCCAGCCATCCTGCGCGAACTGCCAACCCCAATAGAGCCGGATGGCGAGCAGCAGCGGGCTCTGTAGCTTGTTGAGAAACATGCGCGCCCCGCCGTATGCGACGGTGCCGATTCGTACGAGAGCGGACATAGAACTCCTCTTTCAAAACCGCAGGCCTGGCGCGGCAACGGGCGGATCAAGCCGCGCAAATCCAGCCAAACTCGGCCCAATTGCCAAACCACTCCTGTACGCGTTCGGCGCGGTTACGCTCGGGGATGCGCGAGCCGAGGAATCCAGCCTCAAGCGCCTCGCCGAGCGGGAGACCCGAGCGAAGCGCCTCGAGAGTCTGAAACTCCTCGCGCCCGATGCGCCGATAGTAAACCGACAGATCGACACGGTGCACGGCGAGCCAAATGGGGCGCGGCCGCAACTTCGGCACCGCGGCGAGCGCGCCGGAATCGTCTTCGTAAGCTACTCCCGCTTCGCTGGTCTGGCGTTTTTCGCGCTGGTGCAACTCGAGAACCAGATCGTCGGCGGGGTAGTGCAGCGCGATGAGTTGCAGATAGGGCTGCAAGGCGAGCCGCGATTCCGCTTGAAGCGCCGCAATCTGGCGCTGCGTGAGCGGCGCGAGCTCGGCCGCGTCAAAGGCTTCGACGAACGCCCACTCCATCTTCGCCATGTCCACCGCCAGGCGGTGACGGCGGCCGGCGTGCTCGGGATGGTTCGCGAGCCACGCGGGAAGTTTGGAGCCGAGGTTGCGCAGCGTAAACGAGCGGCTGGGATGCTCGGTGAGATAGGCGATGCTGAGCGCCTCAAAGCGCCGACTCCCAATCACAGCCCGCAGCGCGGGAAAATCCTCCGCTAAAGCGCCGAGCACGCGGTACCAATATTGCCGGTTGTAGATTTCGAGCCGCTCGAAGGCCGTGAGGCGCGAGTTGGGCGCGATGAATGACTCTGCGACCTCGGCCATTGGCCGACCATCGGGCGCGGTCGTGCGCATGTTTTCTTCTGGCGTCAGCGGCCGCATGACCGCGGCGGCCATCTCTCGCTGCAATGCGGCCAGATCGATCGGACGATTGCTCACCGGGGCGTTTGCCTGCGCGGTCATTTCGCCGCCTCCACAAGCTCGGTTGCTTCGCGATGCAGATAGCGCTCGGCCTTCTTCGCTTCTGCGTGAACCTCGTCGAAGCTGGGGATGTGGTCGTCCCACTCGAGCAGCGTAGGCGTGGGCCCGCAGCGCTCGATGGCGCGCGCGTAGAGCTGCCACACGGGATCGATCACCGGGTGGTCATGCGTATCGAGAATGTACTTCTCATATTTCGAGTGGCCGGCGATGTGAATCTGCGCCACGCGATGCGCGGGCACGGCGTTCACGTAATCCATCGGATTGAACTCATGGTTCATCGCCGAGACGTAGACGTTGTTCACATCGAAGAGAATCCCGCAGTCGGCGCGCTCGACTACTTCCGTCAAAAACTCCCACTCGGTCATCTCGGATCCGGTGAATGCCACATAGGAGCTCACGTTTTCGACGGCAACGGGAATCTCAAGATAGTCCTGCACCTTGCGCACTCGCTCCACGGTGCGTTCGACGGCCTCCCAGGTGTAGGGCAGCGGCAGCAGATCGTGGGTGTAGGTGCCGTCGACGGAACCCCAGCAGAGATGATCGCTGAGCCAAGGAGTCCGGGTGCGGCGGACCAACTGTTTGAGACGCTTCAGGTGCTCCGGATCGGGCGCGGTCACCGAGCCGAAGTACATCGACACGCCGTGCTGGACGACTCTGTATTGTTCCAGGATGCGATCGAGCGTGGCCAGCGGGCGGCCGGCATCGCACATGTAGTTTTCCGAGATGATCTCAAACCAGTCGACGACCGGCTTGCGCGAGAAGATGTGCTCATAGTGCGGAATGCGCAGGCCGATGCCGACGCCGTGGTCCTGAAACGCATTGAAGCGATTGCCGGGCATAGAGAGACAGGGACCAAGGGAACAAGGGACCAAGGGAACGAGGAACCAGAGATCAGGGAACAGAGATCAAGATTCCCATGCAGCGATCAGCGATCAGTCGTCAGGGAAAAGTGGCCGGCAAACAAGCACCGCACCGGAAACCGCGTGGGCCGTGTGCTGACCACTGATCGCTGACGACTGACAACTGTTCTTTAGATGGAGTCGGGCATCTTGGAGCCGTCGGTGGCGCAACCGCCCTTGCCTTTGCAACTGTTCTTGCCCGAGCATCCGTTGTCACCGGACTTGCAGCCGCCCTGGCCTTTGCAGTCGTTTTTGCCTTTACAGGAGTGCTTGGCGGTGTCGTAATTCGACCCGCTGTAGCGCAAACCGGCCTTCATGACCTTGGCGGAGCTTGCGTTGACTGAAGTTTGCGTTGCCGCGTGGGCGGCCACGGCGCTGCCACCGGCCAGGCCGGCGAGCGCAGCAGAGAGGAGCACTGCGTTGAGCTGGTTCTTCATAAAGTTTTTGACCTCGATTGGGAGTCGCGCGGAATTGCTCCGCGGGTTTGGGGAAGGCAGGATGGCCAGATCGTCCACCCCGCAGAATTGGTGGTACGCAACCTTGGAGTGCCTGCGCAAAAAAAAGTTACAGGGAAAAGCGCGCGGCAAGATAAATTTATCACTTTCAGGGGTAAACGGCCCCGCGACATTTTCGCCATTCAGCGAATTGGCTGCTGCGCGCCCCGTGCGCTACTCTGTTTGAGCCCTGTTGCGGTCTGAGTTTTGTTGCGGTTGGAGCCCGGTTCGGTTGGAGCCCTGTTGCGCGCCTGCGCATTCGGGAGGTCGATTGCAAAGCACAAAAGGATTTGGAGCGGTGTCGGGCGCAGCGATGGTGATGGCGCTGCTGCAGAGTTTGTGCACTGCCATTTTGACCATCAACGGCATTCGCGTGGGGATCGGCCTTGCGGCGCTTGCCGCCGGCAGCATTGCCGCGCCGTTGCTCTCGTTTCACCGCGATGCCATTCGTATTCCCATGCTCTCGATTGCGGTGCTGGGCGCGGTGGTTAACCTGCTCGTGCTCGGGTGGGTCTGGCGCCTGCGCGCGCGGCCCGAGTCGCAGTGGCGCAGGCAGGAGATCTCGAAGAAGCAGCGCATATCCGAGGGGCTGCAAGTGGCCATGGCGATCGCAACGCTGCTGCTGGTTGGACTGGAAATCTGGACGCATCCGATCGTGAATCACGGGGCCTCGGCGTTCTGAAATTAAGTTAGGCCGCGCCGCAACAAATACCGGCATTATCGCCGAGCTCAAGACCCGGACACTTCCATTTCTTTGTCGAGCCGTTCGTGCAGCCGCTCGTTGAATCCCGTAGGCAGCTCAAAGACGCGACCGTCCGCATAGAGCACGACGACGTTGCGCGTGGAGTCGAGTACCGCGGAGCAGACCTCGCAAGTCTCCAGGTGCTTGTCGATTTCAGCGCGCAGCTCCGCGTCCACCTCGCCGTCGATGTAGGCGGAGATGTGCTCCCACACGTGCTTGCAGTCGATCCTCATCTTCCCCACCCAAACAGCTTGCCGCGTTTCGGTGCAAACCTTTTCAGCCGCGGCGCCAGGCTGCGCTGCAAAAGCGCCCGCGCGCGGTGAAGACGGACCTTGACCGCTCCCTCGGCGATGCCGAGCGCGGCGGCGGTCTCACGGACGTCCATCTCTTCGATGTCTCTGAGCAGCACGACGTTACGGTAAATCTCGGGCAGACCGTCGATGGCCTGTCGCAACAGGGCCACCAGCTCTTCTTGCTCCAGAGCCTGGCCGGGCACTTCGCGCCAACTGGTCAGGATGGCTGGCGTGAAGTCGCCGGTCTGGTCGTCGCTGAGCGCGTCGAGCGAGTCCTCGCGCCGCGTCTCGGCCTTGCGCAGCCGGCCCAGGCCCTCATTGCGGGCGATGGAAAGCGCCCAGGTGCGGAACTGCGATTCGCCGCGAAACAGATGCAGGTTGCGGTAAATCTTCAGGACCGTCTCTTGCGCCGCGTCTTCGGCCTCGGCCTCGTTGCGCAGGATCGACATCAAGAGGTAGTAAATAGGGCGCTCGCAGGGGCGAATCAAATCGTGAAAAAGCTGCTTTTCCCCCGCCAGAATGCGGCGGATGCAGTCGGACTCGAACTGCGGATTGGGCGCATTCTTCATCGTGCTTCGGGTCCGGGACAGCCTTCCTGGCCGCGGTGAATTGCTACTCAAAATGAACTATATCGTGGCCGGCCGCCAGGCTCTTCGGCGCCCCGGAAGGCCGCTTTTTGCCTCGGCTTTCGCCGGCCGAAAAGAATCCTTGCAAAAAAACTATGCTTTGGGCTGTACAATCCCACTCAAGGAGTCCTATGGCCGGAGATATGCAAATTACGTGCAGCGACTGCGGGCAGGAATTTACCTTCAGCGTTGCCGATCAGCAGTTTTTTCAGGAACGCGGTTACTCGACCCCAAAGCGTTGCAAGCCTTGCCGTCAGGCAAAGAAGGCCGATCAGGGGGGATCCGGCCACCGTTCGGCTCCTTCACAGGGAACCCCTGTGATTTGTTCGGGTTGTGGCCAGCCAACGACCGTACCATTCGAGCCGCGTGGCGATCGCCCGGTCTACTGCCGGGATTGCTACACGGCGCGCAAGGGCACCGGCGGCGGCGGCCCCCGGGGACGCTGATCGCGGGTAGTGCGCCGGCCGGTTCGCCGGCTCACCAACCTACCGCCTGATCATTGCTATTTCGCATCAGCACGGCAGCGGCATGAGTGCCCGGCGCCCGCAGGGGTGGTTCTGTGTGCTCATGCCGCCTGCTGAAGGCAGCGTTCTGTCCCGTGCCGATTCTTCTTCTCATCCTGATGGCGAACAGGCGTGGTGCGACGGCTCTCTGAGCGTGTCCGATGCGGGCTTGACTTGACATGTTCGATCCGCGGCCGCGGCCGGGGACGAAATTGCGCAGATGCCCCTGCGCTCGATACACTAACGTTCACGGACCCCCCTCAACATCCGTGTGCATAAGGACGTTTCCCAAGGCCATGGCCGCCCAGCTCTCGTTCACCGGATTCGCCTGGAAAAACCTGCGGCGCCGGCGCCTCAGAACCCTGCTGACCCTGTGCGGGATTACGATGGGTATAGGGGCATTCGTGGCTCTTGTGGGATTCTCGCGCTCCTTTGAACATGAATGGCTGCAGCTCTACCAGAGCTCCGGCACCGACATCGCCGTCCTCGAATCGAGCTTATTCAATAGTTCGCTGGATGAGTCGCTGGGTGCGAAAATCAAGGCACTTCCAGAGGTGGCCGTGGTTGCGCCACTGGTCTTCAATCTGATCGATCTGACGCCGGACGTAAATGCGCTGGTCTACGGATGGCCGGCCGATTCCTACGAGCTGGATTCACTTCGGTTCACTTCCGGCACCCGCTTTCGCGCCGGCCAGCCCGAGGTCGTGCTGGGCGATCTTCTGGCGCAAAATCTGAATAAGAAGCCGGGCGATACCCTCACCATTCTGGGAGAGACGTTTACAGTTGCGGGAATCTTTCACGGGGGCACGGCGCTGGAAACCGGCGCGGTAATCATGCCGCTGGATCAGATGCAAAATATCTCCAGCAGAGAAGGAAAAGTGACTGCGTTTCATGTTCGGCTTCTCCCCACGCCGGCCGGCGAATCCTACGACCACTACGTCGCGCGCGTGCAGGCGGAGATCGATGCCCTGCAGCCCGGCATCCGCGCCGAGGCTGCCGCGGAGCGCGCCGCCAACAATCAGATCGTCGACATGGCCCACTCCGTGGCCTGGGGCACATCGTCCATCGCTCTGCTCATCGGCATCGTGGGCATTGCCAACACCATGGCCATGTCGGTTTTCGAGCGCACCCGCGAGATCGGCATTCTGCGCGCGCTGGGCTGGAAGGGCCGGCACGTGATTCTGCTCATTCTTACTGAGGCTGCTGGTTTGGGCTTCGCCGGCGGCTTGCTGGGCATCGCTCTGGGATGGGCGGCCCTGCGCATTCTCTCCATCATGCCGCAGACCGCGAGCGTCGTTTCGGCCTCTCCATCCCCGATTCATCTCGCCGAGTCGCTTCTCATCGCCGTCGCCTCGGGGCTCGTGGCTGGAGCGTATCCCGCTTGGCGAGGCGCACGGCTTTCGCCGGTGGAGGCGTTGCGCTATGAGTAACCCCATCCTTGAAGCACGCGGGCTGGTGAAGAGCTATGACGACGGGCGCGTCACGGCCCTGTGCGGCGTGGACATCACGATTGAACCCGGCGAGTACGTCACCATCAGCGGTCCCAGCGGAAGCGGCAAATCCACTCTGCTGCACATGCTCGGCGGACTCGATTGCCCAACGAGCGGCGAGGTTTTCTTTCGCGGATCTCTGCTCGGCTCGGTTGTAGATCTGGACACATTTCGTTCCAAACAGGTCGGGTTCATCTTCCAGGCCTTTCACCTGCTGCCCACGCTGCGGGCCGTGGAAAATGTGCAGGTGGCCATGCTGGCGATGAATGGACGCGCCAACCATCGCTTGGAGCGCGCGACGGCCCTGCTCGAGGAAATGGGCCTGAAGGATCGCATGAACCATTACCCGAACGAGCTCTCCGCGGGCGAGCGGCAGCGCGTGGCGATTGCCCGCGCCCTGGCCAACGATCCGGCTATCCTTCTCGCCGACGAGCCCACCGGCAACCTCGATAGCGCACAATGCGGCTCACACCATGGAGATTCTGCGCGGCATCCGGGAGCGGCGCGGCATGACGCTGGTGATCGTGACCCACGAGAACGAAATTGCCATGAGCGCCCCGCGCCACATTCGCATCCGCGACGGAAGGATCGAAGCGTGAGGGCCGCGCGTGCGGCATGGATCGCCGCGCTGGTTCCTGTGTTGTGGGCGCAGACCGCAAACGTCAACGATCTTTTCGCCACGGCTCGCAAACAGATCGAAAGCGCCGACTTTCGCGTCACCGGACATCTGGTCGCGATCGACGCCAATGGCGCGCGCGTGAACTATCCCGTCACCATCAAAACGCACTGGTTTCCCGGCGATGCTGCGCATATTTGTCGATCTCAGGCAGCCGCCCTCGACGCACGGCGATCTGCGCGAGCATATTCTGTTAGAGATGCGCGCCAACGGCGACCACACGATTCGAATCGCTCATCCCGGCGAAACATTCGGCCCATGACGTGCCCTTTGAAAAGTGGGACGCTCATCCGCTCGGTCCGGGATTCAACTACGAGGACTTCCTCGAGCAGCAGTATTTCTGGCCCGGCCAAGCCTCCGAGGGCCAGGCCAAATTTGGCGCCCGCAATTGCGACGTCGTCAAGAGCACGCCCGGCCCCGCCGATCGAACGCACTACGCGCAAGTGAAAACATGGATCGATCCCAGCATCGGCTTTCCGGTTTACATGGAAAAAACGCTGAAAGACTCAGGGCGGTGAAAGAATTTACATCGTACGGCGTGCGCCAGGAAGAAGGCCATTGGTTCGCGCACCAGGTCGAGGTCAAGACACGCGGCCAGCAAGGATCGACGTTGCTCATTTTCGATCGCGGCAGCGCCAAGGCAAAACTCACAGCTGCCGATTTCAGCCCGGCCGAGCTCACCCACTTCTAGGAGACTCATGCACACCGCCCTTTGGATCGCCGCCATTGCCGCAATCATTCTCGTGGCCGGTGTGCTTTATCAGTGGATCGGCAGTTGCCGCGACCGGCGTCGCTACGGCGCTTCGGGGCGCTGGGTGACCATCGGAAACGGGTCCAAACTCTTCCTCTTTGAGTTGGGCATGGGCGAGCCCACGGTTCTGTTTGAAGCGGGCATCGGCGCCACGCACCTCAACTGGCGAACCATTCAGGAGTCGACCGCGGAATTCGCTTCCGCCGCCTCCTACGATCGCTGCGGTTTAGGATGGAGCAGCCGCTGCCGCACGGCCCGCACTCCCGGCAACATTGCCACAGAGCTGCACCAGATGCTCGACCGCGCCGGGCTCAGGCCGCCCTTCATTCTGGTTGGGCACTCCTTTGGCGGGCTCGTTATGCGCCGTTACGCGTTGCTCTATCCCGAAGAGGTCGCCGGCATCGTGCTCATCGATCCCATGCGCTGCGACGAATGGCCGCCGCTCGACCCAACCAAGCAAGCGCAGCTCGATTTGGGCCGCAGGCTCATCCGCTTCGCCATGCCCGTGGCTTCATGCGGCTTCGCCCGGCTGCTGGTCAGCTTGTTGTTCTGCCGCGCAAGCCACGTCTCTGACCAGATTGTCGGCGTCGCCGGCGCCCACAAACTCCACGTCCTGACGCGCATCAAGACCGAAGTGCGGAAGATGCCGCGGAAGGTGTGGCCGGCGGTTGCGGCGCACTGGTCGCGCCCCGGATTTTACGCCGGAATCCGCAGCCATCTGGCGTCCATTCCAGACACAGTGGCGGAAATGGATGCCGTCGAGCCGATTCCAGCCATTCCCGTCACCGTGCTGACGCCCGGCAACTCCGCGCCGCTCACGCAGGAACATCTCGACCGCATTGGTGACTGCGCGCAACAGGTCATCGCCGAAAAGAGCGAGCACTGGATTCATCTCGACGAACCCGATCTGGTGATCGATTCCATTCGCGCCATGGTGGCCGCCACGGTGGCCTGAACCCACCGCCGCCGACTAGAACCTCATGGGCGCCGCTGGTGCGCCCATTCTTTGCATCCCGCATCGTGCAGTGTCGTGCGTCGGCCGTCACATCTTTCCCACAGAAGCCCCTCTATCCTGTAACAAATCACCTTTTTCATGGCTTCTTTCCAATAGGAAGCGAGGGCTTTATGGAAGTGAAAGTCTGCCAAATTGAAGGCGTAAAGTTCGACATTCAGGCGCGGACGCACCGGATCACCTGCGATCAACCGGCGGAAAATGGCGGCGCGGACTCCGGCATGACTCCGCCCGAGCTGCTGCTGGCGTCACTGGGCTCCTGTGCGGCTTTTTATGCAGCGGAGTACTTGAGAACGCGCAATTTGGCGCGAACCGGAGTCGAAGTTTCGGTGACCGCCGAAAAACTCAAACATCCGGCGCGGCTGGGCAACTTCCACGTGCAGGTCACGAGCCCCGTCCCACTCAGCGAAGAGCAGACCGAAAGCATGATGCGCTGCGTGCGCAGCTGCCTGGTTCACAACACGCTCCTGTCACCGCCTGAGATCGACATCGAGATTGCCGCTGGCGTCCTTCAGTAGCTTCTCGATCGCCACCGCATGGTAAACTGCTCGCTATGTCGGGATCGTTCCCCGCTTCCCTGTTCCGCCGGCGCACACCGCTTGCCCTGGCCCTCTGTCTGCTGGCATTTCTCTTTGCAATTGAAGCCAAAGCAGCCTTGTACGGGCCGGCTGTTGGCTTCGGCAGTTGTGTCCGCGCCGCAAAAGCGCAGCCTGTGGCCACGCCCAAGGTCGTGGAACACGGTGTGCCTGCGCCGGATCCCGCGCATCCCAACGCCTGGTTTGCCGCTCCGCCGCCGATTGCTGTGGCGCTGTCGCTTTCTTTCCCCGTGCAGACCCGCGGCGAAGTTCTCGTCAGCCATCTTTCGCAATTCCCTGCCGCCGGTTTTTCGTTTTCCAACCTCTTTCGACCTCCTCCGGTTTTTTAACACGTTATTCATTGCGTCTTGATTCCGTCGTGGCCCTCCTCCAGTGATGAACCTTGCAGGATTAGTCTGTCCGGACTCATCTCGGTGCAGCGTGTTCTCGTGAAGAAACCCTCGCGGCCTGCACAGGCTGCACGCGCCACAATAACCAACCAATGGTCAACCTGCTTTGAGCGGGCTGCATCCAACCGAATGCTACCCGTTTCCCTTTGGTTCAATTCCCAATTGATTCCAGGCACCGCGGCGGTAGACAGTGTTGGGAATCAGGAGCAAGTTCGACATGCATAAACGAATTCTTCTCATTGCGGCAGTGGCGTGCGCGGCCATCGGCATCACCTCGTGCCGCTCCGGCGGCTCCGGCCCTGAGGCAAGCGCCGCCACCATGCCGTCGGCCCGTGTGGCTGTTGCGCAGCGTGGCGACATCTCCCACGTCCTCACGCTGGCCGGGCAGTTTCAGCCTTATCAGGTTGTCGACGTTCACCCCAAGGTGAGCGGCTATATGAAACGCATCAACGTTGACATTGGCGACATTGTGCGCGAGGGGGAGACGCTCGCGGTTCTCGACGTTCCGGAACTGAAGGCGGAACTTGAGGAGACCGCGTTCCAGCTCAAGCAGAGCCAAGAGGAGATCGCGCGCGCGGAGCACGAGCTCAAAAGCGCCGAAGCGCTGAACTCCGCTCGTTCACGCGCAGTCCGTGCGGCTGCAGCAGGCCGCCGCCACGCGGCCCGGCCTGATTGCCCAGCAGGAGCTGGACGACGCGCAGGCCAAGGACCTGAGCTCGCAGGCGCAGGTGGACGCCGCCAAGTCCGAAATGGCCGCGGCGCAGCAGCACGCCGAGGCAGCCCGCTCCGACAATCAGCGCGTGCAGGCGCTTGAAGACTACACCAACGTCACAGCACCCATTTCGGGCGTGGTCATCTGGCGCTACGCCGATACCGGCGCCCTCATCCAGGGCGGCACCAACTCCAATGACCAGACTCTCCCCGTTGTCCGGCTCTCGCAGAGCAGCCTGCTTCGTCTGCGCATTCCTGTGCCGGAGGACGACGTCAAATATGTTCACGAGGGCGATTCTTTGCAGGTCCGCGTCGACGCCATCAATCGCTCCTTCACCGGCAAAATCGTCCGCTTCACGCGCGACGTCAACTTCGAGACGCGCACCATGGAAACCGAAGTGGACGTGGACAACAAGGATCTCTCCATCGCTCCCGGGATGTACGCCAACACCGCGCTCGAACTCGGCAGCGTCAGGAATGTGGTCACCATTCCCGTTGAAGCGCTAGTGCTGAATGCGCAACAGCAGGAGACGGTTTACGTGCTCGGCCCGAACAACCACATTCACATCCGCGACGTTCAGGTGGGCCTGCAGGGGTCGAAGCTGGCGGAGATTACGTCCGGCCTGAGCGCGGGAGACCGTGTGATCCTTGGCGGACAGGAAAAGTACCGCGATGGCGAAGAGGTGAGCCCGATCCTCGCTTCAACGCCCGCATCTGAGACCGTGCAAGAGTCGGGTGGCATGATCGACCTGAAAGCTGGAGCAAACGGAGGAGGCCAATAATGCCAAGGTTCGCCCTCCGCTATCCGTACTTCATCCTCATGCTCTGCCTCGTCGTGTCGCTTGTCGGGTACGGTGACCGTAGCGCGCATGCCAGTCGACCTTTTCCCGCCGATCGACATGCCGGTGGTGGTGGTAGCCACGTTCTACAACGGCATGCCGCCGGAGCAGATCGAAGCGGACATCACCAACACCTTCGAGCGGTTCTTCACGCTGGCCGCCAACGTAGACCACAGCGAATCGCGCTCGCTCACCGGCGTCAGCCTCATCAAGATCTACTTCAAGCCGGGAACCGATCCCAATGCTGCCTTGAGCAACATCGCCAATCTGGCCATGGCGGACTTGCGCCGCCTGCCGCCCGGCACGTTGCCTCCCGTGGTCCTGGGCATGACCGCTTCAACGCAGCCGGTCTGCCTGGTCACGCTGAAGGGCGAAGGCCTGAACGAAACTCGCCTCAAGGACCTGGCGCAATTCGAGGTGCGCAA
>CAWHVN010000014.1:0-285480 GCA_963832805.1 uncultured Acidobacteriaceae bacterium | reverse complement strand
TCAAATCTCCAACGTGCAGGGAGCATCGGTTCCACAGCCCTATGGCGGGACCTATCGCCAGATTCAGATTTACGTCGATCCGCTCAAGCTCGAAGCGCGCAACCTGAGTCTGAACGACGTCGTCACCGCGGTGAACGACTCGAACCTGATCCTTCCAGCCGGTGACGTGCGCATCGGCTCCAAGGACTTCAACATTTACGCCAACAGCCAGTTCCCCGATGCGAACGCGATGAACGACATGCCGCTCAAGTCGGTGGGCAACTCGTCGGTGCTGGTAGGCGACGTGGGTAAGGCGGTCGATTCCGGGGCATTGCAGTACAACATCGTGCGCATCGACGGCCAGCGCTCTGTCTATGTGCCCATCTTCAAGCAGGGCGGCGACAGCAACACGATTGAAATCGTCGACGGCATCAAAGCCGCGATCAAAAAGCTCGTCGATATTCCCAGCAATCTCAAGACTGCCGTGGTCTTCGATCAGTCGGTCTTCGTCAAGCTGGCCATCGCCAACGTCACCCGCGAGGCGGTCATCGGCCTGGTGATGACCGGAGTGATGATTCTGGTGTTTCTGGGCAGCCCGCGCGCGACGGTTGCGGTATTACTCGCTGTTCCGCTCTCCATGCTGGTCTGCCTGCTGATTGTCAACTTTATGGGCGGCTCCATCAACACCATGATCCTGGGCGGACTGGCGCTGGTCTTCTCGCGGCTAATCGATAACGGCGTCATCGTGCTTGAGAATATTTTCCGGCACATGGAACTGGGCAAATCACCGCCGGTTGCAGCGGCGGAGGGCGGCACCGAAGTCTCGATGGCCGTGCTGGCCGCCACTTTCACGACTGCTATCGTCTTCTTTCCTGTCACTTCGTTTAGCGGCGTCAGCAAGTACATCTTTACGCCGCTCGCGCTGGGCGTTGTTTTTTCCATCTTCGCGTCCTACTTCTTCGCCATGACGGTAGTGCCTCTCTTCTGTGCAAAATTCATTCGCCAGGATCCGAAGGGCATAGAGCACGAAGGCGACATCGATGCTGTTGAAGGAAGTAAGCCAGACTTCTTCAAGCGCTTCCTGGTCGTCTTCAATGGGCACTTCCAGCGGCTTCTCGATCGTTACGAAGCGCTTGCCTATAGGGTGCTGCGCAGGCCAGGATTTGCCACTGTCGTCATGCTCGGCGGGCTGGCGCTGATTCTCGCTGTGTGCTTCCCGTTTCTCGGGCGCGCCTACTTTCCGCGCACCGATCCCGGCCAGTTCATTATCAACGTGCGTATGCCCAGCGGCACGCGGCTCGAGGTGAGCAACGACTATATCGCGAAGGTCGAAGGTATAATTCGCGGCGTGGTGAAGCCGAAGGACCTGGGCATGATCGTGTCGAACATCGGCGTCTACCCCGATCTTTCGGCCATCTATACCACCAACGCGTCCATGGACACGGCCTTCGTGCAGACAAGCCTCAAAGAAGACCACAGCATCGGCAGCTACGAGTACATGCGCCGGGTGCAGGCCGCACTCTCGCGGCAGATGCCCGAGCTCTCCACCTATTTCCAGGCGGGCGGCCTGGTGGACGGCGTGATCAATCAGGGACTGCCTGCGCCGATCGACATTCAGATCAAATCGAACGACATGGAAGGCGCCTACAATCTGGCCCGTCAACTGGCTACGAAGATTCAGTCCGTTCCCAACGTGAGCAGCGTCTACATTCCACAGAGCGTGGACTACCCCGGCCTGGCGCTGAACATTGACCGCGAGCGCGCCAGCCTGATCGGCCTCTCTACGCGAGAGGTGGTCGACGACGTGATCACGGCTCTCACCTCCGACGGCATGGTGGCGCCGAGCTACTGGATCGATCCGCGCACCGGCAACAACTACATGGTCACCGTGCAATACGCCAACCAGTGGATCGACAACATGTCGCTCGAGGACATGAAGAACATTCCTCTACGCGGCGTGCGGCCCGTCGGCTATACGCCGATGCAGGAGGGCCAGGGGGCCGATCCCGTTTCGTCAGGACCTTTCGGCGATCATGCCGCAGGCTACGTGCCTCTGGGCGAGGTGGCCGACATTTCTCAGATCAACACGCCCACCGAGGTCGATCACTATCAGATTCGCCGCGTGATCGACATCTTTGTATCCACCAAAACCGAGGCTCTGCAGGGCGTGGGAGCACGGATCAATCGCATCCTGGCTGATACCAAGCACGACCGCAACACGGTGATCGATATGCGCGGCGCCGTGATCAGCATGAACGAGGCATTCCGCGACTTCAGCTTCGGACTTATCATCGCAGTCCTGCTGGTCTACTTGATCCTGATGGCCCAGTTTACTTCGTTCATTGATCCCTTCATCATTCTGCTGGCCATTCCGCCGGGGCTCGCCGGGGTGGTTCTGATTCTGCTCATCACCGGCAGCACTCTCAACATCATGTCGCTGATGGGCATGATGATGATGGTCGGCATTGTGGTCTCGAACAGCATTCTGATCGTCGAGTTTGCCGGCATTCTCCGCAACGAGGGCGAGTCGCTGTTGCAAGCGACGGTAACGGCCTGCCGCGTTCGCCTGCGGCCCATCTTGATGACGTCGCTGGCCACGCTCCTGGGCATGATTCCGCTCGCTCTTGGCCTCGAAGCCGGCAGCGAACAATACGCGCCGCTGGCCCGCGCCATCATCGGTGGGCTGGCCGTTTCAGTGGTTGTGACCGTCTTTCTGGTTCCGGCCGTCTATCTGCTGATTCACGGCCGGCGCGGAGCGCAAACTGCCGCTGCGGAGGGAGTTGGCCATGAGTAAGCAAACCAACGATCTGCGATTTTTTGCCGCATGCGTTGCGATGCTGGCGGCGATGCCCATGATCGCGGCCGCGCAAGAGCAGGCTCTCCCCGACGCGCCCGGAACACAACTCGTCGCCGAACTGGCGCAGGATGCCGGGTCGCCGGCTCCAGCCGCGGCCCCGCAGATGGGCAGCGGCGCTCAAGGCGGCGCGCCGGGTGCCGCGCCAACGGCCGGCCCAACGCTGACTATCGCGCAGGCAGAGCAGATGGCGATCCGCAACAACCCCAACATCAGCGTGGCGCGGCTGCTGGCGCTGGCGCAGGCGCAGGTGACGCGCGAAGTGCGCTCGGTGGAAATGCCGATGGCGACCGGCAATCTCACCGCCGTCGACGCGCACGAGAATAGCCGCATCACCGCCGGATTGCTGAACAATCCCTCCGTTTACAACCGCGCGGCCGGCGGCCTAACGGTGAGTCAACTGATTACCGACTTTGGCCGCACGCATAATCTTGTGCTCAGCGCTCAGTCCACCGCCAAGGCGCAGCTTGAAAGCGAGCGCGCGACGGAACTCGACATTACATTGACTGTGGACCAGGCTTTCTATCAGGCGCTCACCGCTCAGGCCGTGCTCAAGGTGGCCCAGGAGACGGTCGCCGAGCGGCAGGCCACCGCCGATCAGGTTGGCGCTCTCACCAAAGCCAAGATCCGCTCCGATCTTGACCTCAGCTTTGCAGATGTTCAGCTTTCGCAGGCCAAATTGCTGTTGCTCGACTCCGAGAACAACGCGCAGGCTGCCATGGCCGCTTTGAATGACGTGCTTGGCTCGGAGCAGGATCAGCAGTACTCGCTGGTCGACGAGACCGACAACAATCCGCCGCCCGCGCCCGGCGATCCCGAAGCGCTGGTGAAGAGCGCATTCACGGCGCGTCCGGACCTCGCAGCGATGAATGACAATTTCCTTGCCGCCCGCCAGTTCTCGACCGCGCAGCGTGATCTGTGGCTGCCCACGCTCTCGGCCATGGCCGCAGTAGGTGGTGCGCCGGTTCGCTCCGACCAGATTCTCTCGTCGTGGTACGGTACCGCCGGGGCTAATCTGAGCATTCCCGTCTTCAACGGGTTTCTCTACAACGCCGAAGCCAGGGATGCGAAACTGCGGGCACAAGCCGCCCAGGAGAACGTGCGCAACCTGCGCGACGCGATTGCCCGCGACGTGCGCACGGCAGTGTTAAATGCGCAAACCGCCTACCAGCGCATCGCAGTCACACAGCAGCTCCTCGATCAGGCCAACTTCGCGCTCGACCTGGCCTCGGCGCGCTACAAGATCGGCCTGAGCGGCATCGTCGAGATCAGCGAGGCGCAGCTCAACCAGACGCAGGCCGAAATTGCCAACGCCAATGCGCGCTACGCGTATCAGACGGCGCTGGCTGCGGTGCGGTACGAAATCGGCCAGTAAAGACTGCGGACAGTCAACAGTGAGCAGTGAACAGAACCTCCGCGTCGTGAAAGAAGAAGGAGAGTGCTCTGAACAGTTGAGCCGCAGGCGGCAGATGAAGCACGTCCCCGAATCTTCCGGGAACAGAGCTGATCGCTGACCACCGTTGACTGTCCACTGCTTTTACGAGATGCGCACGCTCTTGCCGCGCGAAAGTACAGCTGACTTGCGCCGATCGCTGGAGGCGTGATCGATCTTCTTCCAGAAGCCGATGAAATAATCGATCGCCGAGATAGTCGCGACCAGCGCGGCAAAGTAGATGGCCGCGACGGCATACCAGTTCACCGGAATCGTGATCACGCCGATCTGCCAATGATGCCAGCGGTGCGCCAGGATGGCCGAAACCACCGCGACGATCTGGACGACGGTCTTTAGTTTTCCCAGTTCGCTGGCCTGGATGGTGAACCCTTCAGACGATGCGATGGATCGCAGACCCGAAATGAGGAACTCGCGGCCGACGATGACCACCACGATCCACACTTTGACCACCTGCGGATTGTAGGCGACGAGAGCGACGAAGGCCGCCGTCACCATGATCTTGTCGGCCAGCGGGTCAAGCAGCATGCCCATCGTCGTGATCTGGCCGCGCCTGCGGGCGAGATAGCCGTCCAGTCCATCGGTGATCGACGCCAGCACAAAGAGAATCGACGCCAGTATCTCCTGCGTTCCACTCGGTCCCTGCCACGGAAAATGCGGCGACAGGATCCACAGGAACAGCGGGATCATGATGATCCGCGTCATGGTGATGGAGTTGGGCAGATTCATCTCGGGCCGCGCCACGCTTTCCCGTCTCTGATAGCGTGACACCATTATTGCACTGGAGACAAATCCGCGCCCTCGGAGGATGGTTACTTTCGGCAGGAAGGCGCCGCCGAAAGGACGCGGCCAACCTTAAGGCGCGCAAAAAAGAACTAGCGGGAAAAGCTCTGCGCTCTTCCCGCCATGTTTGTTGCCTTACGCCCGATGCGCTACGCGTAGAAGCCGCGTTGCTTGATGGTGTAGGCCACGCGGTCAATCGCCAGCATGTAGGCCGCGATGCGATTGTTTACGTCGTGCGCATCGGCATAGCGCACCACATCGTCGAAGCTGTCGCGCAGAATGGTCTCCAACTGCTCGTTCACAACTGCTTCCTTCCAGAAGTACCCCTGGCGGTCCTGCACCCATTCGAAGTAGCTGGCTGTGACGCCGCCGGCGTTGGCCAGAATGTCGGGCACAATGAAGATGCGCTTCTCAGACAGGATCTCGTCGGCCACGGCAGTGGTGGGCCCGTTGGCGCCCTCCACCACAATGCGCGCCTTGATTTTTTCGGCATTGCGGCTGGTGATCACATTCTCGGTCGCCGCGGGGATCAGAATCTCGCAGTCGGCCAGCAGCAGCTCTTCGCTGGGCATGGCCTCGGCGCCGCGGAATCCGAGAATCGTATTGTTGCGGTACTTGTACTCGAGCAGTTGATGAATATCGATGCCGCTTGAGTTGTACAGGCCGCCGTCGCGTTCCGCGATGCCCACAATCTTGAATCCCTGTTCCTGCATCAGGCGCGCGGCATTGGATCCCACGTTGCCGAATCCCTGAATGACGACGCGGCAGCCCCCGACATCCATGCCCAGGTGGCGCAGGCTCTCCATGCACACCACCATGACTCCGCGCCCCGTGGCCTCGATGCGTCCCTGCGAGCCGCCGATGTTCAGCGGTTTGCCTGTGACCACGCTGGTCACCGTCTGGCGCATGTGCATGGAGTACGTATCCATGATCCACGCCATGGTCTGCTCGTTGGTGTTTACATCCGGCGCGGGAACGTCCTTCTCCGGCCCGATGAACTCGATGATCTCCGACGTATAGCGGCGCGTCATGCGCTCCAGCTCACCGTGGCTCATATTGTGGGGATCGCAGATGATGCCGCCCTTGGCGCCGCCGAAGGGAATATTCACCACCGCGCACTTCCACGTCATCCAGCTGGCCAGCGCGCGCACTTCGTCCAGCGTTACATCCGGCGCATAGCGGATTCCGCCCTTGCACGGCCCGCGCGCCATGGAGTGCTGCACGCGAAAGCCGGTGAACATGTCGATCATGCCGTTGTCGAGAGCCACGGGAAAGTGAACGATCACCTCCCGCGACGGCGAGCGCAGCACCTTCCACAGTCCTTCATCGAGATTCAGTTTGCGCGCGGCAAAATCGAAGCGCGCGCTCTGCGCCTCCCAGGGATTGATCTCCTGGTCCAACGTGACGCTGGTATTTCCGGTTGCCATATCAAGTCTCCCCTATCCCGCCGCTTTACCGGTCCCTTCGAATTCGGAATCAAGCTCCGCTTCTCAAGAATACAGTCGAGGCGGCGATCTTCCCTTGGTCTTTGGGCCGGCTCCTCAAACTCGCGCGGCTCTCTGCTTCTCTCTCGCTGCCGCATTCGGTTCGCCTGTAATCGTCCGTTAGCCCAAACCTCAGTGAGTCTAGGCCACCCGAGGTTTCCCGTCAAGCCGATGGGACACAAGGTTACACCGTCAATTCGCGCAGGCTTTCTCTTCGCGGCGGCGCGCCCGAAGCGGGAACCCCTCAGCAGCGTTCACCGCGCACCAGCAGTTACACTTAAGCTGTGAAAGCAACACAGCGATCCGCCCAGCCCAGCCGCAAAGAGTTCCTGGACCTCGCCCGGACGCACACGCTTGTGCCTGTCTGCCGCACCCTCATGGCCGACCTCGAAACGCCGGTCTCGGCCTTTTTGCGCGCGGCGTGGCCGGAGCGCGAGTGCTTTCTTCTCGAATCGGTTGAGGGCGGCGAGCAGGTGGGCCGCTACACCTTCATCGGCCTCACGCCGTTCAAGCGCATTGTCGCGCGGGGGCGCGATATTGCCATCACCGAAGGCCGCGGGACCACGCGCCCCAAAATAACGCGTTTCGAGGGCGACATCTTCGCCGTACTGCGCGACGCACTGAGCGGGCACAAACCCGCGCGCCTGCAAGGCCTGCCTCCGTTCACTGCCGGAGCAGTCGGCTTCTTCGCCTACGACGCCGTGCGCCAGATCGAGCGCCTGCCCGAGTTGGCCAAGGATGAGCTGCGCGTTCCCGACGCATGCCTGCTCTTCTTCGACGAAGTGCTCGCCTTCGACCATGTGCGTAAAGAGATCATGCTCGTGGTCACGGCCGATGTATCGCGGAGGAAGGCGCCTGCCGCCTACGATCGCGCCGTCAAGCGCCTCGACCGGCTGGAGAAGCGGCTCTCACAACCTCTTCCGGACCTCGGCCGCAAAAAGCCGCGCACATCGTCGAAGCTTGAAGTGAAGCACCGCACCGCGAAGAAAGATTTCCTGGCCGCGGTTGAGCGCACCAAGGAGTACATCCGCGCGGGCGACGCCTTTCAAGTGGTTGTCTCGCAACGTTTCGACGTTGAGCCCGGTGTGGACAGCTTTCAGGTTTACCGCGCGCTGCGCACCGTCAATCCCAGCCCCTACATGTTCTTTTTGCGCTTCACGCCGGAAGGACCGCTCGGCGGGGTCGCGTCGCCATCGAAACGCTCCTCCAAAAAACGAAAGGCGCCCGCGGCGCCGCCACTTGAGCTCGCGGGCTCATCGCCCGAGCTGCTAGTGCGCGTTCACCAGGGCAAGGTGGAGTACCGGCCCATTGCGGGTTCACGCCCCCGCGGCGCTACTGAAGCTAAAGACGACGCGCTGGCCGAAGAGATGCTGCACAACGACAAGGAGCGCGCCGAGCACGTGATGCTCGTCGATCTGGGCCGCAACGACGTGGGCCGCGTGAGCCGCTTCGGCAGCGTGAAGGTCGACAAGTTGATGTTCGTCGAGCGCTACAGCCACGTGATGCACATTGTGAGCTCGATCGAAGGCCGCCTGCGCCCGGAGCTGACAGCCGTCGATGCTCTCCGCGCCTGCTTCCCTGCCGGCACGCTCTCCGGCGCGCCCAAAGTCCGCGCTATGGAGATCATCGAGGAACTCGAGCCCGCGCGACGCGGCACCTACGGCGGCGCGGTCCTCTACGCCGACTTCTCCGGCAACCTCGACTCCTGCATTGCCATACGCTCCATGCTGTCCGTTGGCGGCAAAGGCTCCGTCCAGGCCGGCGCGGGCATCGTCGCCGACTCCGTGCCCGAACTCGAGCATCAGGAATCGCTCAACAAAGCCCAGGCCGTCATCCGCGCCATTGAGCGCGCGAGGGAGATGTAGCGCAACCTCCACGCTCGCCTACTCGAAAATCCTTGAGCGGCAACGGCCGCATGTGCGTCCTAGTGGAAAGAGATCCGCAGCGGGGGGACGCAATGGAGAAGGTGTGGGAGTGGACGAGAAACGGGCTGGCGCTCATGGGAGTGCTGGCCGTCGGGTTCTGGCTTGGCTCGGGTCGCACGGTCAGCGCGTCGAGCAACCAATCGGGTGGAGGCGACGTCGAATTTCAACTCACCGGAATCAATCCGACGAGTTCGCTTCTGGTGTATCAGCCGGGAACAAAAACCGTGTACGTCTATCAGGGAGCCACGACGGGGAATGCGGCGTTGCAGTGCTCCTATATGTTTCAGCTCAACAAGCCGGGCGAGGTCATCCGGCGCATTCCCTGCGCGGTGCAACAGTTGAACCCGTAGCAGATCACTCCGCGCCGAAGATGCGCTTGAAGAATCGCCCGACCCTGCGGAAGAATCCGGGCTTCTTCTGCGAGCCGGACGATTGCGCCGCTGGAGTTGTTGGCGGCTGCGCGGCCGGCGCCGCAGCCGGAACCGGAGTCGTCTGAGCGGCGCGATCGCCAGCGTTATAGGTGAACGTCGCCGTTCCATTCGGAGCGGAACTTGGCTGCGAAGAAGCCGAAGACGCAGGAGGCGAAGCCGGCGCCAGCCCCTCGCTCAGCGCCAGCGGAAAATCGTTGGCCTCGGACTTCACCGGCGGCGGGCAACCGCAAGGTTCTTTTTCCTGGTCCACCACCGTTTGCAGGCTCCCATGCTCGAACATGACTCGCTGACCCGGCTGCACGCGATAGAGGCCGCCCTCAAACACGCTGGTCACCACCACGTAAGGTGCGTTCGCGCCCGCATTATCCACGCAGGTGTCGCCATTCTCGCCGAGGCGCACTTTCACGTCGGCCGGATTCGGCCCACCGATCATAATGCGGAAGTAGGGCGTGAGCAGCGTGTCGGCGTTTCGCTCGCGCGCGGTGCTCGCGGCAAAGCTCATCTCCACCGCGCCGTGATCGAGCGCGATCAGCAACCCCGGCACCTCGCCCACAGGAGCGCTTGAATCCGCCGCCAGCTTCACCGTGCCCGATGCGCAAACCCGCAGCGTGCCGCGGTAGGGCAACGTCACCTGGGCCGTCGCATCGCCTGCCGTGATCGTCCCGCTGCTCGTGATAAATGCCCTGCCGTTAAAGGCCCGCAGCGGCCCCGCGACTGAGAGCGCCGCGCCGGGAATGGATTTGTCCAGGGGAACGATGGCCACAGGAGGAGAGCTCGACGCGGGAGCCCCGCCACTCGCAGAGGGTGGTTGATCCGGCGGCGCATCCGGCGCGCTCGCGGCGGCTTGAGGCGGCGCTGTGGATTGGGCCGCTGGCGTCTGCGCGTTGATCGCCGTCGCCGCAAGAAAAGCCGAGCATCCGATGAGCAGCGCAATCAGCCCTGGCGCGCGAAGCCCTGGCGCGGGACGAATCATCGCGTTCGGTGCGGCGTGCATCGGCTACATGTCCAGAAAGTTGCGGATCATCTGGTGCCCGCCTTCGGTGAGCACGCTTTCGGGATGAAATTGCACTCCCTCGACAGGCAAGCTGCGATGCCGCAGGCCCATGATCACCGTACCCGATCCGTTGGCCTCGGGCGTCCGCGCCGTTACGGCCAACTCGGCCGGCAGCGACTTCTCTTCCACGATGAGCGAGTGGTAGCGCGTGCAGGTAAGCGGCGTGGGTAGCCCGGCAAAAATGCCTTTGCCGTCGTGTTCCACCGCGCTGGTCTTTCCGTGCATCAGCGTTTGCGCGCGGATCACTTTGCCGCCGAACGCTTCGCCAATGGCCTGGTGGCCGAGGCAAACGCCAAAAATCGGCGTTCGCCGCGGCGAACCCGCCATGTGCCGGATCAGCGGCACCAGAATCCCGGCTTCGTGCGGCGTACACGGCCCCGGCGAAAGCAGGATCCGCTCCGGCTTCATGGCCTCGACTTCCTGCGGCGTCACCTCGTCGTTGCGCCGCACCACAACCTCCGCGCCCAGTTCGCCCAGGTACTGAACGAGGTTGTAGGTGAAGGAATCGTAGTTGTCGAGAACGAAGACCATGGTGAATTCCAGTGTAGCGCGCTCGATTGGCCAGTTCACGCGGCCGGAACATCCGTTGCATTCGGGAACAACCACTGCGCGCCCGACGTATATTAGTCCATCGGAGGTTGGCATTTTGACGTTCAATGTCTATTCGGCCATCGGCTATTGCTGGATCGCGCTGGGAACCTTCTGGCTCATCGGCATGGTATTCACCAAGCCCACGGTGCAGTCACAGTCCCTGGTCTCGCGCTTCATCCACATCCTCCTGGCGGCCCTGGGCGGCTTCTTTATTGGCGGCTTCTTCTTTCCCGGCTCCTGGCTTGACACACGCTTCGTTCCCCGCCCGCACTGGGTCGCGCTCGCGGGCCTCGTGTTTACCATCGCCGGCTGTCTTTTCGCGGTCTGGGCGCGCATCACGCTGGGCGGCAACTGGAGCGGCCGGGCGACCGTCAAGGCAGGGCACGAGCTCGTGGTGAAAGGGCCCTATGCACTCACACGTCATCCCATCTACACGGGCTTCCTGCTTGCCTTGGCCGGAACTCTCATGGTCGAAGGTAGGTGGCGCTGCGTGATCGGCTTCCTCATTATTCTGCTGTCCCTCATTTTCAAAATGAGCCAAGAGGAGCGCCTCATGAGGCAGACCTTCCCGCAGGATTACCCTGACTATCGGCGCAGAGTCAAAGCCCTCGTCCCCGGCTTGTTCTAGCGCGGCTTTGCGTCGTCCTGCGGTTTACTGCTCAGTCGGTCCCATCGGCCGCTCAAGCCGCCTTCGCTGCTTGCGCGCGCTCGCGCGCATCTGCAACACTGGCGAAGGTCAGATTCCATGGTTCTTCATTTCCTGATCCAAGGCCGCGTGCAGGGGGTCGGCTTCCGCTGGTTTGTGCAGCGCGAGGCCGCCGAGCTCGAGCTGCGCGGATGGGTGCGCAACACCGAGGATGGCGACGTGGAAGTCGTGGCGGCTGGCGACGCCGGTAACCTCGACGAGCTGCGCGCCAGCCTCCGCCGCGGCCCGCGCGGCGCTCGCGTCGACCGCATCGTCGAGCACAACCTTGCCGAGAACGAAGCCGAAGGCCTCATCTCTTTTCAAATCGATGGCGCGTGGTAAAGCGCTTCGCGCAGTGGTCAGTGGTTAGTTCGCGACCATCCAGTCTGCTCTAGGGCCTGTTAACACTACCTGGAGTGGACGGCGTTGCGAGTGAAAAACCGCTCAGACGAGGCGGAGGACAACGGCTGTGGCGGGTCCACCGCCTAGGACGACAACGAAGTATGAGCGGTTTTTCGCCGCAACCCGAAGGGACGGGGCCGATTTTCCCCATCTCTTTGTCGCTTGTCGCTCCAGTAGGCCGGCTACAGTTCGCTCCGCGCTCTGCGACCTGGGGAAAATCGGCTCGCGTCGCCGCCGTCCCAGGTAGTGTTAACAGGCCCTAGTTACTCCCCGTCAAATACTCTCGTCGTGCACCAAGCTCGTCACCTCCTACCTCGCCGGCCTTCGACGCTGGCCTCGGCCTCCGGCGATAGACTGATAGCTGGCAACTGACAACTGATCGCTGACAACTGAACGAGGAGCGCCGCACTGCCATGCCGGAAACAGCAAAGCCCGTCAACGTTGAGGATCTGAAAAAGCTTGTCCGCACCGTGCCGGACTTTCCCAAGCCGGGGATCCTCTTTTACGACATCACCACGCTGCTCAAGGACAAGACGGGTTTCGCGCAACTGGTCGACGCAATGGCCGCGCATTACATCGGGCGCAACATTGACCTGATTCTGGGCATCGAGGCGCGCGGATTCATCTTCGGCCCGGCGCTGGCCTATCGTCTCAACGCCGGCTTTGTTCCAGTCCGAAAGCCCAGAAAACTGCCCGCGCCGGTGGTTCGCGTCACCTACGACCTCGAGTACGGCTCGGACACGCTCGAGATCCACGCCGATGCCATTGCGCCGGGACAAAGTGTCGTGCTGGTGGACGATCTGCTCGCCACCGGCGGCACCATGGAGGCCACGGTGCAATTGGTGAAGCAGTTGGGCGGCGTCATCGCCGGGCTGGGCTTCGCCGTTGAGCTCGACTTCCTGAAAGGGCGCGAGCGCTTTCGTGAGTACGACGTCTTCAGCCTGCTGCACTACGACGAATAGCGCTCGCCGATGGAATCCCTGCCGTCGCCTGCAGTTGCATCAGAGCGCGTCCTTCGGCTCGTGTTCGTCGTCCGGCTCCTGGCCCGCTGCGGCCGACTCCTCCTGGAACATCTGGGCATCGGCGAAGCGGTAGCCCACATAAACATCGGTGAGCAGATACAGCGGATTCGACGGGTCATCCTCGATCTTTTTGCGCAACTGCCGGACGAACGTGCGCAAATACTCCACTTCCTCGCGGCTTTCCGCGCCCCACACCGCGGTCAACAGCCGGGCGTAGGTCACCACGCGTCCAGCACGGCTCATCAGGCAGTAGAGGATGTCGAACTCCTTGCGCGTGAGGCGCACGTGCGCGCCGCGCTTTGTCACCGTCCGTTTGGCCGGCTCCAGGCGGATCTCGCCGATTTGGATGGGCGCATCCTCAGGCCGGGCCGGAGCGCGCACACGGCGCACCGCGGAGCGGATTCTGGCGATCAGCTCGCGCGTGCTGAACGGCTTGGTCACGTAGTCGTCGGCGCCTAACTCGAGCGCCTCCACCTTGTCTTCTTCGTTGTCGCGCACGGTCAGCATCAGCACCGGCAGCCGCGGCGCAAAGGCGCGAATCCGCTTCAGCGTTTCGATGCCGCCGATGCCCGGCATATTGATGTCGAGAAGCACGGCATCGTAGGGAGCGGAACGCAGCGCCTGCAGAGCCTCCTCGCCGCGCGAGGCCTCGGCCACCTGAAATCCAAGCTCCATCAGCGGCGGCCGAAGCGCGCGGCGGATGGCCGGTTCGTCGTCGACCACGAGGATGCGGATTGCTGGCTGCATCATGACGTGCTCTCTTTCTCCGTTGTCAGCGGAATTGCGGCAAAGAACGTTGTGCCTTCCTCTTCATCGCTGGTTACCCAAACATAGCCCCCGTGAATCTGCGCCGCGCGCTTGGCTACCGACAGTCCGATTCCCGTGCCGGGGGCGCGGTCGGCATACTTCGAGGAACGATAGTAGCGGTCGAAGATGCGCTCGCGGTCCGACATGGGAATCACGGGCCCGAAGCTGTGCACGGAAAAGATTGCCTCCGCCCCGGCAACCAACACCCGGATGGTGACCGTGCTGCCAAAGTTGGCATACTTGCATGCGTTGTCAATGTACTGGGTCAGCAGCATGGTCATCAACTGCTGATCGCAACTCAGCACCAGGTTCTCGTCCTCAATTTCGATGGCCACCTTCATGCTCGCGAGCCGGTCCTTGAGCGCTGCCACGACCTCTTCGATTAGCGTCCCCACACTCACCCGCGCAACATGAATGGCAACCTCGCCCGCGTCCAGCCGCGCCGTGGTCAGCAGGCGGCTGGTCAGCTCGCTCAACAGCCCGGCTTGCTCGTCGATCAGTCCCACCAGCTCCGCCTGGCCCGCGGAGAGATGACCCATCTCGCCCAATCCCGTTGAAGCCGCGCGAATGGCCGTGAGCGGAGTCTTATACGCGTGCGCCAGGCTGTCGAGCACCGTAGCGCGAAGCTGTTCGGTGCGGCGCTCGGTCTCAATGCGGCTCTCATTGGCGAAGGCGCGGTAGCGATCGAAAGTGATGGCGATCAGCGATGCAATCGCGTTGTTGGTCAGCGGGCTGGTGTCGCCACGCACCACCAGGCTGCCGACGGGCACCGTCCCCAGCCGCACCACGCGGCGGCCGATCCCGGTCTCCGAATCGTCATCCGAAGTCTCGAAGTAGTAGACGTTCTGCGCCATCTCCTGCGGGTCCACGTTCCAGAACCCCGCCGTGTAGACATCGTGCAGATCGGCGTCGAAGACGGCGACCGCTTCGAGGCTGAAGATTTCGTGCACCAGCTCGGCCAACTGAGGGCCCGGTTCCACATGCAGGTCCATCTGCAGGGTCCGCCGTGTGAACTCGTAAAGGTCTTCCATTTGCCCGCCGCGCAACTCGGCCTCCCGCGCGTGATTGGTGACTCGCGACGATAGCCGGCTCACGGTGAGCGCCACCAGAACAAAGACGAGCAAGGTGACGGAATTGGCCGGGTTGGCCGCCATGGCCAGTTCCGGCTGGTGGGCGGTGAACAAGCTCTGCGCCACCACCGCGGAAAGCGACACGATCACCGCCTGCCAGAATCCGCAAAGCAGCGCGGTGGGAACAACAATGAGCAGATAAAGCAGCGTGGCCACGGGAAGCAGCCGGGAGGACCAATGCGCCAGCGCCGCCACCAGAATCACGGCCACGATCCCCAGCGCACACTCCAGCGCAAACAGCAGCAGGCGCAAGCCGGAGCCGCGCGGCTGACCGAACAAGACGACCGGTCTGGCTGAATCGCTCTGCGACAAACTGCCACTCACCTTTCACTTACGAAATGACCGCGCCAATTGGGCTCGCGCAGGAAATGAAATCGGGAAGCACAGCCGCCGGCGCCGCGTCCATCTGCTGCCCAGGGATCGATCGCGATTCAGCGCGGTGTTGCCCGCAAGGCGCAGGGTCTGAACAGGGAAAATGGAATTTTATCAGGTTCTTCGCCTGCTCTTCACTCTCAGGACGCAAGGCGCTGCCGCAAAAACCCATGAAAATCGCCGCGAAGTGTAACAAACAAAACAGTCCAATCCGACTTCAAATTCGCGCATTAGAAATCTTTTTTGCGTTCTTCATAGCTTCTTTATGCTTCGTTTGCATTACTAGTGATAGCTCGTTTGAGCTAATCTACGGCGCCTATCACCACAACAAGATTGCCGGCCGAGATCGCAGGCAGTCCAAACCTCAATTGTGCGCATCGCACTGCCGACTTTTGACGCCGGCTACCGGCGCTCGGGAGGTCGTGTCAGAGCGCGTCTTGAGTGTCCCGGTGTTATTTCCCATCATGCACAAATCCTTTCTTGGAGGTATCGTGTCGATGCACTCGAACACACCTGTAATCCTTCGATTCATTGCTGCAGCCGCGATGGCGATTGCCCTCACGGCCGGTGCGCAAACGCCGGCGCCGGCACCAGCGCCAGCGCCAGCGGATTCGTCTTCCGCGGCGCCTGCACAGGCTCCCGCCGCCGCGCCGGCTCCGGCCGCTCCCGCAGCCGCACCCACATGGAGCGTTGGCCCCATGGATCTGAGCGGATTCATTGACGGCTACTACAGCTTCAATTTCAATCGCCCCAACACCTCGGGCATCTTCCCCGACCAGATCAACCAGCTTTATAACTTCGACGACAAGACGGATCAGTTCGAGCTCAGCGCGGCCAAGCTCACGCTGAACCACGCTCCCGATCCGGTGGGTGCTGACGTCGACTTCATCTACGGCCGCACCAATACCCTCATCAACGCTGCCCCATCCAACGCCACTTCAGCCGACCAGCTCCCTTACCTTGAGCAGGCATACCTCAGCCTGAAGCCGCCCAAGGCCAAGGGCTTCGAGCTGGACTTCGGCAAGTGGGTCACTTCAGCCGGAGCGGAAGTCATCGAGGCGATGAGCAACTGGAACTATTCGCGCTCGCTGCTGTTTGTGAACGCGATTCCCTACTGGCACTTCGGCGCCCGGACCTCGATGCCCGTTTCCAAGACTGAAACCATCGGCTTCCAGTTGTTTAACGGATGGAACAACGTCTCCAAGTCGAATGGCGGCATCTCAGGAGCCTTCACCAGCGCTTTGGTAAAGCCGAAGTACAGTTGGTTCGCGAATTACCTGGCCGGCCCTGAGAACGCCAAAACCACCAGCGGACTTCGCAACTTGATCGACACAACGCTGCTGCTCACGCCGCCGGGAAAAGTCAACGCCTACATCAACTACGACTACGGCTCGAACAGGGACGCAATCGCGGCACAAGGCGACACACTGTTGCATGACTGGTGGGGCGCGGCCGGCGCAGCACACATCCAGGCGAGCGCCAAGAACGCCATTTCCCTGCGCGGCGAGTACTTTGACGATCCCGACGGCTTTCAGACCGGTACCCAACAGCACCTCGTTGAGGGCACCTTTACCTATGAGTACAAGTGGGTGGAAGGCGCACTCATGCGCGTCGAGTATCGCTGCGATGCTTCCAACGTAAACTTCTTCAACAAGCTGGCCAGTCAATCGAGCAGCCAGCAGCAGACGGTGACGGTGGCGTTCATCGCCTTCTTCGGACCGAAACGCTAACAAAGTTGGGTTTCTTCATTTCGTCCTGATGGGACTTTATTTCGTCCTGATGGGACGGCCGATAGACTCGCACTACCGCAACTGATACCGGGGCCGGCCAAAGCCTAACCAGGCCGCCGGCAGGTCCCGCAGCAAGCAGCGCCGATGCTCAACAGGTTCCCCCCGCGGACGAGCACGCCGCACGCCGCCCATGTGAATTTGAAAAATTCCCGGGGGACAGCCGCCGGGAGCCGCGAACAGCGATTTCAGAGTTGCAGTACCTCGGAAGCACTGACTCCAAGCGGCATTTTCCTCAACCGGGTCCCAAACGGCAGGTCTTCGCCGTTTGGGTGGAAGTAAATGCCGCCTTCCGCAGAACTGAAGAGAGCACTTGAACTCTGAAATCGCTCGTAACGAACCTCAAAATCTCAGGAGAATGCTCATGGCAGATCAGAAAGCACCTCAGATGCAGGCCACACTGGGCCTTACCCAGTTGACCGCAAATGCAATGGCGCTCATCGCTCCCGGCGCCTTCCTCTGGCTCACCTTCTACATCCAGGCGACTACGGGTGTTGCGGGCCAGCCATCCACCGCTCCATCCATGTGGCTGGGCATCTTCGTTTCCCTGCTGCTCTGTCTGGCTACCGCCGTCTCCTACGCCGAGATCTCCAAGCTCTATCCCGGCACCGGCTCCAGCTATTACTACGCGGAACAGGCCATGCTCTCCAAAGACACGGCCTTCAAATACGCCCGCATCGCCAAGTTCGTCGTCGGCTGGGGCTCGCACCTTTACTACTGGGTCTATCCCGGCGTGATGGTCGCCGTCACCGGCGTCTTCGTCGGTTACGTGGTCGGCTTCCTGTATCCCACCTTCATGAGCGGCTCCAACCCCGGACTGCTCTTCATGGCAATCGTCGCAGTGGTTTTCTCCTTCTTCGTGGCGTGGATCGCCTCGAAGGGCGCCGGCGCCTCCTCGGCCGTCAACATCGCCATGAACGTGATTCAGATCTCCGCCCTGATCGTCTTCAGTGTTCTGGCTCTCGGCTATCGCGCCAGCCATCCAGAGGGCACGCCTAGCTTCCAGTACGATACCCAGACGCAGGAGACCTTCACCTACCAGTTCGCCACCGCCAAGGACGGTTCGATTATGCGCGACTCGAGCGGAGCGCCTCTGCCGCTGCTCGATTCGGCCGGCAAGCCCGTTCCGTTCACCATCAGCTATCAGGAAACTGACTCCAGCGGGAACTTTCTCGCCCATCCAAGCGCCGCTTCCGTGATCGCGCCCCACAAATGGAGTTGGGTCTTTATTCAGTCCACAGTCGCCATTCTTATTCTGGTCGGTTTTGAGTCGGTGACCTCGATGGGAGGCGAGGCAAAGAATCCGACCAAGCATATTCCCATCGCCGTCATTGCGTCGCTGTTGATTCAGGGGTTGTTCTGCTACCTGTTTGAGTATTTCTGCGCCAATTACTTCCTCAACTCGGGGTACACCATGCAAAGCGCCGCCAGTTCCGCCGCGCCCATCGGCGACATGATGATCATCGTCGGCGATCAACTGCTCGGCCAGGGCCACGGCAGGTACTTTATGCTGGCCGAAGCCGTCACGGTCTTCTTTGCCCTCATCGGCACTACGCTGGCCTGCATGAACACCGGCGCCCGCGTCACCTACGCCATGGGCAAGGACGAAGAGGTTCCCGAGCACTTTGGCATGTTGCACGCTGAGTCCCTGTCGCCGCGCAAGTCCATCTGGACGCTGGCCTGGATCTCCGCGGTCATCGGCGTCATCGCGATCTCGCTGATGTTCGGCGATGCCGGCGCGCCCACCGATGCCACCATCGCCGCTCTCCCGCATGGCATCTTCTCCAGTTGGGGCTACCTGCCGCATGACACCCTGGCCAAACTGCCCAACTCGCTGCTGGCCTTGACGCTGACCTCAAACTTCGGCACCTTCATCCTCTATGGGCTGAGCTGCTTGCTGTGCATCGTGGCGTACCACAAGCGCCCCGACCACAAACTCTTTCGCCACACTCTCATTCCTGCATTTGGCCTGATCGCCAACCTCACCTGCATGGCTTTCTACTTGGCCGGGCCATTCTTCAACCTCGGCACGAAGATGGAACCGCTTACGGCCCTCGGCATCTCGGCTATATGGGGCATCTATGGGGCGATTTACTTCCTGCGAACGTCGAAGGCCAAGGGCAAATCGGTCCTATTGAGCTCGAAAGAAGCCTAGTCGACAAACAGTCAACCAAGTCAAAATCAGGGTGGATCCTCTCTTCAGCCTCGATGTGAGAGGCTGGGGAGAGGGAACCACCCATCGTTGTTTTTGGGGTCCGACCCCTGAACCTTGTTCAAGAACGGCATCTCCCCCGCGCAAGATAGCAAAACCAGAGTTGAAGGTTTTCGAAGCCACGGGTCTCAAGTCGATGCGGCCACCAGGGAGCAACGGCGCGGAACAGAACATTTGAGAACACCGTTGCTCTGGTTTTGCCGTTTGTGCGAGATGCTTCACGCGGCGGCGCATATGTTGGACGTACAGTTCGGCCAGGCAAGCGACTTCGGCAAAGTCCGCACCAACAACGAAGACGCCATGGGATCCTTTATCCCCTCGACCCGCCAGCAGGCGCGCTCCCACGGCTTTCTCTTTGTGGTCGCGGACGGAGTCGGCGGAATGGATCTGGGGGAGGTGGCTTCGGCCACAGCCGTCGCGGTCATCACCGAGCAGTTTGCCAAAGCGCAATCGGGCGCCATGCTCATCAGCCTGTTGCCGCGGCTGATCCAGAACGCCAATGCCGCCGTGCACGATCGCAGGCTCGAGCAGGAATACCGCGGCAAGAACATGGCCACCACTCTGGTTGCCTGCGCCTTGCGCTACGATCAGGCCGTCGTCTCGCACGTAGGCGATTCGCGCTGTTACCTGGTCCGCAACGGCCAGGCCCGCCAAATCACCCAGGACCACACCTGGGTCAACGAGCAGCGCAAGATGGGCCTGATTTCCGCCAACGATATTTCCTCTTCCGATTCCCGCCACGTCCTTATCCGCTCCCTCGGGCCGGAGATGTTTGTCTCTCCCGACACGAACGCATTGACGCTGCTGCCGGGCGATGTTCTGGTCCTGTCGACCGACGGACTGCACGACGAGATGGGCGAAGTCGAGATCGCTTCCATCGCTTCGCAAAAAAAAGATGCCTCTCAGATCGCCCACGATCTCGTCACCCGCGCTGTCGAAATCGACGGTGGCGACAATACCACCGCGCAGGTGATTCGCGTGCGCGCGGTGGAGCAGGTTGGAATGTACCGCGGGCGCCCCTATCGATTGCCGGTTTAACCCATGCTGGTGTTCCCGATCCGCGATTGAGGTTCAGAGATTCCGTTGTCTCCTGGGTCCCTTGGTCAGTGCTTTTTGGAAGTTCCCGGCTGTTTCCGGGGCTCCCACCCGGTAAAGTAGAGAAGGCCCCGATGGAGCGTGTTACACGATGAGTTATTTCGATGTCCTTGAACCGGGAACGCAACTGGATTTCTACCGCATTGACGCGCCCATCGCCAAAAGCGGCATGGCCACCATCTTCCGCGCCACCGATACGCGCGACGGCCGCACCGTTGCCCTCAAAATTCCCCATCCCGACATGGAAGCCGATCCCATCCTCTTCGACCGCTTCAAGCGCGAGGCGGCCATCGGCGAACGCCTTCAGCACCCCAACGTCATGCATGTGTATGGCGGAGAGCATCGCTCCCGCGTGTACATGGTCATGGAGTGGTGCCCGGGCCGGCTGCTGCGCACAATCCTTCAGGAAGGCCGCATCCCGCAGGACCGCGCCATCCGCATTGCCATCCAGGTTCTCAAGGCGCTGGATTACATCCACTCGAACGGCGTCGTGCACCGCGACCTCAAGCCGGAAAACATCATGGTCGATGACAACGACCACATCAAGCTCATCGATTTCGGCATCGCCGGCGACACGGCCTCCCGCCGCCTCACCTACGCCAATTTCACCTCCATGCTGGGCACGCCCGATTACATCGCTCCGGAACAGGTGAAGGGCAAGCGCGGCGACGGCCGCACCGATCTCTACTCCATGGGCGTCATCCTCTACGAGATGCTCACCGGCAAGCTCCCCTTTTCCGGCCCTTCGCCCACGGCCGCGATGAACGAGCGCCTCCTGAACCATCCGTTGCCGCCGAGTGTGGCCGACCCCTCGATTTCCCCTCAGTTGCAGGAGATCCTGTACCGCGCTCTGGAGCGGGATCCCAAAAATCGGTACGCCACCGCCCAGGAGTTCATTCACGACCTTGAGCACCCCGATCAGGTCGGTGTGGAGGAACGCGCCGAACTCCTCCACTGGCAAAAGCGCAAGTCCCAGCTTTCCCGCAAGATCCTCTATTACACGGGGCTGGCGCTCATTCCGGTCGTGATTTTAATCGTGATGGTTCTCATCTCCCGCTATCACTGACCGGCTAATGCTGCAAAACGGCGTTGCGTGGGAATCTGTGTGATTTGAATCGCATCTCCATCGCTCGCGCCCTTACGGTCTCATAGCATCGGCAACGCGCTGTCCAGTGCTCTCTGTTCGACATGGGAAGTAAAGTTGTGTCGAGCGATTCAATTGGGGACAGGGCCGCTGGAACCGGCGGGCACTTCCGACGCCTGCAAGAGAAGAGTTGCGAGCAGTGCCACGAGGGCCTGGCGGATGTCCTTTTCCTCGACGGACCGTTTCTCTTTTGCGGCCTTTTTCACGACTTGTCCGACGTAAGAATCGCAGAAGACCATTGACCATTCGGCTGGTATCAATGCAGTTTGCCCGTGACCGTCGAGGTGCGCGGCGGAAGGCGCAGGAAGATTGTCAGCGAATCGGATCGCCCCAGGTATTGGGGCACACTTCATTTGATCTGGCAAACGAGATTCAACCTGCTTGAGAAGCTTCCCGGCCCGCACCGCGAATTCCTCGGGAACCGTTTCCAGAAGGATGATGTCCGCGCTGTCAACGCTGATCAGGTGCCCGACCATTGGATCATGGGTGTTCCTCGCCCGCGCGTAAACAATGCTTGCGGCGCGGGCCAGATCGCGATCAACGTCATCCAGGTGTTGCGGGCTGGGAGACATGCGTGCGTAATATCGATATCTCGCCAGGTAGGAAAGCTCCGCCTCCGATCCCTGAAAATGCTCATATTGATAGAGAAGATCTTCCTCAAGCGACGAGAGCCCTCGCGCCCTCGCTAGCGTGGCATACCACTTGAATGCTTTGTGCAGGTACCAGCCGTGTGTTTTATACAGGCGGTCTTTCCCCGTATTCTCACCGAAAATGTTGAAGCTCAGTTGGTCGAACATTTGGATGTAGTCTTCTCGCTGCTGCACGATCACGTCAGACCACCGCAGCCTGGCCGATTCCAGGTGCTGATCGAGCGAGCCTTCAGGGAAATAGGCGAAGTGCGGAGAGTAGCCGCCATCGCGATGTATATTTCCCCGGACGAACCCTGGCTTCATCGCGATCAGAAAGAAGTGAAACCCGTGGACGTCCTCAGTCTTCTTGTCGCGTAGTTGCACCTGGGGCAGTCCTTCCGCATCCTTCCCGCCCAACAAGGGAAAGAGATCGCATTCGTGAAGCTTTTCTGTCAGGTTCTGCTCCAAATACGATTTGAAGCCGGACACATGGCCGATCTCGGGAGGCAAAAAAATTCGCCAATCGAGATCGCGCACGTAGTCCCAATCCACCTGCCCCCAGCGGCTGACGCTCAAGCCCAGGCTTCCGTAAGGGGAGATGGGAGTTTTCCCCACATAGTCCAGAAGATGTGGGCTCGTATGAGCGTAAGCACGAAGAGTCTCATCCACAGCATTGCGGACCAAAGCAGCCAGCGCAACGTCCTGGGAGCCTCCGAATCGTTCCTTTGGCAACAGAAAAGGTTCCGCGCTGAAAAGGTTGCGGTGTGCCGTAATGAGAGGTTGGATCCGCAGACCCTGAAAGGACAGGCTCTCTGCCGCGTTTGGGAAAAGGAATTCCAGCGCTCCGAGAACCGCGGGATTTCGGGAGAAAACCGCTCGCAGAGTATCCTGCACGATCGATCCGTTGCTTTCCACCGAAGGTCGGCGCGTAACCATAGCCTTCTTGCCGGGCGGCTGTTTCATTGTAGCCTTCGAAGGCGCGCCTGTTCTGTCCGGTCCGCGGTATCGATTCGTTTGCCCGGCTCCGATCGCCACGTCCGGGGAATCAGGGACGGGAACGTGGCCCAGGAAACTGCCGGGTGACCGGGTTTTCCACATCCTAAATCTCCCAAATCCTCATGGATTCTTTATGCTGGTGGCACTAGGATTCTTCTGGATTCCGGGCGCGTATCCAACTTGCGTTGAACCGGGGCCCGGTACCCGCTGGCGCCAAATGTCCGCTGTTCGCTTAGCGGCTGAGGCGGAATCCTATCCTTATCGCACTTTTTTTGAAAGAATGCCGCAGTTTGGCTCGACCTCCACAACTCAACTCGTGCTTGTGTGTGACAACACCAGGCGAAAGGAGAACTTAGAATGCCGCGAACTCCGAATGACGTGAAAAAGCTCGCCAAAGATGCCGGGGTGAAAATCGTCGACTTGCGATTTATCGACTTGCCGGGAATGTGGCAGCATTTTTCCATCCCAGTGGAAGACCTTGAGGACGATCTGTTCAGCGATGGTATCGGCTTCGATGGGTCGAGCATCCGCGGGTTCCAGCAGATTCATGAGAGCGACATGCTGCTGATTGCAGATGCGGATTCAGCCGTGGTGGACCCTGTTCTCTCGGTGCCCACGATGAACATCATCTGCAACGTCTTCGACCCCATCAGCCGCAAGGCCTATACGCGCGATCCGCGCCATGTGGCGCAAAAGGCCGAGGCGTACCTGAAGAAAACCGGCATTGCCGACATGAGCTACTGGGGTCCGGAGGCGGAGTTCTACCTCTTCAACGATGTGCGCTACGATCAGACGGCGCACTCAGGCTACTACTTCGTTGACTCCAACGAAGGCATCTGGAACACGGGGCGCGAGGAGAATCCAAATCTCGGCTACAAGCTGCGCCACAAGGAAGGCTACTTCCCCGTGCCGCCCTCCGACACCCTGCAGGACATCCGCTCGGAGATCATCCTGGCCCTCAAGGATATGGGCGTCAAGTGTGAGGTGCACCACCACGAAGTGGGCACCGCCGGCCAGTGCGAGATCGACATGCGCTTTGGCCCCCTCGTCAAGATGGCCGACAATCTTCTCAACTACAAATACATCATCCGCATGATCGCCAAGAAGCACGGCATGACCGCGACCTTCATGCCCAAGCCGCTCTTCGGCGACAACGGCTCCGGCATGCACGTCCACCAGAGCCTGTGGAAGGGCGAGAAGAACGTCTTCTTCGATGCCAAGGGATACGCGCTGCTCAGCCAGACCGCAAAGTACTACATCGGCGGGCTGCTCAAGCATGCGCCGGCGCTGCTGGCCATCGCCGCGCCCACGACGAACTCCTATCGCCGCCTGGTGCCCGGCTTCGAGGCTCCGGTGAATCTGGCCTATTCGCAGCGCAACCGCTCGGCGGCCGTGCGCATCCCGGTGTACTCCAGCAGCCCCAAGGCCAAGCGCATCGAGTTCCGCTGCCCCGATGCCTCCACCAATCCTTACCTCTGCTTCGCGGCGCTGCTCATGGCCGGACTCGACGGCATCAAGAACAAGATCGATCCCGGCCAGCCACTGGACAAGGACCTCTACGAGCTCGAGCCTTCGGAGGCCAGGAAGATCAAGAGCACGCCCGGCTCCCTGGGCGAGGTTCTCACGGCCCTCGAAAAGGACCACGAATTCCTGCTCGAAGGCGGCGTCTTCACCCAGGACCTGATCGAAACATGGATCAGCTACAAGCGCGAGAAGGAGCTGGCCCCGGTCAATCTGCGCCCGGTGCCTTACGAGTTCTTCCTCTATTACGATCTGTGAGAAGTTCCCAGAACCCTGCGTCGCTTCGAACGGCCGGCATCAGTCGATGCTGGCCGTTTTCCTTCCCGCCTCAATCTCCTCCGTCAGCGCCTGGGCCGCGTCAATGCAGTCTTTCCGACTCACGTCGCGGTGCGTCACCACCCGGATCGCGTCCGGCCCAAACGCGCCCACCAGAACTCCGCGCGCCTTCAGCCGCGCCACCAATTCGCCCGCGCCCTTCCCCGCCGCCAGCCGGAAGATCACGATATTCGTCTCCACCGTCGCGAGATCGATTACGACGCCCTCGGTGTGCGCCAGTGCCTCGGCCAGCAGTCGCGCATTTGCATGATCCTCGGCGAGGCGTTTCGGCCCTTCTTCGAGCGCAATCAATCCCGCCGCGGCCAGAATGCCAGCCTGCCTCATGCCGCCGCCTAATGCTTTCCGGTAAACGCGCGCCCGCGCCATCAATGCCGCCGAACCCACCAGCATCGATCCCACCGGCGCGCCCAATCCCTTCGACAAACAAAACATCACCGTGTCGAAGCCGCGCGTCAGCGCCTTCGCGTCCACTCCCAGCGCCACAGCTGCATTGAAGATGCGCGCTCCGTCGAGGTGCGTGGGGAGCTTGTGCGCCCTCGCCCCATCCCAAATCTCCTCCAAAACTTCGACGCGCGTGCAGACTCCGCCGGCAAGATTGGCGGTGTTCTCAATCTCGATCAATCCTGTCGCCGCCCGAAAACCACCGTACGGCTGAATGACCGGCTCGATGTGTTTCCACGTCAGAATTCCGCCCTCGGCGGGCACGGCGCGGATCATGCACCCGGAAAAGACGGCTGTCGTCGCCATCTCGTAGTCCAGAATGTGCGCGCGCGACTCGGCGATCACCTCCTGGCCGGGCTGCGTCAGCGTGCGAATCGCCACTTGGTTGCCCATGGTGCCCGTGGGCACAAACAGCGCCGCCTCGCGGCCAAACCTCTCCGCCGCGCGCAGCTCCAGCAGATTGACCGTAGGATCTTCGCCGTAAACGTCGTCGCCCACCTCCGCCGCCGCCATCGCCGCACGCATTTCCAGCGTCGGCTTGGTTACGGTATCGGAGCGCAGATCAATGATCCCTGCCACTCTCGCGCGCCTTTCCGCCTTCTTGTTCCCTTGGTCCCTTGGTCCCTGCCTTCACGGAATCTCCTTCATCGGCAGCTCCATCACCGGCGTCCTCTTCCCATCCTTCTCCGCATAGGCCCACAGCCCGTGGAAGTTGGCTCTGATCCCCGGCTGCGCCTTCAGGAACGCGCTCATCACCGCGGTTGCCTCGGTGCGCAGCGCCGCCGGATCGGTGACACCGGTCGAGTCATACACCACCCCGAGATCGGGTTCGTGCAGCGAGGCATCGAGCCCCACCGCATCGATCTTCCACGTGCGGTCGCCGTCGGGCAGCGACATTGGCAACTGGCTCTGCGGAGCCGGCGAGATGTCCGACTGTTCTTTCCTCAGCTTCTCGAGATTCGGCGACGTCAAAAAGTCCACCGGCAGCAGCAGGTAGCGGGCCGCATCGTAGCTGAACCACGCGCTCCACGGATCGGTCGCGGCCAGCTCGCGCCCGCGCACCCAGTACCACACGCCGTCGTGTCCGTCGAAGACTCCCGGCCGCACCGTCAGCCCGGCGAGCTTCCATGCAGTCGCGGCGCCGTCCCACGCCAGAACCAGCCCCATCTGGCCGGCCAGCGGCGCACCCACCGCATCGGCCAGCACCACCGCGTATCGCCCCGGCGGCAGCGCATTCATGTTGATGGTCACGGTGAGTGAGCCGTTCGCATTCGAGCAGAAGAATTGCGTGTCGGCCGTTGCCGTTTGGTCGCTTGAGTCAAGAAGATAAAGATCGCGCACCTGAAACGTCCCGCCCTTGACGAGCGGCGTAGCCTGTCCAACCGTGGCGCGAATGCCCTCCCACTCCGAGGCCTCCTGCGGCAACAGATTGGCCTGCAGCGCGTTGAAATCCTGCGCCAGAACGGCGGCCGCAGTCCGGCCCGCGGCTGCGGCCAGCGCATCGCGGTCCAGCGAGCCCAGTTCGGCCTGCGCGGTGCAGCTCGTCGCCCGGCTTGCCAGCGGCGCCAGCAGCAAAGCCGACGCCACTACAGCAGTTTTCCAGTTTCTGTGAGGCGAAGCCGCAATTTCTAAGGGTCTCTTTCTCCAGAAAAAGGCCACCTTGCGCGGCGCTGGAAATGCCGCGTATGAACTGAAAAACCGCTCTAGAACTCTCCACCCGATGCGCATTCCCGCCAGCATCCTCTCTGCCCCCAGATTCTTCTTCAAGCGCTCTTTCGAGCGTCCATCGGCCACTGCTAGTCTAGTACAGTGGAGCAGCAGTCGAGCGCCGCCGCCCGGCGCAAAAGCGTCGCGGCCAAACGAGCAATCGGCCAGCGGCGATCTGCTCTTCAACAGACTCGAAGGAGGCGATTCCGATGCGTTCACTGGCCTCGCCGCAAGCGGGATCCTCGCGCCGTTCCGCCTTACTCGCGCGATCAGGCCGCTGCGCCCGCGGACCAGCCGCGTCGCTGGCCGTGTGGGCCGCCCTATGCGCGGCTCTGTTCTTGCTTTCCAGCGCGCTCCTCGCCTCTCAAACCAATCCAGCGCCGGCTCCGGCCACCAAGCCCGCGCACAAATCCGCCCATCCGCACAAGAAACCCTCCGCTGCCGCCGCCCCTGCGCCCCAGGCGGCTCAGCCGCGCCCGCCGGCCGTGCCCAAGCCGCCCGATTGGCCCGCCAACAATCGACCCGCAGCCGCATCCGTCGTCTATGACAGCCAAGGCCTGCTCATCGTCGCCTCCAATTCCAGCCTGGCGCAGATTCTGAAGGAAGTTTCCACCGACACCGGCGCCAAAGTGGAGGGCATGGGCACGGATCAGCGGATCTTCGGCACTTATGGCCCGGGGCCCGCACGCGACGTGCTTTCGCAGCTCCTCGATGGCTCCGGTTACAACGTCCTGATGGTTGGCGATCGCGGCCAGGGCACGCCGCGCCAAATCGTGCTGACCATCCCCCCTGGAAGCGCCTTGCAGAGCGCACCCAAGAACGCTGCACCGCAGGCGAGCGAGGACGACAACGACTCGGACCAATCGGCTTCCGAATCCGATGCTGAGCAGGAGCAGCCGCAGCCCCCGCAAAACGGCGCTGCCCCTCCCGTTCCCGTGCGCACCCCTCAGCAATTCATCCAGAATTTGCAGGAGCGGGAGCGCCAGGCCAATCAAAATCAAAACGGTCAGCAGAACCCGCAAAACTGATCCTGGCAAAGCAGTTGGCGCCTTTGGCTGCAGGCTGAAAGCTGGCTTTTACGAGATGCGCGCGACTTCGGTTTGCGCCTTCACCGGCGTCGGCGTCCTGCGTGGGCGCATGAACGCAAAGCCCACCCGCAGCACGGCATAGGCGGCGAGAATTCCAAAGGCCATCGCGCCCAGCGCGGCGCAGATCAACATCGCCAGATTCAACAAGTCCGCCATTCCAACCGCCTTGGGCCGCCCCCGGGATCGTCGTGATCGCTTGCCGCAATTCATGCAGCTCAGCTCAGGAAAGCCCCTCTTCTGCCTCGCAACCGTCTATGCGATTGTCGCAGAAGATGCGCCGCGTTGACCCTGATTTCTGTTGGCAAATAGAATACCCCTAGAGCGTTGTTCTGTTGTGAAGGGCAACCGGCCACACTCCTTCGCACCCGCCGTCTTCGAAGAACCCATCAATGTCCATCACTCACATCTCGGTGCGGGGGGCGCGCCAGCATAACTTGCGCGACATCAGCGTGCGCATTCCCCGCAACGCCCTTACGGTCGTCACCGGTCTCTCCGGCTCGGGCAAAAGCTCGCTCGCTTTCGACACCATCTACGCCGAGGGCCAGCGCCGCTACGTGGAGACGCTCTCCGCCTACGCGCGCCAGTTTCTCGACCAGATCGAGCGGCCCGATGTGGACTCCATCGAGGGCCTCAGCCCGGCCATCTCCATCGAGCAAAAGACCACCAGCCGCAGCCCTCGCTCCACCGTCGGAACCATCACCGAAATCTACGACTACCTCCGCCTTCTTTATGCCTCGGTGGGCACGCCCCACTGCCCCAACTGCGGCCGGCCCATCGCCCGCCAGACCGCCGACCAGATCGTCCAGCGCATTCTGGAGCTGGGCCGCGGCGAGCGCGCCACGGTCATGGCGCCCATCGTCCGAGGCCGCAAGGGAGAGTTTAAGGATTTGCTGGATCAGCTTGATCAGCAAGGCTTTCGCGCACGCGTCGATGGCGAGGTCACCGACCTTTCCGAGCCACCCGCCCTCGACAAGCGCAAGAACCACACCATCGAAGCCATCGTCGACCGCGTCCTGCTCAGGCCCGCCGCGGGTGCCCCGTCCTTGTCGACGGCTTTATCGTCGGCAAGGGTGGGAGCCAACGAAGCTAAACCCGCAACCGCCCCTGGCAAACCCTCCGTCGAGAAGCGCCTCGAGCTGGCCGTCGCCAAAGCTCTTCAGCTCGCCAACGGCCTCGTCCTGGTCGCCTTCAACGCGGGCAATGAGCAGTTGTTTTCCTCATCCATGGCCTGCCCGGATTGTGGTCTCGACGTGCCCAAGCTCGAGCCGCGCAGCTTTTCCTTCAATTCCACCTTCGGCGCCTGCCCCAACTGCCACGGCCTCGGCTCGCTTTACGACTTCGACCCCGCCAAGGTCATCACCGACTGGTCCAAGCCGCTGCTCGACGGCGGCCTCGGTCCCGGCTCCTCGTCGCAATACCTCGTCAAGCTCATCCAGCTCGCCGCCGACCGCTACAAGATCGACCTCAAAATCCCCTTCGAGGATCTGCCGCCAAAACAGCAGCACATCCTCGTTTACGGCCCGCCCAAAGGCGAAGCACCGCGCACTGGCTTCCACGGCGTCCTCGCCTACCTGCGCGACAACGCTGAAGAGGCGCGCAGCGACAGCTATCGCGAGTACATGATGAGTTTCATGTCCGCCGCGCCCTGCCCCGTCTGCCGCGGCAAACGCCTACGCCCCGAGTCGCTCGCCGTCAAAGTCGGCGGCCTCTCTATCGCCGACTTCACTGCCCTGCCGCTCAACCGCGCGCTCTCGGCGGCCATCAACCTTCAATTCACCGAGCGCGAGGCGCTTGTCGCCGAGCGCATTCGCCGCGAGATCGCCGAGCGCCTCGAATTCCTCTGCGCCGTCGGCCTCAACTATCTTTCTCTCGACCGCAGCGCCGCCACGCTCTCCGGCGGCGAGGGCCAGCGCATCCGTCTGGCCACGCAGATCGGGTCGCGCCTGCGCGGCGTTCTCTATGTCCTCGACGAGCCCTCTATCGGCTTGCACCAGCGCGACAACAACCGCCTTATCCAGGCTCTCGAGAGACTCCGCGATCTGGGCAATACAGTCCTCGTCGTCGAGCACGACGAAGAGACCATCCGCCACGCCGATTTTGTTCTCGATCTTGGACCGGGAGCCGGGCGACTTGGCGGCAACGTCGTCGCCGAAGGCACGCCCGCTCAGATCATGGCCTCGCCTACTTCGCTCACCGGCCGCTATCTGAGCGGCGCCGAGACCATGCTGCAGCGCGCCAAGCCGCGTCCGCTCACGGGCAAGTGGCTCTCTGTCAGCGGCGCACGCGAGCACAACCTGCACGACCTCAACCTGCGCATCCCGCTCGGCCTCATGACCGTCGTCACCGGCGTGAGCGGCAGCGGCAAAAGCACGCTGGTCAACGACATTCTCTATCGCTCGCTCGCCAAAAACCTCTACGGCTCACGCGAGGAGCCCGGCGCGCACGACGACCTTACCGGCGTAGAGCAGATCGACAAAGTGGTTCGCATCGACCAGTCGCCCATCGGCCGCACGCCTCGCTCCAACCCCGCCACCTACACGCAGGTCTTCTCGCCCATTCGCGATCTGTTTGCCATGCTGCCTGAAGCGCGCGAGCGCGGCTACAAGCCCGGCCGCTTCAGCTTCAACGTTCCCGGCGGACGCTGCGAGGCCTGCCAGGGCGACGGCCAGCGCCGCATCGAAATGAATTTCATGCCCGATGTGTACGTGCAGTGCGAGGTGTGCAACGGCCGCCGCTACAACCAGGAGACGCTGGCCGTCAAATTCCACGGCCACTCCATCGCCGATGTGCTCGACCTCACTATTGAGGACGCGCTGCCCGTGCTCGCCGACGTGCCGCAGGTGCGGCAGAAGTTGCAAACGCTCGCCGACGTCGGCCTCGGCTACGTGCACCTGGGCCAAAGCGCGACGACTCTCAGCGGCGGCGAGGCGCAACGCATGAAGCTGGCGCGCGAGCTCTCCAAGCGCCAAACCGGCAAGACCCTTTACCTCCTCGACGAGCCTACCACCGGCCTTCACTTCGACGACGTGCGCAAGCTCCTCGAAGTCCTGCACCGGCTGGTCGATCTCGGCAACTCGGTCATCATCATCGAGCACAACCTCGACGTCATCCGCAACGCCGACTGGGTCATCGATCTCGGCCCCGAGGGCGGCGAAGACGGCGGCCGAGTGGTCGGCGAAGGGCGCCCCGCAAAAATCGCCGCCACGCCCGGCTCCTACACCGGCCAGTTCCTCAAGCGCTACTACAAATTCTCGAACGGCCGCCTCGCGCCCGCCGAGCCGGAAGAAGAAATCATCCCCGCAGCGGCATCCAACGGCGCCAGCCTCAACTCCTCCGCTTCGCGATCAGCCAACGCCGATCCTCAACCCGAGCCGCGATCGACTGGGAAACGCGTGCGGCAGAGCACTCAAACCGCAGCCGACGCTCGCCGCGCGAAGAATACAGGACGCCCATGACCGACCTCCCCGACGACGAATCGCGCCAGCCCTCGAATTGGCCGGCTGACGACACAGCGAGCCCCGCGCCAACCCCGGCTCGCGTTGGCGCCGAAGAACAGCCCGTCGAATTTGCGCTCACCGAATTCACGCCCGCCGAGCCCTCACCAGCCGCGCCGGTCGAGCCCGCTTCACTCGTGCCCCTTCCGCCCGCGTCTGACTCGCCCTTCGTGTCGTTCGCACCACCGCCGCCGATTTACGAGCCGCAGCTCTTTCAGTCCTTTACTCAGCCTCCCGTTCGTCCGCCCGTGCGCCTCCCGCACTTTGGCCACCTCAGCCTGCTCATCCCCATCGGTGGAATCGCCTTCGCCTGCACCGTCGCGGCCCTGTTCTTTCCCATGCGTTTCCACTGGTTCGGTTGGAGTCTCTCCACCCAGGCTGCTGCCAACAACATCCAGCTCATCCTTGCCAGCGAGGCAATCCTTTATCTCATCGTCTTTGGCATCAGTTATCTTGTCTTCCCGCTCTTTTGGAACGAGAACTTCTTTGCCGGGTTGCAATGGCGCGGCGCGGCGGCGCTCGAAAGATTCTGGCCGCTCGCCGCAACGGCCCTTGGCTGCGCCGGGCTGGCCTTACTCGATGAAGTGCTCATGCCCGGCCCCTCCAACGCCCCGATTGAAAAAATGATGCGCACTCCGGGAGCCGCATGGCTGATGTTCGCCTTCGGCACCACCCTCGCGCCGTTCTTTGAGGAGATGTTCTTTCGCGGCTTTCTCCTGCCCGCGCTCTGCACGGCCTGGGACTGGTCGATCGAACAAAGCACCGGCAAACCGGCGCCTCCACTCGACGCCAACGGTCATCCCCAGTGGTCTCTCTTCGCCATGGTCGCCGCCTCCATCGCCACCAGCATTCCCTTCGCCCTGCTTCACGTCGATCAGCAGGGACATTCGCTAGGACCGTTTCTACTCCTCATCGTCGTCAGCCTGGTTCTCTGCACGGTGCGCCTCAAGACGAGGTCCCTTGCCGCCAGCACCCTGGTCCACGCCACCTACAACTTCATCATCTTTTCCCTGGCGCTGATCGGCACCGGCGGCTTCCGCCACTTCGACAAAATGTGAGAAATGCAGGGAGCAAGGGACCAAGGTACCAAGAGAACGAGGCGCGCGGTTCAGGGAACGGGCTGACGTCTATTCTTCAGCCGACGATTCGTTGATCCGTGTGCGCACTTGGCATTGCCGCTGGCCTCAACGTCTTTTCTTGTTCCCTTGGTGTCTTGGTCCCTCGGTCCCTTAGAATCGCATTGATGCCCGACCAAACCCACGCCCAGCAACTCCTCTCGCTCCTCGCCCGCTTGAGCTTCAAGCTCGGCCAGTTCAAGCTCTCCTCGGGCGGCACCAGCGACTACTACATCGACTGCCGCACCACCACGCTGCACGCCGAAGGTGGCCGCCTCACCGGCCACGCCATTCTCGAACTGCTCGAAACCAACAAGATTGACGCCGAAGCCGTCGGCGGCCTCACCATGGGCGCCGACCCCATCGTCTCTAACGTCGCCACGGCCAGTGCCTGGCGCGCCCTTTCGCATCCCAATGCACCGCTGCTTCATGGCTTCCTCGTGCGCAAAGCAGAAAAAGCTCACGGCACCGGCCGCCGCATCGAGGGCTTTTGCCGCCAAGGCGCCCGCGTGGTCATCGTCGACGACGTCTGCACCACCGGCGCCTCCACCATCGCCGCCATTGAGGCCGCGCAAGAAGCGGGCATGATCGTCGCCTCTGTCGTCTGCATTGTCGAGCGCGAAGAGGCCAACGGCCGCCCCACCGTGGAAGCCGCTGCGCACGGAGCGCCCTTCCTGCGCTTGTTCACCGCCAACGACGTCCGCGCCGAGCACGTCAAGCAGCTTGCCGCTGCGAGATCCTAGCTGCGTTCCAAAAGCGAAGGGCAGACCCTCGGGTCTGCCCTTCGCTCCTTCTACAGCAATCAAATCCTCGGAGAGATTCGATTGATCCTTATTCCGGAACCACCGGCGTCACGGCAGCAGCCTGACCAGCCGGCGCGCTGGCCTGGCCAGTCGCCGTGGCCTGACTCTGCGCCTGCGGTTGACCGTTTATATTCGACAGCAACTGAACCTGAACGCGCCGGTTCTCCTTGCGCCCTGCGGCCGTATCGTTTGACGCCACATACTGATCCTTGCCGATACCGATCAGATAGAAGCGGTGCGGCGCAATGTTGTACTTCGCCGCCAGGTACTGCACCACCGCGTCGGCGCGGCGCTGGCTCAGGTCGTAGTTGTACTGCGCCGGTCCCACCGAATCCGTTCCGCCGGTCACTTCGAGAATGTAGCTCTTCGCCGACCCAAGCGAGGCCGCAAAGCTGTCCAGTTGCGCCTTGTCATCGGTGGTCAGCACGGCCTTGTCGAAGCCAAACGTCACTGAGACCTTGGCCACCTGCTGGTAGTTGTCCAGCCCCTTCACCACGCTGTCCAGCGTGTCGGCGCGGTGAGCCACGTCGTTCGCTGCCGTGTCGGCTGTGTTCGCCGCCTGCGACGCGTTCTGCGCGTCCTGCTCCGCTGTGTCGGCTGTGCCCTGCGCCTTCGCGATTCCCGCCTGCGCGCGGTCGTTCACGTCATGAATCTGCCGGTTGTTCTCCGCGGTCTTCTGCTCCAGTTGACCGGTGTGATCGATCAGCGGCCCCGTCTGCGTCCGCACGTAATTCTTCGTGGCGCATCCCGCTACGCCAAACGCCATCAACGCCGCTGCCGTCAACGCAAATCCAAATCGGTGCATGGTCATGCTCTTCACCTCTCCATTCCCTGCTGGTGCGTTTCGCGCTCCTCCGCCGGGAAGTACCCTTCTTCTGCCCTATGCAAGTGCACGCCACCATCCATTCGGGCACGGCCATGCAACACGTTGAAAAATAAGAGCATCGCGGCCTCTTTGTGCAATTCCGGCACACCTTGAAACCATGTAATTTTTACGCTTCCCGGTAAGGTTTGCCCAACCTTCACCCTCCCGTGCCCAACGCGCTGTTGCGCAAGCGCCCCAGCCAATGCGTCCCGTCAATTCTCGCTATCCTAAGAACTGGCCCGCTGCGCATCGGACCCGACCCGCCAACGCGATATGGATCTCTACGAAAAAATCCGCACCCTCCCCACGCAACCCGGCGTGTACCTCTACAAGAACGCCGAGGGCGAGGTCATCTACGTGGGCAAGGCCAACAACCTCCGCTCGCGTGTGCGCTCCTATCTGCTCGAAGCCTCTCAGGCCAACGCCAAAACCGGCTCGCTCATGCGCGAGGCTGTGGACATCGACACCATCCTCGTCGCCAACGAGCACGAAGCCCTCGCGCTCGAAAACAATCTCATCAAGCAGCGCAAGCCGCGCTTCAACATTCTGCTGCGCGACGACAAGACCTACCCCTACGTCAAGCTCACGCTCGCCGACCGCTTCCCCAAAGTCTTCGTCACGCGCCGCCTGCGCAAGGACGGCTCCACCTACTACGGCCCGTATTTCCCCGGCAACCTCGCCTATCGAGTGGTCGAGCTCATCCATCGCAGCTTTCTGCTGCCCAGTTGCAAGGTCGATCTCTCGCGCTACCATCCCCGCGCTTGCCTGCAGTACTACATTCACCGCTGTCTCGGCCCCTGCGTCGAAGGGCTGACCACCCCGGACACCTACAAGCAAGCCGTCCGCGACGCGCAGCTCTTTCTCGAAGGACGCCACGCCGAGCTCGAGCGCACTCTCACCGCGCGCATGATGGCCGCCGCCGAAGCCGAGCAGTTCGAGGCCGCCGCGCGCCTGCGCGATCAGCTTTCCACCGTGCACCAGCTCCAGGAAAAGCAGCGCATCGCCACCGCCGAGCTCGACGATGACGCCGACGTCTTCGGCTATCACTTCGAGGACGGCAGCCTCGCAGTCAATCTCTTCCACATGCGCAACGGCAAAATCGTCGATCGCCGCGAGTTTTTCTGGGAGGACCTGCCGAGCCTGTTGGAAGCCATCGACGAAGAACCTGATTCCGGTAGGGAGTCTGTCATCCTGAGCGACCGGAGCGGAGCGAAGGGAGTCGAAGGATCTGTGGTTGCTTTTCCAGAGTTGGATGAACCCTCTTTCAATGCCGGCCACGTTTTCTCCGCGCTTCTCAAGCAGCTCTACATTGACCAGCAGTACATCCCACGCACCATCCTCGTGCCGGTCGACTTCGACGACCGCGAAACCCTCGCTGCCCTGCTCACCGAGCGCACCGACCACAAGATCGAGATTGCCGTCCCCCAGCGCGGCCACAAGAAATCCCTCATCGATCTCGCCGGCCAGAACGCGCACCAGTCCTACACGCAGCGCTTCCGCGTCCTCGAGCCCTCGCGCAAGGCCATTCAGGAGGCCCTCGCCGACGCGCTCATGCTCCCCGAGCTTTCCCGCCGCATCGAGTGCTTCGACATCTCGCACATCCAGGGCGCCGAGACCGTCGCCTCGCTGGTCGTCTGGGAAAATGGCAAGATGAACAAGTCCGCCTATCGCAAGTTCAAAGTGAAAACGGTCGCCGGCGTCGACGATTTCGCTTCCATGCGCGAGGTGGTCGAGCGCCGCTATCGCCGCATTCGCGATGCATCCAGTGAGCCTGTCATCCTGAGCGAGCCGCCGCAGCGGCGAGTCGAAGGATCTGCGGTTGCTCCTCCTGTCCACTCTTCCAATGCCAAAAGCAGGAAAAGCTCGCGAAGCGTGTCAGGCCACGACCGGGGCGCCCACCCTGTGGGTGGGTCGCGTGCTGTCGAGACCAAAGAAGAAACCGGGGCTTTAACCCCTAATGCCGCTTTGAAAGGGCACGACTTCAGTCGTGCCGAAAATCGCGCCAAAGAAACCGGGGCTTTAGCCCCTGAGGGACGTACCTCAGGGAGCAAAGAACCAACCACGATGCCCTCGCTCGTCCTCATCGACGGCGGCCTCGGCCAGCTTCACGCCGCGGCCGACGCTCTCGAATCCCTCGGCTTCACCTCGCAGCCGCTGGCGTCCATCGCAAAACGAGAAGAGGTCATCTACCTCCACGGCAGCGAAGACGAGCCCATCGTTCTGGACCGCCGTTCGCCGGTCCTTCATCTCGTCCAGCTCATCCGCGACGAGAGCCATCGCTTCGCTGTCGGCTATCATCGCCAACGCCGCGCCATGCGCGACCGCGACTCCGAGCTCCTGAATATTCCCGGCGTCGGCCCGCAAACCCGCCAACGCCTGCTCACGCACTTCGGCAGCCTGCGCGACGTCGAGCAAGCCACGCCCGATTCGCTCGCCGCCGTCGTCTCCCGCAAAACCGCCGAGACCATCTGGCAGCACTTTCACACAGGGCTTCCGGCGCAATGATGCGTTGAACTGAGCGGCGTAGAATTGCGTAAACCACGACAGAGGAGTTCAACGCCTTGCCAGATGCCAGTCCAGCTGTCCCCGCGCGCGGTCCCCTCCGCGCCGCGCTCATTCTCGCCGCGCTCTTCGCCACGCTTGCCTTCCTCATTCACTTTGTCAGCTCTCTCTGGGGCGGTCATCTCGGCTACGGCTTCTTTCGCGATGAACTCTACTTCCTCGTCTGCGGGCATCACCTTGCCTGGGGCTACGTGGATCAGCCCCCGCTCGTTGCCCTGCAAGCTCGCATTGCCGAAACACTCTTCGGCCTCTCGCCCACAGGCATCCGCATCCTGAGTTTTGCCGCCGCGGGCGTGCTGGTTGGGCTTACCGGCTTGCTTACCTGGCAACTGGGCGGTCGCCGCAGCGCACAAATCCTGGCCATGACCGCCGTCCTGGCGGCGGGTGTCTTTCTGGGCACCGCGAATTACCTCTCGATGAATTCCTTCGAGCCCTGTTTCTGGATGGGTTCGATGCTTGTGCTCCTGCGCATCGCCGATGGCAGCGCCTCCCCGCGCGCGTGGCTCGTTTTCGGATTGCTCGCCGGCCTGGGCATCGAGAACAAGCATTCCACCGTGTTCTTCCTTTTGGCGCTTCTTGTGGGTGTGCTACTGACCCCGCAGCGGCGCATTCTGTGGTCGCGCTGGTGCGCAGCCGGCGTGGCGCTCCTGATTCTGCTCGCCCTTCCGAACCTCATCTGGCAGTGGGTTCATCACTTCCCAACGTACGAAATGCTCAACAACGTTGCCCACTCCGACAAGAACATCAGACTGCCGCCGCTGGCATTTCTGCTGGAGCAGGGCAACATGTTGTTGCCGTTTTCCGCTCCTCTGTGGATCGGCGGCCTGGCGTGGCTGGCCTTGGCGCGTAAAGCGCGGCACTGGCGCTTCGCCGCCTTCGCTTACCTTGTCTTCCTGGCTCTGCTGATGGCGATGCACGCCAAGGACTACTACCTTTCACCCTTTTATCCGGTGCTCTTCGCCGCCGGAGCCGCGGCCCTCGGTCTTCGCCCGCACCTTCGCTGGCTCATCGTGGGCTATACGGCCTTCCTCGCGCTTGCGCTGTGCTTCATCACCGGTCCCATCGTGCTCACCCTGCTGCCTCCGGCGAGTTACCGCGCTTACGTCTCCCACTTTCGCGGCGCCGACGCCAAGACCGAAAAGTTCTCCAGCCCACTGCCTCAGTATCTTTCCGACCGTTTCGGCTGGCCGCAGATGGTCGAGGGATTCGCCGCCCGTTACAACGCGCTGCCGGCCGGCGAACGCGCCCACACTGCCATCTTTTGCCGCAACTACGGCGAAGCCAGCGCGGTGAACGTGCTGGGGCGCGCGTACGGCCTGCCCACCGCCATCAGCGGGCATCAGAATTATTTCTACTGGGGTTGGAACGGCTACACCGGCGAATCGGTTCTCACTCTAGGCAATGATCGCGACGACTACACGGACACCTACGCCGAAGTCATCGATCTAGGGCCATTCGATGCGCCATGGATCATGGACTTCGAGCACCTGCACTACTTCTGGCTGCGTCACCGCAAGCGCCCCTACTCCGCCGACTGGCCCGACTTCAAATTCTGGTACTGAGCTGCCGCGGTTCGGCAGTAGGCTGCGCGATCAGAGCCCGCGGGATCAGCCCATCCTGGCGACTGGCGAGGCCGTTAAGCCCGCTACCCTGCCCGCATCAGCTCGCTCTTGCGCACCACAATCCGCTTGCTGCACGCCGGGCAACTGAACCGGTCAAATAGCGCCACGCTGCCCACCGACGAGCCGCACCACGGACAGGTTCCATGCAGCGCGTTCACTCCCAGCAGCGGCCCAATCAGCGGCGCGCATACTCCGGCGATAATCATCGGAACGCCCAGAAACACGCCCAGCCCGGTGAGGCAGATCATGCCGCCGTAGATGATCAGAACCGGAGCCGCCACCAATCCCAGCAGCAATCCGCCGAACGCGCGCTTCACTGGCGGCCTTTCGTGTTCCATGTGCTCGTGCGCCGGTCGCTCGATCTCCTGCGCGCTCGTTGCTCCGCAATGCGGGCAGAACTTCCACCCCGCCTCAAGGTGCGCAGCGCACTTCGAACAGGTTCCGCTCATACGCGACCCCTCCCTCACGGTCATGGGCGACGGCTCAGGACTCAACGGAGGACAGACAGCACTGCGCGCAGGAGTTCGCCGCGGCGATTCTCGGCGTGCCGCGGCGAACCACCCAGCTTTCGCAAACCATCCACTCATCTTGGGCCCTGATGCGTCTGCACCATGAGAGTAAGCCCGTTCCGGTGGCCCTGCCCGTGATTTACATCACCCCCATGCCCTCGCGCCGCGAGCCCGCCTCCGAGGCCTTCTGCGCCGCATGATTCCGGCCTCTGGCCTTTCTGTAAAAATAGAATGGATTGATGGATGCCGTGCGCATCGACAAATGGCTTTGGGCCGCGCGCTTCTTCAAAACGCGCGCCATGGCCTCGCGCGCCTGCGATATCGGCCGCATTCAATCGAACGGCCTGCGATCGAAACCCGCCCGCGAGGTCCGCGCCGGAGACAAGCTCCGCATCGAGAACGAGCGCGGCATCTTTGAAGTCGAGGTTCTCGCCGTCAGCGCGATGCGCGGCCCGGCCGCCGTTGCGCAAACCCTCTACCGCGAATCCGACGCGAGCCGCGAGGCGCGCCTTCATCTCGCCGAGGAGCACAAAGCACTCGAACAATACGTTCGCCTGCCGGAGCGCCGCCCCTCCAAGCGCGACCGCCGGCGCATCATTCAATTCCGCGGCCGCGGCTGAAGCCGCCCAAACGCACGAAAGCCCGGCTTGAGGGCCGGGCTCTCGTTGCTCAATGAATTCCCTTACGCGATCAGCTTCTTGACCTTCTCCTCAATCACATCCTGAGGAACGCAGCCAACAACCTGGTCCGCGATCTTGCCACCCTTGAAAAATAAGAGCGTTGGAATCCCGCGGATGCCATAGCGGGAAGGTGTCGCGCCGTTCTGGTCCACGTTCACCTTGGCCACCTTCAGCTTGCCTGCATAGGTTTGGGCCACCCCGTCCACAATCGGTGCAATAGCCTTGCACGGCCCGCACCAAACCGCCCAAAAGTCCACCAGAACCGGCTGCTCGCTCTTCAGCACTTCCTGGTCAAAATTCGCATCGTTCACTTCCAACACACCCAAGCCAGACATGATCCTCCTTGCGGACCCGCACTCGTTCATTGTACAGGAAACCGTATACCCATCAGATGCGGCAACGCGACGAAAGTCGCAGGCCCAAGCGCGGTTGCGTGACCCGGCGCACAACCAAATCGCTTGAGTTGTCATCAATTGAATTAGCCGCAAAGTCGCCGCCTGTTCCGTGCGGACTCTGCCGCCTTTTTCGCTCGTGGAAATGACCTTTCGCGCAAAGAGAAGCGCCCGGATCCGATAAGGACCTCGGGCGCTAGAGCAGCCCTCCCCCAGAACTGCTCACGCAGTGAATGTAAGGTGTTTAATCGATTAATAGCAAGCAAACTTCAGTAATAAACGCAGTAATCAATAGTTTAGTGACTGCCGACGTAGGCAACCACCGTAACTTACTCATAACGCACACAATTGCTGGCCGAAAACGACCGCTTCGCCACAAACTTATTTATTCTCAATGGTTTGGCAGGCCCCAACCCCCGAAAATCGGCAAAACAGAAGCTCTGCCCTCATGCAATTTTGCACTTCCCTTGCAGCATTCGTCAGGCTCTGTTCCCGGTCAACAATTAACAGAACCGCCGGCCCCGCCCCGCTCAGCGCGACGCCGAGAATCCCATGCTCTCCCACCAGCGGCAGCAGAATCGGCAGTTGCGGACAGATGGGCGCGCGATACGGCTGATGAATCCGATCCCTCATCGCCAGCCGCAACAGATCGCCTCTTCCCTGCGCAAACGCGAGCGCGAGCACTGCCACGGATTGCAGATTCGCGACCACATCCTCAAGCGGATAATCCTTGGGCAACACCGCGCGCGCCTTGCTGGTGGAGAGCGGCGCCTCGGGCAACGCCACAATCGCCCGCCACTCCTCGGGCGGATCGGTTCGAGCCGCGCGCACCTTCGTTCCCTCGCACGTCGCCGTCACAAACCCGCCCAGCCAGCACGCCGCCACATTGTCCGGATGCCCTTCGAGCCTGTACGCCTCTTCGAGAACCCGCTCCGTATCCCAGCCGAGTTCCCCGAAGCGCACCGCCAGCGCAATCGCCGCCAGCCGCGCAGCCGCCGACGAGCCGCAGCCCATCCCCAGCGGAATCCCGTTGACCATCCGAATCGCCAGCGGAATGATCGCCCGTTCGTGGCCGCGCAGGATCTGTTTGTACGTCTCGAGAATCAGGTTGTCTTCGAGCCGCGCGCAACGGTCGGCGTTGCGTCCGCTCGCTGACAGCGAGAATTCCTGCGCCGCCGCGGCTTCAATTTCAAGAAAAAAATCCAGCGCCACGGCGACAGCGTCGAACCCCGGCCCTAAATTCGCCGAGGTTGCAGGCAAGCGGAGTCGAAGAGCGTTTGGTCTTCCCTGATCGCTCATCCCACCTCGCCCTCGATCGCCGCCAGCACCGCAGCCGGCGTGGCGTCCACGATGATCGCATCCCGCCGCAGCGCTTCAATCGCCGTCTCCGATCCCTGCTTCTCCTCATCGGTCAGCAGCGTTCCGCGATGGAAGTCGATGGTGTAATCCGCGTCCTTCAGCGTATGCCCGGTGAGCACCAGCACCACCGTCTCGCCGGAGCGGACCACGCCCTGCGCGCGCAGTTTTTTCAGTCCGGCGAGCGTCACCGCAGATGCCGGCTCGCAGCCCAGCCCCTCCGCGCCAATCTCCGCCTTGGCCATCGCGATCTCCGCCTCAGATACGTCAAGGCACCACCCGCCGCTCTCCTGAATCACGCGCGCCGACTTGCGCCACGACGCCGGGTTGCCGATGCGAATCGCCGTCGCCCGCGTGTGCGCCTCCATCGGCTCCAGCACTGCCCCGTGATTCTTCCTCAGGCTTTGCACCAGCGGATTCGCCCCCGCTGCCTGAATCACGCTGATCTTCGGCAGCCGCGCCACCAATCCCAGCTCGCGCATCTCGCGGAATCCCTTGCCCAGTGCCGAGCTGTTCCCCAAATTGCCTCCCGGAACAATCAGGTGGTCAGGCACATTCCAGTCCATCGCCTCCGCAATCTCAATGGCCGGCGTCTTCTGCCCCTCAAGCCTGTACGGGTTCACCGAGTTCAGCAGATACACCGGCGCCTGCTTCACAATCTCCGTCAGCAGGCGCAGGCAGCCGTCGAAGTCGGCCTTCACCTGGCACGTCACCGCTCCGTAGTCCATTGCCTGCGACAGCTTGCCCCACGCAATTTTTCCCTCGGGAATCAAAACCAGGCTGCGCATCCCGGCGCGCGCCGCATACGCCGCCATCGAAGCCGACGTGTTCCCCGTCGACGCGCACGCGACCCACGTGAATCCCCGCTCCCGCGCCACGCTCAGCGCCGCCGTCATTCCTGTGTCTTTGAATGAGCCTGACGGATTCATCCCCTGATGTTTCGCATAGAGCTGATCGATGCCCAGCGCTTTCGCCGCGCGCGGCAGATGATACAGCGGTGCATTCCCCTCGCGCAGCGAAACCGCATTGCCAAAGTTGTCCAGAATCGGCAGCAGCTCGCGGAATCGCCACACCCCCGACTGATCCAGCGCCTCGCCCGAGCAACGCCGCTCGCGCCACAGCCACTTCAGCGCGCCCGCATTTGGCCGGTCGTGCCCGCCGCGCTGGCTCCAGCCGGGATACTCAACCTCAAACAAGTCTCCGCAATTCGCGCAGCGAAAGTCCGGCCGCGCATCGGCTCCCGCGATCCGGCTGCCGCATCCAAAGCAGCGTAACTGGTGCAGATTGTCGTTCATAATCTATCCCCGAAATCGCCTGTACTGAAACCGAAAACGAGCACATGATAACGCGGGCCGCGGTGCGTGCGTCCGCCTCGAAGGTCGAATCAGGCGGTTTCGTTGCTTGGTGTTAGCCTAGCAGGTGTACTGCGATTCTCGCTGTGGATGCGAGAGCGTCGTCGTCGCCCTGTTTCCAGGTTCGGTGAAGGGTACGGGCTTCAGTTTGAAGGGTACGGGCTTCAGCCCGTACGTCAAACAGCCAGGAACGGCAGGGGCTTTAGCCCCTGAGGGACGAACTTGCTTCAATTGAGATTTTTCCAAATGTCGAAGGCGATCCTGCAGAAATCACTCCTCCCCGCCCTCTTCGCGTTCCTGATCCTCGCGCCGCTCTGCGCGCAGGCGCCGCTCCGCGTGGCCGCCGCCGCCGATCTGGAACCCGTTCTTCCTCCGATCCTCGTCCAATTCGAGAAAAATACCGGCATTCACGCCGTGGCCACCTACCAGGCCTCCGCAACGCTCACCGCGCAGATCGAGAACGGCGCTCCCTTCGACGTCTTTCTCTCCGCCGACCTCGGCTTTCCCAAGCGTCTCATCGACGACGGCCTCGCCGACGCCGCCGGCTCCACCGATTCCACCACTCCCATCACCTACGCCAGAGGCACGCTCGTCCTCTGGGCGAGAATTGATTCACACTTGCCTCCGCCCTCGCTCGATCTCCTCCGCGACCCGCATCTCAAAACTCTCGCCATCGCCAATCCCGACCGCGCTCCCTATGGCCGTGCCGCCGTCGCCGCGCTCCGCAGCCTTAACCTCTACGACACGCTGAAGCCGCGTCTCGTCACAGCCGAAAACATCGCGCAGGCCGCGCAGTTCGTCGACTCCGCCAACGCCGACGCCGGCCTCATCTCGCTCACCTCCGCGCTCACGCCGCGCCTCTCCGCCGACGGCTCCTACTTCGTCATTTCCCGCGGCCTCTATCCGCCCATCGAGCAGGGCGCAGTCATCGTCAGCAACACCAAACAGCGCGCCGCCGTTCACAAGCTGCTCGACTTTCTCCTCTCGCCGCCGGTGCAGGCTGAACTCGCCAAATCCGGCCTCACGCCGGTGAAGTAATTCCGGTTGCCCCATCCTTTTTCTGCAGCTTTCGAAGAAAGCTGCGAAAAGGGTGGGAATTCATGAATCAAATCATTAATCTTTTTCTAGCAATGGATTGGCAAGCCTTCTTACTCAGCCTTCGTCTCGCCGCCGTCACCACCGCGATTCTTCTCGCTGTCGCCGTGCCCCTTGCCGCGCTCATCGTGCTCGGCCGTGGCCGCTGGCTCGCCGCCGTTGAAGCTCTCGCCACGCTGCCCATGGTCCTGCCGCCCACCGTGCTCGGATTCTTTCTTCTCGTGCTGCTCGGGCCCCGCACCGCCTTTGGCCGCGGCATCGCCGCACTGCTCGGCCATCCGCTCGCATTTTCATTCGATGGCCTCGTCGTCGGCTCCGTCATCTACAGCCTTCCCTTTGCCGTGCAGCCACTGGTTGCCGGCTTCGCTTCAGTCGACACGGCTCTCGTCGACGCAGCGCGCCTTCTCGGCGCAGGCCCCGTGCGCCTTGTCTCCAGCATTCTTGTTCCCCTTGCGCGCCGCTCGCTTCTCGCCGCCGTGGTCCTCAGTTTTCTTCACACCATCGGTGAGTTCGGCGTCGTCCTCATGCTCGGCGGCGACATTCCCGGCGCCACGCGCACGCTCTCCATCGTTCTCTACGATCAGGTCGAAAACTTCGACTACGCCGCCGCCGGCCACACCGCTTTGTTGCTCCTTGGCCTCAGCGCTCTGGCTCTTGGCGCCATCTACTCGATTTCCAAACACCGCTCAAGCGGGTCAGGAGGTCGTTAGTGGGGCAGCGTGAAGGGTACGGGCTTCAGCCCGTACAAAAAATTCGCGCAAGAGGTTCGCGGGCTTTAGCCCCTGAGGGAAAGCTTTTTCAAACTGGCGCACCATCCGGGGGCCCCCGTGCTTAAGTTCTCTCTTGACGCGCGCCGCGGCAGCTTCCACCTCCAGGTGGAATGTACCTTTGCCTCCGATTGGACCGTCGTCTTCGGTCCCTCCGGCGCAGGCAAAAGCACATTGCTCCGCCTGCTCGCCGGCCTCGACTTGCCCCACAACGGCCGCATCGCCCTCGACGGCCGCGCGCTCACTGAAACTGCCAGCAGACTCCGTGTCGCGCCCGGCCACCGCCAAACTTCGCTCGTTTCGCAGCAGCCCGCGCTCTTCCCTCACCTCACCGCTGCCGCCAACGTGGCCTACGGCCTGCGCAGTCTCGATCGCGCTGCCCGCGCGCGCCGCGTCGATGAAATGCTGACCTTGGTTGGCGCAACCGATCTCGCTGCCCGCCGCCCGCAGGATCTCTCCGGCGGCCAGGCGCAGCGCGTCGCCCTGGCTCGCGCGCTCGCGCCCGCTCCGCGCCTGCTTCTTCTCGATGAGCCCTTTTCCGCGCTCGACGGCGTCGCCAGCGACGCGCTACTTGTCCGCCTGCAAAACTGGCTGCGCGAAAACCATGCGCAAACCGTCGTCGCCACTCACGACGCCACCGACGCGCTGGCCACCTCTGCCGAAGTTCTGCTGCTCCGCGACGGCCGCCTCACCGCCCTCGGCCCGGCTGCGCAGGTTCTCGCGTCAGAACGCGAGCGCCTTCTCGACCGCCTGCAAGCTCCGCTGGGCTGATCCCGCTGCTCCTCACTTCGCCGCGATCACCAGCAGCGTCGCATCGTCCTGAAATTGCGAATTGCAGAACGCGGATACTTCGCTGAGCAGCGCATCGCTCATCTCCGCCGCCGTGCGCTTGCTCTCTGCAAGCACGGCTGCGGCCAGCTTTTCCTCGCCGAACTCCTGCTCGTCCGCGGTGCTCGCTTCGGTAATGCCGTCAGTCACCAGCAACAGCCGGTCGCCCGCGCTAAACTCAATCTTCGCATTCTCGTACTCCCACGTTGGAAACACGCCTAGCGCCGCGCCGCCCGCCTCCACGTTTCGCGCGGTGCCTTGCGAAACAAGAATCGGGTACAGGTGTCCGGCATTGCAATACTCGAGCGTCCTCGTCACGCTGTCCAGCACACCATAAAGAAACGTCACAAATTTCCCGGTCGCCAGGTTCTCGCACAGCAGGCTGTTCACCTTGGCGCACAGCTGCGCCGGGCTTTCGGCGCTGCTCGCATAAGCGCGCACCGCGGCTTGCACGTTGGCCATCAGCAGCGCCGCCGACACGCCCTTCCCCACAACATCCGCAATGCATACGCCATGCCTGTGCTCGTCCACCTTGAACACATCGTAATAGTCGCCGCTCACCGTGCGCGCCGGCCGCCACGCTGCCGCCACATCAAACCCCGCAAGCTGGGGAATCTCTTTCGGCAGCAGCGATTGCTGAATCTCCCGGGCACGCTGCATCTCCTGCGCCTGCAGCTCCAGCTGCTCCGCGCCCTTCTCCACCGACCACTGCAATTCTCTGTTGCGCCGTTCCAGCCCCTCTCTCGTGTTGCCATATAAGAACGAAATAAAACCGAACACGAAAGTTGCGACAAATGGAAACTTCCATTCCGTTTCAATGAAGTTGGAAAGCGTATCGGGTCGGATCAGCAACCATATAACCGTGATCGAAATCAGGTAGACGGGGACCGTCAGGACAAGCAGGATCGGCAGAAAAATTAGCCAGTTGAACGGAAATGGCCTTCCTGAATAGAGGAACTCTACCCGGCGGATTGCTGGCGAGAGAAGATTTCCTATACAAATTGTGAACACGACAACCAGTACAGGGTTGATCGGCTCTCCCATCGCCCAGAGAATGGCAACAACGACCGCAGACATGGCAAGGTAAACACTTTGCTGCCGAAAAAACGGCCTCGCAGACGAAAAGTTCACGTTCACACCGCCTCAGTGCTTGAGCCGTGTTGAGGAGACTTGATCGTTCTTACTATAGTCCTCGGTTAGAATCCCACGCGCTCCGGCTCCATCTCCAGCCGGATGCCGAATCGCGCTTCAACCGCCGCTCGAATCTTTTCCGCCAGCGCCAGAATCTCTTTGGCCGTCGCGCCTCCGCGATTCACGAGCGCCAGCGTATGCCGCGACGAAATCCCGGCCGCGCCCAGCCCGTAGCCTTTCGTGAATCCCGTCTGCTCAATCAGCCACGCTGCGGGAATCTTCACCAGCCCACCGTCCGTGGGAAAAACCCGGACTGAAACGCCGCCACTCTCCGCGATTCTCCACACGCGTTCCGCCACTTCTTGCGAAACGGCAGGATTCTTGAAAAAACTCCCCGCGCTGCGGCAATCCGGATCGCCTTCGACCAGCAGCATCCCCTTGCTTCGCCGGATGCTGCGCACTGCAGCCGCTGTTTCGGCCAGCGACGGCGCCTTCGTCCAGCTTTGAAAGTGATCCTTCAAATCCCGATACGCGATCTGCGGCGCGGCGTGCTGCCGCAGCCGGTAGTCGACGCGCGTCACAATGTACCGTCCTCGATCGGTCGAGTTGAATCGGCTGCGCCGGTACGCAAACTCGCACTCCGCATTCGACAACTCCACAAACTCACACGCCTTCAAATCGAACGCGCGCACCCATTCGATAACCGAAGCCGCCTCCTGACCGTACGCGCCCACATTCTGCACCGGCGTTCCGCCTACCGTCCCCGGAATCCCAGCCAGGCATTCGACTCCAGCGCACTCACAGTCAACGGCCCGCTCGACAAATTCGTCCCAGTCTTCGCCGGCTGCAACCCAAAACAATTCCCCATCCCGCTCGATTCCCTTCAGGCCAACGTGCAGCACCAGCCCCGCGAATCCCGCATCGGCAACGAGCAGGTTGCTCCCCCCGCCCAGCACAAACAGCGGCACGTCGCGCTCGCGCGCCCACTCGCTCGCCTCCGCAATCTCCGCCTCGCTCGCCGCCTCCGCAAACCACCGCGCCGGCCCGCCAATGCCAAAAGTAGTAAACGGGGCGAGGAGTTGTCTTTCTTTGATCTGCATCGGTTCAAGGCTACACCGCTAAGGGCGAAGAGGGTAAAATGATCTCAGGCAACTTCCCTGCCGGAGGCGAACATGTACCCAGAACTGATGGTGATTCCCATGCGCGAGGAACTGGTGCGCGCCGGAATCAAGGAAACCCGGACCGCCGAAGAAGTGGACGCGGCACTGGCTGAGCCCGGAACTACCCTCGTCGTCGTCAACTCCATCTGCGGTTGCGCTGCCGGCAAGGCCCGTCCCGGCATCCGCCTCGCTCTCTCGAACACTGCCAACCAGCCCGATCGCAAGATCACCGTCTTTGCCGGCCAGGATCGCGAGGCCACAGACCGCGCCCGCAGCTACTTCGAGGGCTATCCGCCCAGTTCGCCAGCCATCGCCATCCTGCGCGATGGCAAGCTCGTCTACTTGATGCAGCGCTCTGTCATCGAGCAGTCCACCGCTCAGCACATCGCCGCCGAACTCATGCGCGCCTTCGACGAATTCTGCGCGAAGACCACCGCCTGAACCGCTTGCGTCAGACCTTGCGAATCGGGCCGGGATAACTGGCAACCGTCGCATCCACAGTAAGCAAAGTGATCCCTTCGACAATGGCTTGCGCAATCAGCAGCCGGTCGAAGGGATCTTTGTGTATTGGAGCCAGGGCTTCAACGCCGAGCACATGCTTACCCGATACAGGCAGTTCTTCGTATCCGTTTTCAAACATCTGCATGCGAATTTCACGTGGGTCAAAACCGAACGTGCCCCGGTAACGCGCCCGCTTCAGCGCAATCTCCCATAAACTTGCTGCGCTGAAAAGAAACTCGTTGCCGGAATTCTCCAGGAGCGCGCGGGCGGTCCGCTTGATTCCCCGGCCGCCAATCGGCAGCCACAGAATGAAGTGCGTATCGAGGAGAAACTTCATTCAGCATCCTTGCCGAGAAACAGTTCTTCGATTTCCTTATCCAACTGCTTATCGATCGCCTCGAAGTTGTCCGGCAACGTGTACATCCCCTTCATGAAGCCGATCCGTTTCTTCGGCTTGTTCTTGGGCGCGCCGATGGGAACGACTTGCGCCATCGGTTTCCCCGCCTTGGCGATGACAAAGGGCTCTCCCGCCGCAACCTCTTCGACCAGGCGCGAGAGATGCGTCTTGGCAGCGTGAATGTTGATCGTCCGCACGGCGCCTCCGACTAAACTTAGTTTAGTTAGTTTAGTTCACTCCGGCCCAAGAGTCAAGGCCGCCTTTCCTCAAAAGCAAAACGGCCTCCCGCTCTGGGAGGCCGTCGCTTTTGCCCTGAAATTCTCCGCTCAGTCCGCTACCTGCGCCTTGGCCAGCTTTTGCACCTTGCTGTGCTTCACGGAGTAGCCGAAGTAAATAATCAGCCCGAAGATCAGCCAGCCGATCATCACCTCCCACGTGATTGCCGCCAGGCGCGACATGAGAAAGAGCGCCGACCCCATTCCCAGTATCGGCACCAGCGGCACCAGCGGCGCCTTGAAAGGCCGGTGCAGCTCGGGATGCCGCACGCGCAGCACCCAGACTCCGGCGCACACAATCGTGAATGCCAGCAGCGTCCCGATGTTCACCAGATCGGCCAGCCTGCCGATGGGCAGGAACGCGGGAAACACGGCGGCAAAAATCCCAAACACGATCGTCGTAATCCACGGCGTGCGAAACTTTGGATGAACTGCGGAGGCCCATTTCCACAGCAACCCGTCCTTCGACATCGAGTAGAACACGCGCGTCTGGCCCAGCAGCATCACCAGCATCACCGTGGCCAGTCCGAAGATCGCACCGATCTTCACCAGCAGCGCGCCCCAGCTCACCCCCGTTGCGTCGATCCCCACGGCCACCGGCGCGCCAACGTTCAGGGTCTTGTAGCTCACAAGGCCGGTGAGAACCATGGATACCAGGATGTACAGGAACGTGCAGATGGCCAGCGACCCAAGAATGCCGATGGGCATATCCCGCTGCGGCTTCTTGGCCTCCTGCGCCGCCGTCGAAACCGCGTCGAATCCAATGTAGGCGAAGAAAATCCGCGACGCACCCTTCGATATGCCTCCCCAGCCAAAGTTGCCGTTCGCGTCCCTGGGTGGAACGAAAGGATGCCAGTTCATCTTCGCCACCTGGGGATGGCGAATCAGAAAATATCCGCCGACCACCAGAAAAATCGCCACCACGGTCAGCTTGATGAACACAATCGCCGAATTGAAGTTCGCCGACTCCTTGATCCCGATCACCAGAATGACCGTGATCACCATGACAATCGCCATGGCAATCAAATTGAACGCCGCGGTCACATGCGGCAGCCCGGCGTCGCTCACTCCCGGCGGCAGCGACATCAACGGCATCCACTGATGCTGGTAGAAAACCAGGTGCGTTCCCGTCGACGCCGTCAGTTGCGGCGCAATGTAGATCCCGAATTGCTGCAGCAAGCTATTGAAATAGTCTGACCATCCGGAGGCCACCGTCGACGCGCCGAAGGCGTACTCCAGCACCAGGTCCCAGCCGATGATCCACGCCACCAGCTCGCCCAGCGTCGCGTACCCGTAGGTGTACGCCGACCCGGCAATCGGAATAATCGACGCGAACTCGGAATAGCACAGCCCTGCAAACGCGCAGGTGACGCCCGCCAGCACAAAGCTGAGAGCCACCGCAGGCCCCGCGTAGAGTGCGGCCGCCTGGCCCGTCAGCACAAAAATCCCCGCGCCGATCACGGCCCCGATGCCCAGCGTCACCAGGTTCACGGCTCCCAGCGAGCGCTTCAGCGTGTGCTCGCCTTGCTCGCCCGCCTCTTGCGTGAGCATCGACATGGGCTTAATGCGCAGCAGCTTGGAGATCAATGAGCGGCTTCCTCCCTGGAGAATGAATTGGACGGAACAGACAGCACAAGCGAAACAGAGTCTTTCGGAACGCCAGCGAGAACCGATCCTCTTCGCTGGAACTCGTTACGCAATCATACGATACGGCCCCGGCCGGCCCGCGCAAATACGAGCGCAGACTGCCTTATTCCGGTCTCTTCTCTCATGAGAATTGCCTCGTTTCACGACGGGCGATGTCTCGATTTCAAACAGAGATTGCCTTGTTCGGCCACATTGTGCCGCGAATCCGCACAGTTGCCCTGTCTCAAATCCGGACAGTTCTGTCTCGTTTTTGGACACTCGCGATTCGCGACTAGCCCAGCGTCGCCACCCAACGCCGGAATTCGCCCGCCGGATCTTTCGCGCGAAAGATCGCCGCGGAAACGCCGACCACGTTCGCTCCCGCCGCCAGAACTGCCGGCGCCGTCTCCAGCGTCACTCCTCCCACCGCAACCAGCACCGCATCTGGCCCCGCCTGCTCGCGCAGCCGGCGCACGCCCTCCGCCCCGATCGGCGCCTTCGCCGTCTGCTTGGTTTTCGTAGGAAACACCGGCCCGATCGAGAGATAATCGGCCGGCTCCTTCAGAATTCCCTCGACCAGCGCTTCGCTCCCGCCAAACGTGCCTACAATTCTGCCGGGCCCCAGCAGCCGCCGAGCCTCGGTAGGCGTGGCATCACCCGCGTCCACATGGACTCCGTCAAAACCCGTCCGCTCCACCAGTGCAACGCGATCGTCGAGAATCAGCTTCACCTTTTCCGCAGGCAACGCTTCGCGAAGGATCGCCGCATCCGCCAGAACCTCGGCTTCGCTTCCCGTCTTATTCCGATACTCGAGCAACGTCACGCCGGCCCCGGCCAGCTCGTTCGCCAATCTCCGCAAAAACTCCGCCCGCCCCGCCAGCGGAAACACTCCCGCATCCAGAATCGGGTACACCTTCGGAAAAGAAAAAGACATGCATCAAGAGTAGTTCAACAAGGATGGGGACCGGACACAGGGAACTCCCACCCGCAAACGAAATTCACCACGAGTCCGCCCCTCCCTGTTCCCTCGCTCCCTTGCTCCCTGCTCTTTTCACATCTCGTCCGCGCTCGGCCCATACGCGCCCGGAACTTTCGCGTCCATCAGCCGCAGATACACGCTCAACTGCCCGCGGTGGTGGATCATGTGGTTCAGCACCGCGTCGCGGAACACTTTGTGCTTGGGATCGTTGATGTACGCCGTCCCGGCCCACAGAAACTGCCAGTTCCTCTCCCACTTGTCGCTGGTTGTGGCCACAAGGGCCGCGCGCGTCGCCGCCAGCTCCTTGTCGAACTTCGCCAGCATCTCTGCCTTGCTCGCCGGCACATACGGCTCCCATTTCATTTCCGGCCCAAACTCAACCTTGTCCCTGGTCAGCGTGTGATTCCCCCAGTCGCCCACAAAATCGGTGAGATGTCCGGCCAGCCGTCCCAGGCTCATCGATTTGGCGTGTGGTTTGTAGTTCCAGTCGGCATCGGCCGGAATGGCGTCGAGCATTTTGCGGGTTTTTGCGGTTTCACTGTCAAATTCAGCAATCAAGTCCTTTTGAAAGTCCATTCGTGCAACCTCCTTGTTGCCCACACAGCATAGCCGATTTTGCGTCAAAAGGCGAAGAAACAGCGATAAAATTTTCCACAAGTATACCCCGTGCCTTGGCGGCTCCCGCACCACCAAACCCCCTCGATACAAACTGTCTACTTATTTGGAATCAGATATTTGCCAGAAAGGCTTGCATTGCCACGCCGGCTCGCCACGTCACGCCGGCTGCTTCTCTGCCTCGGCCCGCGCCGCCAAAAAACGTTCCATATACCCCGTATCGAAGTCGCCCGCCCTGAACCCCGCATCCTGAAAGATCGCCTCGTGCAGCGAGATCGAGGTATCGATCCCCTGCACGATGAACTGGTTCAGTGCCCGCTCCATCTTGGCCATAGCCTCCGCGCGGTCCACACCGTGCGCGATCAGCTTCGCAATCAGCGAGTCGTAATATGGCGGAATCACTCCCTCGGCATAGAGCGCCGTATCCACGCGAATCCCATTTCCTCCCGGCACGTTGAACGCCGTAATCTTTCCCGCCGACGGCGTGAATTTATGCGGATGCTCCGCGTTGATCCGGCACTCGATCGCGTGTCCGCGCATCTCCAGCTTCGCCGGCAGAATCGCATCCAGCCGCTCCCCGGCCGCAATGCGCAACTGCGCCTTCACCAGGTCCACGCCCGTAATCGCCTCCGTCACCGGATGCTCAACCTGGATGCGCGTATTCATTTCTATGAAGTACAGGTGATGACTCGCGTCCATCAGGAACTCCACCGTCCCCGCATTCTGGTAGCCGATCTCCTTCATGCAGTGGCAGAGCGTGCGGCCCACCTCCTCGCGCATCTTCGGCGTCACCTGCAGGCTGGGCGCTTCCTCGATCAGCTTCTGGTGCCGCCGCTGAATCGAGCACTCGCGCTCAAACAGCGAGGCCACGTTGCCGTGCTCATCGGCCAGCACCTGGAACTCGATGTGCCGAGGCTGCTCGATAAACTTCTCCATGTAGAGCTCGCCGTTGCCGAACGCGTTGGCCGCCTCGGTAAAGGCTGCGTGAAACAGATTAGGCAAGTCCTCGGCGTCGCGCACAATTCTCATCCCGCGCCCGCCGCCGCCCGCCTTGGCCTTCAGAATGACCGGGTAGCCCACCTTCTCGGCCCACGTGCGCGCCTCATCCGCCGTGGTCAGGATCCCGTCCGACCCCGGCAAAATCGGCACCTTCGCCTTCTTCATCGCCTGGCGCGCTTTTTCCTTCTCGCCCATCAGCCGTGTCACCTCCGGCGGCGGCCCGATGAACTTGATATTCGACGCGCGGCACACCTCGGCAAAGTTCGCGTTCTCGCTCAGCAGCCCGTATCCGGGATGGATCGCCTCCACGTCGGCAATCTCCGCCGCTGAAATCACCGCCGGCACATTCAGGTAGCTGTCCGATGCGCGCGGCGGTCCAATGCAGATGGCCTCATCGGCAAAGCGCACGTGCAGCGAGTTGCGATCCGCCTCGCTGTACACGGCAACCGTGCGAATACCCAGTTCCCGGCACGCGTTCAACACGCGCAGCGCGATTTCGCCTCGATTGGCAACCAGTACCTTACGAAACATCGAAGTCCTTAAGAGCCGGGCTAGCGCGCTTAGCTTGGCTAGCGGTGTTCTTGTCGTTTCCTAAAAGTTCGCTGCAATTGATGCCTGTCATCCCGAACGAAGTCGAAGGATCTGCGGTTGTTTTTCTACTGACTTGAACCCGCCACTGTTTTTCGCGGCGGTCTGCTCGCCCGCCCGCTCCGCTAACCCCGCTAACTCCGCCAGCGCCGCTTTTCCCCACTTACGCCGGCCGAATCGCATACAGCGGCTGTCCAAACTCGATGGCCTGCCCGTTCGCAACCAGGCATTTCACCACCTCGCCTGCCACATCCGATTCGATCTCGTTCATCAGCTTCATGGCCTCGATGATGCCGATCACCTGACCCTTTTCCACGTGATCGCCGGGGGTCACAAACGGCGCTGCGCCGGGAGACGGCGAGCCATAAAACGTGCCCACAATCGGCGACTTCACCATGTGCAGCCCGGCCTCCGGGTTCGCGGCCGGCTCTGCCGCAGCCCCTGATGAAACCGATCCCGCCAGCGTGACCGCGGCAGCCTGTGCCACGCTCTGCGGCGCTGCCTGCAGCAGCCGCGCCAAATCGCTCAACCCCGCCGGCCCACTCTCCTGCGGATTGAATTTCAGACGGATCTTCAGGTCGCCGCGGTCCACGTCGAACTCGGCGACCCCATGCTGCTTCAAAAACTCGATCAGTTGTCGCAGATCCTCAATGTCTTGTTGCTTCATTCGTTCCTTCACTTCCACTTCCCTCGGCCCAGGCAGCCTTCAGTCGCGTTTCAAAGTTCAATCAGCGCCTTGGGCGCCGGAGTCAGCACCTGCCCACCGTTGCGCGTTACAGCCACCATATCCTCGATGCGAATGCCGAACTTGCCTGCCAAATAAATGCCCGGCTCGATGGTCACCACCATGCCCGGCTGCAACCGTGCCGTCTGTCCCGCGCCAACCCGCGGCGGCTCGTGAATCTCCAGCCCCACTCCGTGGCCGGTCGAGTGCGTAAATGCCTCAGCCAACCCCTCCCTGCGCAACACTCTGCGCGCGGCCTCGTCCACCTCCGCGCAACTCACGCCCGCAGCCACGGCGTTTACCGCGGACTCCTGAGCCTCCAGCACCGCCTCATAGGTCTTTCTCTCCTCAGGCTTTGGCTTGCCCAGGAAGACGGTACGCGTCATGTCCGAACAGTAACCCTTGTGGATTATACCGAAGTCGAGCGTCACGAACCCCCGCCGCGGCAGGGGCGCAGCCGTCGCGCGCCCATGCGGCATGGCCGAGCGTAATCCCGACGCCACAATCGTCTCGAACGACATTCCCTCGGCGCCCAGCATCCGCGCCTGGTGCTCCAGCTCTGCCGCCACTTCAATCTCGGCAATTCCCGGCCGCAGCACGCCGAGAATGTGCTCAAACAAGTTGCAACCCACGAGCGCCGCCGCAGCCATCAGCGCCAGCTCTTCTCCATCCTTCACCGAGCGCAGCAGTTCGACAAACGGCGCCGGCACAGCCTGAAAAAGCCCGATGCGCAAACGGCTCGGCAGCTCACTCTTCCATCGCGCCAGCTCCGCAACAGTAGTCTTCGCCGCATCGAACCCGGCCATCGCCACGCCCGGCTGCGCGGCCAGCCACTGCACCGCCGCCACCGCGGGCGACCCCGACGCAATCTGCACCAGTGCCGCACTCACCTCTTCGGCTGCCTGCGCCGTGTAGCGTCCATCTGTGAACAGGCGCCCACCGCGGCGGGTCACAGCCAGCGCCGCGCTCGATCCGGTGAAACCGCAAAGGTAGCGAATGTCTGGAGGGTGTGTAACGAGAAGTCCGGGAAGCCCGGCGCGACTCAGCTTGCGGCGCAGCGCGCCCATGCGGCGGAAGTGGTCCACGCGCTCAGTTTTATCACGGCGGGGGCGGGACTTCAGCCGTCAGCCCGTAGCTCATAGCTTTCAGTCACCAGCTTCAAGTGGTAGATTGGCATGCGCGCCATCCGCCCTTAGCGCAATGGGTAAGCGCCGGGTGTCTTTGCCTCCGCTTCGTTCCATCCCAGAAGCGCGCGAACCTCCGAAGGCAGGAAGTTCCCAGCCGGCGCATCCGGCAGCGCGCCTTGCAACTCGAAATGCCCCAGATCGGGCCCTTTCAGAACCGAGCGGGGAGAACGATCGATCTCAACGCCGTTCTTTTCGAACGCAGGCTGCAGCTTGTGGAACTCATCGAGGGAGGCAAGCCGCGAGGTGCAGTTCTCTCCTTCCGACGGTGCATAAACAATCAGCGGCGCCGGCGCGCCGGAATCGCTGCCAGAAACGGCCCCAGGGTCTTTCGCCGCCGCGGCGCGAATATACACGTTTCCGTCGACCTCCGTTGCCTGCGCATGATCGAGCTTGCCGCAGAGCGAGGGCGGCCTCTGCACAAACTCCAGCAGCGGATCGCGATACGAATACGAAGCCGCCATCAGGTTATGGAGAAAGATATGGCCTTCGCGCTGGTCCAGGCCCGGACCCGTGGTGGCATGCCAGTCGAAGACGTCGCCCGCGGCCACGCGGTCAGTCCGCTCGAAGGTTACGCGCGCATTGAAAAAAGTGTTGTTATAGGCATGCACGTCCGCCGAGTTCAGCACATGAAGTCCGCGGTTCGAATTCGCTACCACGTTGCCTGCGATGGTGGCTCCACGCGAGATCTCGACAAATATGCCGTCGAGAGCGTTTTCCACCCAGTTGTCCACGATCACGGCGTCGTGGTTGCCCACGTCATACCAGACTCCGTTCGAGTAGGGCTGCTCCACAATCAGGTTGTCGCGGAAGGTGACGCGATGTGTCTGGTTGAAAATCTTCACCGCCGCGGGGAAGTAGCCGGTCAGTTGCTTGATGTTATTCCGGCGGATGATGTTCCTCTCCAGCAGCACATCCGACGAACCGATGACGTAGATGCCTTCCGTGCCCGTATCGCTGACGAGCGAGTTGCGGATGATCAGTCCGTCGCCGCGGAAATAGCCGGCCACGCGGGAGCAGTAGGTGATGGTGACATTCTCGATCACCGTATTCCTTACCTCTTTGCCATAGGTCGCAGGATCGGAGATGCCGACGGGCTCGTTGGTGGGTTCGTCGGCCGACGTGAAATGCTTCTTGCCTTCGATCTCCAGTGCGCGATACGCATACTGCGTAAAGGTAATGCCGCGAATCACCGGCCCTTTTCCGTCCGAGACCTTGCCATGCGCGGGAGCGCTGGTCCTCACCAGCGCGCTGTCGTAAGCGGTGATCTCCACCTGCCGGTGCGTGGGGTCTGTGCCGATGTACACAAATCCGTTCTTGTAATCGATGTAAAAGGAATGTGGATCGAGTTCTCCCTCCCAGCCCTTGGAGATGAGCAGCTCGCCATCGACGAAGACCATATCGAGGTTGAAGCGGTGCAGAGGCGTCTTCAAGCCTTCACGCTTGCGATTCCACCAGGGCAGAGGCTCCGCCGGGAAGAGATGGGACCAGGAGGTCCTCCAGACGTTGTTGGGCAAAGCCTCCCATTGCGTCGCGACCTCGGTGCCCTTGAGGACGGGATGCTCCTCTTCGTAGGGCTGGATCGTGATGCCCTGATTCAGCGTCAGGCCGCCGGTTCTGTAGATCCCGCCCCGCAAAACGATGGCGTCGCCCGTCACCACGCGCTCCATGGCCGCCTCGATGGTCGTGGGATCGGCGAGTTCGGTGCCCGCCGCGTCGCTCTTGCCGTCCGGCGCAACAAAGTACACCTTACCGCCCTTGGGAATCTCATAGCGCTGGTCGATTGGACCGTATGGCCCTCCGGAAGGCTGTGCGTACACCAACCCGGCAACGAAAAAGAAAACGAGAAAATGGAGAAAGCGATGAATTTGCATGAGAGGTCCTTTGTGTGACTCTTGCCTGGGGCTCTGCCTATTGAAGAAACGCGACAAGGCGCAGCGAACTGCACACCTATTGTAGAGAGTTCAGCAGAGACTCTCCGTTGCGGCTCGTCACAACGCACGAAAGAAAGACGGGGAGCCTCTCAACTGCATTCAGCAACTGGCCTGAAACCTCGTCGCCTGACTGTCAGAGCCGCGCTCGATCCGGTAAAACCACAAAGGTAGCGAAGGTCGGGAGGGTGCGTAACGAGAAGTCCGGGAAGCCCGGCGCGAGTCAGCCTGCGGCGCAGCGCGCCCGTGCGGCGGAAGTGGTCCACGCGCTCAGTTTTATCACGGAGGGGGAGCAAGACAGCGTCGGGCGTCGGCGCTAAATCAGCTTCCCTCACGGGCCTCAGTGCTGCAATGGTCTCAAGATGCGCGTCGGCCGCGTGCGGACCGCCTGTCGATCATTCCTGCTGGGCATTGGCAAGGGCCATTTTCGCGTGCTCATACATGTCGCAAAGAGGCAAAGTCCCCTCCAGCCAATGCATGTGCAGCCGGTGCGCAGCGTACATGAGGCCGACCTGCGCACCCTCTAATAGAATGGCTTGACCGGTCATTCCGGGCCAGCCATTGTTCACAAAGGGCCTGGAAAACGGATTCCCCTCCTGCCCACCGTCATGAAGAAACCGCGCCGTCGTTATGTCGTCGGCGGTCAGGGACAGGGCGTCCGCGGTGAGCAGCGCGATGTTGGCTGTGTCGAAGAACCTGTGCGTTGGATTCGCGTGCGTGTTCACCGGGGACCAGTTCATAGGCTTTCCTATGCTCCAGTAGGCTCCAGCTTTCACTTCGCTGTTGGCCGTCCATCCCGAGCCGAAACACGGATAGCAATGTCCGCCCGCGAACAGGTGGTACTTTATCGAAAGATCGTCATACTCCGCACGAAGATGCAGGCGCGGCGCGGGACTAAATTCTACCCCCGCCCCCGTTTCGACCGCGAAATCGTTGATCGAACCGTAAACCGTGCCCGTTTTCCAGCTCATCACACCCGGACTGATACGAGCAAAGACGCCCCATCGCTGGGCCCGCGATTCGATCCTAACCCCGGCAAGGAACTCCGAAATACCCCCGGACGCCAACGGTTCGACCGCTGAGGGATCGTACGGGTCCGCAATGCTGCCAGATGGCAGGCCCCGCATCGTAATGAAGCTGGAATCGATCGCGAAATGCCGATTGAGATTGAGAGCAGCGCCAGCGCCGCGGGCGAACTGATCGCACCCCGCCTGCTCAAACCCGCAGTTTTTAAGGCCGATAAATGCCGTCTGCCCACCAACTTCGAAGCGCCGGAGGCTGGTGTCAGGCACGGGGGCAGACGGCGACACAGCCTGGCCCTGCCCGAAGAGACCGGTTGCGAACCAAATGACCACTGGAAGAAGGGCTGTACGATTCAACACGGGCGATTCTACACCCGAACCGGTACCCCAACGGACGAGGATTACAAATCTTCTTGACGGGGTGGGGAAGCCTAAAGAGTTCCGATCGAATCACCGGCCAACCGGAAACCACTGGTTGATCAGGATTCGCGCACGCCTTTAGCGCGGATGCTGCAGTGCATTCTCTCGCGCTGCCGGTGTCAGAACTGCTGACTACGACGTGGCAGGATTCGTCCGACTCAGCGATCTGGTGTGGTGGGAATCCAACGAAGGCCGCACCAACAAGCTGAAGGCTGAGAGCTGATAGCTACCGGCTACCAGCTACAGGCCGCTCGTCGCCTCTCGCGCTACCGGCTTCTTCTTGCTCGCGTCCACTTCGCCGCCCGCGTGCAGATCGCTCTGCCGGTCCATCCACTCGTCCAGCCGCGACCGCTTGAACCGCCACCGGTTGCCCAGCTTGAACGCCGGCACAAATCCATCCGAAGCGTACTTGTAGAGAGTGTCGGCGGAGATGCCAAGGTAATTCGAGGCCTGGCGAATGTCCATCACCTCGCGAATCTCAGGAACCAGCAGGTTGGAGCGGGCTGCAGCGTTGCGCATAATTGCCTTCCGAAAAAGCGGAATAAGGAGCGGTAGTTTCCCGGCAAACCTGCCGGTACTTCTGTATTTAACCCGACTTGATCGGTTCATTCAAGGAATTTCCGTAAGTTAAAGGAATTCGAGGGGGTTTCGCCCCTATACACCCAATCAGCCGGCCTGTGGAAAACCCCACCCCATTGTGCTTCCCGCAGAGCCCCTACTCAACCCATAGCGCCCTTGAAGCAGATGGTCCAGCCCCTGTTCCCTGTTCACCGCTTTCTTGGTCCCTTGGTCCCTGCTTTCTCGGTCCCTCGTTCCCTTGTTCCCTTGGTCCCTGCCCTTATGTTCCCCAGTCCCTACGTCCACTATTCCCGATTGGCTACTCCCCACTCCCTGTTCTTACGCCGGCTGCAACTCCTGCTTCTCTTCCTTCTTTTCGATCACCGGGCCGTGCGTCTCCGCGGTCGGCGGCGGTGGTGCATCGCCAATGCGTTTGGAGTATTCGCACACCACCTTGGCTCCCTCTTCAGCTGCGGGCGCCTTCTTGCCGCGCCTTTTCGTCGCGGATTCCTCTTCGGCTGACTTCTTCAAATTCGGGCACACCAGAAACACGCCCGATTTCAGCGTCTTTTCCAGCAGGTACGGGCTGCCGCACTTGGGGCACTTCTTTGCCACCGGCTTCAGATTCGACGTGAAGTCGCATTTGGGATAGTTGGTGCAGCCCCAGAAGACGTTGCCCCGGCGCGCGCGGCGCTCGGCCAGGTCGCCCTCGCCGCACTTGGGGCACTTCATCCCCTCAATCAGGTTCTGCTTCACGTATTTGCACTTGGGATAACCGGAGCAGGAGACAAACTCGCCGTACGCTCCCTGGCGCAGCACCAAGGGCTTGCCGCACAGTGGGCAAGCTTCGCCGGTGGGCTCGGGCGGCTTTTGCTGTTGCTTCTGGCTCAGCTTGCGGAAGGTCTTGCACGGAGGATCGGCGTTGTAGTCCGGGCAGGCCATGAACGGCCCGAAAAGCCCGCGCCGCATGACCATCACTTTGCCGCAGTTCTCGCAGTACTCCTCGGTGTCGCCGGCCTCTTGTGCTTCGGGCGTGTTCAGGTCGGGTTTCGCCGAGATGTTCTCCTTGGTGAAAGTGCAGCTTGCGGGATCCTTCTTGTCGTAGGCCGAGCAGGCGAAAAAGGTGCCGAACTTGCCCCACTTGAGCACGAGAGGCGAGCCGCACACATCGCACTTCTCTGTCGTCACCTGCTCCATGCGCTTGATGTTGCGCATGTGTTTGCCGGCGTCCTTCAGCTCCTGCTCAAAGTAGCCATAGAAACCGTTGAGCAGATCGGTCCACTTCTCCGTGCCCTCTTCGATGTCGTCCAGTTCCGTTTCCAGCTTGGCCGTGTACGCAGTGTCGAAGATATACGGAAAGTTCTCCACCAGCAGGTCGCACACCACGACGCCAATTTCCGTCGGATAGAAGCGCCCGCGCGAGCCGCCGTGCTTCACCACGTACTCGCGATCCTGAATGGTATTGATGATCGACGCGTAGGTCGAAGGCCTGCCGATGCCGCGCTCTTCCAGCTCCTTCACCAGCGAGGCTTCGTTGTAGCGCGGCGGCGGCTGCGTAAAGTGATCTTCGGGCAGCAGCTCATCGCGCCCCAGCGCCTTCACTCCGTCGAGGTTCGGCAATCGGTTTGCGCTCTCGTCGTCTTCGTCCTTCTTGTCTTCCGAAACCTCGTAGAGCTTCAGGAATCCGTCGAAGCGCATCACCGAGCCGCTCACGCGGAAGTCGTAGGTCTTGCCGGTCTTCCGCGAGACCGCTGCGATGTTCGCCGTAGTCACGTCGTAGACCGCGGGAACCATCTGCGAGGCCACGAAGCGCCGCCAGATCAGCGTGTAGAGCTTCAGTTGTTCGTCGCTTAGGTAGCGCGCAATCGACTCCGGCGTGCGCGACGCATCCGTCGGCCGGATGGCCTCGTGCGCGTCCTGCGAGTCCTTTTTGCCTTTGTACACATTGGGAGACGCGGGCAAATACCCCTTCCCGAGCTCCTTCGCGATCCACTCCCGTGCGCCGGTAACGGCGTCGGGCGCCACGCGCGGCGAATCCGTACGCATATAAGTGATGAGGCCCGTCGCGCCCTCCTCGCCAATGGCAACGCCCTCATAAAGCCGCTGCGCCACGCCCATCGTCCGGCGCACGTTGAATCCTAGCTTGTTGGCAGCGTCACGCTGCAGTTGGCTGGTAATAAAGGGCGGCAGAGGCCTGCGCTGCTGTTCGCGCGCCTGCACGCCGGTGATCGACCAGTCCGCTTTCTCAAGCGCGGCCAGCACCTCGTCCATTTGCTTCTTATCGGGCAGCGCGCTGGCGATGAACAGCTCTTTGCCGTCCTTGTCCGTGCCGTTGGGCACGCGCACCGGCTCGCCGCCGATGCCGATGAACTTCGCCTTGAACTTTTGATCGCTCTGTTTTTCTGGGTGAAGCACCGGGGCCCCCGCGGATAGGTCTTTGTCCGCGGGGTGGAGCAGGGCCTCCAGCGTCCAGTACTCGAGCGGCTGAAACGCACGAATCTCGCGCTCGCGTTCTACGATGAGCCGCAGCGCAACCGTCTGCACGCGCCCCGCCGAAAGCCCGCGCCGCACCTTGTCCCAAAGCAGCGGCGAAATCTGGTAGCCCACCAGCCTGTCCAGCACGCGCCGCGTCTGCTGCGCGTCCACTAAGTGCTGATCGATGTCGCGTGCATGTTTGAATGCTTCCTGCACGGCCTTCTTCGTAATCTCGTTGAAGGTGACGCGGCGAATCTTTTTTCTCTCTTTGGCGTTGGTCCCCAGTTGCAAGGCGAGGTGGTACGCAATCGCTTCGCCCTCGCGGTCCGGGTCGGGCGCCAGATAAATCTCGTCGGCCTTGGCGGCGGCTTTTTTCAATTGATCGACCACCTTCTCTTTGCCTGGAGACACAATCAACTCCGGCTCGAAGGTGCGCTTCTTCAATTCCACGCCAAGTTCGTTCTTGGGCAGGTCCATGATGTGGCCAACCGAGGCCTTCACGTCGAATCCCTTGCCCAGATATTTTTCGATCGTCTTCGCCTTGGCCGGCGATTCCACGATCACCAATGATTTCGTTGTTGCCATCCCTTGACCCAGTTCCCTCTCTACCCTGCTCGACCTGTTGACCTGTTTGACTCTCAGCCAGGCATTCCGTTCATTCGGAGCAATCGCGATTTCTTCCTCGCGTTCTCTGCGTCTCCTGGCCGGCTCAGGCAAAATATGGCTGCAAGGCTTGCACCGTAGCACGGAATACCCCCTCATTTCTACAAGCATGACGGCTTTTTCTTCCGTTCCCGTCTCAAATCCGCGCGCATAAACTCCCCTGTGCGGCCCGCAAACCGCCTCAAATCCATTCTTTTGTATCCATATACGCAGGCGAATCCGGAAAGTAACTGCCACGTTTTCGCCAGTCGGCTCGGCAGCCGCCCACCTTGGTCCCTGTTCCTACATCGTCCGCACGTAATTCTTCCCCGGCAGTTGCCGCACACGGCCCGCCATTTCCAGCTCGAAAAGCGCCGTAAATACCTCAGAGGAAGTGAGTTGCGTCTCAAGCAGATCCAGAATCTCGTCGATCTGCAGACTCTCGTCGGTGCGCAGGACTTCCAGCACCATGGCCTCCTGGGGCCGCAACACTGGATCAGCCAATAAGGATGCGCAAGCCTGCGGTTTGGATGCAGCCGGGCACTCGGCCTCCAGCTCCAGCCGCACCTGCGAGGGCAGATCCTCCCAAATATCCTCCCAGGTAGCCACGAGCTTAGCCCCCTGTTTAATCAATGTGTTAGGGGTCCAGGAGCCCTTGTTGGTCACGTTCCCTGGAACGGCGAACAGGTCCCGGTTCTGCTCAGCGGCGCAGCGTGCGGTCACGCGCGTTCCTGAGTTTTCGCCCGCCTCCACCACCAGCACGGCCACGCACAACCCGCTCAGAATGCGATTCCGACGCGGAAAGTTCTGCGGCGCTGGAAACGTCCCCATGGGCACCTCGCTCACAATAGCTCCGCCCAGCGCAAGAATCTCCTCAGCCAGCTTTTTGTTCTCCTTGGGATACACGACGTCAATTCCGGTGCCCCACACGGCCACCGTGGGCATGCGCGCCGCCAGCGCTCCCTTGTGCGCGCAGCTGTCGATTCCCCGCGCCATGCCGCTCACAATCAGCAGCCGCCGCGCCGCCAGGTCCCGCGACAGCAACTCGGCAATCCCCGTCCCATAGGGGGTCGGGTGCCTCGTTCCCACCACCGCAATCGCGGGCCGGCTCAACAGCTTTGCGTCCCCGCGCACCCACAGCACCGGCGGCGGATCGTAGATCTCGCGCAACCGCTCGGGATACTCGGGGCTCGAATAACTGATAATCGTCGCGCCCTGCGCAGCCACCCGCACCCACTCTTCTTCCGCTGCGCGCCGCCCCTTGCCGTCAAACAGAAATTGCGCCGCCTCAGCGGGAAACCTGAGCCCTTCAAGAGCCGTCAGTGGCATCGTGAAGATCTGGCTCGCCGACTTCAGTCCCTTCACGGCGTCCAGAATCCGCTTGGGCCCCAATCCCGGCGCCAACGTCAGGGCCAGCCACGCCAGACGTTCTTCGTCAAGTTGCCCCCGCAGTGCCGGCTCTTGCGCCGCCCCTGCCGGTTCTGCGTTGACCGTCCGCACCGCGACCGCCGCCGCGCCGCTGTCTGACCCCCCGCCGTTGTCTGAAATCGATACAGTGTCCAAAATTCGCACACTCCGCCTGTGGCCTTAGAAAACACAAACGCAGTTCAAGGGAATGTTCGCCCACGTTACCCCTGCGTGCGCCGGAAGTCAAGGCAAACGATCACCCAGCCGTTCCCGCACCCACTCCAGCATCGTCGGTGAAATGCACTCCAGCGACGCAAGGCGAAATGTAATCTTCTCCGCCTCGACAATGTGATCGTGCCCTGCCAGCTCAACCGTGGCATCGACGCGCTCCATCACCAGGTCAAACGAAGGCTTTTGCCCGGCCCAGGGACTGGATGCGGCGGCAAGGCAAAGGTCTGGGCGCAGATAACGGAGAACGCTGTTCGACTCGAAGATCACGCCTGCAGGCGGCGGACACCCCTGAAGAATCTGCTCCACAATCGGTCCAAGCGCATCCTCGTCCGTTGTCACTAACAGCGCGCGTCGCGCTCTGGCAGCGAGATAGCGGGCGGTGTCGGTCCCCTGCCCCGGCTCGGTTTCTTCCCAGATCGGAGTCGCCTTGCCGTGGTCGTGGGTTGTGACCTTGACAGCGGTCCACGGGATCTCCGGCAGCGCGCGCATCAGGCCGCAGACCAGCGCCGTCTTCCCAGCGCCTCGCCCGCCCCCGCCAACAACAATCACCGCCATTGCACGCATCCCAATCTGAGCTTCCAGCTTCTAGCTTCTAGCCACTAGCTTTTCTTGCGCGAGTCGAAACTGCTGATTCGCCCACGCCGGAGCTAGACGCTGGAGGCTAGAAGCTAGCGGCTGTCTTTCCGCTTCTTCGCCAGCCGCGCCAGCGTCGCCTGCTCGCGCAATACCTGCTGCAGCGGCCGCGCCGGCGTGCCCCAGTGCACCGTTCCCGGCTTCAGGCCCTCGTTGGTCACCGTCTTTCCGCTGAACACTCCCGCCTGCCCGCCGAGAATCACGCCCGGACCTACGTGCACATGGTCGCCGATGCCCACCTGCCCCGCCAGCACCGCGCCCTTGCCAATCGTGCTCGATCCGGAGATTCCGGTGAGCGCAACCAGAATCGCATCCTCGCCAATGTCGCAGTTGTGTGCCACGTGCACCAGGTTGTCGAACTTGGCCCCGCGCCGCACTCGCGTCTCGCCCAGCGCGCCGCGATCGACGGTCGAGTTCGCGCCAATCTCCACGTCGTCTTCAATGGCAAGACTTCCCTGCTGCGGGAACTGCGTGTATGCGCCGGTCTCCGCATCGCGCACGTAGCCAAATCCATCCGCGCCCAGCACCGCGCCGGCATGTATGATGACCTGATTGCCGAGCGTGGTCCCCGGATAAATGACAACGCGCGGATAGATGTGGCAGTGCTCGCCAATGCGCACGCCCTCGCCGATCATCGCTCCAGCCTCGATGCGCGTTCCTGCGCCGATCTGCGCGCGATCGCCGATGACTGCGCAGGCCGCGATGGTCACGCCGACTCCGAGCTTGACCTCGGTGCCAACGACTGCCGTCGGATGAACTCCTTCGACTGGCAGCGGCTTGGCCAACAGCTTCGCCGCCCGCGCAAACCACAGCTTCGGTTGGTCCGATTCGATCACCGCGATCGAAGGGTTCGACGCATACGACGCCGCCAGTCCCGCCTTCACAACCACCGCCGCTGCGGGACTCTTGAGCGCCGCGCCCGCCGTTGCCGCATCCTCGGCAAACACCATCTCCGTCGGCGTCACACGCTCGCACCCGCTCACGCCGGTGATCTCCGTCTCCGGTCGGCCCTGCGCCACCTTCCCGCCGAGCGCGTCAACCAATTCCCGAATCGTCATTGCTGGACACTCATCGAATGTTCTCTGATCTCTGATCTCTGGTCTCTTTTCACTTCCCGTACAGCCCCGGCTCCCCCGCCGGCCGCGTCTTCCAGCGCCGGTGAATCCACAGCCACTGGTCAGGATAGCGCCGAATCCACTCCTCCAGCACTGCTGTCGCCCGCCGCGTGCCCTCCAGAATATCTGCGCTCCGGTCCGCCGTGTGGGGAATCTCCACCTCCGGCCCGAAGCGCAACACGTACTTTTGCTCGCTCGCCTCCCACACCATGAAACCCGGCAGCACGGCAGCCCCGGTCTTGCGCGCCACGTGCGCCAGCCCCGTTCCCGTGCACGCGTCGATGCCGAAAAACTTCACGAACTCGCCCCGAGGCGGCGTCATATTGGTGTCGATCAACATGCCCACCGTGCCCCCGGCGTGCATAGCCGCAAGCAGCCCGCGTCCGAAGTCGTCCTTCGACAGAACGAAGTTGCCGTGCAGGCAGCGGATGCGGTTCACATACTCATCCAGGCGGCGGTTATCCAGCCTGCGGATCAGCATGCCCATGGGATGGCCCATGATCGAGTGATAGAAGCTGGACAGCTCCCACGCGCCCAGATGACCCGTAAGCACGAGCACGCCCTTGCCGCGAGCCTTCGCGGCCAAATAATGTTCCAGCCCCTCGGTGCGCAACCAGTCGCGCGTGTTCTCCGCCGTGTAGCGCGTCATGCGGCAGAACTCCACAAGCAGCCAGCCCAGGTGCACGTAAACGCGCCGCAGAATTCTTTTCCTGGTTTTGGAGGGGAGTTCTGGCAGGGCAAGCTCAAGATTCCGCGTGCCCACACGTCGCAACCGCCCGAAGCACCAGTAAACCGCGAACGCAATGCAACCAGAGAAAACGCGCGCAACTCCGCGCGGCAGGCGGCCCAGGCAGCGCGCAACGGCTACAACCAACCCATACTCGAGGTTTTCCCACATCGCTGAGTAAGGATCAGTGTAGACGCTCAACGCGGCCCTGGCGGCCGCAGAGCCGCAACCACACCCGCTGCCATCCTCCCCGCCTGCAGAGACGGAGAGGACGGGCAAGCAATCTCAGAGTTCTCGCGAATGACCACAGTGACCGCGGCCTTGTTAGTGCGCTTTGGCCCGGACGAAGTACTGCGCCACATCGCGGACGAACGGAACCGCGCCCGGCGGCACCGCCACGTTGCCTTTCAAAATCGCCTCGAAGTGATGCGGCGCTCCATAGTACAGCGTCGTGTCGTCCTGATTCTGGCTCACGCTGGTGCCGTCCAGCGAGATGCCCGCAAAGATCCCCTTGTTGCGCGAGTAGCTCAGCAGCTCCGCGCTCATCTTCCAATCGGTCGACGCCTGCCCGGCCCGTCCCACCGGCCCCGCGGCCGCCGATGCATCGCCGCCAATCTTGAATTTGTCCTTGAGCAGATCCTGCATTCCGCGGTCATTCACGGCAATCAGAACCAGATCCGTCGCCTGAACGCCCCACTGGAAGCCGATCGATCCGCCCGCCATGCGGATGAACACCGGCGCGCTCCAGCCGTGGCCGGTGCGGCAGGTGACCACGCCTTCGCCACCCTGAGCGCCGACGAAAAACGCGCCCTTCACCATACTTGGAACCACGGCCACGCACGTGGCCGATTTCAAAATGTTGCTCGGGACCGTCCGGTCACCCGCGCCCATGATCTGGTCGAGGACCACCTTGGCGGCATCGATGCGAGCCTGCAAATCCTCTTTTGTAGAGCCGGCGAAGGCCGTCGATGGGAGCAGAAAGCTGAGACAAATCAAAGCGAGGGCCTTTTTCATGTCCATATCCTTTCCATTCCGCCAGCTTAGCGCCGCGGATGTGAGAACTCTGCGTCGGGAGCGTTCGATTCTCTGCCAGTGTCATCGAGCTGGATGGTTCAAGGGATCGTGCGGCTGGCAGGCTGCGCCTAATCCTCCTCGAACAGCCTACAGCATTCATGCGCACAGCGGTTCCACAATTGCGATACCCAGCCCGCAACCGCCGAGTGGCTTTTTCATCAAGAAAAAGCCACCCTGCAAGACGCCGGAAAGGGCAGGTGAATTGTGGAACCGCTCTAAAGTCGCATATCCCTCCTGTGAAAACGCGGTGCAAACAGTAGCCGCGGTCTTTCCCTGGCAGGTCCGCTGCAAAGACGACCTCGCCAACGGCCTCAGGGAGGCCGCTGACTCTACGGTTGAGATGCACGATTGGAGTGGGGGGGAGGGCTAAAAAGACTGAGACAACCAGAATCCGGCGATCTTTCAATCAAAAAAAGAGGAGTTCCCGGGCACCATGGAAACATGCCGCCTGGGAACTCCTTTCCCCAGATCTGCGTTGTTTCTGTGGATAAGAATGCCGAAATTCGGATAACTGCACAAGAGTACTTAGGGGTGATGACAAAAGGTAACCTGCACTTCACCTATTTTGTCGCACTTTGGTGAGTTTCTACCCCTCCGTGCCCGCCATGGCCCCTAGGCACAACAGAGCGGCCGAGTGCCGACATGGAGAGCTTGATGCGGTTGTCGGCGCCCGTCTTGCGCATCAGGCGACCCACGTAGGCCTTAACGGTGCGCGGCTCGATCCCCAGTTGGCTGGCGATCTCACGCGTCGACTGCGCCGCCAGGATGAGTTCGAGGACCTGTCGCTCGCGCTTTGTAAGTAGTTGATTCGCAGCTGCTTGTGATACACCTGGAACCTTCAGCAAACGGTCGATCACGCGGCAGAGTAGCCTCCTGGGAGCCCAAATGGACCCCGAGGTTACGACGTCGATGGCGCTGCGAACCAGCTCAGGACCTGCCGACTGTCCGAGGTAGCCCCTGGCCCCGGCGATGATCGCACTCAAAACCAGCTCATCGTCGCCTTCCGGCCCAATCACAATCGATCGCACGTCCGGCCGCTCACGCCGAATCGTCTCCAGTGCCTCAAGACCGCCCAACTCGGAATGAAGGTCGACGACAATGTACTCAATGTCGTCGAGCGCCAGCAGTTCAGAAAGATGCGCAATCACCGGCACAAGCTGGCAATTTCCATCCTGTGCGGGCTGGTCAAAGATGCTCGCCAAGCCGGCGACACGAATCGGTTCATCCGCCGCCACCCCAATCCGAATTGTGCCAGGACCACGCGTCGACGATGTCATCCCCAAAACCCGCCCAGGTCAAGCCAGAGCCACACCGGCCTATTGAGATTCCGCTAGATGTTGCCTTCGGTCAATCCAGGGAGAAAAATACGTCAGCGCAACCGTAATAACGAAAGAACAGAATCGACGCGTTCACCCCAAATGCCGCATCGATGTTTCTTTGATGTGTCCGTTCAGCAAGACGGAGAAGCCGTCGCAGGCCTCGGGCTCATCGCCTTGGCCGGCTCTCTCTGTGAATCCGATCGCACAAAGTCCGGACCCTTGAGATCGCATGGATCCCAAACCTCTGCTATGAGTCCCCGCTTGAATCATTGCCCCCGCATGTCGAATCGGAAATACCACCAACATCCGGTTCGCTAAGAAATAGGTGCTAGGCCTTTAACGCTAAGGTGGCATTCGCAGATCGTTCATCATGGAGGCCCTCGTGGATCGATGCTGGTTCTCCTTTAATCCTCATAACTCCTGCACGGCAGAATTTCGAGGCCTCCTCACAGCTTGGGCAAAACAATTCCCTGCTGCTTTTGATATTTTCCCTTGCGGTCCGCATAGCTCGTCTCGCACGGCTCATCCCCGTGGAAAAACAGAATCTGGCAGAGCCCTTCGTTGGCGTACACCTTCGCCGGCAGCGGAGTGGTATTGGAAATCTCCAGCGTGACAAAACCCTCCCACTCGGGTTCGAACGGCGTCACATTCACAATGATGCCGCACCGTGCGTAGGTTGACTTCCCCACGCAAATCGTCAGCACGTCTCTGGGAATGCGAAAGTATTCAACCGACCGCGCCAGCGCGAATGAATTCGGCGGAATAATCACCGACTCGGCTTGAACAGAGACGAACGACCGCTCGTCGAACGCCTTGGGATCGATGATGGCGCTGTTCACATTAGTGAAGATCTTGAACTCGTTCGAGACTCTCAGGTCGTAGCCGTAAGAAGAAAGTCCATAGGAGATCACGTTGCCCGCCACCTGCTTTTCGCTGAACGGCTCGATCATCCCGTGCTTCAGGGCCTGTTCCCTGATCCATCGATCGCTCTGAATCGACATGCGTCTCCTGTTCCGGGAGGTTTTGAGCGGCCACCGGGGACATTGCTTCGTTGGCTCGGGCTCGAAACCCCATCTTAAAGCAAAGCCCGCGCCCGTTGACAATTCCCTTCGCTACGGTTCACGGCCCACGACTCACGATTCACGATTCACGTCCCGCGCCCCGCTCGGTACCAAGAAATCCACCGGCCGAGAAAACTCTTGGTCCCGGTCTTCTTGTTCCCTCGCTCCCTTGCCCCCTGTCTTCTCGGTCCCTTGGTCCCTTGGTCCCGGTCTTCTCGGTCCCTGCTTTTTTGTTCCCTAATCGCAACAAAATCTGTAGTATGGGCGGTGTAGGTGGTAACATACGCCTCAATCAGTTCGTGCCAGCGAGGAGACTCCATTGATCAAGCAGGATATCGTTCACAACGTGGTCGAGCGCACGGGCCTGCCGCGCACCAAGGCAGAGGCAGCAGTGGACACGGTCTTCGAGGGCCTCAAGCAGGCTTTGGCGGCCGGCGAGCGCATCGAACTGCGCGGATTTGGCGTCTTCAGCGTCCGCGCACGTAAAACAGGCATCGGCCGCAACCCCCGCACCGGGACTGAGGTCAACATCGCTCCCGGCAAGGCCGTACGCTTCAAGCCGGGCAAGGAACTGCACACGCTGGAACCCGGCGCCCCAGCCAGCTAACAGCATCACGGGCTCTCGAAACTCAGGCGGTTCTCGCGAACGGCTGACGGCGAGTTGCTCGGCCGGTGGTTTCCGCGCGTGCATGCCTGCATTGGCACAGCCATCGGTTCTCGACTCGACCAGCTTTACAGGCTCAGGACTGATGCTTGCGCCCATTCCGGCGTAGCGCGGCAAAGAGTGTCGTTCTATTCGCAGCCGAGGCTGCCTGGCGGACACATGATCCGCGGACGGTGTTTCGTAATTGGCTTCGGCTGGTCGGCTGCGGGGACGAATGCGGGCGCGGCTCCGGGTTCGGAGACGCCGGCCAGGTTCTCTTCCTCCAGCATGAGAGGGCGTTGCAGGACCATCTCGACCTGGGTGCCGCGGGGAATATCGACGTCGGCGTTGCGCGTGAAGAGCGAAACGATGCCCACGGTGGCAAGTCCTGCGCCGAGGCCGGCGAGACCGCCCTCAATGGGGTGACCGGAGGCAGCTCCTCCGATGGTGCCGACGCCCGCGCCGGTTGGAAGGGCGATTTCCGCTGTCTGGCCCGCGTTGCGGCCCTTGCTGCCGTTCTGCTGGATGGTTCCCTCGCCATCGTTCATCACAGTCTGGTTTCTTGAGCCGGGAACACTGTCTACGACGCCCGGAATCTCAGCCACTGTGCCGTTGGGGAAGATGATCGAAGTGAAATGCATGTCGAGCTGCGCTTTGGCCCTCATTCCGCCGCGCTGGACGCGGTCAACTACGCCCTGCACGTAGACTCCTGACGGGATCATGACGCGGTTGCCGACCACCACCGGGAAGGTTGAAGACAGGTAGACGCCATCGCCGGGCTTGGCCGACTTCGTGTTGATGGCGCTGCGCAATTCGAGCAGAACCTTGGTTCCGGCGGGGACCGTGTAGGTTTTCTTTGCAGGGGCAGCGTTGGCCAGGCCGGCCGGCTCGGTGGACGGCTCAGCCGGCGCTGCCGATTCTGCCGGAGCGGCCGGCTGGGCTGCCGGGGCTGAAGCTGGTTGAGTAACCGGCTGGGCCGCAGCAGGCGCAGGTGTGCCCGGGTTCGGCTGGGGCGGAGCGGGGCTCTGAGCGGCGCACAGGCTCAGGCCTGCGACGGCCAAGCCGATCAGAATCGCGGCCGAATACAGTTTTCGCACCGAGGACATGCTGCCCTCCTTCACCCAATGAATAGACGGAACTTCCGCACACAAGGATAGCTCGACTTGGCATGGCTGGACTATGAAAAGCTTGGGCGGCGCGGCGGGAAGGCTGTGCGCGCGTTACCATGCGAGAAAGCGATGGCTCCGCAAGCGCAATCATCCGCAGTTGGTTCCGGCCGGGCGCAAGGCCGCTTTGGCGCGGTTTATCGCGTGTTGGAAGAGGCGATCACGGCACATGCCTTCCCTGGGTGCGCTTTTGGCGTATGGGCAGGCGGAGAGGTTGCGCTCAAGGATGCGCTGGGACGGTTCACTTACGAGCCGGAATCGCCAGCGGTGAGCGCGGAGACGGTCTTTGACGTGGCCAGCCTGACGAAAGTAGCGGCCGCCACTGCTGCGGCGATGTTGCTGGTCCAGCGGCGGGAGATTGACGTTGACGCGCCGCTCGGCGACCTGCTGCCGGGATTCGTTATGGGCCGTGCCGCAGGGGATCGGGCGCGCAATGTAACACTGCGGCACTTGCTCGCGCACAACTCGGGCTTGCCGGGGTACGTGGAGTTTTTCCGCACCGCGGCCTCGCCGGAGCCGCTGTTTCGGGCCTGCCTGGAGCTGCCGCTGGAAGCTAATCCGGGAACACGGGCCGAGTACTCCGACCCCGGATTCATTCTGCTCGGCCAGGCACTGGAAGTTCGCATGGGCGAAGACCTGGCTCCGTGGATCAAGCGCGAGGTTTTTCGGCCGCTGGGGATGAGTGCAACGGAATTTTGCCCTGCGCCGGCACTGCGGGACGCCATTCCGCCAACTGAAGTGGACACATGGTTCCGTCATCGAGTGATTCAGGGCGAGGTGCAGGACGAGAACGCGTGGGTGCTCGGGGGTGTGGCGGGACACGCAGGGCTCTTCTCCAATGTCTCCGACCTTCTGCGATTTGCGGCGGAGATTGTCAGCGCGGGAGCGGACGACGGTTCGGAAGGAAAGCCGATTCTGTTCGAGCCTGACGTGTTGAAACAATTTACCCAGCGGCAAGGGCCTGCGGGCAGCTCGCGGGCGCTCGGGTGGGATACGCCCTCGGCGAATTCGTCGTCTGGTAAGCACTTTTCGAGCCATTCGATTGGCCACCTCGGGTTTAGCGGCTGCTCGCTGTGGATCGATCTGGATGCGGCTGTGGCCGTTGTTCTGCTCACCAATCGCACCTGGCCCGATCGAAAGAATCAGATGATTCGCAAGGTGCGCCCGGCCTTTCACGACGCCATTCGCGAGGCGCTCTAGAGGCAGGAATCGGTGGTTACGAAAGCAATTCGGATCTGGCGAAATTTGTGTAGGGCCTTGCGCGGGTTTATCGATACAATAAAAGCTGGGGTCTGACGCGATGCTACCAAGCACAACGCTGCAGGAGATGGCCGGCTCCCGATCGAATGACAATCACAACGACCAGGCCACCCTGCTTCAACAGCTAACCACCGAGAGCCAGAACGAGGCGTCTCAAGGACTGGATACCAAGTCCGCGCTCGAGATCGCTCGCATCATCAATCACGAGGATGCGAAGATCGCCGCGGCTGTGAAGAAAGCCATCCCTGAGATCGCTGAGGTAATTGACCAGGTGGCGAGAAGCTTGCGCGAAGGCGGCCGGCTCATCTATGTCGGCGCCGGCTCGAGCGGACGAATTGCGGCGCTGGACGCGTCGGAGTGTCCTCCCACCTACTCCACCGCGCCGGGGCAAGTGCAATACATTATGGCCGGAGGACCCAAGGCGCTGGCGTCTGCGGTCGAAGTGAACGAGGACTCCGAAGAGCTGGGCCAGCGCGACATCGCGCGCCGCCGTCCTACGCGCAAGGATGTGGTGGTCGGCGTTTCGGCCTCGGGACTCACGCCTTACGTGGTCGCTGCGGTCGCCTATGCCCGCGCCCGCGGAGCGCACACCGCCGCCGTGACCTGCAATCACGAAACGCCGCTTTCGCAAGCCGCAGACACCACCATCGTGGCCGATGTGGGCCCCGAAGTGGTTTCGGGATCGACGCGCATGAAGGCCGGCAGCGCGCAGAAGATGATCCTGAACATGATCACCACGGGCGCCATGACGCGGCTGGGCTACGTGTACGAGAACCTGATGGTGAACGTGCACATGCAGAACTCGAAGCTGGTGGAGCGCGGCATTCGCATTCTGATGTGCGCATGCAACATCGACCGGGCGACCGCGGTGGAGACCATCAAGAGCGCCGGGCGCAGCGTGCCGGTGGCGCTGGTAATGTTGAGAGCCAAAGTGGACAAGCCCGAAGCCGTGCGGCGGCTGGCCAAGTCCGACGGCAATGTGAGACTGGCCATCGAAGACAACGTTCTGGAGCTTTAGCGCGAATCCTCAGGGCAATACGCGCTGAATGTGCAGGAAGAGAATCAGATTCAGCACAAAACCGATCACCAGCACGCCGATTCCAATCACGGCAGCAACCTTGACCTTGCCGCTGAAGGTCTTTAGATCCTCAAGAAGTTCCTGCTGCTCGAGAGTGTTGCGGTCGGTGGCTTCGCGCACCATCTCCAACTGATCTTCGACGCGCTTGAGCGAGGTGCTCTGTTCCGCTATTTGATCGCGCAGACTCTGGCGTTGCGTCTGCAGTTCGGCCAGCTTCATTTCAATAGGCGTGAGATCGAGCTTGGGCGCAGGCGCCGGCGGAGGCGCTTGCGGGCGCGGAGCGAGCACACCGGAGATGGCGGTGAGCACATTTCCTTCGAGCAGAGGCAGGAGGCGCTGTACAAGCGGCAGCACCATGCGAAAGGCATTCACGGCGCGCTGCGCGCCGCTGGTTTCCTCCCCACTGGTCGGTCCGGGAAGAGCGCGGCCGGGAGGAGGCGCCGTCATGCGGTTGCCAGCAATTGGTGAACTTACAGGACGACGCCCTGAACCCATGGGCAACGGCGATCCCATGGCGCGCGGGTGCGGCGAGGCAGATCTGGGTGACAAGGAATCCCTATCGATGGATTCGATGTTCTCGGGTTCGTTCAAGGACATTCTTCTACCTTCTTATGAGGTAATCTCCATATATAGCTCATTTGGCGTCCGTTGGGAACTCCCATTTCACGGATGGGGGCGTTCAGCAGCCAGCGCAAGCCAGCGTATGCTCGAAGCCCAGCGTATTCTCGAAACGAGGAGACTCGCGTGAAAGCACATTTGAGCCGCTCGCTGCGCAGTGTGCAGCGAAGCATCCTGGCCGGCATCATCACCATCGGACCGCTTTTTGTCACTTACCTGATCTTCAGCTTTCTGCTGGGCGAGCTGGCCAAAGCTGGATTGCCCGCGGTTCGACTGCTGGAAACGTTGTTCCCCGGCAGATGGTTCGGCTATCCGTGGATGCAGCCCGCGCTGGCCATTCTGCTCACGCTGGTTGTGCTTTATGTCGTGGGCCGGGTGACTTCACTGGTGATTGGCCGCCAGGCCTTCGGGCTGTTTGAGTCGATCCTGGAACGGCTGCCGTTCGTGGCCAAAGTTTACACGTCGGTGCGGCAACTGCTGGACACGATGATGGCCAAGAAGGACGCCAGCCAGCGCGTGGTGCTCATCGACTTCCCCATCGCCGGACAGAAGAGCATCGGATTCCTGACGCGCACCATGACCGATGCCGGGAGCGGGCGGCCACTGGCCGCAGTGCTCGTGCCCAACGCGATCAATCCCACGTCGGCCTTCCTGCAGATTCTTCCCATGGAGCGCGTGATCGAGACGGACCTGTCCATGGAGCAGGCGATGAGCATGGTGATGACGGGCGGCGCGGTGGGACCGGAGACGATTCAGTACTCGAGGACGGCGAGCGGGGCCGAGGCGGGCTGAATCTAGAGAGCCGCGCCGAAATCCTCTTTTGCTTCGAGATCTTCCTCGGCGTGTTCGCTCTCCACCGTCACCTTGCGCAGACTGATGTGATCGAATTGGGCCCAGATCAGTCCCGCGGGAGCGACGCAGAGAAATGTGCCAAGCAGGATGGTGGCCGAACAGGCGGTGGCGGCCTCGGGCGATGCGCCAAATAAGCTGGAAAGCGCCGCGGCTACGAAGGCGATCTGGGAAAACCAGCCCAGGACCGGAAGCTGCAGGACGCTGACGCTTCCGCTGATCATCATGAGCAGAACGCACTTCGAAAAGCTCATCCCGGCAAGCGCGGGGCTGGCTGTGAAGGCGTGTATCGTTTCCAGATAGGCCAGCGCGATGAGGCCCCACATGCTGAGCGAAATCGAGGCGGAGATGGCGAAGTCAGAGAGGCTGTGAATCACATCGAGGCCGGCGTGAAAGGTTCTAATCTTGTGGCCGGCTGCGTGGCCCATGCTCTTGGAAATAAGTCCAAGGGCTGACTCAAAGAAGTTGGCCACAGCGTTACCCGATAAGCGCACAACAGCCAGAAGCAGAACGCCGGCCAGCGTAACGAGCAGCGCTCCAAAGCGGGCGAAAATGACGGAAAGAATCGGATATCGCCCGATGAGCGGCGCGAAGAAATGGCTGAAGAACCCCGGATGACTGGGCGCGGCGGCCATGGCGGTCTGGGGAATCCACAAGAGAGCCAGCGAGAAGATGAGCGCCATGGAACCAAAGTCGAAGAGCCGCTCGACGATGTAGACGGCGATCTGCGATCCAAGCGGTTCCCCGGTCTTTTTGGCAACCAGATAGGGCCGCACCGGGTCGGCGAAGCGCCCGATGAGCGCCACCGCGGTGAAGCCGATGATCTGGGTTCCCAGCAGGGAGAAAAGCGGGACCTTTTTGTTATGCCGCATCAGCATGGTCCAGCGCGCGGCGCGGAAGACGAAGGCGAGATAAATGCACGCGACGCCAATGGCGATCTTGCGCCAATCGGCGAGGGCGATTTGCGCGCCGAAGACGTGAAAGTCGAAGTGAATTCGAGAACGAGCCCACAGGGCCAGGGCGGCCAGCGCCAGCAACAGAACCAGGCCCAGAATCCATTGGCTCTTCTTCACGCGTACTCCGTTCGGCGGTGTGCGATCAAGGTCTATCCGTATGTTCTCACGCGCCCATGAGAGGGTTTGCGGGGAGTGTGCAGGCGAGTCCACGCGAAGTCAACGGCGACCGGCATTGTGAAGAAATAAAGAGTAATTGGCTCTGGAACTGGTCGATAGATGATGTCTTGAAAGGGCACGGCTTCAAAGCCTGCCCTGAGCGGAGCCGAAGGGTGCCGCCAGAGGTGCATGAAATCTGGGCTTTAGCCCCCGAGGGATGGTTCGTCGCTGGTCGAGCAACACTGATGCAACCTGTTCTAGTGATGCGAGGCTGGCTGCGCGGCTGCATCCTGCGGAGCGGCGGAGATGCGCCGGGCCTGCGCTTCGCGGGCCAGCACGCGCCGATTGAATTCGTGAATCACGCGCGCGACGTATGCCTGTGTCTCGCGGTACGGCGGAATGCCGCGATACTTGTCCACGGCTTCTGGTCCGGCGTTGTATGCGGCCAGCGCCAGGGCCAGATTGTCGTGGTATCGCGTGAGCAGAGCGTCGAGGTATGTCGAGCCGCCGCGCACATTCTGGTCGGGCTGAAAGCTATCTTTCACGCCGAGGCCGGCAGCGGTTCCGGGCATCAGTTGCATCAGGCCCTTCGCGCCGGCGCGGCTCACGGCGCGGGCATTGCCGTCGCTCTCGGCCTTCACCACGCTGGCCAGCAGGTCCACATCGAGGTTGTGATCCGTTCCGGCTCGCGCGAGCATCTCGCGCAAGTCGCCCGCAGTCAGTTTTGCCTGCGTTTGAGGCTTGGCTGCGGGCTCAGGCGAAGCTGGCGCCGGTGGATCGGGCACCTGCTCGAATGTGGCGATCTCCGCAGGCTCGAACTCGATGTAGCTGTCCTCTCCCGCGCTCAGGTAGAGGCGAATGCGGCCGTCAACCAGCGCATGGTGATCGCACTGCTCGACGAATCCGTTGCTGAGGGTCACGCGTTCTCCGGCGCGAGAGAGCGTTGGCAGGCATGCGAGCGCCGCAATCGATCCGAGCGCGAAAAGGATTCCTGCGCGCGTCGTTTTCCGTCGATGGGATTCGTTGCTCATGCTTTTGCCGGTGCCAATTCAGCCAGCGCAGCCTCCAGGACCACTGCGACGCCGTCCTCATCGTTCGAAGGCGCCTGCTTCCATCCGCGCGTCTTGGCCAGCGTGCGCAGCTCCGGCGCTGCGTTCGCCATCACGATTCCCTGCCCCGCCCACTCCAGCATACCCGCGTCGTTCCAGTTGTCGCCGATGGCCATGGTCTCCTTGCGATCCACGCCAAGGCGCGCGGCAAGCCGCTCAAGCGCCCATCCTTTCGAGATGCCGGGCGGCAAAAGGTCGAGAATCGACAGATCGCGTGCCGGATATTCGGTGCGCACGCTCTCGCATTTCGCGCCCCACTCGCTTGCTTTCAATGCTTTCTCGGCGTCCGTCATCCTGCTGATGCTCCCGGCCGCCATGCCCTGAATCGGATCCTCGCCATCGATGAGCGCCGACTCCAGCGGCTTTACAACCTCGATCACGTTGCGGTTGGACTCAACCCAGATCGCGATGCGTCCATGCGCCGCCTCAAGGTCTTCAAGAACCAGCTCGCCGCGCCCCGGACGGTCAAAAGTGAAAACGACGATTCCGAATGGGCGGAGCACGCCGCAAAGGCCGCGCGCCACGCGCGCCTGCATGTGGCAGCGGTCGATGATGTCACCACCCAGCGTGGAGAGCACTGCACCATTCGACGCGATGAGCGGCGTATCCGCTCGCAGGCCAAGGTTCGCAAGCAGCGGCGCGGTGTAGGCCGGGCGGCGTCCCGTGGCGATGGCCACCGTGATTCCCGCCTCCTGCGCCGCTCGCAGCGCCCGCGCATTGCGCTCGCTGACGGTTTGCGACATGGTCGGCAGAAGAGTGCCATCCACGTCGATTGCGATGAGGCGCGGGGGAGGGTGCATACATTCAGTGTACCGAGAGCAGGGACCAAGGGACCGAGGGAGCAAGGGACCAAAAACATTCGGATTGAGGACTCGCAACGCGCGATGTTCGGATTCGATAAACTTGTAGCTATGGAACGCATCTGCAGCCAATGCCACGCGGCGCTTGCCGACCAGACAAAGGCGGACTGGTGCCCGGCGTGCGGAGGCGCGCTTATCGAGCGAAAGCGTTTGCCTGAATCCGATTCCGGCAGGCCACCCGCCGAAGTCGACCATCGCGGCATCGTGCTGCCGCGTCGGCACGCATTGGGCGGAATCATTACGCCGCAGTGAGTCGGCCGCGGCGCATCGGACTCGACTAAGGAGTTAAATCGAGACCGACCGCCTCGGCAAGCTTTGCCTGGCGCTCGTCGAAGGTCCAGAATCTATCGGCTTTCAATTCCAGCGCGCACGCGACATGGAGCGAATCGAGGCTCCGCACGCCGACTGAAGGCGCATAGCGTGCCGCGAGCTCGACGCTTCGCATGAACGCACTCTCGGGGAGAGCAACGAGAGTCCAGATTCCGTTGGCGCAATCTTCATTGAATGCGGAAACTGCACTTTCAGCCTCGAATGTGGTCGCTTTCTTCCAAAAGACATGGAGAAACGCTGCGTGTGCGAACTCGATTCGATGAATTGGCGTGAGGTAAAGCGCAGGGTTCGACTGCATACGGCGCCACACTTCATGAGAATGCCCGTCGACGATGTGAAGAGAAACGAAGAAGCTGCTATCTGCGTAGATCGTCAATAACGACTCCGCTCACGCTCTTCAATGAGGAGGTCTGCTCCGGGGAGGATTCGATCGCCGAAAATCTTCTTTGCACGCGCTTCAAAGTCGGGCCACTCCACGGGCGGCCTCGGCGGCGTTCTCGGAACCAGATCCGCAATGACTTCGTTTCGTTCGCGGACTTCAATGTGCACGCCGGCGCGCAGCCAAGTCTTCACCTGTTTCGTGTCGCGCAATTGACGCAAGGTTATGCTCTGCATTGGAATAATGTGGCACATTTTGTGCCACATTGTCAAACGTGAATGCCTATCTTGCTACAATCCGCTTGTTTACTATACTTTGCAATACCTAGCTAACCCGGCTAGACATAGTTCGAAATGAACCCAAAGGTCGTCAGAACCAACAGCAGAAGCCCGATCAGGATCATAAGAATTCTTGAGCCACCACGCCCGAAAGCTGCCAGGACGACTGTTAACAACGACACGAAGGCGCTTGCAACGAGCAGATACTCGTCGAGCGGGTTCGTCATGTATCCGCCGTCTGCCAGGTGGACGAGAGGGAAAGGGTTCTCCCAACAACCAACAGCTCTGACCACAGCAAGGACACAAGTCATCATTCCTCCTCTGAACAGGAGCTTCCTCAATCCCGGACGGACCGGAAAATTGCTACTCGTACCGCAACGCCTCAGCCGGCAACACCCGCGCCGCCGATGACGAGGGATACAGCGTGGCCAGCAGGGAAATCCCAATCGAAACGGCCGACACAATTACGCCGTCGAGCACGCGCGGCGCGAAAGGCAAGGTGTCAATGGAGTAGACATCGGCGGACAGATGGATGAAGTGATAGTGGCCGCCCGCCCAGGAGGCAATGTAGCCGAGCGCGAGGCCGAGAATGGTGCCGACGACGCTGATGAGCAGGCCTTGCAGCAAAAAGATGCGCCGCACCTGGCCGGGATCGACCCCGAAGCTCATCATCACGGCAATGTCGCGCGTCTTTTCCATCACCATCATGGTGAGCGCGATGAGAATGTTGAGCGCGGCCACGATCACGATGAGCGCGATCACGATAAAGGTGACCACCTGCTCCAGCCTGAGTGCGCGAAAGAGCTCGCGGTTCTGCTCGGTCCAGTTGGTGGTCATGTAGCCATGGCCCGCTGCCTGCTCGATGGCGCGCGCAATCTCCGGCGCGTTGTTGAGATTGTCGACTTTGAAGCTGATCACCGAAAGCAGGTCGGGCTCGTCGAAGAGGCGCTGCGCATCGGCGAGGCGCAGAAAGCCCATCTGCGCGTCGTATTGATAAAAGCCCGAATGGAAAGTGCCGGCCAGCCGAAAGCGCACGTACTTGGGAATCACGCCGAGCGGAGTCATTTCGCCCTGGGGACTGATGAGAAGCACCGAATCGCCGGCGGAGGCGCCGATGGTTTCGGCCAGATCGCTGCCCAGAACGATCGGCGGCAGCTCCGCGTTTTGCGCTGACGCGGGCGCGGGTTGCGGCTCGAGCGCCTGCACTGCGCCGGGCGTGGCCGTGGAGAGCAGATCACTCACGGTCCGCTCATCGTCGGGCAGGATGCCTTCAATCAGCGCGCCGCCATCGCGCGCGCCGCGGGCGACGAGCACCTGCTCGTACAAGCCGGGCGAGGCCGCGACGACGTGCGGCACAGCGCGCAGACGCGCAAGCAGCGCCTGCCAATTGGGAATGCCACGCCCATCGATTTGCATTAACTGCACGTGCGCGCTGAAGCCGATCAGCTTCTCCTGCAGATCGCGCCTCATTCCGTTGGTGATGGCAAGAGCGATGATGAGCGCTGCTACGCCTGCCGTGACTCCGGCGATGGAGATGGCCGTGACGACGCCGACAACGGCCTGACGCCGCTTGGCTTTCAGGTATCGCGCCGCCACATAAAGCTCAAATCGCATCTCCGATTTGCCTCAACTCCGCAGTGCCGGTCCGGAGACCGGCGCTACAAATCACTGTCCCTGAGCGGGAATGATCGTCTTGGCCACGCCCACATTGTCATAGCGGTCGAATGCGCGCACGGTGATCAGGTGCTCGCCGATCTTACCCGCCTCCACGTCCAGCGAGATACGGAACTCGTAGTGTTCACGCCGTGAGTCGGAGATCTGGCCGGCCGGATCGATGGTCTGCCATGGACCTGCGTCAATCGAGTATTCGGCGTGCGCCACGGGCGAAGCCGCATCCTCCGCATCAAAGCTGACCAGGAAGGGCCTGGCACAATTGAGTCCCACGCAGGGCGCCGGCTGTGCTTCTGCCTTCAAGTTGCTGATGACGGGCGGCGTGGTGTCGATCACGAAGCGATCGCTGATCTTTTCGCCCGTGAGCGCATCGCCCGGCGAGTGAGACGGAGCGTCGGATGCGACTACCTTGATGCGGTAGCCGCCATCTGGAATCAGTGTGGCGTCGAAGCTGTAGGCCTGTTCCTTGATCTTCTTTTTCAGCGGCCACCACACGCTGTCGCCATCGCCGCGCAGGTAGAGCGAGTAGGCCAGCGTATCCCCGTCGCTGTCGTGCGCGGCCCAGCGCACGGTCACCGCGGTGTGGTCCTTGATGGCTTGAAGAGGCTGGTTTGCGCTTCCGTCAAAGGAGACCGTCGAGCTCTGGTTCGACGATGGAAATGTGATGTTGACGGTTTGATTCTGAGAATTGGAGAGTTGCGGATTGAGGCGCGCGCCGGGAACAACAACCAGATTGTCGACCACGGGCGCAGAATTCACAGGCAGATAGTTGACGCCCACGCTGCCCAGCACGCCGCCCGCGTGCAGAACCGCCTTCCACTGCAAAAAACGCCCCGGCGGCGAAGCCACGGCGCCGTCCGTAATCAGCTGCCACTCGCTCCAGCCGCGGACCGGCTGCTCTACGTTGCCGGTACGGGTGAGAATGTCGTAGCCCGAAGAGCCGGGCTCGATTTCGACGCGCCCAAAGCGGGCGAAGGCCCCTGTATCGAGAACGTCACTCGCGTACTCATGCGTTTCCGCCGCGCCCAGCTCGAACACCTTGCCGGTGTTGCCACTGCCGATGAAGAGAGTATCGGCGCTTTGCCCAGAGGCCAGGCTCAGCCCCTGCTGCGCTTGCAGGTGACCGATATCGGAGTAGCTGCCGTCGTCCTGAATGCGGTAGATTTGTCCGCGGTTTCCGCTGAGCGCGAGAAGCCCGCCGGCTCGAGCCGCCAGCGCGTAGACGATCGCATCCTTGCTGGACCAGAGGGAGCGCGGCGCCTGGCCATCGCTCAGAGCAAAGATCTCGGTACCTTCGGGCACGGAGGCGCTGGCGTTGGCCGCTTGCAACGACTGCGGCTGAACCACCGTGATTGTGACGGCCGCGACCCCCTGCACCGGCAGTGGAGGCAACGGGTTGCGGCTCTTGTCGCCCACACAGGCTGCGTAGATGGTTCCATTGGTGCCGATCGCGATCGAGGTAATCTCCCGGCGTGGAGCTTCGAAGAGCACATAGCCCTTGCCCTGCGCATCGATTCGATAGACAAGGCCTGAACCGTCGGAGCCCGCGATGAGATTGCCTTTCACGTCCCAGGCAAGCGTGCGGATGTGCGCCTCGTCGCTCTTGAAGAAGAGCTCGGGCTTGGTACCGGGCTTGGCAGGATCCACGCGGTACACTGCCGCCGGGTTGCCCGTGGCGATGTAGAGCCGTCCCGCGGAATCGAAGGTCAAATCCCAGATGTAGTGTGACTGCGCGGCTGATGCGGATTTGGCGTCGCCTGCGGCAGCGTCGTCCGCCTTGGCGGCGTCGAAGACGACTGTGGCGCTGGATTCATCCTGCTTGGTGGTGGCGTCGGGGTTGAGCTTGTAGACTTTGCCGCCAGGCGCCGTGGCCGCATAGAGCGAGCCGTCGGGCCCGAATCGCAGAGCCTGTACGCTGAGGTCCCTCGATTCGAAGAGCGTGAACGGCTTTTCGCCGGGCTTCTGGCCGAGGCGCAACACGGTTGCAGGTGAGCCCGTGCCTGCGAAAACATGGCCGGTCTTGTCGGCCGCCAGCGACCACACAAAGGTCGAGGGGGTGGTCACGAGTTCGGTGAGCCCCGGCCCCTGGCGCAGGTGGCCGTCGCTCTCAATGGAAACCCCTGCGGGTGTGCCCTTTTCAAACTCCTCCATCTGCGATTGCTGCCACAGGTGTGTGCCTTGAGCGATGGCGGAGGTGGAAGTTAGGGCTGCTCCCGCGGCAAGTGTGGCCAAAAGCGCGCGAAGCGTGGATGCGGAAGGCGTGCGATGAAGGACGCGGGAAGAAGCAGACATTCTGCCGTTGAGTCTACTAGAGTTCGCTGCTCCCTATCGATGCGCTCGCGGGATCAAGGCTGAAGGGATTAAGGGGCGGCGAAGCGTACCCAACCGCTGTGGAAAACGAGTGCGGAATGCAGCGAGCCCGCTTGGAGGCGCTTTCTTGAGGTGTGTGGCGCGACACGCGCCTGTGCTCCCATGGTGAGCGACTTATGGCATTTACTGTGTGCCAACACACAAATTCCATATGGTCAATGGACCGTTCAATCTTGTCAACACAGGTTTTGTGCCTGGAACGGTGTCAAGCAAACTTTTCGCTCGGGGGTGTTGCCAGTCGTATTTTCAGAAGACTAGTATTCCGGTTAGTTTGAGGAATCCGCAACCACGGACCTAATTAGTCCTCCACTATGCATGCAGTTGTTCCCAAGTTCACAGAGCTTCATCAACCAGCGGCGCCTGACAGTTGTGGCGCGCGCGGACGGAGTGTCTCGTCATGGCATGGTATGCCTACTGCATCGGTGAAAAACAAGCATTTCCAGCTTTAGCCCGTCATCGCAAGCCAGTGGCGATGGAATCGGTTTTTGGAGTCAGTGGCAATCAGGTTTTCCTTTATCCCGCGAGCGATCTAGCGGTGATCGTGAGCGAGCACAACCCCCAGGAAAACCTCAATCAAAAGTCAGGCGTCGACCATGCGCGCGTGATCGCCGACTGTTTTCAACACTCTACCGTTCTTCCCTTCCGCTTCGGCACCGTCTTCATCGATGACGAGTCTCTGCGCAAATCCATCCGCTCCAATCAGCGCCAGTTCCTGGGAAACATCGACAAGCTGCGCGGCAAAACGGAGATGCACCTGAAAATCTTCGTCGATGATTGTTGCGGGCATGAGACCGAAAAGCATCTGAGCGCCGAAGGCGTGGGCCGCGAGTATCTGAGCAATCTGCGCGAGAATGCCTCGCGAGCGCGTGAGCGCCAGACGCGAGCTCGCGCGGTCAGCTTCCAGATGCATCGGCTTTTCATCCCGCTCGATGAGGAAGTGAGCTGCCGGCTCATGGATAACGGCAAGATGATGCTGGACATCGCGCATCTGATCGATCGCAAGTGCGTGGAGCGGTACCAGAACAAGTTCATCACCACCAGCGCCGTGATGCGGGAGTGCCAGATGCAGCTCTCGGGTCCATGGCCGCCCTACCACTTTGTCCATCGCCTTACGCGCACGGCTCATGCGCAGACCCAGCAAACGGCAGCAGCGGCTCCAGCGTCGGCAGCCACCCCGGCCGTGACGCCCGTGGTCCCCATGATGGAGCCTGCTCCGGCACTCGCGTAAAGGCGCAGAGACTCGATATTCCGAACGCAAAAGGCTCCAGCTTCGGCTGGGGCTTTTTTGTCGTGCGACAGTTCGCTTACCGAACCGCCCGCGGAATGGCCGATCGCGGTTCTCCAATGGGTCTACCGTGAAGCCGCAACCCTTAAGTGGCGTTTTCCCCAAGAAAACGCCACCTTGCACGGCTCAATTGGCTTCGCATGAATTGGAGAACCGCCGTAATCTAGAAGGATGAGCGACCAGCCGTTGGATGTGGTGCGGGATTCAGTCTTCGATCTCCTTGTGGTGGGCGCTGGTCCGACGGGGCTGGCATGCGCCATCGAGGCGCAAAAGGCAGGCTTCCGTGTGGTGCTGGTGGATAAGGGCTGCGTCTGCAACTCCATCTTTCACTATCCCGCGCACATGACGTTCTTCACTACTTCGGAACGCCTCGAGATCGGCGGCATCCCCTTTCCCAGCCCGAATGCCAAGCCCACGCGCAGCGAGGCCCTTGAGTACTACCGCCAGGTGGCGGCCTACTACCGCCTGGACGTGCGCCAGTACCACCGCGTGGAGAGCGTGACGGGGAGCGACGGCTCTTTTACGGTGCACACCATGGACCGTTTTGGCCGGCCGGGAGCCATCGAAGCCCGCAAACTGGCCATCTCCACGGGCTACTATGACCTGCCCAATTGGATGGACATTCCCGGCGAGACCCTCAGCAAAGTCCACCACTACTACTACGACCCCCACCCCTATTTCGAGATGGACGTGGTGGTGATTGGCGGCAAGAACTCAGCTGCCATCGCTGCCCTCGAACTGTGGCGGAGCGGTGCGCGCGTTACCCTTGTCTACCGCGGACCGGAGATTCCGCCGCACGTGAAGTACTGGATCAAGCCGGACATCGAAAACCGCATCAAGGACGGCGAGATCAAGGCATACTTTGCGTCGCAGGTTGTGGAGATCACCCCCGACGCGGTCGTGGTGGAGACTCCCGCCGGCCGCGAGACGCTGGCGAACGATTTTGTCTTCGCCATGACCGGATACCATCCCGATTTTGCGTTTCTGGAGCGGATGGGTGTGCGTTTCGAGGGCCAGGACCGGTTGCCCGTCTGCGATCCCGAGACGCTGGAGAGCAATGTGCCGGGTATTTACCTGGCCGGCGTCATCGTTGCCGGTTCGCGCACCAACGAGATTTTTATTGAGAACGGACGTTTTCACGGAAGGCAGATTGCGGCGGCTCTGGTCTCGAAAGCGAAGCCGCGGGACGAGGCGCGCGACGCGGTTGCCGCATCCAATTCGATAGACTAATTCACTGATCCGTCTTCGGGGGTGGATCCTTGCGCATGAGCTGGTGGCCTCGATCCATTCGCTGGCAAATGCTGGCCGGCCTGTTGCTGCTGGAGATTCTCTCCATCGGCCTGTTCGCCGCAGTGCTGGCGCGGCAGCAGACCCGCCGGACAAATCAACGCGCGCAGTATTGGCTGGAGTACGAGTCCACCGCCCTGGCCAATCAATCTGCCGAGGCGCTTGAGCAGCAGAGGCCGCGCTGGGTCGATCTGGCTGTGCGCACGATCGTCGACGCGCCGATTGTGGGGTCGGCGAAAATCATCAGCCCGTCAGGCGACGTGCTCTTTTTCAGGAGCGTAAAACAGGAACCGGGGGGCCTCAGCGCGGCGGAGCGCGCGCAGATTCCTCTCGTCAGGCGCGACGAGTCAAGAATCTTCAGGACTGCAACCGGCGGATGGGAGGCAGTCCGTGCTATCTACACCGCAAACGATCTGCGGGGCTATGCCCTGGTGACATTCGACCAAAGCGCAGCCCGTCAGCAACTGGATTCTCTTTTGGGCGACACGGCCATCTTCGGCATCATCTGGGTGGTGGCTTCGGCCCTGCTGGTGCTGATGATGGGGCGGGCCATTGCGCGGCCACTGGCGCTGCTGCACCACGGCGCCACCGCCCTGATGAATGCGCCGGAAGACAGCAGCCGTTTTCCGCTGCCGGTGCCCGTTCATAACGAGATTGGCGACCTGATCGAGACCTTCAACCGAATGGTGTCCTCATTGGCCGAGCAGCGCGCAGGATTGAACGACACGCTTTCCCTGCTCGACTCCATGCTGGCCAACGCGCCCATTGGACTGGCTTTCGTCGACCGCAATGGCCGCGTCGTGCGCGTCAACCAGGTTTTCGCGGACCTGACCGGCGCCGCCGTCAGCCGCCATCTCGGCCGCACCTTGCCGGATCTGCTGCCCCAGGCTGTCGCCGCCGAGATCGAGGGCGCGGTGCAGCGTGTCTTTTCCAGCGAAGAGCCGGTGCGAAACCTGGAGCTGAGCGGCGAAGGGGGCAAGCCGCGGCGTCCGTGGACCTGGCTCATCAGCGCCTACCCGGTGCGCACCACTCCCAGCCAGGTGCGCTGGGTGGGAATCATTGCGCTCGACGCCAGCGACCGTAAGCGCAGCGAGGAGGCTTTGCGGCGAAGCGAAAAGCTTGCCGTGACCGGGCGGCTGGCCGCTTCCATCGCGCACGAGATCAACAATCCGCTCGAAGCCATCACCAACCTGCTCTTCCTTCTGCGCAGCTCCAGCGATCTTCCCGATGCGGCGAAGCAGTACGTGACCATGGCCGAGCATGAGGTACATCGCATTGCGGAGATCACCCAGCAGACACTGCGCTTCTATCGCCAGCCGACACAACCCTCGCGCGTCACGCTGGAGGAATTGCTGGACTCGGTGCTGAATCTCTATCAAAGCCGAATCCATGGCCTCGACCTCGATGTGGAGCGGGACTACGACGCTGGACTCACGCTCTTCTGCTTTGCCGGAGAGATCCGCCAGGTCTTCGCTAACCTGGTGGGCAATTCCATTGACGCCAGCAGCAACGGCGGCCGGTTGGTGATCCGCGCGCGGCGCTCGCGCGACTGGGGAAACCCCGCGCAAACAGGCATCCGGTTTGCCGTTGCCGACACCGGCGCGGGCATGGAGCCGGAGGTGCGGGAGCACATCTTCGAGGCTTTCTTCACCACCAAGGAGGTCACGGGAACCGGACTGGGGCTTTGGGTGAGCCAGGAGATCATCCATAAGCATCATGGATTCGTTCGCGTGCGCAGCCGCAGCGCAACACCCCCGGAAGCGCCCACGCGGGATGGTCACGGAACCGTCTTTGAAATCTTCGTACCCGACGAAACCGATCTGACGCTTGCATAGAGAGACCACGGCCCTGGCCTTTCCGGCGGATCAAGGGGAGAAAAAGACTGGCCGCAGTGAAGGGCAGCACAAGCTCAAATGATCCCGTCGAGCGCAACGCGTTGGCAATTCAGCGATTTTCCTAGAACCAAAGCCTGACGGCAGATTTTTTCCGCAAAGGGGCTTGACACGGCGCCAGCTTTGTGTGTTACAGTCAGTAACACTATGGAGCGTAACACTCAACCGGACCATGACCCCAGCGAACTGGGTGAGTTGGAACGAAGCATCCTGCTCATCATCTGGGGCAAGGGAACCCTGACCGCGGAACAAGTGCGCGAGGAACTCGAACGCCCTCTCAAGGACTCGACCATTCGCACGGTGTTGCGGCGCCTCGAAGACAAAGGCTACCTGTCTCACACGGTCGAAGACCGCACCTTTGTCTACCAGCCCGCCGAATCGCGGCAGCGCGTAGCCGGCCGCGCTGTGAAGCGCATCGTGGATTGGTTTTGCGAGGGTTCAGTGGAAGCGCTGCTCGTGGGCATGGTGGACTCGAAGGTTTTGGGCCGCGCGGAACTGCAGCGCCTGGCCGAGCGCATTGCCGCAGCCAGTAAAGCAGCTCCAACCGCGAAGAAGGAGGCAAAATCGTGATTCCTGCCGCCGCATCCATCCTGTTCGAAGCCGCTTTGCGCGCGTTGTTCACAGCGTGCATTCTTTGGGCCGGTTTGCACCTTCTGCGCGTGAAGAATGTCCGGGCGCAAAAAGCAGCGTGGAGCGTGGTGTTGATTGCCGGCCTTGCCATGCCGTTACTCATCCTTGGGCACTGGTTCCCTGCATGGGCGGAAGTTCGGCTGCCTGCGGCGAGGTGGACCGGAGTTCCTATTCGAGCGCACGCGCCCGCGAAAGTTGTGCAACCCGGGACAGTTCCTTTTCATGAGTTCGCTTCAGTGCCGCAGCTTGGTCCCCTCGGGCCGGACCCTGCTGGCGCTCCCCATGGATCGGTCTCGGAGTTCGAGCCCTCGCCCCATGCCGCAACCGGGAGTGAGCCGGCTTTGCCGCAGCCAGTTGCTGCGCCCATCCTGGCCGCGCCGCAAAAGGCAAGCCGGGCCCCGCTTGACATCCTTACCATCGCCTGGCTCGTTTACCTCGCCGCTGGCGCTGCGCTTCTGCTCAGATGGCTCATCGGTCTGAGTTCGTCCGTCCGCCTGTGGCTCCAGGCCACGCCCGTCGATGCTGCCGGGGAATGCGGCTTGCCGGGAGTCGTCGCCACGCGTTCGAGCAGACGCATCGCGTCTCCCGTCAACATCGGCTCCGGGATCATTCTCCCGGCGGATTACCCGGAGTGGCCAATGGAGAAGCTGCGCGCTGTCCTGGCCCACGAGGGCTCTCATGTCCGTCAATGCGATTTCTACCTGCAACTGCTTGCCGGTTTCTACGCCGCGATCACCTGGTTCAGCCCGCTGGGATGGTGGCTCAAGCGCAAGCTCTCTGAATTGAGCGAGGCCATCAGCGACCGCGCCGGTCTTGAAGAGTTCGCCAGCCGCAGCGCCTACGCTCAACTGCTTCTTGAATTCGCGGCACTGCCGCGCCCAACCTTTACAGGAGTCGCCATGGCTCACTCAACCAATCTCTCGCATCGTATCGAGCGCCTGCTCAACGAATCCAGCTTCAAGCAGGCTTTCAGCGGCAGCCGCCGCACGCTCGTCGCCGCCCTTATTGTTCCCGCAGTGCTCGTCCTGGCCGCGTCGCTGGTTCGCGTCCAGGCTTCCGCAACACCGAAGCAGGCTGACTCTTCCCAAGTGTCCAAGCTCGCGCAGAACCAGGCGTCCTCTCCATCCGCCATTACGGGTCAAGCCAATCCCCAGCCGCCTCAAGCGAGCACTTCGGATCCTGGGCAAGCGCAGCCGGCGCCGCCAGCGCCACAAGCAGCGCCCGCACCCGCTGCGTCGGGCTCGAACCCTGCGCCGGAGTCTGCGCCGAATCCGCCCATGCCGCCTGCCGACGCGCAGGAATCCAGCCCTGACATTCCGGTGATCCCGCCGATTCCGCCCATCGATGTCCAGGTTCACGTACCACCAATGCCGCCGCTAATGCCGTTCCTGCAGGGTTATGAAGGCCATGCGTCCTGCTTCGCAAATGGCGACGCCTATGCAATCGTCGGCGATCCAGGGACCAAAACGCGATTCTGCGGCAGCTGGGGCGCTGATGGCGAAGCCGAAGTCGAGAAGGCGCGCAGCATCGTCCATGGAAAATTCCTGCTTTTTCGCCACGAAGGCAAGTACTATGTCGTCGACGATCCGGCAATCGTGAGCCAGATCGAGAACATGGACAAGGCGCTGCACGATCAAAGCGAGCAGATGCGCGCGGCCGCTCAGCAGTTGCGCGAAGCGGGCCAGCAGGCGCGCGACGAGGCGCGCAAGGCCACCGCCAACATCCCCGCGCCCGACCTATCCAAAGAGGTGGCCGATTTGAACGCGACGGTGGCCAGTTTGACCGCCAAGCAAAGCGCCACTGTCTCGCGAGAACAACTGGCGCAGATCCAGCGCGAGATTTCGGCCATCGAGCGTCGCGTCATAGACGCCGAAGTCAAGGCCGAAGTGAACATCGATATGAGCCACTTCAACGCGGAGCGGGGCAAGTTTGACGAACAGATGGGCCGTCTGGGCGCGGAATTGGGCCGCACAGTTAAGGGAAATCAGGCGAAGATCGGGTCCATCATCGACGACAGCTTGAAGAACGGCAAGGCGCGGCCCGTCAACTAGAAAGCGCTCAGAGCTGGAATCGAAAAGCCGGCATCAGGCAAAGGCCCGTCAGAACAGATTCAGGCCCGGCAGCGAGTGAGTGCGGAGCGGATCGAAGTCATTCGGTTGGCGCGTGAGCGGGTGCGCCATGCAATGGCTTTGCTGCCGGACGGGGTCCGTCAGATACGAGCGCGTCACGTGCAGCCGGTCCATGATGACGTACCGCGCGCGCAAGCCGTTGATGGTGGGCGCGAGAGCGGCGGGTACCTGTCTGCGGTCGACAAAGATGACCAGCGCCGCTTCTTTCGGATTGTCGTAACTCTGGCCCACGCCCACGCCGAAAAAGGCGGGGTTCTGCTTCATCAGGCTCTGCGCAACCTGCTGTTTGGCCGCGATCGCCTGGCTGAGCACTGCCGGCGGCAAAGGCGGAATCGAGTTGGCCTGCGCGGGATACAGCGGAGCGGTGCCTGCGGCCACAGCTTGCGCCGTGGCGGGAATCACCTCGGTGCGGACTCCATTCACCGTTTGTGGCGCCGTAACATTCATGTTCTGGTCGACATAGAGAATGACAGCCGCCTCGCCGGCGCGGTCACTGCTCTTGCCCACCACTGCGCCCAGAATGCCCGCGGAAGGATTGATCAACATCCGTGCCTGCGTGAGCGCCTGTTCGGCGAGCGCTGTCTGCGCGCTCGTGAGCGTGCTGGCCTGCGCCGCCGTGGCGGTCCCTGTGCTGTAGTCCAAACAACTGACGGGATGGTCCGCTGTACCGACAAACGTGTAGGAGGTTCCCTCCTGCGTGCCCAGCTCCGCCAGCACAATCGACACGGGATTGGCGATACCCTCACTCACTCCTGTATTTGTGACTCCACCGGCGAAGAACAATCCCACGGGTTCGGCGTCGCTGGCATCCACGACGAGCGATCCGGAGTCTCCCGCGTCACTGAATTCATTCCCCTCGATAGCGATCTGGTTGGTGTAAGTCTTGGTCAGGTAGGGCACAGTTTCAGCGCAATTCTTGAAGTAGCTGACCTCCACTTCAAGGTTGATTGCGGAGATGCTGGCGCACGTGAGGCCCGTGGTACGTCCGCTCTTGGCCACGGTCATGCCAATCGAACCGCTCTCGCCCATGCCGTGGGTCGAAGAGGTTCCCGGAGGCGCGGCGGCCAGCGTGCCGTTTCCCTGCGGCAGGCCCAGCTCCATAATCGCGCCTGTGCTGCTCACAGCGCCTGAGTTCACTGCCGCAATGGCCGCGTCCGCATTGGTGGAGGAGGAACTAAGCGGGAGCCAGGCCGTCAACGCGCCCACTTGGGTTTCCGTGCCTTTTTCCCCGACTGGATAACATGCTCCCCCGCTATTGTCGATCAATCCCGGCTGAATGATCATTTCGCCGGTGGTGGCCTGGTCACTGCGCGCCAGCACGTGATTGCAGCTCAGCAGGTACTGCGTACCGCTGCTGTTCTGGATCAGCGAACCCAGCGTGCCCCCGCAGCAGTCTTCGATATAGGTCGTCCCGTTCTGAACCGTAGTGTCGTAGTCATCATTGTTGCCGCCGGAGCTGCCCAGCAGGATCGGCGTCGCCAACTGCACTTGGTGCGTCGATGGGTTGCTCGTGATTCCCGCGGTGTTCAACAGCACTTCGGCCGCGGCTTTCGAAGACGACGTGCCGATAGTGGCAACAACATAGGTGGAAGACGTAGTGGAAACCGTGGCTGGCGCGGTGTACGTCGCGGAGCATTCGGTAAATTCAGTGGAGCTCCGAACGCAGGACGGCGATCCCACCGAGCCTTGCCCTCCACTGGAGCCCGTCGTGCTACTGGCAACGGCAAAGTTGATGCTCGTGCTGCCGCCCGCTTCCGCAATGTAACCGGTGATGGCTGCCGTTCCGCCGCTGCCGAGCGAGATATTCTCAGGCGAGAGCGGTTCAAGGAATCCGGGCGTAACCGTAATCGCGGCGCTCCCCGATGCGGCGCCCGACGTCGATGTAGCCGTCACCGTGACTTTGACGCTGTCGGCGGTGAGATAAGGGGGCGGCGTGTACTGGCCGCTGGCCGTGATCGTTCCGGTGCCGGCAGTCGAGTCTCCGCCGCTCACAGACCAGGTGACTGAGGCCGCGCCGCCGCCGCTCAGCGTTGCAGCGAACTGCTCATAAGCTCCTGAGTTGGAGGAGGCGTTACAGCCGGTGCAATTGGTGTCGATGGCCGCTGTGCCGGGAGAGACCGCGATCCCATTATTCGATGAACCGGATGCCGAGCCGCCGCAGCCTGCCAGCAAAAGGAAGGCCGGAACAGCCGTTGCCGCCACCACTCGCGCCGGCCAGTGCTTCAGCCAATTGGACCCATGCCGCGGCAAATGGGATCTGACGCGCCGGCCCTGAGGATGCGAGGAGTGCTTTTGCGGTTCCGTCGTCACTGCCGTTCCTTGACTCAATCTGTCCGGCGCCTTTCTGGCTGCTCTTCCTGCTGACTGCTCGTTAGACGCGCCCATTCTCTTCCCCGTAAGCGCCGGAGCCTACGGAAGACCCCCAAAACACACCTTCCCCCATGACCTGTAATTTTAGACCCTCGTGCCGGTAGAAAAGTTGCCTGGCAATGTTCGCACTGGTCACATCGAACCACTTCGGGCCGGCCTGATGCAATGCACGAAAGTACTCTGTCGCGGAAAGCCGCGCCGTTTCGGCCATTCGCTGCGCCAATTTGATGGCCAACGCCCGCAATCTTCAAACGCGCGCCGCACGACGCGAGCCGGAACACCGTAGCGCACTAAAATCGAATCAGGAGCAGTTATGGATTACATCAATCTTGGCCACACCGGACTGAAAGTTTCCCGCATTTGTCTTGGATGCATGACCTACGGCAGCCCGGCTACCGGAAAGCTGCTGCCCGGCCGCCAGGCGTGGGCGCTGAACGAGGCCGAAAGCCAGCCCTTTCTGCGCCAGGCTCTCGATCTCGGCATCAATTTCTTCGATACCGCGAATGTCTATTCGGGCGGCGACAGCGAGGCCGTGCTGGGCCGCTTTCTGAAGGCCAACGCGCGGCGCGAGGCGGTCGTGATCGCGACCAAAGCGCAGGGCCTGATGCGCGACGAGCCCAATGGGCGCGGCCTCTCGCGCAAGGCAATCTTGTTTGAACTCGACCAGAGCCTGCGACGCCTCGAAACCGACTATGTGGACCTCTACCAGATTCATCGCTGGGACTACGAGACGCCCATCGAGGAGACGCTGGAGGCCTTGCACGACGTGGTCAAGGCGGGCAAGGTGCGCTACATTGGCGCTTCGTCAATGTATGCGTGGCAGTTCGCGCAGGCGCGCTACCTCGCCGACCTGCGCGGCTGGACGCGCTTCGTCTCCATGCAGAACCACTACAACCTGCTCTATCGCGAGGAAGAGCGCGAGATGATCGGCCTGTGCCGCGCCGAAGGCATCGCCGTGATTCCCTGGAGCCCGCTGGCTCGCGGACGCCTGACGCGGGCGTGGAAGGCCGAGACTACCATGCGCTCGGAGACAGACGTCTTTGGGAACGGCATGTACGCGCGGACCGAAGAGGCCGACCGCAGAGTCGTCGACTGCTTGGGCGAGATCGCCGAAAAGCGCGGCGTACCGCGCGCACAGGTGGCGCTGGCATGGCTGCTGTCGAAGCCGGCTGTGACGGCTCCGATCGTCGGCGCAACCAAGCCGCATCATCTTGAGGATGCAGTCGCCGCGCTCTCCGTCCGCCTCACGGCGGAGGAGATGACGGCGCTCGAAGAGCCGTACGTGCCGCATCCGGTGCTGGGCTTCAGTTGAGCCTCGTCTGAAGCGGCTGGCATCGTGCCGGGATTGTTGCGCGCCATCCGCGCGATTTAGCATCCAGATGTGCCCAGCCTCGGCGATCCAGTGCAGTTTGTGCGCGGCGTGGGTCCGCGCGTGGCGGAGATGCTCGCCGAAAAAGGCATTCTGACCGCTGAAGACCTGCTCTACCACCTCCCTTTCCGCTATGAGGACCGGCAGCATCCGGTCAGCCTCGACGAATTAAAGCCGGGTGACGTGGCCAGCGTCATCGGCGAGGTGCGCGGCTCGGTGCTGCTGCGCACGCGCCGCATGCCGCTCTTCGAGCTGACCGTCGGCCAGGGACGCCGTGCGCTCAAGTGCATCTGGTTCAACGCGCCCTACCTCAACGGCAAATTTCTGGCCGGGCAAACCGTCGCGGTCTACGGCAAAGTCGAGCCGTCGCGCTCCTCCAGTAACTTGAAGATGATCCAGCCGCAATTTGAGATTTTGCCCGACGCGAGCGACGATGCCCAGACGCAGATGCTCGAAGTGGGCCGCATCACGCCGGTGTACGAGTCGCTCGGCGGCAGCCGCCTGGCCTCGCGCTGGCAGCGCAGGGTGATCTTCAACCTGCTCGAAGGGATGCGCGGCGCGGTGCCGGAGTGCCTGCCGCAATCGATGCTGCGGCGGCTCGATTTTCCCAATCGCGAGACGGCGCTGCGCGAGGTCCACTTTCCGCCGGAGGGCACGCCACTCGCGCAGTTGCAAAGCTTCTCCACGCCCGCGCACCAGCGTCTCATCTTCGAGGAGTTTTTCTTTTTGGAGCTGGGCCTGGAACTCAAGCGGCGGCGCATGAAGGAGCGCAAGGGCATTGCATTCGCGACCAACGACAAGGTGCGCGAGGCCATCCGCGAGGTGCTTCCCTTTCATCCCACGGCGGCGCAAAAGCGTGCGCTGGGCGAAATTGTGGCCGACATGCGCGCGCCCAGCCCCATGCGGCGGCTGCTGCAGGGCGACGTCGGCTCGGGCAAGACGATTGTCGCGCTTCAGGCCATGCTCGTGGCCATGGAGAACGGCTATCAGGCGGCCTTGATGGCGCCTACTGAGATTCTGGCCACGCAGCATTTTCTCGCGGCGCGCAAGCTGCTGGAGCGCTCCAGCCGCAAGCCTCGTATCGTGCTGCTCACCGGCTCGCTCGACGAAGATCGCAAGCGGACCAACCGCGGGCTCATCAACCGCGGCGACGCCAACCTGATCATCGGCACCCATGCGCTGATCGAAGAGAAGGTGGAGTTCGACCGGCTCGGCCTTGTCGTCGTCGACGAGCAGCACCGCTTCGGCGTTCTGCAGCGCTTCAAGCTGATGAAGAAGCCCAACCAGCCCGAGCCCGACGTGCTGGTGATGACGGCCACGCCCATTCCGCGTACTCTGGCGCTCTCGCTCTACGGCGACCTGGACCTGAGCACACTCGACGAGCTGCCGCCGGGGCGCATGCCCATCGTCACGCGGCGCGTGCCCGGCGAGCGCGCCGAAGAGGTGTGGGACTTCGTGCGCAAGCAGGTGGCGCAAGGCCGGCAGGCGTATATCGTCTACCCGGTCATCGAAGGATCGAAGGACGACCAACCTGAATTGGATTTTTCGCGCGACGAAGCTCAGGCCGAGAGGGCTGGCTCGTCAACGGTTCGGCACAGAATTGCTCCAAAACTTAAAACAGCGGAGCTGTTTACGGATTCGGCACAGGAAACAGCTCCGAGCGCAAAATCGGGACTCAAATCCGCGGTGGAAATGTACGAGAAACTTCGCAAGGGACCGTTTGCCGGCCTGCGCGTCGGTCTGCTCCACGGGCGGCTCGATGCGGACGAGAAAGACATCATCATGCGCCGCTTCCAGCGCGGCGAGATCGATGTTCTCGTCTCGACTACGGTCATCGAGGTCGGAGTCGATGTGGCCAACGCCACCGTGATGGTGGTGGAACACGCGGAGCGCTTCGGACTCGCGCAGTTGCACCAGTTGCGCGGGCGCGTGGGCCGTGGCACGGCCAAGAGCTACTGCATCCTGATGACCGGCGAGCGCGTCACCGACGTCGGCGAAGAGCGGCTGAACGCGATGGTGAGCTCGCAGGACGGCTTCGAACTGGCCGAGCTCGATCTTTCGCAGCGCGGGCCGGGAGAGTTTTTCGGCACGCGGCAGGCGGGCTTGCCGGAGTTCCGGGTGGCCAATCTACTGCGCGACCGGCAGTTGTTGGAGTTGGCAAAACGTGAGGCGGCGCGCTTTGTCGAAGGCCCCGAACCCGCGGTCACGGAGACAGAGCGCGCCAGCGTCCGCATGCAACTCAAGCAATCTTGGCAGCGTAAATATGGGCTGGTCGAGGCGGGTTGAGCGGTTCCGCAGTTGTTTTAGCCGTTTCCAGCATTGGTGCAGGGTGGATTCTTCTTAAGGATGAATCCACTTGGCGTTAATGGCTTCGGGACACAGTAACTGCGGAACCGCTGTAAACCGCGGAAAGCTCCGCGACGCTCAGATGAGAATTGGCTTAGACCGGCCCCGAGGACTGCATCACGTCGACGATCTCTGGAGGGAAGGTCTGAATCTCCAGATCGACGCTGGCGATCTCGCTGGCGCAAGCCCGCGGCTGGCTTCGTGTGCACTGGCAAAGTTCGGTCAGCCGGGCGTGCCCGGTCTGGCTCAGTTCCACGCCCGCGGCGATCAGCACTGTGTAGATGTCGACGCAAGCCTGGCGCTCGAACTCGAAGAGCATGTTCACTCGCCCGGTATCGTTTGCGCCTCGGCTTAGCACCCAGCCGCCGCAACCGAGAATGGCGCCGGTGAGCAACTGCACCAGCCGAGACGGCTCCTCGATGGAGACTGCCTTCATCTGCAAAGCCCAGGGGATGCTCAGGGCCTGCCTTGCACTCGGTTCCGGCATCTTCAGCTTCACGTGCTGTTTATCGGAGACGGGCGCTTCTGGATGAAAGCTGTTGCGGAGTCGAACGGCGCTTGACCGCCTTTGACACAGCCTGGACTGCGCGGCTCTTGAATGACCAGCGGCGGTCATCAGGTTTGGCCTTGATTGCGCGGGGAGGCGCCTGACTTCCTCAGGCCGGCCGCCGGCGAGCACTCGCGCACAGGAATGTTGTAGCTTGATAAACAAGATGATCGCCGGTTCCGGAATCGATGTAGTCGAGATTGGACGCATCCAGCAGGCCATGGATCGCTTCGGCGAGCGTTTCCTCAATCGCGTTTACCTTCCGGCGGAGCAGGCCTACTGCATGCGCAAACGCAAATCGGCGGAGAGCTTTGCTGCCCGCTTCGCCGCCAAGGAAGCGGCGGCCAAAGCCCTGGGCACGGGCATCAGCTTCGGAGTGAACTGGCTGGAGATTGAGGTGGTGCGCGAAATGAGCGGAAAGCCAAGCCTCAGATTTCACGGCCGCGCCGCGCAGATTGCCGGCCGATTGGGCGTTGTCAGCTCCGTCCTGTCGCTCACCCATACCGCTCAGATTGCCGTGGCCAGCGTGGTGCTTGAAAATGGGTGCTAGGCGCGCCGGTTCTGCTATTCTCAAGGCGTCGACCCTCTCAGTTTCGCAAGGGGAGTGAAGTGCCAAGCCGCAAAGAGATTCAGTGGTCGCAACTGAAGGTGGGAGCACTGGTTCTGGTCTCCCTTATTCTGCTGATCGGGCTCATGTTTCTCATGACCGCCTCTTCGGGCGGCCTCTTCGCCCATAGGATCGTGCTGCGCTGCTACTTTCCCAACGCCGCCGGGCTGAAGGTTGGCGCTGTCGTGACGCTCGAAGGCGTCACCATTGGCAATGTCATTCATATGCGCGTGGTGCCCGAGCGAAATCCCAATCCCGTCGAAGTCACCATGCGGGTGGGCGAGAGGTACCTGTACGACCTGCACACCGATTCGACGGCTTCCATTCAGGCGGCCGGGGTCCTGGGCGACAGCTTTGTAGATATCGACTCCACCCACGCCACTGGGCCGCGTCCGTCCAATGGCTCCGAACTCGAGCAATCCGGATCGCCAACCATTCAATCCGTCATCAACAGCAGCCAGGTCTCGATTGAAGAGATCAACAAGATGATGCACAAGATCGAGACGCTGATCGACACGCTGAACAGCAAGAGTGGCACTGCGGGCGAATTCATCAACGATCCGGTCCTGGCCAAGAAGGTTGTATCGATTGCCACCGATCTCCAAACGGTCACGTCAGCTATCGCTCAGGGCAAAGGCACGCTCGGCGAGCTGGTCAACGACAACACGCTCTACACCAAGCTGAACTCGGCTGCGGACCATTTGAACGCCATCACCGCCGACTTGGATGCCGGCAAAGGCACCGCGGGTAAGCTGCTGAAGGACGAGACGCTCTACAACAACCTGAATGCCGCCGCCGCCAATACCAACGAGCTGGTGACGCAGGTCAATTCAGGCAAAGGCTCGCTGGGCAAGCTGGTCAGGGATCCGGATTTCGCAAAGAAGCTGGACGATGCGGTCACTAACCTCGACGACATTCTCAAGAGCATCAATTCGGGCCAAGGCACGGCCGGCCAGTTGGTGCAGAACCGCGCGCTCTACGATCACCTGGACCAGACCGCGGACCAGGCCCAGCAGCTCATCAAGGGCATGCGCGAGAATCCGAAAAAGTATCTCGTCATCCGGATGAAACTTTTCTAACTCGACAAGTCAGCCGTTTGGTGTTCCTCCCGGAAGATTCGCCAGAACCCCACAAACGCCTTAAGCCGCACCACCTGAAAGAAATCGTCTGCGACAAGGAAGAAGACGCCGGAGGCGGCCACGACGAAATGCATGGCGCCGGCTCCCAACTCATCGCTGAACGGCAAAGGCGCGGCGGAAAAAACCATCGCCACCACCAGCAGCGCCAGCTTGACGATCCCCAAGACCAGGTTGACCTCGGCGAGCTTGCCGGAGAAAGCCTTTCCCAGCCGCAAACCTTGCCCAAGAGCTGAAAGCGTGGAACGCTTTTCCAGTAGAGCAAGAATCGGCGCGATCGTCAGAATCCAACTGGTGAGCGCAAACACTGTGAAGAAGCCGAGCGCCAGAAAAATCGCCCAGATGAAATAGCCGACGAGGTCGGGCTCCGCGCCCGCAGTGATGTGCGTGGCCGCCGCCCATCGCATCGAGCCGAGCCAGCCCCACAGCGTCAGGCCCAGCAGCGCCAGCCATGCGCCCTGCAACACGATCATCGCCATGGGCCGAAAAGGCGCGCGAGGCTCCATGCGCATGAGCACGAAATTGCGGCCGAGGCCTGAGACGATCATCCAGGCCAACGCGGCGGCCGGCAGCAGCCACCTGAGCACACCGAGCACGTGCGGCTCATAAAACGCCGCGATGTTGCAAAGTTGAACTGCGGCGACCCATGGATTCTGCGTATCGATTGAAGTGACGCCCGAAGACTCGAGCGGAAACGCCGCAAGAATCTGTTGGCCCTGCTTCCAGCAGACGAAAAGAAATGGAATTCCGAAGAACCAGCGCCAGGCGATTTCAATAGCCACGAGCGAAGGACGCCGGAAGACCCCGCTCATGTGCTCGACCAGCAGTTGCGTTCCGCGCACAGGGGCGTTGCCGTGAACATCCGCCACGGAATCTGCCCTCACTTCACGACCAGGTTGACCGCCCGGCCCGGCACAACAATCACCTTCACCAGAGTCTTGCCCGCGATGCGGTCGTGCACCTTCTCGTTGGCCAGCGACTTGGCCTCCATTATTTTTGGATCTGCCCCTGCTGCCACGCGGACCACCGTGACCAGCTTCCCGTTGATTTGCACCGGAATCTCGATCTCGTCTTCCTTCGCGAGCTCCGGATCGCTTTTCGGCCATGGCGCGCGAAGAATCGCGCCCTCCCCGCCGAGTTCCTCCCACATCTCCGCGGCAAGAAATGGAGCGAACGGCGCCAGTAGCAAGACCAGGTTGCGCAGCAATTCTCGGACGACAGGTGCCGGAATTTCGCCTGCGGCCAATTGCGCATCCGCGTCCTGCATCTCGTTGACGAGTTCCATAATCGCCGCCACGTCGGTATTGAAGTGCCAGCGGCCTTCGAAATCGAGCGTGATTTTTGCGATCGTCTGGTGCAGCTTGCGCTGGAGGTGAGCTCCTTTGTTCGCTTCGCTAGTCGTCTCGTCCAAAACGTCAGAGCGCGGAGCGCCCGTGCGCGCCACGGGCGCGTATTTCGTCACGATCCGCCAAACGCGGCCCAGGAACCGGCTCACTCCGGCCACGCCGTCCTCCTGCCAGTCGAGATCGCGGTCGGGCGGCGCGGCAAACAGAGAGTACATGCGCGCGGAGTCGGCGCCGTACCGCGTCACCATGTCGTCGGGCGAGATCACGTTGCCCTTCGACTTCGACATCTTGGCGCCATCCTTGATCACCATGCCCTGCGTGAAGAGGCGCTCGGTCGGCTCGTCGTTTTTTACCAGGCCCAGGTCGCGCATCACCTTGGTCCAGAAGCGCGAGTAAATCAGGTGCAGAATGGCATGCTCCACGCCGCCAATGTACTGGTCGATGGGGAACCAGTACTTGACAATGGCCGGATCGAAAGGCGCCTTTGCGTTATGCGCGTCGGTGTAGCGGTAAAAATACCAGCTCGAATCGACAAATGTGTCCATCGTGTCGGTCTCGCGCCGCGCCGGTCCGCCGCACTTGGGGCAAGTGGTGTTCACAAATTCCGGCACGCGCCCCAGCGGCGAGCCGCCCTGCTGCGTAATTTCGATCTTCTCCGGCAGAATTACCGGCAACTGATCGTCCGGCACCGCAACCAGGCCGTCGCACTCGCAATGAATCATGGGAATCGGCGTGCCCCAATAGCGCTGCCGGCTCACCCCCCAATCTTTCAAGCGAAAGATGATCTTTGCCTCGCCAAACGCTTCTCGCGCAGCCGCTTCCTGCAGACGCCTTTGCGCTTCCGCGCAGCTTAGGCCGCTGTATTCGCCGGAGTTCACCAACACGCCGTCTTCAGAAAGAAACGGGAGGGCTTCTGGATCATTGGTCTTGAAAGCGGGCGCGATGACGCGGCGAATCTCGATCCCGTACTTGTTCGCGAACTCAAAGTCGCGCTCGTCGTGGCCGGGCACGCTCATGATGGCGCCGGTGCCGTAGTCCATCAGGATGTAATTGGCCACCCAGATCGGCACGCGCTCGCCGTTGTACGGATTGATGGCGAATCGCCCCGTCGCCACGCCGTGCTTCTCGATCGCGCCCACGTCGCCGGCTTCCCTGGCCTTCTTCTGTTCCTCGAGCAGTTCGGCGACCTTTGCCTTCAACCCCGCATCGGCCGCCGAAAACGCTGCCACCAGCGGATGCTCCGGCGCCAACTGCACGCTGGTCGCGCCGAAGATCGTGTCCACGCGTGTGGTAAACACCCGAATCCGTGTCTTTGCCGTTCCCTTGGTACCTTGGTCCCTTGGTCCCTGTTCTTCGAGGAAGAAATCAACCTCCGTCCCCTCGCTGCGCCCAATCCAGTTGCGCTGCATGGTGCGCACTTTTTCCGGCCACCCGTCCAGCTTGTCCAGCCCGTCGAGCAGCTCCTGGGCGTACGCGGTGATGCGCAGGAACCACTGCTCCAGGTCGCGCTGCTCTACCTTGGTGTCTTCGTGCCGCCAGCAGCAGCCGTCGATCACCTGCTCGTTGGCCAGCACCGTCGCGCACTCCGGGCACCAGTTCACCTTGCTCTTCTTGCGATACACCAGCCCCTTCTCGTACATGCGCAGAAAGAACCACTGGTTCCAGCGGTAGTAGTCGGGCAGGCACGTAGTCAACTCGGTAGCCCAGTCGTAGGCGTAGCCGATGCGCAGCATCTGCCGCTTCATGGCGGCGATATTGCCCAGCGTCCACTCGCGTGGCGGCGTATTGTTTTTGAGCGCCGCGTTCTCGGCCGGCAGCCCGAAGGCGTCCCAGCCCATCGGGTGCAGCACGTTGTAGCCGCGCATCCACATCTGCCGCGCCAGCGCGTCGCCGATGGCGTAGTTGCGCACGTGGCCCATGTGCAGTTGCCCGCTGGGATACGGCAGCATCTCCAGCACGTAGTACTTGGGTTTCTGGCTTGTTGCCGGTTCGGCGGCGTAGAGCCTGGGGTCGGCGGCCCAGCGCTCCTGCCATTTCTGCTCGATCGCCGCCGGATCGTAACGGTTTTCTTTCTCTTCCGCCATCACTTTTCAGTGTAAACGGCAGAGCGCGTCAGCTCGCTGGCTGCTTTACCAGCCGCTTCAGCGCCCTTACACTCCGCTCCTCATCACCCTCTTCGTCCACAGGCGTCTCCGCGATGAAGGCGCAGTGCGCGAAGCGCGGATCGTTCAGCAGGCGCCGGAATGGCTCAAGGCCCATGGTTCCCTCGCCGATGTGCTCGTGCCGGTCGAGCTTCGATCCGCGCTCGGCCTTGGCGTCGTTGCAGTGCCACACGCGCACCGCTTCGAACCCCACCGTCGCGCCGGCTTGTTTCATCGTGTCCTCGTAGCCCTCGGCGCTCACTAGGTCGTAGCCGGCCACATGCGTGTGGCAGGTGTCGAGGCAGGCGGCTACAGGCGCGTGGTTCTTCAGCCGCTCCACCAGCTCCGCCACCTGCTCAAAGCTGCCGCCGAGCGAGAATTCAGCGCCCGCCGTGTTCTCAATAAGAATGTGAAATCCGGCTCCCCGCCCCGGCGGGCAGGCCTGCGACGGCTGCCCGTCGATGGCGCGCTCGATCGAGTCCGCCGCAAGCTTCAGGCCTTCCTCGCGCGTCAGCCCCTTCCATGACCCCGGATGCAGCACGAGATATTCTGCGCCCAACGCCAGCGCCCGCTCGATCTCTCCGCGAAAACCGGCAATGCTTTTCTCTCGAATCTCGCTCGATTGGCTGCAAATGTTGATCAGGTAGCCTGTGTGTATGACGAGCGGTCCGACATCGAGCTTGGCCCGCAGCTCATGCATCCGCTCCGCCTGGTTCGGGTCCACCTTCGGCGCGCGCCACATGCGCGGGCTTGCGGAAAAGATCTGGAAGGTATTGGCGCCAATCTCCCGCGCGCGCTCGACGGCATTTGACGCCCCGCCCGCCGTCCCCAGATGCACCCCGATCCGCTTGGCCATGCGATCAGTCTGCTCGTGATTCATCGCCGGCTTATGCTGCCTTACGCGGCGTCGAGGTAAAGGCGCTTGCCCAGTGCCCGCAGCGCCGCGTCGATGCGGTCGATCTTGGTGGGGTGCCGCAGGTTCGTCAGGCGGTTCACTTCCTGTTTGGTCGTGCCCAGCCGCCGCGCCAAATCGATGGGGCGCACCTTTTGACGGAGCATTTCGTTTAACAGGAGGACCTTCGCCGCAACGCTCGGCGCCAGCTCAACCACCGCCTGGCCCCGCTTGGGCTTCGACGGCATGGGAACTGGACGCATGTCGTCGAAATAAAACTCCATCGACAGTTCAAGAGCTTCCTTCGCCATTTCCAGAGCATGGGCGCGATTGTTGCCTTGGGTAATGGCCGGGGGAACATCGGGAAAAGTGGCCAGAATGAATCTGCCATCCTTGCGGAGATTTACCGGGTAGCCTCGCATTGCTTTACTCCTTGCCTTTAAGGCCTAGTTGCTTCTTAATCGTTTCAACCAGCCCCTTGCCGAGATCTTTGCTGTGCATCGGGAGAACCGAGATTCGCCCCTGATAGTAGAGCCTGAGATGCGAACCCGTCTGGTTTCCAAACGTAACGCCCTGTTTTGCCAGCCAACGTTTGAATTCCGAGCTCTTCATCGCGCGACTTTCAGGCTATTCGGAATAGTACACACTTTTGTTTACCGGCGCAAGCGTATTTCAAATCGCGATCCGGGTCTCGATCGCGTCGTAGTCGGCGCGGACGCCTTTGGAAGTCGTCTCCAGCAGGCCAGCTCCGGCCAGCGCCTGCACGTCGGCGTGAACATTGCTGTAATCGCGGCCGAGGGCCTTGGCGAGCGCGCGGATGCTGGTAACACGATTGCGGCGGACGTAGCTGAGCAATTCCATGCGCTTGCCGGTGAGCACGCGGGCCAAGGTGTCCCAGTTCTCGAATGCCAGGTGGCGCTCATGAAAGGTTTCTCCGCGCTCGGCGCGATGCCAGGCGTCGATGAAGCTGCGGGAGGCCTCCTGCTCCATGTCACCGCCAACAGTAATCTTGATCCCACTCATGACCCACCTCTCAATCGCCGCACATCGCGCCAAAAGTCCGCGATCAACTGCTCGACACTCACAAACTTGTAGGCAGTTTCAGAGCCCTGGAAATGCCTGTGATCGCCCTTGCCGCGTTCGTTGTCATACCCTACCTCACGAACTCCCGGCCGGCCATAGAAGAGCGAATACTTCAGGTCGTGCGTAGACCGCGAAACCGGTGCCGGAACCCCCCACAGGACAATTTCAGCGATGGCGCCGTCGTCGTAGTCCATCCGCCTGTAGTAGAGCAACTCGGCTTTCATCCCGCGCCAGTGATGGTATTATAGGCCATATGGCATAGAAGTACAACACCGCGCAGCGCTCTTTGCCTTCTTACCTTTGCCGCAGGAGTCCGGCCGCCGCCAGCCGGAAGCTGCCGCCCGTGCGCTTCTCACCCTCATTGCCGCCGACCCGCAATTTGTGATGCGCACGTTGGCTAAGAGTGCGTGAATCGGCCGCGAGATGATCTCGATATCCGGCGACTGTGGTTCCCCGGTCCCCAACTGCGAGGGACCGGGGGCACCCGGCGAGTTGGCGGGCGTGGGGATGTGGGCGACGCGCCCCCGCGCTCACGAACGCTTGAACTGCCTGCGGATGGCGAGGAGGAAGAGGCCGCCGAGCGTTGTCGTCAGCAGCAGTTCGAAGAGAGCCAACATGCGGCCCCATGGGTAGCTGGGGGCGTAGCGCAGTTCCCGCTGAAAGCCCGCTACGGAAAGCGAAGTCATAAGGCTGTGGAGGGTCATGCCCCAAAAGCCGGCGGGGTGCTCGGCGGGATGGCTGCGGAAAAACGTGGTCCAGTCCACGTATCCCAGCCATCCTGGCGTACCGCCAGCGGGAGGATTGAATTCGAGGCCGGGGATGGGGTAGAGGAAGGCGAAGGCGGCGACGAAAAAGACGAGCCACAGGAGCGGCATGATATAGCTCTCGCCGTAGGCACTGGCGTACTTATAGAGCGCGACCAGGCTGAAATGATGGCTCATCCAGCGCGCCGAGGGGGAGCGGAATCGGCTGTGCAGCCGCTTCATCTCCATCTCGCCGTAATGCCAATGCCCTGCTGTCCAGTAGTCGCCCTTGGCGTCGTAGTTGCGCTTGAGCTGCTGGTAGGTTTCAGCGATCAACTTGTAGTTGCGCTCGTCCGGGCTGCTCTTCGACGACCGCAAAGCCCGTGCCGCCTCCAAATCCACATCTTCGTCGAAAATGGAGAAACGTGGTCTCTTCGGCCGGGCAATACGCGCCAATAGTTCCCGTCGCTCTATCCACGCCTTGCTCCCGCGGACGGCGAAAAATCGCCGCCAGCGGTAGAGCCACCGCCGGCGGCGATAGCGCCTCGCTCGGCCACGGTCCCGCCACGCCACCAGCGTAAATTTGATCTTCGAGACGTCGGTGTTGTAGAACAGCGCCTGCCCGAGATCTGTCCTGTAGAGCTCCACCTTCTCTGGATGCTCGATTTTCACATCGCGGAATTCCAGGCCCGGCCAATTCGTTGAGTCATGCCGAAATCGCGTCTCGCAGAATGTCGCGGCCCCTGAGAGCGTCGCTAGGGTAAAGGTTGCGTGCCCCAAAAGAGCTGCCCCGGTGAAGTCAACGTCCTGTGCGAACGTAGTTGTCATGAAGTTGGCATCCTGCATGAACTGAGTCTCAAGGAAGGTCACATCCTCGGTAAACCTGGCCTGATAAAAGTTCGCCTCCTTGGCAAACGCGGCCCTCCAAAAGCTAGCTTGCTGGGCGAACGTGGCCGCGCTGAAGTCGGCGCCACCGGTGAACGCGGCGTAAGTGAAATCGACGTTCTGGGTGAACGTGGCCCTCGTAAAGTCGGCGGCCCGGGTGAATCCGGCCCACCTGAAGTCGGCACCCCGAGTGAACGTGGCCGCTCCGAAGTTGGCGCTCTGTGTAAAGCTAGCCCAGTAGAAGATGGCGGCCTGGGCGAGCGTGGCCCAACTGAAGTCGGCGTGCTGGGTGAATGAAGCGAAACGGAAGTCGGCATCCCGGGTAAACGTGGCGCGATAGAAGTCTGCGCCCAGGGCGAACGTGGCCCTAGAGAAGTCCATGTCCTGGGGAAACGTGGCTTCTCTGAAGTTGGCATGCTGGGTGAACGAGGCATAACAAAAGCGGCAGGCTGGCGCGAAGGTCCTTCCCGAATAGTTCGACGCCGGAAAAACAAACAGGGAAAAATCCGCAACCGTCCCCGTCCGCTCCGCCTCGGCTAGAATCTGCTCAAACTCCGCCTGAAATTCCGCATCGTTCTTGGCCGGGTCCTTCGAGTGCATCAAGCAGACCGGCTCTGGATCGACGCCATCCGGAGCGGGATGAATTGCCCGCCCGCATGGATTCCCGTCTGACATCTTGACAGCGCACACGCGCGCACCTTGGGCCGCTTCGTCTTTCCTCGCCGCTTTAGACATGGCTTTCCCTTATGGGTCCGATTGTAGTGGCTGGCCTAGGGCGCACGCTCTTCGCTTGTTCTTCGCCATTTCGATATAATCCCACCATGGACTTCCAGCTCGTCACCAGCCACAAGCCCAAAGGCCACCAGCCGCGACGCATCGGCCAAAGCCTCGAATCCCGCGACTCAATCGCCGTTGCTGTCAACCCCCTCGCCCGCCCCTCCGCGTCCTAACCTCCTGAAAACACGCCTACAAAAAATCCGCCAAGTTTGCCGATCATTTTCCGCTCCCGGCGCATACTCTTTCCATGATCGACGAGCAGACCACAGCGACCCCACCAGTCCCACGCTCCCGGTCTATCTCTTCCTTCTGGCCCCTCCCTACCGGTTATTTCCTATTCCCCATTTCCCTATTCCCTACTCCTGTCTTTTCAGTACCTTGGTACCGTGTACATTGCCGTTTGCAGGCCAGAAATCAAAGAAAGAGTGATTTTATACACTCTGAATCGCAAAAAACTCACTTAACTCTTTTATCATCAACACAAATGCCTCAAAAACCGTGTCGTTTTTTGTCGATTGTTTGCGATTTTTGTTCGCAAAACGACTCCTTTTCACCCCAAAACACCACTCGGGACCGTCCTCCTGCGTATACACTCGGCCCGGTGTCTTTTCGCCGCATCTTCGCTCTTGCCGTATAATCCATCCATGGACTTCCAGCTCGTCACCAGCTACCAGCCCAGGGGCGATCAGCCCAGGGCCATCGACCAGCTTATGGAGGGGCTCGCGGCCGGCGAGAAGCACCAGGTGCTGCTCGGCGTCACCGGATCGGGCAAGACCTTCACCATGGCCAAGGTCATCGAGCAGTCCAACCGGCCGGCGCTGATCCTGGCGCACAACAAGACGCTGGCCGCGCAGCTCTATCACGAGTTCAAGCAGTTCTTCCCGTCGAACGCGGTCGAGTACTTCGTCAGCTACTACGACTACTACCAGCCCGAAGCCTACATTCCCGCCGGCGACCTCTACATCGAGAAGGAAGCGACGATCAACGAGGAGCTCGACAAGCTGCGGCTCTCGGCTACGCGCAGCCTTTTCGAGCGGCGCGACGCCATCATCGTGAGCTCGGTGAGTTGCATCTACGGCCTCGGCTCGCCCGAAGCCTACTACGGAATGTTGCTGCTGCTCGAGAAAGGCCAGCACATCGGCCGCAAAGACATCACGCGGCGACTGGTGGAGATTCTCTACGAGCGCAACGACACGGACTTCCGTCGCGGAACCTTTCGCGTGCGCGGCGACGTGATCGAGGTCTTCCCCACTTACGACGAGAACGCCTACCGCATCGAGCTTTTCGGCGACGAGATCGAGTCGCTGGCGCAGATCGATCCGCTCTTCGGCACCGTGAAGCAGAAGTATTCGCGGCTGCCCATCTATCCCAAGAGCCATTATGTCGTCCAGCCCGAGCGCAAGGCCGAAGCCGTCGACTCCATCGTGGCGGAGCTGAACGAGTGGGTCGCTCACCTGGAGTCGGAAGGCCGCGCGGTGGAGGCGCAGCGCGTCCACCAGCGCACGCGCTTCGACCTCGAAATGATCAAGTCCATGGGCTACTGCCACGGGATCGAGAACTACTCGCGGCACTTCAGCGGGCGCCTTCCGGGCGAGCCGCCGCCCACACTGCTTGACTACTTCCCGCGCGACTTCCTGCTGTTCGTGGACGAGAGCCACGCCACCATTCCGCAGGTGCACGGCATGTGGCACGGCGACCGCAGCCGCAAGCAAACCCTTGTGGACTACGGATTCCGGCTGCCCTCGGCGATGGACAATCGCCCACTCAAGTTCGAGGAGTTCGAGAACCGGATTCATCAGACGATCTACGTTTCCGCCACACCGGGACCGTATGAACTCACGCGATCGGCCGGCGTCGTCGTCGAGCAGGTGATCCGGCCAACGGGCCTCGTCGATCCCGAAGTTGAGATTCGCCCCGTGAAAGGCCAGATCGACGACCTTCTCGCCGAGATTCGCGACCGGGCCAAGCGCGGCGAGAGAGTATTAGTCACGGCGCTGACGAAGCGCATGGCCGAGGACCTGGCCGGCTACTACACCGAGGTGGGCGTGCGCTGCCGCTACATGCACTCCGAAATTGAAACGCTGGAGCGCGTGAAGCTGCTGGCCGGCTTGCGCAAGGGCGAGTTCGATGTACTCATCGGCATCAACCTGCTGCGCGAAGGGCTCGATCTGCCCGAGGTGTCGCTGGTGGCCATTCTCGACGCGGATAAGGAAGGCTTCCTGCGCTCGGCCGGGTCGCTGATCCAGACCATGGGCCGGGCAGCGCGACACCTGGAGGGCAAGGCCATTCTCTACGCGGACAGGATCACCGACTCGATGCGCCGGGCGATGGACGAAACCGATCGCCGCCGCGCCATCCAGCGCGCCTACAACGAGGAGAACGGCATTACACCGCAGTCCATCATCAGCCAGGTGGAGATGGGACTGGCGCACATTCTCAAGGCCGAGTACGGCGATGTCGAGGAGGAAGAGACGGCCGGGATTCCGGAGTTCAAAACACAGGCCGAACTCGATGCCTATATTGCCAGACTTGAGGCCGAGATGCGCGACGCGGCCCGGAAGTTCGAGTTTGAGAAGGCCGCCCGGCTGCGCGACAGCATCAAGGACCTCCGCGACAAGGAATTCCTCTTTGGGTGACCCCCAAAAGCGCGGGCCTACAGGCAACTTAAGTCGCCTGGCCACCATCTTAGTCGTCGAGATAGCAAATATGATCCGGCGCCTTCAGTCAGGGTTGAGCGCGCCATCCAGGGCCAATGACAACCATTCTCATCGTGGACGACGATCCCCTTCAGGCATCTCAGATGATGTCGGTTCTAGGGCGGCAATTCGGCAACGTGTGCCGGGTGAACGATGCCGCCGAGGCGCTGTGCCTGATCGAGCAACCCGAATTCGCGGGCAAGCTGGGCCTCGTCATCTCTGGGAGCCACACCCCGGGGATCGGTGGACCGGCCTTTGTGGCCGAATTGCGTGCGCGGAAGCCGGATTTGCCTGTACTGGTCCTGGGCGCGAAGGGCGCCGTGCCCTCCGACTATATGGACGAGCGTGTCGTCTTCCTACCCCGGCCTGTTGGCGGAGACAAGATGCTGGCCGTGACCAGCCAAATGCTTGCGGAGCGCAAAAACGCAGTCGTCTAAGCGGCAAAACCAATCGATGCTGCCTTGCGTGGCTTTCGGGTGTGAGCCAAATCACACGCAGAACCCCTATCATGGATGGAGAATAAGCTCGTCCGTCGGGAGGTCACTGGCTTCCGGCGTGCGTGCGACAATCATCCTGGAGTTCTAATGGCCACTTTTGGCAGCTTTTGTCTCCTGATCGCTTTAGTTCTGGCCGCTTACAACCTATTCGCGGGAGCCGTGGCATTGCGGCTGATTGCCACCGGCCAGCCCGCGCGAATCTCCCCGGAACGCCTGGCCGACACTGCGCGCCGGGCCGGAATCGCCGGATTCGTGGCCGTAACCGGAGCCGCGTTTGCTCTCATCTGGTCAGTCTTTACCAACGATTTCTCCATTACTTACATCCTCGAGCACTCCAACCGCGCGCTGCCCATTCCATACAAGTTCGCGGCGCTCTGGAGCGGCCAGGAGGGTTCGTTGCTGCTGTGGGCTTGGCTGCTGGGAACCTACGGCTTCGTCCTGCGCCTGCGGCACAAGACGGATGTAAAGCTCTACGCCTACGCGGGGACGATTCTGGCCGGCATTCAGGTGTTCTTCCTGGCAGTGCTGGTCTTTGCCGCGCCCCCGTTTGCTCTGCTCCCCGGTTATGTTGCCGGTGGCCCAATTCCCGCCGACGGCAACGGGCTTAATCCCCTGCTCCAGTACCCGGAGATGGTGATTCATCCGCCCATGCTTTACCTGGGTTATGTGGGCTTCTCGGTTCCCTTTGCCTTTGCGCTGGGCGCGCTGATGATGCGTTACCCGGGAGAGAAATGGATCAGGATTACGCGCGTCTGGACGATGGTGACCTGGCTGTTCTTGACCTGCGGCATCTTTCTCGGCATGCACTGGGCGTATGCGGTGCTGGGCTGGGGCGGCTACTGGGGCTGGGACCCGGTGGAAAACGCAAGCTTCATGCCGTGGCTGACCGGTACCGCCTTTCTGCATTCGGTGATGATGCAGGAGCGGAAGGGCATGATGAAGAGCTGGAATGTGTGGCTGATCTTTTCCACGTTCCTGCTCACCCTGCTGGGTACTCTGCTCACTCGCGCAGGCCTTGTGAGTTCGGTCCACGCCTTTGCCCAGTCGTCCATTGGAACGTGGTTCGTTGTCTTCATGTGCATCGTGCTGGCGGTCTGCATTTTCACCTATATTCTGCAGCGTGGGCACCTGCAGACGGAACACCATATGGAATCGCTGGTGAGCCGCGAGTCGAGCTTCCTCTTCAACAACCTGGTGCTGCTGACGGCCTGCTTTGTGATTCTGTGGGGCACGCTGTTCCCGATCATTTCCGAATATGTCCAGGGCACCAAGGTGACCGTGGGCGCTCCGTTTTATAACCGCGTCGCCGTGCCCATCGGGCTGTTTCTCGTGTTTCTCACTGGCGTGGGTCCGCTGCTGCCATGGCGCGCAACATCGTTCAAGGCCATCAAGCGCAACTTTGTTTTGCCGGTGATCGCGCTGTGGGTCACCGTGATTGTCTGCCTCGCGGTGGGCGTGCGGCCGTGGAAGGACGGAGCGCTCGATCAGGGCAGCTTTTACGCGGTTGTGGCGTTTGCGGTGGCGGCGGCGGTGCTCACCGCGATCGTCGCGGAGTTTCTGCGCGGGGCGGGCGTCATTTCGCGGCAGACCAACCGCAATCTGTTTGCTGCAACGTGGCTGCTCACGCGGCGCAACACGCGGAGATACGGCGGCTACATCGTTCATATTGGCGTCGTGGTTGTCGTCATTGGACTGGCGGGTTCGGCCTTTAACCGCAGCATCGAAAGCGAAATGGGACTGCACAGCACGATGGCGATCGGGCCATACACGCTCGTGTGCATGGGCTTCACGCAGGACTCGAATCAGAATTACAACTCCGACTACGCAGTTCTGGACGTCCGCCAGGGCGGCAAGACAATCTTCCAGATCACTCCCGAACGACGCTTCTACCTGGCCAGTGGCCAGCCGCAGACCATGGTCGCAATTCACTCGGTTCCCGAGTGGGATCTCTACGTCGTCTATGAGGGCACGAATCCCGACACCGGCCAGCCGATCATCAAAGCATTTCTCAATCCGCTGGTGGGCTGGATCTGGTTCGGCCTGGTGGTGATGGTCTTTGGGACATTCGTTGCGCTGGTTCCCAGCCTGACGCCGGCGACTGCCGCTTTGCGTGTGCGGGCGGCGCAAGCGGCGCCCATGACTCCGGCGCTCAAGGGAGGCGACTAATGGCAACTCCGTTGCGTTTGACCTTTTGGACGAGATCCGTGGAGGCCCTGCTGCTCGCCGTGGCCATCTGCTTCTCTCTGGGCGCCACGACACCCACCTCACGGCTGAACACACTCGGCCACCAGCTGATGTGCCAGTGCGGATGCGCGCAACTGCTGGGCGAATGCGATCACGTGGGATGCCCAGACCGGGACAAGGAGCTGTCCGAGTTGACAACGGACATGGCAGCGGGCATGACCGATCAACAGATCATGGATGCGTTTGTCGCCAAATACGGCGCTACCGTGCTGGCCGCGCCTACAACAAAGGGATTCGACCTGGTGGCGTGGGTGGCTCCCTTCGCAGTATTTGCAGCGGCGCTGCTGGGGACCATTCTGCTGATCCGGCGCTGGGGCGGATTGAGTGGCAAAGCGCACTCGGCAGCGACGCTCGTGGCGGAGAGCTCCGATCCGGCGGAGCGCGAGCGGCTGGAGCGTATTCGCCGGGAGACCGGCTCCAACGACGGATTTTGAGGGAGGTTTTTTCAGTCATGACAGAAACAGAGGGCCTGATTGCCGGGCTGTTTCTCCTGTTTGCGCTCTTCGTGTACACCTTTTGGCCGGAGAACGGCTTTGCCAGCCAGCGCGAGAAGACGCGGCTCGACTATCTGCTCGAACGGAAGGAGCAGCTCTACGATAATCTGCGCGATTTGAACTTCGAGTATCGCGCAGGCAAGTATCCTGAAGAGGATTTCGTTGCCCAGCGAGGGCTTCTTGAACGCGAAACAGCGGAGCTGCTGGCCGAGATCGATCACCTGCAGCAGGCGTGAAGCTCTGCGATCAGAAACAGTTCAGATTACGAGATGAAGGTACGACACAAAATGAAATTGATACGCCTCTTTGCGAGCACGTTTGCTTTGAGCCTCATGTTTACCGGCGCGATGGCGCAGGCCGCCACCGTGACAGGAACGGTTACCGACAAGACCACCAACAAGCCTGCGGCGGGCGATGCGGTGACGCTGCTGCAGCCGATGTCGGGTATGAGCGAAGTGGGCCGGGCAACCACCGATGCACAAGGCCGCTACTCGCTGAATTTGCCGGGCAGCAATCCGTATTTGATTCGCGCGACGCATCAGGGCGCCGATTACTTTATTGCCGCGCCGCAGGGCGGCGGGACGGGCGACATCTCGGTGTACGACGTAGCCGCGAAAGTGGAGGGCGTCACCATCGCCGAGCATGTAACCGGAATCGAAACCGACAACGGGCAGCTCCGTGTGGTCGAACGGTACGATATCCACAACGCCAGCTCACCGCCGCGCACGCAGTGGAGCAAGCAGTCGTTTGAAGTGATTCTGCCCGCCGACGCCGTCGTAGGCGATGCCTCGGCACAGCGGCCGGGAGCAAGCAGCCTGCCGACCAGTGTCAAGCTCAATCCCGGCGCGCCCAAGGGCCATTACTCGTTCGACTTCCCGATCCAGCCGGATGAGGGCGCCAAGGGCACACTCTTCCAGGTTCAATATCAGTTGCCGTACAGCAGCGGGAAGTACAGCTTTCATTCGCTGGTCACGCTGCCGGCCGACACCGTATGGGTGGTGCTGCCCAAGTCCATGACATTTACCGGCGGCAGCGGATCGGGCTTCGAGTTGTCGCCACAGGATCCTACCGTACAGACGTTTTTGGCGCGCAACGTTACTCCTGGGAAAGCGGTTGAATTTTCAGTTTCGGGTACAGGGTCTTTCGCTCGCGACGACCAAAACGGACAAGGCGACAACGGCGGACAGCAAGCCGGGGCGCCCGGTAGTCAGCCCGGTGGCGGAATCGGCGAACCGATCAATACGCCCGATCCGCTGTCGAAATATAAATGGTGGATTCTGGGTGGGCTGGCGTTGCTGCTAGCAGCTGCGGCCGCGTTTCTTCTGCGCAAGCCGGTGACGGCGGGAGGGGTTGCGCCAGCGAGTGCAGGCGCAATGGTGGCGCCGGGAATTGCGCCCGCCTATTCCGCTCCGGGATCAGCGGGAGCCCCTGCAGCCGCGAAGAATGCGGCGCTGCTGAATGTGCTCAAGGAAGAACTGTTTGCGTTGGAGAGCGAGAAGATTGCAGGCACGCTCGCCCCGAATGAATACGACGAGCAAAAAGCGGCGCTGGAGACGGTGCTGAGGCGCGCGCTGAAGAAGAGCTAGTTGTCAGAGATCAGCTGTCAGTTTTCAGTTGTCAGTGGTCAGAGGCGAGTCAGCAAACTCGGCCTCTGACCTCCGATGCGTTTGTCCCTGCTTCCTACTCCCGATTCGCTACTCCCTGTTCTCTACTCTTGTATTCTTCCTGCATGAAGACCTTGCTTCGAACGCTACTCGCTTTGTCGCTCATCGTTTGGCTGGGCGCTGAAATCTTTTTCCCGATTGTTGCCGCCATCACGTTCACCACGCTGCAGCCAGATACTCATACAGCCGGAACAATCGTTGGTCAATTGATTCGCATCCTGCACGGAATGGGGTTGGTATCGGGCATGGTCGCACTGGCGGTGATGGCTCTGGCGCCGGCGTGGGACATTTATAAACCGCGCGCGGTGCTGGCGCCGATGGCTCTCGTCGTTGTGATGGTTGCTTTCACGGTCTACTCTCAATTCGGGATTATTCCCGCCATGGAGCGGGATCGCATCGCGGCCGGAGGCGCCATTGACACGGCCAACCCTGCAGACGCGACCACCGCGCACTTCAACAAGTTGCACAACCGAAGCGAGTTCGTGGAGGAGTCGGTCCTGCTGATGGGGCTGGCGGTTGTGGTGCTGATGGCGCGAGCGGAGGCGACGCGACCGTAGAGGCAGTGTGAAGAGGGTTCGGCTGCCCTGAAGTGAATGGGTGGCGGCCACTTTCCGCTTATCACAGACACAGGATTGCGGCTGGAAGTAGAATCCCCTGCAAATGAGCCGAGACACGCTTCTTGAAGGTCAGGCTGCGACCGGGGTTGCGGCGCAGGCCAACTTGCCGCAGGCGATCAGAGAGCGTCTGGCCGCGGGCCGCATTCCTTGGGCCGGACCGCTGTTGTTGGTGGCTGCGCGCACCGCCTTGTGGTTCACGTTCCAATGGCTGCTGGCTCTGATTCTCTTTGCCCTGCATCGTCCGGCCCCGTTCCGCGCCGCGGGCAACTGGTGGATGCTCTATGGCACCCTCAGCGATCTGTGCTGCCTCGCCGGCATGTGGCATTTCACGGGCGAGGAAGGCATCCGGCTCCGCGATCTCATCGGGCCGATCCGGATGCGCCATGGCCGCGACTTGTTTCTCGGGATCGGAATCCTGGTTCTCTCCTATCCGCTCCTGGTCGGCGGCGGCTATCTCGCAACCGCGTTGGTGTACGGCTCCGCGGCCAAGGTCCCCATGGAATTCATTCTGCAAAGGCACTCCTTGCCGCTTTGGGCCACTGTGTACACCCTGACCGTTTGGTGGATCATCCAGTCGGCCACAGAAGAGATGACCTACCAAGGGTATGCGTTGCCCCGCTTGCAGGTGTTTACCGGCCGCTCCTGGATCGCCGTCGCCATCGTCGGTTTCTTTTGGGCAGCGCAGCACTGCATAGTTCCATTCGTCGCCGATTGGCACTACCTGGCGTACCGGTTTCTCATGTTTCTTCCTTTGTTCCTGGTGTGGATGCCGCTTTATTTGCGCATGCGCCGGTTAGCACCCTTTATCCTTGCGCACTGGCCCATGGATTTTGCGATCGCGATGATGACGGGCATCCGTTGAGGCGGTTGCGACGGCTCGTTGCCGGCCCCGCTCCCGGCACGAGGCTAGCCAGCGCGATTCCTGTATCATCGAAAAGGCCCGAACGCGCGATGAATCCCCTGCAGGGGCCACGCTGGAAAAATTATGAAGACCGGTATTATCGGCCTGCCGCAGGTAGGCAAGACTTCGTTGTTCAAGATTCTAACCAAAGCCAAGGTTGACGAGCATGGGCGCGCAAGTCCACGCGAGGCGCACATTGGCGTGGCGCGCGTGCCCGACGAGCGTCTGGAGAAGTTATCGGCCCTCTACTCGCCCAAGAAGACTACATTTGCCGCGGTGGAATTCGTGGACGTGGCGGCTATCGGACAGGAGGCGCTCAAGGAGACTGCTTACCTGACGAATCTGCGCAATGTGGACGCGCTGATTCATGTGCTGCGGGCCTTCGAGGACGAGGTGATTCCCCACGAGGGGCCGATCGATCCGCTGCGCGATGCGAAAAGCGTTGAGTTCGATTTGATGGTGAGCGACCTGACTCAGGTGGAAAAACGCATGGAGCGCGTCGAGAAAGACATGAAGAAGGGGCGCACCGGCGAGTTAGAGCGGGAACAGGCGCTGCTGGTGCGGTCGAAGGAAATGCTCGAAAAGGAAATTCCTCTGCGCGCCATGGAGATGACTGCGGAGGAGAAGAAGCTCATCCGGGGTTTCATGTTCCTGTCGCAAAAGCCCATTTTGTATGTGCTGAACGTCAGCGAAAGTTCGACGCTGGGCGCCGATCTCGAGTCTGCCGTGAGCCGGTTCAAAATGGAGGCGCTCGCGCACCGGCCCAACACCGGCGTGACCGCGATCTGCGGCAAAGTTGAGGCGGAACTGGCGGAGATGGACGATGCCGAGGCGGCGGATTTTCTGGAGAGCTACGCACTGCACGAAAGCGGACTGGTGCGGCTGATCCGGAAGAGCTATGAGTTGCTGGGGTTGATTAGTTTTTTCACCGCGGGCGAAGACGAATGCCGCGCATGGACGGTGCCGGTGGGCTCGAAGGCGCCGCAAGCTGCAGGCGTGATTCATACGGACCTGGAGCATCATTTCATCCGCGCCGAAACCATCCGCTGGGACAACCTGCTGGATGCGGGCTCTGAGGCTGCGGCGCGAGCCAAGGGTACGCTGCGCCTCGAAGGCAAAGAGTACGTGGTGCAGGACGGCGATGTACTGCATATCAGGCACAGCGGATAGATCCGATGCTTACGATCTCCCTGATTCTCGGTACGGTTGCCGCCCTGGCCGACGTGGCCGGCGGACTGGTGCTGGTGCGCGCTCGCGGCGTGGAGCGATTTCTGCGCTACTTTGTGGCGCTGGGAGCGGGGTTCCTGATGGCCACGGCGCTGCTGGAGATGACGCCGGAGAGTCTGCGGCTGAATGCGCGATTAGGCCCCGTGCTGATCATGTGCGGGTATTGCGTAGTGCATCTGCTTGAGCACACCATCAACGCCCACTTTCACTACGGCGAGGAGACACACGGGGGCGAATTCGTCTCAGCGCGCACGGGCTACTCGGTGCTGGCCGGCCTGAGCGTGCATGCGCTGTTCGATGGCGTGGCCATCGGATCGGGATTCGCGCTGTCGAATTGGCTGGGCTGGCTGATCTTTCTCGCCATTCTGCTGCACAAAGCGCCAGAGGGATTCACCATGGCCAGCGTGATGATGGCCAGCGGGCGAAGCCGGACGACGGCCTTCTGGTCGGCCGTGGCGCTGGCTGGCGCCACGATCGCGGGCGTGCTGGTGATTCAGCTCGTGCCGAGTTGGGTTCCGTTTGGACTACCGATCTCGGCGGGTGTTGCGATCTATGTCGGGGCAACGGACCTGGTGCCCGAGGTGAATCGGGAACCGGGCATTCGCATGGCGCTGGTGTTCTTTGCCGGCGTGGGCGCGTTCCTGCTGCTGCGCTCGCTGCTGCCTGCGCTGTAAACAGCAAACGGCTGCAAGTGACCGTCCGCTCGGCCCTGGTCGTCAAACCGCGCGTGGAATCGAAGCAGAGTGCGGGCGCGAGCGAAGTTGCGCTCCTGTTCGGATATTCTGCATAATGAATTATGACGGCGCGAAGTTGTTCTGCCATAGGGCGGGAGAAGGTACTCAGCGTTTCCCGGGTGCTGCGAACCAGGCGCTGGCTCTCCACAGATCCCACAAGCAATTCATTTGCCGATCAATCGAAGCGGTAGCAGCGCACATCCTAAGGAAGCGGGCCCTGTCCATGTGCGGTATCGTCGGTTACACGCATGTATCGCGGAGACTCCCGGAGGGAGTGCTGGCGAATGGACTGCGCCGGCTCACGCATCGCGGACCGGATCGTCAAGAGGGCTTCTCGACGCCCAACGTCTCCCTGGGTGCTGCACGACTGCGCGTGATCGATCTGCTTGGCGGCGAGCAGCCGATGCATGGCCATGACGGCGACTGCACCCTCATCTACAACGGTGAAATCTACAACCATCAGGAACTGCGCACGGAGTTGAAGCAGCTCGGCTGGCATTTTGAGAGCCGCTCGGACACGGAAGTGCTGCTGAACGCCTACCTGCAATGGGGTAAAGCGTGCTTTCACCGGCTGCGCGGAATGTTCGCGGTGGCCATTTGGGAGGAATCGGAGCGGCGGCTGATTCTGGCGCGGGACCGCATGGGCATAAAACCCCTGTACTACAGGGTTCAGGATGGAGAACTTTTCTTTGGTTCCGAGCTGAAATGTATCTTCGCGCATCCGGAGGTTCCCAGGCGGATCGACCTGAACGGCCTGAACTGCTTCCTGAGCCTGAATTATGTTCCCGGCCCCCACACGCTGATTGAAGGCATCACCAAGCTGATGCCCGGCTGCGCCCTGGAGTGGCGCGACAAGCAGTTGAGCGTGGGATCGTATTTGCAGCCGGCTGCGCAGGCATCCTGCCCGCCGCGCACAATCGAGGAGGCGTGCGAGGAACTCGACGGCTTGTTCAAGCAGTCGATCGCGGAGCAGTTAGTAGCCGATGTGCCCGTGGGGATTTGGCTGAGCGGCGGCCTGGACTCTTCGACATTGCTGCACTACGCGTTGCAGGCCGGCGGGCGCAAACTGAAGACATTCTCCATCACCTTTCAAGGCAAGTCCTGCGACGAAAGCAGCTACATTAAAAAGATCACCGAACACTACGATGTGGAACATAGTGAACTGGATCTGAACGAAGGCCTGGACCTGCCCGATGTCATCAGCGAGCTGAGCTACTATTCCGATGAACCGAGCGCCGACGCCGGCGCCGTCCCCATTTGGTACCTGGCGAAGATGAGCCGCCGGGAGGTAACCGTCGCATTGAGCGGCGAGGGCGCCGACGAGTTATTCTGCGGCTATCTCACCTACCAAGCGGACCGTTACCGGCGGGTTTCCGCCTGCTTGCCCAAACCGCTGCTGCGCCAAGCGCTGGGCCTCGCCCGGTTCCTTCCGGTCAGCGACGATAAGATCGGATTCGAATATAAGCTGAAGCGGTTTCTGCAGGGGTCCATGCTCCCGGCCGAAGATGCGCACGTTTTTTGGGACGGCGCGTTCACCGAAGATGAGAAGCTGCGCATCTTCCACTATGCCGATGCCGCGCCGATGGCTGGAGTGCTGAGTCAGGTACGGCCCGGGCGTTGGCTGGAACGCTTTCTCGATTTCGACCAGCGTTACTCGCTCCCCGACAGGCTGCTTTACAAGGTGGACCGCATCAGCATGGCTCACTCCATCGAGGTGCGGCCGCCGTTTCTCGACGATCGGATCGTGGACTTTGCGGCGAGGCTGCCGCAGCGCTTCAAGCTGCGGGGAATGCAAACCAAAGTGACACTGCGCGCACTGATGCGGAAGACGCTGCCGCCCGCCATTCTCAAGCGGCCGAAAGAGGGCTTCGACATTCCTGTTCACGAATGGTTTCGCGGCGTGCTGCAACCGTTGCTGCAGGATACGTTGAACTGGAGTGCCCTGCGTCAGAGCGGCCTTTTTCAGGCGGACGCAGTGCAGTCGCTGATCCACGATCACATGGAAAGAAAGGCTAACTGGGGGTATCACCTGTGGGGCCTGTTAATGATAATGATGTGGATGAAGCGATGGAAGGTGGAACCGGCACAGGAAGGGAGTTGGAAGCTGCCAGTGCTCGAACCGGCTCTCACAAAGGATTCCTCGTTATCCTTGCAGCCGTCCTCGTATTCTGCCCCGCCATCCTGAGTCCGCCTCATTTGATGGACGACGTCGATGCGGTGCAGGCGCAAATTGCCCGCACGATGCTTGCCAGTGGAGACTGGGTGACGGCTCGGCTTGACGGAGTAGCCTACCTGGAAAAAGCGCCCCTTGTTTACTGGATGATGGCGGGCTCATTTCGCATCTTCGGAGTGAGCGATTGGGCGGCGCGGCTTCCCCTGGCTCTGGCCGCTGTTCTGCTCTGCTGGGTCACGTATCGGTTCACCCGCTGGGGCATAGGAAGTCGAGCGGGCATTTTTGCCGGCCTTGCTCTGGCCACCGCGACGGGACTTTATCTCTTCACGCGCATTCTCATTCCTGACGCCTCGCTGACACTGACAATCACCGTTGCTATTTGGGCATGGATGCGCCTGTTGGAGAAGAACGAAGCGCATGGCCGCCTGTGGGCGCTGATCCTGGGAGTCTCTCTGGGCTGTGGATTGCTGCTCAAGGGCCTGATTGCCGGCGTATTCCCGATTCTGGCGGCACTTGCGTACATGGGCGTCACTCGGCAATTGCTCTCGCGCGATGCCTGGAAGCGGCTGCACCTCGGTATTGCCATTGCAGCCGCCCTCCTGATCGCTGCGCCATGGCACGTGCTGGCCACACTGAGAAATCCTCCCTACTTCGCTTTCACCCTGCATAGCGGTCCTGGCCGGTATCACGGCTTCTTTTGGTTCTATTTTTTCAACGAGCATCTGCTGCGCTTTTTAAATCTGCGCTACCCGCGCGATTACAACACAGTTCCCTGGCCGCTTTTCTGGCTGCTCAATCTGGTTTGGCTGTTCCCCTGGTCAGCCTACCTGCCGGGAGCGGCTTCGCTGGGCTATAGCCTCTCCACCCGCGCCGGCAGGCTACGGATCATGGCACTGTGCTGGATTGGGGTCGTGATGATCTTCTTCACCTTCTCGACGACCCAGGAGTATTACTCGATGCCGATCTACCCGGCGATGGCGATTCTGTTGGGAGGCGCGCTGGATCAGAAGCGATTCTTCCGCGTGAGCACGAACGCTCTTGCCGCCGTCTTCTTCGCCCTATTCGCGGCTCTGGGATCGGTGTTTGCGATGGTTGCCAGGGTTCCGGCGAAAGGTGAATTGGCGCAGGCTCTCACCCAGAACCCTGCGATGTACACGTTTTCCCTGGGTCATTTGACCGACCTGACAATCCCTGCCTTTGCTTTTCTGAAGCTGCCATTGGCGCTGGCTGCAGCGGCTTTCGGCTTGGCGGCGATCGGCCTGTGGCTGAGCCGCAAGAGCGTGGTTCGCGCAGTCGCCATACTCACTTTGACCATGATTGTGTTTTTTGAGGCCGCGCACATCGCGATGGTCCGCTTTGACAATTACCTGGGGTCCTATCCGCTGGCGGCAAAACTCGAGCAAAGCCCGCCGGGGCAACTGATCGAGTCCGATGCCTATTACGCGTTCTCTTCGGTCTTCTTTTACACGAACCGCTCAGCACTGCTACTGAATGGACGATTCGATAATCTGGAATACGGCTCCAATGCGCCCAATGCGCCGAAGGTCTTTATCGACGATGACGGATTCGCGGAACGCTGGCAGAGCAAGAATCGATATTACCTGCTGACGTATGGCGAAGACTTGCCTCATTTGCAGGCCCTGGTGGGAAAAGATAATCTGCACGTGATGAAAGAGAATAGCGGCAATTACCTGCTGGGCAATCAACCATAGCGTGGATATGAGCGGGCGCCGAAAGACACAAGAGCGCACCTGAATTGAAATGGCACCATGGCGCCGACGAAGCCGCACACAGCGTGTTCATTCATCGGGCATCGCGGGACGACGGCGTAAGGAGTACGGCTTTGCAGCACCGCAAGTTCGCCAGTGTCGCGTTGCCTCTTTTGTTTTTCAGCGTTCTTGGATTCCTCGTTATGGGCTATCACCCCGGCTATGAGGACGATGGCGTATACCTGAGCGCCATCAAGGCAGACCTCAACCCGGCGCTTTATCCTCACGACGCGGTTTTCTTCCGTCTCCAATTGCAGGTCACTGTTTTCGACAGGGCGATGGCCGGATTGGTCCGGCTGACAGGAATCGATCTTGCGTGGGCCGAATTGCTGGTGCAGTTTCTTTCGCTGGCCCTAATTCTTTGGGCGGGACGAGGCATCGCCTGCAAGCTTTTTGAGGAAATACATGCGCGGTGGGCGGCAGTAGCCATGCTGGCTGCGATGTTTACGCTCCCGGTGGCGGGCACGGCCTTATTCATAGCCGACCAGCACTTGCACCCGCGCAACCTGACAACCGCGTTCACGGCAATCGCGATCTGGCGCATCCTGGAGAACAAAACCTGGCAGGCAATTCCCTGCCTTTGTTTAAGCCTCGCTGTGCATCCGATCATGGGAGCGATGGGCCTCTCCTTTTCCTTCTTCACGTGGTTGATCTACCTTGGATTTGCCTCGAAGTTTTGGAGCAAGTGGCGCCACGCTCCCTTAGGGACCCTGGCCACGATCCCAATCTTTGGCCTGCCGAATCCGGCGTGGCGGCAAGCAATCGAAAGCAAGTCCTATCTATTTCTCGATCGTTGGGCGTGGTACGAATGGCTGGGCGCGCTGGCGCCTTTTGCTCTTTTCTGGGTTCTTGCCCGCATTGCCGACCGGCACGGCGAAACCAACCTATCCCGTTTTGCGCGGGTGGTTCTTGCGTTTGGAGTCTTTCAGCAGGTTCTCGCCCTCGTCATGCTTACTCCGCACGCGCTGATCCGTCTGGCGCCCATACAGCCCATGCGTTATCTTCAGCTTGTCTATCTATTTCTGGTGTTGATTGCGGGCGGCCTGATGGGGCGCTTCCTGCTTCGGCGCGTCGTATGGCGCTGGGCGATTTTTCTGTTATCGATCAATGGTGGGATGTTCGCAGCGCAGCGGGCGCTCTTGCCCTCAAGTCCCCATCTTGAGCTGCCCGGCGTAACTTCGAACAATGAATGGCTGCAGACATTTTCCTGGATTCGTGAAAACACACCGCTGAACGCGTACTTCGCCCTGGATCCGTACTACCTGGAAGCACCAGACGAGGATTACCACAGTTTTCGCGCGCTGGCTGAGCGAAGCCAACTGGCCGATGCGGTGAAGGACGCTTCCGTAGTGACGCAGGTACCGGAGCTCGGCCCGGTGTGGGCGCGGCAGGTGGCGGCCGAGGAGGGGTGGCGCGACTTCAAGCTGAGCGACTTCGAGCGGTTGAAGGCGGCCTTTGGCGTCGACTGGGTGGTGGTGAATTACCCGCAGGCGGAGGGCCTGGCCTGCCGCTGGCACAATCACCTGCTCGCCGTATGCCAGATTCCGTGAGTTTCCCGCTGTCTGTGTGAAAACCGGGCTTTGCAGGTTGCGGCTGCATCCGCGAGAATGGAGAAGTCACCACTCTCCGTCTCGGACTGCGTTCATGCTTAACCTTACCCAGCGACTGATTCTCGGCTGTGTGCTCCTGGCCTGCCTGCCAGTGGTGCTGGTGGCCGTGGCGCATCGTGCGCTGGCGGCGGGTGGGCAACTGCACCTTGCTTACGCGATCGCCGGGGCGGCTTCGCTGATTGCGGCAGCGACCATCTACTTTGTTCTGAGACCCATCGACACGCTGGCGCGCGATGCGCACCGCATCGCACAAGGCAACCTGGAACACCGCGTGGAGTGGAGCAGCCGGGACAGCTTTGGCGTGATTGCCAGCGAGTTGAGCCGGATGGCGGTGCGGTTGCGCGAGGTACGCGATACCGAGGCAGGCCGGCGGCAGATGGAGTTTCAGCTTTCCGACGCGGTGCTGCAATCGATCTTCGAGCCCATTATCGTGACCGACGGCAAAGGGCACGTATTGAAGCTGAACCAGTCGGCGGCGGAGTTGCTGGGCGAAGCTGCGGGCGATCGCATGGCGTTGGTGAATACGCCGGGGGGCGAGAAGATCCTGAGCGCGATCCAGGACGCCGTGTCGATGCAGAAGGCGGTGGCCGCCGAGGGCGAAGCATCGATGCTGCCGATGCGGATTGGCAACCAGGAGCGCAGCTACCGGCTGCGCACAACGCCGATGCGCGACTCAGAGGGGCGGCTGCTGGGCGCGGTGACGACGCTCGAAGACGTGACCAGCCTGCAGGACACCGACCGCTTCAAGACGCAGTTTATTGCCGTGGCCAGCCGCAAGCTGCGCGACCCACTGTTGCATTTGCGGCGCGGGCTCTATGCGCTGGCGCAGGGATTCAGCGGTGAGATGACCTCGTTGCAGACCGAGCTGGTGGCCTCAGCCAGCAAGGAGGCCGAGACCCTGGACGATCTGATGGCCGACCTGATTGAGGTGGCGGAGCTGGACACGGGCAAGCGCGAGATGAAGCTGGAGCGGCTGCGGCCGCTGCAGGCACTGAACGAGGCACGCGACCGGTACTGCGACGAGGCGGCGAAGAAACACATCCGGGTGGAGGTGAGCGCCTATGCCGACCTGGCCACAGTGCAGACCGACCGCCGCGCGCTGCGGTCGATTCTCGATAACCTGCTATCGAACGCGCTGCGCTACACGCCGGAGGATGGCGAAATCCTATTGGCCGCCGAGGAGATCAAGAGCTTTGTGCAGTTCAGCGTGCGCGACACGGGCCGCGGCATCGAGGCCGAGCGGTTGAGCTCGATCTTCGACCGGTTCAATACGTTCTCGGAGCAAGGGACGGGGCTTGGCCTGGCGCTGGTTCGCAGGCTGGTGGAGTCGCTCGGAGGCCAGATCGCGGTGGAGAGCCGGCTGGGTCACGGAGCGACCTTCCGGTTTACGCTTCCCATCGCAGTGACAAAAGAAGTTCATCATCCCGTCGAGGTGGGCTGAGCGATGGCCGAGATCGTTCTCGATAAGAAGCCGGAGCCTGCCAAACTGCGCGTCTACCTGGGCGCTGCGCCGGGTGTCGGCAAGACCTACCAGATGCTGAACGACGCCTACCTGATGCGGCATCAGAGCGGCGTGGATGTGGTGATCGGGCTGGTCGAACCTCACGGGCGCAAGGAGACCGCGGAACAGGTCCGGGACCTTGAGGTGGTGCCGCTGAAGGTTATTCCCTATCGCGGCGTGAGCCTGAAGGAGATGGATGTGGACGCGATCGTCGCGCGGCATCCACAGACGGTGATCGTGGACGAGCTGGCCCACACCAACGTTCCCGGCAGCAAGAACCGCAAGCGGTACGAAGACGTGATGGAGCTGCTGGACGCGGGCATCAACGTGATGACCGCGGTGAATATCCAGCACCTGGAGACGCTGAACGACGCCGTCAACCGCTCGGCCAATACGACCATCCGCGAAACCATTCCCGACAGCTTTATCAAGCGCGCCGATGAGGTGGTGAACATCGACCTCACCGTGGAGGAGCTGCGCAACCGGCTGCGGCAGGGCAAGATCTACGCGCCGGAAAAGGTGGAGCAGTCGCTGGCCAACTTCTTCCGCAAGGGCAACCTGAACATGCTGCGCGAGCTGGCGCTGCGCACCACGGCGGAACAGGTGGGCAATCGCGCCGCGGAGTACCGGCGCACGCAAGGGCTGGAACAGGCGCCGATCCCGGAAAAGGTGATGGTGTGCCTGAGCACGCGGCCAGGAACGGAGCGGCTGCTGCGCGTGGGCTCGCGCATCGCTGGCCGCCTGGCGACCAACTGGTACGCGGTCTATGTGACGCCGCCGGACGATAAAGGCCACAGCGACCCGGAAGCATTCCACCGTGTGGAAGAATACCTGCGCATGGCGCGAGACCTGGGCGCAAGAGTAGTTACGCTCACCGACCGTAATGTCGCCGACGCGCTGATCCGCTTTGCGCAGCAGGAGAACATCTCGCACGTGGTCTTCGGGCAGTCAGCGCGGTCGCGCTGGGACATTCTGCTGCACGGCTCGGTGCTCAACCGGTTTCTGTCCGAGGTGCGCGACGTGACCGTGCAGGTTGTGCCGATGCAGAAGCCGCTGCGGCGGCAGTGAGGAACAGAGATCAGAGATCAGGGGTCAGAGATCAGAAAATCCGCGTGAGCAGAGCTGTGCGCAGGCTTGCCTTGGATTCAGGACAAAGTTTCAAACAGGCGCGCTGACGAATCTTCCCTACTCCCTGTTCCCTACTGGCTATTCCCTACTTACTACTCCCTGATTTATTCGCAGAAGATACGAACCTTGGCCTTTTCTTCTTTGGCGTCGACGTCGACGGTGAGGTCTTCGAGGTGGTCGATCAGCTCCTCGAGATTTTCGGGCTTGATCTGCGAGACGGTGAGCGGAATGCCGTGCTTGCTGAGCTTGGCGTCCAACTGATCCTGCGCCTGCGCGGGAATGAGGCTGGCAAGGCGGACGCCGGCGCGCAGAAGCTGCATGGGCACGCGGACGTTGACCGTGGTTGGGCCGTCCTTCTCCGTGGATTCAACCAGGACGCGGAGGTACTTCGCCGGGGTCTTAACCGTTGTGTCGCTCCGGCCAGTCGAGCCGGCGATGTTGCCGGTGAACTCGCCATCGGTTGCGGCCGGCTCCGGCTCAAGCGCGGCGATCAGGCGCTCGGCCTCGTCGGCTGTGATCTTGCCCGCGGCTAACATTTCCAGAATCTGACGGCGATTTTCGTTCATATCTTTCTCCAATCCAATGGCGAGATTTTTCCGGTGCGAGCCGCGGCGATGCGAAGCACGGCGAGGTTGGGAATCATTTGAGGGCCTCCAGTGCGCGGATGGCGTCGGTAGCGGAGATTTCTCCGCTGTTCAACTGCTGCAGCACGCCGGTGGGCGAAGACGACGGATTGATTTCGACGAATTCAAGCTGGCTGGAGATGCGATTGAGGCGCGCTTTGATGGTGGGGTAGCTGACGCCGAAGGTCTGCTCCATTTCCTTGATGGTTCCGTGGGAGCGAATGAAGGCGATGACGAAGACTTGATCTTCGAGGCTGAGGCGAGCGAGCTCGGGCAGAGTGAATTGGCCTTCGACAGCGATCTGCTTCGCTGGAATGCGGACGCGCTCGATGACAATGGGCGAACCTTGGGCGATGCGGAGCGGGTCTTGCCAGTCGGAAGCGGGTTTTGGGTCTGTGGCCATGAAATGAACTCGTGTTTCTTAACTACGGTGACGAACATATCAACGATTATTAAGATTGTCAATGGAAATAATAAATAAACTTGATCTTTGGTCGGTTCCTGGATTGAGAATCTGATTTTGAGGCGCGGCAGAGGTGCGGTATCGCTTATAGTGCCGCCGGAAACATGCCGCCCCCCCACCAATTTTTGGGTTAAGGGATTTGGTTTCAATGACTTGTACCTTCGACCAATCGCTGCAACCCATTGACTCCAAAGAAGTTAGGGGTCCAAAGTCGTCCATCTAAAGCAGTTATGGGGAGTTTTTGAGCCCATTTGTGACAAGTGATTCCGCATCCCGAGATAAGCGATCAGAATTCGGTAATCGGGTCCGGGGCTGAAAGAGGGTGGAACGCGGGTTCCCTGCCCTAGTTTTCGTGCCGATCCGGTGATTGCACTCATAGAGACATTGTGCGCAGGTTCGGGGAATTAATCGGCAAACTTGGCGAAGGATTTTTTAGGAGTGTTTTCAGGGGGTTGCGTGCGACTGGCGGCGGGGCAGCGCTTGACAGGCACGGCGTTTCCTCAAGAATGAGAGTAGCGCCCCGTTGTTTTTGGGTGGTTTCCGGTTTTGCTCGCTGAAGGAGGCTGCGTGATTCGGATCTCGGTTCCTTACCTCACGAATTTGGCAGAAGCGCTTGTGCCGCTTTCGGCCATAAAGCAGGGGGATACTCTGAATGCCCACCTGTTCGCTGTTTTCAACGCCGAAAATCTGCTTTCGCAATTTTTGCGACAGAGCCTTTGGGGTACTACCCTCCGAGTTTGCCTGCAGCCTGGGATTGAATTGGAAGGCTCAATAAATTCGCTGTACGAGGGCCTGAAAGCCGAGGATGAAATTCCCTACTATAAGACCGTGACAATGCAGCAGAAATTGGTCGTATTCAAAACTGTGCTGGAAGCTGAGTTCCTTACTGCTGCGACCTATCTTGTGACGCCACGGAGGGGATACGACATAGCAGCGTTGATCGAAAGAGCTGAGGTAATCTTTCCCGACGAACTCTTGCGCAAAGTTCCGATTGTTTTATTCGACCTGCGCGAAGCCGGAAAGTGTATCGCCTTTGATTTAGGAACTGCGGCTGGGTTTCATTTGCTTAGGGCGTTGGAGACAGTTTTGCGGAGGTACTGGGATGTAGTGATGGAGGGGCAGCCCCTTCCAACCAATCGAAATCTTGGGAACTATATTCGGGAGATGGAGCAGGCACAAAAGGGAGATCCGAAGGTCCTGGCGTCATTGAGGCAGATCAAGGACCATCATCGGAATGAGTTGGTGCACCCAGAGGAGCGGCTGGATTTAGACGAGGCGATCGCCCTAGTCGGGATCACTCAAAGCGCCGTAGTGGCGATGCTGAAGGAGATACCCGAACTGGCAGCACCTCCAGAGATCCAACCAGCTTTACCGGCTCCGACTGATGAAATGCTCGCGCCAGGAGGGGGCATCGAGCCCGTATAATTTAGGCCACCATGACCCAGTACATCGTTTTCACCGCCGAAGTCCAGACCGCTCAGGGCGCGAAGCTAAGGACGGCCCTGACAGATGCAGCAAACGCTGGGGACGAAATTTACCTTTTGATATCGTCAGGCGGCGGCAATGTTTCAGAGGGATTGAATCTTGCAGCGTTTATGAAATCTCTGCCAGTTCCGATCACGACACACAATATTGGTCAAACTGATTCAATTGCAAACGTCATCTTTGCGGCTGGCTCAACACGATATGCCAATGCAAACGCTTCTTTCCTGTTTCATGGCGTATCAATGCACTATGAGCGGGTCGATTTTATTGAGAGCCAACTTGAAGAGCAGCACAAGATCGTCAGGCGGCTACGAGAGAACATCGCTTCCGTATTCGCTGCCTACATCGGTATTAGCGTCGCAGATACCGAGGCCCTGATGGTTAGCGGAGCCACCATTCTGAATGCTCAAGAGGCTCTGGTGAAGCTGATTATCCACGAAGTACGAAATGCTGCGATTCCGCCCAACTCCCGGATCATATCGATAGGGAATGGTTAGTGTGCCGGCGTCGTATTCGGATGGCGTAGCCATTGCTTCCTACCCCCATACCCTTCTTTTCGTCCAATCATACTCTCGGCATTAGGATGCCATAGCAGATTCCTCGCCGCTACCGCCCGCGAGCCATTAGGAAAAAGTAATGACCCATTCGAGGGGGGAAAGGCAAGGCAAGGTCAGTCAGCGATATTATTGCCCTCGTAAGTATGCCGATTCACGGGAGTTAAGGGCGTTTCTCCGGTGTGCTCGGCCCATTCTGTTCCAGGTTCCGAGATTAGGGATCAAGATTTCGTGATCAGCGCCGCCTGCGTCCGGGCTGAAAGAGGGCCGGACGCGGATTCCCTGCCCTGAATCTTGCGCGGATGCAGTGATTTTGCACTCATACAGACATTGTGCGCAGCTTCGGGGAATTAATCGGCAAACTTGGGGAAGGATTTTTAAAGAGTGTTTTCAGGGGGTTGCAGTGCGGAGCGGCGAGTGCGGGGATTGACACGTGGGCCGGTTGTTTCCGGGCCTGAAGGCCGGAATCGCGGTTGGCCGGTTTCAGGGGCCTGAAGGCCCCTGCTCCCTCCGTTGATTTTTTGCCGATCGGCGCACCTCAAAAGTAAATCCCCATTCGACTCCGATCGTCCGCCGCGGCGGACGATCTCCGCTCAGGGCAGGCTTTCGACTTCCGTCGCCACGGCGGACTTGGCTCAGGATGACAGAACCGACTATTGGGTTTGTGCTATCCCACCCTTCGCCAGAAAAAAGGCGAAGGATGGGGCAACCCGCGAGTCAGCTCGTTTTGGGTACCGATGTCGAGGGAGCTGGCTCTGCCGTTTTGCTGGGGCGAACGGGCAGGCGGAACTGGGCGAGAAAAGCGGCGAACAACGCGATGAGCATGAACAGCACGCCGAAGATGACCAGAGGAATGCCGAGGAGCACGACGCCGCCGGTGCTGGTGGTGTCGATCGTGAGCTTGGTTCCGGCAAGGGGATAGGCGAAGCTGAGGCCCACGGAACCGTGGCACCAAGCAAAAAGGATCCACAAGCCTGAGACCAGCAGCACCAGGGAGGCAATCAGCCAACGATCGGTTCTCATAGCGCAATCTCCTTTCGATTCCGCAGTGTTGAAATGATACTCCACGGGTGGAAAGAAACAGGGACCAAGGGACCGAGGCAACAAGGGAACAAGAAGGGGTAGGGCGAGACGGCGAGTTTGCGTTCACGCGGAATCGACGGCGAATCGCGAGAATTTTACATTGGAAGTTCCTCGCTGGTCTTGCAATTTGCGCGAACGGGCCTATAATCGCTGCAAATTTCAGTTCAAAATGGAGATTCCAATGAATACCGCAATCGCCATCGCGCGGGTATTGGGAACCGTTCTTGCGATCATGGGCCTCTCGGCGGCCATCGACCGGAAGAGCGTGTCTGCTGCTCTTGAAAAGGTAACCCAGGACCGCGGATTTGTGTGGTCGTGGAGCTTTGTCATCGTCACCTTGGGCGCCGTGATCGTCGTAATGAATAACGCGTGGACATCCGGTCTGCCCTTGCTGATCACAATTCTTGGATGGCTCACGATCCTTAAGGGAGCCTTCCTGCTTTTCCTACCCGGCCCCGCCGCGGCGCTCTACCGGAAGTGCAATCAGGACACCGTGCTCATCTTCGGGGGCATCGTTGCTTGTCTCCTGGGCCTGGTTTTGCTCTACCTGAGTTTTGTATAGGCAACCGTCGAGCGAGCAAGAAGGATCCAACCTCACCATTCATCAGCGGGGACGGAGCTCAAGAAGAGTGGTGGGCGCCGACCTCAGGGGTTAAAGGCCATCACCTTTTTGGGGAGCACTTTCGGCACCCTTCGACCTCGCTCAGGGCAGGTTTTGAAGCCAAGCCCTGATACAGGACTGGCCGGCGTGGGTTCGTGCTATCCCACCCTTCGCCGGAAAAAAGCGAAGGATGGGGCACCCGGCGGGTCCAGCGCGCGGGGCGAAAAGCAACCGCAGATCCTTCGGTCGCCGCGGCGACCTCAGGATAACAGGCCGAGAGAAGCCAACGTGCCATCCCCGGTCCCCAAGCGCGAGGGACCGGGGGCACCCGCATTGGTTTGTGCGGATGAAGAAATCGCTTACGGGACGGTGAAGGGGCGGGGGCCGTCGGCGGGGAAGAGGCCGGTGGGGGCTGCGGCGGTGGAGGGCTGCTCGCGGAACATGAAGCGGATGAAGAAGCCGACGGAGGCGAAGGAGTAGTTGCGCGTGTTGTTGGCGGCCAGATATGCGCCGGTGAACCAATGCGTGCCGATTTGATAGGCGACCTGGCTGTGGAAGTCGTAGTTGGGGCTGACGCTGGTGAGGTTGGGCAGCAGGGGGTTGTTCTGGCTGGTTTCGAGAGGCTTGTCGCCAGCAAGAGGCCAGAGGGGAGTGGAGTTTTCCTGGAAGGCCTGCACGCCGAACGCGCCTGCGACGTTGTAGTGCCAGCGGGTGCCGTAGTTGCCTTGCCAAGAGAGAGGCGCGTTGGCGAGGAAGTAGGCCTGCGGGCTGAAGTAGCCGCCCATGCCGTGGGTGAAGGCGTTCTGGTTGTTGGCGTAGTGCATGGCAAAGAAGTTTGCGCCGAGGGTGAGGTTGCCGAACTCGGGCGAGGCGAGGACGCGCCAGTACGCGCCGCCGGTGCCGTCGACGCGGTCGTTGTGCTCGACGTTGTAGCCGGTGAGGTACTGGCCGCCGGCGGCAAAGTAGAAGCCGGACTCGGCGTTGCCGTGGGAGACCTGGACGAGGCCTTGATTGGCGACGACTCCGCCCCAGATTTGGCCGAGGGTGGAGAGCGTGTTTCCGGCGGGATCGCGCAGGCCGGCGTAGGAGAGCTGCGAATCTTTTACGGAGTCGCGCGTGAGGCTGAAGGTGAAGGGGCCGCCGGCGGGCTGCCATTGGAAGCGGCCGGTGAAGGTGGAGACGAGGAAGTCGAAGGGCGTGTAGCCGCCGGCGATGGTGAGATGCGGGAAGGTGAGCTGGAGTTCGCCGCCGAGGCCGAAGGAGTTTTGCTGAGCGGGCGGAACGAGCGCGGTAAGCGAGGGCGAGGTGCAGGGAGTGAAGTTCTGGCCCGCGGTGTAGGTGCCGATGGGCTCGGGGATGGTGACGAGGCAGGTTGCGCCGGATTGGGATTCGGTGACCGACATGGTGGCCGTGCCGTCGGCCTGGCCGGAGTCGAGGAATACGGGGCGGGCGATGGCGGTGATGCGGGCGTGATAGCCGAGGGGGGCTGAGGCCTCAAAGGGCGACTCGATGGCGGCGAGCTGGTTGTAGCCGGGCGCGCCATTGCGGTAGTTGAGCAGAGAGGTTTGGCCGAGCCAGCCGCTGTAGCTGCTCTCGATGGCCTGGAGCTGCTGTTCGGCGAGGTCGCGCGGGCTGGGCGGATTGGCCTGGCGCTGGATGCGGATCCAGGGGCCGTGGAGCGGCGGGAGATTGCGCTGCTGCAGCTCTTCGTCGGAGAGGCCCGTGCCGGTGGTGGTTTCGGGTGGGGCTTGCTGCGCGGGCGGTGTTTGGGCCTCGGCGGGGGGTGTGGGTTGCGTGGAGGGTGAGGATTCGGGCGCGCCGCCGCCGAGGGGAGCGTTGCCGAGGGTTTGCGCGGGCTGCTGGTTTTGCGGCTGGGCGGATTCGTTCGCGGATTTGCGGGGGCGCTTGTGTTTGGTGGGGGCGATGGCGGGCGCGGGCTTGGCGGGCGGGCAGGCGGACGCGGCGGGCTGGCAGGCTTGTGTGGCCGCTGGCGGCGCGGGTTGCTGTTGCTGCGGCGCGGAAAATGCGCCGGAGGCTGCCTCCTGCGCGGAGGGCGTGTACTGCGCGATGTTGTAGGTGCCGCGATCGGATGGAGCGGAGTTCGCGGGTGAGGGCGAGTTGGATTGCGCAGGCGCGGCGGGCGGGCGGGCGGGCGAGTTGGTTTGCGAAAGCGTGGCGTTGGGGATGGCGTGGATGAGCGTGGCGGAGCCCTGAGTAAGCTGGCTGTCAGTCTCGGCGGCGAAGCGTGCTTGAGCCTGCGCGGCCAGGATGTTCATGGGCTGAGAGCTGAGGCGAAGGTTGGCGGACGGAGCGGAAGGCTGCACGTTCGCGGCTGGCTGGGGAGGGTTCGGAATTTCGGCTTCTTCTGGAGCTGTGGAGTTGACGTTCTCTTCAGAGGGCGGGAGATGCACGCGGCCGGTGAGCGGCGTGGCGGGCGGAAGCGCGGGGCGAACGACGGGCTGGGTTTGGTTTTCAGGCGCGGTGCTTTGGTCGATGAGGGCCGGAGCCTGAGGAGCGGTGTTGCGGCTGGGACCCTGCGCGACGTAGACCGGCGGCGTGGGTTGCGCAGTTCCCTGCTGTGAAGATGGATTCGATGCGAACGGAAGCGGCAGCGGATTGGTGGAGGGCGCTGTTGCTGTGACGATCGCGGTGGGGGTCGCGGTGGGCAGCGGAGGCAGCGTAGCTTGCGGCGAAGACGGCGATTTGTAAGAAGGCAGCGGGGCGAGCTGATCGGGCGAGGGTTGGGCGTCGAGGCTGGGGTTGAGGAGGCGCTTGACGTCGCCGGGGGCGGATGAGGCGCCGGGCGGATAGGCGAGGCCGCTGCCGGGGTTCGAGATGGAAGAGCCGGGCGGAGCGGCGGCGGCGGCGGCGCGGTAGAACTCGCTGGCGCGCTGCTTGTTGCCGCGGGCCTGCTCGAAGTGGGCGGCGAGGATGAGGATGTTGGGGTCGTTGGGAAAGCGGTTGAGCGCGAAGCGAAGCCAGACTTCGGCCTGAGCCATGTCTTTGGCGGAGATGGCGGCACCGATGGCTCCCTGAAAGTCGCCCGAGGCGGCCTGGTTCATGGGGATGGATTTGTAGAGGGCGAGCGCGTCCTGTGAGCGGCCGATGCGGGCGTAGGCTCCGGCGACGGCGAAGCGGACGTCGAGGTCATTCGGGTAGGACTGGAGGGCGGCTTCGAGAATCTGCACGCCACGGAGGGGCTGGCCGCCGGCGATGGCCTGGTTGGCGCGGCGGACGGCCCAGCTGGCCCAGAGGGTTTGGATCTGCTGGCGCTGATCGGCGGAGAGGTAGGGGCGCGCGTCGAGGGCGGTGAGGACGGGATAGAGCGCGGTGTCGCTGTGCAGGTTGTAGAGCAGCCAAGCGTGCTGGATTTCGAGCGCGGCGGGGACGGCGGCGCGGTGAAGGAGATAGAAGGTTTCGACGCGATGGACATAGGCGTCGGCGCGGGGCGCGTCGCCGATGGCGACGTAGAGGCTGGCGATGGCCTGCACCCATTCGATATCGGCCTCAAGAAGACGGCGCGTGGGGGCGGGAATTTTGTTGACCTCCACAAGAGCTTCGGCGTTGCGGTTGGCGGCCATGAGCGAGAAGACGAGGCCCTTCCACGCGTCGGAGGCCATGGAGTGAGGAGGGGTGAGAGTGATTTCGAGCGGGGCGGCGGGAGCGGCCGATTGGAGGGCGGCAGCGGGCGCGAAGTCGCTGCGAAGCGAAGCACGCCAAGGGCTCACGCGGGGACGGGCGAGGGTCCAGGAGGCGAGGATGAGATGAGGCGCGTTCGATGTGGCGCTTGGGGCCGAAGAGTCATGTTCGATTGAGGACTGAGGGACCGGTGGCGGCGGCAGGTCGTGCGAATCGGGCTGAGCGTTGACGGGGGACGGAGCTCGCGAGGCGGGCTGCGCCTGAGGGAGCACCACGGGCGCGCTGCCTTCGTAGGGATCGGGGCCGTAGGCGGGCAGAGGCGGGAGCTTGGTGGTCTTGTCGAAGGGCGTGTAGTCGGGGTCGAGGAGGTGCTGGAGGTCGGCGGCGGTGACGGCGCGATGAGGCTGCAGATCCGTGTCGGGGTAGACGAGCTCGTGGGCGAGGCGATCGACGGGCGTGACGGCGGGCATGGCGGCGATGGAGGCGCGATAGTAGTCGGCGGCGCGCTCGTTGTCGCCGCGGGCCTGCTCATAGCGCGCGGCAAGTGAGAGAACGGCGGAGTCGCGGGGGAAGCGATCGAGGGCCTGACGCAGCCAGAGCTCGGCCTGATTCTTGTCGTTGGCGGCGAGAGCCGCGCCGATGGCGCCTTCAAAGTCGCCGGCGGAGGCGTCCTGCATGGGGATGGTTTTGTAGATGGCCAGCGCTTCTTTGGCGCGGCCGACGCGCGCGTAGCCGCCGGCCACAGCTTTGACCACGGTGAGATTGTTAGGGAAGGCCTGCGATGCGGCGTCGAGAATGTCGACGGCGCGGCGGGCGTTGCCGTTTTCCATGGCTGCGGCGGCGCGGCGCACGCTCCACTGGGCCCAGATGTTCTGGACGGTCTCGCGCTGGGCGAGCGAGAGGTCGCTGCGGCCGCCGATGCGCATGAGCGCGGTGTAAAGAGCGCGGTCGTTGCCGACGTTGTAGAGCAGCCATGCGTTCTGAATGTCGATGTTGGGCGGGGGCTGCTGCTTGAGCTTGGCGTAGTACGCCAGCACGCGATTCATGAAGGCGATAGCGGTGTTGGTGTCGCCGGTGGTGGCGTAGAGGCTGGCTTCGATCTGGATGAAATCGATGTCCGATTCGAGCTGGGTGCGGACGGGCGCGGGAATCTGCGCGAGCTGCTGAAGCGCCTGCGAGTTGCGATTGGTGGCGGCGAGCGTGGAGATTAGGCCCTTCCAGGCAGCGGCATTGTCAGGATGCGCAGTGAGAATCTGCTGGTAGATGGCGAAGGCCTGATCGGTGTTGTTGCGCAGCAGATTGATGGCGGCCAACTGTAATTCCAGCGCGACGGAGGGTTGATGGCCGGCGGCGATCGAGAGTTTTTCCGCGCGCTCGAGCATTCCCTGAGCCACGTCAAATTGGTTGGCCTGCTGGTAGATTGCGCCGAGCTCAGAGAGGAAGCCGGGATCGCCAAGCGCGGTTTCATAGGTGGCGGCGGGGATCCGCTGCACGTCGTCGATGGCCTGCGTGTCCTGACCAAGCTCATGATGCGCGCTGACGAGGCCCATCCATGCGGATACGTTGGCGGGATCGGTTGCGACGACCTGCGAGTAGAGCGCGGCAGCCTGCGGGAAACGCCTGGCCTCCATAAGAATGCCGGCGTATTGCAATTTGGTGTCAACCTGCAATGTGCTGCCGTTGCCGGGGAACGGCAATGCGAGAGCGAGAACGAGGGTGCGTTCGGCGTCGGCGGTGCGGCCCTCGGCCTGATAGATGGCGGCGAGGGTGCGGAGGTATTCGGGATCTTTGTTGAGGGCAACGCGAACGCTGGGCGGGAAGCGAGCAGCGATGGCGAGGGCCTGGGAGTTCTGATCGGCGCGGGCGTTGGCAAGAAAGAGGCCGCGCCAGCCGTCGAAGGAAGCGGGCTGGACTTTGAGGAGCAACTGGTAGACGGAAGCGGCGGTCGAGTACTGCTGCTCTTTGATGTAGAGGCCGGCAAGGCCGTTGAGAGCTTCAGTGCTGCGCGGATTCATGGCGAGGGCGGCGCGGAATTTGGCATCGGCGACGTCGAACTGATTCTGACTGAAGGCCTGCGTGGCCCCGCCCATGGTGAACCAGAAGCGCGAAGTGGCGAGGGCATCGGCGACGATTTTTTCCTTGTATCCGTTTTGCTCGGCCTGCGTGAAGTAGGTGATGGCCGAGCCAAAGTCTTGCTGCCTCATGCGGAGGAAGCCTATTCCGGCCAAGACGCGGCCGTTGTTTGGATCTTTTTCCAATAGCTCGGTGAATCGCTGGTTGGCCTCGTCGAGGCGGCGCGCGTTGAGCGCCGCGAAGGCAGCCCGCTCGGCAGGAGTGCGCGCGATTCCGGAGTTCATCTGCGCGAGGCGGGCTTCGTTTTGTTTGAGATGCGTGGCGACTTCAGTGTCCTGCGGGTGGGACTTCAAATACTCGCGCAGCTCGGCGGCGGATGCGGGATTGGCGGAGTCCCAGATGAGCGCCTGCCGCAGTGCGGCCTGCGCACCGGGATCGGAGGGATGCGCCTGCAGGATGCGAATGCCTTCGGCGCGAGTGCGCTGGTCGTAGGTGAGCATGACGCCGAGGGCGATGACGTAGCGCGGATCGCCGGGGTTGCGGTCGACGAGGGCGCGCATGCCTGTGATGGCCGCCTGTTTGCCGCTGGCGGTTCCGTAGAGCGTTTGGTAGTAGGCGAGAGCGATGTCGCCGTTGGGAGGCTGATCGCCGTAGAGCTGGCGATAGATGCGCATGGCGTCGTCATTGCGGCCCTGGCGCGTGAGCTCGCCAGCCTCGGTGAGCTGCTGGTTCTGCTGGCTCGAGCTCGACATGGTCTCAATGCGAGCGATATTGGGGTCATTCGGGTTGACGGCGCGCAGACGATCGAGGGTCTGATTGGCCAGGTCGTTCGAACCAATCAGCTTGTAATCTTTGGCGAGGCCGGCTAAGGCTTCAGTGTTCTGCGGGGCGGAGAGAAGAATTTGCTGCCAGAGTTGGATGGCCATGTCGGGCCGTCCGCGAGCCTCGAGGGCGCGGGCTTTTTCAGCGAGACTGGCGCGAGCGGCTTCAACGGAGTTGGCGACGGAGGACTTTTGAGCGCGAACCAGCGGAAGCGTCAGCACCAGGCAGGCCGCTACGATCAAACCCGCTTTCCAAGCTCCCCAGCCTACCCTCATTCGCGCTTCCATTCTACGTTTAGTGCGCCCCCCGGACCAAACCGGAATCTGGCTTGAAGAAAACCTGTAGAAAACAGAGCAAGACACTGATCGTAATACGCTTTGTCTCTCCCATACAATCCCGAATTTCCATTCTTTTGCGCACTCAGGCGTATCAATTGGCGCGCGCTGGCCTGGGAGAGATCGGGAAAGGCGTGGAGATAGGGGAGAACGGCGGCGGAGAAACCGATTGGGCCGTCATTCGGCTCGGGGATTCCGTCCTGGCTGACTTTTTCAGGAGGCACGTCGTGATTGGCGAGCCAGGCGCTCATCGCAGGCACGGCGTTGAGGACGGAAGCGCGAGAGGGATCGGCGGGCGAGATCATTCCGGCCCAGAGATAGACGCGAATGGCGTCGTAACTGCCGACGGCGGGATTGTTGGCAGCGGCGACTGCGGCCGCCGCCGATGGCGGCGGAGTGGGCGGTGGGGCGGGGTAGAAGCCGTCGCCGGGGACGTACTCGACCCAGTCCATAGCCCAGCCGTGGCGGGCACTCTGCTGCAAGAGGCGGGGAATATTTTGCGCGATCGCGTGCCAGGGGCCGGCGGGATCGATGGCCGCGAAGCGATTGAAGATGAAGAGCGGAAGATAGCTTGGGTTCAGCGTGAAGTTGTTGCCGTGCTGGAAGCCGGTTGGGCCGGGGAGCAGCATGGGACCGAAGCCGGGGAGATCGACAACTTCATTCTTGGCGATTAAGGCCATGAGGGCGCGGCCGAGCGCGGCGTCGGCGGGCGAGTTCCAGAGGCGGCCCGCTTCGACGAGAGAGTAGGCGATCCAAACGTCGGCGTCGGAGGCGGAGTTGGGGTCGAGGACTTTCCACGCGCCGTCTTTGTCTTTTCCAAAAAGCCATGCGGGCAGGTGGGTGGAGAGATCGCCGGCGGCGAGATTCGTCTGGGTCCACGAAAGGACGCGGTCGAAGGTGGGACGATCGTTGGCAACGAGGGCGAAGAACAAGGCGTAGGCCTGTCCTTCAGAGGTAGTGTGCTGGTCGCCGGTGGGATCAGAGACGGGACCGTTTGCGACGCGGCCGGATTCGGAGTCGATGAAGCGCGCCGAATAGGCGTGCCAGAGCTGCCAAGGGCCTTGTTTGCAGCCACAGGTGAAACAAAGCACCGATAAAACCGCGATCAGGAAAAAGGGCTTCCCTGACCCGGCGATCGAATGGCCCATCGTACAGTTTCTCCACAGAGAGGCAGCTAAAAGCTGTTAGCCGGTAGCCGGTGGCCAGTTGCTCTTGGATTCCAGCGACGAGCAGCCCGAGCGGCTAGTTTTCAGTCATCGTGAGGCGGGCTCTGGCTTTGGAGCGCAACCATTGACGGGTCCAGATGGCCAGCAGGAACGCCAGGACGACGACCACAACCGCAATCAGCCATGGGTACTCCGCGGCCCACAGGCGCAATTGCGTCCACCACGGCAACACTCCCACATAATAGACCTCGGCGCCGAGGCGGAAGGACTGAAACTCGGTTCCGTGGAGGACCGAGACGGAGCCGGAGACGGCGCTGGACTGCTGGACATTGAGGAATGTGCTGATGAATGGCTCGAAGGTGGAAGTGTCTTTGAGGTGGATGGCGACGATGCTGCGGCTGCCGGCGATGTCGTAGGGAGATTCGATGCCTTCGATGACGGCGTCGGGCGTGCCGCCGGCGGTGAGGCTGCCGGACTCGGTGTGGTCGTTGGAGCGGAGCTTCCACCACGCGTTGTGGAGGAGCGCGACAAAGAAGCCCTGCGTGTCGTGGACCTGAATCTGCCCGCTGCCGAGCGAGACGGGAAGATGAGTGCCGAGCGCCGAAAAGGCGGGCTGGTCATCGCCGGCGCCAATGATGAGAAAATCGGTGGCTGCGCCGTTTTGAAGGGCGTCGGGGCCGGCGACGGTGACGCGCAGGCCGGGAAAACCGGTTTGGCGGCCGAAGTGGCCCATGAGAGTGATGAAGGTCTCGATCTCCTGCTCAGTGGGCGTGGGCGGAAGGACAACCGTGGTTCCGCTCAGGTCAGCGAGGCGCGTGAAGGGGAATCCGGCGTTCGAGAAGATTTCGAGGTTGGGCAGCGGCGTCCAGTGGGGATAACCGCGCAGATCGAGATAGGAGTCGCGCAGGATTGCGCCCTGGACGTTGATGGGAGTGGTGTCGTCGCAGTTTTGCTTGCGGGCGAGCTGGAAGGTGTAGTCGAACGAGAGCGTGTTCGAGAACGGGCGCAGGTTGACGACGGGAACGGCGACGTCGGTCTGCGTGGTGCGCGAGGTGTCCTGGCCTGGGGTGAGCGGAGTGGAGCCGAGGAACGCGGTGTTGATGCTCACCTGGAGGCTCGAGATGGGACCGATGGGAATGGAGTTGTAGCGATAGACGAGGTGCAGTTTGGTATCGGAGCTGCCTGCGTCGAAGTAGAGATCGGGAGGAATACGGAAGTAGACGTTGAGCGGAGCGGCGCCATCGCCCTGCAACTGATCGGAGCTGGCGTAGTCCCACAAGGGGATGGTCTGGTCGGTGCGCGCCCAGCGCGGAGCGGCGTCGGGGGCCTGCCTGGCGGGAAGCGTGAGGTTGTCGATGGACGTCTGCGCGCCGCTGAGCATGTCACTGTGGAGCGCGATGGCCTGAGCGGCGATGACGGCGTCATCGGCGCTCGAGCCGGTGACGATGAGAAGTTTACCGTAGGGATCGTTGGGGTTGGTGCGCATCGCCACGGTGGGCGTGTTGACGGCGGAGAGATTCAAGCCGGCAGGAAGGCTGGCGGCGTTCTCGGCGATGACGATGGCGTTGCCCTGCGGAATGGCTCCGATGCGCACAGGAAAACGCACCGGGCGGGACTCGGAGACGAGGCCGAAGTAGCTGGTGACGATGCCCGCGGCCTGAATGGCTTTGAAGGAAGGCTGCGCGGGAAAGACGACGGGAATGCTGGGCGGTTGAATGACGGCCGGATCGACGAAGGGGATGGGAAGCTGCTTGAGATCGTCGGCGAGCGGCAGCAGGTCGCCGCGGATGTCGAGATAAGAGTTGCGCTGTACGCGCGCCCAGAGAGAGGTGTTGGCGGGGTCTTCGCAGCCCATGGTGTAGTGGCCGATGAACTCGATGGTGAGCGTGTTCGAGTGAACGAGCAGCTCGGGAGGAATGTTGAAGTCGGCCTGCTGGTCGCTGGGGTCAGAGCCTCCAAACTTTCCCGGAGTGGGCTGGATGGTGGCGAAGAGCGTTCCGTTCAGGATGAGCTTGAGATGGCTGAGCTGCGGAATGAGAGCGGGAGAAAAGGCGTAGTAGACGTGCATGGTAGCGGTGCGAACCACGTGCGTTTGCGGCAGCGTGAAGTAGATGTTGTGCTGGCGGTCGATGGAGTGCAGCTCGATCTGCGGCGAGCCCGCGTCGGCGAGGGTGAAGGTGTCGTGATATTGGCCGGGAGGGACAGGTGGGTTAGCGGTGTTAGCGGAGCTAGCGGTGTTAGCAGGGCTAGCGGGGTTAGAGGACGGATGCGGCGATTGACCCAGAACCCTTGGCGCCGCGGCGGTGAGCGCGGCGGCGAGGAGGAAGATGATTCCCAACTGAGCGATGGAGAGCGAGGTGGACTTGCGGGCGGCCTTCTCTTCGCGGCCAAAGATGCTGAGAAAAGTGGCCATGAGGCCGCGCATGGAGATCTGGAAGATGCGGCCGAGGCTGCGCAGCACATTGTCGCTTTCGCGGGACTCGCCCCATCCGAGCCAGGAGTCGGCGCGGGAGTAGAGCTGAATGGTCAGAACTTCCTGTTCAGCGATCGACAGATTTTCAAAGCTAACGCGCAGCACCGATTCCTCCAAGGAAACCACGGTAGCGTGCAGAGGGGTGGCCGACGGGGTTCCAGAAAAAGCCAGATACACCAGTGAGTCGGGGGCGAGATCGAGGGGCTCGCTGAGGCGGATGCCAGCGCCGCCATTGGACATGTCGACAGTCTCGGCAGCGATCGACCTTCCGTCAGGCAGCTTAATGGAGAGGGGCGTGGCAATGTTAATGCGGACCGTGGTGCGGCGCTGCATGAGCTCGCGCGCCACGGCCGTGCAGACGCCGAGGATGATGACGTTGAAGCAGCACCACATGACGTTCATCAGCACCGTGCCGCGCCGCGAGGTGTCCCAGATGAAGAAGCGCGGAATGGCAACCAGCAGGCCGGCGATGTTGAAGAGGAGCATGACGAGGAACGGCTGGGCGATGCGCGAATCGAAGAAGGTGCGCCGGACCACGCCGCCTTTGGAGGTGACGTTGAACCTGCCCAACTTCGGACTGATGAGCGCCATCATGGTCGGCAACAGGATATAGGGCGAGAGCACGGTCTCGTAGATTTCATTCCAGAAGGAATGGCGGTGCTCGCCCTGAATGCGCGAGTTGGTGACGTTGGAGAGCGTGAGGTGAGGCAGCGCGTAGGCCAGAATAGCGGCCCAGTAGCCGGGAATGTTGGTGTGATTGAGGAGCAGATAGATGAGCGGCGCGGTGAGAAAGACGAGGCGCGGCACGGCGTAGAGGAAATGCCCGACGGCGTTGAAGTAGCAAAGCCGTTGGGGAAATTTGAGCCCCGGAGCGAAGAGCGGATTGTCGATGCGCAGGACCTGAATCATGCCGCGCGCCCAGCGGATGCGCTGGCCGACGTGGGCCGAGAGCCGCTCGGTGGCGAGCCCGGCGGCCTGGGGAATGTTGATGTAGGCGGAGTTCCAGCCGGCCATTTGCATGCGCAGAGAGGTGTGCGCGTCCTCGGTGACGGTTTCTTTGGCGATGCCGCCGATCTCGTCGAGCGCGGCGCGGCGAAGAATGGCGCAGGAGCCGCAGAAGAAGGAGGCGTTCCAGAAGTCGTTTCCGTCCTGAACCACGCCGTAGAAGAGCTCGCCCTCGTTGGGGATGATGTGAAACTGCTCGAGATTGCGCTCAAAGGGATCGGGCGAATAGAAGTGGTGCGGCGTTTGCATCACGGCGAGCTTGGGGTCGCGCAGGAACCAGCCGACGGTCATCTGGAGAAAGCTGCGCGTGGGGACGTGATCGCAATCGAAGACGGCCACCAGCGGCGAGGACATGGTTTTGAGGGCGGTGTTGATGTTGCCGGCCTTGGCGTACTTGTTGTCGGGGCGGGTCCGATAGCCGATGCCGGCCTCATTTGCGAACTGCTCGAATTCCTTGCGGCGGCCGTCATCGAGGATGTAGACGTGCAGCTTGTCGGCGGGCCAATCCATGTTCAGCGCGCCCAGAGCGGTGAAGCGGACGACGTCGAGCGGCTCGTTATAGGTGGGAATGAGAACGTCGATCTCCGGCCAGTCGTCGGGACTCTCAGGCAGCGCGACGGGAGCGCGGCGCAGCGGCCAAATGGTCTGGAAGTAGCCGAGAAAAAGAATGACGAAGGCGTAGGCCTCGGCCAGAAGCAGGCAGAGGATGAAGAAGGCGTCCAGTGCGCCCCAATGATTGGCGGGGTCCTGAAAGAAGCGAACCACCTGATCGATGCGCCAGTACCCATAGCGGAAGGTACAGAACATGGAGAGCATCATGAGGGTGAGAGTGACCAGATAGGAGTCAGAGCTTCGCGCCAGGGCCAGGGCCGCCACGAGGCTCACGAATCCGAGGACCGCCTGCTGCTCCCAGGAGAGCGGCACCATAGCCAAAAAGCAGAGAACCACCGCGGCCAAGATGAGAAAGAGCAGGCGGAGAAGCCGGGTGAGGAGATTCTCGCCAGCGCCAATGTCCTGCCAGATCGCAGTCGCGGTCATCGTTCGCTCCAGCGGACGCCGCGGAAGGTTGTGGTCGCGGCTGCGGAAAGGCTCTTCACCCAGCTCGCCAAGCTCGAAAAGTCTTCAGCCGCGGCGGAGTTGGGTGCATAGTCAATGATGGTCATGCCCTCGGCGAGCGCCTCGCTGACGGCGGGCGTATGGCGCAGGACAAAGGGAAGCAGGCGGTCGCCCAGTTGCCCGCGGAGCACTTCGCGCACATCCAGATGGAGCGGAAGCGAGGCGTCAAACTGGTTGATCACGTAGTGGGGCAGCGACGGGTTGGCGGATGCGACGCCGTTGTGGTCGAAGAACGCGTCAATGGAGCCGACGCTGACCACGGAGTTCATGTCGGGAATGAGGGGAACGAGGATTTGCGGCGCCAGGCGCATGATGCGGCGCGTGGTGGCGCCGGAAGCTGTGGCCAGATCGACAATGACGCGGCCCACTCCGCGCGCATGCTTGGAGATTTCGGCGGTGAGTGCCTCCTGCGGCGCGGTCTCCGGACCAAACATTTCGGGGTCGAGCGTGATCATCTGAATGGGCGCATCGCCGCTCGAGGCCGGAGGGCTGAAGGTGCGCAACATTCCGGGGCGCTGATCGCCGGCGCCGAAGAAGAAGGGCAACAAGCCGTAGGCTGCGGTGTCCACGAGCAGAACGCGCTCGCCGCGGGCAGAGAGAGCGCGACCTAATGTCGCGACAAGGCTGGTTTTGCCCACGCCACCAGCAAGCGAGAAGACGGCCATCACCGGAGGACGTGCGGGCAGAGGAGCCGGAGCCGCCTGCGTGGGCGGCACGCTACTTTCAAAGACGGAGCGCAGCGCGAACCAGCGCGTGGCCAGACGTTCGCGCGATCCCTGCAGCGTATCCTCGGGCGCGGGCGGAAGACCGGACGGGCTTGCGACTTTGGTCCGATCAGGCATGAGCCACGCGGGACGGCCTGCGCTTTCAGCGGGATCGGAGGCAGACCATGGGTTGCGCGGTGGGGCGTAGCTTTCTTCGCGCATGGGCGCGTGCGGCGCGTGGCTTGGCTGGCGATACGAAGGGGGCACGGCTAAGCCGCGGAGAGCGGAAGCAAGATCTTCACGGATGGGATGCTCCGTTTGCGGCCGGTCAATACTGGGCCGATCGGGAGGCGGCGCGACAGGTTGAACGGGGCGAGGCGGCAGTTGCGCGGCCTGCTGCGGCGCAGTTTCCTCATTGCGAGTGTCGCCGTTGCCGCGTTTTGGCTCGAGGCTTTGCTGCGAGCGCTGATGTTCCTCTTCCATGGCCTGCTCTACCCGCTGCCGGGCCTTCTCGCGGGTTTGCGCACGGGAGGCCGAAAAGTCGCGGTACTTGGCGCCGTGCAAGTTCGCCCAGGAGTAGAGCGACGCCACATCTTCCGGGGGCTCGTTCGGGTCGGACTGCCCTTTGCGTTCCGTCATAATCTATCCCAAGGTCTAGCGCTGCAACTCCGCCATGCACGAATTCCTATTTTTACTGAGCCCAGATGCGGCTGTTGCGATACGGAACACCGGGAACGCGAACCCGGATGGCGGATGAATCCTTAGTGGTAATCCTAGTGGCGCTGCGGTTGCCAAAACAATAACACTTGCACGGCCACCGAGCTAACACTTTCCTGCCATCGAAAAGGCCAGAAATGCCTCATTTTCTGAGCGATGCGGACTTTTATCCCCCGTTTGTAATCGCATCCGAGGCGACCTACGGGTACCATCGTACCAGCGGTTTTGGTTACCGAGCTGAAAATGTTTTCCGAGCGGCGGCGCGGAGGATGGTTTGTTTCGCTTCGCGGCAGGTTGCGGAGCGCAACGGGACACAACCGGAGGTGTGGATTCCCTGCCCCTAGACGCTCAAATTGAGAGACTGACCTTGTGGTAGTTTGGAGATAGCGGCCTGATTGCGAGCTCGTAGCTCAGTTGGTAGAGCAACGCCCTTTTAAGGCGTGGGTCCTGGGTTCGATTCCCAGCGAGCTCACCACGCTTGGCCGCAACAACCCCGCGACAACTGGACTTTGTTTAGCGCATCGGCTGGGACTACCGCGCGCGAAAGACACCTGACTTGGAGCAGCGATCATCGCCGTTCTACGATGGAGCCTGCGGGCGTGAGCGCCGGACAAGATAGGAAGAGGACAGCGAGCGATGGTTTCGGCGGCGGAGATTGTTGCGCTACAGGATCGACTGACGCGGGAGTGGCATGGGCCGGCGGGTGCGGCGACGGACGGATCGTCCTCGGCCGAAGGCGGCGACTGGCTCAGCCTCGTGGCGCGCCTGCACAAAACGAACTTCGACCTTTGGCACATTGAGGACGAGGCGCGCGCGCCGGGCGCGAGCGATACCGAGATTGCCCACGTGAAGCGGCGCGTGGACGTGACCAACCAACTGCGCAACGATCTGGTGGAGGGGCTGGACCGCGCGGTTCAGGATTGGCTGGAAGCGCGCGGCCTGCCGAATCCCGCTGCGCCGCTTAATTCCGAGTCGCCGGGATTGATCATCGACCGGCTGTCGATTTCGTCGCTGAAGATCTACCACACGCGAGAGGAGGCGGAGCGGAGGGATGCGCCAGCGGGGCACGAGGAACGCAATCGCGAGCGGCTGGCGATTCTGGAGGAGCAGCGCACAGATCTCGCCGGGTGTCTCGATGCGCTGTGGCAGGAGACTCTCGGCGGCACGCGGCGCTTCAAGCTTTACCGGCAAATGAAGATGTACAACGATCCCACTCTGAACCCGGCGATCTACGGCAGACCCGCAGGTTCTAAGAGCGACTGACCGCACACTTGAGGTCCCCCATTGACGGACGGCGGGGTTGTGCGTATAAACATGGCCTAAGCAGCGTTGTTCCTCGACAGCAGTTCCCTGCCGGCCGGTCAAGCGGCTCCGCAGGGAAAGAAATGCGCGCTAGTGGAAAACTCATGAAGCAAGAGGCACGATCCGCGGCCCCCAGCCGCAAGAAGACTTCCGCAGTGGCCGGCAAAGCCGACGGCCATGGGCGGATTGCCAGCGACCCCGTCTTTCAGCACTACCAGGCCGCGGTGCAACTGCTGCAACAGGGCAAGTACGAAAAGGCAATCGCCGCGCTGGAGAAGCTGCTTCCCGATGCGCCGGCCGAGCTACAGGACCGATGCCGGGTGTACATCGTCACGTGCCGCCGCCAGATGGAGAAGGGCAGCCTCTCGTTCCTGACGCCCGAGGAGCACTACGACTACGCCATCTCGCAATTGAACACCGGCTACTACGAGGAAGCACGCGAGCAGTTCAACAGCATTCTGACCGGTCATCCCAACGCGGATTACGCGTTCTACGGGTTGGCGGTGCTGGAAGCCATTACCGGGCGCGTGCAGGACTGCCTGAGCAACCTGGCACGGGCCATCGAGCTGAATCCGAAGAACCGGCTGCAGGCACGCGTCGATAACGACTTCCAGAACATGGTGGACGATCCACGCTTCACCGAGTTGCTTTATCCTGAAGTTCCGTAGGGCGTGCTTTGAAATCTCCAAAAATAAAAGGTGAGCGCGCGCGGGCCCAGAAGCCCGAGCTCGGCTCTTCACCTCCGGCGCCAGGCCTGAGGGTTGTGGCCATCGGCGGCGGAACGGGCTTGTCCACGCTGCTGCGCGGACTGCGCCGGCATGTTTCCGCGCCGGGACAGGCCGCGGACGCGCGCTGCGCCATTGCCGATTTGGCCGCTGTGGTGACGGTGACCGACGACGGAGGGTCATCGGGCCGGCTGCGCCAGGACTTCAACATGCTGCCGCCGGGCGATCTGCGCAACTGCATGGTCGCACTGAGCGAAGAAGAGGATCTGCTGGCGAAGCTGTTTACGCATCGTTTCCGTGGCGGAAATGGGCTGAAGGGGCACAACTTCGGCAACCTGTTTGTCGCGGCGCTGACGGAGATCACGGGAGACTTTGCGCAGGCCGTGCAACTGGCGTCGAAGATTCTGGCCACGCGGGGCAGAATCTATCCGGCCACCACGGCGAATGCCACGCTGGTGGCGAGCATGGACGACGGCACGGTGGTGCGCGGCGAAACGAATATCACGGCGAGCAAGCGGCGCATCGTGGAGCTGACGCTCGATCCGCCGCGTCCTGCGCCATTGCCGGAGACGCTGGAGGCGATCGAGCGCGCAGACGTGATCACGGTGGGGCCGGGATCGCTCTATACGTCGCTGATCACCAATCTGCTGGTGGATGGGATCCCTGCGGCTCTGGGGGCGGCGCGCGGCGTGCGGGTCTACATCTCGAACCTGATGACGCAGGCCAATGAGAGCCTGAACCTGACTGCCTCAGAGCACATCGAGCGCATCTACGAGCACACGCGGAAGCAGATCTTCGATTACGCCATCGTGAATACCGGAAAACTCTCGCCGGAGACAGTGGCGCGATACGCGGCAGAGGGCGCGGCCCCGATCGTGCCCGACGTTAAGCGCATCGAATCGCTAGGCGTGCGTTGCATCGTGGGCGACTTTGCCAGCGAAGAGAACGTGGTGCGTCACACCGCGAGCCGCGTGGCCGACGCCGTGTTGGAGTTGGCCCGGAAACGCACCGGTCAGACACGAAATCCTCAATAAGAAATTCTTTTCAGCCCAAGACGGCATGGGGTAGAGTCGAGGTGCGCGCTTTCCTCACTTGCGCGACGAGGAGGAAGTATGAGCAAGGTGCAAGTTTCGTCGATGTTGGCTGTTTGTCTTATTGCACTTTCGGCAGTTGGACAGGGCCAGTCAAAGCAGAAGCCGGGTCTATGGGAGGAGACGGTCACCATGAGCATGGGCGGGGCCAGCGCGCCGCAGTTGCCTCCGGGGGTGCAATTGCCGCCTGGGATGCAGATGCCGCAGATCCCGCCGCAAACGATGCGGGTGTGCGTGACCCAAGCGATGATCGACAAATACGGCGGCCCGTACTCCCGCCCGTCCAAGGGAAACTGCACGATGACCAATGTCGTGATGACGCCGACCGGCATGACCGCGAACATGGTCTGTACGGGACAGATGAACGCGACCGGGACGGTGCAGGCGACGTTTGTAGACGCCAACACCACCAAGACGACCATGCACATGACGGGAACTATGCAGACGGGATCGACCACCAGCCCGATTGACATGACGATGCAGTCGACTTCGACCTACAAGGGCCCGGACTGCGGAAGCGTGAAGCCGCTGGCGATGCCGGCCAGCCAGTAGGGAAGCTGGCGCGCGCGGCGGGACGGGCGCGATTCCTGGCTGAGGTTGAAATTGCCTACGGCACCGTGACGTTGACCGGTGTGGTAACGGACACGGCCGTGTTGATATCAGTCGCAGTGATTGTGTAGGCATAGGTCCCCGGCGTCACGACATCGTTGTTGGCGCCGCAGGCGCTGATTCCCGCCAGACCGGCCAGTGTGCCGACTGCGAAGAGCACGAGCATGAGCCAGCGCGCCCGCCTCCGGAAACCAAAGCCCAACAGCAGCGCGCCGGCCATCGCCAGGCCCTGCGGCAGCCGACGGCCCACATGCCGCGGCAGGCTGACGGGGCAAGGGGAGCTACAAGGGATGGGAGCATTGTAAAAGGCAATGCTCCCCGTCGCCGCTTCATTCGCGGTCAGCGTAATGGGCGGCTGCGCCGGTACTGCGGCTCCAGAAGGAACGCCATAGCCGCAGTAGGGCACCTTCACCCCGGCCGGAGGAGTGGGAGGATTGCAATTGACGCGGACCTGGCCCGCGTAGCCGTTGACCGAGGTCAGCGTAAAGGAGCTGGAACCGACCCCACTGGAACTACTGGATGACACGGTCACGTTTGTAGCTGTAATGGTGAAGCTCGGCGTGGCGGCCAGCAGAGAAGCACCGGAAAGCAAGCCGCTAACAATGACCAAGAGACCGTGAGTGGCAAGAAGGCTATACCTTTGCATGGCACTGACCTTTCTCCGGGTGGATTGTGCGTTTTCTCTGGGGTTAGACGAAGCTTAAGTTCAGCAGTTGGCGGGTTTGCTGGAAATTCTACGGGTGATTACGCGGCTGGTATCTTTTATGGTACCTTTAAAGAGTGATCGAGATCCGGCAGTATGTTGACCGGCTGGGGCGCACTCCATTTCTGAAATGGCTCGATGCCTTGAGCGACGAAGCACAGGCGCGCGTGACAACTGCGCTTGAGCGTCTTGAGCGTGGCAATCTCTCGTCCATCAAGAGCGTTGGAGCAGGTGTCCAGGAGTTGCGAATCGATTTCGGACCCGGATATCGCATCTACTTCGGTTGGGACGGAGAAAAGCTCGTCATCTTGCTTGCGGGCGGCAGTAAGAAGCGTCAACAAGGCGACATCGAGCGAGCCAAAGAGCTTTGGCAGGAATTCAAGAAGCGCAAGCGGGAGGGAACATGGCACTGACGACGAGCTTTAATGAAACGCTGCGAAAGAAGCTCCAGGAAAGCGCTGGATTCCGGCGCGCGCTTCTCAAGGAGGCCATCGGCTGCATGATCGCCGGTGATGTTGAAACCGGAAAATCCGTGCTGCGCAAATATATCAACGGGACGATCGGGTTTATTAAGCTCGGCGAGGCGCTGGGCCGTTCTCCTAAGGTGCTGATGCGGATGTTCAGCGCCAAGGGCAATCCGCAGGCGAAGAACCTGTTTGAGATCGTGGCTTATCTGCAGAAGATTGAGGGGACGGTGCTGGAAGTAGTGGAGCGGGCGGCAGCGTAGACTCACTCTTTGGCCGCATCAATTCCGGCCATCTCAGAGGAACTTTTAGGGGTCTTGTCCCATGGATGAGACAAAGCGCCGATGGCAATTCGCCGCTAGAGATAATGCAGGCAATGATGTCACTGGCGAAATTGAAGCGCTCATTCAGATGATCCGCCTAGATCAGATAGCACCTGGGCGCTACAGCTCCCTGCTTGTGGCACACCTATTTGGAGGCTTTAAAGCTGGAAGCATCGATCCACATATGGTCGCCCGCGAAATCCAGGCTCTAGAAGGAAAAAAGAGAACAGGGCTCAGGCCCTCGTCACGGTTTCTGCATCCGCCGCTCAAGGGCCTGTGGCACAAGCATTACATGCAGCCCGGCATGGCCTTCCTTGCAAGGAATGTTCAGCGGGGGTTAAAAGATTACGGCATTCCATATCTGAAACAGAAAGTACGCGAAGCTGAAGCATCTGGAGAGGAACGGTTTTTCAGCGCTAATGACGCGGCGGCGATAGCAAAGGATGCAGCAGTTGGTAATTTCATGCGTCTTCAGGCTGACGATGATATTACGGGCGAGTGGATCATATTTGCTGTTCATGAGGAACAGAACTACTACTTGTCCCTTGGAACTCACGACAAGTCTGCCCACGAGCATTTGCGGGATTTGATCGACGCAATTTGTTGTCGAGAATTCTCATGGCTTCAGGCGACGCTTGCTGAGAGAGTAGACGGTCCTCACTAAGTAAGATTTCTCGGTCCTTCAGCCCCTCAACCCCAGCCCTTCCACGGTGCGCTTGAGTTGGCCGCAGGCGGCGAAGATGTCGCGGCCGCGCGGCTGGCGGATGTAGGCGGGAATGCCGGCATTCATGAGAGTTTTTTGGAACAGCTCTGCTGTTTCGGGTTTTGGAGTCGTGTAGTGGAAGTCCGGCCCGGGATTCCAGGCAATCAAATTCACTTTTGCGGGCAGGCCGGTGCGGCGCACGAGGCGGGCGACTTCGCGGGCGTGCTCCGGGCGGTCAGTGACGCCGCCGAGCAAAACGTATTCGAAGGTGATGCGCTCGTGTGGGCGGAGACGGATGCGGCTCACTGCGTCGACGACTGCTGCGATGGGCCATTTGCGGTTGATGGGCATGACCTCGGCGCGAATTTCGTCGTTGGGCGCGTTAAGGCTGATGGCCAGCTTAGGGCGGATATCGGAAGGCTCTTCGGCGAATCGCTCGATGCCCGGTACGATTCCTGAGGTCGAGACCGTCATGCGCTGCGGGCTCAAGCCGACTTCACGGACCAACAAACGAACCGCGGCCATGAAGTTGTCGTAGTTGAGGAACGGCTCGCCCATGCCCATAAAAACCAGATTCACGCGGTCGCGGCCGACGCGGACGGCGTGGCGATCGAGAACTGCGACCACCTGACCGGCAATTTCGCCCGCCGTCAGATTGCGTTGCAGACCAAGTTTGGCCGTGAGGCAGAACTGGCAGTTGACGGCACAACCGACCTGCGAGGAGACGCAGATTGCGGCGCGGCGCCAGTCTTTTGCGTCATCATTGGATCCGTCGCCAGCCTCGCCATCGTCGCCTTCGGGCATCCAAACCGTTTCCACGGTTTCAGCCTTTGGACCGGGACAATGGATCAAGTAGCGCTCGGTTCCGTCGGCGGATTGGAAGGTTTTGGCGATTTGCGTGCGGCCGATTTGCCAGCCATGGATGGTCAGTTTCTGGCGCAAATCAAGAGATAATGTAGTGATAGAGGAAATCTCTGTAATATATTGATGATACATTGCTTCAACGATCTGGTTGGCGCGCCACGGTGGCTCCCCCTCCCCTGCCAGAACCGCGGCGAGGGCAGGGGCATCTAATCCAAATAGCGGGACGCGGTTCTGGTTGCGGGAGACCGCAGGGTCTAAGGGAACGAGTTGGTCAGAATTTTCGGGCACGACAGGGCCAACTCAGAGCATCATAGCCCGTGGCGCTGGCCGGAGCTCGGGTCTGGCCGGTCTCCGCAACGACCTGACGGGAGCCGACAGAGAGCCGAGTTGTTGCCGATGGCCTACAATCGAAATTCGAATGGATACCGATGAGCGCTGAACGAAATCTTCGCCGCACCGAGCTGCCCAACGGCCTGATTGTGCTGACCGAGCGCATGGACCACATGCGTTCGGTGGCCATGGGGGTGTGGACCAAGTCGGGGTCGCGCTGCGAGGCGGCGGAGATGAACGGCATCTCGCACTTTGTGGAGCACATGCTCTTCAAGGGCACCAAGTCGCGCTCGGCGCAGAGAATCGCCCGGGAGATGGACTCGATCGGCGGGAACCTGGACGCCTTTACCGGCAAGGAAACCATCTGCTTCAACGTGAAGTCGCTCGCGGATCATGTGCCCATCGCGCTGGACGTGCTGGCGGACATGGTTTTGAATCCGACGTTTGCCCTTCCCGACATCGAGCGCGAGAGGGGCGTGATTCTGGAGGAGATCAAGATCGACGAGGACAATCCGGACGTGCTGGTGCACGAGCTGTTCACGCAGAGCTTTTGGAAGGGGCACCCGCTGGGCAAGCCGATCCTGGGAACGACGGAGACGGTGGGGCGGCTAAGCCAGCAGCAGCTTTTTGGCTACCATGGCGACCGGTTCCACGGCGGGAACATGGTTTTCTCCGCGGCGGGCAACCTGGACCACGACCGGTTTGTGGAGGCCGTTGCGGAGAAGTTCTCCACGCTCACCGGAGGCCAGACGCTCAGTGAACTGTCGGCGCCGGAGCCGAGTGCGCGGATCATTCTGCGCAACAAAAAGGCGCTGGAGCAGGTGCAGATCTGCCTGGGTGTTCCCGCGCCGCCGGTCACGGATGAGAGCCGGTACGCGACATCGATCCTGAACACGGTGCTGGGCGGCGGCATGAGCTCCAGGCTGTTCCAGAACATCCGCGAAGATAGGGGACTGGCCTATTCGGTTTACTCCGACCTGAGCCCTTACCGCGACACGGGAAACCTTTGCGTCTATGCCGGCACCTCAGCGGGAAAGGCTCTGGAGGTGGTGGACCTGATTCTGGCGGAGTTCCGCAACCTGAAGGAGATCTCAATCAGCGCCGAAGAACTGACGCGAGCCAAGGACCAAATGAAGGGCAACATTTTGCTCGGTCTGGAGAGTTCGAATGCGCGGATGGCCAACCTGGCGCGGCAGGAGATGTATTTCCACCAGTTCTTCTCGGCCGACGAGGTGATTGCGCGGATTGAAGAGGTGGATGCGGGCGAGGTGCAGGCGATGGCGCAACGGCTCTTTGAGCCGGAGAACATCGCCGTCACGCTGCTGGGGCGGCTGGACGGAGTGAAGCTGAGCCGCTCCCGTTTGATGTGCTGAGCGATCTATTTCCCAATCGCGTCTATACGTTGTAGCATCTTGACAGATGGCCGGTGGAAGCCGGCCTGTTTCACGAGGCTTTGGGAATCAAATGAACTGTAGGTCTTTGCTCTTTTGCCGCAATCGCGCGCGCCGTTTCCATTCGTCCAATGGCTTCACCCTGATGGAACTGCTCATCGTGATGGCGATCATCGCGATTCTTTCTCTGCTGGCCATCGCGAGCATCGGCGTCTACACCAAACGAGCGAATGCCTTGTCAGCGGTGAATTCGCTACAGAAGATCGTGCAAGCTCAGATGATGTATGCGGAGTCGTTTCCCGCCACTGGGTACGCCTGTACGCTGGAGGCGCTGGGCGGCGATCCGCACTCGGGTCCGCCAACCGCGGCAAGCGCGCAACTGCTGCCGTCGGACCTGGCCTCAGGGTTCAAGCAGGGATACGAGTTCACCATCGCCTGCGGGGACAAGGTGACGGCCAACAATGTGGATCGGTTTAACAGTTTCACCGTGATTGCCAAGCCTCAGTCGGTGGGAAAGACCGGCGACCGCGGCTTCTGCACCGATGAATCGGGGCAAATCAAATTTGACCCTGCCGGCGGCGTGAACTGCACGCAGACGCTTGGCCAATGAAGAGACGCTGGTTTTTGCTGAACGGCGGCCTTCTGGTGGCCGCCGTTTTGTTTTCCGCCGCAACGATCCCCGCACAACAAAATCTTCCTTCGGTGCATGAGCTGGCGCAGCGCGTCGACCGCCGCTACGACCGGTTGCAGTCGCTGAAGACCGAGTTCAGCGAGAGCTATTCGGGGCTGGGCATGACGCGCACCGAGAGCGGAACGCTGTTTCTGCGCAAGCCGGGCCGCATGATGTGGCAATACAGCACTCCGCAAGGGAAGATCTTCCTCCTCGACGGCAAATATGCGTGGTTCTACGCCGAGGGCGATGCGCAGGTGCAGCGCATTCCGGCAGGTGAGCTGGACGATCTGCGCTCTCCGCTGCGCTTCCTGCTGGGCCACACACAGCTTGAAAAAGAACTGACCGGCCTGACGCTGGCCGCAGCGCCGAATGGCTGCTTTACCCTGAGCGGCCAGCCCAAAGGCCAGGAAAAGCGCGTGACGCGGGTTGCGCTGACGGTGACGCGCGACGGCACGATCAGGGGGATTGAAGTGGACGAGGCCGACGGGGCCGTTACTCAATTCGCGTTCACAGACGAGCAGCCTGACGCGGTGATTCCGGCCCAGACCTTTCGTTTCACGCCGCCGGCGGGCGTTCCGGTGGTGGATGCGATGCCGCCGGTGTGAAAGACGGGGATCAGGTTTCTGGAGACAGAAAAGCTGTTCCCGGTTCCGAGGTTTAATTCCTCGCTGCTCATTCGCCGCAAAATCCCCTCACAACTCGTCACGCTCATGTGATTTAGCGCACTGACTCCGTTTTCCAGACGAGTATCCTTCCCATGGTTCAACCCGGGTCCCCGATTCAATTCCTCACCCCCGAGGAGTTCATCTGATTGAGGAGACTTGCCATGAAGGGAACCATCTACATTGTCGCCGGCACCCGCCGCGGCGAGAGCGCTTTTCGCATACCTACAGCCTTCCTGCTGGCCTGCTGCGCGCTGCTGTTCTTGTGCTGTTCTTTTGTTTCGGCTGCGCAGGATCAGCAACCAGCCGCGCCAACCGCCCAGGATCAGCAGCAAACCGCTTCGCCTGCCCCAACGACCTCGCCTGCCCCAATCGCTTCGCCTGCCCCAACCGCTTCGCCTGCCAAGGAGATGCCGCCCATGCCGGCAGCGCCCTCCGAGGGCAAGGCGATCATCTGCATTTACCGGCCAGGAGGAGCCGTCGGCTCCGCTGCTCATGACCATCTCTATGTCAATGGCGTCTATCTGGCCACGTTGCTCAACGGCGAATACGCCTGGACTGAGGTGGATCCGGGCACGGTCGTCGTTACGGGAATGGCAAAAATGTACTACGGACCCAGCATCATCATGTCCAGCGCCGCGGCGGTCAACCAGACGAGGGGCCAAGCCGAGAGAGTTCGACTTCAGGCCATCGAAGGGAAAATCTATTACATGAAATGGTCCTCCGGAATGTTCGCCTCGGGCATCAAGGTGGTGGTGGTGGACCCAGCGACCGGCGCCAAGGAGATGCACAAGCTGCATCCTTCCAAGCCCGCGAATACGGGCGAAGACAAAGGCGATAACAAGGATGCGCCGGCAGCGACGCCGCAGCCATCGGCAACTCCAGCGCAGCCAGCGGCAACTCCTGCGCAACCCTGACGGCGCGCGCAGTGGATCAGAAATGAATCGCAAGAGCGGATTCGTGGCCGTCCTCGCAGCCGGAATGTGCCTGCTGGCCGTTGCCGGCGCACAAGCCCCAAGTCTGAAGGATTCCATCGCGCAGTACGAGCAGGAGGCCGCGAAGGCAAGGTCCGGTCACAAAACGCGCGAGTTGCTCCTCTATCTCAATCTTCTGGCCTCGGTCTATCGTGAATCGGGCCAGTTGCAAAAGGCGCTCGACTGCCTGAATGAAGCGCTTCCCATCGAGCAGCAGGCAAATGGAGCGCTGGGCCAGGCCATGACCTTCAATACCATGGGGCAGGTCTACACCGATCTGGGGCAGGAAGACAAAGCCCTGTCGTATCTCAATCAGGCTCTGCCTTTGTGGCAAACAGCCGGCCAGCGCACCGGTGAAGCGAACGCGCTCACCTTTATCGGCCGGGTGTACGAGAACCTTGGCCAGCATGAAGAAGCGCTCAAGAATCTGAACGACGCGATGGAGATCTGGCACGACATCGACAACCCAGACACGTCCGTGACCGCTGAAGCCGCTCCGAGCGGGCCTTCGGGCCGGTTTTCACGAAGAATCGAAGCCGCGCGAGAGAAGTTTACCGCGGCGGCCAACATCAACATCGTCAACGCCAGTGCCATTGGCGAGGCGGGAACGCTCGACGGCCTGGGCAGAGCCTACTCCGACGAGGGTCAGGCATTTGAAGCGCTCAAATACTTCGAGAAGGCGCTTCCAGTCTTCCAGCAGAGTGGCGAGCGCGCGGGTGAAGCTCTGGTTCTGAACGATATGGGTCCGGCCTACGCCGAGATCGGCCAAAAACAGAAGGCCCTCGATTCCTTAAACAAAGCACTGGGTATCTGGCGCGAAATCGGCAGCCACCAGGGAGAAGCGCTCACGCTCAACGACATCGGCCGTCTCTATCGCGACCTCGGCCAACAGCAAAGCGCGATGGATTACTACAACCAGGCGCTGCCGATCTGGCGCGAGGTGGGCAACCGAAACGGTGAGGCGCTGGCGCTGAGCGACATTGGCCGCGCCTACGGCGACCTGGGCCAGCCGCGCAAGGCGCTCGACTACGCCAATCAGGCCTTGCCCATCTTTCGCGAAACCGGCAGCCGCCGCGGCGAAGCCATGACCCTGAACAACATGGGCAAGGACCACACCGATCTGGGAGAGCCCGCGGAGGCAATGAAGCTTGAGTTGCAGGCGCTGGCCATCTGGCGCGAGGCGAAAGATCAACGCAACGAAGCACAGGACCTGATGACCATCGCCTGGTCGTACTCGGCGCTCGAGCAGACCGACAGTTCCCTGGCCAGCGCTCTCGCCGCCTTAGGCCTGGCAAAGTCTGTGGGCGATCCGGAGGTCGAGGGCGCCATCGAGACCTCCTTGATGATGGGATTCCGCAAGCAGCATCGCCTTGAAGAGGCCATCTTCTTCGGCTTTGAAGCGGTCAACTCCTTTCAGTCGATTCGGAAGAACATCACCGGATTGGACAAGAGCCTCCAGGCTGGCTTTGCGCAATCCAAATCCGGCGCTTATCGCGAGCTGGCCGAGCTGCTGATTGAAGCCGGACGCCTGGGCGACGCGGAGCAGATTCTCGACCTACTCAAGGAGCAGGAGCTTAAAGATCTCGTCCCAGGATCGGGTCCGGGCGCCGGCGCGGCCATTGAACCGCTCAAGCTCTCGCCCGCGCAGCAGAAGGTCGAGTCCTTGCTGCCCGATCTCGAGAAGAAGGCCCGCGACATCGAGGAATGGAACCTCCAAGCCGCTCAGCTCGCGGCCAACCCCGCACACACTCCCGCCGACGATGAGCAGTTGAAATCGCTGCACGCGAACCTGGAGCAGGCGCAAGCGGAAATCCGCGATCGCTTCAACAATACGATGATTCCGGAGCTCGACAAGCAGTCCGCCGGAGGCCAGCCCATTGCTGACTCCGCGCACAGCTATCTGCAAGACTCGCTCGCTAAACTCGGGCAAAACGTGATCGGCATCCGCCTGCTGCTCGGCGAAGATCACGCCTACGCGATCGTCGTCACGGCGAACTCGCGCCAGAAGTTTGAACTTCCCGTCTCCCCGGCCGATCTTCGCAGCAAGGCATTCGAGGCGCTGAAAGCCATTGGCTCGCCCTCCACCGATCCGCGGCCGCAACTGAACCAGCTCTACACGATGATCGTGGCGCCGCTTGAAGGCGAGTTGAAGACTCTCGAAGCGGCAAATGGAGCGCAGGATAACGTGCCCACGCTGTTGTGGTCGCTCGACGACGCATTGCGCTACGTGCCCATGGGCGCGCTCTACGACGGCAACCATTACCTGGTCGAGCGCTTCCATAACGTCCTCTTCACCCCTGAAAGCTACGGCCACATCGCGGATGCGCCCATCCAAGGCGGTAATGCGCCCAAGGCGCTGGCCATGGGGCTGTCGAAGAGCTACGGCGGCATGCCGGCGCTGCCGGGCGTCATTCCCGAGCTGGACTCGGTCGCACACGATCCTTCCATCCCCGGCTCGCACGGCCCCATGCAGGGCAAAATCCTGCCCGACGAAAAGTTCACGCTGGCCGCATTGAAGACCGAACTCGGCTCCGGCAGCGGATTCCCCGTGGTTCACATCGCCAGCCACTTCGTCCTCATTGCCGGCACCGGCGATGAACCTTTTCTCCTCATGGGCGGCAACGATGCGGGCGACGCGAAGGGATTCGAGTGGAACCTTTCTGAGATGGAAAATTCTCCAGTCGCCTTCCGCGGAACGCGGCTGCTGACCCTCTCAGCGTGCAGCACGGCGAAGGATTACAAATCCCGCAACGGCTTCGAGATGGACAGCCTGGGCATGATTGCCCAGCAAAAGGACGCTGAAGCCGTTCTCGCCACTCTGTGGGACGTGAACGACCTCTCGACTAGCCGCATCATGAGCGACTTCTACGACCGATGGGTCAAGAATCCCGCTCAGGGCAAGGCTGAGGCGCTGCGCCAGGCCCAGCTCGCTTTCCTGCACGGCGCTTCCGCTGCAACCGGCGCCAATACCGGCCGCGGCTTCGAGCCCGTCGGCCCATCCTCGACGCAAACTTCCACCCTCGGCTACGCCCATCCATACTACTGGGCGCCGTTTGTCCTCATCGGCAACTACCAGTAGCGCGCTCGGCCCATGAAAGGAACTCCATGACCAACTCATCGCTCCGTCTGCTTTCGCTCGCCGCTTGGCTGCTCGCAACGGTTCTATTTACCCCATGCGCTCTCGCACAGGAGGAAATCGCTCCACCTCAGGGCAAGGGTCACGTCGTGGTCCTCGTCTCCGGAATCATGGGCCCCAAGCACGACAAGTCCCTTTCTGAGGCCATCGCCGCGCTGGGCTACGACGTCTACGTTTGCGATGGCAGGCAAATCGCAAAAATGCCGGGCGGCAATCTGCGCGCAGCCATTCAGGCCGCCCAGAAGTTACCACATGCGCTGGCGGGTAAAGTTGCACTCGTTGGCATTTCTCTCGGCGGCGGGTTCGCCCTGGCCCTCGGCTCAGAATGGCCCGACCTTGTCGCGGTGGACGTCGTTTGGTACCCCGCAACCGGTTTTGCCGCCAGGCTTCCCGGTTTTACCCGGCGCATGTCGGTCCCGGTGCTGATGTTCGCCGGCGAGGCCGACCATTTTGAGAATTGCTGCCTGATCGAGACGGCGCGTGCCATTGAAACCAGCGCCAAGGCCAGCAACGCGCCCTTCGAGCTCGTTACCTATCCCGGAGCCGACCACGACTTCATCAAGGGAGGAAGAAACTACAATCCCGCCGTGTATGAAGATGCGCTCAATCGCACCGCGGCCAAATTGAAGGCTGCCTTCGCCAGCCAAGACAGCACATCGATTGGCGCCGGGCAGAATTCAGCCAACTAGACCGTTTTTATGATGCTGTAAGGGCGCGTATCAGACGAAGAGCTGCGAGGGGAGCAGATGAATTCCCCGCCGGCGTCGGTACGCTGCCCGGCTTACTTGCCGGGCTTGGCGGGAGCGCTGGCCGGCGCGGTGTGACCCGTATCCAGCACGGAGTGCGCGCTGGTGGAGCGCACAAAGAGAACCACCAGGCTGATGGACGTGCACATGAAGATGATCGCCGACCAGGTGGTGAGGCGGGTGAGCACGTTGGCCGCGGCGCGCGGACCGAATGCGGTCTGCGAACCCTGGCCGCCGAAGGCCCCGGCCAGATCGGCCGAGCGGCCCTGCTGGAGCAGGACGACGCCGATCAGGAAGAAGCACACGAGTATGTGCAGGACGACAACAAAGTAAAAGAAAATCTGCATTTCTTAAGCTGCTTTCCATGCGTGCCGGAGGCCTGAACAATGGCGATCGGCCCGGACGCGAAGATCTTTGGTGCGGAAGGCGGGACTTGAACCCGCATGCCTTGTGGGCGCCACCCCCTCAAGATGGTGTGTCTGCCAATTTCACCACTTCCGCAGGGTTGCTACCTTTGCAAGTATAACAAATGCTGGATTCGCGGGGATGCATGCGGGTTGCTGTCAGGTTTAGGGATTCGGCCCCAATAATCGCTCCATCCATTGCGCCAGAGCCCGTTCGTCAAACGAGCCTGCGGACTGGGCGGCATGCACATTTCCGCGCTCCAGGGGAGAGCGGTTCTGGCTGAGCTTGAATTTGCCTGCGATGCGCGCGATGGGAATGCGAAAGCCGACGATGCCCGCGAGCACGGTGCGCCGAAACCCCTCGGGCATCGCACGCCAGCGGTCAATGAAGGCAGGCTCATGCACAGCGATGAGATCGGCCAGTAGCGACTCTTTACCTGGATTGTCGTCGACGAGCGAGAGCGTGCCGTAGGCGTGAACCGCAATGTAGTTCCACGTGGGCACGGAAAGTTCTTCAACATAGAGAGTTGGAGAAACGTAACTGTGCGGGCCCGTGAAGACGACAAGAGTTTCGCGTCCGGCGAGCGCCTGCCAGTGAGGATTGGCCTTGGCGAAATGGCCTTCAAGAAGGCCATGTGCTCCTTCATCTTTGATGACCAGCGGAAGATGAGTTGCCACGGCGCTTGCGCCCGATGGCTCGCCAGACGCCGGGCCGAACAGCGTCGCGAACGAATACGCGCGCATGGCTTCAAGCAGGATGCCGCGATCGTGAACCTGATTGAATTTTGGTGAATACATACCTGGTGGATCGGCCTCCGATTGCACCTTGTTCCCGGAGTCAGAATAGCAACTGCGGATCGCGTGGGCCGACGGCCCTTGCCGAGTCTCGGCAATTGCGCGGTTGGTATAGACTCATCGCAAGCCTATGCGCGCCGTACCGGTGTATGCCCTGCTCTTTGCCGTAATTCCGGCCCTGGCCTGGTGCCAGAGCCAAGCCAGTCCATCGCCCACTATGACCAAACCCAAAGCGCCCACGCCTGAAGCGGTTCATCGCTCCGCCATTGTCATCGATACGCACGCCGACACGCCGCAACGGATCCTCGACGAGCACTTCGACCTCGGCGATCCGCTGAATGGCGGCAACTGGAACCTGGAGACGGCGCGCAAGGGAAACCTTGGTGCGGAGTTCTTCTCGATCTGGGTCGATCCGGCTCGATTCAAGGGCCAGTATGCGCACCGCACACTGGAGTTGATCGACGCGGTGAAGCAGCAGGCGGCCAAGCACTCCAATCAGATGGAGCTGGTGACGTCGCCGGAGGGAATCGAGTGGGCGCACCGCGAGCACAAGGTTGCGGCGCTGATGGGGATCGAGGGCGGCCATTCGATCGAGGACTCGCTGGGGTTGCTGCGGCAATACTATGCGCTGGGCGTGCGCTACATGACACTGACGTGGGCCAACTCGAATGGATGGGCCGACAGCTCGGGCGACATTGACGACCAGAGCGTGCCACACACCGAGCAGGGGTTGAGCGAGTTCGGCAAAGACGTGGTGTACGAGATGAACCGGCTGGGGATGATGGTGGACGTGTCGCACGTGTCGGACCGCACGTTTTTCCGGACGCTAAATATTTCGCGGGCGCCGGTGATTGCGTCGCACTCGTCGGCGCGGGCGCTGTGCGATGCGCCGCGCAACATGAGCGACGACATGCTGCGGGCCATCGCCACTTACGGCGGGCCGAATTCGAAGGGCGGCGTGGTGATGGTGAACTTCTACTCCGCGTTTCTCTCCGAGGACTACCGCAATGCGCTGAAAGCCATGGAGCCGGAGGTGGAGAAGGAGATTGACGCGCTGAAGGCGAAGGACAAAGCCGAAGGCAGAGAGACGACGCAAGCTGAGATCGATAAACTGCGGCGCGCTGCGGCAGACCGCATTCCACGGCCGCCGTTCTCGTTGCTCATCGACCATATTGACCACATTGCGAAGGTGGCGGGAGTGGATCATGTGGGCCTGGGATCGGATTTCGACGGAGTCAATGGCCAATTGCCCGAGGGGCTTGATTCGCCCGCAGATTTTCCCAAGATCACCGCGGCACTGATGGCTCGCGGGTACTCAGCCGAGGATTGCAGAAAGATTCTGGGCGGGAATTTGCTGCGCGTCTTCCGCGAGGTCGAGGCAGCGTCGAAGCAGTTGCAGGCTGAGAGCCGGCCGAGGATCACGGAGAAGCAGTGATCGGTGGACAGTGAACAGTGGACAGCGATTCGTGGTCAGCGAGCCGCCGGAGGAGACGCGAAGGCCTGAAGCGGGACCCGTGCACGAAGCGCGCGCTTTATACTGACCTTTCGCTGAATTCCCTATCCGGAGAACGTCCAATGAGTTCACTTTTGCGGCGGTTTGCCGTCCTGCTTGGAACGGCGTTCCTGATTTCTTCTCTTGCGATCCGCGCTCAGGACGACAAGACGGCGGCAAAGCCTGCAACCCCAGCGACCTCCGATAAGAGCGCCGAACCCGCGCCGCCTGCCGATTCAACGACGCAGGGCACCATCGATGTGGGCGGGCAGCACATCGCTTACACGGCCATCGCGGGGACGATCACAGTGGGGTCGACGGACGCGCAGGACTCGCAGCTTGGAATGGACGGAAAACCGCAGCCGGGAAGCCAGCTCGCGCTGAACGCGCCCAAGGACCCGAAAGATGCAACTCCCGTTGCGCGAATGTTCTACGTGGCGTACTTCAAAAAGGACGCGAAGGCTGAAGATCGGCCGTTGACGTTCTTTTACAACGGCGGGCCGGGCAGCTCGACGGTGTGGCTGCACATGGGTTCGCTTGGCCCGAAGCACGTGATGACGGCGGGCGACACCCACCTGCCTGCGGCGCCGTACACCATGGTCGACAATCCCAATTGCCTGCTCGACGTGAGCGACCTGGTTTTCATTGACGCGCCGGGAACGGGCTTTGGGCAACTGATGGGAAAGGAACCGGAGAAGGCATTCTGGGGCGTGGACGGCGACGCGAATGCGTTTGCGCGATTTATTGCACGGTTCATTTCGAAGTACGGACGATGGAACTCGCCCAAGTTTATCTTTGGCGAGAGCTACGGGACCACGCGGTCGGCCGTTTTGGCCAATCTGCTGGAAAACAGGCTGAACATCGACGTGAACGGCGTCGTCCTGCTGTCGCAGATCTTCAACTTCACCACCGATATCGACGATCCCAAAAACAATCCGGGCGTGGACCTGCCTTACGAGTTGGCGCTGCCAACTTTTGCTGCCACGGCGTGGTACCACAAGAAGCTGCCCAACCAGCCGGCCGCATTGGAGCCGCTTTTGAAGGACGTCGAAGACTTTGCGATGGGACCGTATGCTCACGCACTGGCGCTGGGAACCGACGTGAGCGCGGAGGAAAAGCAACAGGTGGCGGAGAAGCTGCACGAGTACATCGGCCTGCCTGTCGACTATCTTTTGAAGGCCAACCTGCGCGTGAGCGGTCCGGAGTTTGCGAAGTCGCTGCAGGATGCGGAGGATTTGACGACGGGGCGGCTTGACACGCGTTTTTCGGGGCCGAATCTCGATCCGCTGAGCGAGAACGCCCAGTACGATCCGCAGTCGACGGCGATCTCGTCGGCTTACGTCGCACTTTTCAATCAGTACGTGCGCCAGGATTTGAAATATGGCGAGGGAATGACCTATATCCCGCTGCAGTATGCGGCTGAGCCGCAATGGGGCTGGGCGCACAACGGTAATCCCATCGGCGTAAATGTGAGCTCAGACCTGGCGGAAGCGATGAAGACCAATCCGCGGCTGAAGGTTCTAGTGAATGGCGGCTACTACGATCTGGCCACGCCGTTCTTCACGGCGATGTATGAGGAGAAACACCTGCCCATTCCGCAGTCGCTGGCGAAGAACATCACATACGCCTGGTACGAGTCGGGACACATGGTGTACGTGCGCGATGAGTGCGTGAAGCAGCTCCACGACAATGTGGCGGCGTTCATCAAGAGCGCGGACGGCGGGCAGTGAGAAGCAGGGACTAAGGGACTCAGGGACTCAGGGACTTAGGGACCAAGGGAACAAGGGTACAAGGGACCAAGGAAACAGGGCCCGAGGGGCCAAGGGACCGGGGGAACAAGGACTACTCACTACTGGACCGGGGAACCCAGCGGCTTGGCGTAGACGAACGCGGGGCGATGGCGTGCGTAGTAGTGCTCTTCCCTGCCCTTTTGCGCATAGCCGCGGCTCCTGTAGAGCTGGATCGCGGCGGCATTCTCGACATCCACATGGAGCCAGATGGATCGCGCACCGGCCGCGCGAGCGGACGCTTCAATGCGGTGGAGCAGTTCCGCGGCGATGCCGCGGCGACGCAACGCGGGATGCACCTCGATCGTCTGGATGTAGCCGATGGTCCCTTTGGGCACTGTGGTCCACTCGACGATGGCGAAGCCGGCCATCGTTTTGCTGTCTTCGGCAATCCATGTGGCTGAGTTGGGATTGGCAATCAGTTGGCGCATCCACGCGCGGCTGTAGCGGATGGGCGGCTGAAAGCAGAGCTCCTCAAGCGCGTAGAGCGCGGCGAAGTCGGCGGGCTGGTAGAGGCGGTAGAGCATCGTGCGGCGAGTTAGCAAGTCAGCAGGTCAGCGAGTCAGCGGGTCAGCGGGACAGCGAGTTAGTGTGTCAGCGATTCCATACCTTCGCGAACGAGCTGCCGCGCTTGGCCGAGCCCAGAGGGAACGCTCATTGACCCGCTGATAGGGAACGGCCCAATAAGTGGAGTTCGCGGTGTGAGCCTTCCCTCAGGGGCTAAAGCCCGCTCGATTAGGGCCCTTTGCGGCACGGCTGAAGCCGTGCCCTTTCAAAACACCGACTTATTCAGGGGTGTTGTCAAACCTTCGCTTCGAGGTCGCTGATCACGTCGAAGAAGCGCTGATCCAATCTGCGATTCGTCGCGATGGCTTCCTTGATGGGAATGTCGGTGATGTCGGTGCCTTGAAGGACCGCGATGCGGCCCCACTTCTGCTGATGCACCATGTCGATGGCGTGGAGGCCGTAGCGCTGGCCGAGGAGGCGATCGAAGGCCGTGGGAACGCCGCCGCGCTGGGTGTGGCCCAGGTTGACGGAGCGGGTTTCGTAGCCGGTCTTTTGTTCGATGAGCTCGCTGAGCGCTTCGCCAATGCCGGAAAGGCGTACGTGGCCGAAGGAGTCGACTTGCGAAGAGCCGATGACCTGGCCGACTTCGGGGAGATGACAGCCCTCAGCGACCACGACGACGCCGTAGTGCTTGCCGTGATCGTAGTTGTACTTGAGCAGCGCGCAGACGTGGTCGATGTCGATTTCCTTTTCGGGAACGAGGACGACGTGGGCGCCGCCGGCGATGCCCGAAGCGTAGGCGATCCAGCCCGCGTCGCGGCCCATGACTTCAATGACCACCACGCGGTTGTGCGAGTCGGCCGTGGTGTGAATGCGATCGACAGCTTCGGTGGCAATCATGACTGCCGTGTCGTAGCCGAAGGTCTGGTCGGTTCCGCTGATGTCGTTGTCGATGGTCTTGGGAACGCCGACGGCGTTCACGCCGTTCTCGCTTAAGAAAAGCGTAACCGACTGCGTGTCGTCGCCGCCGAGTGCGATGAGGGCGTCGATCTTGTTGAGCTTGAGGACTTCCTGCACCTTGTCGATGCCGCCGGGGATCTTCTTCACATTGGTGCGCGAAGAATGGAGGATGGTGCCGCCCTTCAACTGGATGCCGTCAACCTTTTCGAGGGTGAGTGGAATGAAATTGTTATCGAGTACGCCGCGCCAGCCGTTCAGGAATCCAATGAATTCGTCGCCGTAGTGGTTGATGCCCTTTCTGACGGTCGCATAAATGACCGCATTCAATCCGGGGCAATCTCCGCCGCCGGTCAACAAAGCAACTCGCATCGTGGAATCTCCTCGCAGTGTCTCCCCGGCCCTTTGAGCCGGGCGATCAATCTGCGCGTGAAGTGGTTCCGGAAACGGGGAGGATCACCGGCCTTAACGCCATATAGAGTCTGCAATGAACTTAGGAACGGGCAGCGACGGGAACCAGTTTTTCTCAGTTCAAGAAGCGAGAAGCGCGCTGAACTTAACGTACTGGAGCGAAGAGCGACGAAGAAATGAGGAAAACTGGCCTCGTCCCTTCGGGTTGTGGCGAAAATCCGGCCACACTTCGTTCTCGCCCTCGACCTTGGATCCACCAAAGCCTTCGGGCTCGGCCTCGTCTGGCCGAATTTTCGCTCACAACGCTGCCGGTTCCTAGGTTCATTGCAGGCTCTAGTGTATCGCGGCACTGTCAAGGCCTTCGTGATCGCGCTCACGGGAACGCCGTGGACCGTGAACCGCGGACCGTGGGCTGTGGTCAGCTCCGGGCGGCGGTGGTTCAATAGGGTATGCCCGAAAGTGGCGCTGGATTCCTGCTTGCGTTCGTCGGCCTGGTCGTCATCGTGCTGCTGGTGCTGCTGCAGTTGACGCGACTGGGCTACCTGATCCGCGCCACCATTCCAGACCGGCCGCAACAGCGCATGTTCATTGCGTCGGTAGCCTTCCTGATCACGTTTGCCGGGGTACGGCTTCTCGTGCACCGGATCGCGAATCACGAGGGGCACTTGCAGTGGGTGGTGGTGCGCGGGATGCACATTCACCACCTGGTTTGGGGCATTCTGATTTTACTTTTTGTTGGATACGGCTGGCTGCTCGATCTGGGGTGGTCGCACTCGCCGATGTCGATCTTTCTGGGACGGCTGATGGCGGTGAGCTACGGCGTGGGCGCGGCGCTCACGCTGGACGAGTTTGCCTTGTGGCTGAGCCTGGAGCCCGATGTCTACTGGACTCGCGAAGGCAGACTGAGCATCGACGCCGTGATCATTTTTGGCGCAGTGCTCGGGGTGGGAGCGTGGGGCGCGCCATTCTTCGGGGCCCTGCAGCGAATGTGGCACAAGCAGGGGCGGGTGCGCAGAGGGATCGGCCGGCTCAGCTCGCCGATCCGCCGCGGGCGGTCGCTTCGTCGGCGTAAAGTTCGGCGATTACCGCCGCATATCGGGCAGTGAGGACGCGACGCTTGATCTTCATGGAGGGAGTGAGCTCTCCGGAGTCCTGCGTCCACTCATCGGCCACGATGCGGAAGCGCTTGAGGGTTTCAAAGTTGGCCAGAGAGCCGTTTACTTCACGGACAATCTCAGCGTAGAGCTCTACGACGCGCACGTCGGCCACGAGCTCCGCGCGCGACTGGGCCGCAACTCCATGATGGCGGGCCCACTCTTCCAGGGCGGCAAAGTTGGGCGAGAGGAGGGCGCAGATGAATTTGTGGCGATCGCCGACGAGCGCGGCCTGGGCCACGAGCACGTTGTTCTTCAGCTTGCTTTCGATGGGCTGCGGCGCGACGAGCTTGCCGCCGGAGGTCTTGAGCAGTTCCTTCTTGCGATCGGTGATGTAAAGGAAGCCATCGGCGTCGAGGTGGGCGATGTCGCCGGTGCGGAACCATCCCTGGCTGTCGAGGCACTCGACGGTCGCGGCGGGCTTATGCCAGTAACCGGCGAAGACGGAGGGGCCGCGGACCAGCAGCTCGCCATCTTCGGCAAGCTTGAGCTCAAGGTTGGACAAGGGCATGCCGACGGAGCCCATGCGATGGCGAAGCGGCGTATTGAGGGCAATGACGGGCGAGGTTTCGGTGAGGCCGTAGCCTTCCCAAAGAGCGATGCCCGCGGCGGCGAACCAGCGCGCCGTGTCGATGCCGAGGGGCGCTCCGCCGGAGACGAAGATTCGTACGCGCCCGCCAAAGGCCTCACCGACCTTGGAATAGACGAGCCTGTTGGCGAGTTTCCACATGAGCGATCCGGGCTGGCGGCCGTCATAGACCGTGTCGGCAAAGCGCGAGCCCTGACGGATGGCCCACGCCAACAGCCGCTTTTTGACTGGCGATTGCCCGGCCTTTTGTTCCACGGCCTGGCGGATTTTCTCGTAAACGCGCGGAACGCCGACGATGACCGTGGGCCGGACCTCGCGCATGGCCTGCGGCAGCTTGTCGAACTGCGAGCAATAGGCCACCTGCGCGCCGTAGTTGTACATCACGTAGTCGAGGACGCGCGCGGTCACATGCGAGAGCGGCAGGAAGGAGATGCAGGCGTCGGTCGAATTGAAGTCGAAATCGGCGGGGGCAAAGTTTTGATTGGTGGCGATGTTTCCGTGGGTGAGAGCGACCCCTTTCGGCTCGCCCGTAGTTCCGGAGGTGTAGATGAGTGTGGCCAGATCGCGGGGTTCAACGGAGCGAACGAGGGCGTCGAAGACGGGATCGCGCTGAGGGCCGAGCACATCGGCATCGTCGATCAGCTCGCTCATGGCGATGGCGCCCTCGGGAGCGGGTGCGTCCATCATGACGATGAGCTGCAACTGGGTTTGCGCGCGCACGGAGTGAAGCTTGTCGAACTGCTGACGGGTGGAGACGACAGCGATGCGGCAGCCGGCATCGCGCAACTGCTCGGCGATCTGCTCGCCCGTGAGAGTGGGATAGAGGGGCACATCGGCGGCGCCGATGGCCAGCGCGGCGAAATCGGTGACGGCCCACTCCCAGCGATTCTCACTGATGAGCGCGATGCGGTCGCCCTTCTGAGCACCGAAGCGCAGAAAGGCCGTGGCCAGCGCGCGGACGCGTTGGTACATCTGGTCAGAGGAGATCGGATGCCACTGGCCGAACTCGTCCTGCCAGAGAACGGCGCGCGGATTGGCGGCCGCGGCGACGCGAACAAAGAGGTCATTGACCGTAGAAATCGGAGCGACAGGAGTCATTGCGCTGTTTATGGAAACGGGGACAATCCTAACACCCGGGCCTTGGTGAGTGTACCAAAAGACGCGAGCTGCCAGCTTTTGGCCGTTAGCTCTCAGCGCTGGTACTCACCTTGAAGATTTGCCTCGCGAGGAGGCGGCAAGTTGCGGCGAGGACAGATGATGCGGAATGGGATGTGAGTGACGCGGGAGGAACGAGGGATCCGGCGGGCGCCGGACCCCTCGCGGAGCGTTACGGCAGGGCGTAGATGGTTTGGAGGACCTTCTGCTGGAGGCTCTCAGGGAGTGGGGCATAGGAGAGAGTGGAAACTTCGCTCTCGCCGGACTTGATGCACCAGCTGAATAGGTCTTTCATGATCTTCTCATTCGCCATATTCTTCGGCTGTAAGGGAATGAGCAGATAGGTGAAGCTGGAGACGGGATAGGCGTTGGGCCCGGGAGCATTGGTGATGGAGACGCGGTAGTCGGGAGGTATCTTGGCCGTGGCGGCGGCGGCCGTCACGCCGTCGATTGAGGCCTTGACGAATTTTCCGTCCGCGTTCTGGACCAATCCGAAGTTGATGTGGTTCTGGAGCGCATAGATCAGCTCGATGTAACCGATGGCGCCGGGCAACTGGCGCACGTAGCCTGCCACGCCCTCATTGCCCTTGCCGCCCACGCCTGTCGGCCAGTTAATGGATGTGCCCTTGCCCGGACCGCTGGCCCACTCTTTGCTCACCTTGCTCAGGAAGTCGGTCCAGATGAAAGTGGTTCCGCTGCCATCCGAACGATGAACTACGATGATCTTCTGGTCAGGCAGATGAACGCCTGGATTGTCCTTGGCGATCTGCGGATCGTTCCACTGAGTGATCTTGCCCAGGAAAATGTCCGCGATTACAGATTGGCTGAATTTGAGATCAGTGCTGACACCGGGCACGTTGTAAGCGGGCACATCTGCGCCCAGCACGGTGGGAATGTGAGTCAGCTTAACGCCGCACGACTTGAGCAGATCGTCAGTCATGGGCATGTCGGATGCGCCGAAATCGACGGTCCCCGAGCACACCTGCTTGATGCCGCCGCCGGAGCCGATGGATTGATAGTTGATTTGAACGCCCGGGTGGGCGGCGCTGTACTCAGTGAACCACTTGGAATAGATGGGATACGGGAACGTGGCGCCAGCGGCTGTGACCGTTTGAGCCTGAAGCGCGCTCAGCGCCAAAGCAAACAACGCAACGACAAGTAATGATTTCTTCACGATTGGCTCCCTTTCAGAATTGCTGCCGAGGTCTATTGTCTGCGCGAAATGTTACGGGCAGTTGAAAAGAATGAGGAATTGGAGTGGCGAGTTGTGGAAGGCGCGGGCGGTAGTGCTATCAAACCAGCGCGGGTTTGGCCGCGTTTGCGCTTCAGACGGTGGCGGGCGAGGCAGGCTGCTGGGCCGGCTGCGGGGCGGATTGCGGTACTGGCGCCAGGGGCAGCGTGAAGTGGAAGGATGCGCCGTTGCCGAGTTCGCTTTCAGCCCAGATGCGCCCGCCGTGGGCGAGCACGATGTGCTTGACGATGGCGAGGCCGAGGCCGGTGCCGCCGGACTCGCGCGAACGTGCCTTGTCGATGCGATAGAAGCGCTCGAAGATGCGCTGGAGATGCTCGGAGGCGATGCCGGGCCCGAAGTCCTGAATGGTGAATTGCACTTCAGAGGCGAGCAGACGCGCGCCGGCGCGGATGCGCTTGCCGGATTGGGCGTATTTGAGGGCGTTCTCCATGAGATTGCCGAAGACCTGATGCATGGCGTCGGGATCGGCCATAACGAGCGCGTCGGGCGCGCCCGCGGACTGGAGCTTCATGGCGGAGTCGACCACGATGCCGCCGATGGAGTCGATGGCGTCCTGAAGGAGCACGTCGGCGCGGACGGGCTGCAGCTTGAGCTTGTAGTCGGGGCTTTCGACGCTGGCCAGAGCGAGCAGATCCTCGGTGAGGCGATTCATGCGGCTGGCGTTTTTCAGGATGACGCCGAGGAATTCGAGGGTGGTTTCTGGGCTGGGAGTGGGATCCTCGATGAGCGTTTCGACATAGCCCTGGATGGATGTGAGCGGCGTGCGCAGCTCGTGGCTGACGTTGGCGACGAATTCGCGGCGGGATTTCTGCGCGGCCTCGATGCTGGTGACGTCGTGGAGAACGACGAGCGCGCCACCCGCGGGCAATGGCGCGGCGTTGACCTCGAAGACGCGCCCCGGAGCAAGCAGGCTGGCGCGGCCCACGCAAAGCTCGCGGCGCTCGAGCGCGCCGCGCACACAGGCCAGCAGCTCGGGATCGCGCACGGAGTGGACCAGCGGGCGGCCGGGCGCAAGCTGCGATCCGAGGATGTGCTGCATGACGGCGTTGGACCAGCGGACGAAACCCGCGGAGGTGATGGCGACGACTGCCTCCTGCATGGAGTCGAGCATGACGGCCAGCTCGGTGCGACCGCTTTCGAGCTCGGCAAAGTCCTTGCTCAGGCGCACCGCGCTCTCGTTGAGCGCGGCTTCCATGGCGGAGAGCTCGTCGCTTCCGGTCAGGGGGCGGACGGCGGGGCCGATGGAATCGATGCGCGCGGTGAGATCGCCGCCGGCGATGCGGTGCGCGAAGGTGACGACGCGGCGCAAGCGGGCGGAGATGCGGCGGGCAACGAACGCGGCCAACGGAATGGCAACCAGGAGCGCGATCAGCGCTGACCACAAGGCTTCGCGGCCAAGCATTTGCAGCGTTCCCTCGGCCGAGCGCCCGACAGAGCGGTGAAAGACGAACTCGATCACCAACGCCTGGAGGGCCAGGAGTACGACGAATAGCCCGAATAGCCTGGTGAAGACGTTGGAGGTCATGAGAAGCAGCTTCTAGCTTCTAACTTCTTCGCGGTTTCGCGAGGCGGCCGGCTCACTCGCAACGGCTGATTCCGGTGTTCACTGGCTAGAAGCTAGAGGCCAGTGGCTAGAAGCTTTCCTTACACAGTCTTGGGCAGTTCAAAGCGATAGCCGGCGCCGCGCACGGTCTTGAGGTAGCGCGGATTCTCCGGGTCGATCTCGATTTTCTCACGGATGCGGCGCACATACACATCGACGGAGCGGGGAGTGACGAAGCGGGCGTCGCCCCAGACGGCGTCGAGGAGGTGGTCGCGGCTGAAGACGCGGCCGGGATGGCGCGCGAGGTAGTCGAGCAGGCGAAACTCGGTGGCGGTGGTGGTGGTCAGCTCGCCGCGGACCTTCAACTGCATAGCGCCGGCGTCGATGATGATCTCTTCAAAGCTGATGATGGAGGGCGAGGAGGGCCGCTCGAAGCGGCGCAGAACGGCCTTGACGCGGGCCACCAGCTCGCGCGTGGAAAACGGCTTGGTGATGTAGTCGTCAGCTCCCAGATCGAGGCCGAGGACGCGGTCGTTTTCTCCGGCGCGCGCGGTGAGAAAGATGATGGGGATGGTGGAAAGGCCGGCGTGATTGCGCAGGCGGCGGCAAACGTCGAGGCCGTCGCCGCCGGGAACCATGATGTCGAGGAGAAAGAGTGCGGGAGGCCGGCGCTCGGCGTCGGGAATGAGATTGGTGGGGGTGTGAAAGAGGCGTGCTTCAAAGCCTGCCGCTTCAAGATGATGTTGCACCAGCCTGGCTATATCGGCTTCGTCTTCCAGAACAAACACGGATTGGCTCAAAACCGTCAGTCCTCGTCCCGCGGCCGGTTGGATGCTCGGGATCAGTTGACCGCTGGGAACCATTAACAGGGTAATGCAGGCAAGCGAACGGATTGCAAATGTTTGATGAAAATGACAGGGACCAAGGGACCGAGGGAACGAGAAGGCAGTGACGAGGGAATAGAAAACCCCGAGACCCTGAGCGGATCAGCGCTTCCTGGCCTTTTTGGGCGCGGGCTTTTTTGCGGCGTGTTTTGCAGGCTTTGCCTGTGCCTTTTTGGCGGGCTTGGCGGGCGGCTTTGGCTTGGACTTTGACTTAGCGGCCTTCGCCGGTGCGGGCTTCTTTGCCTGTTTAGCTGCGGCTCTTGCAGGCTTTGCAGCAGGGGCTTTGGCCTTGGCAACGGCTGGCGATTTGGGGGCAGGTTTGGCTGCCTTCGCAGACTTGGGCGGTGCTGGAGGGGGAGCGGGCTTCTTTGACGCAGCAGCGGGCTGGGCCTTGGCAGGAGCTGCCTTCGCCGGAGCTGCAGGACCTGCCTTCGCCGAAGCGGCAGGCGCGGACGGCTTGGCCGCAGCGGGTTTACCGGCGGGTACCGGCTTTTGTCCCTTCTTCGCCGCCAGTTTTTGGCTTGCCGGGGCCGAAGCGGCTTCTTCGCCCCCTAACTCTTCCTCTTCTTCACCTTCGGCATCATCCTCGACGACCAGGGCCACCTTGGGCAGAATGGCCAGATCGAGTTCTTCGTCATCAGCGACGATGGGCTCAAGATCCTCATCCACCAGGACGTCCTCGGACTCCTCCTCTTCCAATGCCTGCTCCTTGAACCTGGCAGCGGCGCGGCGGGCGCGGGAACGCTTGATGGTGACTTGCGGAGGCGGCGCGGGCGGCGAGTAAGGCTCGAGAAAGGCGCGCATCTCCTCCGGGGTGGTCAGCCGGCCATCGATCAGCTCAAGAAATATCTTCTGCACAAGCTCGCCGTAGATCGACAATTCGGGAGTGATGCGCATCTCCTGCATGAGCAGATGCGGGATGCGTTGACGGGCTTCGGGCCAGACTTTGAGGAAGAGGTTGAAGCGCTCCTGGACGGCCTTGTCTTTGCTTGTAAAGCCAAGCCAAAGAACCGCTTCTGGATCATAGCTCATAAAGAGCTTGAAACATGCCGAAGGCTTGGCGTTTTGCCTGGAGAGCAGCGCTTTCGCGAATCCGGAAGCCAGCGAGTTCAGCTTGTTCCACTCCTCGATAAAGCCCGGGCGCAACAGAGACTTCCTCAGCGCCGAGAGGTCGCGGGAGGGCATCTTTGCCGTGAGCAACTGCATCTGGGCAGCGGACATGTCGGGATGAATGCCCTGCAGGAGCAACTGCACCGCCAAATCATGGAGGGCGTTCAGTTTGGCTTCATCGGCTTTGGCGGAGGTCCAGGCCGGAAAGAGAACCTTCATCCAGCCCTCGGCTTCGAGGGCGCGCAGGACCTTCAGGCCTTCCTCTTCGTGCCCGATCTGCTCCAGCTCCTCCTTACGCGCGTGGGCGGAAAGGTACTCGATGACGCCCTCGCTCTTGGCATTGTCGTAGCGGGCCTGGGTTCTGGGGTCCATCTCCCAGCCCAGGCGGGCACGGTAGCGGATGGCCCGGATGAGCAGCGAAGGATCCTCAATAAAGCCGTAATTGGAGACGAGGCGCAAGGCGCGCAATTCGATATCGGCAGCGCCGTTCAGGGGGTCCATGAGGAGGCCGAACGATCCCTCGTTGAGCGAGATGGCCATGGAATTGACGGTGAAATCGCGGCGGCGCAGGTCCTCGTGGATGGAGGCCGGATGAAAGACCGGCTTGCCCGGCTTGGGGTACTCGACGCGGTGTGTGCTGACGACGTTGACGCGCACGGTCCCCGGAAAACAAAGATAGAGGCTGCGCGAGGGGTCGTCTTCTCCCCAGAGCTTTCCGCCGAGTTTCTCCAATGGTTTCTTGAGCTTAAGTGCGTTTCCGGAGACGGCAACCTCGAGTTCGCGAACGGCGTGGCCGCTGGTGAGGTCGCGAACGGCGTCTCCTGTAAGGAAAAGAATGATGCCGGCATCGCGAGCGGCTGTCCGCAACTGCGCGATGGCATGGCGCTGGTCGGGCGATAGCCGATTCTCCAGCAGGTAGATATAGTCGGGCATGCCTATCCTGATTTCGCCGTCTGGACCCTAGCCCAAGTGCCTGATGATGTTGCCCTTATGGTGCGAGCCATGAAACGCGTAAAGCAAAACATTAACACAAGTTGCGATGGAAGACCAGCTAACTGCACCAGTTTCGCAACCTTCATGATGTGGGAATCACGGCCGCTTCTCGAGGACGCGCGAAGAGGGGTAGCCAGAAGGTGCAATAGAGTCCGGCACCGCTCATCAGCGGCTCGTGCGACAATCCAGAGCGATGGCTTCGGCACGCAAACCCGTCATTGTGCGCAAGTTCTCCCGTGACTGGTTTGCCGGGTATGCGACCGCTGAGTTCGGGCAGGGGAAACCGGAGCTGGAGATTCTCGACCAGACCGGCAAAGTGGTCCGCGTGGGCTGGGATCAGGTGAAGTGGATGTGCTACGTGCGCGCCTTCCCTGCCGGACCGGCGGATCAGGCCGATCCTGAGCGGCTGGTGCGCAAGCGTTTTTCGCTGCGGCCGCGAACGGCTGGCTTGTGGATGCGGCTGACGCTGGCCGACGGCGACGAATTCGAGGGGTTGGCGGCCAATGACCGGAGCCTGGTCGAGGGCGCCGGGTTGCTGCTTACGCCTCCCGATACGCGCTCGAACACGCAGCGCATTTATGTGCCGCGGCAGGCGATTCAAACGCTGGAAGTACTGAGCCTGATTGGAGCCGCGGGACGCAAGCGCGCCGAGGCGGCGAAACCGAGCGGCGAGCAGCGCGACCTGTTTGGCGGCGACGGCGAGACCGGGTGAAGGAGCGCATACGATGCGAGCGCTGCTGCTTGAGAACTATAACGAGTTGAAGCTGAAGGATGTCCCCATCCCCGAGTTTGGGCATGAAGATGTGCTGATCCGGGTCAAGGCGTGCGGCATCTGTGGCAGCGATGTGCACGGCTACGACGGCAGCACCGGACGCCGGATTCCGCCCTTGATTATGGGCCACGAAGCCGCCGGCATCGTTCACAGCGCAGGACGCGACGTGCAGAGGTTCAAGCAAGGCGACCGCGTGACCTTCGATTCGACAATCTCTTGCGGCGCGTGCCGGTTTTGCGCGGCAGGCGCGGTGAATCTCTGCGGGAAACGGCAGGTGCTGGGAGTTTCCTGCGGCGAATACCGGCGGAATGGGGCGTTCGCCGAATATGTGTCTGTGCCGGCACGGATCGTTTATGCGCTGCCGGACGAGTTCTCTTTTGCCCATGCGGCTCTGATCGAAGCCGTTTCGGTCGCGGTTCATGCGGCGAAGATTACCGAGATCCGGCCGAGCTCGACGGCGGTAGTGATTGGGGCCGGCATGATCGGCCTTTTGAGTGTTCAGGCATTCCGCCACTATGGATGCGATCGCGTGTTCGCAGTCGATGTGAACGAGACCCGGTTGAAGATGGCGCGGGATCTCGGGGCGACCGATACATTTTTTGGTCCGGCGTCCGAGATCGTTTCGCGGGTTCTCGACGTTACGGATGGCCGCGGGGCGGAAATCGCGGTCGAGGCAGTTGGCGCGCAAGAGCCGATCAGCACAGCGATCGAATGTGTATGCTCGGGAGGAACCGTGACGCTGGTCGGCAACGTCTCGCCTAAGGTGGAGATTCCTCTGCAAAGGGTCGTCAGCCGTCAGCTCCGTTTGCTGGGGTCGTGTGCTTCAGCAGGAGAATATCCGGAGTGTATTTCTCTGATGCAGGAAGGAGCGATCCGCGTTGAGCCGTTGATCTCCGCAGCGGCCCCTTTGAGCGATGCAGCAAAATGGTTCGAGCGGCTGCATGCGCATGAACCGGGGCTGATGAAGGTGGTTCTTGAGCCGTGAGGGGAAGTTGATGAGCACTACTTTATTCGATTTGACTGGTAAGACAGCGGTAGTGACTGGCGCCAGCCGGGGACTCGGCCAACATCTGGGCCGCGCGCTCGCACGAGCCGGCGCCGATCTAGTGATCACCAGCCGGCACCTGCCCGACTTAAGAACCTTCCAGGCCGAGATCGAGGGGATGGGGCGAAAGGTGTTGCCGCTCGAATTGGATGTGCGGGATGTTGACGGGGTCGGGCGGGCGGCCGAGAGCGCCTGGAGCCACTTTGGCAAGATCGACATTCTGGTGAACAACGCCGGCTGCAATGTGAGGAAGCCCGCGCTGGAAGTTACACCCGAAGATTGGGATCTGGTGCTTGAGACGAATCTGCGGGGGGCATTTTTTGTCGCACAGGCGTTTGCGCGGCATATGGTGAAGCGAGGCTACGGGCGCATCATCAACATCGGTTCGGTCACGAGTGTTTTTGGATACGCGGGAATCGCTCCGTATTGCGCCAGCCGCGGAGGAATCAAGCAACTGACCATGAGTCTGGCGGACGAGTGGGGACCGTCGGGAATCACCGTGAACTGCCTGGCGCCGGGTTGGTTCCGGACAAAACAGAACGCAGTCCTCTATGAGAATGCGAAGTGGATCGAGTACATCACCGACCGCATCCCGCTGAAACGTCCAGGGCAGCCGAACGACCTGGATGGCGCGGTGGTCTTCCTGGCGTCTGACGCAAGCGCATATATTACGGGCCAGATTCTCCTGGTGGATGGAGGTATATCGACGGGCGCGACCCGCGCGACGGCGTAAGGTGCGAGTTTCTTGCGGGCCGAAAACTCGCTGTTCGATCATATGCTGCGGATGAGCGCGTCCAGGTCTGTTGGTTTCGAGCTCCTTCAAGGATTTGCCGTCAGGAAATCGTGACTGAGCTGCAGGACGGTGTTTCGGATCAAATCGTCCTGAATTCCTGTTCAACCCCGAAGAGGTCGTCTTGGCCGGAGAACCTAAACAGGTGCAACAACGAATTCCCATGCACCGCTGGCGGATCGCCTGGCTCCTGGGCATTGGTGTGCTCGTCAACTACTTCGATCGCGTGAACCTCTCTGTCGCTCACGGCGCCCTCATTGCCTCGTTCGGCATCTCCGACATAGCCTTTGGGTATCTTTCCGGCGCTTACAACATCACCTACGCTGCACTCCAGTTGCCGGTCGGCGTCATCCTCGACAAATTCGGCGTAAAACGAATCGGCCGAATTGGCACGTTGCTCTGGAGCCTGGCGACATTCGGCGCAGCGGCCAGCCCTTCGCTCGGCGGTCTATTCGCTGCCCGTTTCGCCCTCGGCGTTGGCGAAGCACCCACTTTCCCTGCCAACGCCAAGGCTATCGGCCTTTGGTTCCCCGAGAAGGAGCGCAGCTTCGCGACCTCGTTATTCGATGCGGCTGCAAAATTTGCCTCAGTGATCGGCATCCCCCTCATGGGCTTCGTGCTGATTAAGGCCGGCTGGCGTTGGAGCTTTGCGCTCACCGGCTTCATCAGTGCGCTTTATTTCCTATGTTTCTGGCGCATCTACCGCGACCCCGGCGATGAGCCTCGCCTCAGCGAAGTCGAACGCCGCCATATCCAGGAGGCGAATCGGGAATCCGCGAAGGTCAAAGCTGCCCAAGAACCCGCTTCATCGCTATTCCATCTTCTGGCCGACCGCAAGGTGCTTGGGCTCGCAATCGGTTTTGGCTCCTACAATTACGTCTTCTATCTGCTGCTTACCTGGCTGCCCAGCTATCTTTCGTTCGGCCTTCACATCGATCAACTGCATTCGTTTTTCTACACGAGTGTGCCCTGGCTCTTCGCGACGTTCACCGATCTGGCCATCGGGGGCTGGCTTGTGGACCTGCTCCTGAAGCACGGATGGAGCGGGAGCACGGTGCGTCGAACTGTTCTCATCGGTGGAACCGCGTTCGGCCTGGGCATTTTTGGCGCCGGGCACGCACACAGCGCAACTCAGGCTCTCGTTTGGATCAGCGTCTCGATCGGCGGCCTGTCCGCTGCGGCTCCAGTGGGATGGTCATTGCCCTCTCTCATCGCCGCCCGCAACGACGTTGGCAAAGTAGGAGGGATCATCAACTTCTCCAACCAAATCTCTGGAATGGCTGCGCCCATCGTTACCGGTTATCTGGTTGCGGTTACGCATTCTTACGTGTGGGTCTTCCGCGTCGCAGCAGTTTACCTGGTCATCGGCATTGCGGCATACATTTTCCTGCTGGGAGAAATCGAACGGCCCGGACCCCGCTCTTCGCTAAAGACAACGTAGGCTCGTCGCGACCAAATTCACGACGCGTGTGAGCCAGGGCATTTCCCCGATGCGGGCGCCTCAGCGATCAGCGAAGATCCTTGCGCAAAATCCGAAGCGCGGAGCGCGCGAGCGCCATGCGCAGGGCGCTTCCCTTCCCTTTTGTGAAAACCGGCTTGGAAAAGGGCCCAGGGACTACGCGTGCTGGAGCTGCGCGACCGGCGGCGTCTCCAACAGGCTCAGGTAGTAGTTCGCCGTCAGGGCGAGGACGCGCTCTTCGGAGTAGTGCTCGACCACCCAGGCGCGGGCAGCGCGGCCCATGTAGAATCGGCGCTCGGGATCGCGCAGGAGCTTGATTACCGATTCATAAATCGCCTCGGGATAGCCGGGCGGAATAAGGAGGCCTGTCACCTCGGCAACCACCGCGTCGCGAGCGCCTGTGGATTCGGTCGTGACCACGGGAATGCCTGAGGCCGCGGCTTCAAGCACAGCGTTGGGAAATCCCTCCCGCCAGGTAGGCAGAACCATCACGTCCATGGCGCGGTAGTAAGGCGCTGTGTCGCTGATGAAACCGGTCGAGTGAATACGCGGGTGACTGAGAATGCGGGCACGCAACGCGGCGTCGAGAGCGTCTTCGGCGCGGTCGAACCAGCCGACGAGCAGCAGATGCGCCGAAGGATCGGCGGCGAGAATCCGATCGAAGGCCTGGATCAGCTCAGGCAGGCCCTTGTCGCGCGTCAGTCGGCCGACAAAGCCTACGACGGACGCCTCGCTGGAAATTCCGAACTTGCCGCGCACGTCACTGGGGCCGGGCGAAAAGCGCTCGACATCCACGCCATTGCTGCTTCCCTCACCCAGCACGAGCAGCTTGCCGGCGGGGGCGAGCGAGAGCGCCAACGCCTCAGCGCGAAGGCTGTTGCTGTTGCAGAGCACCACATGCGCGCAGGAGCAGGCGACGCGCTCGGCAGTCAGCAGAATCCAGCGCTTGAAGCCACGGGACCTTTCCAGCTTTAAACCGCGCAGCAAGTAGACGCGCCTGGGCACGCCGCGCAGCTTGGCGGCGATCATGCCGAGCAGCCCGGCCTTCGGTGTGCTGAACTCGACGAGATCCGGTTTGCGGCGGCCGAGGATCCACCAGAGGCGAACCAGCGCAAGGAGATCGGCGAGGGGAGCGATCGAGCGGCGCATGGGCAGCGCGATCGATTCCACGCCGAGACGCGAGGCCGTGCGCTCAAGAAGTGCGCCGGGGCCGGAGACCAGGACGACGTGGAATCCAGCGCGGCGCAGAACGCGCAAGCGCGCCCCCAGAATCAGGCATAGTTCCTGAGTCGTCACGCCGATGAGTATGGTGGGCGGCTCGTTGAGATTTGAAGCGAGATGGAACGAAAGGGTCCCGGAATCTGCCATAGAGCGCCTGCGCCTTTTTGGATTCCTCGAATGTGAGGGTGAATCAGCAGATTCTGGCGAGAACCGGAGGCAATCGACCAAACAGCGAATGGATCAATTTGAAACACAAGATTAGAGCAATCTGAGACACAGTCAGTGATTGTGAACACACATCAAGTGCCCGGCTTTAGGCGAGAATGGTTTCCCTCTCAGGAAACTTATGGCGCGACGCACGAGAATCCTCCTGCTCGTCTCCCATTTGGGTGGCGGCGGGGCCGAACACGTAATGGCTCTGCTGGCGCGCGGTCTGTCTCAGGAAAAATACGAGGTCCATTTGGGGATCGTGAGGCAGGCAGATACAAGCGGAGAGTCGCTTCCGCCGTGGGTGAGCGTTCACGCGCTGGGCGCCGGGCGGGCACGTGCCGCGGCGTTTCCGCTGCTGCGTTTGATCTGGCGGCTCCGACCCGCAGTGGTGCTTTCAGGAGCAGCAGAGGTCAGCTTCCTGGTCTTGATGCTGCGGCCGCTCTTTCCGCCGAGCACGTCGGTGCTGGTGCGCCAGAACGCGACGGCGTCGTCGGTTCTAGCGTTCGGCAGGCTGCCGCGATTCACACGCTTGGTCTATCGCCTGCTTTATCGGCACACGGATCACGTGATTTGCCAGTCGCAGGCAATGGCGAAGGATTTGACGAAGGCCGCCGCGATCGAAGAGGAGCGGATCGCGGTGTTGCCGAATCCGGTGGATCTGGATGGAATTCGAGCGGCAATGCAGGCTCCGGCAGCGCGAAGCAGCACGGGCCCGCAACTGCTGGCCATTGGAAGACTCTCCTGGGAGAAAGGCTTCGACCTGCTGCTGAAGGCGCTGGTGGTGGTGCGCGAGCGGTTTCCCGAAGTCAGCCTGATCCTCGCCGGCGTCGGCCAGGAGGAGAAGGCTTTGAAGTCGCTTTGCGGAGAACTGGGATTGGAGACGGCAGTTCGCTTTGCCGGCTATGTCGATCGCCCGTATACATTCTTCCCCGAAGCTACGCTCTTCGTGCTTCCGTCGCGCCATGAAGGCATGCCCAACGCCCTGTTGGAAGCTGCCGCGGCCGGCTTGCCTCTTGTGGCCACGCCAGCGTCGGGAGGAGTTGTGGATTTGCTGCGCGGGCGGCCTGGCGCGTGGGTGGCGCCGGAGATCTCGGCCGAGGCACTCGCCGCGACGATCATTGCGGCGCTTGAAGCGATCCGGCCCGGTGAAAGGTTCTGCCAGGAGTTCTTCCCATCGACTGCACCAATCATGCAGCAAGCGATCAAGGGGAGTGAGGGAGGGACATCTCACGAGAGTTGCCTGCGCGCGCGCAAAGGTAATTAACGCACCGGTTTTCCCTGTGGAAATTAACCTCTTGACATTTTTTCCGATCGGATGTTTCCTTGCAATACAGATTCAGTACAGTTTTCCACACCCAAGAAGGGACCAGTTACCAGGGTCACTCTCGCGTTGTCGAGGGAGACTGGCTCAGACGAAGAAGGATCGGGCGTGCCGGGCCTACGTATTTAAGGCATTGATCTCTTAGAGCACCACCCCGCTTCGTCGAGAACGCTTCCCGTAAAAGCAATTCAAGAGATTCTGCTCCGTTCCTGCGCACGATGCAGCCGCATCCGCTGCGGCTCATGATGTTCCAGCGGCGCTGGTTCGAAGCGCATCCATCATGAAGCCGCTCGAAGTGTCTCCGGCGCCGGTTTCGGCCCGGGACTCGGCATCTGTGTTGCTGGGGGAATGTTGTGTTCCGTCCTTGGTTAGGTTTTGCTCTCACTGGCATTCTCTGTGCTTTATCGCTGCCATTCTTTGCCGTATCACTGCTCATCGCAGCCATCTGCACCGCGCCGATTGCACTTTGCGCTCCCTTTCGCAGGCGCAGACGGGCACGCGATTCCGAGATTCTGAAAACCTGGCAGTCGAATGAATTTGCCTTCGAGCGCGCCATCGAAGCGTATGAAGAGCTGATCGACGCGCACGCGTGGAGGCGGTCGTGAGCCGCGCGGCGATTGCGATCCCGGGCCTGGACCGCATCGGCGGCGCCGAGCGGCAAGCCATGCTGCTGGCCAAGGGGCTGCGGCGGCGCGGTTGGCGCGTGAGCGTGGTGGCGCTTTCCGGCACAGGGGGCGCGGCTGCCGCGGAACTGCGCGATTGCGGCGTGGAGTTTACGAGCCTGGAGATGCGCAAAGGGATTGCAGACCCGCGGGGATGGATTCGGTTCCATCGCTGGCTTTGGCGCGAGCAGCCAGATGTGCTTCACGCGCATTTGCCGCACGCAGCGTGGCTCTGCCGGTGGTCGCGCCTCGCCGCGCCTGTGCCGGTGGTCGTCGACACGCTGCACAGCTCCTGCACAGGCAGACGCGGCCGGCACTTCGGCTACGCGTGCAGCCGCTGGCTGTCCGATCACGTGACGGCAGTCAGCCGCGCGACGGCGGTGGCCCATCTGGCGGCAGGGATGGTGCGCGAGGAGCAACTGTCGATTCTGGGCAATGGAATCGAAGTGGAGGCATGGGAGCCGAACGCTCATGCACGGCGAGAGGCGCGGCGGCAGTTGGGATTGACGAACGAGTTCCTCTGGCTCGCTGTCGGCAGGCTGGAGGCGGTGAAGGACTACGCGACTCTACTGAGGGCACTGGCCCGCGCGCCGGAGACGGCACGGTTGCTGGTTTTGGGCGCTGGCCCGCTGGAAGCGGAACTGGTTGCGCTGGCAACGAAGCTCGGCCTGGAGCGGCGCGTTTGCTTTCTCGGCTTTGAGCCGAATGTGAATCGTTGGATGCGAGCCGCGGATGGCTTCGTTCTCTCGTCTCGCTACGAAGGCCTGCCCATGGTCCTGCTGGAGGCTGGCGCCTGCGGGATTCCCGCGGTGGCCACCGATGTGCCGGGAACACGCGAAGTACTGGTGGACGGCGTGAATGGCTGGCTGGCCCAGGCAGGCGATCCAAACAGCCTGAGCGAAGCGATGGCAAGGCTGATGCACATGCCGATCGAGGAACGATTCGCCATGGGCGAGTGCGCACGGCGCCGCGTAGTCGAGGAGTTCGGCATGGAAAGCGTGCTCAATCGCTGGGAGCGGCTTTATGAAGCATTGCTCGAACGCAAGAGCGTCAAGTGGCGGATGAGCCTGGCGGCGCGGGAAATTTTGAGCCGCCACAGCGCCGCCTCGGCGTAAATGCGTTCAGCAGGGGTCAAGGTGGTGAGTTGACTGCGGAAGAGTACACGATGGACGGAGGTGAACTGACCCGAGTGCACCATTAGAAAAGCGCGCAGGGCCTCGATCTCCGCGTCCGAGACGGTGTTCGGGTGGACGCAGATGGTCCAAAGGCCCCTGGATTTGTCGACGGGGCCCCAAAGTTGCTGCGGAATCCAGGTCAAGCCGCCGCGGCGAAACGGCACGCGCGCAAAACCGTCGGACAACACCGTGACTCCTTCCGCGCAAAGCGCCTCCAGCGTGTGGCGATCGAAGCCGTGTCGCGGCGCGACCCAGATTTTGGGGTTGAGCCCTTGTGCGCGCAGAATCCGCAGGCCCTCGCGGATCCATGTGCGCTGGGTTTCGGCGGCGACGCCGGCAAACTCCGAGGTGCGCGCGAGGCCGAGCAGGCTGCGACCGCGGCTTTCACACAGGTGACGATAGCCGTGCAGGCCGATGATGGCCCCGGCGGCTTCCAGCGCGCTCATGCGCTGAAAGAAATTCGGATCGGGAGGCGAAATCTGAAGAGCAGGGTCTTGGTTGTCGGGAACAACAGCCAGGATCGGCTGAAGCCGGAACTCCTCAATCAGTGATTCGACGCGCCGCCAGCGCTCGGCGGAAATGGTCGGACAAAGATCGTCAATGCGGAGCAGATACTCGGCGGACGCGGGAATCATGCGGCCGCCTCCGGCGCGGATGCGCGGGCGAGAAGCTTTCTGCTCCAGTACCAGAGATAGAAGAATGTGCTCACGGTCCAAAGCGAAGTCGCGAGTGCGATTCCGGCGACGCCGAACCAGCGCATAAGGACAAGATTGAGCACGATGTCGAGGCCGAGATTGATGATGCCGCAGTAAAGGATGAGGTCGGTGCGGCGCATGGCGACGATAAAGCGGTAATAGACGCGGCTGATGACAAAGAAAGGAATCTGGATGGCGTACATGGCCAGCACGGAGGCGACGACGCTGGTGTCGCGCGGGCCGAACTGGCCGTGCTGGAGAGCGATGCGAACCAGCGGGCGCGCGCCAGCGATGACCAGCGCGGCGATGGGCACGGAAACGAGCGCGGTGAGCTGAACCCAGGTGCGCAGAGTGTGACGGCATCCGGCCCAGTCGCGGAAGGCGATCATGCGCGAGAAGTAGGGCACGATGGCGGTGGAAACGGCGCCTGCCAGCAGCGTGAGCACCACGCTGACGAAGCGATTGGCGTAGACCAGCGCTGAGACGCTGCCCGCAATGAGCATGGCGGCCATCGACTGATCGACGAGCAGGCCACCCGAGGAGACGACGCTACTCAACAGCACAGGCCCATATTGTCCGGCGACCTCGCGCGTGGCCTCATCCATGCCGTACCAGCGCAGGCGGAAGCGATAGCCGCGCCGCTGCATCATCCAGGCGACGATGACGGCATGAAGCAGCGATCCCGCAAGCGTGGACCAGACCATGGCCCAGATGCCGAAGCGGCCGCTGAACTCCAGCGCTCCGAAGATGATCGCGACAGAAATGACCAAGGGCGCAAGAGCGGGAAGGGCGAAGCGATCAACCGTGTTGAGGACCGCGGTGCAGTTGGTGGCGATTCCCGCGATGAGAACAACCGGCAGAAGAGCGTAGAAGAGGCGCACGGAAAGCGCGAGCTTGGCGGGCGCGAAATGGGAGGCGATGAGCGGGAAGAATCCGCGCGCGGCGAGCGCCATGGCGGCGCTGGCGGCGGCGAGCAGCAGGCACATCCAGAGCATGGAACTCGACAAGAGCTGCTGGGCGCGTTCGCGGCCCTCCTGTTCCCTCACCCGGACCAGAGTGGGCACGAGCGCCTGATTCATGGACTCGGAGATGAGATTGACGAGCAGGCTGGGGATGAGCGCGGCGGCGAGGAATGCGTCCATGGCGTCGGAACGGCCATAGACGGATGCGACGGCAACTTCCTTGAAGGTGGCGAGAATCTTGACGAAGATTCCGGCGGAGCCGACGGAGATGGCGGCCTGGAGGATGGCGCGATTGAAGCTGATGCCGTTAGAGAACGGGGCACTCGGGACCGATAGTTGACGAACAACGTTCATAAGGCCCGGCCTGCGACCGTCACGCAGCCAGCCGCTTGATCCTGGGCCGCTTCTTCTGCATTGCGATCCAGAGGTCGTATTGAAGTTGAGCCTTCGAGAAGAAGTCGGGGGAGAGCCCCAGCGCCTGACCGAGGCGAATGCTCAGGTCGACAGTGACCGCAGTGCGGTTATTAAGAATCCGCGAGATAGTGGCGCGTGCGGTGCCGATGCGACGGGCGAGTTCCGTTGCTGTTGTCTCGCCCATGAACTCTCTTAGCAGCTCGCCCGGGCTTGCGGGGTTGTGCATCCTTGCCATACTCCTACCTCCTAGTGATAATCCCGATAATCCACGAGGATCGCGTCCTCGCCTTCAAAGCTAAACGTGAGCCACCAGTTCTTGTTGACGGTCACCGCCCAATGGCCCTTGAGATCCCCTTTCAGCGGATGCCAGCCCCAACCGGGCCTGTTCATGTCCTGCGATGTCGAGGCCAGATTCAAAGTCGTCAGCAGGATGCGAAGCCGTGCTTCATGTGCCGGCTGGATACCCGTCTTCGAACCTGTCTTGAAAAACCTTTCCAGGCCGCGATGCCGGAATGTCTTGATCACTTCTCACAATGTAACATGATGTGTTACACCTCCACAAGGCTCAAGAAGTTTGCAAATCGGGTGCAAGCGTCGGTGCGGAAGCCGGAAGCAGCGGCCGCGTGGAGAAGCAGTCTGTGAGCCCGCCGGGGTCTTCCGTTGCAAGACGGCCGGCAACAGCAATCATGGCCAGCAGCAACCAGGTGGTGCGGTTCTCTTCGACCGTGGCGGCGAGCGAGGTGAGAGCCCAGACGATCAGCGATGTGACCAACGCGATGCGCAGAGGCCCGTTGGTTCGAAGTGCGCAACGCACCGCGAGCGCGAGAAGAATGGTGGCCAGGAACAAAGCGCAAAGCCCTCCGCTGACGGCGATAGAGAGCGCCGTGTTGTGCGCCGTGTCAATAGGAGAAAGATGCGCGGCGGCGACAAAGGAGCCGGCGCCCGTGCCGAGGAGCGGCGCGTGCGAGAAGGCGCGCCAGCCGGCGGACCAGATGTTGAGGCGCCGGTTCAGATCGCCGGATTGGAGCTGCTCGGGGATGGTGGCGAGACGCGCCAGCGTCGCGGAGGGAACGATGAACCAGAGCGCGGCCAGAAATGGCGGCAACGCGAAAGCGGCGACAACCACGCGGCGGGCGCGGCCTTGCGTGAGGAGAACGACGGAACCGGCGATTCCGATGACCGCGGCGAGGAAGCCTTCCCGCGAGGCGGTGAGCAGAACCGCGACGAGTCCCAGCGGGAAGAAGCCAAGCGCCATGAGGCGCGGCGGCCAGCGGCGTTCGCAGTTGACGAGGAGCGCAGCCAGCGGAAAGCCGAGATCGAGGAAGCGGGCGACTTCGTTGGGGTCCTGACCGTACGCGGCGAAGCGAATCTGGCCCGCGGCGATAGCCTCAGGCGAGCTGAAGGCCGCGAACGTAAGAAGCGCGAGCACCCAACTGCCGGCGACGGTTGCGCGGAGCAGAGCGCGGAGATCGGCAGGAGTGTCAGCGAATTCCCACACCAGCCAGACGATCATCATCTCCTGGAAGTAGCCGCGGATTTTTTCGAGGGTCGCGACGGGATCGATGGTCCAGAAATAGGAGCAGCAAAACCAGAGAAAGAGCGCGAGGGTGAGCCACCAGAAGGCGCCCGGAGTGCGCATGCGGCCTGCCTGCAAGACCGCCGGAACCGCGGCGAGAAGCACCAGCAGACCGGCAATGCGGGCAGCGTTGCCGAGCAACCCGCCGAGGTCGAGGGAGTACTCCCACGGAATCGCAAAGGCGAAGAGGAGAAGCAGAATCCATGCGGTTCTTCTCATCGTCGCCCCACTAATAACGTTGCGAATAAACCAAGGCAGAGTAAATTGTGACGCCAATGGTCGACTGGATGGCGGACTCAAGGGTTCGATTGATCAGATTCTTCGCCACGGAGTCGGGAACGTAGAGGATGTCGCGGTCCTCGACCGGCTGATCCGGGTCCTGGCCGCGCAACATGCGGCGGATGTTGAGGGCAATCATGGCGCGGCCGCCCTTTTGCTCGCGGATGAGAAGGACCTTGCCGACGGCGGCGTTCTGCGACGGACCCCAGGCGAGCGAGAGCGCCTGCACCACGGTGAGGCCCTGCACGGGATCGACCGGGAAGCCACCGGGCCGGATTACGTCGCCGACAACGTACACGAGCCCCGCGCGGCTTACCTGCACCGTGTCGCCGGGGCTGAGCTCTGGATTGTGGTCGGAAGATGTGTCCGTTCCGCTGGGATCGAGCACCACTGCATGGGGCGTTTTTGGATCGCCCTGATGAAACACGTTGACCAGTCGGCCGGCGTTTGGTGAAAGGCCTGAGGCGGCAGAGATCAGGTCGAGCAAACGATGGTGGAAGGTGTAGGGATAAACGCCGGGGCGCGTGACTTCACCGAGCACGCTCACGTCCTGGCCGGCGTAGGCGGTGACCAGCACCGAGACGAGGGGATGCAGAAGCATGCCCTTGGCCACGAGCGCGGCTTCAATGGCGCGCGCGGCGGCCTGCTCGTCCATGCCGGCAAGCTTGACCTCGCCGATCAACGGCAGCGTAACCGTGCCCTCAGCTGAGACGCGGACCGTGGAATGGAACTCGGGCGTGTGATACTCGGCGATATCGAGAAAGTCTCCGGGGCCGATGGGCGCGGGCATGGGCGCGGAAGACTGCGTGCCCGCGGAAGACGGGGCACCAGCCGCGGGCGCAGCGCCTCCCGCATCGTTCCAAATCGCGGGCGCATTCTTCGGATTGGGCAGGCTGCGGGTCTCCTGCGACTGCGGGAAGCTGGCAACGCCCAAGGGCAAGCCGGATGTGTTTGGCGTGGGCGCTTGCGCGCGAAGGTCCGCAGAGGCGCCGAGCAACGCGATCATTGCGAGCAACATGGGGCCAAGCAATACGGGGGCGAGCAGCGTGGGACCCGCGCGGGAGCCGAGCGACTCGCGCAATAGCGCTGCGCCGACAGCAATCCAGAGACCGGCAAAGAACGTGATGGCGAGATAAAGCGGGAGATCGGGAGCGACGGGTTTCACCGGCTGGCGCGCATAATCGACGACGGAGATGTTGGAGGCGCGCACGCCCGCGGCGAGGCCCGCTTCCTCGGCTTTGTCCTCGACGCGCAGGTAGAGATCGTGGCTGGCGTTCGCCTCCTGGCGCATGACGGCGTATTCGGTGGCGGCCTCATTCACTTTCATGCCTTGATCGGTGGCCTGCTGCAGGCTGTTGCGCACCAATTGCTCGCGATCGAGAGCCGTTTGCCAGTTCGAGCGGAAGCGCTCGACCAGTTTTGCGTCCTCGGCTTGTTTCTGGCGGTCGAGATCCGCCAATTGGCGGCTAATTTCAACGACGCGAGGAAAGCCTGGGCCGTGCTCGGCGCTGAGCTGCGCCTGTTCTTGCTCCAGGTCGCTGCGGCGGGCGTGAATCTGCTCGAGGAGCGCGGTGGCGAAGTTGGGGTTGCCGGCCTGCAAGTGAGGATCGGAGGCGATGACCGTCTCCGGATCGCCCTGCGAGGCGGCGCGATACTCGGCCTCGGCAAGAATGCGGTCGGTCGTAGCGGCCACAAGCTGGCGGCTGAGCTCGTCGATCTGAAGCAGGACGGAGCTGTGTTCCGTTTCACCGGGCTGGCCATTGGCAAGAACGTCGGGCGTGCTCACAATGCCGTGCTGGTCTTCGAAGGCAGCCAGACGCTGCTGGTCGCGGTCAACGCGAGTCTTCAAATCGGCAAGCTGCGCGCTGAGCCAGCCGGAGGCCTGCGCCGTGGCTTGAATCTGCGAATCGGTTTCCTGCTCGCCGTAGGCGGCGATAAGCGCGTTGACCACAGCGGCCGACAGGGCCGCGTCCTGCGAGCGGAAGCGGATCTCGACCAGCATGGTGCGCGCCATGGATTGCACGTGCAGGCGGCGCGAGAAGCGATCGAGAAGCCAGGCCTGAGCCTCGGGCGTGGATTTGCCGGGACTGAAGCCAGGAAAGCGGCTGGCAAAGTTGCCGCGGAAGCCGGGAGCCTGGTAGAGCTTGAGCGCGACGATCACGCGCCAGGCCAGGCGGTCGCTGCGCAGAACGCTGGCCAGAGTTTCCAATGCGATGGGCGCGGAAAGGATGGAGGTGGGAATCTGCGCCTCAGCGCCATCGAGGTTGAGCGAGGAGACCGGAGCGGCGCGAAGCTCGACGCGGCCCACCGCTTCGTACTGATTGGGCGCGATGAGGCAATAAAGAATGCACGCGAGGAGCAGGGATCCCAGGATGGTGGCAACGAAGCGGCGACGCCGCCGCACCACCCGCCAAAGATCGCGCAGAGAGGTGGACGCGGGCCGCGGGGTGTTTGCCGGAGCACGCGCCGGAGGGTCGTTGAGAAAGACTTCGTGGATCGACAGAGTATTCGGCAACGGAAGGACCTCAATCACAAAACCCGCGCGCAGAAGTTCAGCGCACCGCTATTCCGGCCAGACTCCGGCAAGGAACACGATGCTCTGCGCCGCGGACCGCAGCGAAAACTCGTCATGAGCCTCTGTTTCGCCCCACGCCATTGGGAGCGAAAGCGATGGCCCTGGCGTTCAGAACGAACAGCTATTCTGGGGAAAATCCCTGACAGTTTCGTTCATTGCACACAATTCGTCAATGGTGCGGAAGCCACAACGGTGATTGCCGTCACACGGTGAGCGCGGTGGTGTCGTGGCACGGGCCAGGAACCGGAAGGGGCTTGAGCTGACGGGAGACGGAAAGAGGCTTCACGTTTTCCGGAGTATCCCGGCCATAACGCCTGAAGATCGGAAACTGCGCGCCAAAACGGAAATCCCGAACCTGATGTTCCGGATAAGGTCGCTCCATTCGGTCGATTCAGGTGCGGCGATTCAGACTTCACTTAGCTTTGTGATGCTCGGCACAGACGTGGCGCACAGGTCCAGCATAGCATTTGCGGGTTCCATACAACACGCGCGGGGAGCGCTTGTGCGCGAGCCACGAACCAGAACTGCTCGATAGAAGTTAAGAGGCTGAACTGCAGGTCTGAAGAGCGTGATGAGCAGGTTTGTGTCAGCGAGTCTTCTTTTGCCGTATCTTTTGTGGTATTCCGCCACTCCCTATTCCCGTGATATTGCGTTATTCCCGTGATATTGCGTTGTCGAAAAGCGACGCCCAAGCTGGGTTTGTGTGGGCATCGAGAATCTTCGCCAGAGGTGTCTTATGTTCAGGAAAGCTCTCGTTCTCGCCGGAATTTGCCTTGTTGCAACTTCAACATTGAGCCTGTCGGGTTGCGGGGGCAGTGCCCCGGCGGTGAGCGTAGCCGTGACGGCCACCGCGAGCACCGTGGATGGCAACGACACAGCTACCTTGACTGCGACGGTGACGAACGATAAGAACTCCGCGGGCGTCACCTGGACCGTGAGCGGTGGGGGAACCCTGTCAAACACGACGACCACCTCGGCGACCTACACGGCGCCGGCGGCCACCAGCAGCTCGCAGTCGGTCACGATCACCGCGACCTCAATCGCCGACACAACCAAAACCGGCACGGCGGCGATCACAGTGGCAGCCGCGCCCACGATTACGAACCTTACTTCCGCGCAGCAGTCGGTTGCGGTTGGCACTGCGTATTCGGTTCAGTTGGCGGGCAGCGGAGGCATCTCTCCATTCAAGAACTGGGCGCTGGCCAGCGGTAGCGGAAGCTTGCCGTCATGCCTGAGCCTCAGTTCGGCCGGCGTACTCTCATCGCCCTCGACACCCACGGCGGCTTGCGTGGGCGTCTACAGCGGCATCGAGTTCACCATGACCGATTCGGGCACGCCCAATGCCCTCACGGCCACCTCATCGGCCCAGACCATTACCGTCACCGGGCCCACTCTTGCATTTTCGCCTACGCTGCCGCAAGGCGCTGTCGGCGCCGCCTACACGGGCAGCGTGGCGGCCACGGGCGTTCTGGGCGCCACAACCTACAGCCTGGCCAGCGGTGCGCTGCCTGCGGATCTGAGCCTGAACACCAGCACCGGCGCCATCACAGGAACCCCAAAGGCAGTTGACGCCGGTACGGCCACGTTCTCGGTTTCGGTTGTGGACGCATTTGGAGACAGTGCGACTTCCGGGACGTTGAGCATCACCATAGCCGCTGCCCCGGCCATCACATTCGGCGCCGCGCCCACGACCACCGCAACATTTGGCGTGGCCTATACAAGCGCCGTGACGGCCTCCGGCGGTGCGGGCACGCTCAGCTACAGTCTTGCCGGCGGAGCGCTGCCTCCCGACCTGACTCTGAGCGCCACGGGCGCGATAACAGGAACGCCCAAGGCCGCCGACATTGGTACCTTCACCTTTGCCGTCAAGGCGTCCGACGCATTCGGCGATTCGGCGACGTCCGGCAACTACAGCATTGTTGTCAGCTATCCGGCGGTGAGCGTCGGCGCCATCACGCCACCGACGGGTTATGACGGATCGGCCTATCCTTCGACGACGCTCTCGGCCACCGGCGGCAACAGCGGACCCTACACCTGGACCTGGGCCGCCGCAAGCGGCTCGTCCCTTCCTCCGGGATTGAATCTGTCGACCGCAGGCGCGATTACAGGAACACCGACCACCGCAGGGACCTACAGCGTGGTCGTGACAGCGACGGATTCCGCTTCGAACACCGGTAACGCGACATTGACGTTCACGGTCAAGGCGGGAATCACGATCAACTCCATCACGCTGCCAACCGGCTACGTGAACGGAAACTATCCCCCTACCGGAAGCTCGGCCACGATGTCGGCAACGGGCGGCGCGGGTGCACCGTACACCTGGAGTTGGGCAGCGGCTTCCGGTTCCTCCGTGCCGGCGGGCCTCGCCATCGGGGCTTCGACGGGTGCGATTACGGGGACCTCAACGACGCAGGGCAGCTATAGCGTGGTGATCACGGCCACCGATTCTGCTACGCCGGCGAACACGGCTTCCGTCACCCTCCCCATCACCATCGCCGCGGGAGTGACGGTGACGGCGCCCACGCTTGCATCGGCCTATCCGGGCACGGCTTACAGCTCGCCTGCATTCACCGCTGCCGGCGGCTCGGGGACGGGGTATGCCTGGAGCTGGGCCGCGGCCAGCGGCTCTTCGCTGCCAAGTGGATTCACCATCGACGCGAACGGCGGCGTCATTTCGGCAGCCAGCCCCGTCAATTCAGGGACAACTGCGGCGTTGTACAACGTGGTGGTGACGGCAACGGACTCGCTGGGCAACAAAGGCAGCGCAAATGCCACTGTCACCATCGAAGCGTCCGTCGCCATCAGTCCCGCAACCTTGCCTTCAGGCACCGTGGGCGTTGCCTATAGCAACGCGCTAACGGCCTCGGGCGGCTCGGGTACAGGGTACACGTGGTCGACGACGGGGTCCAACACGCTGTCCAGTGTGGGTTTGAGTTTCTCGGGAGGCACGGTTTCAGGCGCTTCGCCAACCGCGGGAAGCGGAACCTTCACGGCGGTGGTCACTGACTCCCAGAGCCACAGCGTGCAGGCGACCTTCACGATCACCATCTACACCGGGCTCACGGTGACCACGACGTCGTTGCCCTCGGGGGACGTGGGAGCGAGCTATTCCACGACCCTGGCGGCGGGCGGAGGCACGGGAACCGATTACACGTGGTCGGCCACGAACAGCAACCTTTCAACCTACGGGCTGAGCCTGTCCGCTGGCGGAGTGGTCTCCGGCACGCCGACGCAAAGCGGAACTGCCAGCTTCACCGCCAACGTGCAGGACTCGGGCAACAACAAGGCTACGCAGGCGCTGTCGATCCAGATCTACGGTGCGCTCTCGCTGCCCACGCCCGACCCCGGCTCGCTGCCTTCGACCGGCTACACCAACGTCCCCTACGGCCCCGGATACATCAACGCATCGGGCGGCAGCGGCAGCTACTCCTGGTCGGTCTCCGGGTTGTCGGATGGCTTGAGCGTTTCAGGTGGAACCACCGGCAGCACACTGACCATCGGCGGCACGCCTACGGCGCCGGCCAGTGGCGGCAATCCAGTCACAGTTACGTTCAACGTCACGCTGACCGACACCGTCACGAACGCCACGATCACGCAAAACGGATACAACGTCACGATCAGCTATCCGACGCCGGTGTTGCTCCAAACGCAAACCACTCTTCCGGGGGTAACCGTGAACCAACCCTACAACGGAGGGATCAACGCGTCGGGCGGCGTGGGGCCGTACACATGGTCGATCAACGGAACCACCGTTGGATCGTCGTGTTACAGCCTGGGCAACGGCGACATGTGCGCCACTAGCACAGGTGGCAACACGCTTTCCATCGGCGGAACGCCCAGCACCACGGGCACGGTGACACTGACCAACGTAAAAGTGGTAGACAGCCTGAACACGAGCGCCACGAACACCTTTACCATCACGGTGAGCCCGGTCTCCACGCTGCAGATCACCGTCAACCAAGTGCCGCAGGGCATGGTGAACATGCCTTACACGTTCAATGACCTTAACGTCACTGGCGGCGTGGGCCCTTACACCGTTACCTACCAGAACGCGCCGGCTGGACTTTCGTTGCAGAGCGGAACCTGGAACCTGGCCGGCACGCCAACAGCGTCGGGCTCGACCACAGTCACGATCAAGGTGACTGACAGCACCACGCCCGTTGCGCAGCAGCAGAGCACAACATTCACCCTGCCGGTGGTGCCGGAAACGACCGGAACCAACAACAGCGAGCTGAAAGGCCAATATGCCTGCTATTGGCAGGTGTACTGGGACAATGGCGTCACGGGAGGCACCGGCAGAACGCTGTATCGCGGCGGCCGCGTCTTCGCCTTCGCAGCCGATGGCAACGGCAACATCACCGGTGGCGAAGCGGACTCGAATTCGCCTTCGAGTGGTTATAAGAGCGCTTCGGCAAATGGTGCGCTGACCGGCAGCTATGCGGTCGGTTCCGACGACCGCGGCTATCTGCTCATCGCTCCGGTCGGCCAGACGCCGGGAGCCATTGCCATCGCCGGCGGCGACCTCGACAGCAACAGCCACTTCTCCGAGTTCGCCCTCGTGGAGATGGACGATGTGGGCACATCGCCCACCAACCAGTGGGGCGTCGGCCACTGCTTCGAGCAGAACACCACCGGCCTTTCGGGCCTCCAGCCCAGCGGCGGCTCCGTCTGGGGCATGACGGGCGAAGATTCAGGCGGCAACATCGAGTCTTATGTAGGGAGCGCCCAGTGGAGCAGCGGAGCCATATCCGGAGTGATGGACATCGTCGATGCCGGGACCTATCAGGGGCCGATCAGCATCTCCGGCAGCACAATCTCCGTGGCGGACGCCTACGGCCGTGTGACCGAATCGATTGGCCCGGCGGGCGAGCCGTCAGAGGCCAACCCCTCGGTGTTCTATATGACCAACAATTCGGTTGGGGAAACCCTGGTGATGAGCGCGAACCCGCATAATGCTGCCAACAGCGCCGACTTCCTCATCGGCGAGGCGCGGGCGCAGAATGCGGCGCACGTGGCGGCCAGCTATCCGCTGAGCGGTCCTACGGTAATGTATACCTCGGGGCTGGATTCCAGCCTGACCGAATACAAGGCACAGGCCGGACAGTTCACGGGATCTTCCAGCGCCACAACGATCACCGGGAATACATTCCTCGAGAATCAATCTGGAACGTTCAAAACAGAGAGCATCGGATCCATTTCGTACACGACAAATCCCACCACGGGCCGCACCACCATGACTGGCCAAACCGGCGATGTTTTCTACGTGTACGACACCGGCTCCGCCGTCGTGCTGTTCGGAGATGTTGGCAACGGCGGAGGATCGACCACCCAAGACCAGCTCGGCTGGATTGTGCCGCAGACGGCTCCCGGTTCCGGCACGTGGGCCACCGGCGACCTTGCCGCCAGCTACTTCCTGTACAAGGTGATGGACGGCGACATCAACGGCAGCCCGAATAACGCCTCTCTCACAATCGGCAGTGGCGGGGCTTTCACTAGTTATGCAGAGGACGACGGCGGCCAGAACTGGGCCGACTGGGACGAGGGGATTTGCGGGGGCGGCTCTGGTTGCGGCGGAACCGTCACGGCCGCCATCATCCCGGACACCACCGCCAACGCTGCGACCGGCGAGCTGGGCCTTGACCCGAACGGCACGATTGGCATCTTCGACGCCCAAGGGACGCAGGGGACCACAACGCAGACGATGGCCTATTGCATCGCGATCAGCGTAGACAAGGCTACGAACTCGAGCGCCAAGGGCCGCTTCGTGTGCGTGGATGCGTCGAGTAATCACCCCTCGCTCAGCATCGGCCAGGAGTAAGCGCTGTACCTGCTGAAACGTCAGGCCCCGCCTTCGGGCGGGGCTTGCTTTTGCTGCGCCCCACTATGGATTTCAACGGCGGCAACCAGGCGGATAAGTTAGAAGTCGCGCTCAAGTCTTTGATTGCAAGGTCTTGTACCACTCGACGGTGCGGCGGATGCCTTCGCGGAAATCGACCTGCGGCAAGTAGCCCAGCAGTTCCCTTGCCCGGCTGATGTCGGCCAGGGAATGCCGAATGTCGCCCGAGCGCGGCTCGGCGTAGGCTGGCTTGCCGGTGTAGCTGGTGAGGCCACAAAGAATCTCGAACGCCTGATTGAGCGTGACGGCTGCACCTGTGGCCAGGTTCATCATTTTGCCGGAGACCTTCTCGGCTGGCGCGTCGGCAGCCAGCAGGTTGGCCTTTACAACGTTCTCAATAAAGGTAAAGTCGCGGCTCTGTTCGCCATCGCCGTAGATGGTGGGCTGCTCCCCGGCGAGCAGCTTGCGGCAAAAAATGGCAAGAACGCCTGAGTAGTGCGAAGTGGGGTCCTGAAAGGGGCCGAAGACGTTGAAGTAGCGCAGGGTGACGGTTTCAAGCCCATAGACGCGCGTGAAGGCGCTCATATAGTGCTCGCCCGCAAGCTTGGCCACGGCGTAGGGGCTGATGGGGTTGGGGAGCATGTCTTCGCGCTTGGGCAGCGTGGGCGTATCGCCGTAGACCGACGAAGAGCCGGCATACAGGACGCGGCGCACGCCGGCTGCGCGGGCGGCGACAAGCAAATTGACGGTGGCCTCGACGCAGTTGCGATTGGTGGCAGCGGGATCGGCCACGGAGCGGGGAACGCTGGCCAGCGCCGCCTCGTGAAAGACGACCTCAACGCCCGCGCAGACTTTGGCGCAGACCGCGGGAGCGGCCAGGTCGCCCTCAACGAACTCCATCGCCTCGAGGCCGGCGAGGTTGGCGCGCTTGCCAGTGATGAAGCTGTCGACGCCACGGACCGTGTCGCAGCGTTTGAGCAGAGCGGCAGCGATGGAACGGCCGATGAATCCTGCGGCCCCAGTGACGAGATATTTAGCCAAGTTCGTGCTCCAAAGAAAGAATGGTGTGCCGCCCAATCGATGGCCTGCACCGGCTAGGATACTATTGCAATCCGATTATTTCGTGCGTCGGGTCACGCAATCGGCAGCGTGAATCCATTGTGATTCTCTTTTGGTTCAACGATGACAGCTTTTCTCCCAAATTTGGCTGAACCCCAGCACTTTTCCGGCTGGGAGAGATCGCTGTTTGTGGCGCTCGCGGCCGCGTTGCTTTTTGGTTTCTGGCGGCGATTCGGGCCGATCCTCGGCAAAATCCTGCAATCGAAGAAGGACCCCGGCTTTCACCTCTTCCCCATCGGCCGCCGTGTGCGCGATTTTGTGTGGGAGGTTGTGTGCCAGGCAAAGGTCATCCGCGAGCGGCCGCTGGCGGGAGTGGCGCACGCCGTGGTCTTCTGGGCGTTCTGCGCCTTTGCGCTGGTCACGCTGAACCACTGCGCGACAATCTTCGGGCTTGGCTTTCTCGACCCGGCGGGGCGTGCGGGGCGGTTCTTCTTCGGTTTTGCGGCTCTGTTCGCCGTTGCTTGCGCCGTGGGAATCTTCGGGCTGTTTGTGCGGCGATTCGTTGTGCAGCCCAAATGGCTGGGCCAGCTTTCGTGGGAATCCGGGCTCATTGCGTTCCTAATCTTCGCGCTGATGGCCACATATCTGGCGGCGTTTTTTGTGCCGGGCGCGAGCGAGGCGGGCCGCGCGCTGTGGTGGGCGCACACGCTTACTCTGCTCGCGTTCTTGCCTGTGATTCCGCACACCAAGCACCTGCATCTGGTTTTGAGCCCGTTTACGGTTTTTCTTTCGCGCGGTGGATTCGCGGAGATTCCGCCGCTTGCGGGCGACGAGGACTTCGGGCTGGTGGCGGGAAAGGATCTGACGCGGCTGGTCAGCCTGCAGGCGTACTCCTGCGTGGAGTGCGGGCGCTGTATGGAGCATTGCCCGGCCAACAACACGGGCAAGCTCCTCAACCCCAAAGAAATCGTGTTCGGGCTGCGCGGGTATCTGAATGAGTACGGGCCGCGCTCCGAGGAGCCGTTGCTCGGCAAATACAACGCGCAGGAGGCGGCGTTTGAGTGCACCACCTGCGGCGCGTGCGAGTTCCAGTGCCCGGTGGGCATTGAGCACGTGCCCATGATTGTCGGGCTGCGGCGCGGCGCGGTGAACACGGGAGCGTGGGAAGACGATCACGGAGCGAAGTTGTTTCTGGCTTTGGAACGAGGCAGCAACGCATTTGGCTTGAGCGCCGCGGAGCGCGACAAATTTGTGGAGAAGAATGCGCTGCCCCTCTTCGACGGAACGCAGGAATATTGTCTTTGGCTCGGCTGCATGGGTGCGTACGACCCGCGCGGGCGCGATATTCTTCTGGCTTTGGTCAGGATCCTTCGCCACCTCAAAGTTAGCTTCGGCGTGTTGCGCAAAGAGAAGTGCACGGGCGACCCGGTGCGGCGGCTGGGCAACGATTTGCTCTTTCAGCAATTGGCCGAAGCAAATCTCGAGGCGCTCGCCCAGTCCAAAACCAAGAAAATCATTTCAATCTGCCCCCACTGCGTGCGCACGATTCAAGAGGATTGGAAGGCGTACGGAACGCCGCCCGAGGTGGAGCATCACAGCGAGTTTTTGGCTCGGTATGCGTCCCAACTACCTCCAATCCAAGACCAGGAAAAAATTGTGTTCCACGATCCGTGCTATCTGGGGCGGTATCGCGGGGTTTACGACGAACCGCGCAGAGTCGCCACGTTGGCCGGGGAGTTGGTGGAAGCCCCGCGCTCGCATGAACGCAGCTTTTGTTGTGGCGCCGGCGGTGGGCTTGTCTTTCTCGGCGAAGAGAAGGGCGAGCGCGTGAGCCATGTGCGAGCAGAGGAGCTTGCGGCAACGGGTGCGAGCGTTGTGGGCACGGCGTGCCCCTTCTGCAATACGATGTTCCGGGATGCGTTCGCGGCAAAAGGCGAAGGCGCGCCGGAGCTGATGGACATTGCGCAGTTGGCGGCGCGGGGGCTGACGAAGTGACGCCAAGAGTGAGCAGGAGAGTTCGAAGATGAAGATCGTGGTTGCCATCAAGCAGGTTTCGGATCGCGACGCGCCGGTGCGGATCGCGGCCGGTGGGAAGTGGATTGACGAGTCCGATCTGCAGTGGGCGATGAACGAGCCGGACGTTTATGCGCTCGAAGAAGCGCTGCTGCTTAAAGAACAGGCCGGCGGCGAAGTGATTGTGGTGAGCGCGGGCCCGGAGCGCGTGGGTTCGACGATTCGCGAGGCGCTGGCCAAGGGCGCGGATCGTGCGATAGCCATTGTCTGCGACGACTTGAACGGGCGCGATGCGCTGGGCGTGGCGCAGCTGCTGGCCGCGGCAATCAAGCCGGAGAATCCCGACCTTGTGCTCACCGGGCTGCAATCGGAAGACGTTGGATTGGGCCAAACGGGCGTCATTGTCGCCGAATTGCTTGGGCTGCCACACGCCACCATGATCCTGCACGTAGAAAAGACCGACGCCGGGCTTAAGGTGAAGCGCGAACTTGAGGAGGGGTGGTATCAGTCGATCGAGTTGCCCACGCCCGCAGTGCTGACCATTCAGTCGGGCGGCAACAAGCTGCGCTACGCCACACTGATGGGGATCAAGCGCGCAAAGACAAAGGAGCTGCGCACGGTGAATGCGGCGGAACTCGGTGTGGACGGTGCGCCAGTCGTGACATTGGAGAAGCTCGCCGCGCCGAAGAAACAGAAATCGACACAAATCCTGCCCGGCTCGGCCAAAGAAGCGGCAGCGGCGCTGGTAGAGAAGTTGAAGACGGAGGCGCGCGTCCTATGAGTATTCTTCTGGTTTTGGAAGAGGGCGGCGGGAAGATCAAAAGGACCAGTTGGGAAGCGCTTGCGGCCGCGCTGCGGCTCGGACCCGCTGAGAGCATCACCGCAGTGGTCATCGGCGCGAAGACCGAGGCGCTGGCGGCAGAGGCGGCGGCCAAGCCGGTGGGCAAAGTCGTCCGCGTGGAGCATCCGCTGCTCGCGCAGTACACGGCGGATGGGTTCTTGGCGGCTATTGAACAACTCCTCCGAAACCAAGACGCCACGAAGTGGGTGGTGTTTTCGCACACGTATCAGGTGCGCGATTACGCGCCGGCGTTAGCCTGCCGCATGAGCCAGGTTTTGATTGGCGACGTGGTGGGAATCGAAGACGGCCCTGTTTTACGCCCCACGGACAAAGACCTGTCAGTGGGGGCCCCGGTGTTCGTGCGGCAACTCATGCAGGGCCGGCTAAACGCCAGCTACCGGCATTCCGGCAATGGGCCGTGTTTCGTCTCGGTGCAGGCGGGCGCATTTCGGGCCGACGCAATTGACTCATCAACGGTCGCTGGACCGGCGCCGATCACGACGTTCACGCCGACGATTGAGCCAACGCAGATTCGCAGCAAGCCCGGCGAGCCTTTCCGCGGCTCGGAGCAGACGGTCGATCTGGGCTCGGCGCAGCGCATCGTGAGCGTGGGGCGCGGCATCAAGGAGGCGCAGAACCTGCCGATGGTGCAGGAACTGGCCACGGTGCTGGGTGCGGAGCTGGCCGCTTCACGGCCCATCTGCGACAACGGCTGGCTCCCCATGGAGCGGCAGGTGGGCAGCTCGGGGCAAACGGTTGCGCCGCGGCTCTATCTCGCCGTCGGAATCTCGGGAGCCATTCAGCACCTAGTGGGCATGAAGGGCTCGCAGTGCATTGTCGCCATCAACAAAGATCCAGACGCGCCGATCTTCGAGGTGGCCGACTACGGCATCGTCGGTGACTTGTTCGAGGTGGTTCCGGCGCTGACGGAGGCGGTAAAGGCGGCGAAGCAGTAGGCTGCCCTTCATCGCCGGCAGACATGTAAGTTCGGGCCGCAGAGATCCCGGACGATTTTCTTCCAGCTTGTGCTCGAAACGGCAGTGCGCTGATATGTTATGGTTCCTTCTTTGCTACGCACTGCTGTTGATGGGGAGTGAACTTCGATGCTTGTGCCGGAAACGTATGTCGCGGCGCTGTTGCTCACGATTTTGACCATGCTGTGCTGGGGGTCGTGGGCCAACACGCTCAAGCTGTGCCCCGGCTACCGCTTTCAGCTTTTCTACTGGGATTACGTCATCGGCATGGCCGTGGGCGCCGTGTTCTGGGGACTGACGGCGGGCAGCATGGGACACGCGGGAGCGACCTTCCTGAGCGATCTGGCGCAGACCGCGGTGGGACCGATGCTCTACGCCGTAGCGGGCGGCGCGATTTTCAACGTAGCGAATCTGCTGCTGGTGGCCGCGATCGATGTGGCGGGGTTGGCGGTGGCCTTCCCTGTCGGCATCGGATTGGCGCTCGTCATCGGCGCGATTTCAAATTACGTGATCAAGCCGGTCGGCAATCCGCTGCTGCTGTTTGGCGGAGTGGCGATGGTGGTTGTGGCCATCGTGCTGGATGCAGCAGCGTTCAGGAAGCGCGAAGTTACGGCCAAAGCCACAACGGCGCGCGGCATTGCGATCAGCCTCGCGTGCGGCGTGCTGATGGGCTGCTTTTATCCATTTGTGGCACGGGCGTTGAACGGCGAGCCGGGCGTACCCGCGCCGGGGCCCTACGCGGTGACGGCGTTTTTCGCTCTTGGCGTGATTCTTTCCGCCTTCCCCGCGAACTGGCTTCTGATGAAGAGACCCCTGGATGGCAAGGCGCCGGTCGACGGCGCCGGCTACTGGCGCGCGCCGTTCCGCTGGCATCTGGCAGGAGCGCTGGGCGGAGCGATCTGGTGCACGGGCGGCGTGGCGAATTTTCTGGCCTCCGGCGCGCATCTGGTGGGGCCGGCGGTCTCCTATAGCATTGGTCAGGGCGCGACCATGGTCTCGGCGTGCTGGGGCGTGTTTGTGTGGCGCGAGTTCGCCGGCGCTCCTCGCGCGGCGACGACTCTCCTGGTGCTCATGTTTCTGTGTTTTTTGGTGGGGCTGGGCGCTGTAGCGGCGGCTCCGCTGTATTGAGGTTGGGTGAATGAGTAAAACGCGCAAACCGATCGTGATTGTCGGCAGCATCACCATGGATCTGGTGACGCGCACGCCGCGGATTCCGGCGATCGGGCAGACGCTGATCGGGACCGGATTTGAGACGACGCCGGGCGGCAAGGGCGCGAATCAGGCCGTTGCGGCGGCGCGGCTTGGGTATCCCGTGGCGATGGTGGCCAAGGTGGGCGACGACGCCTACGGGCCCGCGCTCGTCGAAAATCTAAAACGCGCAGGCGTGGAGACGGCGGGGATGTCGCGGGTAGCAGGCTCGTCGGGACTGGCGCCGATGTTTGTCGCCGACGATGGCCTGAATGCGATCGTGGTGGTTCCGGGCGCAAACGGCAAGATGGATCGCGCGGCAGTCGACAGCAATGCTGAGCTGATTCGCTCGGCGGGCATGGTTCTTTGCCAGCTCGAAGTTCCCATGGACACGCTGAGCTACACGCTCGACTTTTGCGCGCGTGCAGGTGTGCCGGTGATGCTCGATCCCGCGCCGGCGGCGGATCTGCCTGAGAAGGTGTGGGAGCAGGTGTCGTGGTTCACGCCGAACGAGACTGAGGCAGCGCACTACGTGGGTGACGGAACTGACGCCGAGGCCACCGGGAAACGTCTGCTGGCCAAAGGGCTGCGCGGCGTAGTGCTCAAGCGTGGCGGCGAGGGCGCGTATGTTGCCGTGGCGGGTGGAAGAGCCGGGTGGGTGAAGGCCTTCAAGGTCGACGCGATCGACACCGTTGCCGCCGGCGATTGCTTTAACGGGGCTTTTGCCGTGGCGTTACTCGAGGGCAGGGATCCGTGGGCCGCGGCACGATTCGCCAATGCTGCGGCAGCTATCTGCGTCACACGCAAGGGCGCGGCGGCATCGATGCCGTCGCGCGCCGAGGTGGACGAGTTTCTTCGAAAGAATGCGTAATCGGCCTTTCACATCAGCTCATGATCGCTTCAAATAGAAAAAGAGGGTCGACCTCGCCCATTTCACTTCCGTAGTCAGCGAATTCTGACAACGGCTAGCGTGCGACAGAAAGTTTTCTGCAAGAGTCGAATCATGACGCCCTAAAAGGAGCGCTCTTGAAGCAGTATCGTACTTCCCTGTTCGCCGCCGTCGTGCTGTACACGGCCGCTACCATCGCGCTCGCGCAAGGCAACTACGAGATTCAGGTGTACGGCTCGGACACGGTTGCGCCGCGAACCACGATGGTGGAGCTACACTCGAACTTCACCGCCGACGGGCGCCGCTATTATCTCGACGGTGCGGCGCCCACGAATCACGCCGAGCACGAGACGATTGAGATTACGCAAGGGATCAACGATTGGTCCGAGGTCGGTTTCTACATCTTTACCAGCGAGCAGAGCGGGCTGGGAGTTGATTGGGTCGGGGACCACATTCGCCCGCGGGTGCGGGTGCCCGATAGCTGGCACTGGCCGGTGGGAATGAGCCTGTCGATGGAGATGGGGTACCAACGCGCGCTCTACTCGCCGGACACGTGGACCTGGGAGATCCGGCCGATTGTGGATAAGACTGCGGGGCGGTGGTACTTTGCCGTGAATCCCGCGCTGGAGCGGACCTGGCACGGGCCCGATGTGAATCTCGGCGTGGATTTCTCACCGGCGGTCAAGATCAGCTACGACCTTTCAAAGGTAGTAAGCGGCGGAATTGAGTACTACGCGGATTACGGCAGCATCACGAATATCGCCAGCCTGCACGATCAACAGCAGCAGATTTTTCCGGCCATCGACTTGAATGTGTCACCGAAGTGGGAGATCAACTTTGGCGTGGGCGTAGGCCCCACCGCGGCCACCGACCACTGGATCGTGAAAGGGATCATTGGACGCCGATTTGACTGGGGCCCCAAAGGCAGATCGCAGTCGTCCCGCTGACCTGCCCTCAGACTGCATTTCAGAGCGCCGCTCTCACCAGACGTGGCACGCATTCACGGGCATCATCGGCTGGCCCACCTTGCAGCCGAATGCCTTTCCGAATTCGGGCATATTCTCGATCACTCCGTTGGCCCGAAATTGGCGCGGCGAGTGCGGATCGGTTTGCACCTGCAGCCGGATCTGCTCCGGACGGGTGCTGCCGCACCAATCCTGCGCGAATGCAAGGAAGAATTGCTGCATGGCAGTGTACCCGTCCTGCTTTGCCTTGAGGTCGATGTTCTTGCGTTTGGCATCTTCCATGAACGCGACGTAGGCCAGGCGCAGGCCGCCGTTGTCGGCGGTGTTCTCTCCCAGCGTCAGCTTACCGTTCAGTTTCACATCGTCCACTGCCGTGAAGTTTCCATATTCGGTCACTTCGCAATCTGTCATCTTGTCGAAGTTCTTCCTGTCCTCGGGCGTCCACCAATTGGACAGGTTGCCGTTGCCGTCGAATTGGCTTCCTTCGTCGTCGAAGCCGTGAGTCAGTTCGTGGCCAACGATGGCGCCGATGTGTCCGTAGTTCTCGGCGTCGGTTGCATGCGGATCGTAGAGGGGCGATTGCAGAATGCCGGCGGGGAAATTGATGTCGTTCATGAGGGAGTCGTAGTAAGCGTCTACGGTTGCCGGGCTCATGCCCCACTCGCCCCGGTCGACCGGCTTGCCGATCTTCGCCAATTCCCGCCGATTCTCAAAGTCCGCGGCCCGCCGCGCGTTGCCGATGGCGTCCCCGCGGACGACTTTCAACGACGAATAATCGCGCCAATGATCGGGGTAGCCGATCTTGTCCGCGACCATGTGCAGCTTGGCCTCCGCCTTTTCTTTGGTCTCGGCGCTCATCCATGTTTGCGCCTGGATTTCCTTGTCCATCGCGCCTTCAATGTCGTGGACTATCTCGAGCGTATACGCCTTGTCCGCCGCGGTAAACTGCGAGGCCACATAGACCTGGCCGAGCGCTTCGCCGAGCGCGCCGTCTGTCGCCTCAACGCACCGTTTCCAGCGTGCAGCTTCTTCGGGCTGGCCACGCAATTTGTGCCGGTAGAAATCGAAATCCTCCGCATCCATCGCCTTTGGCAACGCATAACTGGGAATGGAGTTGATCAATTGCCAGCGCAGATAGGTTTTGATGGTTTCGAGGTCCGCGGCTTCAAGAATGGGCTGCAACCCCTTGAAGAAGTCTGGATTGGTCACGTTCAGTTCGGTGATGCCTGGCTCCCCGGTGTCCGAGAAGAACTGCGGCCAGTCGATCTCCGGAGTCAGTTCAGCGAGTTTCGTCACCGCCATGGAGTGATAGACGTTATTTGGATCACGCCGCGAAGTGATGTCCATGGAGACTTTGGCCAGCGATGTCTCCAGAGCCATGATCTTTTGCGCGTCGGCCGCGGCCTTGTCTGCCGGCTCACCCATCAGGCCCAACATATTGGCAATGTGCGTCACGTACTCCTTGCGCGTTTTTTCCGCGGCATCGCCGGGGCGAAAATAGTAATCGCGCTCGGGCAGGCCAAGGCCGCCCTGATCGACGACGGCGATCTGCTTTCGCGCGTCTTTGAAGTCCTGCTGCTCGCCATAGCCAAAGAACGCATTCACGTTGATCATCTGGTAGTGAGCCAGCAAATCGGTGAGTTGCTTCTTGTCGCTCAGCGCGGAGATTCTGTCGAGTTCAGCCTGCAACGGTTTCAGGCCCTGGGCGTAGATCGCGTCTTCGTCCATGCATGTCGCGTAGAAGTCGCCGATCTTCTGCTCGTTTGCGGTGTGCTGCGCGCCGGGAAGGGCAACTTTGTCGAGTAATTGATGCAGCACATCCTGTGTGTGGTCATAGACGATGGCGCCGGTCCCGTAACCGCTCTTGTCGGGAGGAATGGGATAGAGCTTGCTGAAGTTTCCGCAAGCGTACTGCCAGAAATTCACGCAGGGATCGACGGAGGAATCGATGAGATCCTTGTCGAGTCCGGGGATAAGCTTGATCGGTTGATTTGTGCTGCCGGTTGCTGCCGCAGCCTGAGCGTGCGCAGCGGGAACCTGCGCGGCCAGCGCCATACCACAGGCCAGCAACAGGGCTATCGTTCGGGAAAGCCGATTCATCTCTTCTGCCTCCGGGCAAAATTATGGGACTGTTCTTGTTCTCTAAAACCAACATCAGCCATTGTAGGGCTCAGCTGCGCTTCGTTCAGCAGCCGGCGCGTGTCTTCATCACACCGATGGGTATTTCGTCTCAGGCAATGTGCGTCCCTGTCACGCCGACTGGTGACTCATCCCAAAATCGCTCCTGAACCCCTCGATTTTAGACGTTCCTTCGCCTGCGAAGCTGGATCGCCGAATGAAGGTACGCATGTTGAGCGGAAGGGGTTCCGGACGAGAGACGGATCGAAGAGGGGGAATTGAGTTTTCAAGGGAGGGCGCGGCACGACCTTTCGGTCGGTCGTGCCTGCACGGATGAATTCGCGGTCAGAACACGCGGCCTAGGCGACCAGCGCCATCTCGCGAATGGTTTCCTTGCGCGCCGTAAGGCGGTCGACCAGATCGGTGCGCACCTCGTAGCCGCGGCCGGGCGTATCCGGGACCGCAATCTCGCCTTCGGCGGAGACCGTGACACCGGGCTCGATGATGTCCTCGGCAAAGTAGCGCGCCGAGGCGGAGACATCGCTGGGGAGCGTGAATCCTTCAAGGGTGGAGAGCGCGATGTTATGCGCGCGGCCCACGCCGGACTCGAGCATGCCGCCGCACCAGACGGGAATGCCCCGCTCCATGGCCGCGTTGTGCACGGCGATGGCCTCGGAGAATCCGCCCACGCGGCCCAGCTTGACGTTGATGATCCTGCAGGACTCCATCTCGATGGCGGCCAGCGCGTCGCGCCGGTTGCGGATGGATTCGTCGAGGCAGATGGGTGTATTCAGCCGCTTTTGCAGCACGGAGTGGAAGTAGAAGTCGTCGTGCCAGAGGGGTTGCTCGATCATGAGCAGGTCGAAGGCATCGAAAGAGGCAATGTGGTCTTCATCGCGGAGGCGATAGGCCGAGTTGGCGTCGCAACTGAGCAGAATGCCAGGCCAGCGGCTGCGCACCCGCTCGAATACATCCACATCCCAACCCGGTTTGCACTTGAGCTTGATGCGCTGATAGCCGGCTGCCAGCTCGCAGTCGATGATCGAGAGCAATTCGTGGATGGAGGACTGGATGCCGATGGAGACGCCGCAGGAGATGCTGTCGCGCACGCCGCCCAGCAAACGGGAGAGCGAGACGCCTTCGCGCTGCGCCTCAAGGTCCCAGATCGCATTCTCAAGGGCGGCCTTGGCCATCTGGTTGCCGCGCACGGCACGGAAGATGCCTGGACACTCGCCGCCATGCTCGGGGGACGTTGCGGTCAGCATGGGCGCAAGCTCCTGAACGAGAACCTGCCAGGCCGAGTCGGTCGATTCGCCGGAGAAGAACGGGCGCTCGCCGGCAGTACACTCGCCCCATCCGCTTATGCCTTCCGACTGAACCTCGGCGAGAACGATCCTCCGGTTGCGGGTGACTCCAAAGCTGGTCTCGAACGGACGCACCAGCGGCATATGCAGCTCACGCAGAATGATCGCATCAATTCTCATAAGTTGGTCTCATAAAGTTTTGCATTCCTTTGAAAAACCGGAACCATGACTCGATTCCGCCTGGGTGAGGGGACCCAGTTCGAAGACTCCGTTTCCTACCGCATCGCGAGAGAAACCAAGTACCGCCAGTCCCCGCGAAAATGCTGCCTGAAACTTCTGCCGATTCTCTAGCTGGACAGCGAGGGCCTGTTGGCGGCTTTCTTCGCTGGCCTTCCATCGGTCTATTGGAGCTGGCACCAGTATTTGTTCTTGAATGTTTTGTGCGGCTGCCGGGCGCCGAGCAAGGATTGCCTCCACTCTTGGGGAATCCAGCTCCCATTCCGCTAAAAGGCGGTCGGTTGGGAGCCCACCCTGCAGTCGAGAAGAGGATACACCATAGAAATCCACAAGATAGGTGCGGGAGGTAGCGCCCAGCCTGTGGATATTGAGGAAAGCGTTTGCAATGGCGAGCGGGTCGAAGGTCCACTCCATGTGGCGGACGCCGCGAGAAAGCGCCTCACGGCGTTGCTCCCATTTGAGTTGCGCGCCAATGCCGCGATTGCGATGACTCGGCCGTACGGCCAGCATGTGGGAGTGGAGGTAGGGCTGCGGCCCTTTTTGCGTGGCCTTGATTCCGGGCAAAGACATGGCGAAGCCTACGAGCGTATTCGCCGGTTCTGCAGCCGGAACGCCCACGAGTTCGTCATCGAACGCGCCGATCACCTGGCCCCCGATCTTCTGCGCAAGCAGAAAGGTCTTGCGGGGAATCACGTCGCTTTCGTCGTAACCCCAGGTCTCGATCTGGAGCCGGACGCACGCTTCCATCTCGTCAAATCCCTCGCAAGAACGAATCTCGATCATGACTGCGCCTGCGATGCCTCTCGCGCCGGATCGTCCATGCTGGGCGCGGCGCCGTTTGCCAGCTTTTTCTTTGCCTCAACCCAAAGCGCTTCCAGCTCAAGCGGCGACAGATCTTCGAGGGGGCGCGGCGTGGCCCGCTCCATCTCGCTGAAGCGTTGGCGGAAACGCAGATTGCAGTTGCGCAACGCCATCTCCGCATCCACTCCCAGATGGCGGCCAAGGTTTACGACGGTGAAGAGCAGGTCGCCCAGCTCAGCCTCCATGGCCGGCTTGCGTTCCGGATCGCCGGATTCGGCTTCGGCCGCCAATTCCGCCGTTTCCTCGGCCACTTTGGGCAGCAGCTCGCGCCAGCTCGGCCAATCGAAGCCGGATTTCTGCGCCTTGGCGCCGAGCTTGGCGGCTTCAGCCAGCGCGGGCAGCGCGCGCAGAACACTGTCGAGCCGCGATGCCAGTTCATTCCCTGCCCTGCCAGCCACGGAACCATCACTCTGAGGCGCGCCAACCGGCTTTTCGGCGGCTTTGATCTCTTCCCAGTTGCGCAGAACTGCCGCCGCCGACCCTCCCACTGCGGCATCCACATCGGCTTTGTTGCCCGCGGCGCGCGACGCTTCGTCGCCGAAGACGTGAGGATGACGGCGAATCAGCTTGCGATTGAGGTGATCGAGAACATCTGCAATCGTAAAGCGGCCCTCGTTGGCCGCCATCTCCGCATAAAAAAGAACCTGCAGAAGCAGATCACCGAGCTCCTCAGACAAGTGGTCGAAGTCGCGGCGCTCAATGGCGTCGAAGACCTCGTAAGCCTCTTCAAGGGTGTATTTGCGAATGGAGTCGAAGGACTGCTCGCGGTCCCAGGGACAGCCGCCGGGAGCGCGGAGCCGAGCCATGATGGCCACAGACTGCTCAAACAACGCCGCCGCCCGCGCCGGATCGGTGGTGGCTTGCGGCGTGGGATCTTTCGCGCTGAGGCTCTCTGGCGGCAGATCCATCCATCTCCATTTTACCTTTTAGGGAGCGGCAGCCGCGATCGGTACGTCTTACCAACCATAAGCCGCAGCCGTATACTCAATTCCTCGCATGATACGCGTCATCGCAACCGTTCTCGCCGGCCTTGCCGGGCTGGCCTTTGGCAGCTTCCTGAACGTGTGCCTGAGCCGCTGGCCCACGGGCGAGAGCATTGTCCATCCGCGCTCGCATTGCCGAAGCTGCGGACGAACCCTGAAGTGGTGGGAGAATGTGCCGCTGGCGACTTGGCTGGCGCTGCGCGGGCGCTGCCGGAGCTGCGGGGCGTGGATCGGCTGGCGCTATCCGCTGGTGGAGTTGGCCGTAGGGGTGCTTTGGGCGGCCCAAGCCTGGCGTCTGACCAGTGATATTTCGTACGAGCTACTTGGTACGGCGCCCGAACCACACTTCAATTTCCTTTACCTGGTAGCCCCGATTGGCATGATGATCTTCTGCTGGCTGCTGTTGGCTCTGGCCGTACTTGATGCCGAGCATCTCTGGCTTCCCGACTTTCTGACACTGCCGGGAATTGGCGTGGGCATGTTGTATTTCGTCGCGCTTGAACAGCACTTGGAATTGAACTTGGGCGAACCGTATGACGCCTGGAAGACTATTGGGAAAAGAATACTGAGCGTTTTCCTCGCCGCCGCCCTCATCCTGCTCATCCGCTGGATTTATTGGCTCATCCGCCGGCGCGAGGGCATTGGCCTGGGCGACGCCAAGCTGATGGCGATGCTGGCCGCGTGGCTTGGCCTGCCTGGCGCGCTACTCGCCTTTGGCCTGGGCGTGGTGATGGGTACGATCGCTGCGCTGGTTCTGCTTTTCCTGCCCTCCGCGCGTAAGAGCAGTGAAGGCTGGGCGCTCATCAAGCTGCCGCTGGGCACATTTCTTTGCATGGGCGGAATCGTCAGTAGTTTGTGGGGAGAGCGAATGATCGGCGCTTATCTGCGCTGGGCGGGCTTTTAAGCCATCGCGCGCCCAGCGGCGTTTACGGCTGGGGCTGCTCCGCCGGCTGCCCGGATGAAGCCGGCTTCGCGTTCGCAATCTCGGGATCCTGCAAGGCCTTGCCGGCCTCCTTGGCATGATGACTGCCGGGGTCGTACTCCATCACCTTCATATAGTTGGCGCGGGCACCGGCAAAGTCGCCCAAATGGCGCTCGCATTCGGCCAGGCCCCAATACACATCCGGATTGTAGGGATCGAGCACCAGCGCGGATTGAAACCGCGACAGCGCCCCTTTCCAATTCTTGTTCGAGAGATAGTAGCTGCCAACATTCTCGTCTTCGGCCGCGGTCTCATGATGCTCCGGCACCACCTGCTCTCCCTTCCCTTTGTGCTTTCCAGGATGCGCGGTGTCATCGTCTGGCGGAGGCAGATTGCCCAACCCGGCCAGGCTTGAGCTCGAGCCGCTGTCGCTCGACTCGGCGGCAGCAGCCGCATCCTCCGGACTGCGCACGGGATCGGCGTCCTCGGCAGGCAGGGGAATGAGGCCGCTGGCGGACTGATCACCGGGCCCAGACGGCAAATCGGGCGAGTTGCGCGTGGGCATCACCGGGACCGAATCCGTGTCCTCGGGAAAAGGATTGGCGTTGGTCTGCGGCCTGGTGCGGGTTGGTTGCGCAGCCGGAGCGGAGTTCTGCCGGCCCGCTGCCGGCTGGCTTTGACCGGGGGCACTGCTGCTGTCCGGCGATTGCGCCGAGATCTGTGGCGCCCCGACGACCAGGCAGGCCAGGGCGAGCGCTATTCCTATTGCGGGCTTCACCGCGATTTCCCCTGTTCGTTGGATGCGATGCGGCCCAAGCGCGGATGTGCTCCATCGAAATCTGCGGACGATTCGCATGCAGAGAAAGAATCGCACATTTGCGCGGAGGATTTCATCTTTGCCCAGGTTTCTGCGCCACCGGCGACACCTGCCTTGTTGGACTCGGCAAAGGGTTGATGGTCACAAAAAGGGGCGGTTTGGCAATGCCGCGCGCCAACGTTGTCACGCGTGGATTTCCACCCGGCAGCTCCCCACCCCGGAACGATAGAATCCCACTAGGCTGCTCGTTTCCCCAAGCGGCCGCCAAGGAGTCTCAAAGCCGATGGGCTACCAGGTTCTGGCCAGAAAATATCGTCCGCAGCGCTTTGCCGACGTGGCCGGCCAGGACCATGTGACGCGCACACTGCTCAACGCGCTGGAGCAGAATCGCATCGCGCACGGGTACATCTTCTCCGGGCATCGCGGCATCGGCAAGACAACCATCGCGCGCATTCTGGCTATGGCGCTGAACTGCCGAACAGACGTTGGCACAGCTCTACGTCCTACGCAGGAGCCGTGCGGCACCTGCGACGCATGCGCCGAGATACGCCAAGGCAACGCCGTGGACGTGATTGAGATCGATGCGGCCACAAATCGCGGCATCGACGAGATTCGCGAGCTGCGCGATGCGGCGCGCTACTCGCCCGCCCGCGACCGCTACAAAGTCTACATTCTCGATGAGGCCCACCAGATCACCGAGGCCGCATTCAACGCGCTGCTCAAGACGCTGGAGGAACCGCCGGCGCACGTCATCTTCATGATGGCGACCACCGAGCCCGAGAACATTCCCCAGACTATCCGCTCGCGCTGCCAGCACTTCAGCTTTCACGCGGTCAAGTTTGACGACATTCTGGCGCAGTTGAAGATGATTGCGGCCGAGGAGAAGGTGGCGGCCGGGGAAGACGCGCTGGCGTTGCTGGCAGAGGCCGGCGACGGATCGATGCGCGACGCGCTTTCCATCATGGATCAGGCAATTGCCTCGGCACCGCTGGAAGAAGGCCGTCCGGTGCTTTCGGCGGAGCAGATTCGAGAACTGATGGGCGCGGTGCCGAACACGGTCTTCGAGCGGCTGATGGAGGCCGTAGCCGCGGGCCTGAGCGCCGAGCTGATGGAAGAGATCAACGGGCTGGTGAACGCCGGGCACAGCCCGCTCTCGCTGGCCCGGCAAATGGTTCGATACCTGCGCAACGCGTTGATGGCGAAACTGGGCGGCGAGAAGACCGAGCTCCTGCAAATCTCCGCCGACGAACGCGCGCGCGCGGCCCGCACGGCCCTGCTCTTCACCGAGGAAGAGCTCACGCGCAACCTGCAGATCGTGCTGCGCACCTTCGACGACCTGAACTATCGCCAGGAGCAGCGCCTCCACCTGGAGCTGGGAGTGCTCAAGTTGATCCACGCGCAGCGGCTGCTGCCCGTCGAGGAGCTGCTGAGCGGCGTTGCAAGTGGAGCGAGTGCGCGGGCGAGCACGGCCAACAGTGGGCAACACACAGGCGGCGGCACGGCGAGGCCAGTCGGCGTGTCGGCGCCTGCCGCAAGCGCCCCGGCGCGGGAGAAGAGTTTGTGGAGCGGCGGACCAACTGCGTCGCGAAGCGCAGGAACGAAGGCGGAAGCAACGGTTGAGAATCTGGCTGTAATCCATTCATCCGCAAGGACAACTGAATCGATGTATCGCGAGGCCGCGCCCTTCCCGGTCGTTGCCAGTCAGCCGTCTGGGTACGCCTCGTCGGCAACCCTCACCGAGGGCGCTCTGGCAAAAGCGCCCGAGACCAATGGCCTGGCCGTGGAGCACGTGCGCGAAGCGATCGTGGCCGCGCTGGCCACTGCCGGGCACAGCTCAGCCGCGCAACTGCTCGGCTCAGGCGCGTGGACCCTCGATGGCGCGGCCGTGCGCGTTTCGGTGCCGGGTATGGGCAAGAAGATGCTCAGCCTGACGGTGAACGCCGCGGCGGAGAAGCTTATCCGGCTTGAACTGCAACGGCTGGGCGCGCCGGCGCGTTTTCTCGTTTCGGCAGGCACGGGAGCGGCTCCGGCCGAGGTCGCGCAACCGGTTGTGGCCGCCGGCAGCGTTCAGGAGGCGGCCCTCGCGCATCCTTTAGTTCAGCGGGCGCAGGAGATCTTCAACGCCGAAGTCCGCAGCGTGGTCGATTTGCGCCACAAGTGAACGGCGCGCGAAGAGGAGAATGTTGAATGATCAACCCGCTCAAAATCTCGGAGATGCTTTCGCAAGCCAACCAGATGCAGGAGGAGGTTCAGCGCAAGCTCAGCGAGACGGTGGTGGAAGCCTCGAGCGGCGGCGGCGCGGTGACCGCGACGATGAATGGCAAGAAGGAACTGCTCAAGATTCGCGTCGACCCCTCGGCGGTGGTCAGCTTGAGCGGCGGGCAGGCCGACGTGGAGATGCTTGAGGACCTGATCGTGGGCGCTGTGAACGAAGCCGGACGCAAAGCGGATGAGGCGATCAAGTCGAGCGTGCAGGGAATGCTGGGCGGGCTGAAGATTCCGGGGATCGGCTCGTAAAGACGCAAAGCTCGGCCCGCGAAGAAACGCCGGACGCACCGAGTGCTGAGGGAGGCACGTAAATTGTCACGCTATGCCGAGCCGATGGCCCGGCTCATTGAAGAATTGAAAAAGCTGCCCGGCGTGGGCACCAAGAGCGCGCAGCGCTACGCGTTCCACATTCTGCGCTCAAGCGACGACGATGCCAACGCGCTTGCAGAGGCTGTACGCGGGCTGAAGGCCAGCCTGCGCCTCTGCTCCATCTGCAACAACGTCACCGACGTCGATCCCTGCGCCTACTGCGCCAGCCCGACGCGAAACCAGCGCCTGGTCTGCGTGGTCGAAGAGCCAACCAACGTGGCCGCAGTGGAGAGGTCGCAGAGTTACCAGGGCGTCTATCACGTGCTGCACGGGACACTCTCGCCGCTGCACGGCGTGGGGCCGGACCAGTTGCGCGCCGAGACGCTGGTGCGCCGCGCGGAACGCGGCGAGGTCGACGAGATAATTCTGGCCACCAGCCCCACGCTCGAAGGCGAAGCCACGGCCGACTGGCTCGCCGGCGCGCTGCGCGGATTTCCGGTGCGCATCACCCGCATCGCCACCGGCGTTCCGGCCGGCAGCGACATCGAATACGCAGACGAGGTCACGATGGCCCGCGCCCTCGAAGGCCGCCGGCCGATCTAGGCGGGCGGCCAGGTCTCAAAAATGTTGATGCCGTCTCCAATTCAGGTGGCCTCAAATCAGGGGCGGAGCCTGCTTCCTGAGACCCGAACCGCCCGGCTAGGCTCCGATGGAGGATTATTTTATGAATCTTGTGCGCAGTGCACTGTGGACGGCTACTTTCGTTGCTGTCTTTGCATTGGCTACCGCTGCGCCAGCGCAAGCGCCGGCGCCGATCACAGTCATCGTCGATGCAAACGCGCCGGCGACACCCTTTCCCCATTTCTGGGAACAGATGTTCGGATCCGGCAGAGCGGTGCTGGCGTTGCGACAGGATTATCGTGACGACATTCGCACTGTGAAGCAGGCAACAGGATTTACCGGCATCCGCGCCCACGGAATCCTCGGTGACGATGTCGGCACACTGTATTTGGACGAGCATGGAAAGCCTCAATTCAACTTCTCCTATGTCGATCAAATCTACGATGGGCTTTTGAAGGATGGCGTGAAACCATTCGTCGAACTGAGCTTTATGCCAAAATCCCTGGCGTCCGACCCCAGTGCAATACAGTCTTTCTGGTACAAGCCGAATGTCTCGCCGCCGGACAGCTGGACAATTTGGGATGAGATGATCACGCATCTCACCAGGCATCTGATTGATCGATATGGAATTGACGAAGTCGTGACCTGGTACTTCGAAGTGTGGAATGAACCGAATATCGGCTTTTGGGCTGGAAAACCGGCGCAGGCAACGTACTTTGATTTATACGATCATACGGCTCGCGCAATTAAGGCGGTCAGTCTGCGGTTGCGCGTCGGAGGCCCGGCCACCGCACAAGCTGCGTGGGTCGCCGACTTCCTCGCGCATTGCAAAGAATACGGCGTCCCGGTGGATTTTGTTTCGAGCCACATCTATGGGAACGACACGGCGCAGGACGTATTCAAGACAAACGAAACCATTCCGCGCGATCGCATGGTTTGCCGGGCCGTTAAGACGATCCATGACCAGATCGGCGCATCGGCGTATCCCACGATGCCTTTCATTCTGAGCGAATTTAATGCGAGCTACGCGAATGAGCCGGATGTTACCGACACTGTTTACATGGGGCCATGGCTCGCAGACACGATCCGACAATGCGACGGACTCACGGAGATGATGAGTTACTGGGCATTCTCCGACGTATTCGAAGAACAGGGCGTTGTAAAGACTCCGTTCTACGGAGGGTATGGCCTCGTCGCGGAGGACGAGATTCCCAAGCCCGCGCTCAACGCTTTTGCCATGTTGCATAAGCTCGGTAACACCCGGCTTGCGGTCGACTCAAACTCCGCTCTTGTCACTCGCGATGAAAAAGGACATCTCGTCGTGGCCATGTGGAATTACGCGCCGCCTTATGGCGCCGGGCCTGCATACACACCGCCGCCGGAAGCGCCAACCGCTGCGAAGGCGTTCACGATTCGCCTACTCCATGCAAAGGCAACTTATGCCATCTTGTGGCGGCTGGATTCAGACCACGGTAATGCTGTCAAAGCATTCGACGCCATGGGCAGGCCCGCAACGCCGAGCAGGGAGCAAATCAAGCAACTGCGCGAGGCGGGACAATTGAGCCCTCCGGAAAAGCTCCCGCTCCGTGACAGCAGCCTCGTGATCAAGATTCCCGCACAGGGACTCGTTGTTTTGCAATTTAGCAATGCCGCATCGCAACCATAACCTTCGGCGAGTGGCCCCGGCCCCAGAATGTTGTAGCCGCCTCTAATTTTGGGTGCGCCAGGCCTGGGTTTTCAGGCCTGGGTTCCCCGTTCCCTGTTCCCTGCCTCTAGCAAAAGAAAAGCGGGAAAGGCCGGTTAGCCCATCCCGCTGAAGTTGGCTTGGGGAGCCGCTGCGTACAAACTAGTGAGCCGCCTATTTCGCGGAGCCGTCGAGCGCGAGATTCAGGTCCAGGACATTCACGCGCGGCTCGCCGAGGAAACCAAGCGTGCGGCCTTGAATGTGCTCGTCAATCAGTTTGCGGACAGCCGCTTCAGTCAGCCCACGCGCTTTGGCCACGCGCGGCGCCTGGAAGTAGGCGTTGTCCGGCGTGATGTCGGGGTCGAGGCCCGAAGCGGAATAGGTGACCATGTCGATGGGCACCGCCTTGCCGGGGTTTTCCGCGGCCAGCTTGTCGATGTCGCCCTGCATGCGCTGCGGCAGCTTGGCGTTGGACTGCGCGAGGTTTGTTCCGCCGGAAGAAGTCGCGTCGTAGCCGTTGCCTGCGGCCGAAGGACGCGGATGGAAGTACTTGTCGGAGGTGAAGCTCTGCGCGATGAGCTCGGAGCCGATCACCTGCCCGTTGCGCACGATAAGGCTCCCCGAGGCCTGGCGCGGGAAAAGAATGTGCGCGAGGCCCGTCATGAGCAGCGGATAGCCGAGGCCGAAGATCACCGCGGTCACGACGGTAAATCTTATCGAAGTGCCCCACAGCGAGTGCTTTACCTGGGACTCCTGCACATGCGATGCGTGATGCCCTTCACGAGTTCCAAGCTCTTCGTCAATCGTCGAGTCTGAATGCACGTTCAATCTCCTTTGCGCCCCTGCGCCTACGCCAGATGCAATGCCACCAGGCAAAGGTCGATGGCCTTGATGCCGATGAACGGGATGACGATGCCGCCGACGCCGTAGATGAGCAGGTTGTTGCGCAGCAGCACATCGGCCGCCTTGGGTTCGTACTTCACCCCTTTCAAGGCCAGCGGAATCAGCGCCACGATAATCACCGCGTTGAAAATGACAGCCGAAAGAATGGCCGACTGCGGCGAATGCAGATACATGATGTTGAGCGCGCCGAGCACCGGAAAAACGCCGGCAAACATGGCGGGAATGATGGCGAAGTACTTGGCCACGTCATTGGCGATGGAGAAGGTAGTCAGCGCGCCGCGCGTCATCAGCAACTGTTTGCCGATCTCCACGATCTCGATCAGCTTGGTGGGGTTGGAGTCGAGGTCCACCATGTTGCCCGCTTCCTTGGCGGCCTGCGTGCCGGAGTTCATGGCCACGCCCACATCGGCCTGCGCCAGCGCGGGAGCGTCGTTGGTGCCGTCGCCTGTCATGGCGACCAGCTTGCCCTTGCCCTGTTCGCTCCGGATCAGATCCATCTTGTCCTTGGGCTTGGCCTCGGCAAGGAAGTCGTCCACGCCGGCCTCGCGCGCAATCACCGCTGCGGTCAGCGGATTGTCGCCCGTAATCATGATGGTGCGGATGCCCATGGCGCGGAGACGCGCCAGCCGATCCTTGAGGCCGCCCTTGACGATGTCTTTCAGATAAATGACGCCGAGCGCCGAAGCATTCTCGGCCACCACCAGAGGCGTGCCGCCGGCGCGTGCGATCTCCTCCACATGTTCGCGAACTTTCTGCGGGAGCGATGATCCCTGGTCTTCGAGGAAGCGCGCGATCGCGTCTACCGAGCCCTTGCGGATGCGCGTGCCGGGCAGATTTACGCCGCTCATGCGGGTCTGCGCGGTGAACGGAACAAACTCGGCGTGAATGCCGGCCAGGTCGCGGCCGCGCAAATTGTACTTTTCCTTGGCCAGCACAACGATGGAGCGGCCCTCGGGAGTTTCATCGGAGAGCGACGCAAGTTGCGCGGCGTTGGCCAGCCGCTCCTGGCTGACGTCCGGCGCGGTCAGAAACTCCGTCGCCTGGCGGTTGCCGAGGGTGATGGTGCCGGTTTTGTCGAGCAGCAGCGTATTCACGTCGCCGGCGGCTTCCACGGCGCGGCCGCTCATGGCCAGCACGTTGTACTGCACCAGCCGGTCCATGCCGGCGATGCCGATGGCCGAGAGCAGGCCGCCGATAGTCGTAGGAATGAGGCAGACCAGCAGCGACACGAGCACAAACACAGTCTGCGGCGCGCTGGAGTAGATGGCGAACGGCTGCAGCGTGACCACGGCGAGAAGAAAAATGATGGTGAGGCCGGAGAGAAGAATGCTGAGCGCGATTTCGTTCGGAGTCTTCTGGCGCGTGGCGCCCTCGACCAGCGCGATCATGCGATCTAGAAAAGTCTCGCCCGGATTGGATGTGATCTTGACCTTGATCCAGTCCGAAAGGACCTTCGTGCCGCCGGTCACGGCCGAGCGGTCGCCGCCCGCCTCGCGGATCACGGGAGCCGATTCACCCGTGATGGCCGACTCGTCCACCGACGCCACGCCCTCGATCACTTCGCCATCGCCCGCGATGTAGTGGCCGGCCTCGACGTAGATCACGTCCCCTGCGCGCAGCGATCCACTCACGACTTCTTCAAAGCTGCCGTCTGCCTTGTAGCGCTTGGCAATAGTCTCGCCCTTGGCCTTGCGCAGCGTGTCCGCCTGGGCCTTGCCACGGCCCTCCGCCATAGCCTCGGCAAAGTTGGCAAAGAGCACGGTGAACCACAGCCAGAGCGTGATCTGAAGGTTGAAGAAGAATGCTTCAGGGTGATGGCGGTAGTTCTCGATGAGCAGGATGGACGTGAGCACGCTGCCCACTTCCACCACGAACATCACCGGGTTCTTGACCATCCAGCGCGGATCGAGCTTGCGAAAGCTGTCCAGCGTTGCCTGGGCCATGATCTGCGTGTTCCAGAGACTTGTTTTTTCAGCCATGTCGGTCCGTTTTGCCTCGTCCTGATGCGGTATGAATTCGGTTACAGCGGAACCAGAGTCGGTATATCCCAGAAGCACTGAGTTCAAGTCGACGCGACCATTAGGGAGCGGCGACCCTGCGCAAAACTCAACACGACACGGTTACTCTGGTTCCGCTCTAAAAGACCTTGCCGGTTTGCAACAGCAGATGCTCCAGAATCGGTCCCAGGCTCAATGCCGGGAAGAACGTGAGCGCGCCGATGATCAACACCACGCCGACCAGCAATGTGGCAAACAGCGGCGTATTCACAGGGAAAGTTCCGGGCGATGGCGGAACGCTCTTCTTCTGCGCCAGATTGCCGGCCAGGGCCAAAGCGGGAATCATCATCAGGAATCTGCCGATGAGCATGTCGAAGGTCATCGCGATGTTGTACCACCAGTTGGTTCCGAGGCCCGCGAAAGCAGAGCCGTTGTTGCCCGCGCCCGAAGTAAAGGAGTAGAGGATTTCGGAAAACCCGTGCGGCCCGGGGTTGTTGGTCACTGAAAGTCCGGCCGGAATCAGCACGAAGATCGCCGCGAAGGTGAGGATGATCAGCGGGAAGATCAGCGCATAGAGCATGGCCATCTTCACGTCGTAGGACTCAATCTTCTTGCCGAGGTACTCCGGTGTTCGGCCGACCATGAGCCCGGCGATGAAGACCGCGATCACAACGTAAATCAACATGCCGTACATGCCCGCGCCTACGCCGCCGAAGACCACCTCGCCAAGCATGATGTTGGCCAGCGGAATCATGCCGCCGAGCGGCGTATAGCTGTCGTGCATGCTGTTGACGGCGCCGCAACTGGCATCCGTGGTGATGGTGGCGAAAAGCGTGCTTTCGGCGATGCCGTTGCGGACTTCCTTGCCCTCCATGTTGCCGCCGGGCGCGGTTGCAGTGCGTGTCTGTTGCGCGCCGTGAATCATGTTGTACGGATGCGCCTCGGCCCAGTAACACACCGCGAAGCCGGCCGCGAAAAGCACATACATGGCGCCAAACACCGCCCAGCCATGGCCACGTGAGCCGGTCATGCGGCCCAGCGTATAGGTCAGGCCGGCACCGATGACGAAGATGGAAATAATCTCGATGTAATTTGAAAACGGGGTCGGGTTCTCATAGGGATGGGAGCTGTTGGCGTTGAAGAAGCCGCCGCCGTTGGTGCCCAGCATCTTGATGGCTTCCTGCGAGGCCACCGGCCCCTGCCCGATGGTTTGTGTTTGGGAGGGCTGCTCGAGCGGATGGACTGCGGTGTAGTCGCTCAGATTCTGCGGGACGCCCTGCCACACCAGTAGCAGCGCATAGATGATGCAAGCAGGCGTCAGGATGTAAAGCAGCGTCCGCGTCATATCGACCCAGAAGTTGCCAATGGTCGCGGAACTGGTCCGCTTGATGCCGCGAATCAGCGCCACTGCCACCACAATGCCCGCCGCAGCCGACCAGAAGTTGTGCGTCGCCAGACCGGTCATCTCCGTGAGATAGCTCATGGTCGATTCCGGCGTATAGAACTGCCAGTTTGTATTGGTGGTAAAGCTCGCGGCCGTGTTCAAGGCGAGATCGGCGCCCACGGCGGTGAGATGCTGCGGGTTCCACGGCAGGTAGTATTGCAGGCGTTCAATGGCGTAGGTGAGCACCAATCCCACAGCCGAGAAGCCGAGCATGGCAAACGCGTACTCGCGCCAGTTCATTTCCTTGTCGGCTTTGACGCCGCAAAGCCTGTAGATGAGCCGCTCGAATGGGCGAATGACTGGATCGAGCCAGGTGCGCTCGCCTTCCAGCACGCGCGTCATGTAAATGCCAACAGGGCGCACCGTTGCCAGCAGAATCACAGAGTAGATGGCGAATTGCAGCCAGCCGTTTGCGGACATATCAGAACTTCTCCGGGAACAGCAGTGCGACGGTGAGATAAACCATCAGGAGAATAGAGAGGATGAGTCCGGTTGCCGAAATCCAATTCATGTGCATGGGCTACCTCAACTTTTGGCATGCCTTGACGTAGAGAAACGCCACGGCGAAGAAAACTGCGGTGAACAGCAACATCTGTGCGTCTTGCATGCGGGGTCTCCCCTTTTGCGTCCGGCTCAGCGCCGGAGATGGTTCGTTGGATAAATCACATCCCACTCCGCATAAGCATGCTCCGCGCTTTTCAATGCGCCTGAGAACCACACTCGCGCGTCAGCCCGAACCAACCGGCCTGGCTGGATTTGATTCTGTCCGTTGTCTGCTTTGAGAATCGAAAAGAAACCCTAAAGATTCCGTAAGGATCGTTTCGCTATCGCAGGAAATCTCTGAAAATCAACAATCGGCAACTGCGGAACTCGCAATGCGAGACAAGCGGCGCTTGTCACTCTTCGTTGCCGGTCCAGCCTTCGGGGACGAAGCGATAGCCCACCCAGGGCTCGGTTTGGATGTACTGGCGGCCTGTTTCGCCTTCGAGTTTCTTGCGCAATTGGCCAACGAAGACGCGGAGATATTCCGGCTGATGCGCCGATTGCGCGCCCCAGACAACCGTCAGCAGCGCGCGATGCGTCATCACCTTGCCGGCATTGCGGGCCAGGTGCAGCAGCAGATCGAATTCCTTGGGCGTCAGGTGAATGAGCTTGCCCTGGACGGCAATGGTGTGCGCCCGGACATCGATCACGAAGTCTCCGGCTTCAAGGGGAGCCGTGGTGCGCTCCGGCGCACGGCGCAGATGCGCCCTGACGCGCGCCAGCAACTCCTGAATGCTGAACGGCTTGGTCACATAGTCGTCGGCGCCTGCGTCAAGCGCCTCCACCTTCGACCGTTCGTGCTCACGAACCGACAGAACCAGCACGGGCGTCGCGCCAAGCGAGCGGATGGCACGACAGACCTCGACGCCGCTCATGGTGGGCATCATCAGATCCGTGATCACCAGGTCGGGCGGCCAATCGCGGAAAAGGCGCAGCCCCTCCTCGGGATCGTTGGCAGTGCGAACATCGAATCCCTGCGCGGAAAGTGCGGCGCGCAGCACCCGCGTAATCTGGGCCTCGTCGTCAATAACCAGAATTCTTCCCGGCATTTCTTGCTTCTTTCGTCCATCGGAAGCTTACAACATTCCGGACCCGCATTTCGGGAACTGCCGCGGGCAGGTATGATTCCGGTGGAGAATTCGATGGGCGCACACGCCTATGCAAGACAGGCGCTTCGCTGGCTGGCGGCTTCGGCCACGGCAGCGCTGGCCACGTTCCTGCTCGCATGGCTCGGCGCCAACTCCACCACCGCAGGCATGGTGTTTCTGGTGCTGGTGGTGTGGTGGGCCGCGCAGGCCGGAATTGTCCTTTCCATTTACACCGCGCTTCTTTGCGCTCTCTGCTTCGACTATTTCTTTCTACCTCCCGCGCACACGCTGCGCCTGGAGGGCGCGCAGGCGTGGGTGGCGATGGTCTCGTTCGCGCTGAGCTGCGTGGTGGTCAGCCGGCTGTCGGAACGCGCGCGGCAAAAGACGGTGCAGGCGGAACAACGCCAGGCGGATGTAGGAAAGCTTTACGCTCTCAGCCAGGAGATGATGCTCTTTGAGGACGCCGATCGGCTCCTGAGCGATTTGCCCGGCGCGATCGACCGCATCTTTACTCTCGAAGGCGTGGCGCTGTACGTAGCCGACCAGGATCGGTTTCACTCCTCGACCGGCACGCTTCCCGCCAGCGTGCAGGCACACATGCAGGCCGTCGCGCAGGGCCTCAGTCCCACCGTGGCGCCGTTTGCCGGATACCAGACCATGGCGCTGGTGCTGGGGTTGAAGCCGGTAGGCGCGTTGGCGTGGCGGCCGGATACGCTGTCGCTCGAAGTCGCCACTGCGGTGAGCGCGCAGGTATCCATCGCTGTGGCACGAGCCATTGCCATGGCGGCTACGACGCGCATCGAAGCGGCGCGCGAGGCCGACCGTCTCCGCACTGCCTTGATCGATTCCCTGACGCATGAGTTGCGCACTCCGCTCACTTCTATTCGCGCAGCTGCCACCACACTGCTGGAGACTGAGGGGCTCGACGAAGCCGGACGCGTGGAGATGGTGCGCGTGATTAACGAGGAGGCGGAGCGGCTGGATCAGCTGATCGGCGAAGCCGTGGAGATGGCTGAGATCGATGCCAACGCGGTTCAGGTCAAGATGTCGTCGCAGCATCCGCGCGCATGGCTCGATCAGGCCGTCGAGGAGTCGCGCAGGATTCTGGCCTCGCATAAGGTGACGATCCTGCCTGACGCCGCGGGCGAGTCCAGCCAGGGTGAGAAGCCTGCGTGGTTCGATCCACACTTGCTTGGAAGGGTTCTGCGCCACCTGCTGGAAAACGTGGCCGGCCACACGCCGCCGGGCTCGCGCGTTACGCTGAGTTGCAAACGCACAGAGGAGCGATTGGAGTTCTATGTGGAGGACAACGGGCCCGGTATCGACGCAAAAGATCTGCCGCTGATCTTTGAGAAGTTCTATCGCGGGAAGCGTGGCGCCAAACTGCGCAAAGGGTCGGGAATGGGACTCGCGATCACGCGCGCCATCCTCAAAGTCCACGGCGGAGGCATCGAGGCCTCCAGCGTTCCCAGCAGCGGCGCGCGATTTCGCTTTTGGGTGCCGCTGATCGAAAAAGAACCGAGCCGGCAATAGGCGGCGATCTTCCCGCCGGCCGGGACTTCACTTCGGCTCATCGCTCCAGTCGCACACGATCTCGCACCGTTTTTCCGAGCTCTCCGCCGCCCACTCCAGCACGCGCGCCGCGCGCCAGCCGTCGATACCGGTGACCGGCGCGGGAGCCTTCCCGAGCAGCGCGTCGCGAATGCCCGCGTAGTAGAGCCGGTAGTCTCCCGTGAGCGCGGGAACGGGCCTGCTGACCGAGCCGCCTTCGATGCCCACATGCAACACGCCCCAGTTGGCCGGCGGCTCCTGGCCCCAGGCCGGATCGTCAATGCGCGTGATTTTGTTGAGCGCGGCCTCCTGCGGGTCGACCCCGGATTTCCAGTAGCTGCCCTTGGTTCCGCGCAGGTGAAAGCGCGGCGGGGCAGGCAGAGAAAGACTGTTGGCGCCCAGGGTGACCGCGAGGCCTGGATAGCGCAGGCGGATCGTGAAGGCGTCATCGACGCCCGGGCCGTCTTTCTCGCGCACCACTTCGGCGCTGACCCCTTCCGGTTTGCCGAAGAGAACCAGCGCCTGGTCCACCAGGTGCGGCCCCAGATCGAGGAGCTTTCCGCCTCCCGCCTCCGCGCTCTCTTTCCACAAGCGCTCGGTCAATGGCGCTAGCCGCCAACGGTCGAGGCGGGATTCGAAGGCCACCAGCCGGCCCAGCAATCCTTCATGCAATAGTTTCTGAACCGTCAGGAAGTCGCTGTCCCAGCGGCGGCTATGGAATGGAGCAAGGAGCGCCTTGTGCTCCCTGGCAAGGCCAATCAACTTGGCTGCTTCAGCCGAGGTCAGCGTTATCGGCTTGTCGACGACAACATTCCTGCCGGCCTTCAGAAGCTCCTTGGCGAGCGGAAAATGGGTTCCATTCGGCGTGGCCAGCACAAAAAGCCCGAGCGAAGCGTCGGCCAGCATGGCTTCAAGCGAGCGGTAAACCTGGATGCCGGGATAGCGCGCCGCTGCCGTGTCCGAGTTGCGCTCCACGACCGCTGCCAGCTCCAGCCCCTCGACGGAAGAGAGCAGTGGAGCGTGGAAGACGCGCCCGGCCATGCCGAAACCCACCAGACCCGCTCGAATCATGGGAATTTGCCCCTGGAAGCGAATTTCGCTCAGCTTTCGAGTTTAAACCGCGTCTCGGCGAGGCGGTAGAGCCGCCGCCACACCAGCCGGTTCATTGTGACGACCATCAGAGAGATGAAGATCGTGGCCAGCAGGAGCATGGCAAAGCGGCCGCTATCGGTGGTGGCGTCGATCTGAGCGCCCAGGCCGATGGTCTCGAGCGTGTGGCCCTGCACGTGCGAATACTCGGCCATCACGGAGGCATTCCACGCGCCGCCGGAGGCAGTCACCAGAAAAGCCGCGCCGTGCTTTACACTGGTACCGCGTACCATTCTTGAAGTAAAGAAAACGCAAGTCCGGCCCGGCGCAGCCGACCGCGACCATTCGAAGCCGAATGAACACTTCACGAAGTGCGCTTCCCTGTCTCCACAGGAGAGTATGCCGAACGCGACAAAACCGAAGGTGCTCGTAGCCGACGACGAGCGGGTCATTGCCGACACGCTGGCCATGATTCTGAACCAAAGCGGCTTTGACGCCCGCGCCGTCTATTCGGGCGAGAAGGCCCTCGAGCTTGCCGGGAGCTTTCAGCCCGACATGCTTATCTCCGACGTGATTATGGCCGACCTGAACGGGATCGACGCTGCCATTCGCATTCGCGCCCTGCTGCCGGGAATCAAGATTCTGCTCTTTTCCGGCCAGGCCGCCACGGCCGATCTGCTGGAAAAAGCGCGCGCCGAAGGCTACGAGTTCGACATTCTCGCCAAGCCTGTTCATCCGCAGGACCTGCTGGCCAAGCTGCGCGGATAGCGCCGCCATCCGCGGCGAGACGATCCGAATCCGGCAGCCGAGTCGATTCATCAACACCAAAGCGAATCAAAGCATTCGCTGGAATCGTTGGCGCGGCCCTTGCTCTCGGCCTCCCCAAAAAGCGAAAGTACATACAAGATGACCAAGGCACTTCGTTCCACTCGCGTTTTGACGCCGGCAGGTCTCGCGCCCGCGGCGGTGCTTGTGGACGGGGAGCGCATCTCCGCGGTGCGCGCCTGGGACGATCTTCCGCCCGGCGCCGACCTGACCGACTTTGGCGACGCAGTGCTGCTGCCGGGCCTGGTCGACACGCATGTGCACATCAATGAGCCCGGACGCACGGAGTGGGAGGGCTTTCAGACGGCCACGCGGGCAGCGGCTGCGGGCGGCGTGACCACACTCGTCGACATGCCGTTGAATTGCGTTCCCGAAACGACAAACGTGCCGGCGCTCGAAGTCAAGCGGAGTGCCGCGAAAGGACAAGCATGGGTTGACTGGGCAGCCTGGGGCGGCGTGGTGCGCGGCAATTCCGATTCCATTGAACCGCTGGCGCGTGCCGGCGTGACGGGCTTCAAATGCTTCCTCATTCACTCCGGCATCGATGGCTTTGCGTGGGTTGACGAGGCCGATCTGCGCGTTGCATTGGCAAAGCTGCGCGGAAAAGGCTTGCCCTTGCTGGCCCACGCCGAGATTGCCGCTCCCGTCGACGCGGCGACGAAGACTCTGAACGAAGCGGGCGCGGACTGGCGCAAATACTCGACGTATGTCGCGTCGCGCCCTGACGCCGCCGAGGTGGATGCCATCGCGTTGCTCATCCGCCTGGCCGAAGAATTTCAAACGCCGATCCACATCGTACATCTGTCGAGTGCGCGGGCGTTGCAGCTGCTGGCCGAGGCGCTTGATCGCGGCGTGCCCGTGACTGTCGAGACTTGTGTGCACTACCTTTGGTTCGCAGCCGAGGAGATCCCCGACGGCGCCACGGAATTCAAATGCGCGCCGCCGATCCGCGACGCGGCGAACCGCGAGGCTTTGTGGAACGCGCTCGAAGAGGGCCAAATCGACATGGTCATTACCGACCACTCCCCTTGCCCGCCGGCAATGAAGAAGCGCGAGGAAGGCCGCTGGGACCTTGCCTGGGGCGGCATCGCGAGCCTGGGCCTGGCGCTGCCCGCGATGTGGACCGCCATGCAGCGGCGTGGCTTGAAGCTTGAACAGATCGGCGATTGGATGGCGACAGCGCCAGCACGTCTCGCAGGTCTGACCGGTCGCAAAGGCTCCCTCACGCCCGGCGCGGACGCGGACATCCTCGTCTTCGATTCCGAAGCCGCATGGCGCGTAATGCCCGCCGACCTCCGCTTTCGCCACAAGCTCTCGCCCTATCTCGGCGCGACACTTCACGGGCGCGTGCGCGAAACATGGCTGCGCGGCGAGCCCGTCTTTCGCGCAGGCAAGTTCTCCGATCAGACGCGCGGCAAAGAGCAGGTGCGCACATGAATGAGCGTGTGTTGCCGGACCGCGCGCAGCGCGCCATCGCCGAATGCAGGCGCATCGCCCACATGAGCGAGGAGCCGGGCCGCATCACGCGCCGCTTCCTCACGCCGCCGGTACGCGATGTTCACACACATCTGCGCAGCCGCATGGAGACCCTCGGCATGACCGTGCACATCGATGCTGCGGGCAATCTGCGCGGGCTGTGGCAGCCTCCGGGCGCGCGTGGCAAACGATTGGTTCTCGGCTCGCACATCGATACGGTTCCCGATGCTGGCGCGTTTGATGGAGTGCTGGGCGTGGTGCTCGCACTGGAATGGCTGGAGCTGGCGCAGGAGCTCCATCTTTCGCTGCCTATCGAAATCATCGCCTTCTCCGAAGAAGAGGGCATGCGCTTTGGCCTTCCCTTCATCGGCAGCCGCGCGGTCGCGGGACGATTCGACTCTGCGCTATTCGCTCTTAAAGACAGTGATGGCGTCACATTGGAGCAAGCCATTCGCGAATTTGGGCTCGACCCAGGCCTGATCGACGATGCGGCGCTCGATTCAGACGCGCTCGGGTTCATCGAGATCCACATTGAGCAGGGCCCGATTCTCGAATCCGAGGGCCTGCCCGTCGCGGCCGTGACGGCTATTGTCGGGCAAACGCGTCTCACTGCCGAGTTCCGCGGCCATGCCAACCATTCAGGCACAACTCCCATGCACCTGCGCCGCGATGCTTTAGCGGGTGCGGCAGAATGGGTCTCCGCTGTGGAAGCTCTGGCGCAACACACGGAGGGCCTGATCGCGACCGTTGGCAAAATTGACGTCGAGCCGAATGCCGCGAATGCGATCGCCGGTGTTGCCCGCGTAAGCCTGGACGTTCGCCACGCTGACGACAGCGCTCGCAAAGCCGCCATAGAATCTCTTCTTGCGAGCATGAGAACCATCGTTGCAAAGCGCAAACTAACGCTGCAAATCGCGCGCCAGATGGACCAGTCCGCCGTATCCATGGACGAACGCTTGACAGCTTATCTTTCTGAAGCGATCGAGGCTGCAGGGTTCCCGTTAAAGCGCATGGCCAGTGGCGCAGGCCATGACGCGATGGTGCTGGCCGCCCGCTTGCCGACCGCCATGCTCTTCCTCCGTAGCCCCGGCGGCATCAGCCACCATCCCGATGAATCCGTGCTGGAAGAAGATGTTGCGGCCGCGCTCGGCGTCGGCCGCAAATTTCTGGAGCGGATGGCCGCGGAGGTCGGATAGAATCGAGCATCGGAATTCTCAGGAACACTCTTTGCATTTCCCGGATCGAGGTCGCACGTGCATCATCTTGGATCAACCCGCAGCAGCCGGAAACCCGACCACCTGCTGCAAACACCAGATACTTTTGTCCGCTGTCCTCTACCCGGCGCCGAGGGAGTGGAGTTCATCGTTCACGCCGCGCCCCAATTGGGCGCGCGCTTCACCCAAATGACAGCGGAATTCGTTGCCGGCGGTGCGCTCCCGCCAGCGTCGACGCAACGATTTCTCTACGTCCTCGATGGCAAGCTCGAAGTCAAGGCGGGCGGCAAGAAGCACATCCTCAAGCCGGGCGGATACGCCTACCTGCCGCAAGGCGTCCCGCATACGGTCCGCGCATCCGGAATTGCGCGTGCGGCGGTTATCGAAAAACCATACGAGCCGCAATCTGGCGCGGCCGCACCAAAGATCGTCGTCGGCGACGAAGCAGCCGCGAGAGCCACTCCACTCATGGACGACGATGCACTGCGCGTGCGCGCGCTTATGCCGGACGGTCCGCCGTACGACTTCGCCGTGAATACTCTGACCTATGATCCGGGCGCGTCGCTGAGCATGGTCGAAGTTCACGTGATGGAGCACGGTTTGCTGATGCTCGAGGGCGGCGGCATCTATCGCCTCGGCGACTCGTGGTATCCCGTTTATGCCGGCGACTTCATCTGGATGCGCGCGTTCTGCCCGCAGTGGTTTGGCGCGATCGGTAAGCGGCCCGCAAAATACCTCATCTACAAAGACTGGCGCCGCCACCCGCTGGGAGAAAGTCGATGACAACAGTCCGCCCACAACTCACAATCGACGGTCTGGTTGCTGAGCTGATGGCTCTGGGGCAAATCTCGGAAGCCGAGCCGCCGGTCGTGACGCGCGTGGTCTTCGGCGAGGCCGACATGCGCGCGCGGGCCTATGTTAAAGGCCTTTGCGAAGCCGCCGGGCTCAAAGTGCGCGAAGATGTGGTCGGCAATACCTTTGCGCGCTGGGAGGGCAGCGATCCCACGCTGGCGCCCATCGGCACCGGCTCGCACATCGACGCCATTCCTAATGCCGGCCTCTACGACGGCTGCGTGGGAGTGCTAGGCGGCCTTGAAGCCATTCGCGTCCTGCAGAAGTTCGGATTCAAACCGCGGCGCTCGATCGAGCTCGTCGCCTTTACTGCCGAGGAGCCAACGCGATTCGGCATTGGCTGCCTGGGCAGCCGCATGATGGCAGGCGTGCTCACGCCGCAGCAGGCGCTCGCGCTGCGCGACAAGGAAGGCCGCGGACTGGAGGAGTGGCGCGCGCAAGCCGGTTTTTCCGGACCGCTTGAATCCGTCGCCGTGCCCCGCGGCCGCTTTCATCAATTTGTTGAGCTGCACATCGAGCAGGGGCCTTATCTTGAACAGGAAGGAATCGATGTCGGCCTGGTAACGCACATCGCCGCGCCTGCCAGCCAGCGCATCGTCATTGAGGGCGAAGGCGGACACGCCGGCGGAAAGCTGATGCCGGGCCGCAAGGATGCGCTGGCCGCGGCCGCCGAGTTGATCCTCGCGCTTGAATCGGCGGCTAAATCGACGGGCGCCATCGACACCGTCGGCACCGTGGGCATTTGCGATGTCTTTCCCGGCGCGGTGAACAGCGTTCCTTCGCGCGTGCTCATCACTACTGACGTTCGCGACATCGACGGCGAGCGTCGCGATGGCGTATTGGCCGCGCTCGCCTCCGCCGCCGAGCAAGTAAGCGCTCGCCGCGGAGTCAAGATCACAACTGAGTTGATCAACGCCGACCCGCCGACGACTTGCGACCCTGAGATCCTCGCAGCGCTCGAAGCGTCGGCCATCGCAGCCCGCAAAACATTTAAGCGAATGGTTGCCCGCGCCTATCACGACTCCTCCTTCGTCTCGTGCATCGCGCCCGTGGCCATGCTTTTCATTCCCTGCCGAGGCGGAGTTAGCCACCGGCCCGATGAGTACGCCTCGCCCCAATGGATCGGCAGCGGCGTACACGTGCTGTCGCGCACGCTGGCTCAGCTCGCCTCGTAGCGCACGCGCTTTCAAAGAATCGGCGTGCCGTGGTATGCTATGCGTCAACCCGCTCGGCGACGCCGGCTTAGGAAACGATGAGCACGCGTGTGACAACCCGCATCGTTGGCGCCCCCGTTCCCCGCAAGGAAGGCGTGGACAAGCTGCTGGGCCGCGCGTGCTACGTCGACGATATGGAGCGCGAGGGCATGTGGCACGGAGCCACAGTGCGCAGCTCGATTCCACGTGGCCTCATTCGCTCCATCGCTTTTGACCGCCGCATCGACTGGAGCGAATTCGCAATCGTCACCGCCGCCGACATTCCCGGCGAGAATTGCATCCAGCTCATCGTCGCCGATCAGCCCTGCCTTGCCGACGGCAAGGTGAACCATTGCGAAGAAGCGATCCTGCTCCTCGCGCATCCTGACAAGCACAAGCTGCGCGAGGCCGTCGGCGCAGTGAAGATCGAATACGAGCCGCTGCCGCCGATCTTCACCATTGAGGAGAGCGAACGGCGAGATGTGGTCGTGTGGGGCGCGGACAATCTGCTGAAGAGTTTTCTGCTGGAAAAGGGCGACGTGGATTCCGCGTGGGCGCGCGCGGCGCACATCGTCGAGGGCGAGTACCGCACCGGCGCGCAGGAACATCTTTACATCGAGAACCAGGGCGTCATCGCCGAACATAGCGCGAAGAGCGGCGTTACGGTCTGGGGCTCGCTGCAATGTCCTTACTACGTTTTCAAGTCGCTGCGCGCGGTCTTCGATCTGCCCGAAGATAAAATCCGCGTGATCCAAACCGAAACCGGTGGCGCATTTGGCGGCAAAGAGGACTATCCCTCCACGCTCGCCTGCCACGCGGCTCTGCTGGCCATGAAGAGCGGCCATCCCGTGAAGATGGTCTATGACCGCATGGAGGATCTGGCCGCGACCACAAAGCGCCATCCCTCGCGCGTGCGGCACCGCACGGCGGTTGACCGCAATGGCAAATTGCTGGCGATGGAGATCGACCTCGCCACCGACGGCGGCGCATACGCCACGCTGAGCTCCACGGTGCTGTCGCGCGCTACGCTACACTCGACGGGGCCCTACGTGTGCCCCAACATTCGCGTGCATGCACGTTCCTGGGCGACCAATTGCGTTCCCTACGGCGCATTTCGCGGCTTCGGCGCGCCACAGGCCATCTTCGCCATGGAACGGCAGATGGATGAGATCGCAGCAGCCATCGGCATCGATCCCGTGGAGCTTCGACGCAGGAACTTTCTGCATGTGGGCGACACCAACGCGACCGAACAATTGATGCGCGAGCCGGTGATTCTCGATCAACTGCTCGATCGCGCCCTCAAAGAAAGCGATTACCACGCCAAGCGCGCGCAGTTTGCCCGCGAGAATCCAACCAGTCCCATCAAACGCGGCTTAGGGCTAGCCGCGTTCTATCACGGCTCAGGATTCACCGGTTCGGGCGAGGTGTATCTCAACTCGCTGGCGGGCATTGATGTCACACCCGAAGGCGAAGTGCGCGTGCTCGTCTCCAACACCGAATTCGGCCAGGGCACGAACACCATCCTCACGCAAATTGCCGCAGAGGCGCTGGGCATCGACTACGATGACGTGATTATGGCCCCGCCTGACACCGGCGTGGTGCCCAACAGCGGACCCACGGTTGCCTCGCGCACCTCGATGGTCGTCGGCCGCATCGTCGAGCGCGCCTGCCTGCAGCTCCTCACGCTGCTCCGCGAGGAAGCCGGCCTTGGCGAAAGTTATACCCGTGAGGAGTTCCTTGCTGCGTGCGAACGCTACCGCGCCACGCACGGCGAGGTTGCGTCGTTGTGCCGCTACGAAGCGCCGCCCGGCATCTCCTGGGACGATCAGAGGTACCACGGCGAAGCCTACGGTGCGTATGCGTGGGCCATTTACGTGGCGCAAGTCGCCGTCGACACCGTCACCTATTCCGCGGAAGTGGAAGATTTCTGGGCGGTGCAAGAGGTGGGCCGCGTCATTCACCCGGTGCTGGCCGCGGGACAGATCGAGGGCGGCATTGCGCAAGCCGTCGGCTTTGCGCTTTACGGAAAAGTTGTCTGGCAGGATGGCCGCATGGCCAACAATCAGATGACTAACTACATCATGCCCACCGCGGAGGATGTCCCGCCGATAGCTGTGTACTTCGAAGAGATTCCTTTCCGTTTCGGCGGATTCGGCGCCAAAGGCCTTGGCGAGTTGCCGCACGACGGACCCGCGCCCGCAATTCTGAATGCCATTCGCGACGCGACGGGAGTCGCCTTCAATGCCATTCCACTTCTGCCCGAGGACCTCTACGCGGGTCTCGCCGCGGCTCAACCGGCGGAGGAGGCTGCGGCGCGATGAGCACGAACGAAGGCGCAACGGCGGCCAAACGCTGGCCCGCAATTCACTTCAACGTGAATGGCGAGGCACAAATCGTTCGAGTCCCTCCGATGAAGCGCCTCCTCGACGTGCTGCGCGAGGATCTGCATCTGACCGGGACCAAGGAAGGGTGCGGCGAAGGCGAATGCGGCTCCTGTTCCGTGCGCATGAACGGCGAACTCGTGAACAGTTGTTTGGTTCCCGTGTTGCAGGCCGAGGGCGCCAACATTCAGACCGTGGAAGGGCTGGCCCTCAATGGAAAACTCCATCCATTGCAGGAGGCGTTTCTTCAGCACGGCGGCGCGCAGTGTGGAATCTGCACGCCCGGAATGCTGATGGCTGCCGCGCAGCTTCTCGAGCACAGTCCGCACCCCACAATGGCCGAGATTCGCGAAGCGCTCGCCGGGAATCTCTGCCGCTGCACGGGATTCATGCGCATCTTCGAGTCGGTCGCCGCCACGGCTGGCCCGCAGAGCGCCGGACCGGCGTCGGAATCAACCATGGAGCAGACGCACCATGCGCGGTAATCCGGCAATGCACGATCTGGTGGCTCCCGGCAGCCTGGGCGCGGTGCTCGATTTGCTTGCCCAAGAACCCGGCGCGTGGACGCCGATTGCGGGTGGCACAGAGCTGATGGTCGCATTTACCGCGGGCCGCCTCACCGCTCCAAAACTCGTCAGCCTGTGGGGCATTCCCGATCTGCGCGCGATTGAGGTTTCGGCGCAGAGCGTTGTCATCGGCGCCGCCGCTACCTTTCTCGATTTGCGCAGGCACGCTGTTATTGCTGCGGACTTACCGCTGCTCGCCAAAGCTGCAAGCTGGATCGGCTCCATCGCCAACCAGGGCCGCGCCACGCTCGGCGGGAATCTTGTGAACGGCTCACCGGCCGCGGATTCCTCACCTGCGCTCCTGGCCTACGACGCGGAGATCGAGCTCATCTCCGTACGCGGCCGCCGGCGCATCCCCTACTCGGCATTCCACACCGGCTACAAGCGAAATGTTCTCGCAGCCGATGAACTTCTTTACGCGATTCACCTGCCGCGCCGATTCACGCGCCATGTGCAGTACCTGCGCAAGGTGGGAACGCGCCGCGCCATGGCCATTGCCAAGGTTGCGCTGGGAGCAACTGGGCTGATTGAGGGAGGCGTGATCCGGGAGATTCGCCTCGGAGCAGCCAGCCTCGCGCCTTATCCCAAACGCCTGCTGCAAACTGAAACTGCGCTGCTTGGTCAGTCGATCACGCGCGACACGGCGCAATCCGCGCGCCGCGCACTTCTCGCCGAAGTCAAGCCCATTGACGACATTCGATCCACGGCTGAATACCGGCGTCGCGTAGCTGCCAATTTGCTGGATGAGTTCCTGCTCCAACTTCGCCGGGAGGGATCGCGGCCATGAATGCAAAGCTAGCGGCCTGGAACACAGCCAGCGAATCGTCGGCCCTGGACGCGATGATCGGCTGCTGCGGATCGAAGCGGTGGGCTGCGGCGATGGTGGCGCTGCGACCGATCGCCGGCGTGGAAGAATTGAGTGAAGCTGCCGATCGCGTCTGGAGCACGATGCAGGAACCGGATTGGCTCGAGGCCTTTGCCTGCCATCCACGAATCGGCGAGCGCAAACCGGCTCTGGCTCTTGCGCATGCAGCAGCGCAATCGGCAGACTGGTCGCGGCAGGAGCAATCGTCGGCCGGCCCCGCAAACGAGAGCGTGCTGGCCGAGTTGGCCGAGGGCAATCATCTCTATGAACAGCGTTTCGGCTTTACCTACATCGTGTGCGCCACGGGCAAAAGCGCCGAAGAAATGCTTGCGATTCTCAAACGCCGCCTCAAAAGCAATCGTGAAGCCGAGTTGCGCGAGGCAGCCGAACAGCAGCGGCAGATTATGCAAATCCGTTTAGGAAAGTGGTTGGTCGAATGAGCGTCATTTCAACTCATGTATTGGATACCGTCCTGGGCAAGCCGGCGGCAGACATCTCCGTGCGCCTGGAAAGGCTGGAAGGCGGCGGCTGGATCGAATTATCCGAAGGAGGCGGAGAGGCCGAGCGCGTGCAGGACGCGCCCGGCGACTGGACCGAAGTCTCCACCGGCGTCACCGATGCAGACGGCCGCTGCCGCGACCTCGCCTCTCATGCGCCGCGCGGCGAGTATCGGCTCACCTTCTCGATCAGCGCTTACTTCGCGCGGCTGGGGCGGGTCAGCATCTATCCGGAAATCGCCATCACCTTCAACTGCGATGGCAATGCACACTACCACTTGCCGGTGCTCCTGAGCGACAACAGCTACACAACCTACAGAGGAAGCTGACGAATGGCCAGACTGGGTGAAAATCGCTACGGAAAATCGCGTGTCCGTTTCTCGCGTATCACGCGCGTCAAGGATCCGATCCATGGGGACCGCCACGAGTTCGACGAGTGGACCGTTCACGTGATGCTGCACGGAGATTTCGAAACCAGCTTCACCAAGGCCGATAACAGCAAGGTCCTGCCCACCGACACGATGAAGAACACCGTGTATTTTGTGGCGCGCAACTCAAAAGCAGCGACCATCGAGGAGTTTGCCTGCGAGTACGGCGATTATCTGCTGGAGAACCACGTGCAGATCGCGAAGGTGAGCGTTGAGGTCGAGGCAAAGGCGTGGGAACGCCTGGTCCTCAATGGCGCGCCGGACGCAACGACCTTCAAGATGGGCGGATCTGAACTCCAGACCGTACGTGCAACGCGTGCACGCGGCGGCCCTTGGGCCGTGACCTCCGGCGTGGATGGACTGACGATTCTCAAAACCACCAAGTCCGCCTTCACCGGCTACGTTGTCGACAAGCTGACCACGCTCAAGCCGGTCACAGATCGAATCCTCGGCACACGCGCGGCCGTCACTTGGGATTATGCGGCTGCCGCTCCGGACTATGCGCAGGCACGCGCGCGCATCGTGGCCGCGCTGCTTAAAACATTTGCCGCGCACGACAGCATGAGCGTGCAGCACACGCTCTACGACATGGGCAAAGCCGCGCTCGACGCTGCGCCGGAGATCGCGCGCATTCATCTTTCCATGCCCAACCTGCATCATCTGCTCGCCGATCTCAAGCCCTTCGGCCAGGACAATCCCAACCACATCTTCGTGCCCATCGACGAGCCGCATGGTACGATCGAGGCCACCGTCGAGCGCTAAACAAACACCTCACCTGCAGAAAGCAGAGCCGTGACCGGGACATCGACCACAGAGCGCAACGTGTATGCGCAGGACAACGCAAACGAAAGCTACGGCCTGCGCAAGGGCGTGCTTGGCCCCATCGAGACGCTCGCCCAGTCCGTTTCTGCCATGGCGCCGAGCACGTCTGCGTGTCTCACCATTCCGCTGGTCTTCGCATCCGCCGGCAACGCCACCTGGTTCGTGTATCTTCTCGCCACAGGCTCCATGTTGCTGGTCGGTTTCTGCATCAGCCGATTCGCGCGTCTCAGCGCTTCGCCGGGCTCGCTTTACACCTACACAGCGAACACGCTTCCTCCGGCATTCGGCGTCACTGCCGCCTGGGGATTGCTGCTCGCCTACCTCGCCACGGGCGCCTCTGTCGCAGGCGGAGCGCTCTACTACGCAACCGTCCTTTCCGAGCAGTTCTTCCACTGGGCGCCGCCAGCCATTGCCACTCTCGCGGCGGTCTGCGCCATCGCCGGATGGATTGCGTACCGCGACGTCAAGCTCTCAGCAGAGGTCATGCTGTGGATTGAAGCCATCTCTGTAAGCTTGATCGTGGTCGTGCTTGTCCTGCTGCCGGTGCACATCGGTTTTCAGCTGGATACGAGTCAATTCCAGCTCAAGGGCGTTTCGTTCAACGCGCTCGGGCCTGCTCTGGTGCTCTCCATCTTCAGCTTTGTCGGCTTTGAGGGCGCAACCACGCTGGGCGGCGAGGTGCGCGATCCATTGCGGACCATTCCCCGCGCGATTTTGCAGTGCGCCTTGCTCGCCGGCGCTTTTTTTATGCTCTGCGCGTACTCTGAGGTGCTCGGTTTCCGCGGCCAGCCCGCGGCGCTCTCGATCTCCACGAGTCCCTTGCACATGCTTGCCGCCAAGGCTCAAGTCTCGCCGCTCGGCGTGGCCATCGACTGCGGCGCATTCGTTAGCATGTTCGCCTGCGTGCTCGCTTGCGCCACTGCCGCAGCGCGCGTATTGCTCCGCATGGCGCACGATGGCCTGTTACCCGCCGCGCTCGGGCGCACCAATGCGCGCCACGGCACTCCGGGAGCAGCCGTGGCGCTCTCCATCGCGCTCATGTTCGCCGCCACCGCCATCCTGGCGCTCCGCCACGAGACGGGCTCCACGATGTATGACCTGCTGGGATCCCTCTCCGTTTTCGGCTTTCTCACCGCTTACGCTTTGGTCGCCCTCGCACTTCCCTTCGCGCGGCGCGCGTTGGGCCAGCATTCCCATCTTCTCGCAGCCGTCAGTGTCTTGGCCGTGGCTGTCATCCTCATGATCGCGATCTTCGACCTCAACTCCGCTGAGGACGTTGTTCACGCGCGAATTCCTTATCTCTATCTCGGCTACATCGCCGCAGGGCTGGCCTGGTACGCATTACGGCGAAGAAAAGCCTGACGCAAAACCAGAGTGGGTGTATGTCGAAGCCGCAACACTCAAGTCGATGCGACCGCCAGGGAGCAGCGACCCTGAATACGGTTAACAAGGCCTGAGCATCTCTGGTTTCGCCGGAAGCTGTGTGATTTGTTGTGGAAAACCTGTCCCTGTTAGGGCTGGCGGCCCAAAATTCCTTAGATGAAATTTATGCCGCAGCAATTAACATGTGCGTAACCCGCAGCGCGAGCAGGAACAGGCCATTCAACAATCGCAGGTCGCGTGAGCAACTTCTTTCCTGCGTGACAGTTCAACGCTCAAGAAACTCGAGATTTCAAAATCACTTCAGCAGTCGTTGAATCCCCCCAGGTTTCAAGGGGGAAATTTCTATTTCGAGGTCAGTCCTTTGAAGCGTTTCGTGCGTGTGTTTCTGTCTTCCATTTCCGGGCTGCTCGCCATCGTGGCAGCCGCAGCGCTGTTGACCAGCTTTCTTCAAGCCCAGCAAACGCTCGGCGGCATCACAGGTGAAGTCACAGACGCTTCGGGCGGAGTGATTCCCAATGCAACAGTGACCCTTACCCACGAAGAGACTTCAGTCACTCGCACCACCATGACCAACAACCAGGGCGCCTACGCGTTTGTGAACCTGCCCATCGGCACCTACACGCTCACTTACGCTGCGGATGGCTACGAGGCGCAGAAGACGCCGCACATCACGGTACAGGCCGACCGCACGGCAACGCTGAATGCGTCGCTTAAAATCGGCCAGGCGAGCACGACCGTCGAGGTTGAGGCCGCGCCACTGATGAACGCCGTGGACACCACCAACGGCTACGTGATGGAAACCCAGCAGATCGACAACGTACCCTTGCCCACCGGCAGCTTCACCGGACTGGCCATCCTCTCGCCCGGTGTTGACGCCGAGTTGCCCGGAGGCACCGGCGCGGATTCCGGCCTCGGCAACGCTCCCATTTGGGCCAACGGACAGCGCGACACCTCCAATGCCTTTCTGCTGAATGGCGTCGACGCGAGCAACCTTTTCAACGGCAAGAGTACCAGCGAAGTCGACTCGTTTCGCGTTTCCAACAACACCGGTCAGGCTAACAACGCTGCCGGAGGCGTGGTGCCCAGTGCCGCGTCGGTTTATCTGTCCATCGGCAACGCCATCCCCACGCCGGCGCCTGAGACGATTGCGGAAGTCCGCGTGAACGCCTCGATGTACGACGCCCCAGCAAGGCTCCGACAGCGGCGCGCACATTGACATGAGCACCAAGTCCGGAACCAACCAACTGCACGGCGGGGTTTATGTGCACCGCGGCACCAACTGGATCAACGCGGCGCCTTTCTTCTTTAAGAAAGACAGTAACATTCCTGCGGCCGACAAGAATCCGCAGTTGCACCGCTACACGGCCGGTGGCGATCTGGGCGGTCCAATCATCAAGGACAAGCTCTTTGGGTTTGTCGGTTATCAGCACCTGCACATCTCCGACCAGGAAACCGGCGACGAGCTTCTCGTCGTGCCGCCCGGATTAAACTCCGGACCATCTGGTGGCCCCAATGCTCGCGGCGAGTCGAATCTGGTTGACGTTGCCAACAGTAATTGGACGACCAGCGAAGGCACATCCGGGTTCAACGTCGCCAGCTTCAATAAAGCAACAAATCCGGTCGGTTACGCTCTTTTCACGATGCCGGCGCTTCCCGGTGAGCCGGGAAATTACCTGGTTCCCAGCGCTCTCCCCAATGCCAACCCCAATATCTTTTCGCCCTACAATGCATTTCTGCCTGGTACTGCCCGGTTCACCTCCGACCAGGCCGTCATCGATCTCGACTGGAACGTGACAAGCAAAGACGTTTTGGCTGCGAAATACTACTATCAGCACGATCCCTCGAGCTCGCCGTACGCTTACTCCAACGTGCCCGGATTCACGGCGCACATGGACGTCGGGTCGCAGGTAGGGTCCCTCAATAATGTTCAGACCATCGGCTCGAGCCTCAGTATCTCTGAGACTGTCGGCATTCTCCGCGAGAAAGCCTACGCCACGAACGACCAGGCCTTCTCTCCCACGTCTGTTGGAATGTCCGGCGCATTCGGTAGTTACTTTCCCGGCATCACCATCAACGACGCCATCGGCGACGCGTACGATTCTCCCAGCGGGCCACTCTACGGCGGTACGTCGCCCTCGCTGGCGATCGGCCCTAACGCCGAATACCAGGGGGCGAACACCGGTGTCTTCCAGGACCGCATCATGCCCTCCGGAACGGCGATCTGGGCTAAGGGCCGCCACTCGGTCAGCTTCGGCGGCAGTTGGTCATACACCCAGTTGAATACGCGCGACCATCGCACAGGCACGGGCAATGTCGCCACGCCGGACTTTGTTACCTTCGCCAATAACTGGGTTACGCCCTACTCCACGCAGAACTTCACGGCAACGTCATTTCTCCAGGGCAATGCCGATCGTTACTATCGCGCCAATGAAACCGGCCTCTTCGTTCAGGACAAGTTCCAGATGACTCCGACCTTGAGCGTCACCCTCGGCGTGCGTTACGACTGGGACGGCGGACTGACCGAGAAAAACGGGAATATCTTCAACTTCGATCCTTCGCAATACAGCTACGACGTCGCTTCGGACACCATCACGAGCTCAGGATTTATCATCGCCGGCAACAACGCCAATGGGACCAGCGGCGTGAGCAGGACCACGCTCACGGGCCGCCAGTGGGGCATTGCGCCGCGACTCGGATTCGCCTGGCAGCCCTCGCTGTTCCATTCGAAATTTGTTGTCCGCGGAGGCGGCGGTTTCTACTACGATCGCGGCGAACTCTTCAGCTATCTATCGCCCGGTTATGCCGCGGGCGAGATCGATGGCGGTCCCTTCGGGAACTCCCAGACCGAACCGTTCGTCAGCCAGCAGCATTGCCCATATAGCGCGTCATACAATTCCGCGAACCCAACCTATCTTTACCTGTATTACATTCCCATCTGCGGCGGCGGTTACGACTCGTCTGGCGCCCCCTATGTCGACACCACAAACTACAATCTGTCCACGCCCTGGGGGCCCACGCGCTCGGCGCCGCCGTCCAACCCCAAAGCCTCCGACATTAGCAATTACCTGCCCAACGCTGCGGAGATCATCGACGGCACCGTCTACAGCAACAACAGCGATCAGCCGTTCACGCTCGGCGTCTACAACCGCACCAACAAGCTGCCCTACAGCATGAACTTCACGCTCAATATTCAGTATCAGCCGCGCAACGACCTCATGTTTGAGATCGGCTATGTGGGCAACCTGGGCCGCCACCAGGTCATCCCCGTGCCCTTCAACCAGTCACAGATCGCCACGCAATCCAATCCCACGCATCCCGGCGGCGTGGCCACGCAGTACTTTAGCTACGGCTACACCGTGCTGGACCCAAACACCTACTTCCCGGAGTGCGTGAACGATCCCACCGAGGTGAATTGCAATTACGGCACGATGCTCAACAACTACGAGGGCGGCAACGTCGACCTTCGCGTGCCGTACATCGGATACTCGTCTGAGTCCGAGTCCTACACCGCGGCGGGCATCGCGGCTTACAACGCCCTTGAGTCGCACCTGGAAAAACGCTTCAGTCACGGCTTTCAGGCTGGAGTCTCCTACACCTACTCCCACGCCACTGATGAGCAGAGCGGCCTGGGGCTGTTCTACAACGGCAATAATCCGACCAACCTGCGCAGCGGCTACGGCTCGGCCGACTTCGATCGTACGCACGTTCTCAACTTCACCTACGGCGTCACTTCGCCCAAGGTCTTTGCCGCGGACACATTGGCGGGCAAGGCGCTCAACAGTTGGTCGATTCACGGCGTCGCGGTCATTCAAAGCGGCCAGCCTTACAGCATCATCGATTACTCGGGAGCCGTCGGCAGCATCTTTTACAGCACCTTCGACGGCATCATCAACCCGGTCGTCCCGCTGGCTCCCGGATGCAACCGGAAAAACGCGCTCACGGGCGCGAATGGCGCTTTCTACAACATCAATACCGGCGCGGGCGCGGCGCTCAAGGCTTCGTGCTTCGACGTCCCCATCATTCAACCCGGCACCATGGGCGTTCCCCAGGGTGACGACTTTGAGACCAACTTCACCTCCGGCGAGCGGAACATCTTCCGCCAGCCCTGGCAAAGGCGCGCCGATGCCTCACTGGAGAAGGAGTTGCCAATCCATGACCAATGGAACCTGCGCTACACCTTCGAAGTCTACAACCTCACCAACACGGCCAGCTTCGATATTCCCCAGAACAACGTGAACCAGAATCAGGCCTTCAACAACGAGCCCTTTGCGGTCGGTTCCACGTCGGAAGCCCTGCCCACCGGATGCGACACGACGACGCCTATGACCGGCGGACTTTACAACTGCCCTGCTGGTCTGGGAATCACCAAGCACACCATCGGCAGTCCGCGCCAGATTCAAATGTCGCTGCACCTGGATTTCTGATCTGCGTTTGTTTCTATCCCCAGGGGCGGTCCCGCACGGGGCCGCCCTTCGGCTTTTGCACGCCTTTCGTCTTTCGCGGCACGCGCATCGCGCTTGCGGAACCTCTTTTAGAATGACTCCATGACCGCTCCGCCGTGGACCATTCGCGCTCTTCGCGCCGCGCTCGCCGCGGGATCCGCAAGCCCCTCCGAACTCGCCGAAGCCGCACTCGCGAACAGCAATCGGAACGCTGGCCATAACACCTATATTTGGCAGGACCCGGCATGGACCCGCGCTGAAGCAGCTCGTGCCGAATCGATGGCGCGTTCAACTGGCGGTCCATTTGGAGACGGTCGCCCGGCGCTCTGGGGCCTGCCCGTTTCAGTGAAGGATTGCTTCGACCTCGCAGGCGCGCCTACCAGTTGCGGCGTCCATTTCTACCGCGACCTGAACGGCAAAGCCGCGCGCGACTCCTGTCTGGTGGAGCAATTGCGTGCCGCCGGAGCGGTCATCGTCGGAAAAACCCACCTCCATCCTCTGGCCTACGGAATCACGGGCGAGAATGCGGAGTTTGGGGACTGTGTGCAGCCTCGCGATCCCGGGGCGCTCACCGGCGGCTCTTCGAGCGGCGCGGCAGCCAGCGTGCAGGAGGGTTCGGCGGCGGCCGCCATCGGCACTGACACCGGTGGCTCTGTCCGCGCCCCAGCCGCGCTATGTGGGCTCGCCGGTTATCGCGCCACGCACGGCCGCGGCGATTGGCGCGGCGGCGCTCACCTCGCCGAATCGTTCGATACCATGGGCTGGCTCTTCCGCGATCTCGAAGACGCTCCGCATCTTGCCGCGCCGTTTCTTGCCGCGCCGCTGCTGGCCGCGCCGTTTGCGCCAGCCCAAATCGCACCGGCTCGCGGCTTTGCTCGCTTCGCCTTCGTCGCCGACAGCTTTCTCCACGATTGCGAGCCGGAAGTCGTCGCCGGTTTCCGCGCCGTTATTCGGACGCTCCAGGCGCTTGGACTTCAAGCTCGAACCATCAACGCGGACTGGTGGGCGGATTCCGTCGATCTCTTTGCGCCCCTTCAAGCTTCGGAAGCCGCGCGCCTGCACGCCGGCAACTTCGATCGCTTCGAACCCGCCATTCGCGACCGTCTCAAGTGGGGTGCCGGCCTGACTTCAGCGGAAGTCTGCCGCGCTGCGCCAGCGTCACGCGGCATTTCGCTCCGCGATGGACGATCTCTTTGCCGCGCATCAGCTCGTTCTGATGCCGTCGATTCCCGTGGCGCGCCTCGCGGCCGGCGCAGACCACAGCCAGACGCGCGCCCGCCTGTTGCGCTACACGGCGCCGTTCAGCCTGGCCGGCGTGCCCACGGTCGCCATCCCATGCGCGCAAGGCGGCATGCAATTGGCCGCGGCCTGCGGCGGCGACGAGGCCCTCCTCGCGCTTGCCGCGCAAATCGGCGCGCACAATAAGCAGTCTTTAACTGTCTGAGTGTTTATCTGAGAAAAGCGATGTGAGCCTGGAGCGACTTGTCCGTCAGAAACGGCTCGGGCTTCACCGATCCGTCGCGCTGCTTCACCAGCATCTGCACCTTGCCTTCAGCGGCGTCAAGCTCCTGCTTGCAGGCCGCCGACAGCCCCACGCCCTCCTCGAAGAGCTTCAGCGAATCTTCCAGCGCCAGATCGCCTTTTTCCAGTTGCTCGACGATCGTTTCCAGCTTCTTCAGCGATTCTTCAAAAGACGGCATGGTGTTTACCCCTTCCCGCGATTCCCCGGCGGCAGCGCGCTGGCGATCACCTCGGCCGCGGCCTGGTAGTCCCCGAACGGCGCGCTCACCTGCACGCCCTGCACCATACGGCCGCACGGCCGCGAGCATCTCCTGCGCAATCTTGATTCCCTCGGCCCGCGCGGCTTCCGGCGTCTCCGCCTGCGCCATGCGCAGCATGATCTCCTCGGGCATCGCGACCCGCAGATCGTTCTTCATATACTCCGCGTTGCGCAGGCTGGTCAGCGGCCAGATGCCCGCAATCGCCGGAATGCGGTGCTCCTTAATCCGCTCCAGGAATTCCTCCAGCAGGCGCAGATCGAAGACCGCCTGCGTAATGACGTACTCAGCGCCCGCCTCCACCTTGTAGGCGAGCCGCCGAAGCTCGTTTTCCAGGTCCGGCACGCCGGGATTGGCCGCCACGCCGATGGTAAAGTTGGTGCTCGCGCCGATGGAATTCGATCCGATATCGAGGCCGTGATTCAGCCGCCGCGCAATGTTTACCAATCCGATGGAATCCACGTCAAAGACAGCAGACGCGTCAGGATAGTTTCCCTGCTTGGGCGGATCGCCGGTGACGCAGAGAATATTGCGAAGCCCGATCGACGAGGCGCCCAGCAAATCCGACTGGATCGAAAGTATGTTGCGATCGCGGCAGGTGTAATGCAGAATCGTTTCGATCCCCGTGTGCTGCTGAATCTGGATGCAGAGGCTCTGCCCGCTCATCCGCGCCGACGCCTGCGCCGCGTCGTAGACATCGATGGCGTCCACGCCCAGGCGCGCCATCAATGCGGCGCCCTCGATCTCCTTCGCGCAATCGATGCCTCGCGGCGGCACAAACTCCACCATGGTGATGAACTTGCCCTCCGCGATCAGCGAGCCGAGACGCGAACGTTGCGCCAAGCGCGCTGGCGGCGTCTCCTTGATGACGGCCGGCGCTGCGCCTGTTCCCTCTACGTGCGTCTGCGCGTCGTCCATGGCCCGTATTGCCGAGCGCATGGCGCGAATATGATTCGGCGTGGTGCCGCAGCAGCCTCCAACCATCTGGGCTCCTGCCGCGATCGCCTTGCGCGCAAAGCTGGCCATGTACTCGGGCGAGCAAAGGTAGATGTTCCGTCCCTCCACCGCACGAGGCATGCCGGCGTTGGGCATGGCGGCCAGCGGCAGCGTCGTCGCCCCGCGCATCTGCTCAATCGCCGTCAGCACCGTGGCAGGGCCCGTCGAGCAGTTCACTCCCACGGCTCCGGCGCCCCACTCGGTCAGCCATGCTGCCGCCTGCGCCGCCGAGGAACCGTCCAGGCACTCGCCCTCATCATCCACCGTCACCATCACCAGCACAGGAATCTCGGGAGCCACCTCTTTTGCCGCCTCCAGGGCCTCGCGGGCCTCATTCAGAGCCGGCATCGTCTCCACAATCAGCAGGTCCACGCCGTTCTTCGCCAGAATGCCAATTTGCTCCGCGAATGCCGCGCGCGCTTCATCCAGGCCGGTCTTGCCCAACGGCTCCAGCCGCACGCCCAGGGGCCCCACAGCACCGGCTACCCATGCCTCGCCTGCTTGCCGTTCCTTCAGGTGCTCCACTGCCTGGCGCGCCAACCGCACCCCGGCCGCGTTGATCTCCTCCACCTTTGCGCCCAAACCGTGCCGCGTCAAACGAAAGCGGTTGGCGCCGAATGTATTGGTCTCAAGAATCTCCGCTCCAGCCTGCAGATACTCCTCGTGCACGGAAAGAATCAGATTGGGGTCCGAGAGGTTCAGCTCGTCGTAGCAGCGGTTGATGAACACGCCGCGCGCGTTCAGCACCGTGCCCATGGCGCCGTCGGCGAGTATGGGGCGGTCAGCGAAAATCTCGGCAAACCGGGTCATTCTGTTGTCATGCTACCGCATTGCCAGCATGGTTGTATCCACCGCTTGCGCTGTCCGGCAGGCAAATTCCCGGCCGCTCTGCGCCGCCGGTGGGTGCTTCTCGCAAGTGCCTTCTTGTCTTCAGCCTCTGCCCGCCAATGGGCCGGGGCGCTTTGTTATACTTCGGGAGTCATAGCCTGCGTGGAAACCGGTTCGGGCCAACGCATTATTGAGCCTCTCCGTGTGCCAATAACGCCATTTATTCGTCGACGTTGCGGATCGATTCGCGCGATCAACCGAGGGTTGGAATCTTGAAGAGCAGAAGTCTTTTCCTGAGCGCCGGCGTAGCTTTGGCGGCTGCCGCCGCGCTGGCCGGTTGTGGCACAACGTATTACTTTGCCGGCCGCGTGTTGCCGCCCAGCAAGTTGGTCAACCGGGTTCTCATCGCCATCCAGAACCCCGGCACCCTGACCAGGGGCGAGCTCGAAATCGTCGACGCCTTTTACGACACGCGCAGCGGCTATAATGGCACGCCGGCCTTCTTCTCGATCGCCGGCTTTGGCGGCGCATTGCCCATCAGCATCCAAAACATGCCCGAGGAACAACTGGGCGCCGTCTATGGGGCCGGCGACGGCAGTTTCACCATGATCGACTACGCAGGCGAGAAGACCGAAGGCTCTGTCGGCGGCCTGAATGGCGCTTCGTCCAGCGTCTTCCTTACCCGCAACAGGTACTACGCCTTTGCTGCCAGCCAGGCCTCGAACGTCCTCACCGTGGTGAATCAGAGTCTCGGTTCGTCGACACCTCTCGGCCTCCCCGGCGCATTTCGCGTCAGCGTGAACCCTGGAGGATCTGCCGCGATTGCCTTTGCCCAGAACTCCAACTATGCGTACTACCCGCGGCAACTTTCGTCGGCCCAGATGACCAATTTCTCCGGAGGGCCCTCCACCTGGCCGAAGGCCGCCGTCGACTGCGAGCCGCAAAACGCTCCCACGTGGTGCCTCTTCCAGATGCAGAGCCCCGATCAAACCGACGCAACGGGCAATTACTATGGCGCTCCACTCACCTTTGACCGCCCCATCAAGGCTGTCTTCTCCGCCGATGGAAGCACCGCTTATATTCTGAGTTGCGGGCCGGAGTGCGGAGGCTCCAGCGCGCACATCTCGATTGTGCCGATTGCGCCGTTGATCTTTCTTCAGGGACAATCGTCCGGCTTGCTGCCCTGCAATCTTCCTTCTATTTCGTCTTGCCCCAACACCGGCGCTGCACCCATGGTCAATATCCCCATTCCCGGCGGAGCAAGCAATGCCCTGGTTGACACGTCCACTATGTACGTCGTGGGCCAGCAGCCGCAGCAGATTCAGGGGCAAACTCTCTTCGGCGGCAATCTCACCGTGGTCAACCTGGCCAACAACACTGCGAGCAGCCCTGTTGCCATCAGCGACGGCCAGCCTGGCGCCACCAGCCGCATGATCGAGGCCGACGACAGTACCCTCTGGATCGCAATGACCGGATGCACCGCCGGCGTGCGCTACGCTACGAATCCCACCAGCGGCTACGGCTGCCTCACCATGTACAACACATCGACGCAGAAAGTGGTCCTGCTCGAGCCATATATTGGCAACGCCACCGGCATCGCTGCCGTCACCGGCCTGCACAAGCTCTACGCGGCTGAGGGCGGGCAGGTCTACATTTACTCCACCGTCGACGGTTCGTCGATCGACAATCAATACGTGACGGTGACCGGCACGGCCTACGACGTCGCGTATATGGACGCCATCACCGACGCCGACAATACCGTCTACTGACTCCGATGCCCGCAGAGGCAGCCGAATTCCGCGCCGACATCCTTGCCATCGCCGCCCACCGCGACGACGTAGAACAAACCTGCGGAGGAACCCTCCTGCGTATGGCTGCGCGCGGCCTGCGCACGGCCATTCTCGATTTGACCAAGGGCGAAGCCGGCACCCGCGGCACCGCCCATGAGCGCGCCCGCGAGGCCGAGGAAGCCGCCCGCATCCTCGGCGTTGGCTGGCGTCACGCGCTCGACCTGCCCGATGGCGCTATCGCGAACACTCTTGAGAATCGCGTCGCCATCGTGCGCGTTCTCCGCGAGCTCCGACCACGCGTCGTCATTCTTCCTTACTGGCAGGCCCGCCACCCCGACCACGCCATCACCGCGAGCCTCGGGTCCGAAGCCTGTTTCCTCTCGGGTCTGAAGAAAATCGACACCGGCACAGAACCGCATCGTCCCTTCAAGATCGTCTACGCCAGCCTGTACGCCGACGTGCGCCCCAGTTTCATCGTCGACATCGGCCCTTTTATTGAGCAACGTCACCTGGCTCTCATGGCCTACCGCTCGCAATACGCGAACCAATCCGCGGGCACCGGCCTCTTCGTTCCCGAGGAGGAGATTCGCGAGCGCACCTTTGCCGAGGCGCGCCACTATGGCCTCCTGGCCGGCGTTCGCTACGGCGAGCCCTTCGTGCAAAAAGAAGTCGGCCTCGTCGACGACCTCACGCTCCTGCCAGTGCAATCGCTATAGAATGGAGAGCGGCGCTTCCCCGGAAAGGTTTTGTACTCCATCCCAATGATTACGATAAGTCGCCGCAATTTTCTTTCCACCACCGCTCTCACTCTTGCCGCCACGCGCCTTCGCGCGCAAAACCAAGCGCAGATCCAGGCCAATCTCGTCATTCCTGCCGAGGCCACGGGGCCGCACATGCCCACCGACTTCGTCGGCCTCTCCTACGAGGTTCGCGAGCTCACCAATCCTGACTTCTTCTCCGCGAAGAACACCGGCCTGATTCGCGCATTCCGGGAGTTTTCGCCGCACGGAGTTCTGCGCCTCGGCGGAAACACAGGTGAATTTGGTTGGTGGAAGGCCACACCCGATTCTCCCGAGCCCGAGCATCCGAAAACTCGCGAAGTGGTGGGTGAGCCCAAGGCAGACTATTACCCGGTGACCCCCGACGCTGTTCGCAATCTCGCGGGATTCCTCGATGCAACCGGTTGGACTTGCCTTTACGGCATGAACATGGGCACCAACATTCCCGAGCGCGCCGCCGACGAAGCGGGGCTTGTCGCCAAAACGCTCGGGCCAAGATTGCAATATTTCCAGATCGGCAACGAGGTGAACCTGTTTTACCGCCACTTGCGCGATCCTCAGACCTGGTCCCCTCAGACCTATCTCGCGGAGTGGCTCACCCTCGCGCGAGCCGTCGCTGCCCGCGTTCCTGAGGCTCGATTCGGAATGCCGGATGTCGACAGAGATACTTCATGGCTGTTGCCGATCACCGAGGCGTGGGGCTCGGTCACGAATAGGCCGCATGTCACAACGCTTTCGCATCATTACTACTTCGACGGGCCGCCGTCCAATCCCGACGTCAACGTTCCCTACCTGCTCATGCCGATAACCATGACGAAGGTTCAAAGCATGGCTGACACCGCCGCAGCAGCAGCGGCCAAGATGGGCATCCGCGTTCGCATGACCGAGGGCAACACCTGCTATCGCGGCGGCAAACCGGGAGTCTCCGACGTCTTTGCGGCCGCACTGTGGTCGGCCGACTACGCGCTCCTTCTCGCCAGCAACAACTATTCCGGCATCAATCTGCATGGCGGCACCGGGCCGATTATTGCGAGCGGGCTTGGCGGAGTCATGTTCGGCGACGAGGTTCTCAAAGAGCAGGGCGCGACGCCGCAGCAGATTGCCACCCACCCCCATCCGTACTATTCGCCGATTGCCGCTTTTGGCTCGGAGTATGTCCTGGAGCCCGTTGCTTATGGCCTCATGTTCGCCGGCTCTTTGACAGGCGGCACTCTCATCCAGGCCGATCTTACTTCGAAACTCCAGGAGGCGGGCGTCAACGCGACGGCCTACGCTGCAAGACTCGCAAACGGGAAAACATCCGTCATCGTTCTGAACAAGGACGCGCAGAACGATCTGGCTCTCCGGCTGGTCTTTGGCGCGGCCAAATCAGGCACGGTCGAGATCGAAACCCTGCACGCACCGTCGCTCGAGAGCCGCGAGGCGCACATCACGCCCGCAGCGAAGCCCGAACGCCTGAAAGATGCAAAAGTTACGCTGTCCGTGCCGCGCGCATCCGGTCTTCGCATCACTGTCGTATGATGATCGAAGAACAGGGCACACGTTCCGCGAGAGAACGGGCCCTGGCTCTGTTTTCCGAATGGCTTAGTCCTTTTGCCCCTGGTCAGGCATCGTCGATCTACGGTGTTTCGCGTCGCAAGATTGCGCGCAAGTCAAGCGACATCCGAACCGGAGGCCGTCCATGCCACAAACCTGGAACCCTGAAACCTACGCCCGCGATGGCGCGTTCGTCCACGAACTGGCCGGGGGCGTACTCGAATGGCTCGCCGCCCAGCCCGGAGAGCGCATCCTTGACCTTGGTTGCGGCGATGGGCAACTGACCAAGCGGATCGCCGATGCCGGCGCCCGCGTCACCGGCGTCGATGCCTCTGCCGAAATGGTGGCCACGGCCCGCGCGAACGGCCTGAAGGCCGACCGCGGCTCCGCCGAAAAGCTCCCCTACCCCGACCACATCTTCGACGCCGTCTTCTCCAATGCCGTGCTGCACTGGGTCCGCGAACACGACGAAATGCTCTCGCAGGTCCGCCGCGTCCTGCGTCCCGGTGGCCGCTTTGTCGCCGAGATGGGCGGCCACGGCAACATCGCCGCCATCCGCGTCGCCTTCGCCGCTGTCCTCGCGCGCCACGGGTTTGCCTCGCTGGGCGATCGCGGCAACCACTATCCCACGGACGTCGCCTACGGGCGCCGGCTGGAGCGTCACGGATTCACCATCGAGAAGATCCTCCTTTTTCCCCGTCCAACTCCGCTGAATGACGGCGGCATGAACGGCTGGCTCAACACTTTCTGTCGCGGTACTCTCGATTCCCTGCCCCAGCAACTGCGAGAGGCTGCCGTCGACGAGACCGTGGCCTTGCTGGCTCCTGTTTTGCGCGACCACGACGGCCACTGGACCGCGGACTATGTGCGCCTGCGCTTTATCGCAACCGCCTGATGGCCTCGATCGAACGAAAGAGAGCCTGCGGTCCTCGATCGCGCCTCGGCTCAACGCCGCAATTTCGATGCTCAGTCCGCTGCCAGCAACTTCGTCCGGAAGAACAAGCCGGCAGTAATCCCGCCCAGGCTGGGAAAGACCAGGAATAACCACAACTGTTTGAGTGCCTGACCGCTCACAAACAGCGCCGGCCCAAGGCTCCGCGCCGGATTCACGCTCACGCCCGTGATGTGGATGCCGAAGATGTGAATCGCCAGCAGCGTGATGCCGATAGCCAGTCCGGCGAATCCCGCCGGCGCGCTCTTCTGCGTTGACCCCAGAATCACGATCACGAAGATCAAGGTTGCGAAGAATTCAAAAAGGATGGCCGATGGCATGTTGTATCCGCCCTGATAGCCGGGCCCCCAGCCATCCTGGCCAAGCCCGTTGGCCGCAAGGCTGTATCCCGTAGAGCCGACGGCAATCATCAGCAGCAACCATGCCGCGAGAATCGCGCCCACAAACTGACCTACCCAGTAGCCGATCATCTCGCCGAAGCTCATCCGTCCTGCAACCCAGACGCCCAGACTCACCGCCGGGTTGACGTGGCCGCCCGAGACGGGCCCGATCCCATAGATTGCTGCGACCTGCGCCAGCCCGAAGGCGAATGCGATACCCAGGATCCCAACCTTGTCGCCGGCAATCACCGCCGTTCCACAACCAAAAAGCACCAGAATGAACGTGCCCACCAGTTCTGCAAAGTATTTCTTCATGCTTCCTCCTTAGGAATCTCGAACGAATTCATTGCTTGCGGCGCCCGCACGGCCGAGCCGGCGCCAAGGGAACACAGAACGCACTCCGAACACGAAGGGGCATTCTATGATGCCTGCAAAATGCGCCAACGCAGTCTTGCAGACGCACTACAGCGCAGTCAAGAAAAAATCCAGTCACCATGCGATGCACCCCAATCAAAAGCAACCACCCGCGCAGGGCTCTTTCATCTGCCGGAAATCCTTCCCGCATTCACGTCCAATTTATGCTCTCTCGCGCTGCTCGCTGTGCTAACGTTCAAACGTGAGCGTCGGTGCATCCGGCAATGTTGAAGCCAGGAAGGCTGGCTCGGGCAGGCGCCTCTTGCCCGGACTGGCCCGGAAAGATGGCTTGATCCGCCACCCATTCGACCTGGAGTTTGGCGTGCGCACCAGCGGCCTCGTTGCGGGGCGGCATCTTGGCTCCGGCCACCACCACGACCGCCACGTAACTGCCTACTACGCCGTTGCGCCATCCGTCTTTCAAGGCATCATCGTTCGTTGGCGCCAATGCCGCCCGCTTGCGCCCATCGATTGGTACACATTTGTCGATCTCGGCGCCGGCATGGGTCGCGCGATGTTGTTGGCCGCCGCTTATCCCTTTCGCAGCGTAGTTGGCGTCGAATTGCATCCGACCCTGGCGCGCATCGCCCGCAGGAATCTTGCGCTTTGGCGCGCCGCCGGGCGCACGCGCGTACCCATGCGCATGTTTTGCCGCGACGCCGCCGCGTTCCCGCTCCCCGCCGGGCCGTGCGTCGCTTTTCTCTTCAATCCCTTTGGCGCTCCAGTGCTGCGCCGCCTTTTGCGCGCCTGGAGCCGGACTCTCGCCGAGCGTGCCGGCCAACTGGACATTCTCTACGTCAACAACGAGCAGGAAAACGTGCTCAGGCGCGAGCCGGGATTCGAGCGCCTCTTCCGCGGCCAGATCCGCCGCTCGCACGCCGACGCTGTCGCCGACCGCACGATTCTCAAGCGCCAGCCCGGCGCCGAATATGCAGCACCCGGCTGGGAGGACTGCTCAATTTACCGGTGGGTGGGAGCGGAGCCTGCGGCCGGACGGCCGTAATTCGACATCGCCCGGGGTAAGCGTTTTCCAGATTGCCAAGCCGCAGGGACCGCAGTAAGATTGCGGGGTCATGAACAAGCCCATCGCAATCGCCTCTTTCCTCGCTTCCGCTATTCTTCCCTTCAGCCTGCTCGCGCAATCGCCTTCCCTCACCATTCAGGTAGATCATCCCACTGCGACCGTTAGCCCCACTCTCTACGGCCTCATGACCGAGGAGATCAACTATTCCTACGACGGCGGTCTCTATGGCGAACTCATTCGCGACCGAACGCCCAGCCAGGCATGGGACGCGCTAAGAGTGTGGCCCATCGTGGCGCGCGGCGACTCCATCGTCAACGTCTCCGCCGACGACTCCAGTGGGCCAAGCCCCGCACTTACGCGTAGCCTTCGCGTCACCGTATCGAAAGCCTCCCCCGCCTCGCCCGCTGGAGTCGAAAACGGTGGCTATTGGGGCATCCCTGTGCGCCCAAACACCAGCTACTCCGGATCCTTCTACGCCAAAACCGACAGCCCGGGCATTCTCGTCACCGTCACTCTCCAGAACGATCAGACCGGCGCAGTTGCTGCCTCGGCCACCGTCACCGGACTCACCGGCGAGTGGAAGCGCTTCACTTATACGCTCAAGACCGGCGACGTGCCGATCTCGTCGAACAACCATCTCATCCTCACTATCGTGAAGCCGGCGACCGTCTGGTTCAATCTGATCTCGCTGTTTCCGCCCACCTATCACGGCCGCCCCGGCGGTAATCGCGTCGACATCATGAATCTGCTCGCTGCCATGCAGCCGAAGTTCCTGCGCCTGCCCGGCGGCAATTATCTTGAGGGCGATCACATCGCCGACCGCTTCGATTGGAAAAAGACCATCGGTCCGTGGGTCGACCGGCCCACGCACATGAGCCCCTGGCACTATCGCTCGTCCGACGGCATGGGCCTGCTCGAATTCCTGGAGTGGTGCGAAGACCTGAAGATGGAGCCGGTGCTCGCTGTCTATGCCGGCTACTCCCTAGCCGGGGAGCACGTCGATCCGGGTCCCGCGCTTGAGCCCTACGTGCAGGACGCGCTCGACGAGATCGAGTACGTCACCGGCGCCGCCGATACCAAGTGGGGCGCCGAACGGGTGAAAGACGGCCACCCCGCGCCGTTCCCGCTGCGCTATATCGAAGTCGGCAACGAGGATCAGTTCGACCACTCCGGCTCTTACGACAGCCGCTTTGCGCAGTTCTACCACGCCATCAAGCAGCGCTATCCCGATCTCCAAATCATCGCCACCACTCCGGTGAAGGGCGTGACGCCCGACGTGCTCGACGAGCACTTCTACATGTCAGCCGCGCAATCTTTCTCTGAAGCGCATCATTACGACGCCGCCGATCGCAACGGACCCAAAATCTTCGTTGGCGAGTGGGCCACGCGCGAAGGCGACCCCACGCCGGATCTCGAAGCTGCACTGGCCGACGCTGCCTGGCTCACGGGCCTCGAGCGCAACAGCGATCTGATCATCATGGCCAGCTACGCGCCGCTCTTCGTCAACGTCAATCCCGGCGCCATGCAGTGGGCGCCCGACCTCATCGGCTACGACGCGCTCTCAAGCTACGGCTCGCCCAGCTACTGGACGCAGGTCATGTTCTCCACTCATTTGGGAACTCAAGTTGTGCCCGCGGCGCTCGCCAACGCGCTGCCGCGCGTGTTTGCCTCCGCGACCCGCGACGAATCAAAGCACAAACTCTTCGTCAAAGTGGTCAACGCAACCTCGACCTTGCAATCGCTCGCCATCGCGCTCACCGGCGTGAACAAGCTCGCGCCGCAGGCCACGCTCACCACCATGAGCGGCAAAACGCCCAATGCGACCAACAGCATCACGCACCCCGACGCCGTCGTGCCGGTCACTCGCACGGTCTCCGTCGCGGGTCCGAAGTTCACGCAGTCCTTCGCGCCTTACTCGGTCAACGTGCTGGAGCTGAGCTACTAGGTCCAAGCCGCCATTGTTTCGCAGCCGAGCTGCTCGATGAATCCTTGTGCCCCACAGCTTCGGGCCGCTTCCAGTCGCCGCGCAACTCAGGTAAAGTAAGTTCATTGTGATGATCGATTTCGCCCGGCGCGCGCACGACCACAACTGGGAGATGGACCCCATTACGCGCTCCCTGCTCGACACCGACTTCTACAAGCTCCTCATGCTCCAGTTCATCTGGAAGAACTTCCCGCGGACGCGCGCCACCTTTACCCTCATCAATCGCACCTCCTCGGTGCGCCTGGGCGAAATCGTCAGCGTCGCGCAGTTGCGGGAGCAGCTCGAAGCCACGCGGCGTCTCCGCTTCCGCAAATCCGAGTTGGTCTGGCTTGCCGGAAACACTTTCTTTGGCCGCCGCGGCATCTTCGAGCCCGCTTTTCTCGATTGGCTCGAGCACGACTTCCAGCTCTCCGAATACGAGCTCTCCGTCCAAGACGGCCAGTTGCAGCTCCGCTTCGAAGGCCTCTGGTCAGGAACTTCGATGTGGGAGATCTATGCCCTCTCTGAAATCGGCGAGCTGAAGACGCGCGCCGCACTCAAGCATTTGAGTGAGCTGGAGCTCGACATCCTTTACGCGCGCGCCAAGACCCGGCTCTGGGAAAAGATGGAGCGCCTGCGCGGCGTTCCCGGCCTCAGCATCAGCGACTTCGGCACGCGCCGCAGGCACAGCTTTCTTTGGCACGAATACGTCGTCAACTCCATGCGCGACACGGTCGGCGAGTGCTTCTCCGGCACATCGAACGCATACCTCGCCTACAAGCACGATCTCGAGGCCATCGGCACCAACGGCCACGAGCTGCCCATGGCCATGGCAGCGCTCGCCCGCGATGACGCGGAGTTGCGCAGCTCTCAATACGCACTGCTCGAACTTTGGCAGCAAAGCTATCAGGGCGAGCTGCTGATTCTGCTGCCCGACACCTTTGGCACCACGCAGTTCCTGCGCGGCGCTCCCGAGTGGGTGGCCAACTGGACCGGCCAGCGCATCGACAGCAAAGACGCTTATGTGGCCGGCGACGAATATATCGCCTGGCTTGAGCGCCACGGCCGCGATCCGCGCCAGAAGCGACTCATCGCCAGTGACGCCCTCGACGTGGAGCAGATTCTCGGCCTTCACGCCTACTTCGCAGGAAAGCTGCTCAACGGCGCTTCGCCCGACGACTTCCGCTCCGCCAGCGACTTCCACGATCCCCGCCGCTGGATTCCCGATCGCCGCATTCGCTTCAGCGCCGGCTGGGGCACCCTGCTCACCAACGACTTCCGCGGCTGCAATCCTCAGGGCAACGACGGCTTCAATCCCGTCGGCCTGGTTTGCAAGTTGAGCGAAGCCGGCGGCAGGCCCGCCGTCAAGCTCTCCGATAACTACTCCAAGGCCTTGGGTGATCCGCAAGAAGCCGAGCGCTACCGGCGCGTCTTCGGCGTGGCCGGCTTGGCCGACGTTCCCGTGCTCACCTAGGGCCTGTTGACACTACCTGGGGTGGACGGCGTTGCGCGCGAAAAACCGCTCAGACGAGGCGGAGGACAACGGCTGTGGCGGGTCCACCGCCTAGGACGACAACGAAGTATGAGCGGTTTTTCGCCGCAACCCGAAGGGACGGGGCTGATTTTCCCCATCTCTTTGTCGCTTGTCGCTCCAGTAGGCCGGCTACAGTTCGCTCCGCGCTCCGTGACCTGGGGAAAATCGGCTCCCGTCGCCGCCATCCCAGGTAGTGTTAACAGGCCCTAGAGTCAATCTCCACGATGAGGGGCCATCGGCTGGCGGTTTCAAACGGTCCGTCGCGCCAGAGGCGATCCGGATTGCGCCCTGAACAAGCAGGGCACGCGAGGTGTTTAAGCATTTTTAACCTGAACGTCAACACTTGTTCACGTTGGCTTCTTAAAGTGAGTCCGTCTCACCTCTGTTCTTCGTAGTCATTCCCTTGGAGGCAATCGTGAATCTAAAGTCTTCCCACAGGTGTCTGTGGACCATCCCTCTCCTTGTCTGCCTGTTGGTTCTCTCCGCAGGCATAAGCCTTTTGCACGGACAAAACCCCACTGGCGCCATCCAGGGAACCGTATTGGATCAAAGCGGCCACGCAATACAGGGCGCCACCGTGGCCGTGGTGACTGAGTCCCAGGTGAGGCAAAGGGTCGTCACTGGTGCGGACGGCAAGTTTTCCGTCCCCGGCTTGCCTGCCGGCACTTATGCTGTTGAGGTTTCTGCCGCAGGGTTCTCGACCGAAATAAAGCACAGCGTGGTGGTAGCTGCGGGCGCAACCCAAGACGTTCCGGTGACTTTGACGATTGCTTCAGTCTCGGAGGAAGTTACGGTCGAGGCTGAGGCCGACACTTCTGTCGCCGCGCAGCTCTCCCCCGTGAAATCCGTGCTCGATGCCGGATCGGCACGCACCGAAATCACCAGCGGGTACGTCAGCGAGTTCACTTCGCCCGTCACCGACTTTGCCGATATCACGCAGGCTGCGCCCGGCACAGTCAGTTGGAGTTCGAACGGCATTGGCATGGGACAGGCGAAGATTTACTTTCGCGGTTTCAAAGATGACGATTACACGATGACCTGGGACGGAATCCCGTTCGAGGACGCCAACGATCCCAGCCATCACTCCTGGGCGTACGTGCCGGCGCCGGCCATCGGTTACGTCGACTTCGACCGCAGCCCCGGCACCGCTTCCGACATGGGACCGGCCAACTACGGCGGATCGATCCACATGTTTTCGCCGCGGCTATCCGACAGCATGTCCATGCAGGCCTCGGAGTCGTATGGTTCTTTTAATACCAACGAATATCTGGGCGAGTTCAATTCCGGGCTCTTCGGCGGCGGCCATCCCAAGGCGAACTTCTGGTTTGAAGGCCATCACATGACCTCCGATGGCTATCAGACTTATAACTATCAGGTGCGCACAGCGGGCTCGTTGAAGTTCACCTATAAGTTCTCCGACAAAACTTATCTCTCAGTGATCGGCACCGTGGTGCTTGTGGATAGCAACACTCCGAATAACGACGCCACGCGCGCCCAGCTCGCGCAATACGGAGATAACTTCCTGTTACAGTCGAACCAGTTCAATGCCGACGGTTCGTTGAACGGGCTGTATTATCCCTATTACTTCTACCACGTGCCGACCGATTTCGAGATCGTCACCTTCACAAAGGATTTTGGCCGCGGATGGCGCCTGGAAACGAAGCCCTACACCTATTCCTACTCGAACCACCAGCACTACAACAACAACCAGGTCGCCGGCTCCGTGGCTTCTCCCGCAGTTACCAGCACCAGCGCCATCAACAAGATGAACCAGTACAACCGCATCGGAGAGATCACGCAGTTGAGTTACGCGTCGAAGTACGGGGTGTTCCGCACCGGCGCGTGGTATGAGTACACTCCGGTGGACCGGTATCAGATCAAGAGCAATCCGCAGACATGGATGGACTCGCCCTTGATCTCGAACCTCAAGTTCCACGAGAACTTCTGGATCAATTCTGTCCAGCCGTTCGCGGAGTACCAGCTCGTTGCGATTCCGCGGTGGACGATCACTGCGGGTATCAAAGATGCGTATTACAACATGTCGCTGAAGCAGTGGGCGGATGGCAAAGTCGTCGGTCCACTGGGTTGCCCCAGCGGTTCCACTTCGCAATCCTGTCCGAACTACGTGACGCACGATGCGGGATACAATAACTGGCTGCCGTCGTTCGAGGCCAATTACCGCATCCGCAACAACTGGTCGGCATATGGGCAATACGGCCGCGGCAGCATCATTCCTTTCAGCGCGGTCTTTGACGTAACCGGCGCGCAGGTTGCCGTCACTCCGCCTCCCACCATAGCCAGCACCTATCAAGGCGGGACCGTGGTGAAGCTGAACCGCGTGAGCTTTGATGCCGACGGGTACCACATCCACTTTGTGAACCAATACTCGAGCTTTACGCCGAGCTCCGGGCCGGATGCGGGTTTCAGTTATTACTACGCTACGCCGCCATCGGATACCAACGGCCTGGAGGGTGAAGGGAACGTCGCCTTCGGTGCGGGACTGAGCCTGTTCCTGAATGGCACCTTCGGCAGCGCGAAGTACGAGGCAGCCGCAGCGCAGGCTGCGACGGCCACCGCTCCGGCGACTGCCGCAAGCCCTGTCGCGTGGGTGGCTCTGGCGCCGCATGACACCGAGAGCGTGGGCTTCACCTATCAGAACAAGGCGTGGGATCTCGGGTTCTTCAACAAGCGCGTCGGCACACGCTGGGAAGACGACGGCGCGTACCACCAGACGGTTCCGCTGGATCCGTTCTGGATGAACAATCTCTTCCTGAACTACACCGTCCGCAACGGATCGAAGTTCGACAATTCGAAGCTCAAATTGAGCTTCAATAATCTGTTTGACTATCACAACGTGGTGGACATTTCTCCCGCCAATGCCGTGACCGCGTCGCTGGTCCCCTACACGGAAAGCCCGAGCGACACCATGGAGTTGCTGCCTGGCCGCAGCATCATGGTCACGTTCCAGCTGGGCTGTTCACCCAAGGAGCGGTAAGCGCGGCACCCTGCGCTCGGCTGCTCAGACGTCGAGAATCAACAAGGGTCTTCCGGAGGAATTCGTCGCCATCGGCCGGCAACGATGCCCTTCGGAAGGCCCTCTCACGATCTTCAGAGACAGCGCCAGACTGCACCGCCAGCGCTTGATCTTGCCTGGGGGCCCGCTGCCCGCAAAGAGTAGTCTGGTTTGAGCGATGGCAACAACGGCATCACTCTACGCGAGCCAGCTACGCCTTGAACTTACAGCGCGCAATCGCAATTATGCACGCGGCCGTGCGCATCTTGAGAGCTACGGAAGCGCGCCGGTCATCGTGTACGAGCCCGAAGGCGCTCGCCACGGAAATTTCTTTGACGCGGCCTACGAGGCCATCACCGTCAACCCCGATTGGATGCGCCGCTTTGACAAGGTTCACGCTCAGGCGGCGCGGTCGCTCCCCAAGCCGCAGCTCGATCCCGCGCGCCGCTGGCGCGAACTCGACTCCTCCATGAGCTCCGACGCCCTGCTCATGAACATCTTTTGCACGCCCGGTGTCGCCGATTCGCCGGCTGTGCGCGATGCTCTCGGCGTTGACGCCGAAGCCGTCCCCATCTTCGGCTGGAAGGCCCGCGTGCCTCTCGCCAATGGCCGCTTCGATCGCACCGAGGTCGACATGCGCATCGGCTCACTGCTGGTCGAGGCAAAACTGACTGAAGTCGGCTTCCAGACGCGCGCCGCGGCGATTGTCGAAGCCTACCGTGACTTTGACTCTGTCTTCGACCGCGATCGCCTCCCGCGCATCGAGATCGCAACATCGCGCTGGATGCGCGCCAGCGAATTCCCCGAAAACGATTCGCAGGAATTCGAGAGCATCGTCGGCGACCCTGCCCGCGTCTCCGCCATTGACACGAGCTTTCGTCCGCCCGGCGAGCCCGGCTATGCCGGCTACCAGCTCATCCGCAGTGTTTTGGCCACTTCTGCCGCCGACTGCAGCTTCTGCGTCATCCACGATGAGCGCCGCCCCGACCTGCGCGAGGAGTGGTTCGATATTTTGGCCGCTGTCAAAAGCGCTGCGTTGCGCGTGCGCCTGAAGGTCCTCACCTGGCAGGAACTGGCCGCGCTGCTTCCCGAAGCGCTACAGGATTTCCTCGATGGGAAGTACGGCATCGTCGCGCCGGGAAAAACGCCTTCGCCAATCGGCGAGCCCTTGGCAATTCCCGATTGATTCCTTCGGCGGTCCTCGCAGCGGTTCCACAATTGCTATACCAAGAGCCGCAACCGCCAAGTGGCTTTTTCATTAAGAAAAAGCCACCTTGCACATCACCGGCAATGGCACGTGAATTGTGGAACCGCTCTACAACCCCAGAATCTTCCGGTTGCGATCCGCATCCGCTCCGCCGCCCGCAAAATCGTCGAACGCCCGATCCGTAACCTGAATGATCTGCTCTCGAACGAACTTCGCGCCCTCCGCCGCTCCCTGCTCGGGGTGCTTGATGCAGCACTCCCACTCCACCACGGCCCAGCCCGCATAATCGTACTGAGCCAACTTGCTGAAGACCTGCCGGAAATCGATCTGCCCATCGCCAAGCGAGCGAAAGCGCCCCGGCCGGTCGATCCACTCTTGGTAGCCGCCGTAAACTCCCGACCGTCCGCTCGGCCTGAACTCCGCGTCCTTCACGTGAAACGCGCGTATCCGCTCGTGATAGAGATCGAGAAAGGCCAGATAATCCATCTGCTGCAGCACCATGTGGCTCGGGTCGTAAAGAATGTTCGCGCGCGGATGGTCGCTCACCGCCCCGAGAAAGCGCTCAAACGTCGCGCCGTCGTGCAAGTCTTCGCCGGGATGCAGCTCAAAGCACACATCCACCCCTGCATCGTCGAATGCATTCAGAATTGGCAGCCACCGCCGCCCCAGCTCCTTGAACGCCTCGTCGATCAGTCCCCCCGGCCGTTGCGGCCATGGATAAACAAACGGCCACGCCAGCGATCCGGAAAACGTTGCGTGCGCTTTCAGTCCCAGGTTGCGGCTGGCCTTCGCCGCCCACCACAATTGCTCCATGGCCCACGCGGTCCGAGCCTTCGCATTTCCCTGGAGCTCCGGCGGCGCAAATCCGTCGAGCAGCGTGTCGAAGGCCGGATGGCTCGCCACCAACTGGCCTTGCTTGTGCGTCGCGAGTTCCGTCATCGCAAGCCCCGCCTGCGCGGCAATGCCCTTCACCTCGTCGCAATACGTCTGACTTTCCGCGGCGCGCTCAAGGTCGAAGAACCTTCGATCCCAACTCGGAATCTGGATGCCCACATAGCCGTGACCGGCTGCCCATTGCGCCATGCCCTCCAGCGTGTTGTAGGGCGCATCATCGCCGGCAAACTGCGCCAGAAAAATCCCCGGCCCCTTGATCGTCTTCATCGTTCCTCCTCGCGTCAGTGCCCCGCGCTCTGGAAATGGTTGCGCAAATGGCGTTTTGAAAGGGCACGACCGGGGCACCCACCCAGTGGGTGGGTCGCGTGCCGAAAATGGCCAACAAAATCAGTGGCTTTAGCCCCTGAGGGACGCTACTTCGCTGGTCGAGCAAAAGTCACACAACCAACCCTAGAAATCAACCCATCCCTGTTGGCGGTTGCTCTCGATCGCGCGCTCGATGAATCGCATGCCCCTCACCCCCGCCTGAATTCCGGGCAGCGTAGCCGGCAACCCGCCGCGGCTGGCATTCCCTTGCTGCCACGCGACGAGCGCATCGCCAAACTCGCGATAGAGCACCGCGAAGGCCTCCAGATACCCCTCGGGATGACCCGCCGGAGTGCGCGCAACTGCAGCGGCATCGCTACCCAAATAACTTGCCGCCGCGTGATAAATCTCCTCCGGCCTGTCGAGACCCTTCACAATCAGCCGGTTCGGATCCTGCTGCCGCCACTCGAGCGACCCCTCTTCGCCATAGATGCGGAGGAGCAGTTCATTCATCTCCCCGGCTGCCACTTGCGAACAAGCCAGCGTTCCGGCCGCGCCGTTGTTCATCCTCACAAACGCATTGCAATCGTCGTCCAGCCTGCGCCCCGGCACCACCGAGCGCAACGTCGCGTTGATCGCCGTCACCTGCAAGCCGCTGACATATTCGAGCAAGTGAAATGCATGAGTGCCGATGTCGCCGATCGCGCCGCCCGGACCGCTGCGCGCGGGATCGGTCCGCCACTCCGCCTGCTTTTGGCCGCTCACCTCAATCGGCCGGCTCAGCCATCCCTGAAAATACTCCACAGCCACCTTGCGAATCCGGCCCAGCTTGCCGGCCGCGCACATCGACCGCGCCTCGCGCACCATCTGGTATCCCGCATAGGTGTGCGTCAGCGCGTAAGGCAGACCAGCCTTCACGACTGCGGCCTCCAGCTTCAGCGCCTCTTCATAGGTCGCCGTCGCCGGCTTGTCGCTCATCACCGGAATGCCCGCCTCGAGCGCCGCCGCCGCTACGGCCAGGTGCAGATGATTCGGCGTCACAATCGCCACAAAGTCGATCCCGTCTGCCCGCTTCCGTTCGGCCTCGATCATTTGCCTGTAATCCGGATACGCGCGCGCGGGATCGATGTGAAACTTTACGCCCGCCTCGCGCGAGCGCTCTGCCGACTGCGAGAACGCTCCCGCAACCAGCTCAATTCTTCCGTCCAGTTCCGCTGCAATGCGGTGCACAGGACCAATGAACGCGCCCGGCCCCCCGCCCACCATCCCCATGCGCAGCTTGCGCTCTTCCGCCATTGCTCCTTCTTCTCTCCGGCACCTCAGCGACTGATTTTCACCGCTGGAGTCGCCCGAGCCCTTGCTTTCTCGGTCCCTTGTTCCCTTGGTCCCTCGTTCCCTGTTTCTCAGCTGTTCACGCCGCTCGCCAGATAGCCGCCGTCCACGGCAAGCACTTCTCCAGTCACAAATCCCGCTGCCTCCGACGCCAAAAAAATCGCCGGCCCCACCACTTCGCGCAGCTCACCAAAGCGGTGCATCGGCGTGCGCATCAGTTGCTCTTCGCCGCGCGCCGTTCCCTTCACCAGCGGGTCGCTCATTTCGGTGCGAAACACGCCCGGCGCAATTGCGTTCACATTCACGCCCGACTCCGCCAGCTCAATCGCCAGCGTTTTGGTCAGCGAGGCAACCGCGCTCTTGCTCGCCGCGTACGCCGCCAGCTGAAACGACCCGCGAAACGCAGTCAACGACGCAACATTGATGATCCGTCCATAGTGAGCGTCCGCCATGTTGCGCCCGAAGATCTGGCAGGCGCGCATCGTTCCGGTCAGGTTGGTCTCGATAATCTTCGACCACTCGGCTTCGTCCTCGTCGAGCGTTGGCGCCATCTTCGCCGTGCCTGCCGCGTTGACCAGAATGTCTACCTTGCCGAACGCCGCGATCACCGCATCGTGCAATCGCTGGATCGATTCCCGGTCCAGCACATCGCACACCACGCGCAGCGTGCGCCGGCCCAGCGCCTCAATCTCCCTGGCAGCCGCATCCACATGCTCCTTCGTCCGCGAGCTCACCACAACATCCGCGCCTGCCTCTGCAAATCCGAGCGCGATCTCGCGCCCCAGGCCGGTCGTCCCGCCGGTGATCACCGCAACCCGTCCGCTCAAATCGAAGAGCTCTTGCCCTTTCAATCCTTCCTCCCGCCCGCCGCGCCTGCTTCTCATTCCACGCCGCAGCAATTCCACGCGTTCGTTCGCAACTTTTGTCACCCCTAGCCTAAATGATGCCTCCGTCCGCGGTCTTGCGCGCCGATGCTCACTGACCATCAGAGCCCCAGTGCGTTAAATTATGGTTTGACCATGAACCCGCTCTCCATTCCCGACTCCAAGCGCCGCTGGGATTGCCTCAGCCTCGGCGAAGTCATGCTTCGCCTCGATCCCGGCGAAGGCCGCATCCACACCGCGCGCCAATTCCAACTGTGGGAGGGCGGCGGCGAGTACAACGTCGCTCGCGGCCTCCGCCGCTGCTTCGGCATGCGCACCGCCATCGCCACCGCGCTCGCCGACAATCCCGTCGGCCGCCTCGTCGAAGATCTCATCCTGCAGGGCGGCGTCGATCCCTCGCTTATTCGATGGGTTCCTTACGACGGAGTCGGCCGCACCGTCCGCAACGGCCTCAACTTTACTGAGCGCGGCTTCGGCGTGCGCGCAGCTGCCGGCTGCTCCGACCGCGGCCACACCGCCATCAGCCAGGTCAAGCCAGGCGACTTCGATTGGGAGTCGATCTTCGGCCCCGCGAATGGTTCTCGCTGGATGCATACCGGCGGAATCTTTGCCGCGCTCTCTACGTCCACCGCTGAAGTTGCCGTCGAAGCCATGGACGCCGCGCGCAAATACTCCACGCCCATCTCCTACGACCTCAACTACCGCGACTCGCTCTGGAAATCCATCGGCGGCAAAAATAAAGCACAAGAGGTCAACCGCGCCATCGTCCGAAAGGTCGACGTACTGCTCGGCAACGAAGAAGATTTCTCCGCCATGCTCGGCATCGCCATTAAAGGCGTCAGCGAAGATTTCGCGGAGTTGCCCATCGCCGGTTACGAAGAGATGCTCCGCGAAGTTGCCGCCGCTTATCCCAATCTCAAGCTCGTCGCCAGCACGCTGCGCACCGTGCAAACCGCCAGCCGCAACGCCTGGGGCGCGATTGCGCTCTACGAAAACAAAATCGTCCACGTTCCGCAGCGCGAGATCGGCATTCTCGATCGCATAGGCGGCGGCGACAGCTTCGCTTCCGGCCTCATCTACGGCCTGCTCGCCGACAAGGGAATCGACTGGGCTGTCCGCTGCGGCGTGGCCCACGGCGCGCTCGCCATGACTACTCCCGGCGACACCAGCATGGCCACGCTCGCCGAAGTCGAACGCATCATGAAAGGCGGCTCGGCGCGCATCGCGCGATAGAAAGACGGCTCCGTTCGCATCGCGGGATGAGCGCGGCTGCGAGCGACACTCATATCCTAGCTGTTTTGAAAGGGCACGGCTTCAGCCGTGCCGCACGCACCACAGTTAAAATGAGGGGCTTTAGCCCCTGAGGGATTCTCGAATGCCAGAATCTGCAGCAGAAATCATCGAGCGCGTCGGCCTCATTCCCGTTCTGCGCGCCAAAAGCGTCGCCCAGGGACGCGCCGTCGTCGACGCCATGATCGCCGGCGGCGTCACCATCGTCGAAGTCACCATGACCGTTCCCGGAGCTATCGGTCTGCTCAATGAACTCCGAAACCAGTACAGTCCGAAGGACCTCCTGCTCGGCTCCGGTACCGTCACCACCGCCGATCAGGCCCAAGCCACCATCGACGCTGGCGCGGAGTTCGTGGTCAGCCCCAGCCTGCATCCCGAAGTCATCGCCGTCACCAAGAGGAACAACAAAGTGTCATGCCCCGGCGCGCTTACGCCCACTGAGGCCATCACTGCCTGGAATGCCGGCGCCGACTACGTCAAAATCTTTCCCTGCTCCGCCGTCGGCGGCGCCAGCTATTTGAAGTCGCTCCTCGCGCCCTTCCCGCATCTCAAGCTCATCCCCACTGGCGGCGTCACGCTCCAAACCGCCGCGAGCTTCATCCAGGCCGGCGCGCGCGCACTCGGCGTTGGCAGCGACCTCGTCAATCTCGCCGCCGTCGACGCCGGGCACGCCGAAACCATCACCGAAACCGCCCGCGCCTACCTGAAAGTGCTCGCCGACGCAAGGAAATGAATTCCACTGCGGAGATCTTCGGCCTCCATCCCAGCACCGGCAGGTCCGCTGCTCTCCCGCTCTCCCCCACAGGCACCCGCGCCTATAATGCCAGCGTAAGGCGCTGGCCTTCCCGCGAAGCTTCGCCGGGGCTGGCGCCGGTCAGTGCAATGCAGCCCCCCTCCGAGGCCGTTTCGATCGAATCCGCGCGGCGCTTCTATGCGGAAGAGCTGTGCCGCATCAACCGCATCTCTTCGCCCGCCATTCTTGCCGCCTTCACCGCCGTCCCTCGCGAGCGTTTCGTCGGTCCCGGTCCGTGGATGATTCAGACCAGCGGCACTCATTGGTTCACTGAAAGCGCCGACCCCCGCAACGTCTATCGCGACGCCCTCATTGTGCTCGACGCGGCCAAGCGCCTGAACAACGGCCAGCCCAGCCTCTGGGCCTATCACCTCAGCCTGCTCGACATCCGCCCTGGCGATTCCATTCTCCATCTCGGCTGCGGAACCGGCTATTACTCCGCCATCCTCGCCGAGCTCGCCGGCCCGCAGGGCAAGGTCGTCGCCGTCGAGATCGAAAATGAGCTCGCGGCCCGTGCGCGTTTCGCGCTCGAGCCCTGGCCTCAAGTCACAGTGGTCCAGGGCGACGGCGCGCAGGGTCCATTCGATCCCGCCGATGTCATTGTCGTCAGCGCCGGCGCCACCCATCCGCTCCCAGCTTGGCTCACCGCCCTCAAGCCCGAAGGCGAGCTTCTCTTCCCGCTAACCTCCACGCGCGGACCGGGAACCATGGCCTACCTCACCCGCAAGAGCGCCGGTCTTTTTGCGGCGATGCTTTGCGGCTCCGTCTTTTTCGTCGATTTTGCCGGAGCGCGCGACCCCGCCGTCAGCGATGAGCTCGCCCGAGCCCTCAAGCGCGATTACGGCTCAGGTGTGCGCTCGCTTCGCTGCGATGCGCACGAAAAGGACGAATCCTGCTGGCTACACGGCAAAGGCTGGTGCTTTTCGCGCAACGCGCCCATCTTCGCCCAGCCTGAATGATTTTCACAACACTCGCGCCAGCCACTTCCCTGTGTGCGAGTGCAAATTCGCCGCAATCTTCTCGGGCGGACCCTCCACAACAATGCGCCCGCCGGCTTCGCCGCCCTCCGGTCCCAGATCGATCACCCAATCCGCGCTCTTGATCACGTCCAGATTGTGCTCGATCACGATCAGCGACCCGCCGCCGTCGATCAGCTTGCGAAACGCCGTCAGCAGCTTTGACACATCGTCAAAGTGCAGCCCCGTCGTCGGCTCGTCGAGGATGTAGAGCACCCGGCTGGCCTGCGAGGGCTTCGCCGTCGCGTTCACCGCGCGCACCGCGGAGAGATGTGCTGCCAGCTTCACGCGCTGCGCCTCGCCGCCTGAGAGCGTCGTCGCCGACTGCCCCAGCCGCAAGTAGCCCAGCCCGATCTCATCCAGCACCGCCAGCTTCTCCAGCAGCCTGGTCTGGCCGGCGAAGAAACGCAGCGCCTCCTTCACCGTCATCTGCAGCACGTCGTGGATGTTCTTGCCCTTGTAATGCACGCCGAGAATCTTCGTCTGGTAGCGCGTGCCGTTGCAGTCCTCGCAGGGCAGCTCCACGTCGGCAAGGAATTGCATCTCCACCGTCACCGTCCCGTCGCCCTCGCAGGTGTTGCAGCGCCCGCCCGGCACGTTGAACGAGAAATGTCCAGGCGTCAGTGAAAGCCGCTTGGCCTCCGGCTGCGCGGCAAACAACTCGCGCACCAGATCGAATCCCTTGATATACGTGATCGGATTCGACCGCGGCGTGCGCCCAATCGGCGTCTGATCCACCAGAATCACGTCGTTCAGCCGCTCCACGCCGCTCAGCGAAGTGAACACGCTCGAAGGATCGCCGCCATCCGTCTGCCCCAGCGCGCGCGCCACCGCGCGATACAGCACCTGGTGCACCAACGTGGACTTGCCCGACCCCGAAACTCCTGTCACCGCCACCAGCATCCCGAGAGGAATCTCCACATCCAGTCCGTGCAGGTTGTTCGCGCGCGCGCCGCGCAGCATCAGTTTCTCGCGTCCCGGCGCGCGTCTCCGTGTAGGCACGGGAATCGAAATCTTCCCGCTCAAATATCGCCCCGTCAGCGACGCCGGATTGGCTTCGATCTCCGCCAGCACGCCCTCCGCAAGCAATCTCCCGCCGAACTCCCCCGCGCCCGGCCCCAGATCGAGCAGATGGTCCGCCGCTCGCAGAATATCGGCGTCATGCTCCACCACCAGAATCGTGTTGCCCAGGTCGCGCAGCTCTTCAAGAATGTGAATCAGTCGCGCTGTGTCGCGCGTGTGCAGCCCGATCGATGGCTCATCCAGCACATACAGCGCTCCCACCAGTCGCGATCCCAGCGAAGTCGCCAGTTGAATCCGCTGCGCCTCGCCGCCGCTCAACGTCGACGCCAGCCGGTCCAGCGTCAGATATTCAAGCCCCACGGCAACCAGAAAGCTCAGCCGCTGCCGCACCTCGGTCAGAATCGGTCCCGCGATCTCCTCCTGCATCGGCGAAAGCTTCAGTTCATCGAAGAACTCCTTTGCCTGCGCAATCGTCAGCGCCGTCGCCAGGCAAATGTTTTTCCCCGCAATGCGCACCGCCCGCGCTTCCGCCCGCAGCCGTTGCCCACGGCAATCTGAGCACTCCGCATAGCCGCGATACTTGCTCAGCATCACGCGCACGTGCAGCTTGTACTTCTTGCGCTCCAATTGACCAAAGAAGCCGTACACGCCGCTGAAGCCGTCTTTGCCGCGCAGCACTGTCTCGCGCACTGATTCGGAAAGTTCGCACCACGGCACGTCGAGCGGCACGCCCAACTCCGCCGCGCGTTTGCGCAGCTCGCCAAACCATGGCCGGTACTTCGGCCGGTTCCACGGATCGATCGCGCCGCCAAGCAAACTCAGGCTCTGGTCGGGAATCACCAGGCCCAGATCGTAGTCGACCGTGTTACCGAAACCCTGGCAGCGTGGGCACGCGCCAAACGGATTGTTGAAGCTGAACAGCCGCGGTTCCGGCTCGCGCCCCGGCCGATGGCAGTTCGTGCATTCGTACGCGCCGGAAAACCGCAGCCGCCTGCGCTCGGCAGTGTCCTCTCGCGCTGCCTCCTCAAAGATCACCTCGCCCGCCTCGCGATACGCCGTTTCCACGGCGTCTACGATGCGCGGACGATTTTCGACGCTGACAACAATCCGGTCCAGCAACACAAACACAGGCTGTGTGAGGTCCAGATCGATCAGCGACTCCGGCGTCGAGAACTCGAAGAGCCTTCCCTGCTGCCACAGCCGGTTGAAGCCGCTCGCCCGCAACTCCGCCAGTCGCGCCTTCACCGTCTCCAAATGCAGCGACTCGCCCGCCTTCCCCGCCGGCTTGGTCTTCGCCGCCGTTTTCGCCGCATGCCACGCAGCCTTCGCTGTCTTCGGCTCCGCCACCGCCGCCGGCGCTGCCGCGCTCATCGCGGGAAACAGCACATTCAGCCGCGTTCCCTCGCCCAGCGCCAGAACCGCCTCGGCCGCCTCGTCCACCGAGTTGCGCTTCACCACCCCGTCGCAATAAATGCAATGCACCTCTCCGCAGCGCGCATACAACAGCCGCAGGTAGTCGTAGATCTCCGTCGCTGTTGCCACCGTCGACCGCGGATTCCGCGTCGTGTTCTTCTGCTTGATGGCGATGGCCGGCGCCATCCCGTCGATCTCGTCCGCGTCCGGCTTCTCAATCCGCTCCAGGAACTGTCGCGCGTACGCCGAAAGCGACTCCACATACCGCCGCTGCCCCTCGGCATAGATGGTGTCGAAGGCCAGCGAGCTCTTGCCCGAGCCCGACACGCCGCTGATCACCGTCAGCTTGCCATGGGGTATCTCGCACGAGAGATTTTTCAGGTTGTGTGTCCGCGCGCCGCGGATAATGATGGAATCGTTCAAAGGGAAGGCACCGATATGGCAGATTCAGAGTTGCTGTCTCTGCCCAAAAGAAACTTCCGGCCGCGCCACAGTGCTCTCTGCAAGCCTTGGGACGCAACCGTCCATGTTTATTATACGGGCCGTCAAAAACCCGCGCGTTCCACACCCGCAGGCCCATTGCAGCGTCCAACCATTGCGCCCGCGCATGAGCAAATTACACTATTGAATGAGGGATTCATTGCGCCGTCTCGCTTTTTTCGTCCTGCTCGCGGCTCTTCTTCTCGGCTCCGCTCCCGCCTCAGCCCAGAACTCGTCTTCATCCGCTGGCTCTGCCCCTCCGTCAGCGAGCTCGGCCCCCGAATCTGCCACCACAGCAACCACAACTTCCCAGCCCATACCCGCCGAAGTCGCTGCTGCCGAAGCCGCCATCGCCGCCTCCGACTGGAAGACCGCTGAAGTCAAGCTCGATCCGTACCTTGCCGCCCACCCCGCCGACCCGCGCGCCCTGTTCGACGCCGGCTACGTCGCTGACGCGCAGGATCGCCTCAACGACGCCGCCGCCCTCTACCGGCGCGCCATCGCCGCCGACCCCAACTCTTTCGAGGCTCGCATCTCGCTCGGCCTGCTCCTCGCGCGTGAAAACAAGCTTTCTGAAGCCCGTCCAGAGCTCGTCACTGCCACCACTCTCGATCCCGGCCTGGCCGATCCTACGCTCAAAGCCCGCGCCTGGCGCGCACTGGCCCGCATCGATCGTGACGCCAATCCCGCTGCGGCCTCCAACGACTTGCTCGAAGCCCTCAAGCTCACGCCGGAGACGCCCTCCGACACGCTCCTCGCCGCCGAGCTCGCCGAACAGACCGGCCAGCTCGACGCCGCCGCGGCCGCCTATCGCCGCGTCCTCGACACGGACCCCGATTCCGCTCCGGCCAACGAAGGCCTGGCTCACCTACTCATCCTGCGCAAAGATTATCCGGGGGCCGAGACCCTCCTCCGCGCCGCGCTCGCGAAAAATCCAGACGACCCCACACTCACCGCGCAGCTCGCCACCGTGCTCGCCGATCAGGACAACGCCGAGGCCCTCCCGCTCCTCGAAAAACTTCACGCCGCCCACCCCGGCGACCCCGCTGTCACGCACATGTTGGCCGCCGTCCTTGCCGACGCCGCCGACTACGCCGGCTCCGACCAGCTCTTCCTCCAACTCCTCGCCGCATCCCCTAACGATCCCGATCTACTCGTCGCCCACGGCCAGAACCTCGTTCATCAGGGCCAGCTCGATCGGGCCTACTCAATCTTCGACAAGGCCACTCAAATCGATCCGGCCAACGTCGACGGCTGGAGCGGCCTGGCCTTTACCGCCTCGAAAACCGGCCATCCCGACGTGACCTTGCACGCGCTGACCATACGCTCCCGCTACCTGCCGGAGAACGCCTCCACCCTCTGGCTTTGGGCAATCACCTACGACTCCCTGCACCAGAAGACCCAGGCCGCCACCTACTATCACCGCTTCCTCTCGGCCTCCGGCGGCAAGCTTCCCGACCAGGAGTGGCAGGCCCGCCAGCGCCTCCAGATCCTCGAAAGGTAGCCCGCAACCCTCAATCGGTCCTGAACATCCGCGGGAATTCACGTCCCGGTCCGGTACTTGGGTTATTCGTCCCATCAAAAATCCCCGGGCTTTCCCCCTTGCGACTCGCCGCAAATTGTGGCTACTATAGTCACAATTCGGGGGCAGAATCGCGTCAGAGGAGCTTCCCTATGCGGACTGTGGTTCCCATCGCCGCGTTCCTCGCACTCAGCTTGAACCTTAGCTACGTGCGCGCTGCCTCTCCCCATAGTTCCCTGCCCGATCAGCAAACGATTGATGCGCTCGAGGCGCGGGCCAGCCAGGCCCAGCCGCGTGAGCAGTGCTTCCTCTACGCCCAGCTCGTGCAACAGATGACGGAGATGAGCATCCGCCAGTACCAGGCCGGCAACGTGTCCAGGGCAACCGGCCTGCTGCGGCAGATCCAAAGGATCGCGAAGAAGATTCACCTCACCGTCGCCGATAACGACAAGCGCCTCAAGAATGCCGAGCTCATGCTCAGCCACACCGCGTTCCGCCTCAACGAAATGCTTCAGGCCAGCAACATCGACGATCGCCCTCTCGTGGCGCAGACCCTCGCTCAGGTCACTGACGCGAAGAATGCAGCCCTAATGCAGGTCTTCCGCAAGTAGTTCGCCAACCCTTTCACCTTCCACCCCTGGCCTCTAACGTAGTGTGCCTCTTTGCGTCTCACCGGAATGAGGCGGGGCGCCCCGCGTCTCAATGCTGCGACTCACGGTTCACCATCCACGGTTCACGGCCCTATGCTTGAATGGAACCGTCGGAGTCTTTCTGCCATGCGCACCTTCGCTGCCATCCTCTTCTCGCTCGTCGTCGTCGCGCCACTCGCCGCGCAAAGCGCGAAACGCGAGCCGCTCACTGAGGCCCAGCAGGACCAGATCGCCGGCGCCGGCGACAATCCCGTGGCCCGCGTCGGCCTTTACGTCAAGTTTCTCGATGAACACTCCGACACCATCAAAGGGCTCACCGTCCGTGCGCACACAGCCGCGCGCGTCCAGCGCCTCGACGGCGAGCTCGAGGACTTCGCCTCCCTCATCGACGAGCTAGGCGACAACCTCGACCTTTATTCCGAGCGCAAGGCCGACATCCGCAAATCACTCAAGGGGCTCAACGAAGGCATCGCGCGCTGGCAGGCGGCTCTTCACGCTCTGCCGAGCGAACCTGGCTTCGAGCTCTCGCTCAAGGAAGCCCTCGACGGCATCGGCGATCTCTCCGATCAGGCCAAGCAAATCACAGCGGACCAGGAGGCCTACTTCAAAGCCCATCCCAAGGAGAAGGGCCAGGACCGCTACGAACCGAAGTAAGCCAGCGAATTTCCACCTCCTACTGGTTACTCCCTTTTGGCACACTTTTGTCGATGTCGCGTACAAACCCAGAGAGCATTGACAGGATGTAGAACAACAGGGCGACCCCGAGCAGCTTCCAGCAGATGTGGAGAATCTTTATCTGGCTGAAGACGCCGGGAACGTAGCCAAAGATCGCAATCTCCAAAGCCGCGAGGAAGAGAACGGTAGTCGCCGCCAGGGACCATGGCCATAGACAATCCAGGACCGGCCGCGCCGGCCCCGGAATGAGCCAGCGCCAGAATGAGAGCGGTGAGCGGATGCGTGTGCCCAATCCCCAAACGATGGTGATGAGGACGATCTGCGCGATGCCCCGCCAGTAAAAAATGAAGCCATGCCGAGCAACAGAAAGACAACCGGACCGTGTTTTGTCTGGATAAAGCGGAGCGCCCAAAGGATCATTAGCAAGCCCAGCAATGTAGCGACGATTCCGGTCACGAGAAAGTTGGGAACCAGCGTAAAGGCGGCTTCGCCACCCTCTTTCCATACGGTCCAGCGATAGCCTGCGCCGAGCGCATTCACGATCAGGCCTGGAGTTGGCCGATACCCTTGCAAAGTTTCCAGCAGGCCGTGGTCAATGGAACCGATGCCGACGAGAACGCCAAGCGTGGACACAACGGTGCGGGTGGCGGCGTTGTCTATCCGCGGCGTCAAAGAGTCTTGCTTGAATTCCATCATGCAGATTTCGCCTCGTGCGAGCCATCCTCCGGCACGCCTTCATTCTATGGCTACTCCCTCCCGGCTACTCCTTATTGGCTACTCCCTGCTATCCTGCTTTCCGTGTCCCCCGACGTCGTCCCCATCTTTCAGTACGAGTACCGCGCAGTTCGCCCGCGCGCGCCCATGCCACCCATTCAGGTACGCTTCCGGCGCTTCACTTCGCTGAACACCACCATTCGCCTACGCGAGGGCCAGATCCACGCCAGCCTCTCCGATCTTCTCGAGGGCGCGCCAGAATCCGTCCTCCACGCTATCGCCCACATTCTCCTCGCCAAGCTCTACCGCAAGCCCGTCGACGCCGCGCACAATCTGCGCTACAAGCGCTTCGCCTCCTCGGCCGCCGTCACGCGCCAAACCGAGCTTATCCGCACGGCGCGCGGCAGCAAGCGCTACTTCGGCCCCGAGGGCCGCTACTTTCACCTTGAAGAGGTCTTCGACGCGCTGAACACGCGCTTCTTCGGCGGGCTACTCGGCCGCCCCGATCTCACCTGGAGCGAGCACCACGCCAAGCGCTCCCTCGGTCATTACGACGCCGCCCACAACACCATCGTCGTCAGCCGCGTCTTCGACCGCCCCTCCAGCCCTCGTTACGCTATCGAGTACCTGCTCTATCACGAGATGCTCCACCTCAAGCACCCCGTCAGGGCGCGTGGTCTGCGTCGCTGCGTTCACTCCCGCGAATTCAAGGCCGAGGAGGCGCGCTTTCCCCAACTCGCCGAGGCCCTCGCCTTCATCAAGCGCCTCTAGGCTCGCCCGTTCAGACACACACGGTCGTTCGCGATTCACTGCCCACTGGTCTTCAGTGCTCCAGTGAGGCTGCTTACCTGCGCCACATCGTGGCTCTTGCACCACGATTCTAATCCCGCAGTTAGCCGCTCCGTCGCGCGCGGATCGGCATAGCTCGCTGTTCCCACCTGGACCGCCGTCGCCCCGGCGAGCATGAACTCCACAGCATCTTCCGCCGTCACGATCCCACCCATCCCCAGAATCGGAATCTCGACGGCTCGCGCCGCCTCATACACCATGCGCAGCGCGATCGGCTTGATCGCCGGTCCCGACAGCCCTCCCGTCACATTGCTCAGGCGTGGCCGCCGCTCCTCCGCATCGATCGACATCGCCAGAAACGTATTCACCAGGCTCACCGCGTCCGCGCCCGCTTCCGCCGCGACACGCGCCATGTGCCCGATGGAGGTTACATTCGGCGAGAGCTTCACGATCAGCGGATGAATGGCGACCCTCTTTGTCCGCTCCACCAGCTCTTCCAGCGAATACGGATCGGTCCCGAATGTCATTCCGCCCGCGTGCACGTTGGGGCACGACGCATTCACTTCGTATGCCGAAATCCCCTCCGCATCGTTCAGCCGATCGATCACCCCGATGTACTCGTTCACTGTGTGCCCGAACACATTCACGATCACCTTGCACTTCGGGTACCGGCTCATCGGCGGCAGCTTCCGCTCAACGAAATCTTCCACGCCCACGTTCTGCAGGCCGATCGCATTCAGCATCCCCGCCGCCGTCTGCACAATGCGCGGCGCCGTGTGGCCCGTCATCGGCTCCAGCGAGATCCCCTTGGTCACGATCGCGCCCAATCGCTCCAGCGAGACGATCTCTTCAAACTCGATGCCATAGCCAAAAGTCCCGCTGGCGGCGATCACCGGATTCGCCAGCTCCAGGCCGGCGAACGAAACTCTCATGTCGGGTTTCACGGTTCGGCTGTCTTCCTTTCCCGCGGCGCTGCGGAGCCCCGCGTCCTGCGCCTCGCCTGTGCAGCTCTCCGATTCATCATAATTGGCGTGCACCATCCGTCCGCACACCAGGCCACCGATGAGCACGCTCGCAGGGAACCCGCCCGTCCGCACCACACCACAAATTCGAAAGCCCTTCGGATTGCGCCGAAGGGCTTTTGCTTTTGCTTTTGCTTTTCCTATTCCCTACTCCCTGTTCCCTGTTCCCTGCCTCTACGCCGTTACGGTTTCGCTCGCGTCCACCTTCACCGGCGTCAGCCAGCCAAAGCGGTCCGGCCTCAGTCCATTAGCAATGCCGAAGAACTCGTCCGCGATCTTCTTCGTAGTCTCGCCCGGCTTCCCGTCCCCAATCACGATGCGGTCGATCGACCGGATCGGCTGCACCTCTGCCGCCGTGCCCGTAAAGAACACCTCGTCCGAGATGTAGAGCAGCTCGCGCGGAAGCGACCGCTCCTTCACGGTCAATCCCAGGTGCCGCGCAATGGTCAGCACGCTGTCGCGCGTGATTCCGGAGAGCGCCGAGTTCGCGAGCGGCGGCGTATACAACACGCCGTTGCGCACAATAAAGATGTTCTCGCCCGATCCCTCGCTCACCAGCCCGTTCACGTCCAGCGCAATGCCCTCCTGGTAGCCGTTCGCTTCGGCCTCCATCTTGATGAGCTGCGAGTTCATGTAATTCGCGCCCGCTTTCGCCAGCGCCGGCATCGTGTTGGGTGCCAGCCGGTTCCAGCTCGAGATGCACACATCCGCGCCGCCGTGCCCGGCCAGATACTTGCCCCACGGAAAGTTCGCAATGTAGACATCGACCGGCGACCCCTTGGGGTTCACGCCAATCTCTCCGTATCCGCGCAGCACGATCGGCCGGATGTAGCACGGCGCCACACCGTTCGCCTCAATCGTCTCCACCACCCCCGCGCATAGCTCCTCCAGCGTGAACGGAATCTCCATGCGGTAGATCTTGGCCGAGTCCAGCAGCCGCTGCATATGCTCCGGCAGCCGGAATACCGCCGACCCCTGCGGCTGCCCGTAGCAGCGCACTCCCTCGAACACGCTCGACCCATAGTGAATCACGTGGCTCATCACGTGGATCGTCGCCTTTTCCCAGGGAATCAGTTCGCCGTTGCGCCAGATCTTCTCAGTGGTTTGGATAGGCATGGGGATTGATGTGCTCCTTCGTCTCAAAAACTCGCGCACTTCTCACAAGGTTGTCATGGTTTGGCCTTCCCTGGCAAGCGCCCCCTGTGAGCCCGTCCTTTCCACCTGCAGGCCCGCCAATCGTGCAAGCCCCTCACCCGCGTCACAGCTACGCCGCATCATCTTTGCTATCATCCCTCTCGTGCATCCCGAACAGTTCACTTATCCCCCTTACAGCCTCCCGCTGCTCGAGGCCTATGGCGGCATCTTCGAATCCGTCCTCATCGTTCTGCATCCCTTCGTCTGCGTTCCCGCCTCGCTCTCCTGGAGCGTTACACGTGAGTACCCCGCCGACGCTCAAATCCTCGCGCTCGGAACAAAGCACCCGTGGTCCGAAATCGCATCGCACACCGGCCTCGCCTCCTGCGCGCGCGTCAATCAGGCTCTCCTCACCTCCATCGGCTCGCTGCCCGGCCACCTCGCCGACCCTGCCGCCCGCGACAGCCTCCAATCTTTCCTCGAGTCTCAGCCCATCTGGATGCCCGTCGAAGGCCGCTTCGAGCCGCTCCTGCACGCAGACCTCCTCCACGCCTTCACCGCCGCCGGAGCCAAGGAACTCATCTTCGTATCCGAATTCCCGCATATCGACCCCGTCGTCACTCTCCCCATCGGCGGCCTCCGCTGCGGCTCCATCCCCTTTCCCGCTCGCGGAACCCTCCTCGCCCCCGGTCACTCCTTCCTTTTCACCGTCGATTGGGACAGCTTTTTCACCCTCTTCTACGGGCCTCGCGCTTTCGTCTCCCGCGTCGCCGCCGAGCTCAACCTCGAGGGCTTCTTCGCCGCGCCCACCACCGAGCACGCCTGGTTCCACTACACCATGGGCTGCGCCACCGTCACCCTCTCTCCCGAGCACTGGCAAACCATCTGACACCGTCCCGCAGCGCCGCCCAATTTTCTGTTGACACCAACCCTCGCATCCGGCAATCTTCCTTCAAGGCATCCCCAGGAGGTCCCTGTGGCGACAGCGCCCGCAGTGCGCGCCCCAAAAATGATGTTGCATACCCGCGGCGCCTGGAGCCCCCGCGAAGACCGTGCGCCTTCGGTGGTGTGGCTCGGCATCCTTTGGGCGGGCATGATCGCCGGATTCGGCCTTGATATTCCCCACTATCTGCGTAGAAATCCTCCTCCGCCAACGATCGTGCATGTACATGCGGCGGTCTTCACGGTGTGGATGCTTTTGCTCACCGCCCAGGTGGTGCTGGTGATGCGCGACCGCGTCGCGTGGCACCGCAGGCTGGGCGCCTTCATGGTGGGATGGGCGTGCCTGATGGCGTTCATGGCGCCGGCGGCGGTCATCGCCGTCGTGGTGCAACATGCCAAGTTCCATGGCCCGTTCCCCGATCCGTTTATCTCGGTTCATGCGGTGGACATCGGCGGCTTTCTCATTCTCCTCGCGTGGGGCATTTCGCTCCGCAAGAATCCGGCCGCGCACAAAAGAATGATGATCCTGGCGACCGTCTCGCTCGCCGATCCGGGCTTCAACCGTTTCATCGGGTACTTGATCCCAGCCGAACCGAAGTCAGCGCTCGTGTGGTTTTTCTACGTCTTCTACGGCAATGTGCTGATCATCGTCCTCATGCTGGCCTGGGACCTTTGGCGCGGGCGGCTGATGCGACAGTTTGTGATCGGCGCGTCTGCCCTTCTCGCCGCCGAGTACGTCGCCGCGCTTCTCTATTTCTGGGGGCCGTGGCACGCGCTCACCCTGGGGTGGGTTCAGGCGTGGGCCAGGCATTTCTCCTAACCGGCCTTTGATCTTGTCGCATCCGTAGGTCCGGGAATCACGGCCGCTACCGCGCCGCCAATTCCTCAACCGCCACCGTGTACTTGGGCAGAACGCCCAACTCGGCCGCCATGTGAAAGAACCCGCGCATCCCCTCCACGCACTCCTCGTCGAGCACGTAGTGGATGTTGGCCGTCAGATACGTTCGAATCGTCGACTCGGGAATGGCAAACCGCTCCGACCACTCGGCCACCAGCGCGTCGATATTCGCGAGGCCATGATCGCGCGACAGGATGAAGTCCTCAGCAACTCTCTCGTCCAAAGGGCTGCTGCACGCAGTGCCCCAGACGGCGGAGACAAAGGCGAGCCCCGTCAGCGCGCGCCACTCCTCGGCCAGGTCGCGGTAGACAAGCTCTTCGCCGGTCCGTTCCACGCGGTTATTCCGCTCTTCAAGCGACAGCAGCGCGGGATCGCCAATGAGAATGGCCGCATCGGCCCGCTCCAGCATCGCGTCCAGATCGGCAACCATGGGCAAGAACGGAACCTCAGCGTTGCCCCACTTGTGGAACATCATTCGGGCGTAGGCGAGCGTCGTGCGGCTCGCCGTATCGGCTGCAACCGAGCGCAGCTTGCTGAGCGGCCGGTTCGCGCGATGCACGAGGATCAGCGATCGCACGCGGCCCTTTGAAGCGATGGTGCAGCCCGGCAGAATGTGCAGCCCCGGCGTGGTCGCCAGCGAGGCGATGGGAATCAGTCCGATGTCCGCCCGTCCATCCCCGAGCCGCGTTGCGCACTCCGACGGCGTCATGCGGTCGATACGGTAGCGGCGAGCCAGCTCCTCGTTCAGCGGCGCATGTTCAAAGTCCCACATCAGAGGCGCGGGATTGAGGAATCCAATCGCCGCGACCCGCAAACGCGTGTCTTGCTCGGGATTCACATCTCTTAGACTACCAACCTGCGAGCTTGGATTCGCGGCGAAAGATCCAACAGGAAGCACAATCGTAACCTCCAATCCTCGTGTCCTCGTGGACAGCTCGCAGACAACGAGAGCCCGGCAGAATCCTCTCGCCAGGCTCTCGATGATTCAGGCCGACCTTGAGGAGGCCTCAGTGATGGCCTCCGCCGCCACCACCGCCACCACCGCCGTGCGAGCCACCACCTCCACCACCGCCACCACCACCGCCGTGGGAGCCACCGCCTCCACCGCCGCCGGAAGAGCCTCCGCTCGGGTGCGGCGAGCCTCCACCGGAAGAGCCTCCGGATGAGTGGTTTGCTGAGCCGCCGCCCGAAAACCCCGGTTGAGGCGGAGGAGAATTATGGCTTGGCGCCGGCCGGCTCTGGAATGCCGGAGGCTGAACAGTCGGCGGCACAGGACGATACATCGGTGTTGGCGCCGGCGGCGCTGGGCGGTTTGTTTGGCCTGGCTCTGGCTGCGGCTGCGCGGGGCGGTACATCTCACCCGGCTGCTGCGCTGCAGGACGGTTCAAGTTGTAACCGGGCCGATTCGGTGTCGCGGGCCTGTTGAACTGCTGCGTCCTCTGATTACCCGGCTGCCGCTGATTTCCCCCTGCGGCCGACGGTGAATGGACGAAGACCTGCCGGGATGGCAACGGTCGAAGCGGCACCACTGTGCTCCCTCCGATGGTCACCGGCGTATTCCTGTTTCGAGCCACGAAGGTAGAGCCGACGATCACCGGGCTCCTCTTGACGGGCACCATCGCCACCGGCCTTGAGTTGATGGGATGCCGCGGCAAAATCGGACGCGGGATCGGTCGATATCCATGCGGCACACGGCCAAGATTGGGGCCACCGTAAAAGCCCACATCCCACCAGGGCCTGCAGCCGCCGAAGCCCGGCGCCCAGCCCCATCCAAAGCCGTCGTAAAAGTTCCACGCTCCGCACTGGAACGGCATATAGCCCCACGGGTAGCCAGAGATCCAGAGGTAGCCGTAACCCGGCGTCCACATCCAGTTCCCGTAACCGTACGGGTCAAAATCCGCGCTCGCCGCTTCGTAGGGCGACCAGATATAACCCTGACCGGGCACATCGTACCAATTCCCATCGGCATCCAAATCGTTCCACGCGGGGTTTTGGCTTTCGCCCAGGTTGGCGGAGGCGACGGTCTGCGACGCTGCTTCGGCAGTCAACGCCTGATCGCGGTCTGAGTTCCATGCGTCCCACGAATCCGGCTCGATCGACTCAGCGAGCTGATAATTTGCCGGACTGGCGCCGTTGAGCGCGATGCTTTCGCCGCCATGCAGGTCAACGGAAACAGAACCGCCGGCGGCATCGAGGTGCGCGTTACCCGAAAAGACGGCAATCTCACCGGGAGGGTTGTCCATGTTGACGCGAAGCACGGTGAAGCCACTCGTTGTCACTTGGGCGTCGCCGAATTGCACGCTCATCTGGCCCGCCTGGCCTCCGCCCTGGAACTCGAAATATGCCAAACCAGCGTTGAGCAGGAGCACGGCATTGGCTGTCGTTCCCGCCCCCTGAAGAACCTGCAGCGTGATGGAGCTGTCCGGAGACACACGCGCCACGCTGCCATCTTCAAACTGGATCTCGGCCTTTCCGCTGTCGGCGGTGATCAGTTGCATGCCCTCCATCAGCGGCGCATTGGCCACAGCCTGCTGGGCCAGCACCTGCCCGCCCTGCGCGAGAGTCACCTGGCCATCCACATAGCTCAGGCGCACCGCGCGCGCCGGCTGACCCGATCCTTGCCCCTGCTCCTGCGCCAGCAACGCCGGCCCCAAAGACATCACACCGACCGCCGCCGCCAGCCCTGCCACCCAACTGCAATTTCTCATCAGATTCACGGCGCCCTGCCTTTCCTTCGCCCTATGGCGACGCACCCCGCACATCGGGAGCCCTGCATTCATTGGACACAAACCAAAACGAAAAAGTCGCCTGAAGGCAAAGATTTATGTTGGGCCGCGGTCCAACAGACTGCGTGCCCGCTTTCTCACTCGTTCGAGGACATCGTTGTCCCCGGCCAGTCTCTCAAGAATGTCACGGATAGCGTAGATCTGCTGTGCCCGGCCGTCCTGAACAGCCTCGGTGAGGAACTCCATCTCCTGGTCCAGGCCCAGCCGGTCGTGCTGCAGCAACACCTCCAGGCGGGCACCTTCCAGAATCGTCTCCGCTACTGCCTCCATGGATTCGCCGAGGGCCTGGATTTCCTTATCGCGGGAGTAGTTGAAGGTGCACGATCCCTGCCCTTGCGGTCCGGCGTAGGTAAATGTCTTCCAACCCTCGAAAGCAACCTTCAGGTGGCTTTCGCATTGCAGGTTGAACCACTTGTGGCTCTGCGCTACGTCAAAGACGCGCGCGGCGAATGCCTTGCTCACCTGTATTTCGCGATCGATGCTGGGCGCTTCGATCTCCTTCAAGCCTGCCTTGGGAGCCTTGCCCATCTGGGAGCGAAAATGGCCACTGCCATCGGCGTGCAGGACCAGCGTCCATTGCGGCGGCGACAGTTCAGGATCGGAAAAGTCCACCTGGACGACGGGGTCGCTCGCAGGCGCGGCATGGACCTGCGCGACCAGCGCCAAGGCAGCAGCCAGGAGCCAGAACAACCTCATCGCCTGGCCTCCTGAAGCGCCAACGTTTGCGCCGTGTGAATGTGACAGATCGCGATCGCCAGTGCATCGGCCGCATCGGCAGGTTCAGGCAGCTGCGCCAGCCCCAGCAGCCGCGCCACCATGAATTGCACTTGCTCCTTCTTCGCCAGCCCGTAGCCAACAACGCTCGATTTGATCTTCAAAGGCGCGTATTCGGCCAGGGGAATGCGCTTCTGAGCCGCAGCCAGAAGCGCCACGCCGCGCACCTGACCGAGCTTCAGAGCCGATTTGGCATTGACGGAGTAAAAGACTTCCTCGATGGCCACGGCATCGGGGCGCCAGCGCTCCAGTTCGGCAGTAAGACGAGTGAAAACCTCCGCCAGACGCTCGGGAAGAGGCTTTGCCTTTGCCAGCCGGATGGCGCCCATGGCCCGGAAGAGCAGCCGCGCTTCGCGCGCCGCGTCGTCCGTGTCGACCACGCCGAATCCCGTGACCTCCGTGCCGCAATCGATCCCGAAGACACGCATCCGGTCCAAGTGTATCGCAGACTGGATGGCCCGATGAGGCTCACCGTTTTGAACCGCCCCTCTCAGCCGCGCGTAACACCTTGGCGCCATCTCGAAACGCGACCTTCCCGCCGATCATGCACCTAATTCTGTAACGAGTTTGGTTCCTTTACCAAAGTTTCATCCGAGGAAAACCAAACACCGTTTTCAGTGTCGATAAGTTAGAGGGGAAGAAACTCAGCGTGGAGGGGACAGTGGGCAGAATTCCGGCAGCGGCAAAACGCACCGCGGTTCTTTGGCTCAGCCAGGGAATCTCGCCACGCCGGCTGGCGCTGACACTGGCCCTCGGCTTTGCGGTGGGCTGCATTCCCTTGGTTGGAATCCCCACGGTGCTGTGCGCCGGGCTCGCCCTGGCCCTGCGCTTGAACCTGCCTGTGATTCAGGCCGCGAACTACGCCGCAATGCCCCTGCAACTGGCGCTCATCCTTCCCTTTGTTCGTCTGGGCGGCTGGATCACGACGTGGATCATGTCCGCGCATCCGGCACGTTTTCTGGCGCCGCGCGCACTCGAGCATCTTTCCGCTCTCAACCTTGCCACGCGCATGAGCGGACTGGCCGGCGAGGCGCTGCTTGCCTGGCTGGTGGCTGCCATCCCAGCGGTACTGCTCATGACGGCCGCGCTCAACCTGATGCTGCGCCGCATTCCCGTTCTAAAATCCGCCCAAGCTGGCGACTGAGCTGGCGCTTCCCTTACCCAAAATTCTCCTGATTCAGCGGTCCGTGTTTTGTGTGTGCAACTACTTCCCCGCGTAAGGGTCCGGCACAGGCTGCGCGCTATCGATCCACGCCGTGTAAATCATGTCGCGCAACATGCTGGCGCCGGCGGCCAGGCGCGCGGCGGTAAAGTCGCGCGACTCGGGAGTGCCCGCGCCGGCGAAGCCGCCAGCCTTATCCAGTTGATAGACCTTCTCAACATAAGTGGCGGAGTGGCGCAAGTAGGCGACGTAAGCGTCAAACATATCGCCCTCAATCAACTTGGCCGGCGTCATTCTGGCTTGAATCTCGGGCAGGTGGATGTTCGCGGCAACAAACGGCCCCTCGAACTGGTGGTGGATCTGATGGCCGGTAGTGTAGCCGTGGGGATTGGGGCCGGTCCAGCCGTTGTACTGCACGGTCACGTGGAGCGGCTGCGAGCCGTCGCCAACGTAGTGGCCGAGCCAGCCGGCGTAGAAGATAATGGCTGCCTCGACGGGTTTGGTGTCCTGGCCGGCGGCCGCAAGAGTCCGGTACTGGCGCATGGCAGCTTTCAGCCGCTCCCACACTTCATCGGTCTCCCAGGGCTGCAGGCCGATCTTTTCCGGCCGCTCACCCGCCGCGAAGACCTTGGCCTCGAAATCGAAGCGCTTGTGGGGCAGCGGACCGAGGGCGTCAGCCAGCTCGAGGTCGATAAAGTGCTCCGGCGCCTGCGCAGCGGCCAATTCCGGCTCAGCGGGCGAGCGCCACCGGTCGGGCTCGGGGCCCAGGTACTCGATTTCCTCGGCAGCCGCCTGGGTACGGAGGAAGCCCGGAGTATCGGCGGGAAGCGTGGCAACCGCGAGACGATTGATCATGCGATGGCCGTCGCTCTCCCATGGGTGAGCGGCTGGTGGTGTTACCAACAGAAAAGACAAGGCAGCTGTGGGCACGGCGAAACGAAGCAGGCGCGAGGCGACAGATGGAGGGATCATGCAGCCAGTATACGGCGCGATTTGCCGGATGCATGAACGACGGCGCAGTGGAAACGCATCTCCTGGCGCAATGCTGAGAAAAGGAGCCCGCGAAGGCGGTAACTGGAACGTTTCGCCCCAGGCGGCAGCGGGCGGATTTGTCTAGAGAGTCTGAAACCAAACGCATATACTACGGGCACATCGCGTTGCCGTCCGCAAAAGGCCCCTCTGTGCGGGTGGAGCGCGGCGCACAAACATGTTTCCCGTGGCGCATGGCGCTGATTGGTTAGCGTCGCCGGGCGAGATGGATGGCGGCAGCAGCACTGGCGCCAGGGCCGGTGTTGCGCAGTTTTGAGCCAGGCGTTGAAAGAGGAGAGAGAGCCGATGAGCGAGCGGCCGGAGGCAATGAGCGAGCAAACGCAGCCCGCGCCAGCGGAGCAGGGCGGGATCTCGCAGCTCTGGCTGGCTCTGCCTTTTTCCATTTTGGCCATCTCCGTTGGTGCTGCGCTGGCCCGCCTGTTTCCCCACTTCCGATGGGAATCGCTGCCGGTGGTGGCGGCTGTGCTGGCCACGGCTCTGTTTGCGCTGCTGCTGAATCGGCGGCTGCTGCGCGCCGGCGTCGCTCAGGATGCGGCGCCTATCGCCGAAGGACTGAGGGAACTGCTGGACTCGGCCGGTCCGGCGGTCGTGGCGCTGGATCTTGGCGGCCGGCTGATCTACTGCAATCCCGCGACCGAGCGCGTGCTGGGCTACCGCGCCGCCGAGCTGTTGGAACGGTGGGGCAGCGTGGAGCTTCTTGCGCCCGGCGAGGCGGAGCGGCTGGTGGCGGAGATGCAGAAGCTGTGCCGCGTGGAGCGGCCGGCGGAGCCCACGCGGGCCGGGCTGATGGCGGCGTATCTGCAATGCGTGCGCATGTTGCCTCCGAGCACTGTGCCGAGCTTCGACGCCAAGGTGCGCCGCAAAGACGGCGTACACATCCCGGTGATGCTGCACATCTCGGCGCTGCGCGATGCGGTAGGCGAGCTGACGGGGATGGTCGCCGTGGCCGTGGATCAAAGCGACAGCATGAATCGCGAGCAGGCGCAGCGCGAGTCGCAGGAGCGGTACCGCGACCTGTTTGAGCACTCCACCGAGATGATTGCGACGCTGAGCCCGGCGGGACAGTTTCTCTACGCCAATCCGGCGTGGAAGCGGTGCTTTGGCGTGGACCAGACGGCTCTGCTCGATTTGCGTTCCTTCGAGGATCTGTTCTCAGAGGGCGCGAGGAACGAGGTGGCCGCGCTTTTCCGCCGCGCGCTGGATGGCGAGACGGTGGACCGTATTCCGCTGCGACACTACACCCTGGACGGGCGCGTGCTGGAACTGGAATTGAGCCTGAGCCGGCGGCAGAAGACGGGAGTTCCTCTGGCCGTGCGCTGCCTGATGCGCGATGTGACGCAGCAGAAGCAACGCGAGAACCGGCTGGCGCTGCAACTGGCAGTGAGCCAGATCGTGGGGGAAAACACATCGGGCGAGTCAGCCGGCATGCGCATCCTTGAAGCGCTGTGCATCTCGCAGGGATGGGATGTGGCCATTGAATGGGTGGTTGGCGCCGAACAGAAGCATCTCGAATTCGGAACGGCATGGGGCGCGCCCGGCCGCCAAGCGGAGGCGCTGATTCAAGGCAGCATGGGCCTGACGCTGGCGGGCACAGGCGAGTTGCCGGAACGTGCGTGGAAAGAGGGACGGGCGGTTTGGGTGACCGGCCTTGCGGAGGCGCCCGCATCCCAGCGTGTGATAACGGCGCTGAAACAGGAGATGGTGTCAGGCTGGGCAGTACCGGTGCGCGCAGGCAGCAAGGTGCTGGCGGTTCTGGAGTTTTATAGCCACTTCAGGCTGCGCGAAGATCGCGAGGCCATGGCTGCGATTGAAACAGCGGCGGCGTCACTGGGGCAATTGCTGGCGCGAACGCAGGAGCGCGGGCGGGCGGAGGAACTGAGCCGCCAGCAGGAGGTGCTGCTCGACGCGGTGGCAGAGGGAATCTGCGGGCTCGACCGCCAGGA
>CAWHVN010000013.1:0-43061 GCA_963832805.1 uncultured Acidobacteriaceae bacterium | reverse complement strand
CGATGGCCTACGACACTACGCTCGATGGCTCGACTTTCCGGACCATGATGGGCGTGGAGCCGGAACGCGCTGCCGAGTTCATGGAGGAGCACGGGGCGCACATCGTGGCTCTCAACTGTGGAACGGGAATGGATATGCCGCACGCGCTCCTGGCAGTGGAACGATACAAGAGTGCGACCAAGCTGCCGGTAATGGTCCAGCCGAACGCAGGAAAGCCGCGGCTCGTGAATATGAAGATTGTGTACGACGAGACGCCGGAGCAGATGGTGAAGGTGTGCTGCCGCTGCTTGAGGCTGGAGCAAACATCATTGGGGCGTGTTGCGGCAGCACGCCTGACCATATTCGCGCCTTCAGAAAAGTTATGGACGAGTTTCTCGAATCGAAAGGAATCGAACCTCTCGGAGCGCAACGTGAAAGTCAAACTTTGTGATGTGAATCCGGCTGCGGAAAGCAAGCTTCCCGCGCAGACCGAAGATAAGTCCGGCATCGGCGTTCACTACGTGGATGCCTACATCAAGCCGATGAACACCAAACTCGAGGATGGAACCGCAGTGCGATGCAAGCGCCGCGGATTGAAGATCACCCTCTCAGCGGGCACGAAGAAGGGCGAGGGGTTGATGCGCCGGCTCGAGTGAGCCCGGATCCGGTGGTGATGCTGGATGCGGCGCTGAAGGAAGCGGCCAAGACGGCCGGCGTCGAGCTTGCCGTGGAAGACGGCGCGATTTTTCTTTCTCTTTGAGTGCGCGGCCACGGCTGAGGCGCTTATCCATCCTGCCGGTCCCGGCTTCACGATCGAGGTTTGCCGTTACACCTATAGCATTTTCGGAATTGCTGTCAGACCGAAAGCAAACACTCAAATGGCTTTTTCCTCAAGAAGAAGCCACCCTTCAATGCGCTCAAGAAGTCTACGTGTATTCCGAAAATGCTCTAGAATCGCGTCCATAGCGCGGCAGCGGCAGCTCTGGCTTTGCCATGACTTCCTTTTCATCGATCGCGAGGAGCTTGCGGTCTTCCATGACAATCTGGCCGCCAATGATGGTGGTGGATACGGCGCTGCCGGAGAGGCCAAGAGGATGTGGCTGTGGAGATTCGCGGCCTGCAAGGGAGTTGGCGGGTCGTAGTCGACGAGGATGAGGTCGGCATGGGCTCCGGGAACGAGCTTGCCGATGGGATGGTCGAAGAATTCCGTGGCAATCGCGGCGTTTTCGCGGAAGAGCATTGCGGGCGGCTCGGCCCAGCCGGCCCTTGGGTCGCCGGAATGATGCTTCTGAAGGAGGCTGGCGGCCTTCATGGACTCGAACATGTCGGCTGTGTAGCCATCGGTGCCCAGGCCGACGCGAACGCCGCGGCGCATCATTTCAAGAACCGGAGCACAGCCCACGGCATTGGCCATATTGGATTCAGGGTTGTGCACGACATTGGTTTTTGAGTCGCGCAACAGATCGATCTCATGCTCGTCGACGTGGACACAGTGCGCGGCGAGGGTCCGGCTGCCGAGGATGCCGAGCCGATGCCAACGTTCGACCACGCGCATCTCATGCTCGCGGAGGCATTGATCGACGTCGGCCAGGGCTTCAGCGGTGTGCACATGGAATCCGGCGTCGAGTTCCGCAGCAGTTTCGCGGCAGCGAGCCAGTGTTTGATCGCTGAGCGTGAAGGACGCGTGCAAGCCGAAGAGGCCGCGCAGATTGCTTTCGGCAGCCCGCTTGCAGTGATCGAGAAACGCCTGGTTCTCCGCGATGCCCTGCGCGGCAACCTCAGGGCCATCGCGGTCGGAGACTTCATAGCAGAGACAGGCGCGGATGCCGGTCTGGCGCGAGGCTTGCGCGATACGGAAAAGACTTCCTGAGACTGCGTTGGGACTGGCGTGATGATCGAAGATGGTGGTCACACCATTGCGGATGCAATCGATGATGCCAACCATGGCGCTCCAATATACGTCGTCGAGCGTGAGAGCCTTGTCGAGCCGCCACCAGAGACGCTCCAGAATCTGAGTGAAGTTGCCGGGGGCCGCGCTCTTGAGTGACATGCCGCGCGCGAAGGCGCTGTAGAGATGGGTATGAGTATTGATGAGGCCGGGCATGATGACGCGGCCCTGGGCGTCGAGGAAGCGGACGCCGGGATGGGAAGCCCTCATCTCAGCGGTTGGACCGATGCCGGCAATCAATCCATCGCGAATGGCGACACAACCGTCTTCAAGGAAGAGCTGGCGGTCGTCATGCGTGATGACGGGTCCGCCGCCGACCAGCAAGTTTGCAGACTTCTCCATCGTGCGATGGATTCTAGCCAACACCGTCACCTAAGTGTTGTGATTCAAATCACATTGCCGCAGAAGGCACTGCACGACAATCAATTCACACATCCTCGTGGCGCAAGGGATTGCTCGCCGCAGCGGAACGCCCTTACCCAAGGGAAGAGTCAACTTTGATGGCGGGACGCCGGGCACCATCGACTGGCGTTCGGAACCTCGGTTGAAGGAAAAGCGCGATGGCAAATCTACGAGTCAACATCTGCGGGCTGGAGTTCAGAAACCCGATTTTGCCGGCTGCCGGGCCGCCATCGAAAGACGGCGCCACGTTGCAGGCGGCCGCGAACGGCGGCGCGGGCGGCTTGGTGACGAAGACGATCTCGGTTGAACCTGCCGAGGTTCCGCGGCCCTGCATGGCGGAGATTCGCGGCGGATTCCTGAACACCGAGCTCTGGTCGGAACTGCCCAAAGAGCAATGGATCGACACCGAGTACAAACTGGCGCGCGCGACGGGCTTGCCCGTGATCGTGGGCCTGGGCTACACGGCCAAGCAGATTCGCGAGGTGGCGCCGCTGGTGAGGCCTTTTGCCGACGCGCTCGAACTTTCGACGCATTATGTCGGCAACAATATTGCGCCGATTATCGACGCCCTCTGCGCGGCTAAGGAAGCCGTGGATGTACCGGTGTTCATGAAGCTGAGCCCTCACCCCAACATTCAGGAGATTGCGCTGGCGCTAGAGGATGCAGGCGCCGATGCGCTGGTGATGATTAATTCATTCGGGCCGTGCCTGAGCATCGACCTGGAAACCGGGCTGCCGCTGATGGGCAGCAAGGATGGGTTTGGATGGCTTTCGGGCCCGGCGATCAAGCCGCTGGCCCTGCGCTGCGTGTACGAAGCGGCGCGGGCAGTGAAGATTCCCATTTTTGGCGTAGGCGGAATCAGCAACGGCCGCGATGCGGCGGAGATGCTGATGGCCGGCGCATCGGCGGTGCAGGTGTGCACCGAGGCGATTCTGCGCGGCTCAACGGTGTACGCAAAACTTGCCAAAGAACTCAACGCGTTTCTTGACGAGCACGATTATGCGTCGGTGGACGAAATCAGCGGCCTCACGATTCGACTGATGCGGCAGCGCGGCGCTCCACGAGCCGAGGGTGCGCCTGAAGTGAACATGGAGCGCTGCGTGCTGTGCGGAATCTGCGAGAAAAGCTGTCCGTACGGCGCGATTCATCAGGACAAGGAAGCGAGAGTTGTAGAAATCGACGAAGAGAAGTGTTTTTTCTGCGGGCTATGCGTGAGCCGTTGCAAGCTGCGGGCAATCACGATGGCGGTGTAGATTCGCCTGCGGCGGCAGAGAACGATCCGCGCAGCCAGGGAGAAGCCGATGCACGTGACAGGGCTTCAATGCGTCCATTGCGGGCGCGTTTACGCGACGGAGGAAGTCGAATACTACTGCCCTGCCTGCGGGTATCACGACGGCATCCTAGATGTGGTGTACGACTACGACGCGGTGCTGCAGGAGCTCAATTCGGAGGCGCTCGCCGGCAATCGGGAGCCTTCGATGTGGCGATATCTGCCGCTGCTGCCCGTTTCGTCGCCGGAGCTGATCCCTCACCTGCAAGTCGGCTGGACGCCGCTGTATGAAGCTTCGCGCCTGGCAGGCGAGTTGGGCGTCGCGCGGTGCTGGGTCAAGGATGAGGGCCGTAATCCGACGGCATCCTTTAAGGACCGCGCCAGCGCGGTGGGTGTGGTGAAAGCGCTCGAAAAGAGAGCCGGTCAGATCACCTGCGCATCCACAGGCAACGCTGCTTCTTCGCTGGCTGGATTTGCCGCGGCAGCGGGGATTCCGGCGACGATCTTCGTTCCCGCGCGCGCACCGGAAGCCAAAGTTGCCCAGTTGCTCGTGTACGGAGCGCGAGTCTTCTCCGTGCAGGGGACATACGACGAGGCGTGGGAGTTGTGCATGAAGGCCAGCGTGGAGTTTGGCTGGTACAACCGTAACTGCGCCATCAATCCCTACCTGATTGAGGGCAAGAAGACGGTTTCGCTCGAGCTCGCCGAGCAGTTTTCACGGCTTTCACCCGGCAGCTTTCCGGATTGGGTGGTGGTGACCGTTGGCGATGGCTGCACGGTTGGGGGCGTGTGGAAAGGGCTCAAGGAGATGCACCATCTGGGCGTTCTTCCACGATTACCTCGCATTCTGGGGGTGCAGGCTGAGGGCTGCCAGCCATTTGTAACTGCGTGGCGCAATCGCAGCGGCCTGACGCCCTGTGCAGCCGCCACACTTGCGGATTCGATTGCCGTAGGGCATCCACGCAACTTCGTCAAAGGAATGCGTGCGGTGTTTGAGTCTGGCGGCGCGTTTATTGCTGTGTCCGATGAGGAGATTCTTGAGTCGATCACCCTTTTGGCTCGACGTGCAGGTGTTTTTGGCGAGCCCGCGGGCGTGGCAGGCGCGGCGGGGATAAGACGCGCTGTCGCGGCGGGCATCATCGGCCGCAAGGAAAGTGCGGTTCTGGTGATGACCGGAAACGGATTGAAAGACGTTCAGAGCGCTACGCGAGCAGCGGGTCACGCGAAAGCGATACCGCCCGAGATTGAAGCGGTCCGCGAGACAGTGCTCGCTGCGGCAGCAAGTTGAAGCCACGGACAGAGAAGAGCGGAGAAAGAGAGAAAAACACGATGGCAAAGGTTCCCTTTGGTCCTAGTTACGACGAGATGCTCGATCCGAGCCTGATCGAAAAGAGTGTGCGTGCCAGAGCGCTAGCGGCGCTCGAAACGAACGAGCTGGACCCGATCAATTTGTTCAACATCACCTGGAGGAACGCAGAAAACCAGGTGCGCAAGGTCGTACTACCTACTGCGTTGACTGGCGTTGACGCCAACGTGGTGGTGATGCTGGGCAACGGTTTCCCCTCCGGTTCACACAAGGTGGGCGCGGCCTACTGCACGCTGATGGAAGAGTTGGTTGACGGGGAGATTGCGCCCGGCGAGCACACGATTCTTGGCCCCTCGACAGGCAACTTCGGCATCGGAACTGCCTACATTTCCAAGCTGCTCGGCTTTCGCGCCATCGTGATCATGCCCGACAACATGAGTAAGGAGCGGTATGAGCGCATCTTGAAGTACGGCGCTGAATTGGAGCTGACGCCCGGCTCGGAGTCCGACGTGATCCTGACGCTCGAAAAGACGCGCGAGCTGATGAAGAACCCCAGGAACAAGGCTTTGGCGCAATTCGAGCTTTTTCCAAATTACCGGTTTCATCGTCATGTGACCGGCGGGAGCGGGATCGATGCGGTGAAAGACGTGGGCAACGGGCGAATCGCGGGCTTTGTCTCAGCGCCGGGCTCCGCGGGAACGATCGCCGCCGGCGATCGGATCAAGAGTGTATTTCCCGACGCGAAGATCGCCGCGCTGGAGCCGTATGAGTGCTCCACGCTGGCTACGGGCGGACGCGGCCAGCATCGCATCGAGGGCATCGGCGACAAGATGTGCACGCTGATTCACAATGTGCTCAGCACGGACTTTGTCATTCTCATCAAAGACGAAGAGACGGTGCAAGGCGTGAAGGTCTTTCACGACGGGACTGACACTCTGGCGAGAATGGGCGTGCCGCGCGAATTTGCGATGGGCCTGCGCGATCTTTTCGGACCGTCGGGAATCTGCAACGTGCTCGGTGCGATCAAGCTGGCCAAGTTCCTGCGCCTGGGACCGGGCGACAACGTGGTCACTGTGGCGACGGATGGATTCGACCGCTATCACTCCGTGCTTAAGGATCTGGAAGGCCGCCATCTGGAGTTGACGCCCGCGGTGCTCGACCGGTGGGCGTGCGACATCTTTCTGCGCGCTTCCAGCGATGGAATCTTCGACTTCCGCAAGGCGGCGATGAAGGAGCGGCTCTTCAAGCAGAAGGAACATGATTGGGTGAAGTTCGGGTACACGAAGGAATTTCTCGACTCCATGCGCAGCCAGAGCTTCTGGAACGCCCAATACGCGAAGGTCCACGAGTATGACCAGAAGATTCGCGCCTTGCGGCCACCTGCCGCCGAGGAGCAGCCGTTATGTTCCAGTTCACGCTGAATCAACAGGAAGTCGCGGCCGGCGCAGATAAGAATCTGCTGGAGTATCTGCGCGAGGACGCGCGCCTGACTTCGGTGAAAGATGGATGCGGAGATGGGGTCTGCGGGTCCTGCTCGGTGATCGTCAATGGCAAGGTGGTGCGCGCGTGCACGCTCACCGTGGCAAAGGTGAGCGGGAAATCGGTGACCACGACCGAGGGTCTTTCTGCGCGGGAGCGTGAAGCCTATGCATGGGCCTTCGGCGAGGTGGGCGCGGTGCAGTGCGGATTCTGCATGCCGGGCATGGTGATGAGCGCCAAGGCGCTGCTGGACAAGAATCCCGCGCCCACAGAGGCGGAGGTCAAGCTCGCCCTCCGCTACAACCTGTGCCGGTGCACGGGATACGCCAAGGTTGAGCGCGCGATTCAACTCGCCGCACAGGCGCTGCGCAACGGCGAGACGCATGAAGCGGAGTTGGCCGGGGCTCGAGTGGGCGAGCGAACGGTGCGTGCCGACGCAAAGGACAAACTGCTCGGAAGCGGTGAGTTCGTCGATGATGTGCAGCTTCCGGGAATGCTTTATGGCGCCGTGCTGCGGGCAAAGTTTCCACGCGCGCTGGTTCGCAGCATTGATGTGGCGGAGGCGAAGACGCTCCCAGGTGTCGAGACTGTGCTGACAGCGAAAGACGTTCCGGGCGAGCGGTTGCTGGGCCATGTGGTGTACGACTGGCCGGTGATGATTGCCGAGGGAGAAGAGACGCGCTACGTGGGCGACGCGCTGACATTGGTGGCTGCGGCCACAAAAGAGGTGGCACGGCAAGCAGTTGGACTGATTCGCGTGGAATACGAAGAGCGCCAACCACTGCTGTCCCTGCAGGCTGCTTTGGCTGAGGGCGCGCCGCACCTGCATTGCAACGGAAACGTGCTGGCGACAACTGTATTGAAGCGCGGCGATACGGATCGTGCAATCGCGGAAGCCAGGCATGTGGTGACGCAGCGTTACTCAACGCCGCGGCAGGAACATGCATTTCTGGAGCCGGAGAGCGCGTTGGCTGTGCCGGCAGCGCCAGGATCACTGACGGTCTACACCGCCGGGCAGAGTGTTTATGACGATCATCGCGAGATTGTGCGGATGTTGGGGGTCGCCGGCGAGAAGGTGCGCATCATCAGCAAGTTTGTGGGCGGAGGGTTCGGCGGCAAGGAGGATATGTCGGTACAGCATCACGCGGCGCTGCTGGCCTGGCACAGCGGACGGCCGGTGAAGCTCACACTCACTCGCGACGAGAGCCTACGCGTGCATCCGAAACGGCACCCCATGGAGATTGAGTGCACCACCGCGTGCGACGAGAATGGAAAACTGACGGCGGCCCGCGTGCGCATCGTAGCTGACACAGGTGCGTACGCGTCGCTGGGCGGGCCGGTGTTGCAGCGAGCCTGCACACATGCCGCGGGACCGTACCAGATCGAAAATGTCGACATCGAAGGGCGGGCGATCTACACCAACAATATTCCTTCCGGCGCAATGCGCGGCTTTGGCGTGACGCAAACGTGTTTCGCCATGGAGAGCAACCTGAATCTCCTGGCCCGCGAGGTGGGCATTTCGCCATGGGAGATTCGATTCCGCAACGCGATCGAGCCGGGCGGCGTGCTTTCAAACGGCCAAATCGCCGACGAAGGCACGGCGCTGAAGGAGACGCTGCTGGCGGTGAAGGATGTGATCGACGCATATCCCGATGCGGGCGTTGCCTGCGCTTTCAAAAACACCGGTAAGGGCGTTGGAGTAAAAGATGTGGGCCGCGTGAAGTTGAGGGTGGAAAACGGCCGGGTGGAAATCTGCACCAGCGCAGCGTGCATGGGACAGGGGATCGCGACGGTGGTGCTGCAGATTGTGGCGGAGACGACGGGCCTCGACAAACGGGCCCTGACGGTGCACGAGCCTGACACAAGCGTGACTCCGGACAGCGGCACGAGCACAGCTTCGCGCCAGACCACGATTACAGGCGAAGCGGCGCGAAGAGCGGCGAATGCGCTCAAGCAGGAATTGAATCATCATGGGTTGGCAGCGCTGGAGGGGCAGGAGTTTTATGGTGAGTACGATTGCGTGACCGACCCGATGAGCAGCGACAAAGCGAACCGCGTAAGCCACGTGGCTTATGGCTACGCGACACAGGTTGTGATTCTCGATGAGGCAGGGAAGGTGAGGAAGGTTGTGGCGGCGCATGACGTGGGGCGAGCCATCAATCCAAATGGAGTGGAAGGGCAGATTGAAGGTGGCGTGGTGATGGGGATGGGTTATGCGCTGAGCGAAGAATTCGCCGTGCGGAATGGCGCACCCGCAGTGACCTTCGGGACGCTCGGCCTTCTCCGCTCGACGCAGACGCCGGAGATCGAGTGCAGGATCATCGAGAAGAATCCCGCTGAACTGGCCTATGGAGCCAAGGGAGTCGGGGAGATCGTGAGCATCCCAACGGCGCCCGCGATTGCCTGCGCCTATTGGCAGCGGGACGGCAAGCTGCGCACCAGCCTACCGCTCGCCGAAACACCATATAGCCGCATGCATAGCAAGAAAGGCAGACCGGAAATATGCTGAAGAACGAAGTTCCCATAGATTCGGCCACCCCCGCCGTGATCAACACCGTCTACCACGCCATCGGAATCCGCTTCCGGAAACTCCCGTTGCGTCCGGAAGACGTACCCCAAACTCTCACCGAACGAGCAGCCTCAAAGGCCGCCGACTGAGGATCAACATGCCTGCCAAAATTACGATTGACTCCGCCCGTCTACTCGCCGCCGCAAACGCGCTGGAAGCGGACATGGTCCGCTTTCTGCGCGACCTGGTCGCCATTCCCAGCGAAAGTTCTCACGAAGGTCCTGTCGTTCAGCGCATCAAGCAGGAGATGGAACGCGTGGGCTTCGACGAGATCCGCATTGATGCCATGGGCAACGTGCTGGGACGCATCGGCTCAGGCAAACACGTGATCATGATGGACGCGCACACCGACACCGTCGGCATTGGCGATCCGAAGGAATGGTCCTGGGATCCGTATCAGGGCAAAGTGGAGGATGGTTTCATCTACGGACGCGGCTCCAGCGATCAGCGCGGGGGCATGGCCAGCATGGTTTACGCGGGCAAGATGATCAAGGATTTGGACCTGAAAGGCGACTACACGTTGTGGATTGTGGGATCGGTGCAGGAAGAAGACTGCGACGGCTTGCCGTGGGTCTATATCCTCAAGGAAGACGGTATCCGGCCGGAGTGCGTGGTGCTCACGGAGCCAACCAATCTGCATGTGTACCGCGGACATCGCGGGCGCATGGAGATCGAGGTTCACATACGCGGACGTTCGTGTCATGCCAGCGCGCCGGAGCGCGGCGACAATCCGATTTACAAGATAGTCCCGCTGATCGCGCAGATCGAGGAGTTGAACACGCGTTTGCGCGACGATGCGTTTCTCGGCAAGGGAACGATCGCCGTCACCGAGATTCGCTCGATGTCTCCGTCCCTATGCGCGGTGCCGGGCGCATGCTCCATCCATCTCGACCGCCGGCTGACCGCTGGGGAGACGCTCGACAGCGCGGTCGCCGAGGTGAAAGCGCTGCCGGCGGCGCAGGGCGCGGAGATCGAGGTGTTGCGGTACGAGACGCCCAGCTATACCGGCCTCACGTATCCGATGCAGAAGTACTATCCAACGTGGGTGCTCGAAGAAGACCATTTGCTGGTGCGCTCGGCCGTTGCGGCGCATCGAACGCTGCACAACGCCGATCCAGTTGTGGACAAGTGGACCTTCAGCACGAACGGCGTCGGCTCGATGGGAATTATGGGCGTGCCGACCATCGGCTTCGGTCCCGGTGAAGAAGACGTCGCGCATAGTGTTATCGAACGCGTCCCGATCCGCCACTTGGTGGAAGCGGCGCAGTTCTATGCTGCCTTCCCCCTGGCGTACGTCGCCACGCTGGAAGGTTCGAATGGCTGAACTGAGTCAACGCGGCAGGTTTCGAGGAAGAGGTGTGTGTTGGAAACGAGAAAGGCGCTGCTCAAAGGCAAGGACTACATCACCACGGAAGAATACCGCGAAGCAGAGATCGAAATCCTGCTCGACGTATCCGCCGATTTGAAGCGTAAGTTTAAGAGGCGCGTTCCGCATCGCTATTTGCCCGATCAAACCATCTTCCTGATGTTCTTCGATAAATCCACGCGCACGCGTAACTCGTTCGAGGCGGGAATCACGCAGCTTGGGGGCCACGCCCATTTTTTGACCTCCGATGCCATGCAAATCTCCCATGGAGAAAGCGCCAAGGACACAGGAATCATTCTCTCCAGCTACGGACACGCGATCGCCATCCGTCACGACCTGATTCCGGGCGAGGGCAACGCGTACATGCGCGAAGTTGCGCGCTGGGCGGATGCGCCGGTGATTAATATGCAGTGCGACATCGACCATCCCTGCCAGACGCTAGCCGACCTGATGACGATCCGCGAGAAACGTGGACGCAACCTCCGCGGACGCAAGCTGGCGGTAACGTGGGCGTACGCGCCGAGCTACGCCAAGCCGCTCAGCGTGCCGCAAGGATTGATCATGTTGATGCCGCGCTTCGGACTGGACGTTGTGCTGGCGCATCCACCCGAGTACGCGCTGATGCCGCAGACGGTCGAGGCGGCGCGAGAGAACGCGCGGCGCGCCGGAACTAAGTTCGAGATCGTGGACAACATGGACGACGCATTTCGCGACGCCGACATCGTCATTCCCAAGAGTTGGGGCTGTCTCGACACCATGGGAACGAACCCCAAGGAGTCCCTGCGGATCGCTGAGGGATACCGGCACTGGATTTGCAACGGCGAGCGCATGAAGTTGGCTGCGGAAAATGCTCTGTACATGCATCCGCTGCCCGCCGATCGGGGCAACGAGGTGACAGACGAGGTCATCGATGGCCCGCACTCTCTGGTGTACCAGGAAGCGGAAAACCGCTTGCACACCGCCAAGGCGATCATGGCGCTGACCATGTCGGAGCAGGAAGTTGTTTATGAGATGATAGGCTCTTAAGCGAGAGGTGCTCCCTATGACGTCTTACACGCAGGATGAGCTTAGTGCTATCTGGCAACAACTTAAGGACGGAACAGAACCCGATGAAGCTTTAGTTTTTCGGGCTAGCATCAGGACCGACGCGGAAACGGAACAGACGCTGACGCTCTCCACAGTTCCGAGGAAATTTAACGATTTTGATAACGACAACACAGAGTGGTATTACACCCGCAAACGTGCGAAAGAAGAGGTGGCGTGGGGGATGTGGGAACCCTATTCCCCCGCATGACCGTTGTTAGACTTTCAGTTCGATACACCGAACAATGAGGAGCGGTGAAGGACAAGGGAATCGAATCGGGGAGATAAAGCCGGAGGATTCGCAATGATCTACCGAAAAGCAATCCAGCGCACCGTCTTTTTGGCGGTCGTGGTGCTTACCATCCGAGCTTATGCTGAGAACAGAAGCGTCGAGATTAACGGAAAATGTCTCCCTGGCAGCCATGCTGCGTACCGAGCGCCCGGCATCAACTTGACAGACCGGTCTCTTTCATGCAATTTGGCCACCTTTGATTTTTTCGACACCCCCACGCCACGCACGGTGATCAATTTTTCGCAGAAAGGATCTTCATATTTTCCTCTTATCGCCTTCGATGGTCCGGTAGTGACTCGCCGCCACGGGAATACCGCAATAACAATGCCAGTAACGTTCGTCAATTTCCGCTTTTTCCCGCCTGGAGCAGTACTGCACGGGGCCGGAGGGTGCAAGCTCTCTTTTGAAAACGAGAGCTTGTCGGAAATCGATTGCAGTGCGGATATGAATTACGGGGGCATGGAAATTGCCACAAAAATGTCTTTCAGCGTGGCTCCCCATCAAGACTTTCCAATAACCCTTCCCCCTCCTCCTAAGACAACTCAGGAACTGGAGAGGGAAGTTGGGCATGAATGGATGAAATCCGCCCCCGCATTTTGCCGGTCAGAGTCCTATAGCAATTTGACACCGAAACAAATAGCAATATGTAACGAGGTTGCTTTCCGTTCAACCTCGAAGAATTGGGAGAACGTCAAAGCATCGAATGGACAAGTTTACGAAGTGGCTCTGGATACTATCAATCACAATCTTTCCGGTCTACGCACAAATCTCCTTGCAGCATCAGTGCAAGTGTATGAGAACCAGGGTGAACCGTTCAACCTAAACAACGTGATTACTTTTTATTTTGACTGTCATGACCACTTCCAAACCTTTCAGGAAGGTTGGTCTCCAGTCTCCTATGCGCCCCCTCTCTCTGTAGTTGGCCGGATCGCTTCTATCGCTTGCAATAAATCGGCGCAGTAAAGCAAAAGCAGGAGGGCTGGTTCTCCGCTTTCCCTCTCTAAAAACACGGTAAGGCATACTCACATGGCAGGTTTTGAAACGTGTAAAGGCGGTTTCCAGCTTAAGACCATGACCGAAACGCTAGTGATCGCTCTGGGCGGCAACGCCATTACGAGGCCCGGCGAATCCGGCGCCATACCCTTGCAGTTTGCCCACACCGCAGAGACGCTCGAACATCTCAAGCCTCTGTTCCACGCCGGTTCACGGATCGCCATCACCCACGGCAGCGGACCGCAGATCGGCAACATCCTCATTCGCGTCGAGGAGGGCGAGCGCCGCGTTCCGCGATTGCCGCTCGACACCTGCGACGCCGATTGCCAGGGCGGCATGGGCTACATGATCCAGCGGCTGATTTGCGAGTTGTTCCGCCGCGAGGGAATCAAGCGCGAAGTGGCTACGCTGATCACCCAGGTGCTCGTGGATCGCGACGACCCGGACTTCCAGCATCCCAGCAAACCGATCGGGCCTTTCTATGACGCGAACGAGCTCGCTCAAATCCGCAGCGACAGGCCAGACTGGATCATGCGCGAAGTCTCGCCAGGAGGCTACCGTCGCGTCGTGCCTTCGCCCCGCCCGTTGCGAATTCTAGAGGGCGAAGCGATCTCGTCGCTGCTCGACGCCGGCGTCGTCGTGATCGCTTGCGGAGGCGGGGGCATTCCGGTGGCCTGGGAAGGCGATCGTTTGGAGGGTGTGGAAGCCGTTGTCGACAAGGACCTCGCTTCAAGCATGCTGGCGACGCACGTGCGCGCTCACAAGCTCGTCATTGTTACTTCCGTTGATCGCGTAGCGCTCGACTATGGCCGGCCCAGCCAGCAGTGGCTCGACACGATCACCATGGACCAGGCACGCCAGTATTTAGCCGCAGGCCAATTCCCACCAGGGTCGATGGGGCCGAAAATCCAGTCGGCAATCGACTTCCTCGAACACCGAGGCGAGGAGTGCATTATCACTTCCGTGGAGAGCGTAGCGGGCGCAGTAATCGGCAATGGCGGTACCCACATCGTCGCCCCCTGGCGCAGGACTTCACTGGATTTTGCGGAAGTTAGCGGGGGCGCGAGATGATTCTGACGAACGCACGAATCCTTACGCTCGATCGAGACAATAGTGTATTCGATTCCGGCAGCGTGAAGATCCGCAAGGACGGATCGATCGGCAAGAACCTCTTCGAGATCGGCGCGATGCGCGGCAAGAATCCATACGAGGCCGCGTTCGATCTCCTGCTGGAGGAAGAGAACGCGGTTGGCATGGTAGATTTTTACGGGACGGAAAAACACGTGATCCGGTTCCTGACCCGCCCGGAGCAGAACGTCTGCACCGACGGTCTGCTGGGCGGCAAGCCGCATCCGCGCGTTTTCGGATCGTTTCCCAGGGTGCTGGGCAAGTATGTGCGCGAAGAGAAGGCCCTCACGCTGGAAGATGCGGTTCGGAAGATGACTTCAAAGCCGGAAGAGGTCTTCGGGTACGAACAGAGGGCATTATTGAAGCCGGGCTATTATGCCGACATTGTCGTTTTCAATCCAGAAACAGTGATTGACAAAGGAACCTTCGTCGATCCGGTTCAGTGTCCGGCGGGCATTGAGTATGTTTTCATCAATGGCCACGCCGTTGTCGATTGCGGAGCCTGCCAACCCGGGACGGCCGGGACAATCCTGCGAAAACTGCGAAGATGACTCCTCGCCTCGATCATTATTGCAACTTTTCCCCGGTCTTCATCGTCCATGCAATTACGTGCCCTTGCGCGGCGAGTTGATTTGTGCCTAGCAGAATTCCGACTGAGGTAGCCCGCCTTCAGATTAAGGGGCAACCAATCATGCGCGACCGCACCCGAGCAATCCTTCGCACATGCCCACTCGTGAATGCTTGCACGCTCTGACCACCATTTCGAATATGAGAAAATGTCCCTATCAAACCGAGTGTTCGTAATCGAACATACGAAAAGAAGAAGGCAATGGACCAACCTTTGTCGGTTTCAAATTCCGATCCTGGGCAACCGCCCGCAGATTCAACAAGAAAACGCCGCCACCGCTGGATTTGGGTGATCATCCTGCTGCTCTTTGCCCTGCTGTTTGTGTGGGTGTGGAAGCAGCACAGCGCCAGCGTAACTGGAGCTGCGGGCGGCGGGCGCGGCGGCGCGATGGGCGGGCAAGTGGCGATTACCACAGCCACAGCAACGAAGGGCAGCATTGGCGTTTATCTCGACGCTATCGGCACGGTTACCCCGACATACACCGACTCCATCACTTCGCAGGTGACGGGCGTGATTACGGCTGTCCATTACCGCGAAGGTCAGGATGTTCGCAAGGGCGATTCGCTGATCGACATCGATTCGAGGCCTTACGAGGCGCAACTTGCCCAGGCGAAGGGCACCCTTGAACGCGACCAGAATCTGCTGGCTGAAGCACAGATGGATCTGAAGCGTTATCAGGATGCATGGGCCAAGAATGCCATCCCCCGCCAGACGCTGGAGGACCAGGAGAAGGTGGTGCTCCAGGATCAGGGCACGGTGCAAAATGACCAGGGAATTGTCCAATACGACCAGGTGCAGGTCGCTTTCTGTCACATCGCCTCGCCCATCGACGGGCGGGTGGGGTTGCGCCTCGTGGATCCTGGCAATCTGGTGACGGCCAACTCCAGTACCCCGCTTGTGGTGGTTGCGCAGATTCATCCCATCTCCGTGATCTTCACTTTGGCTGAGGACAGCTTGCCCGAGGTTCTGGAGCAGACCCGAGGCGGCAAGGCGCTCACAGTGGAAGCCTATGACCGCACACAACAAAAGCTGCTGGAAAAAGGAAAACTGATCACCATTGACAACCAGATCGACACGGTGACCGGGACGGTGAAGCTGCGCGCGCAATTCGGCAATGCGAAGGGGATGCTTTTCCCCAACCAGTTCGTCAACACACGCCTGCTTGTGAAGACGCTCGATAACCAGACTCTCATTCCTTCCTCGGCGGTGCAGCACAACGGCTCCACGGACTTTGTTTATCTCATCCAAAACAACAAAGCGGTCATGAAGACCGTGAAGTCGGGAATCTCCGATCAGGAAATGACCGCGGTGACGGGCATTAATCCCGGAGACGTGGTGGCCAACAGCAGCTTTCAAAAGTTGATGAACGGATCGAGCGTTGTCCTGTCGAAGGTGGCGATCCCCTCCACATCTTCCGATACCACCGAGGCGGCTCCATGAGTCCCTCTCGGCCATTCATTCTGCGGCCGGTCGCAACCTCGCTGCTGATGGCCGCAATTCTGCTGGCGGGATTGGTTGCATATACGCAATTGCCCGTGTCGGCCCTTCCGCAGGTAGACTACCCGACAATTCAGGTAGTCACGTTCTATCCCGGAGCCAGCCCGGACGTCGTGGCAACGACCATCACGGCGCCTCTGGAACGCCAGTTTGGCCAGATGCAGGGGTTGAGCCAGATGACTTCGACCAGCGCAGGCGGCGTTTCGGTCGTGGTTCTCCAGTTCAGCCTTTCACTAAGCCTAGACGTAGCCGAGGAAGAGGTGCAATCGTCGATCAACGGCGGACAGACATTTCTTCCTTCCGATCTCCCGGTCCCGCCGGTATACACCAAGACCAATCCCGCTGACGCGCCGGTCCTCACGCTGGCCATTACCTCCGACAGCCTGCCGCTTTCTCAGGTCGAGGACATGGTGGACACGCGGCTTGCGCCCAGGCTCTCGCAGTTGAACGGAGTGGGACTGGTGAGCATCAGCGGCGGCCAGAAGCCGGCAGTCCGCATTCAAGTGAACCCGGTGGCGCTGTCGGCCTACGGCTTGAACATGGAGGATATGCGCACGGCGTTGACACAGGCCAGCGTCAACTCCGCCAAGGGCAACTTTGATGGTCCGCGCCAGGATTATCAGATCGATGCCAACGACCAGATCACGAGCGCCGACGACTACAAGAACGTGGTGGTTGCCTACAGCAATGGCGCGCCGGTTCTTGTCAAAGACGTCGCCAACGTAATCAACGGCGTGGAGAACACCAAGCAAGCTGCCTGGATGAATCTGACCCCGGCGGTGATTCTGAATATCCAGCGGCAACCCGGTGCCAACACCATCAAAGTTGTCGAGGCAATCCAGAAAGTTCTTCCTCAACTCGAGGTGAACCTCCCTGCATCCATCAAGGTCACTACACTGACCGACATGACCACGAGTATTCAATCGTCAGTTCACGATGTGGAGTTCGAGCTGATGCTGACGATCGGCCTTGTGGTCATGGTGATCTTCTTCTTCCTGCGCAGCCTGCGGGCCACGATCATTCCCAGCGTGGCCGTTCCGCTTTCCCTCATCGGCACCTTGGCCGTGATGTATCTGCTCGGCTACTCGCTGGATAACCTGTCGCTGATGGCGCTGACCATCTCCACCGGTTTTGTCGTTGACGACGCCATTGTGATGATCGAGAATATCAGCCGATTTCTTGAGGCGGGTATGCCGCCGCTGGAAGCCGCGCTCACCGGAGCAGGCCAGATCGGCTTCACCATCATGTCGCTGACGGTTTCGCTGGTGGCCGTGCTGATTCCGCTGCTCTTCATGGGCGACGTTGTGGGCCGCCTGTTCCGAGAATTCGCGGTCACGCTGGCTGTCACCATCGTTATTTCAGCAGTCGTTTCGCTTACTCTCACGCCGATGATGTGTTCGCGCATCCTGCGCCATAATCCTAAAGAGCGGGAAGGCCGCTTCTACAAGGCTTCGGAACGCGCGGTGAACGCGCTGATTGCCTTTTACGGGCGCACGCTGCGTGTCGTGCTGCGTTATCAGCCCATCACTCTTCTGGTGGCGGTGGCCACGCTGGCGCTAACGATCGCTCTTTATATCGAGATCCCCAAAGGGTTTTTCCCGGTGCAGGATACGGGAGTCATTCAGGGAATCTCGCAGGCCTCGCAGTCCATCTCGTTCCCCGCAATGAGCGAAAAGCAACAGGAATTGGCAAAGATTATCCTCAAGGATCCTGCCGTTGAGAGCCTGTCCTCCTTTATCGGCGCAGACGGAATCAATACCACTCTGAACAGTGGCCGGATCTCGATTAACCTGAAGCCCATCAATCAACGTATCGGCGCCTCCGACGTGATTCGCCGGTTGCAGGGCAGCTTGAGCCAGGTACACGGCATGCATCTATATATGCAGCCGGTGCAGGACATCACGGTGGACGACCGCGTCAGCCGGACACAGTACCAATACACATTGGAAGACCCCGACACGGACGAATTGAACGCGTGGACCGACAGATTCGTGACGCAGCTGAAGAAGTTGCCCGAACTGGAAGACGTAGCCACGGATCAGCAGACCGGCGCGCGCGCGCTTCAGTTGGCCATCGACCGCGTGACCGCATCGCGGCTTGGCATTGCGCCCACTACCATCGACAACACGCTCTACGACGCTTACGGACAGCGCGAGATCAGCACACTCTACACGCAGCTGAACCAGTATCATGTGGTGCTGGAAACCGCGCCCGAGTGGCAACAAGATCCCAAGAAGTTGAGCGACCTCTACATTCAGTCGAACGCTTCGTCGGGCGCCACCGGCGCGGGCGCGGCAACATCCTATTCCTCCTCGGCGTCGGCGGCGGCGGGATCGAACGCGCTGACAACTTCAGTGCGATATACGCCGTCCTCGCAGGCCGTCAGCGCCCCGTCTTCGGTGCTGGCGGGGGGACCGCCAGGAGGAGTCTCGCCGGGCACGATTTCTTCCGCGGCGGGCGCCAACGCCATTCCGCTCAGCGCGTTCACTCAGGTGTCCGACACCACTGAGGCTCTTTCCATCAACCATCAGGGACAGTTCCCTTCCGTCACAGTGTCGTTCAACCTTGCGCCCAATGCTTCATTGGGAACGGCGCTCAGCGACATCGAAAAAACGGCCAAGAATCTTCACTTCCCTGCCAGCCTGCAATCCGACTTCCAGGGCACGGCGGCTTCGTTCCGCAATTCTCTTTCCAACGAAGCGCTGCTCATTCTTGCCGCACTGGTCACCGTCTACATCGTTCTTGGCATCCTTTATGAGAGCTTCATCCATCCGGTCACCATTCTTTCCACTCTGCCCTCGGCGGGTGTCGGCGCATTGTTGGCGCTCTTACTCTGCCGCCAGGATCTGAATGCCGTGGGCATCATCGGCATCATCCTGCTGATCGGCATTGTGAACAAGAACGGCATTCTGATCGTAGACTTCGCGCTGGAGGCCTCGCGGCAGCGGGGCATGGATTCGACAGAAGCGATCTACGAAGCCAGCCTGCTGCGTTTCCGGCCCATCATGATGACCACCCTGGCGGCTCTGCTGGCCGGAATTCCGCTGGCCGCCGGAACAGGTCTGGGCTCGGAGCTGCGCCGGCCCCTGGGCATTGCCATGGTGGGCGGGCTCATCCTGAGCCAGTTGCTCACGCTATATACAACGCCGGTGATTTACATCTTCTTCGACCGGCTCGCTGAGCGGGTCAAGGGCCGGCATCTTTCGAGGCTTCCCGCGGCCAGCGGACCGCGGCCGGGTGAAGAAAGCGCATGAACCTTTCGGCTCCATTTATTCGGCGGCCGGTGGGCACGACGCTGCTCACCATCGCCGTAGCCATCGCCGGCGCCATTGCATTCGCGGTGTTGCCGGTGGCTCCGTTACCGCAGGTGGATTTTCCCACGATCAGCGTTTCGGCCAGCCTGCCCGGCGCCAGCGCGCAGATTATGGCAGCTTCAGTGGCCACGCCGCTGGAGCGGCAGTTCAGCCATATCGCCGGCATCACCGAGATGACCTCGTCGAGTTCCCTGGGCTCGACGAATGTGACCATGCAGTTCGACCTGAGCCGGAACATCGACGGCGCGGCACGGGATGTGCAGGCGGCTATTAACGCGGCTCGCACCTATTTGCCGGCCAATTTGCCGTCCAATCCCTCCTACCGCAAGGTGAATCCCGCCGACGCGCCGATCATGATTCTCAGCCTCACTTCGGACAAGTACGACGTGACGAAGCTCTATGACCTTGCCTCCACGGTCCTGGAGCAAAAGCTCTCGCAGATTCAAGGCGTTGGCCAGGTGGGTGTGGGCGGAGGAGCGACGCCGTCGGTGCGCGTCGAGGTGAATCCCACCAAGCTGGAGAGCTTTGGCCTCACGCTCGCCAGCGTGCGATCGGTGCTCAGTCTGCAAAACTCCCACGAACCGCGTGGCCAGCTCTCCAACAATGGAATCAGCGAAGACATTCTTACCAACGATCAGATCTCGACGGCTGCTGACTATCAACCACTGATCGTCGGCTATCACAACGGCCAGGCCGTGCGGCTCTCGGATGTGGCCGATGTGGTGGATTCGACGCAGAACCTGCGCACCGCCGGCTACGTGGACGGAATGCGGGGGGTCGTGCTCATTATTTTCCGTCAGCCCGGCGCCAACATTATTCAGACCGTGGATCGCGTCAAGGCGCAACTGCCGTTTCTCGAAGCCGTACTCCCGCAGGGAATTAAGACAACCGTCGCGCTGGATCGAACCACAACCATTCGTGCCTCGGTCGATACCGTGGAGAAGGCGCTGATTTTTTCGGTTTGCCTCGTGGTCCTGGTGGTATTTATCTTCCTTCGCAGTCCGCGCGCCACTCTCATTCCCAGCGTGGCCGTGCCGGTCTCGTTGATTGGAACCTTCGCCGTCATGTATCTGTTCGGCTACTCTCTCGACAACCTGTCCCTGATGGCGCTCACCATCGCGACGGGATTTGTCGTCGACGACGCCATCGTGGTCATGGAGAATATCACGCGCCACCTCGAAAGCGGCATGGAGCCCTTTGCGGCCGCGCTGAAGGGCGCAAGGGAGATCGGTTTCACCGTCTTCTCCATCAGCATGTCGCTGATCGCCGTCTTCATTCCCATCCTGATGATGGGAGGCATTATCGGGCGCCTGTTCCGCGAATTCGCGGTCACGCTTTCAACGGCCATCCTCATTTCGATGGTGATTTCTCTCACCACCACTCCGTGCATGTGCGCGCACGTGCTCAAGACGCGCGAAGCAGGCGAAAAGCATAACTGGCTCTACCGGGCAAGCGAAAAGACATTCGACGGCATGATGTCGATCTACCGGCATTCGCTGACGTGGGTGCTCGATAATCCCGGCCTGACGCTGGTTGTGCTTCTTCTCACCATTGCCCTGAATGGGCTCGTCATCTGGAGAATCCCCACGGGCATTTTCCCGCAGCAGGACACCGGTGCGGTGGTGGGCGGCGTGCAGGGACCGCAGGACGCATCGTTCCCTTTTATGAACTTCTCCCTCCTGACGCTGGTGAACGTAGTCAAATCCGATCCCGCCGTGGCTCATGTCCTTGCGTACACCGGCGGCGGCAATGGCGGATTTATGTACATTACGCTCAAAACCCTGGGCAACAAATGCAAAGAAAGCCATTCGTGCGATGAGCGCCAGACCTCGGCGATGAACGTGATCAACCGCCTCCGGCCGAAGATGAATCGGCTGCCCGTGGCAACCGCGATCCTGCAGCCGGCGCAAGACTTGCGTGTGGGCGGCCGTCAGTCCAACGCTATGTACCAATACACCATTCAGTCCGATGACATCGATGATCTGGCGCACTGGGGGCCGATTCTTTATGAAAACATGCAGAAGCTTCCCGACCTGCAGGACGTAAACACCGATCAGCAAAATGGCGGTCTGCAGGAAATGCTCAACTACGACCGGGTGACTGCGGCGCGGCTGGGCCAGACGCCGCAGTCGCTCGACAGTTCCCTCTACAGCGCCTTCGGGCAGTCTGAAGTCTCGGTCATTTACACGCAGCTCAATCAGTATTACGTGGTGATGGAGGTCGCGCCGCCTTACTGGCAGAACCCGTCGGATTTGAACAACATTTACTTCAATTCAGCGGGATCCTCGTCCGCCGGGCTCAATCAAGTGTCGCCACTGCTCAGCGTGATGAAGTCAAGCACCAACACGACGCCGCTGCAGGTTGCCCACACGGGTCTCTTTCCTTCGGTCACCGTGTCCTTCAATCTGAAGAACGGCGCTTCGCTGAGCGATGCCACGCGGGAAGTATCGCAGATGGAGGAAAAACTGGGGATGCCCGGCACGGTGCGCGGATTCTTTGCCGGACTCGCCCAGACCTACCTGCAATCGTTGTCATCGGAGCTGATTCTGGGGCTGACCGCGCTGCTTTCCGTATTCATCGTGCTCGGCATTCTCTATGAGAGCCTGGTTCACCCGCTCACGATTATTTCCACTCTGCCCTCGGCCAGTGTCGGCGCCATGCTCGCGCTCATGCTGTTCCACATCGACCTGAACATGATCTCGATCATCGGGATCATCCTGCTGATCGGCATTGTCAAGAAGAATGCGATCATGATGATCGACTTCGCGCTGCAGGCCGAGCGCAATGAAGGCAAGACCACACGCGATGCGATCTTTGAAGCCTGCATGCTACGCTTCCGTCCCATTATGATGACGACCATGTCCGCCATTTGCGGAGCATTGCCGCTGGCATTTGGCACCGGCATGGGTTCGGAACTGCGCCGGCCGCTGGGCATCACCATCGTGGGCGGCTTGCTTTTGAGCCAGGCGCTCACGCTTTACACCACTCCCGTGATCTACCTGATGATGGACCGCCTTCGCCTGCGCGCGCTCGGCCGGACCCGCGACGTGCTTCCCGCAACGGCAGAAGGAGCGGCCACATAATCGATGAAGGATAGCGACCATGTTTGAGCAAAGCAACCGAATTCCCATTCCGCTCACCGCCGGCGCCCTGGGGTTGTTGGCGCTGCTTGGCGGATGCCGCGTTGGCCCGCCGTATCACGCTCCCGCGCCACCGGCGGTAACTGCGCCGAATTACAAGGAGTCCACAGTCAACTTCCACGACGCCGATGGATGGAAGGTGGCGAGTCCGCAGGACGCGATGATCCGAGGCAACTGGTGGGAGGTGTTTGGCGATCCGGAACTCAACGCGCTGGAAGAACAGCTCAATATCAGCAACGAGAACCTGAAAGCCTATTTCCAGAACTTCATGGCCGCCCGCGCCGTGATTGCCGAGGCGCGCTCGCAGTATTGGCCAACGGTCACGGCGAATCCGTCCTGGAACAGGTCGCGAACCTCCACCAATCAACACGTCTCTTCCTCGGCTACAACCGGAACAACAAGCTCGCTCTGGACCGCGCCGCTCGACGTTTCCTGGACACCCGATTTCTGGGGAAAGATTCGCAACGAGGTCCACGAAGCGCAATACGCCTCGCAAGTGAGCGCCGCCGATCTTCAAACCGAGAAGCTTACCGAACAGGCCAGCTTAGCGGAATACTTCTTCGAAATTCGCGGCCAGGATATGCTCCAGCAGATTCTGAATCAGACCGTCGCCGCGGACCAAAAATCGCTGGATTACACTCAGGCGCAGTACGACACCGGGGTCGGCGATTACATCTCCGTCGCCGAAGCCAAGACGACGCTGGAATCCGCGGAGGCGGCGGCGACGAATGTGGGCTTGATGCGCGCGCAGTATGAGCACGCGATCGCGGTGCTGCTCGGCAAGATACCTTCCGACTTTTCTGTTGCCGTTAAGCCCATGCTCTACACGGCGCCTCCCATTCCCACCGGCGTGCCCGCGCAACTTGTCGAGCGCCGTCCCGACATCGCGGCCGCCGAGCGCACCCTCGCCGAAGCCAATGCGACAATCGGCATCGGCTACGGAGCCTTTTTCCCTCAAGTGACGATCTCGGCCGAGGGCGGTTTCGAGTCCGCGCTGTTCAAGCACCTCTTTGACTGGCCCAGCCGCATCTGGTCGGTCGGCCCGTCGGTTTCCGAAGTTGTCTTCGACGGCAATCTCTATCGCGCGGAACTGCATCAGTACGTGGCCACCTACAATGCGGACCTCGCCAATTACCGCCAAAGCGTGCTCAATGCCTTCCAGCAGGTGGAGGACTCATTGGTGGCCACACGAACGTACTCGCAGCAGATTCTCCGCCAGCAGCAGGCGGTGAAGGACGCGCAGGACTATCTCAATCTCGAGCTGGTGCGCTACAACACCGGGGTCGATCCGTACGTCGATGTGGTGATTGCGCAGACCACACTGTTGGCCAACCAGGAAACCCTCAACGCTCTGCATGTCGAGGAGATGACATCGGCAGTGCAGCTTGTGCAGGCGCTGGGCGGAGGATGGGACCGCACGCAGCTTCCCACGCCTGCGCAAGCCGGCGCTAAGACCAACAAGGCGGACTATACGCTGCAGCAGTGATGCTTATTGCGCCGATCTGTAGCAGATGGATTCGCCGTCGAGCCGGTATTCGGCGGAGCAGACGTCGCCTCCGCAGATCATCGGCTCTCCGCCGCATAGCTGGCGGCGAGTGATCAGCCCCAGCGTCCCGCAGCGCGGGCACGACATCACGGCTACATAGGGATTTTGTGCCTGGCCGAGCTTGGCCTGGTTTTCCAGGACGAAAATTGTTCCTGGGTCCATTCGTTCGGGAATCCACTCTTCCAGAAAACTCAAGTCGGTCGACATCGTTCCCTCCGGGGCTGATGGTACCGAGCCGTAACTGAGTTCGCACGCGGCTCCGTTTTTCTTCGAAAAGCAGGCTACGAATGACTTAGAGCGCTTTCGATTCACTTGTTAACATCGCCGGCATCGTGCAAGGTGGCAGTTTCTTGAGGAAACTGCCACTTGGCATCCCGCATTCTATCAAGAGCAGAATCGAAAACGCTGTTCCGGATCATAATGCATCCGGTCAAGCACAGTCTTGCCGGGTGGGACGGCGAAGTCAATTCGAATCGAAGCCCGGGAGTAGCAAGTGGGATTCCCCCAAGCACCGGCCCACGCAGTTCAAGCTAGCGAGAGGCTGCCGTGGCCGTGGAGCCGTGGGAGCGGGCGAAATCGTCGATCGCCCTGTAGGTTTCCTCGTTGCGCAGAATGGCCTCGACGTATTCCCGTGTCTCTGTGAAGGGGATGGACTCGACGAACTCGTCGATGCCCGAATAGGGGCCGGCGGCCTGCCAGTCGGCCACGCGATTGTCGCCCGCATTGTAGGCGGCGAGCGCGTACTCCTGCACGCCGCCGAAGCGGTCGAGCATCTGGCGCAGATAGCGCGTTCCCAGACGAATATTCATGGCCGGATCAAGCAGTTGAAAGGTCTGGAAGGAAGCAATTCCCTCTTCGCGCGCCATCTTCTTACCTACTGAGGGGAGTAATTGCATCAAGCCAAATGCGTTGGCACGGGAAATCGCGGAGGGATCGAACTCCGACTCTTGCCGGATCAAGGATGCCACCAGATAAGGGTCGAGGTTATTCTTCGCTGACTCGGCCTGGAGCGTATCCCACCATGGCTCGGGAAAGAGAATCCGCCAATAGACCAGAGGAATGGACTCAATGGATGCCGATGCCGAGCCGGGCAAGGCACGCTTGAGCGAGCGAACGGCGCGGAAGGTTTCGCCATAGGAGGAGTAAATCTGCGCTTCGGCGAGCGCGCTCCAGGAGGAGGAATTGGGATCGGCCTTGATCTCCTGAGCGATGTATTCGTTCAAGCCCGCGTTGGCCAGCAGGCGCGCTTTGGCAAGGTGGGGGCTGTCCTCAGGGAACGTGTCCACCAAGTGCGGCAGCGGCAGAGGTTGAAAGCGATCCAACTGCGGTTGGGACGAGGGCTGAGTAGCGCCCAAAGCCGCCAGCCGCTGCCGTGCCATCTGCGCGTAGAAGAAGTGCTGATAGGCGCGAACGATGGTGCGGTAGTTGGCCGCGGCAGACGCAGTATTGCGGTCCTGCGTCTCGTAGAGGCGGCCGCGCCAGTAGAGCGCGGAGACCGTTTCCACAGCGGCCGGGTAGAGCCGGATCTGCTCGTCGAAGATGCGCTCGGCATCCTTGAAAAGGCCGAGCCGGTAGCTAAGCCAGCCTGAGCGCCAGTGCGCGGCGGCCGCGTTCTTGTCGCCGGGAAAACGTGTGGCGAGGTCAGTGCAGTACTGGATGGCGGTGGGAAGGTCGCGCTTGAGCATGTACATGTTGCCGCTGGAAAAGAGGGCATCGGCCAACCAAGGACTGCGCGGAAACCGGGACTCCATCTCGGAGACGACTTGCTTCTGCGTGTCGGTATCGTCGCGGCCGCGAGCCAGCTCCATCAAGAGGTCCAGGCGGCGAGCACCGTTTTCGTCGGCCGTGTCGGGCAGGGCGCGGGCTTCGGCAGTGGTTAGACGCTTCAACTTCAACTCGCAGGCGGCTTCAGCGACGGCAAAAGTGTTGCGAGCGGCAGCGTCGAGATCCGGCTCACGCGCCAGAACACGGAATTGCTCAGATGCCTCGTCGTAGTGGCCGGCGTTGTAGTAGGCGTCCGCGAGGTTGCGCAGATCGGCAACGGTCAGCGTGGCCTCGGCTCCCATCTCGGTGAGCTTGGCGCGTGCCGTTTGCGCTTCCGGGCTCAAGGGATGTTCCAGCAAGACTCGCTTGAAGGCGCCTTCCGCAGCGTGCTGCTGGCCGAGCGCCTGTTCCACTTCGCCTTCCACCAGCCGAAAGCCGGGACGGTCCGCGGCTCCTGTGCCAGCGGCCGCTGCGAGCGCCTGACGCGCGGCAGTCAGCTTGTTCATCGCCATCAGGACGTTGGCCTCAAGCTCGGGCGCCTGGTCGTCGAAGATGCTCTCTGGATAGCGGCTGGTATATCCGTGCAGAATGGTTTCGGCAGCAGAGTCATCGCCGGCATCGTGGCTGGCCTGAGCGGCGAGAAAGTCGACGTAGTCGGAGAGCTGCCCGTCATCGCGGTGGGCGTGTGCGAGGGCCGATTCGGCCTCGGCGTAGCGCTTGTCGAGGAGATAGGCGTGGCCAAGCGCCAGATAAGCGGCAGCGGCGGCCTCGCCAGTGTGGCGGTGCGCGTAGGCGGCAACTCCTGCGTAGGCCGCCGGCGTGCGCATTGTGGCCAGCTGCTGGGCCATGGGCTGCAGTTCTTTTGAGGCGACGAAGGCCCGCTTGATTCGCGCCGTGCGCGCAATGCGCGCCGCGCGGCTCGACTGATGGGCCGGCTTGTGCTTCGGCGGAACCTTCTTTGCCGATGGCGCTGATTTTGCGGTTTTAGGCTTGGAGCTGGTTGAACTGGGCGCGTTCGCGCCGGGAGCCGAAGTGGATTGCGCCGGCGCGGGCCAGGTGACCGTGGAGAACCAGAGGAGAGCCGCGAGAACCGGGGGCGCGAGCCGAAAGAGAAGCGATGGGGAAGGCCAGCAGGACATAGTTCCACTTTATGCTGGATTGGACGCAGCCGGAGCGATTGGGGTACCAGTTGCGTAACCACCGTGCGGCGCGGGGCGGTTTGGCTCCGAGCCGCCAGGTCCGTTACACTCATCTTTTGCCAGGCCACTCCAATCGTCCCAGGCCGGCAAATGAGATTCCCAGCAGCGAATCCTCTGCGACGCAGCAGCATTTTTCGCATCCGAGTCCCATGTCAACCATCCAATCAATTGCGGGGCAAGACGAGCAGCATCCCGACGTGGCGCTGGTGGAGCGGGTGCGCGCCGGCGATATCTCGGCCTACGACACGCTGGTGCGCAAGTACGAACGGCAGATCTTCAGGATTGCGCAGCACATTACGCAGAACCGCGAAGACGCCGAAGACGTGATGCAGGACGCGTTTCTGAAGGCGTACGAAAAGCTCGATCAGTTCAAAGGGAACTCGAAGTTTTACACATGGCTGGTGCGAATCGCGGTAAACGAGAGCCTGATGCGGCTGCGCAAGCGGCGCACGGGCAAACTGGTCTCGATGGACGAGGACGTGCAAACCGACGAGGGCAGCGTGCCTCGCGACTTCGCCGACTGGGCTCCGAATCCGGAACAAAACTACACTCAGGCAGAGCTGGTCGAGATTCTCAGAAAAACGATTCAAGGCCTGCCGCAGGGCTTCCGCGTGGTGTTTGTGCTGCGCGACGTGGACGGACTCTCCACCGAAGAGACCGCAGAGACGCTGGGCCTGAGCGTTCCCGCCGTGAAGTCGCGATTGCTGCGGGCGCGGCTACAACTGCGCGAGCGGCTGACTCGCTACTTCGGCAGAAAGGCTCCAGCGATTGCACAGGCGGGCGCGTCGCCGCGCGGAGACGGAGCTGAAGCATGACCTGCACTGAGTTCCTGAAAATCCTCGACGACGTGATCGACGAATCCATCGCCGCAGAGACGCGCACCGAGATCGAAGCTCACCTGCGCAAGTGCGGACATTGCGAAGTGGTGCTGAATACCACGCGTAAGACCATCGAGATCTTCCGCTGCCACGAGATCTACGAGGTTCCCGCCGAAGTGAGCGAGCGGCTGCACAGCGCGATCATGGAGCGGTGCAGAAAAGCAAAATAACAGGTGTCAGGTTTCAGGCGCCAGTGAGAAGCCGGTAGCTTGCACCTGTTGCAGACGTTTACCTTTTAGGGCAATAAATACCTTGACTAACCCATCGATTTGTGGGACACTTGGGTTAGTGAAGGTATCGCCATGTATATCCCAAAGACACTGACAGAAGCGGTTCGGTACTACTCGGACGGGCAGGTTTGCATTGATACGGTCGCTGCGCTCCGCTGGCCGAATGGAAAGCCTGTTTGCCCCAAGTGCGGAGCGGAAGAGGGCGAGCGCAAACACTATTGGCTGGACGCTCAGAAGCGTTGGAAGTGCTACGCCTGCCGGAAGCAATTCAGCGTCAAAGTTGACAGTCTATTCGAGGATTCCCCGCTCGGCCTAGACAAATGGCTCATCGCTCTGTGGATGCTCTGCAACTGCAAGAACGGGGTGAGCAGCCATGAGATCGCGCGAGAACTGGGGATCGCTCAGAAATCCGCATGGCATCTCCTACACCGCTTGCGCTCCGCTCTGCAATCGCCCGATGAAAACAGGCTGGGCGCTGACGGCAAGATCATAGAGATGGATGAGACTTTCATCGGCGGGAAAATCAAGAACATGCACAAGTCAAAGAGGCCCAAGGGAACCGGCTTTAGTGGCCGGCCAATCGGAGCAATGGCAAAGACCATCGTGGTCGGAATGTTGGAACGCGCGGACCGGTTTCGTGCCGAGGTTGTCGCAGAGCGCACCGCGCACGTCCTCCACGGCCTCATAGAGAAGCACATCGCAGATGGCTCTACCCTCATAACCGATGAATGGGGCGGCTACAAGGGAACCGATTTGGCGCATGAAATTATCAACCACGCGAACGAGTATGTGCGGGGCCAGGTTCACACTCAGGGGATTGAAAACTTCTGGTCATTGCTCAAGCGGGGATTGCACGGCACATACATCAGCGTCGAACCGTTTCACCTGTTCCGGTACATCGATGAACAAGCTTTCCGGTATGAGCATCGCGCAACGAAAGACAAGCCCTATACGAACGCAGACCGCTTCGCTATAGCCTTATCGCAGATCGCGGGAAAGCGGTTGACTTGGAACGACCTGACCGGCAAGATGGAGGGGCGATTCTAGGAATTCGGCTGGGGCTTTGAGGGGACGTACCTGTATCGCTTATGCCTTGAAACGGGCACTGCTGGAACGGTCGCTATACGTTTCTGCATTTCAGCGCGAGGAATGGAGACGATCTTCGACAACGCCTCGGAAAAAGCCGTTGCGACCTCGGGGTGTGGAAATCGTAGACGATTAGGCCTTCGCATAGCAGAAATTTACCGATCTGCTGTAAACTTGAGTGCAGATCGGCTCAGGTGGCCGGTCTTACCCGGACGGGTGTAGCTCAATGCATAGAGCACCGGGGTTTCGACAGTCCCTTGCCGTATCAGCGGTTTTGGGAGCCTGGCCCCGGAGATTGGAGGTTGGAATCCTCCCACTCGTCCCTGGTTTCTATACCGGCCTCAAAACATCGTGGCCGGTTTTCTTTTGTGACGATAATCGTCGCTTCTTTCGAGATTTTCAACGCTTTCATTGCCAATGTCAAGGAAAAATCCCGGCTAACCCAATCCACTGATCCCGCTTTTCTGTTCCCTCTGAACTGGGTTAGCCATCGTAGTTATTGCCCCTTTTAGTACTCCCCCCATCTCCCCCCCCACCCCTTTTTGCAGTTAAGGGGTTTGTTTTGAGTCACTTGTACCCTCGATCACTCGCCGCAACCCATTGATTCCAAAAGGGTTAGAATCTAAAGTCTCTCCATTCAGTGGTTTAGCTGGCGTTTTATCCCCAAATTGCACCCTTTCAACAACAAAACCAGCGGAGCCAGCCAGGTTCGCGGAGGCAGGAGGCCAGTGCGCAACCGCCCAAGGACCTGCTGGAGCTCGGGTCGCGGACCGTGGGCAGCCACTCGCCGGCAGCCGAGTGCCAATGGCCAACGGCCCAGCTGCCGGTGGCCAGCCGCCGGGAGCCGGTGGCCACCCACCAATACCCGGTCGCCAATGGCCAGTGAGGGGCGAAAGAACGGTTGCGGCCCGGTCGTCTCATTTCTGGCCGTCGAATTCTGGTTGGCGATCATGGGACTATTGTGCGCTAAACGGGGGAATTAACCGGCAAACTTGGGAAAAATATATTTCGTTTGGAATGAGGGGGATGAGGCGGATTTCGGCGGGTGAGGGGGTTGACGGAAGAGGGTGGCCAAGGGAACAAGGCACCAAGGGACCGAGGGGGGAAGAACCGCGACAGCGGAGTTGACAGGGTTAGGTAGCGGGGTCGTGCGTCTTGGCGATGTGGGCGGTCACACGACCGCGACTTTGGATGGTGGCCGCGTCGCTTGCGCTTACGATTGCGCCGGTCGGAGCCCCGGCTGCGGCAGGAGGCAGCGAAAGGGTGTTGGAAGAAACGCCGGGCGCGGGCAAATAGAGGGAACAATTAATACGGCCGGTTCACGGCGCTGCCGGTTTGCAGGTTCGCCGCAAGGGGCGTTACAACGGGCGTGGCGATGCCAACGAACTGAGTGAGGGTGTTATAGCCCCCAGTGCTGCTGCTCACTGTCCACAGGTTTCCGGAGCCATCGATAGCCATTCCCCCAAGGAAATACCCTGCCCCGGAGAAACCGTTGGGGTTGGTGATCGCTGTCCCGCTAGAGGCGAATTCGCTGAAGATGCCCTCTCTGTTTCCCACCCAGATGTTGCCGGCGCCGTCAACCGCGACTCTCGTTGGGAAGTTCAATGCCCCGCCGGAATAAGGAGAACCGGAGATGGGCGTGCCGCTGGAGTCTAGCTCGCTGAGCTGGAAGGTGCCTTCGTCGGTAATCCACACATTGCCTGAGGCCCCGATCGCGATGCCGCTGGGCTGGTTGATCCCACCGCCGGTGATGGCCAAGCGTGAGATTGTCCCGCCGGACCAGCTGAATCGGCTGACGCCGCCTCCATCGGTCGCCCAAACATCTCCGGCAGGATCGATCGCAACAGACAGGCCATCGCCGCCGGGGCTGGTTAAACTGAGCGGAGAGCCGCTGGAATTGAATTCAGCCAGGGCGCCGCTGCCGTTGTTGACTACCCACACTTGACTCGAGCCGTCGATGGCGATGCCTTGCGGGGTGTTGAGATTGCTGCCGTTGTAGACCTCGGAGCCCGAGATGGCCGACCCGTTATAACTTAACTTGCCCAGGCTGTTATCGCCGATGTTCGTAACCCATGCATTGCCCGCCGCATCGATGGCGATCTTGGCAGGACTGGCGATCCCAGCGCCGCTGTAGACCGAGCCGGGAAGGGGTTCGCCGACCGGGCTGAATACAGTGACGCCGGCCTGTGCTGCGACCCAGACATTGCCGGATGCGTCGATGGCGAGATCCACGGGGTACTCTAGCACGCCGCTTAGGTCGTAGTAGATGGAGATGGTCCAGGCGGTGGGTGCGTCGTTGCCGTTGGGCTCTGGACCTAGATCCGGTACAAACGCTGCTCCGGCTGCGGGCTGCAAGCTATACAACGTATAGGTGTTCGAGCTCGGGTTGTGCGCGATATTGATCGCCGCCGTAGCCGTGTCAGTGGGCGCGATGACGCCGTTCATGGCGTTCGAGAAGAGGACGCTGCATTGCGAGGAGCCGGACCCGGTCGAGTTGGTACAAGCCTCCAGTATGTTGGCCAGGGTGTTGATCGTGGCCTGCGGCGGGTACCCGTTGCCTGCCGGCGTAATACCCAGCGCCGCGCCCGTGCCCAGCGTCTCCAGGTTCGGAATCGCAGCAAATGCGTTGACGATGTCGGTCTGCCCCAACGTACTACTCGAGCTGAACACATGCGTTGCGTCGGTGGCGAAGCCTTCGATTGCAAAAGCAGTGGCGACCGTGGAGACCTCGTTGATGACGATAAAAGTCGACGGCGTGAGGTTGCCGCAGCTTCCCAGCCCAGCCAGCATCCCCGCCGCCGGGTTCACCCCGCCTCCCGGATTCCCGCCTAGCGCGTATAAGTACACCTGCGTCGTCGCGCTGGGGCAGGTGTAGTCGCTGCCGATGTTGAAGCTGCCGTCCGACGCGGTGGTCACGTAGTAGTTGCCGCTGTTGTCCTGGCCGCCGGCGGGAGTCTGCGTGAGCACGTCGCTGTTCAGCAGAGATACCGATGCGCCGCCGTAGCCGGTGGTACTGGCCGCGTACAGGTAGAGGCTGGCGCCAGAAATGGGCTGCTCCCCGCCGTATACCCTGCCCTTGAGCGTCACCCCCTGGTCCGCTCCTGTTTGCATCGTGTTGGAAATTGGAGAACCTGAACAGCCGGCGAGAAGAAGGGCGCCTGAAACCGCTGCAACACCAAGGAAGGTTCGCATTGCGAAAACTCCTTTCGTTCCATCGCACGGGGCGCGAGAGCCGAAGTTGGCTCTCTGCGCTGAATTGAGTTCTTGATTTCCCCCGGACAGCGATTATAAAACAGCGCGCAGTTAGCGGGCGTCCCAACTCAGTGCCCCAACAGGCAGAATCTCACCCGCAACCCTTTCCCGGGCTTCGTTCGGGCTCCGAACCATTCTAGCTCTTCTGTTGAGAAGGTTAGCCTTCGCCAGGATCGACCGTTCTCGAGGGATCGAGGGACCGAGGGAACCGGACCACCACCGTTCGCTCCGACAAATCCGCTTTACCGAACCCCGGCTGCGGCAGGAGGCAGCGAAAGGGTGTTGGAAGAAACGCCGGGCGCGGGCAAATAGAGGGAACAATTAATACGGCCGGTTCACGGCGCTGCCTGTTTGCAGGTTCGCCGCAAGGGGCGTTACGACGGGCGTGGCGATGCCAACGTACTCGTTGAGGGCGGCGATGGGTTCGGTAAGGTTGGTGCTCACTGTCCACAGGTTTCCGGAGCCGTCGATAGCCATTCCCTCAAACCAGTCCGCCGCGCCGCCGGTCGCGAAAGCACCGTCGGAGCTGGTGATCGCTGTCCCGCTGGAGGCGAATTCGCTGATATCGTTTCCGCGGTTTCCCACCCAGATGTTGCCGGCGCCGTCAACCGCGACTTCCATTGGATAGTCCATGCCCCCGCCGGAGTAGGGTGAACCGGAGATGGGCGCGCCGGCGGAACTCAACTCGCTAAGCTGGCCGGTGCTATTGTTGTCGGCAATCCACACGTTGCCGGAGGCGTCGATCGCGATGCTGTTGGGGTCGGAGATCCCGCCGCCGGTGAAGTTTGTTCCACCTGACGAGCCGAATCGGCTGACGCTGCTTAACCCGTTCGCCACCCAAACATCTCCGACAGGATCGATCGCAACAGACAGGCCCCCGGCGCTGCTGGTTAAACTGAGCGGAAAGCCGCTGGAATTGAATTCAGCCAGGGTGTTGTTGCCATTGTTGACTACCCACACTTGATTCGAGCCGTCGATGGCGATGCCCAGCGGGTAGTTGATATTGCTGCCGTTGTAGACCTCGGAGCCCGAAATGGCTGTCCCGTTGTAACTTAGCTTGCCCAGGCTGTTATCGTCGATGTTAATGACCCACGCATTGCCCCCCGGATCGATGACGATCTTGTTAGGGAAGGCGATTCCAGCGCCGCTGTAGCCCGAGCCGGGAAGGGGTTCGCCGGCCGGGCTGCATACGCCGACGCCGGCGTATGCTGCCACCCAGACATTGCCGGATCCGTCGATGGCGAGATCGTACGGCTCCTGCAGCACGCCGCCCAGGGGGTAGCTGATGGAGATACTAAAGTCATTGGGCGCACCGCCGCCTTGGGGAAATATCAATAAGTGCGGCGCAAACGCTGCGCCGGCTGCGGTCTGCAAGCTAAACAACGCTGAGGCGTTGGCGCCGGGGTTGTGTGCGATGTTGATCGCCGCCGTAGCCGTGTCAGTGGGTGCGGCGGCGCCGTTCATGGCGTTCGAGAAGAGGACGCTGCATTGCGAGGAGCCGGACCCAGTCGAGTTGGTACAAGCCTCCAGTATGTTGGCCAGGGTGTTGATCGTGGCCTGCGGCGGGTACCCGTTGCCTGCCGGCGTAATAGCCAGCGCCGCGCCCGTGCCCAGCGTCTCCAGATTCGGAATCGCGGCAAATGCGTTGGCGATATCGGTCTGCCCCAACGTACTGCTCGAGCTGAACACATGCGTTGCGTCGGTGGCGAAGCCGGCGATGGCATACGCAGTGGCAACCGTGGAGACCTCGTTGATGACGATAAAAGTCGACGGCGTGAGATTGCCGCAGCTTCCCAGCCCAGCCAGCATCCCCGCCGCCGGGTTCACCCCGCCGCCCGGATTTCCGCCCAGCGCGTATAAGTACACCTGCGTCGTCGCGCTAGGGCAGGTGTAGTCGCTGCCGATGTTGAAGCTGCCGTCCGACGCGGTAGTCACGTAGTAGTTGCCGCTGTTGTCCTGGCCGCCGGCGGGAGTCTGAGTGAGCACGTCACTGTTGAGCAGAGATACCGATGCGCCGCCGTAGCCGGTGGTACTGGCCGCGTACAGGTAGAGGCTGGCGCCAGAAATGGGCTGCTCCCCGCCGTATACCCTGCCCTTGAGCGTCACCCCCTGGTCCGCTCCTGTTTGCATCGTGTTGGAAATTGGAGAACCTGAACAGCCGGCGAGAAGAAGGGCGCCTGAAACCGCTGCAACACCAAGGAAGGTTCGCATTGCGAAAACTCCTTTCGTTCCATCGCACGGGGCGCGAGAGCCGAAGTTGGCTCTCTGCGCTGAATTGAGTTCTTGATTTCCCCCGGACAGCGATTATAAAACAGCGCGCAGTTAGACCGGTTCCTGAGTTGTTGTAGCCCTTTCAGAAGTTATGCAATGTGGCTCTTACTTCCACCCCACGGACCAAGACCCGTCCGCGGGGACCCCGGGGATGGGCACCCTTGGTCGTGGCGGGAGGGGATCCGGTTGAGGCACGGATCTGAACGCGCCTTCGCCGCGCTCTTTGTTTCTCAAATTCTTGGGGGTGGGTTGATGTGCCCGATTCTGTTTGCCGCAAATGAATGGCTTGCGTGTCATCAATAGTTTGCCGTGATTTCAAAGTGGATTTGACAGGTCGGTGGGGCTCCAGGCCTGAAGGCCCGGGTTTGGGCGCGTTGGGTTCAAGGGGCCTGAGGGGCGCCTGCTTCCTCCAGTGAGGCCGCCTTAGCAGCCGGGATGGGGGTTCTTGAAGACAAGGTCGATCGGCAGCCAGCCGGAAAGAAGCTTGTCATTGATTTCGGCGTCTCCGGCGGTGCTCGAGAGCGATGACCGGGTAAGCGCCACGGTGATTTTAACTTTTCCCTTGACGCAGTACTCTTCGAGAAGCGTGGCCAGACTCTGGTCGGTCGCGTCCATGTAGTCGGCGGGAAGGGCGCCGTCCGAGCCGGGGATATCGACCGCACCCATGATGATCTGGTCCATCGTCATCTGCCCTTTACTCTTAAGGCTCGAAGTGTCGATGCGCACAACGAGAATGGCTCTTTTATCGAGGGAGTCCTGAGGCGCGTTGGGATCCGCAGTGTACTTGATGGGCGGAATAGTGAGGCCCGCCTTGTTGGGCTTGGCGGGCGGCGCGGCCAGGGCGAGATGGTAAGGAGGCCCCGTGAATCTGGGCTTAACCGGAATGCCGGAGTTCTGGGGTCCGCACCCCGCCAAAAGAGCCAATGCCGCGATTGCGAAAACGATGCCGTATTTCAAGTCATCCTCCTGAGCCGAACAAAATGACGCGCCATCATACCACTGCTTTGGCCTCATGGAATGTGATGGCGAGGGGTTGCGGGGGCGGGGGCGGGGGCGAGGACCAGGGGTAGGGAGGTTAAGCCCGCACCCTGCAAAGCCAACCCAAATGGGCCAATACACCGGCGCGGAGACGCTGGCAGGCTGCACGCCGCATGATTTACCCTCAAGATCGGCATGAACATTCAGCGCACGCTTCTCTTCTCTGCCCTGGCCGTAGCCGGTGTTGCCGGCGCGGCCTTCGTTTTGTTTGGTCAACAGTCCACTCCACCCGCGAGCCCATCCGCGAGTCAAGACGTTCCCGATGCGCCGCAGGCGACGGCGGAGGCAACGACGGTTCCTAACGGGCCGTTTGTGGTGATGGACACATCGATGGGCCGGATTACCTGCCAGTTCTACCAAAAGCAGGCGCCGAAGGCGGTGGCCAACTTCATCGGACTGGCCGAGGGCACGAAGGACTGGACCGATCCCGCGACGAAAAGAGTCGAGCACCACAAGCCGTACTTCGACGGGACGATTTTTCATCGCGTGATTCCGCAGTTCATGATTCAGGGCGGCGATCCGACGGGGACCGGGATGGGCGATCCCGGCTATAGCTTCAATGACGAATTCGATCCCAACCTGAATTTCGACCGGCCGGGACGGCTGGCGATGGCAAACAGCGGACCGAATACGAATGGGAGCCAGTTCTTTATCACGGAACAGGCGACGGATTTTCTCGATCAGCACTACACGCTCTTTGGCCAATGTGACGATGCGAGCGTGGCAGTGGTGAAGGCGATTGCGCGCGTGCCGCGCGACTCGAATGACAAGCCGCTGGCGCCGGTTGTGCTGAAAAAGGTGACGATTGTGCGCGAAGGGCAGCCGATGCCGTAAAGGCAGGGACCGAGGGACCAAGGGAACGAGGGACCGAGAAGGCTGAGAGCGGAGATCAGAGAACAGAGATCAGAGATCAAGAAACCCAGGAGAATTCATGGCACTTGCAGCAGGAACGTACGCCGTTTTCAAGACCACGGAAGGCAAAATCACTGTTCGGCTTTTCGAGGCCGACGCGCCCATCACCGTTAAGAACTTTATCGAGCTGGCCGAAGGCGCGAAGGAGTGGTCGCATCCCGTGACGCGCGCCAAATCAAAGGAAAAGCTTTACAACGGCACGATTTTTCACCGCGTGATTCCCGATTTCATGATTCAGGGCGGCGATCCGGCGGGCACCGGAATGGGCGGGCCGGGCTACCGCTTTCAGGACGAGACGAGGGGATCGGCGCATAAGTTCGATAAGGCGGGCAAGCTGGCCATGGCCAATTCTGGCCCGAATACGAATGGCAGCCAGTTTTTTATTACGGTGGCGGCGACGCCGTGGCTCACCGGCAACCACACGATCTTCGGCGAGGTGGTGGAGGGCGAGGACGTGGTGACCAAGATCTCGAAGGTGCCGCGCAACGCGCAGGACAAGCCGCACAAGCCGGTGGTGCTGGAGTCGGTGACGATCGAGCGTGTGAGCTGAGCGCGGCGCTCGAAAGACCAGGCCTCTCGCCGCGGCGAGGGGCCTTTCAATTTGCGTTCAACGCCATTGCGATGGGCTCACGTATGATTTCGGATATGAGCGCGAGCGGAATTGTCGACATAGCCAGCCGTCATTCGGTGCACCGGACAGTCGAGAGGGTGCGCGACCTTCTGGAAGCGAAGGGAGTGACTTTATTTGCGCTTGTGGATCATAGCGGCGAGGCGGAAAAGGCGGGGATGAAGATGCGCCCCACCAAGCTGCTGATCTTCGGGAACCCGAAGGCAGGCACGCCGGTGATGGTGGCGGCGCCAAGCATTGCCATCGATCTGCCGCTGAAGATTCTTGTTTGGGAAGACGAAGCCGGAAAAGTCTGGATTTCCTATAACTCCGCGGATTATCTGCGCGGCCGCCACAATGTCCCCGCGGAATTGATGAAGAACATTGCCGCAGCGGAAGGAATCGCGGCGAAGGCAGCTGAAGAGTGAGCGATGCGGGACGAGATGCGGGACGGGTCGAAACGCGTCGAGATCCTGAAACGAGCTCGCCGCCGGAAGCCCCGGACGCGGAGGGAAAGACACGCGCATTGAGCGGCGCATCGCACGCGTGGCGCGCGCTGCGGCATCGCAACTTCAGGCTGTTTTTCGGCGGGCAGACGATCTCGCTGATCGGCACGTGGATGACGCGCATTGCGACGTCGTGGCTGGTGTACCGGCTGACGGGGTCGGCGCTGCTGCTGGGCACGGTGAGCTTCGCGGGACAGATTCCGACGTTTCTCTTCGCGCCTTTCGCAGGGGTTTGGGTGGATCGGCTGAACCGCAGGCAAGTGCTGGTGTGGACGCAGACACTGGCCATGATTCAGTCGTTTCTGCTGGCCGCGCTCACGCTTTCAGGACACATCACCATTGAATTGATTCTGATTTTGAGCGTCATGCAGGGCCTCATCAACGCCTTCGATATGCCGGGGCGGCAGGCGTTCATGGTGCAGATGGTGGTCGACCGCGCCGATCTGGGCAACGCCATTGCAATCAATTCGTCCATGGTCAACGTGGCGCGGTTGATCGGGCCGTCGCTGGCCGGGATGTTGATAGCGGCGACGAGCGAGGGCTGGTGCTTTCTGATCGACGGGATCAGTTACATTGCTGTGATTGCATCCCTCTTGATGATGCGGCTGAATGTTGCCGCGGCGCGGCGGGCGGCGACATCGACGCTGACGGAATTGAAGGAGGGCTGGAGTTACGTTTCCGGATTCCTGCCCATCCGCACGATTTTGACGCTGTTTGCCGTGGTGAGCCTGATGGGCATGCCGTTTGTGGTGCTGATGCCGATTTTTGCGGCGCGGGTGCTGCATGGCGGACCGCACACTCTGGGGTTCCTGATGGGAGCGATGGGCGTGGGCGCGCTCGTCTCCGCGCTTTCGCTGGCTGCGCGGAAGAGCGTGCGCGGGCTGATCCGGATGATTCCGGTTGCCGCGGCTGTGTTTGGTTTGGGACTGATCGGCTTCGGGCTGTCGCACGTTTTCTGGCTCTCGATGCTGATGGTGCTGGTGGCGGGAATGGGCATGATGCAGGGAATGGCGGCGAGCAATACGATCATCCAGACGCTGGTGCACGAAGACAAGCGCGGGCGCGTGATGAGCTACTACACGATGGCTTTCGTGGGGATGGCTCCGTTCGGAAGTTTGTTGGCAGGAGCGCTGGCCCATGTCATTCCGCCGACGCCGATCTGGATCGTGTCGGGAATGGTTTTGGCCGGGGCGCAATGGACAGTGATCGTGAACGGCGTGGTGGTGGTGCTTGGGTCGGCGTGGTTCGTGACCCAACTGCCGGCGCTGCGGCGCGTAGTGCGGCCGATTTACCAGGAGATGGGGATTGTTCCGGCAGCGAGGGAGATGGCGGCGGAGATTACGGCGGAAGAAATGCGGTCGTGAAAAGACAGCTTCTAGCTGCTAGCTGGTTCGAGGTAAGTTGAAGCTTGTGCAATCCGACCCTTTCGGAGAAGAACGCCGAAAGGATTAGGCAACATTCCGATTCGCCAGCGTCGCAACTGGCGGCGTGGACGCCGCCAGTACAGCCGGTCGGGAGACCGGCGCTACCAAGAGCGACGCTTAACCTACTGCCTGACGCCGCAAAGATGGACGTGCAAGCCGAGTTCCGCGAGCATGGCGGCTTTGGTTGCGAGAGCTTTGTCGGCGGAATCAGGCGAAGGCGCGTAGGCGATGTTCACGTGGTTGGCGCGGTGGCGGGCCATCATCTGATTCTGGCTGACGCCGTGCAGGATGGCGTGGACGATGGGCCACTGCACCGTGGTTTCGCGCCAGCGGCGTTCGGTCTCTGCAGCGGGCAGACTGACGACCGTGCCGCGACCGAGATCAGCATGGAGAGCGCCTCCCTCGACAAAAACGCGGCTCCAGACGATTTCGCCGGGCTTGCCCACGCCTTTGAGCGATCCGCCGCCGAGGGGGAAATACATGGCGGGCTGGCGCTCGCTGACGGCGCCCGCATAGCCGCCGACAAAATGATTGGCGGGAGCTGCGCCGGAGATTTGGAGCAGCCAGACGAAGGCGTCGATTTTCCCAGAGCCGCCGGCGCTATTGTGAGGGCTCGCAGCGCTATTTTCGGAACTGGCAGCGCCTGGGCTGGAACCGCTGGCGCCCTTGTAGTGCTCGCCCCAACGCACATCGTGAAGGGTGGTTGAGGGGTCGAGGCCGAGCGCCTTCCAACAGAGATTGGTGACCAGTGCATCGACGCCAGCGCACTCGTCGACTTCGTTGAAGTGCGGGAGCGGACTGCCGGCATAAAGCTCGTTGGTACTCCCTTCCGCGCAGACCGGAGGACGATCGGCGTTGTTCAACATGCCTTCCGCCAGATCGGAAGCGGGCACCATGTCCTTGAGGCCCTGTTGATACTGAATGCCGATGGCGTCGCAGCCGAAGTCATGAGCGATGCGGACGGCTGCGATGTACATCCTGCACTGATCGAGCACCTGATCGAGCGTGAGCTCAGTCGAAGCATCCTTGGCGAACGCGAATTTGACGCCTTTGGCGACGAGCCACTGATAGACAGCCTGCGCTTCGGCTGAGCTGACCGTGCGCATTTTGGCCACGAGGGCGGACTGGCTCAGGCGCTCCTTGAAGATTCCGGCGGGATTGAGCAGCTCGTCGTCGATGATGGCGTTGTACATGCCCATGCAGCCTTCATCGAAGACACCCATGATGGCTTTGCGATGCTTGAGTGCGGCGGCGAGCTCGGCGCCTAGCTTGGCGCTGGCGGCGGGCAGCTTGCTCCTGTCGAGAGCGTGAACGTGCGAGAGATCGTGCGTGATCTTGCCGTCGCGGAGCCATTCATCGAGCGCTTTTTGGAAATATGCGTCGGTGAATTCCCTGCTCCAGATCGATGAGAATGGCTTTCCGGCCTTGACGAGTGAGCCGTTCAAATTGAGCAGGCCGACGAGTCCCGGCCACTGGCCGGACCAGTTGGCGACGGTGAGGATGGGTCCATGGTGCGAGCGCAGTCCGGGCAGGACATGATGGCTGTACTGCCACGCCGCGGTGGCGAAGACGAGGCGAGCCTGAGGATGAATTTTCATGAAGACGTCCATGCCCATGCGCTGCGAGGAGATGAAGCCGTGCTTCAGTTTTTCGTCGTAAGCGTGGGCGCGGACGAGCTTGACGCATTTTTGCGCGAATGCAGCGGTGAGTTTTTCTTCCATGTCGCGCTGCGCGGGCCAGCACACCTGGTTGGCGGAGAGGCGCAGATCGCCGCTGGTAATAAGTAGGACTTCATTCGCTGCCGGCATTGTGACTTCGTGATTTGCGGTTGCCATGTGGGTCGCTTCCCGTAGATGGATTCGTTCACACCAAGGAGAAATATACACCCGAGTGCGGAGCGAAGTTTGAAGCGGCGATGGTTAGGATGGAAGTGATTCCGCGGGTTGGAACGGAAGAGCCGAAAACCACAATCATGTCGCGCAAAAAACCACAGAAGCAGGTTGGGCCGAGAAGGCCGGCGGTGGGCGCCAAGGAAGACGCAGGCGACAGGCAAGATGCGAACGGCAAAAAGGGCCGCGTGAAGCCGCCGCTTGTCTCGGGGCGATGGCTGCTGGTTGCGATGTGCGGGACGATTGCGGCCGCGGCCGCTTGCGGATGGCTGGGGTTGTGCCTGCTTTTCTGGCAGGGGAGCTGGCAACTGCTCTACCATCCGGCGGCGGCAGTGGCAAGAACGCCGGCCAACGCTGGATTGGCTTTTGATCCGGTGGCATTTGCGGCGACGGATACGGGCGTGCCGCGGTTGAAGGGATGGTGGATTCCGGCGGCGCAGGGAGCTCGACTGGCGCGGTTCACTGTGATTTATCTGCACGGCCAGGACGGCAACCTTGGAGACACCGTGGACGCGCTGGTGCGGCTGCACGCCGTGGGCGAGAACGTGCTGGCCTTTGACTATCGCGGCTATGGAGCAAGCCAGTTTGCACGGCCGAGCGAGCGAAACTGGCGCCAGGATGCAGAATGGGCGCTTGATTACCTGATCGGGACGCGGCAAATCGACGCTGGATCGATTGTGTTGGATGGCACGGGCCTGGGAGCGAATCTGGCACTCGAAGTTGCCGCCGAGCATCCGGAGCTGGCGGGGGTGGTGGTGGATTCGCCGATGAACGATCCGGCGGAAGCGATCTTCAACGATGCGCGGGCGCGGCTGGTTCCCGCGCGGCTGCTGGTTCGCGACCGCTACGATCTGGATGCAGCGGCTGCGGCGGTGCGGGTTCCGATGCTGTGGTTCGAGCGCTCGGATGCGACAAATCAAAGTCGCGAGACGCATGAGCCTGAGGCTTACAAGAGGGTCGCGGCGCAAAAGATGCTTGTCTGGCTGAATCCGTCAGAGGATGTGAACAAGGAAGCGGCGGACGCGATGAGCAGCTGGCTTGATGAACTGCCGGGCCGCTGATCTGCCAGCACACTTTCGAACACAACTGAAGGTCTAGCGGACGATGTCACGATGTAGGGCTTTGACCTGGTAGCCGGCTTTGCGGAGACGCTTACCGAGCTCCTCGGCCATCATCACGCTGCGGTGCTGACCGCCGGTGCAGCCGAAGGCGACGGTGAGGTAGCTCTTGCCTTCCTCCACGTAGTGCGGAAGGAGGTAGAGCATGAGCTTGGTCACGCGATTGAGGAACTCCGTTGTCTGGGGAAATCCGCGGACGTGGGCAGCGACTTTGGGATCGAGGCCGGTCTTCCTGCGAAATTCGGGCACGAAGTGCGGATTGGGCAGGAAACGCACATCGAAGACCATATCGGCGTCAAGGGGAACGCCATTTTTGAAGCCAAAACTCAGGCAGGAGATGAGGAGGCGCCTGGATTGCTTCTCGTGGCCGAAGCGGGCGAGGATGTCGGCGCGCAGCTCGTGGACGTTGAAGTTGGAAGTGTCAATGAGCGTGTCGGCGACGTTGCGGATGGGATCAAGGAGCTGACGTTCTTCGACGATGGAGCGCCAGACTGTTTCCGATTGGCCGAGTGGGTGCGGGCGGCGCGTCTCAGAGTAGCGGCGGACGAGCACGGCGTCCTGAGCGTCGAGATAGACGACGCGGGTCTCAAGAAGTTTCTTGACGCTCTTGAGGATTTCGGGCAGGCGGTCGAGTGTGGCGCCCTCGCGAACATCGACAACGATGGCGGCGCGTTCGACCTCAGTGGATTTGCCGACGAGGACGGCGAAATGGGGCAGCAATTCGAGCGGGAGATTGTCGACACAGTGATAACCCAGGTCCTCGAAGGCCTTGAGCGCCGAGGCCTTGCCGGCGCCGGAGATTCCGGTGAGGATGATGAGCTGCTTGGCCGGCTTGCCTGCCGCCCTCGGCTTGCGGGTTGCTGGCCGCGATTTTTGCGATCGGCGCGAGGGCTTCAGGGGCGTCATTGGATCAATGCTACACCGGAATCTGAGGCCGGCCGGCAAAA
>CAWHVN010000012.1:0-84422 GCA_963832805.1 uncultured Acidobacteriaceae bacterium | reverse complement strand
CTTGTTGAAATAGGCACTCTTCTGCGACGGGAAGTTGTTATTGCTCGTCTAATGAGTATGCGTGGAGACGAGCGGATTCAGGACGGGATGTTCAGCTATGTTTCTTTGGAGCAGCGGGTGCCGCAGGATCACCCGCTGCGAGCGGTTCGCAAGCTGACCGACACGGTGTTGCGGACGCTGAGTCCGGAGTTCGATGCGCTGTACGCAGACTCGGGGCGTCCGTCCGTTGCACCGGAGTACATCCTGCGGGCACTGTTGCTTCAGGTTTTCTACTCGGTGCGCTCGGAACGGCTTCTGGTCGAGCAGATCGACTACAACCTGCTGTTCCGCTGGTTCGTGGGTTTGGGCATGGACGATGCGGTGTGGAACCACGCGGTGTTCTCGAAGAACCGCGATCGACTGCTGACCTCCGATGTGGCGCAGCGGTTCTTTGCCGAAGTGAACAAGCAGGCCAAGCGGTTCATGAGCGACGAGCACTTCACGGTGGACGGCACGCTGATTCAGGCCTGGGCCTCGCAGAAGAGCTTTCGCTTGAAGGACGGCTCGGACGACGACGAGGGCACGGATTTCCGCGGCCAGAGCCGCTCGAACAAGACGCATGAATCGACCACAGACGCTGATGCGCGGCTGTACAAAAAGAGCTACGGCAAGGAGTCGAAGCTGAGCTACTTGGGCCACGCGCTTGTGGAGAACCGGAACGGGTTGATTGCCGCGGCGATGGTGACGCACGCCGATGGTTTCGCCGAGCGCGACGCCGCGTTGCTGATGCTTGAGCAAAAGCAACGGGGCCGCTCACGGCGCATCACCGTGGGTGCGGACAAGGCTTACGACGCGAAGGATTTCGTGCTCACGGTGCGGGAGTTGAACGTGACACCCCATGTTGCGAAGAACGACAAGGGCCGCACCAGCAACCTGGATCGAAGAACCACGCGACAACCCGGATACGCCATCAGCCTCAGCCGGCGTTGGCTGGTGGAGAAGGGCTTTGGCTGGCTGAAGCAAACCGGCCCACTGCGCCAGGTCAAGTTACGAGGATTGGACAAAGTGGATTGGTTGTTCGTCTTCAGCTGCGCTGCACATAACCTGATCCGGCTACCCAAACTAATGGCTCAACCATCAGGAAGGCTCACGGAGCAGTATGCCTGAGCGGCGGTTGCGGGCCTTGGAGATACTTCCTTGAGCACCGCAACACCCTATAAACACAGGCCCGATACACAGTTCAAACGGCTTTTGACCAGATAAGGGCCGCAAAGCACAAGGCAATCCGCTACTCTGCGGCAAATTTCAACAAGTTCCTAAGAAAATCGCCGATCCTGTGTGATCCGAGCCGGCCCGTGCCTACCGTTCTCGCTAGAGCGTTTTTAATTTAAGTGTTTACATAACCGCAAGACAGGAAGTAGTTCGAGCACTCATCTGAAGAGATAGAGTCGAGCAGTTTTCCGATTTCCTGCCAGAGGGCGTCGACACTCCTCTTGGCGGCTTTGCGGAGCAGTGCCTTGAGCTTGGAGAAGAGCTTTTCGGTGGGGTTCAGATCGGGAGAATACGGTGGCAGATAGAGTACGGACGCTCCGGTGGCGACGATGGCCTGTTCTACCCCGTCTACCTTATGGCTGCCGAGGTTGTCGAGGATGACGGTGTCTCCCGGCGTGAGCGTGGGACACAGGACCAAGCGCACATATTCCAGGAAAACCTCTCCGTCCATGGGCGCTTCGATTACCATCGGTGCGGAGATCTTCTTGTGCCGCAGCGCGCCCACGAAGGTGGTTGTTTGCCAGTGACCGTAAGGGGCAGAACCGATACAGCAGCTGCCCTTTGGAGATCGGCCGTAGGCGCGGGTCATATTGGTGGAAGTCCATGTTTCATCGATGAATACGAGCTTTTCTACGTTCATCGTGAGCAGCGCTTCCAGCCACGCCTTGCGTGCCAACTGCACGTCTGGCCGATCTTGCTCGCTGGCGTGCAGGGTTTTTTTTGAAGGTTAGATTCCATTTGTTCAGTTGATGCCACAACGCCCCCACTTTGACCGAGACCCCTTGTTCGGCCAGCCGGTCACAGATTTCTGCCAAGGAAAGATCGGGCTCGGCTTTGATCCAGGAGCGCACTTCCGACTCCAGGCTGGCGATACGAGAGCGCCGATGGCCACCGATCTGAAAACTGGTGCGCTCGCCTGTCTCATGGATCCGATCACGCACCTGGTACACCCAGCCCCGGCTGATCTCCAGCCGCCGGGCAATGTGCGTCGGTTTTTCTCCGCGCTCCAAAGCCCAAAGCACACGATCCCGTAAATCTTGTGAATAGGACTGCATCTCCGCCGCCCCTACGTCGGCGGAGACATTGTCTCACATAACTGTCTATACTTAAATTAGAAATGCTCTAGCTTTCTTTTTCGAAAGCGCAGTACCGTCTGCGATCAAACCGCCAGCAGCTCCGTGTACACCGCCATCCCCACCACCGCATCGGCGCCAATCGCATCCAGTGCGTCCACTTCCTGCTGGCTGCGAATGCCTCCGGCCACGATGAGTTGCCGTTGTGTGAGTTTGCGCAAACGCGCCGCGGTTTCGATGGGAAAGCCCTGCATCAATCCTTCGCCGTCTACATGCGTGTAGAGAAATGCAGCGGCGTAGGGCTCAAGCTGCGGAATTGCCTCATCCGGCGTCAGCTCCACCTGCGCTTTCCAGCCCTTCACCGCAATACGGCCGTTCTTCGTATCGATTCCGGCGACAACGCGTTCCGCGCCCACGTTCCCGGCCAACTCCGCAGCGAACGCCGTATTGACCGTGCCTTCCGCCGAGAAGAGTGCCGACCCGATGATCACGCGCTTCGCGCCAGCATCCAGCACCTGACGCGCGCGCTCAATGGAGTGAATGCCGCCGCCGGCTTGCACCGGCAGCCGCTTTGCAATCTGCTCCACCAGCGCGGAGTTGTCGCCCTGCCGCAGCGCCGCGTCCAGGTCGATCAACTGGACCAAGGTAAATTTGGAAAATCTTTCGATCCAATATTCAAAATCGTCAAACGCGAGGCGCAGTTTCTCGCCCTGTACAAGCTGCACTATGCGGCCGCCCATCAAATCAATCGAAGGAATCAGCACGGCAGCCTCACCGCAACGCCTGCCTGCGCAAGTTCCTCTTTGAGCGAGCGCGAAGTCGACACGCCAAAATGAAAGATGCTGGCCGCGAGCGCCGCATCGGCTCTTCCGCGCCCGAACACATCGGCAAAGTGCGCCACAGTTCCCGCGCCGCCCGAGGCGATCACGGGAATTCCGACGACCTCGCTTACCGCTGCGGTTAATTCACAGTCAAAGCCGGTGCGCGTCCCGTCCGCATCCATCGACGTCAAGAGAATCTCGCCTGCGCCGCGCTCTTCGGCTTCGCGAGCCCACTCGACGACGGTACGGCCAATGGGGCGCCGCCCCCCCTGCACGAACACTTGCGCCTCGCGCACCGGGTCGGCGGCCGAGGGATCGCGGCGAGCGTCGATTGCTACAACGACGGCCTGCGCGCCGAAGCTCGCGCCGATGGCACTGATGAGCGTGGGGTCGGCCAGAGCTGCGGAGTTGATGCTCACTTTGTCCGCGCCCGCCTCAAATACCTGCTCAGCGTCGCGCGCCGACTTGATGCCTCCGCCCACGCAGAACGGCACAAACAGCTCGCGTGCCGTGCGCCGCACCGTATCGAGCAGCGTCTGCCGTCCCTCGTGCGTTGCGGTAATGTCCAGCAGCACAATCTCGTCCGCACCCTCGCGCGCGTGCCGCGCGGCCTGCGTCGCCGGATCGCCCGCGTCGACGAGATCGACAAACTGCACGCCCTTCACCACGCGGCCCGCGTGCACGTCGAGGCAGGCGATGATGCGCTTGGTCAGCATGCGGCTCCCTTCGCCTGCCACGCAAGAAAATTGCGCAGAATCTTCAATCCCGTCGCGCCTGACTTCTCCGGATGAAACTGGACGCCCATCACGTTCGCGCGCTCGACGGCTGAAGCGAACGGCTCGATGTAATGCGTGACGGCCGCGGTATCGACGGTAACGGGAGCTTTGAAGGAGTGCGTGAAGTAGACGAACTCGCCCGGCTCTACGCCCGCCAGCAGCCGCGAGCCTTTCCGCACTTCGAGTGAGTTCCAACCCACGTGCGGAACTTTTTCTGAGCTTTCGGCAAAGCGCGTGCACGATTCCGGGAAATGTCCGAGTCCTGGTTGCATCGGCGCTTCGCTCGATCCCGCATAGAGCCACTGCATGCCTACGCAGATACCCAGGAACGGCACGCCGCGCGCAATTGCTGCGCGGATAGCGCCCCTCAGTCCCGTCGCGTCCAGGCGCTCCGTCGCCGCAAAATGCCCCACTCCCGGCAACACGATGCGCTCCGCCGACTCAACCAACGACAAATCGCCGTCGGTCACGACCGTCTCCGCACCAAGATGCCGCAGCGTCTTGAGCACCGAGGTCAGGTTGCCGGCCTTGTAGTCGATGACGGTGACACGCATTAGAGCAACCCCTTCGTGCTCGGCAGCATCTTGCCCAGTTGCTTATCGCGTGAGCAGGCCACACGCAGCGCCCGCGCAAATGCCTTGAAGATCGCCTCGATTTTGTGGTGATTCGAGCGGCCGTACATGGTCTTCACGTGCACATTGGCCCGCGCACCGCGGGCGAACCCCTCGAAAAAGTCTGTCACCAGCTCGGTCTGCAGATTGCCTACCATGCGCGTGCGCACCTTCGTGTCGACAGCAAACGCCGCGCGTCCGCTTAAATCCACTGCCGCAATTGCCAGAGTTTCATCCATTGGCATCACAAAATAGCCTGCGCGAAGAATGCCGCGCTTGTCGCCCAATGCGCGGTCAAACGCTTCGCCGAGCGCGATCCCGACGTCTTCCACGGTGTGGTGCTGGTCGACATCCAGATCGCCTTTGCAGGCGAGGTCGAGGTCAAATGCGCCGTGCCGCGTAAACAGCTCCAGCATGTGATCGAAGAAACGAATTCCGGTCGAGACGTTGTACCGTCCTTGTCCCTCGATCGTCAGCTCGATCTCGATGCGCGTCTCGTTGGTGTTGCGCGCGATTGTTGCCTTCCGCTTTCTTACGTTCGTGCTTTCCCGGGTCTCAAAATCGAGACCCGGGGCACCCAGCTTTCGTGATTTGATTTTCGCTGTCATCATTTCCTGCCTTCCGTGCGCAGCGTGGCCAGGGCGTTGTTCAGCGCCGTAACGGCTTGCCTCATCTGTGCGCGCGTCCCGATGGTGATGCGCACGCGGCCATCGCAGCCGGGATCGCTCGATCGGTCGCGCACCAACACGCCTGCATCGCGCATCAGCCGCACAAACTCCGCGTGCCGTGCGCCAATCTCCACGAGAATAAAGTTGGCACGGCTCGGCCAGCGCCTGATCCCAGCCGCATCGAGCGCCGCTTCAAATTCAGTACGCGCCGCCAGCACTTCGCCCACATACCAGTCGAGGTACGCTGTGTCTTCAAGCGCCCGCGGCAGGCACGCCAGCGCCAGCGAGTTCACACTGTAGGGCGAAAGCACGCGCCGCACCCAACGCATCAGCCCCGCCGGCCCGGCCAACAGGCCCAGGCGCAATCCCGCCAGCCCATAGGCCTTCGAAAACGTCCTCGCCACAACGAGATTCGGCAGCGTTCGCACGAGGTCCATCATCGTTTCGCCGTGAAAATGGAAGTACGCCTCGTCCACCAGCAGCACTGCTTGCGGTGCGCGCTGCGCCAGTTCGAGCAACTGCCCGCGCGTAGCCACCGAGCCCGATGGGCTGTTGGGATTGGCAATTGCAATCACCTTCGTTCGGGGCGTAATGGCCGCGATCAGCCTGTCAAAGGGGAATTGAAGATCGTCCGCGGCCTGCACTGCGACCACGCGCGCGTCTGTCGCCGAGGCGTAGACCTCATACATAGTGTACGTGGGCACGGGCATCAACACTTCGTCGCCGGCATCGAGAAACGTTTCGAAAAGCACGTGAATCGCCCCATCCACGCCGTTGGTCAGCGCTACTTGCTCTGGGCGCAGGCCCAGATGCGAGGCCACAATCGCCTCGACCGGCTCGCGCTCGGGATACCGCGTCAACGCTCCAGCCGAAATCGCGGCGAGAGCTTCGCGCACTTTCGGTGAGCACTCGAGTGTGTTCTCGTTGAAGTCCAGCCGCATCGCATCGCGGCTTCCAAGCGGAGGGTGGTACTCCTTCATCGCCTGCACGCGCGCTCGCGGCGCGGGAGCCACTGTCGTCGTTGTTTCAGCCACGGGCCCTCCTCCTGATGCGGGTACGAATAGCCTCTGCATGGCCAAAGAGTCCTTCCGCTTCGGCAAGGAGCGCAGCTTTCGGTCCCAACTCCTGCACGCTTTGCGCCGTATACTGCTGCACGGTGATGAGCTTCACGAAGTCGTTCACGCTCAATCCGCCGCGCACCCGCGCCATGCCACCGGTTGGCAGCGTGTGATTCGGCCCGGAGATGTAGTCACCCATGGGCTGCGCAGACCAGCGGCCGACGAAGACCGATCCTGCATTCTGCACCCAGGCCAGATCGCTTGCCGCATCCACCGTCAGGTGTTCAGGCGCAAGGCGATTCGTGATTTGCCGCGCCTCCTCGGCCGAACCCGCCACAATCACCAAACCGTTTCGCTTGAGCGCCTCGCGCGCCACGGCATTGTTACGGCTGCGCTCCTTCGCCTCAGCCATCACCGCACGCGCCAAGTCCTCGCGCGTCGTCACAAAGATCGCCAGCGCCTCGGGATCGTGTTCCGCCTGCGCGACAAGGTCGCTTGCAATGTCGGCCGCCTTGCCTCGTTCGCTTGTGACCACGATCTCCGTCGGTCCGGCCAGCATGTCGATGGCGCAATCAAACGCGACGAAGCGCTTGGCGGCCGTTACGTATAGATTTCCCGGTCCCATAATCTTGTCGACACGCGGCAGGCTCTGGGTTCCATAGGCCAATGCCGCCACGGCGTGCGCTCCACCCAGCCGATAGAACTCCTCGATCCCGAGCAGATGCGCCGCGGCCAATGTCTCCGGCGCCGGTTTCGGCGAAACCGCGACAATCCGCGAAACGCCCGCCACCTGCGCCGGAATCGCCGTCATGAGCAACGTCGAAGGGAGCGGATGGCGTCCGCTCGGCACATAGCAACCGACGGAACCGAGTGGGCGCACAAGCTGGCCAGTCGTCAGGCCCTTCACCGGGGAATCACTCCACGATGCCGGCATCTGCCGCTGCGCAAAAGCGCGAATTTGATCGGCAGCGACGGTGAGCGCGTCGCGAAGCGCAGGATCGAGTGCCTCCCACGCCGCCGCCATCTCTTCCTTTGTCACGCGCATCGCGTCCGGCCCGGCTAGCCCGTCGAACTTCGCCGCGTAGCGCAGCAGTGCGCGGTCGCCGAGCTTGCGCACATCGGACACAATCCGCTTCACTGCGGGCAGCACCGAGTCCAGCGCCGCGGCGCCGCGCTGTTCGAGAGCAGCCAGTGTCTCCGCCGCCTCCCGCGCATTTCGCCCTGTGGTCCGGATCAGTTTCATCGCTCTTCTCTCGTCACAGCACCACTTTGTTCAGCGGATACTCGACGATCCCCGTGGCCCGCGCGGCCTTCAGCCGCGGGATCACGTCGCGCGCTACGCGCTCTTCGAGAATCGTATTCACTGCAACCCACTCCGAATCGCTCAACCGCGAAATGGTCGGCGAATTCAGAGCCGGCAGGACAGCCAGCACGGCTTCCAGGTCCCCGCGCTTCACGTTGAGCATCAGCCCCACCTGCGCCTGCGCATCGATCGCGCCGCGCAGCATGAGCGCGATCTGGTCGATCTTCTGGCGTTTCCACGTGTCGGCAAGCGCGGCCTTGCTTGCAATCAGGTGCGTCTCACTCTCCATCACCGTATCGATGATCTTCAGGTGGTTGGCTTTGAGCGAGCTGCCGGTCTCCGTCACTTCAACAATCGCGTCAGCGAGCATGGGTGGCTTCACTTCGGTCGCGCCCCAACTAAACTCCACCTTCACATTCACGCCCTTCGAGGCAAAGTATCGCTTGCTCACTTCCACAAGCTCCGTAGCGATGATCTTGCCTTCGAGATCCTCGGCCTTTTCGTAGCCGCTCGCCTCGGGCACGGCCAGAACCCAGCGCACCTTGCGCCGGCTTTGCTTGGCATAGGTCAGCGTGGTCACGCTGGCGACGTGCAAACCGCTCTCGACCACCCAGTCGATGCCAGTTAAACCCGCATCGAGCACGCCGTGATCCACGTAGCGCGCCATCTCCTGCGCGCGAATCAGCATGCATTCGATGTCACTGTCGTCGATCGAAGGAAAGTAAGAGCGGCCGTCGGCGTAGATATTCCATCCCGCGCGCTTGAAGAGTGCGATAGTCGCATCCTGCAGGCTGCCTTTGGGAATTCCCAGTCGAAGCTTGCTAGCCACGGCTCACCTCCGCCCCCACAGTGATCGGCCGGGTAAAGCAGCTCACTGTGCCCTCGTGGCAAACCAAACCATCGCCCTCAACCTCCACGCGGAACAGCAGCGTATCGTTGTCACAGTCGGTCGCCGCCGAAACCACGCGCAGCCGGTTGCCGCTGGTCTCGCCCTTCATCCACAGCTTCTGGCGGGTACGGCTCCAGAAGGTCACAAAGCCGGTCTCCTGCGTCTTGGCATAGCTGGCCGGATTTAGAAAGCCCAGCATCAAAACCTCGCCGGTGCGCGCATCCTGCACGATCCCTGGTACGAGGCCATCCATTTTCTCGAAATCAATTGCCGCTGTCTTCTCGTTCATTTCTCATCCTGTCTTTGTCCCCGGTTGGGGTTGAATTCTTGCTCCGAACACGAAAAAACCCACCAGCGTCATTCGCCGGCGGGCTTGGGTGTTTCTCTTCGATCTCTCTGGCCGATTAGCTCAGGCCATGGCAGTCCGCCGGCATGGTTGTCCCATGGTGGTGGCCGTGATGGCGGAGGCTCTGCATCCACTCCAAAGCTACGGGCAAAGCCCCTGCGCTGTCAAATCCTCTTCTTGCTGCCGGCCCGTGGGCGGGCGGAGAATGAATGCGTGCCGGTACGAAAGCTTCTTGCGGTGATTTCTGTGCTGACCATTTGCATCGCTGCGGCGGCGAGTGGGCCATTCGGCCACGCGCAGTACGCCGCCCCGCAAGCATCACCGAAGACAAAGTCCATCCCGCCGCCCGAGGCGCGCATCGACATTAACCACGCCAGCGTCGAGGAACTCGCCAAAGTTCCTGGTTTGACGCCGAGCTGGGCGGGTCGTATCGTTCGCTTCCGCCCCTACCGGACCAAGCAGGACCTGTTGGATCATGGCGTGCTTCCCAGCGATGTCTACGACCGCATCAAGGACTACATCATTGCGCATCGCGACGAACAGTGATCGCGTGGCCGTGAGCCCGATTCGGCAAAGATTCTTATCAGCCGAAGTTCCGGGCCATTACACTGTTCAGTGACAGGAGGCTATCGCCATGCAAACCCGGATTCTGGGCACCACCATGCCGGTGCTCGAAGTGCTGCTCGATCCCAACGAAAGCGTGTTTTCAGAGAGCGGAGAGCTCTCGTGGATGACTGCGAGCGTGCAGATGACGACGCACACGCAGGCAGGCGGGGGTGGTGGACTTTTCGGCGTGCTGAAGCGCGTGGCCGGCGGCGGCAGCATTTTCATGACCGAGTACCGCGCCATTCAGTTCCAGGGCTCGGTCTCCTTTGCCACTCGGGTGCCGGGCCATATTGTGCCGGTGGAGCTTGGCCAGGGGCCGGAGTACATGGTGCACCGGCACGGATTCCTGTGCGCCACGCCTCAGGTGACGATCTCGGTTGGCTTCCAGCAGTCGCTCGGCGCGGGCATCTTTGGCGGCGACGGATTCCTGCTGCAGAAGGTGGGCGGCGTGGGCACAGCCTGGATCGAGCTTTCTGGCGAACTGATCCAGAAGAACCTTGCCCCCGGCGAAATACTGTTTGTGCATCCCGGCCACGTGGGCGCATTCCAATCATCGGTCGGTTTCCAGATCACGACGGTTCCGGGGATCAAGAACATGATCTTCGGCGGCGATGGAATCTTTCTGGCGCGGATGGTTGGTCCGGGCACAGTGTGGCTGCAAACGCTGCCCATTTCGCGTCTGGCGCACCAGATCTACGAGTATCTGCCGCACCCTGAGATGGCTCCAGCCACGCCTGCGGCCGCCGGCGCCGGAATTCTTGGCGGAATCGTCGGAGGAATTATCAGTGGACAGTGAAGAATAACCAGTGATCAGTGGTCAGTTGTCAGTGGTCAGTGGTCAGAATTGAACGCCGGTATTGAAGCTGGATTGTAAGGATCGGTAAGAATGAATCAGCCCGCACAGAGCAAGCAGAGCGTTCGCGGACACATCGTGTTCTTTTTCGCCGTGGCGCTGGCCCTCTACGTGGCGTGGCTGATCCGCGGCGTGCTGGTGCTGCTTTACGTCTCGGCGCTGTTTGCCGTGGTGCTCTCGCCGGTGGTGCGGGCCACGTCGCGGCTGCGCATCGGCCGCTGGAAGCCCTTCTACGGATCAACGGCCATCCTCATCCTTTTGCTAGCCGTGGCCGGCGCGTTCACGGCGTTTGGGTTTTTCGCCTTGCCGCCGGTCATCAACGACCTGCAGGCCCTGACCGGCGAATTGCCCAGCCGCCTGCCCGGAATCCTGGTGAAGCTCAAAGAGGTTCCCTACGCCGATCGCCTCGACGCCGCCGACATGATCTCGTGGATCCAGCGCTGGCTGAGCGGCGGGGCGGCTTACCTGCTGGTTTCGTTCAAGGCCTGGGCGGGAGCGCTGGTCGAGGTGATTGCCGGGTTTGTGCTCACGCTCTACTTCATCCTTGAGGGCGAGGGCGCGTACCGCTGGTTCCTTTCGTTCGTCCCCGCGCAGCCGCGGCCACGGCTCGACGCAACGCTGAGGCGCGCAGCCGTCCGCATGGAGAAGTGGCTGCTCGGCCAACTGGCTTTAATGCTGATACTCGGCACAGTGAGCACCATTGTCTACCTCTCGCTGGGCGTGCGCTACGCCTACGTGCTCGGCGTGGTCACGGGCCTGCTCAACCTGATCCCGGTTCTGGGCGCAGCCGTTTCGCTTGTGGTGGCGCTGCTGGTGGCGGCGATCGATAGCTGGGGCCGCGTGCTGGGCGTGGCCATCTTCTTTGCGGCCTACCTCGAGATCGAGAACTCGTGGCTGGTTCCGCGCATCATGAAGAGCCGGGTAAATCTCCCTGCGCTGGCGATCTTCGTCGCGCTGCTGCTGGGTTCGGCGCTCGGCGGCATTGCCGGCGCCATGGTTGCGATCCCTACGGCAGTTCTGGTGAGCGTTCTGGTCGAGGAATATCTCGTCAAGAAGAACGACGCGTGATGCAGCGGGGTTAGCGGAGCTAGCGGCGTTAGCGGCGCCAAAAGATGCAGCAGTCAGCCTGGTTTCAGCCGCCGCGGCCAAAATGTTACTCATCGGTAACGGGGGGTGTACTCCCTGCTTCTGAAAATAAATTCCTTGTAATCATGGGATTGGCGCAAGTATGGTGCGCCAAATGTCCGATTCCAAATAACTTAGCCGCAGATGTGTCTCCGCAAAGGAGTTACGGGCGTTCTTTGAGGTTTTTCGCGCACCGTGTACCACATAGCAGGAGCCGTGGATGGTCGACCGTGAACGGTGACCACCGCCTTTCATGCCGGGGCGGGGGATGGGGCCCTCGTTTGGGGCGATCCGATACCGTCCAGCCCTGGGATATTGATTTGCTTTAAGTATGCGCCGGAAAGGGGAAATTACCGGCAAACTTCGGTGAAACTGTTTTCAATTTGTTTTCAACGGGTTGCGAGATGGGAGCACGGGCGGGGGCTTGACAAATCCATAACCGAATAGTTATGGTTTTGATATGGAAGCCATAGCGAGCGACGTTTTCAGGGCTCTCTCCGACCCGACGCGTCGAGCAATCTTCGAGCACCTATCCCGCGACGGGGAGCAGACCGTTCATGCTTTGACCGATCATGCCGGAGTTTCACAACCGGCGGTGTCAAGGCACCTGACGGTGCTGAAGCGGGCGAGGCTGGTACGGCATCGCCGTGAGGGACGCGAAACCCATTACAGCGCCCAGCCGCAAGCGCTGGCACCCCTGGCCGACTGGATGAGCCTCTATGGAACGTTCTGGCGCGACCGATTCGATCAACTCGAAAACCTGCTGAAAAGGATGGAAAAATGACCGACACCGCCCCGACATGTGCTCTCGTCATAGAACGGGAGATGCCTCATTCGCCTGAAAAAGTCTGGCGCGCGCTCACTGAAGGTCCGTTGATCGAACAGTGGCTGATGAAGAACGATTTCGAGCCTCAGGTTGGCCACCAGTTCAACTTCCGCTCCACGCCTATGCCGCAATGGAACGGGATCATCGACGCCGAAGTCCTGGTGGTCGAACCGAATTCACGGCTCTCGTATCGCTGGGCCTCTATGGGACTCGAGACGGTCGTCACCTGGACGCTGACGCGGACTGAAGGCGGCACTCATCTCCGTTTCGAGCAATCCGGCTTCCGGTCGGAAGAGGATGCCAACTATAAGGGCGCGAAGTACGGATGGACTGGCTTCATCGGCGGCCTGGAGCGCGTGGCAGGGGAGTTGGGCTGACCTGGATGCGGTGCACAAGGTAATCTCCGGATTGGCGACGGTACACTCGGAACCAGTTTTTGAGAGCGGCAATCTGCAACAATACGCACGGCGCAGATAAACGTCAGACAGGGATTGGCGATCCGATGTTGGCGTTTCTGGCAGGGGGTAGCCTCACCGATGGGTGGCGGCGCTTCCTGGGCAGGCGTGGCGGGCCGCTTTGATTATTTCAGGGCGCGGGGCCGTGGTGAGTGCTGCGACAGTCTTGGCAGTAGCAATGCACGCTTTTGGGCGGTAGAATGCACTCCAGTCGGAATTCCGCGGCCAATACAATCGATATTTCTTCAAGCCGGTCCGTTAAGGAATACGCATTCTGAGGACAAGTTCAGTAGTCACCGCAAACTCCGTTTTTGACTTTGGGAAAAGAACCCCTTGAGCCCTTGCTCGCGCCGCAAGCCGGCCCCGAAGTCAGTGAAAAGCCCTAGCTGCCCGAAGAGGAAATCAGCGAAGGAGGGGTTTGGTTATCGAAGGCGCTAGGTATCGGCGGCGGGAAGAAGGCGGCCAAGTGCTCTTTGGCCACTTCCACGAGATGCGGCTCGATCTTTTCGCGGCGGCCGTGGCAGTGTTTGTAGAGCTCGAGGCCCAGGCTGCTGGGGGTGGTATCGAAACTATCCATATCATGATACGAGGTGAAGTCGAAAACCTTCTGAATCAATCCCAGGTTGAATAAATAGGCCAGATCGGTAGCATTTCTGGCAAGGTCGTGCACGCCGGTGAGTTCAATCATCTCCTTCGGGCCAAGAACGATGGAACCGGAGTCAGAATTCTCAGACCCCGGCGCAGAGCTCAAGATCCGCTCACATGTGTAGATGAAGATTTTGGCCTCGATGGACGTTATTTGGACGAGCAGGTCGACAAGGACCTGATTGGAGTCGTCCGGCGCATCTACCGAGCAGGACGAAACGAGAAGGCCCACCCAAAGTTGCATTGTCAGCTCATCGGGCGCCCAGGACCCTTCGCGCAGAATGTTCGTCACCAGTGTGGGATGGGCACGCATGCGGCCGCCATCGGGCTCTGAGGCAAGCAGATTCTCCGCGGTAAGCGCGATTTTGAAGAGAGTTGCAGTGCGGTCTGCGTCGAGTTGCCCGTCCAGCAGAAGGATCGGTTTCCCGGCCTCGGACTGACAGAGGCGGCACAGAAAAAGGATGGTCCGGAGCGTACGGAACGTTTCCGCGACTTGATCCGGATCGGTGAGAACCACCAGGTCCCGCATGAGCACGCCCCAGAGGTCCAAATCCATGCCCAGAGGCAGAACAAATGAGAGGTCGATGCCGTCCTCTCCCTGCGAGGCGACCCGAGCGTGAACGGAAAGCTGCAGCTCTGAGCTGTTCTCCGGCTCGCCTTCTTTACGAAGGATGAGGGTGATCAGTTCGCCGGGGCGGAGACGCTCTTCAGTGAACAGGTAGATGCCGGACGTGCTGATTTCTTTGATGCGGGCGGGCGTGGAGGCACAGTCAACCCCATAAAGAGCCGTCAGCCCGGTTGCGGGCCATCGCTCATGCTCTGGCTCCTCCGGTTCGCCGAGCCTTTGGAGCGCACGTTTCAAATCGCTCAGCCAGGGCATCGCTAAGAATCTCGTAGCTGATTGCCAGCGGTGCGATCGTCTTATGGGGTCAGGGCCGAGTTATGGAATTAGGGCCAAAACCGGTACCGATCCCGCACAACCGCGAATGTTTCCCCTCAAGGAAATGAATACCCGCGAATACAATAGCACTCCCGTGCGAACAGGACCATCGCCTATATGGGAGCGAGAACAATTGTTGCCAGCCGGCAGATCGTGATTTCCCCACAAGCACCGGCTTGAAACTCTACGCTTGCGCGGGCGCGGAAAGAGGACGTCACAATCATAAGCTAGGTTCTTCTCTAGCCTATGGCGGGGACGACCGGGCTCGAACCCGCAACCTCTGGTGCGCCGAAGCAGAGGTCGCGCCGATCCGTGATACGAAGTCGGCTTGTGGGATGTTTTTCGCGTCTTGGACGTGGTTCCGGGCGGTTGACCGGCTACTCGTCAGTTACCACTCATTAAACCTTCCGCCTGGCCTTTGGCGAGGGTGATACTTTTCATCCCTCAAGCCGCCAGTGGAAGAATTCCGTCAGCGATTTGAAGCTTTGGACGTGTTCAGCGCCACGGCGGCGCGAATGAGAGTTTTCAGGGCCTTCTTGTTGATTTTGTCGCCTTCGCGGAAGTCGATGGCGCGCCTCAGTCGGCCCTTGAGGCTGGAATTGAAGAGACCCGAAGGGTCACCCAACGAGGCGCCCCTGGCGAATGTCATCTTCACGACTTTCTTGTAGCTCTCGCCGGTGCAGACGATCCCGTTGTGCGACCACACAGGGATCTGCCACTTCCACTCCTCGACGACATCGGGGTCGGCCTGCCTGATCAAAGCGCGGAGGCGGGCAAGCATCTCTCCGCGCCAGCCGGCGAGCTCGTTGATTCTCGCGTCGATCAAGTTGGACGCAGATTGGCTCGATGCGGATTCGGCTCTCGTAGATTCGACTTTCCGGGAGACACTCTTTTTCATGAGGCCTGCTTGCTTTTCCCCTGAGCTTCTCTTTTGGGTACATACTCCACAATTTTCTTTGAAAAAGAACCGATCTTCAAGAGGGTTTGCCTGACATCCCTCAAGGGCCAGGTCTCTGACAATATGAATCCGTTCCTCCGAATTCGTGCTTTCCCAGGTCCCAAGAGCGGGACCTGGGGCACCCAAAGTTGGTACAGGTTCAAGCGGTCAGGGACCTAGTGCATGCAGACGCCTTCGGGCTGGGCGAAGGGCTTTTGCAGGTACTGGCGGGCTTCGTTGACTGCGCCCTGAGTGTTGTCGTTGGTCTGGACGGCGAGACGGTATTCGCCGACAGCGCGGTCGCGCTGGCCAGTAATGTCGAAGATTTTGCCGATGGCGATGTGGCTCCAGACTTCGGTCCACGGGGGCTCATCATCGCCGCGGAGGGCGTCGCGGAAGGCGTTGACGCTGGCCTGGTAGTTGCACTGGGTAAAGAGCACCTCACCAATGCGGTAGCTGGCCAAAGAGCTCTGAGAGTTGGCCTCGAGGGCTTTCTTGTACTCGGCCAGGGCGCCGAGAAGGTCGTTCTGAGCGACCAACTGCTGACCCTTGAGGATAGAGATGCGGACCTGGAGGTCGGGGCTGGACTTCAGCACCCAATCATTGGGATCGACGCTGATGCGGCGGGGACGGCCAAAGGTATCGACGACGTACTGGGTATCGGTGCCGACGACTTCGACTTTCTGGTTCACCGTCTTGCCGTCGGTCTCAATGCGCAGATCGACCGGCATGCGAAAGAGGTCGAGATCCTGGTTGATTTCGCCGATGGTGCGGAAGCCCTTGTTATTGCCGAGGCGATAGACGGCGTATTTGTTGGTGAATTGGGGCGCGCCGGTGCCGTCAACCCACTGGGAGAAGAAGGGCACCAGCTCCTTCTGGCTTTGCTCCTCGGCAACCTTCTCGAGGCCGCCGGTAGTGATAGAGCCGCCTGCATACTGGCTGAGCGCGCCTTTAAGGATGTCAAGAAAGGGTTTGTCTCCAACCTCCCAGCGGAGCATGTGGAAGATCATGGCGCCTTTTTCAAGGGTCATGGACTGGAACTGCGGCGAGAAGGGGTCGAGGCGGCCGACACTGGAGAGCGGAATGGTGTCATAGGCGAGGGCGCCGGCGGCCACGTCTTCCATGGCGGCTTTCATGGCGTTCATGCCGCTCTGATCTTCCAAATACATGAGCTCGCCGTAACGCGACATGCCGTTGGTGATCCAGGCGTCGTCGAGGGTTTTGGGGCTGATCTCCAATCCCCACCACTGGTGGGCGATGGTGTTGGCGAGCAGGCGGATGCCGGATTTGTCGCCGGTGCGGGAGCCCATGATGGCGGCCAGCTCTGGCGCGTAGATGGCGGGCAAGGTGTCATCGGGCAGCTCGACGATGTTGATGCGGGGCGTGGGAGGCAGGCCAAAGGTGTCAGTGAAGAAGTTGTATTCGCTGGTAGCGGTTTGCGCCAACTGGTTGGCCGAGGCCTGATGGGTGATGGTGACGTAGACCTTTACGTTGCCGGCGCCCGATGAGACGGGCGGCAGATAGCGGCCGGCGATCACGGTTCCGGGGAATCCGGGCTTGGGCCAATTGAAGTCGTACTCGTCGCCGGGCTTGCCGCTGGAGAGGGTGACGGGCCTGGAGGCTCCCGAGGAGCCGCTGGCAAAGACGCGCATTCCCTGAGGAACGCGGATGTGCGTTTCGGCGGTGAAGCGATCGGTCATGAAGCCGGTGGAGGGAAACCAGCGCGCGGGATAAAGCAGGTAGGTGATCGGCTCCTGAATGGCGGCGAGCTTGAGGCCTTCGATGGGACCATCTTCGTTGCCGGTGATCATGCCGTCATAGACGAAGGTCCAGTGGACGGGCTGGCCGTCAACGAAAGGCGTGTTTGCGGTGACGCGGATGGAGCCGTCGGCGGTGCGCTCGCCGTCGAGGACCTTGCCGGAATCGTCGGTGATTTTGGTGACCTTGAGCGCGGGATGGAAGCCGAAGGTGACCACGTCGAGGTTGGAGGGCGCGGTAAAGGTGACCTGAGCCGTGGCGGTGAGGTGGTGCGTGGCAGTATCGAGCTCGGCGTCAATGACGTAGCCGGTGATGTTGAGGGCCGGGCGCACGATTTGGGCGGCGGCGGGGAGGGCGGCGGTTGCGGCGAGGGCCGCAGCGAGCAGGGCGGGTGCAAAGCTGCCAAAGAGGCGCCGACTCGCGGGATGCAAATTTTCCAGGTGTCGAATCATTCGATCGCTCATTGTGCTGCCGCCGTACGCGGGCGGGTTGCTGGGGAAACTCCGATTGCTTTCAGCGCTGGGCCGTTTGGGCAGGCGCCGGACAAAGCTCTTCGACCTCTTTCACTACGATAGCGGCTACCCGTTCGATGGCGAATTGCTCCGGGCGATTGGGCGCATGCGTGTGGAGCGCCTCCCGGATGGTTGCCAGCTCCATCATCATGGACTCCCGAGCCGGGCCGTCGGGTAGCAGCGGGCTAAGGTGTTGGACGATATTTGCGGGCGTGAAGTCGTGCTGGATGAGCTCCGGAACCACGCGTTTGCCGGCGATGAGGTTGGCCATGGCGACGTGAGGCACTTTGACTAGGCGCCTGGCGATAGCATACGTGAGCGGCGAGACGCGGTAGACGACGACAAAAGGGTTGCCAATGAGGGCGGCTTCGACGGTAGCCGTGCCGCTGGCGACGATGGAGGCGCGGGCGTGGAGGAGGGCGGCGCGGGCATCGTGGACGAGGTGGACGGAGAGGCCGCGGGCGTGATTTTGCGCCAGGCGCTGGACGGCAGCGCGCTGGGCGGCGTCGAGCGTGGGGGCGAGGGGAATGAGGAACTCGTAGGGCTGCCCGGAGGAGGAGGGATTTGAACCGGGCGACCGAATGTAGGGCGCGGGCGGGGCGAGGACGCGCGCGGCGGCGAGCATCGCCGGCAGGTGGGCCTCGATTTCGCGCAGGCGGCTGCCGGGAAGAAGGCCGATCCAGGTGCGAGTGGGGTTGAGGTTGTTTTCGGCGGCGAACCGCTCGCGGGTGATGGAAGGCTGCGGCAGATCGGCGAGGGGATGGCCGACGAATTCGGCATCGACGCCGCGGGCGCGGTAATACGACTCCTCGAAGGGAAAGATGACGAGCATGCGGCGGACGTATTCGCGGACGAGGCGGATGCGGTGCTGCTTCCAGGCCCAGAGCTGCGGGCTGACGAAGTAGATGACGGGAATGCCGAGGCGGTGGAACTCGCGGGCGAGGCGGAAGTTGATCTCAGGGAAGTCGATGAGGATGGCGACGGTGGGGCGGTGGGCGCGGATGGCGCGCTTGAGCTTGCGGAACTCGCGGTAGATGCGGGGCAGGTGGAGGACCACTTCGGTGAGGCCCATGACGGCCATGTCCTCGGCGCGGACGACGCAGTTGACGCCGGCGGCGGCCATGCGCGGGCCGCCCATGCCCAGTTCCACTGTTCCACCCTTTGGAGCAAATCTGTGGAAAAGCGCAGTGGCAAGGAGGGCACCGTAGTGCTCGCCGCTGGCTTCTCCTGCCGAGATGAAGATGGAAGGGGTCATGGACGCGCGCGCTCAAAGCGGGGCTTGTGCTGAGTTCATGATAGCGGGATGAGCGGGCGTGGCCCCTTCGACTTCGCTTTCTCGAATATCCTGCGTGGAATTCGGCCGACCCTCCGGGGCGGAGGCGTCGAATTGGCAGCTTTCCCAGGATTTCGTCCGCCGCGGCGGACTTCATCCTGGGCTATTTTCGTCCCCTCCCTCCGGGAGGAGGATTCGCGGGCGGTGGTAGTCTTCCCGATGGAACAGGAATGGGGGCTATGGTGCGCTTTTCTTTCAGAATGCCGGTTTCTTTCAGGATGGTTGCTATTGCCGGATTGGTGGCTGGATTCGGTCTTGCGGCAATGGCGCAGGTGGCGCGGGGGCCAAACGGCGCAGGAAGCTCGGCAATGGGAGGCGCGCGCGGCGGTGGGCTCTCCGGGCCGGCGGAAGACAATCCCTTGGCCGATCCGAAGGCGGTGGTCACGCTTGGCAACGCGCGGTTTACGGTGCTGACGCCGCAGTTGATTCGGATGGAGTGGTCGGCGGACGGGAAGTTTGAGGACCACGCGTCGTTCGTGTTCATCAACCGAAAGCTGCCGGTGCCGAAGTTCAAAACCAGCAACGTTCAGATTGCCGAAACCGAAAAAGAGAAGTTTGCCCAAGGGAACAGAATTTTCACACTCACAACCGATGCGCTGACGCTCAGCTACGCGACGAGAATTCCCATTGCAGGCTCGTCCGAACCCATTGATAGCGCCTTCACCGCCGCTAACCTCTCCATCACGCTCACCGTCGATGGCAAGCAAGTGGTTTGGCATCCGGGCGACAGCGATCCCGAGAATCTGCAGGGGACGACGCGAACGCTGGACACGGCGCGAGGATCGAAGACCGAGGAGCCGATCGGGCAGGGGCTGGTGTCGCGAGCGGGATGGGCGCTGGTGGATGATTCGACGCGACCGCTGTTCGACTCGGCAGATTTTCGATTTCTTGAGGGCGAGAAGAGCCCGTGGCCGTGGGTGATGGAGCGGCCGGCGAACGAGAAGCCGGGCGCGTACACCGACTGGTACTTTTTCGGCTATGGGCACCATTACCAGGGGGCGCTGGGCGACTTTGTCCGCGTGGCGGGGCGGATTCCGCTGCCTCCACGGTTCGCGTTCGGGGTGTGGTGGTCGCGGTACTGGGCGTATACGGACGAGCAACTCGACGAGCTGGTGCGGGACTTCAGGGAGAATGACACGCCGCTGGATGTGCTGGTGATCGACATGGACTGGCACACTAGCGACGAGCAACTGCGGGCGATGGGCGCGGTGGATCAGTCGGGGCAACTGCTGGGGTGGACAGGATACACGTGGAACAAAGTGCTGTTTCCCGGTCCCGATGCGTTCCTGAAAAAACTGCACGAGGAAGGGCTGAAGACGACGATGAATCTGCATCCGGCGTCGGGGATTCAGCCGTGGGAGCAGGCGTACCCGGCGATGGCGCGCGCGATGGGGATCGACCCGGCGACGAGGAAATACATTCCGTTCGATCCGACCGACAAGAAGTGGGCGACGAATTATTTGGATCTTGTGCTGCATCCGCTTGAGAAGCAGGGCGTGGACTTCTGGTGGCTCGACTGGCAGCAGCAGTCGACGACGAACTTGCCCAACGTGAACCCAACATGGTGGCCGAACTACGTGCACTTCACGGATCAGCAGCGCGAAGGCAAGCGGCCGCTCTTGTTTCATCGCTGGGGCGGACTGGGGAATCACCGCTATGAGATTGGATTCTCCGGCGACACGATTTCAGTGTGGGACTCGCTCGCGTTTCAGCCGTGGTTCACGGCGACGGCGGCCAATGTGGGCTACGCCTTCTGGAGCCACGACATCGGCGGGCACATGCCGGGCGCAGTCGATCCGGAGCTGTTCACGCGGTGGGTGCAGTTCGGCGCGTTCAGTCCTATTTTGCGGACGCACACAACGAAGAATCCAGACTCGGAGCGGCGGATCTGGGCGTATCCCGAGCCGTACTCGGCGGTGATGCGGTCGGCTTACCAGATGCGCGAAGCGATGCAGCCGTACCTCTACACCGAGGCGCGGCGGACTTACGATACGGGCGTGGCGTTTTTCAGGCCGCTTTACTACGACTGGCCCGAAGACGACGCGGCATACACCAGCAAGAACGAGTACCTGTTCGGCGATCAGATGATCGTGAGTCCAGTGACGGCGCCGGCGGACAAGATCTCCGGCCTGGCGACGGAGCAGGTGTGGCTGCCGAAGGGTGATTGGATCGAGTGGCCGACGGGAAAGCATTTTGCGGGGCCGACGACCGTGGAGCGCAGCTTTACGATCGATCAGATTCCTGTGTATGTGCGGGCGGGCGCGATCATTCCGATGCAGCCGGCGATGCTGCACACGGGCGAGAAGCCGGTCGATCCGCTGATCGTGAACGTGTGGCCGCTCGCGCCGGGCGCAAGCTCGAGCTACCAAGTGTATGAAGACTCGGGCGTGTCGGTCGAGTACCAAAGGGGCGTGTTTGCGCGCACGCCGGTGAAGGCAATGGAGGACGGCGACACGCTGCGCGTGGAGATTGGGCCGGTCGAGGGCAGCTATCCAGGAATGCTGAAGACGCGCGGCTACGAGGTGCGGCTGCCGGCGGATTGGCCGCCCGCGTCGGTGACGGTGAACGGGAAGGCAGTGGCGCCGGTGAAGCCCGGGGAGCCGGGAGGGTGGACGTTCGAGGGCAACACGCTGACAACGGTCGTTCCAGTGCCTGCCGGAAGCGTGAATGCGAAAGTTGTTGTGGAGGTTCAGCGCCCGGATCGCCGCGTTGCACAACGCGCGGAGCTGGACGGATTTGCGGGAGCGATGACACGGCTGCGCGGAGCCGATGACGCATTGCAGCAGACCGGCCCAGTTGCGGGACCTTCCAACGCGCTGGTGGACGCGATGCAGACCGGCGACCGGATCAGTTACTACCCCGGGCGCATTGACTTGGAGCTTGCGCACTTCCACGATGCGCTCAAGCAGGCGCAGGCCGATGTGGCCGGGCTGGACAAGGAGTTCGAGCAACGGTTGAGCGACACATCGCGGCGCATCGGCGGCTCAACATGGGCGCCGGCTGACATCGAGAGCGAGAAGCAAAAACGACGCGACGCTTTGCACCGCGCCGAGGCGCTGCTGGGTGAAGCGGCGAAGTAGCCGGGTGCTGCGTCACGCTGCCTGCGTTGCGTGGCGCGCGAGCGCGGGCGGTTGACGGCGCGCATCGTCTATAGTTTGCGCAAGGGTTTGCTGCTCGCGAAAGGACCGTTGCCGATGAGTTTCGACCGCAGAGCTTTTTTGAATGCATGCACAAGCGCGGGGATTGCGTCGCCGCTGCTGCCGGGGATCTTGTACGCGCTGGCCGCGCAGGCGCAGGAGGCTGCTCCCGGCGCGACTTCTGAGTCTAAACCGGCCGCGCTGCCGAAGATCACGGTGGAGATGATTGACCGGGCCGCGGAACTGGCGGGCGTGGGGCCGTTCACCGACGAGCAGAAGAAGATGATGCTTGGCGGGCTGAACGATCAACGCGAGGCATACGGACAGATTCGCGCGTTGAAGATCGAGAATGGCGTGCCGCCCGCGTATGCGTTTCATCCGGGGCCGGCAGCGAAGCAGATGAAAGCGGCTGAGTGCGATACGCTGCCGCCTGCTATCGGCGAGGAGACTGCCGGGATCGATTCTGTGGGCGGTGTGCTCGTTGCTCCGGCACGCATTGAGGATCTAGCCTTTGCCAGCGTGACAGAGATTGCACCGCTGCTGCGCGCGCAAAAGATCACCTCGCTGGCGCTGACGCGGATGTATATTGATCGCCTGAAGCGCTACGACGCGAAGCTGCATTTCGTCATTACGCTCACCGAAGAGCGTGCGTTGGCGCAGGCAAAAGCCGCCGACGCGGAGATTGCTGCCGGGAAATATCGCGGGCCGCTGCACGGGATTCCCTGGGGTGCGAAGGATTTGCTGGCCGTAAAGGGTTATCCGACGACTTGGGGCGCTGGAGGGTTCGAGCACCAGTCGTTCGATGAAGACGCGACGGTGGTCGAGAGGCTCGATGCGGCTGGGGCGGTTCTGATCGCGAAGTTCACGCTGGGCGCGCTGGCTATGGGCGACAAATGGTTTGGCGGGCGGACGCGGAACCCGTGGAATCCCGCGCAGGGATCGAGCGGATCGTCGGCCGGCTCGGCGAGCGCGGTGGCCGCGGGATGCGTGGGATTCGCGATCGGGTCGGAGACGCTGGGATCGATTTCGTCGCCCTCGACGCGGTGCGGGACCACGGGGCTGAGGCCGAGCTTTGGAATGGTGCCGCGCACTGGCGCGATGGCGCTGAGCTGGACGATGGACAAGCTGGGGCCGATCTGCCGCTCGGTGGAGGACTGCGCGCTGGTGCTCGATGCGATTCACGGGCCCGACGGGAAGGATCTTTCCGCGGCACGAGCGGGCTTCGACTGGAACGCAAGCTTCGACTGGCGCACGGTGCGCGTGGGCTATTTGAAGAGTGAATTTGACCCGCCGCCTGCGCTGAAGCTGAAGGAAGCGGCGCCCGGCGAGCCTGCCGACGAGAAGAAGAAGCGCGAGGACGCAAACGCCGCGATGCAGGCCGCGCGTGCGCGCCGCGACTACGACCGCCGCTACGAGCTGGCCGCGCTGGACAAGCTGCACTCGATAGGAGTGAAGCTGATTCCCGTGGAACTGCCCAAGCTGCCGTGGGACGCGATGGTTCCGCTTCTGACGGCGGAGGCCGCGGCGGCTTTTGACGAGCTGACGATGAGCGGGCGCGACAAGCTGCTGACCGAGCAGGGGCCGGAGGACTGGCCGAACGACTTCCGCATTGCGCGGTTCTATCCGGCGGTTGAGTACATCCAGGCCAACCGCGCGCGGACGCTCGGCGTGCGCCAGTTCGCGGCGCTCTTCGAGCAGGTGGACGTGATTGTGACGCCTTCGACCGACGAGCAGTTGATTGCGACGAATTTGACGGGGAACCCGGCAGTGATTTTGCCGAATGGGCTGCGCGGCGCTGACGCACCGCCGCCGCCCGCGATCGACGACGGGGACCACGACGACATCGGCGGGCCGGGCACGCCGGTTTCGCTGACGTTTCTGGGCGGGCTCTACCAGGACGCCAAGCTGGCGGCGTTTGCGCGAGCCTACGAGCAGGCTACGGAGTTTCACAAACTGCATCCGAAGATGGATTGAGGGGGTTCGTGCTATCCCACCCTTCGCCAGGAGCAAGGCGATGGATGGCGCACGATGACATCTTGGCGAGTTCGCAAGTTCGCGTGCGCTGCGCGCACATTCGCGAGTTCGCGATGAACGCATACTCTGGCACCGGATTCTTGCTGCCGTGTAGCATCGATTCATGCCGCTGGTCGAGGTGAACTCGGTCTCGAAGACTTATCCGCGCCGCGCGGGGATGCGCAGCACGAGGCAGACCGTGGTGGACAACGTGTCGCTGGCCATTGAAGCGGGCGAGACGCTGGGGCTGGTAGGCGAGTCGGGATCGGGAAAGACGACGCTGGCGCGGATGATTCTGGGTCTGACGGAGCCGAGCGAGGGCACGGTGCGGGTGGACGGGGTCGATGTGGCGCGCGCGACCAGTGGGGAGATGCGGCGGCTGCGGCGGCAGATGCAGCCCGTTTTTCAGGATCCGTATGCGGCGCTAAACCCACGGATGAATGTGCTCGAGATTGTGACGGAGCCGCTCAAGATTCATCGCGGCGATTCGGGGATGGGGACGGGAAAAGCGGCGCTGTGGAAGAAGGCCAAGGAACTGCTGAGAGATGTGGGGCTCGACGAGTCGGCGCTGGGGCGCTATCCGCACGAGTTCTCAGGCGGGCAGCGGCAGAGGATCAACATTGCGCGCGCGCTGGCGCTGCGGCCTCTTTTTCTGGTTTTGGACGAACCCGTATCGGCACTCGATGTCAGCGTGGGCGCGCAGATTGTGAACCTGCTGCGGGGATTGCAGCGCGAGCACGGGCTGACGTATCTGTTCATCTCGCACTCCATGCCGCTGGTGCGCTACCTGAGCACGCGCATTGCGGTGATGGAACACGGAAGGCTGGTGGAGACAGGCGAGGCCGAGGAGATTTGCGCGAAGCCGCGCGAGGCCTACACGCGGCAGTTGATTGAAGCCACACCGGAGTTGCCGGTGGGTGCAGGGAAATAATTTCCTTTGCCTCGATGCCGAGGAAATCGTTCTTGCGCCCGCTCAAGCGGGCTGAGTGATGGCATTCTTGATTTCCATTCCCTGGCTGACACCTGAGGCTAAAGTCTTACGCCCGCTTCGCGGGCTCAAACGAAAAGCCAGTACCCCATTGCGCCAGTTCGTGGGCTCCAACGCAGAACCAGCTCCCCATCACGCAAGGACGAGGAGCTGGAAAGAACGCCAACCAAAGTCTATTTCGGTTGGGCCTGCACATTCGACGGCGGCGGGGGCGGAGTCGTCTGCGCAGGGGCGGAGGGTTGGGCGGGCGCGGGCTGCGCGGGCGCAGTCGCAGCCGGCGCGGCGGTCGCGGCTGGAGCTGCAGGTTGAGCGGGCGCGGTGGCGGCGGGGGCTGCAGGCTTAGCAGGCGCCGTTGCGGCGGGCGCTGTGGGCTTTGTGGCTGGTGCTGCGGGTGCGGCGTTGGGTTGAGCGCCTGCACCGGGATGCGGAGGCATTTGTGGCATGGGATGATTGCCGGGCATCGGGGGATGCGGCATCTGCATTTCTGTCACGTCCACCAACTCGACGTCGAAGATGAGGTCCGACTTGGCGGGAATGCCGGGATGTTCAGCACCGCGGTCGGGAATGGCGCGGGTTCCGTAGGCCATCTGCCAGGGGATGAAGATGCGGCGCTTGCCACCGATCTTCATGCCTTCAAGACCGTAGTCGAAGCCGGGGATGACGCGGCCTACGCCTATCGGAATCGCGATGGGCTCGGGATCGCCCATTTTGGGCTTTCCGTCGGGACCGAGCTCGGGCTTGCCGTCCTTCCCGATGACGGGCTGCCTGTGCTCGTCCCAGGAATCGAATTTGACGCCGTCGGCGGCGCGCCACCCGGTGTACTTGAGGTGCCAGAGCTTGCCGGACTCGCCCTCAGCACCGGTGCCCACCTTAAGGTCTTCATAGCGCAGGGCGAAGGGCATCTTGACCGGACCGTGCGAGACTCTGGGAACGCCGGGAGGAAGCTTGATCCAAGGCTCGGGCGCGGCGGCGGCCGTTGTGGCCGGCTTGGCGGTAGAAGGCTTGGCTGCCGTGGACGCTGACGCGGCAGTCTTGGGCGTCGCGGAGCCGGTCGCGGGCGCCTTGGGAGTGGTTTGGGCGATTGCGGCTGTGGTGAATGCCGCCAGGAAGAGGAAAAGGACAAATCGATTCATGGTTGGGAATATCTCCGACTGAATTCCACATCGAAGTTTATCAGGCCGGAGGCAGCCAGTGCGCGTCAGATCGCCAACATGGCTGCAAGGAGCGCTGTGCGCGGGGCAAGGTGGCCGACGAGGACCGACTCGTGGCGGGCATGCGCACCTTCGCCGACCGCGCCCATGCCGTCCAGGGTGGGAATGCCCATCGCGGCGGTGAAGTTGCCGTCGGAGCCGCCGCCGGTGGAGGCTTCGTCGAGCGAGAAGCCCAGCTCGCGGGCGAGAAGCTGCGCTTTGCGGAAGAGGCGCACGGTTCCGGGGCGGCGCTCCATGGGCGGGCGGTTGATGCCGCCGGTGACGGTGAGTGTGCAGCGCGGGTCGAGCGATTTGAGGGCGGCGAATCTGCGTTCGATGCGCGGACCGTCGGCGGGGCGCACGATGCGGGCGTCCACTTCGGCCCAGGCGTGAGCGGGAATCACGTTGCTCTTGGCGCCCCCGCCAGCGACGCCGACGCTCACGGTGAGTCCCCGCCTCAGATCAGTCCAGGAGCTGACTTTTTCGACGACGCGCGCCAACTCGCGAATGGCGTTCGCCCCTTTCTCAAAGTCCACTCCCGCGTGGGCTGCGATTCCTTTTACGTCGACACGCCAATTGCCGATGCCCTTGCGGGCCGTCTTGTAGGCCAGGCCCTGCGCGGGCTCGAGGACGTAGACGGCGGCGCAGGTCTTCGCGAGTTTTTCCGTGATCGGCCGCGAGACCATGCTGCCGATCTCCTCGTCGCCATTGAGGAGCAGGACGATTTCATGGTGGAGCAAGTCTGCTTCGATGAGTATCTCGATGGCGGCGAAGGCCAAGGCGACGCCAGCCTTCATGTCGAGGGTTCCGGGGCCCCAAAGCCGGCCGCCGTTGAGACGGCAGGGCATCGTTTTAAGCGTGCCGAGGGGCCAAACCGTGTCCATGTGGCCGAGGAGCAGGATGGGCTTGGCGGCGTTGGCAGCTGAGTTGCGCGGGCCGAAGCGGAGTTCGAGGACATTGGCGAAGCTGGGCTGACGGTGGAGCTTGACGCGGCCACCCAACTGCTTGCCACGCGCGGCTGCGAGGGCGAGGCAGGCATCGACGGCTGACTTGTTGTCGGAGGGGGATTCTGCCTGGACCAATTGCTGGGTGAACGCGATCAGGCTGGCCTGCTTGCGCCGGGCTCGGGCGAGCAAATCGCGCACGGGAATCTTCGAGTTGGCCGCCAACGACATTCGTGCCCCTTTCGCCGGATTTTAGTCGATCAAGCCCGAAAGACTCCTTGATTCTACGACACTTATGGGCCGTTTCCGCAAAGGTTATCAGGGAGGCTCCGCAGGGCAAAATTGGCGCACAGTGTGGCAAAAATGCCACACGACTCGATTTCTATGCGCCGTCTATTCTAAACAAGGCAAAGGTTTTCAGAGCAAGAGAGGCAGATTGGGTCAGCCAGCACACCACGAGCAGACGATCACAGCGCCGCTCGAGTTTTCGGGCGTGGGATTGCACTCGGGCGCGCCCGTGACCATGCGACTGCTGCCCGCGGCGGCGGGATCGGGAATCGTTTTCCGGCGCACGGATCTGGACAACTTTGAGATTCCCGCAACTGGACGCAACGTGGCCAAGGTGAGCTACGCGACCAGCTTGATGCGGCAGAGCGTACTCATCTCGACGACGGAGCACCTGCTTTCAGCGCTGATTGGAATGGGCGTCGACAACGTGATTGTCGAGATCGACAACCTTGAGCTGCCGATCCTAGACGGGAGCGCCCTACCCTACGTGGAGGCGTTCCAAAGCGTGGGGATTCGCGAACAGCGGAGGCGGCGGGAGACGCTGCGCGTGCTGCACCCGGTGGAGGTGCGCGAGGGCGACAAGTTTATCGGCGTGTACCCCGGCGCCGGCTATCGCGTCTCCTACACCATCGATTTTCCTGCACCGATCGGCCAGCAGAAGACCTGCATCGATCTGGCGGCGGAGACGTATGGGAGCGAGATTGCTCCGGCGCGGACATTCGGCTACAAAGCGGATGAGCGCAAGCTGCGCGACATGGGACTGATTCGCGGAGCAAGCGCGGAGAACGCGATCATTCTCGGCGCGGCCGGGCCGGAGAATGGACCGCTGCGCTTCCCGGACGAATATGTGCGGCACAAGGTGCTCGACCTGATCGGCGACCTGGCGCTGGCGGGGCGCAGGCTGGAGGGTCACGTGGTAGCCGTTCGCGCTGGGCACGCGATGCACACGGCGTTTGTGTCGCTGCTGATGAAGGATCGCTCAGCGTGGGAGCTGGCCCATGTACCGGTGGAAGCCCCCGCCACTACCGAGGCCGAGCCGGAAGCCAATGGCAGCGTGGGCGAAGTTGCGCTGGCCGGGGCGTAAAGCGGTGCGTTTGGCCGTGCGCGTTCGACGTGCGGGTTCCCGTTCAAAAAAAGATCAAGTGAGCCGTTCGATTGCGACGGCGGTCGCTTCGCCGCCGCCGATGCAGAGCGAGGCGATGCCGCGGCGCAGATTGTGCTGCGCGAGGGCCGCAAGCAGCGTGACAAGGATGCGCGCGCCGGATGCGCCGATGGGATGGCCGAGAGCGCAGGCGCCGCCGTGGACGTTGACTTTCTCGTGGGGAAGGCCCAAGTCGCGCATGGCCGCCATGACCACGACGGCAAAAGCCTCGTTGATTTCGAACAAGTCGATTTCCGCAGGGGACCAGCCAACGCGGTCGAGCAGGCCGCGAACAGCGCCAATGGGCGCGGTGGGAAAGAGCGTCGGCGTGTTGGCGTAGGTGGCGTGACCGGCGATGGAGGCGAGTGGCACAAGGCCGCGGCGATCGGCTTCGGAGCGGCGCATGAGGACGAGCGCAGCGGCACCGTCGGAGATAGCGCTGGAGTTGGCGGCGGTAACCGTTCCGTTCTCGCGAAAAGCCGGTTTGAGTTGGGGAATCTTTTCGGGAGTGGCTTTAAGGGGGAGCTCGTCGTGGGCGACGATTCGCCCGGTCTTGCCAGCTGTGACGGTGACGGGAGCGATTTCAGAGGAGAAGCTGCCGTCGGCGGTAGCTTTTTGCGCACGGGTGAGGGATGCGAGCGCAAATTCGTCCTGTGCCTCTCGGGTGAATGCGTAGGTCTGGGCGCAGTCTTCGGCGTAGGTTCCCATGAGACGGCCTTTGTCGTAGGCGTCTTCAAGGCCATCGAGAAACATGTGGTCAATAAGGCGGCCGTGGCCGATGCGATAGCCGGCACGGGCGCGGTCGAGCAAGTAAGGAGCGTTGCTCATGCTTTCCATGCCGCCGGCGACGGCGATGTTCGCGCTGCCGGCAAGGAGGAGATCGTGGGCGAACATGACGGCCTTCATTCCCGAGCCGCACATTTTGTTGACGGTGACCGCGCCGGTGGAAGCAGGGAGGCCAGCGCCGAGGGCGGCCTGACGAGCGGGGGCCTGGCCGAGACCGGCAGGAAGAACGCAGCCGAAGAGGACTTCAACGACTGCGTCGGAAGAAGTGCCGTGGGGGAGAATTCCGGCGCGTTCGACACTAGCGCGAATGGCGGCGGCACCGAGCTCGGGAGCGGTGAGGTCTTTGAAGTCGCCCTGGAACGCGCCGATGGGGGTGCGCGCGGAGCCGACAATCACGATGGGATCGAATGTGGGCATTCGTTTTTCCTCAAGTCCTAATTCGTCGATTTTGGCCCATTAGCGCGGGGCCATGCGCAGCGCGCCGTCGAGGCGGATGGTTTCGCCGTTGAGCATGGAGTTCTGGCAGATGTGCTTGACGAGAGCGGCAAACTCCGCGGGCTGACCAAGGCGGGCGGGAAATGGAACGCTCTTGGCGAGAGCGTCCTGCACCTCGGGCGAGAAGCCGGCGACCATCGGCGTGGCAAAGACTCCGGGGGCGATGGTGACGACGCGAATGCCGAAGCGCGCCAGCTCACGAGCTACGGGCAAGGTGAGCGCAACGACGCCGCCCTTTGAAGCCGCGTAGGCGGCCTGGCCGATTTGGCCGTCGAAGGCCGCGATGGAGGCTGAGTTGACGATGACGCCGCGCTCGCCGTCTTCGCCGGGCGCCTGGTTTGCTATGGCCACGGCGGCAAGGCGAATCATATTGAAGGTTCCGACGAGGTTGATGTTGACGGCGCGCGCAAAAGAGTCAAGGCGGTGCGGGCCTTCGCGGCCGGCGACGCGCTCGGAGGGGGCGATTCCAGCGCAGTTGATGAGCGAGTGAAGGCGGCCGAAGACGCTGAGCGCGAGATCGACCGCGGCCTGCGCGTCGTCTTCGCTGGTAACGTCAGTGGGGGCGAAGCGGGCAGATGCGCCGAGCTCGGCGGCAAGCGCCTCGCCGGCGGTGCGATTGGTGTCGGCGATGACGACGGAGCCACCTTCAGCGACGAGCAGCCGCGCCGTGGCTGCGCCGAGCCCCGATGCGCCGCCGGTTACGAGGAAGACGTGATTGCAAATCTGCATAGGAAGCTTCTTTGTTCGTCCTGGTCCCGAGCGCAGCATATCATTCAAAAGAGCATCCGTGATCATACGGATCGCATGTTCGGAGGCAAAAAGCCTTGAATCCGCTTTCGTCCGGCTCGCCCATGACACAACTCAGCGAAGAAGAGACGCTCTTCCGCGACAGTGTGCGGAGGTTTGCCCAGGATGAGGTTGCGCCCCTGGTGCGGCGTATGGATGAGGAGCAGCAGATGGACGCGGCGTTGCTGGGCAGGCTCTTCGAGCTCGGGCTGATGGGGATCGAGATTCCGGAAGAGTTCGGGGGAAGCGCGGGCACGTTTTTCGATTCGGTGCTGGCCGTGGAGATGCTCTCAGCCGTGGACCCCGCAGTAGCCTTGGTGGTGGATGTGCAGAACACGCTCGTGGCGAGCGCGCTGCTGCGCTGGGGCACGCCGGAACAGAAGCAGAAGTATCTGCCGCGGCTAGCGGCAGATACGGTTGGCGCCTACGCGCTGAGCGAAGCGGGGTCGGGATCGGATGCGTTTGCGCTGGAGACGCGCGCGAAGAGACGCGGCGGCGAATATGTGCTGACAGGGCGGAAGCTCTGGATCAGCAATGCCAAAGAGGCGGGATTGTTCGTCGTGTTTGCCACCGTGGATGCGAGCGCCGGCTACAAAGGGATTACAGCGTTCCTGGTGGAGAAAGGCGCGGCGGGATTCACGATCGGCAGGAAGGAAGACAAGCTGGGGATTCGCGCGTCGAGCACATGCGAGCTGATTCTGGATGAGTGCGCAGTTCCGGCGGGGCAGGTGCTGGGCGAGGTGGGCAGCGGCTACAAGATTGCGATGGAGACGCTGAACGGCGGGCGCATCGGCATCGGCGCGCAGATGCTTGGGCTGGCGGAAGGCGCGTGGGGCCACGCTGTGAAGCACGCCAAGGAACGCAAGCAATTCGGCAAGCCGATCGCGGAGTTCCAGGCCATGCAGTTTCAACTGGCCGAGATGGCGACCGAGATTGAAGGCGCGAGATTGCTCGTCTACAACGCAGCGCGACTGAAGGACACAGGGCGCGAGTTCCGCAAGGAAGCGGCGATGTGCAAATACTTCGCGTCGCAGATGGCGGAGCGCGTGGCGAGCCTTGCGGTGGAGGTTCTGGGCGGGGCGGGATTCGTGAAGGAATCTCCCGTGGAAAAGCTCTACCGCGACGCGAAGATCGGGAAGATTTACGAAGGAACGTCGTTCATGCAATTGGCGGCCATTGCGAAGGCCGTTCTCTCGGTGAATTGAAAATAGTGGCTGTGGCGCCCGTCACACCACTTTGGGCAGGCCAGGCCGGAGGGAAGGCCGTATACCAAGCCGCGGATCAGGCCCGGTTCAGGCGGCTGTAATTGCCAGATTCTGAATAACCTTTCGCATTCGATACCCCCATAAACCTGACACCGATCTCGAGGATTGGTGCGCCCGCCCTCGGCAGGTGACACGAAGGTGGGATTACGACTCCGACACAAGATCCCCCAAACGTACTGTATAGTAACGTTCATCAGTACCCACGACTGTGGATATACTAAGCCACATTAGTAATCTCTAATGATTACTTCAGTTTGCCTTGGCGATAAATCTCGTACGCGCGCCGGTGAAGATGTCGCGCCCGTTCGGAGGGCATATGCGCCATTTGAAGTTCAGTTTAATTGTGCTGCTGTCCTTTTTCTGCAGCCTCGCCCTGAGTGGTTGTGGTGGAACCCTTGTCGCAACGAATACGGCAACGGGAACACTGATCACGTCATCGAGTAACGTCGATTTCGGCCAGGTGGCTGTCGGCAAGACAGTGAGCACGAGCATCACCCTTTCGAACAAGGGATCGGCGCCGGTTGAGATCTCTCAGTTGAATCTGACCGGGCAGCCCTTTTCGGTGAGCGGCGGAAGCGGCGTGCCGATGACAATCGGCGCCAACGCCAGCGTTACGGTGACCATCCAATTCGACCCCACAGCGTCAGGCTCTGCAGCCGGCCAGTTGACCATTGCCAGTAACGCGACGAATGCGTCCTCGGCCACGGTGGCCCTGAGCGGCATCGGCGTGCCGGTGTTGACCGAGCTGAATTGCGCGAACGGATCGATTACGGGGGCATCCAGCGACACCTGCACAATCACACTGAACGCAACCGCGGCCAGCGGTGGCCTGGATGTGAGCCTGGCAAGCAACGACAGCGCTGTGGTTGTGCCTGCTTCGGTGACGGTGCCGGCAGGCGCGATCAGCGCGAGTTTTACCGTGAGTGTCTCCCCGGTGACGACAGTGCAAGCGGCTACGTTGACCGCAAGCGTTGGCGGCGTGGCGGAGACGTTCGCTCTTCAATTGGGCGCAGCGATACCCATATTGGAGATCAGCGCCTCGAATCTGGCGTTTGGCAGCGTGCCCGTGAATTCGGCGGTGACGCATCCGCTGGTTCTTTCGTCAACGGGGACCATGCCCGTGACCGTGAGCGGAGCATCGCTGACGGGCACCGGCTTTGCCATCTCAAGCGAGGGCCTGCCGGTGACACTGTCCCCAGGCCAAACCACAACGCTGAGCGTGCAGTTTGACCCGAGCGCAGCAGGCGCAGAATCGGGGCAACTCGCCCTGGCCAGCAATTCTTCGAACGGGACGTCGATGGTGGTGGGCCTGAGCGGCACGGGCGTGCCGGTATTGAGCGGGCTCAGTTGCGCCAGCTCGTCAATAACGGGTTCGGGAACGGATAGCTGCACGGTGACATTGAACGCGGCAGCGGCCAGCGGCGGATTCGCGGTAGGTCTCGCCAGCAGCAATTCACTGGTGACGGTGCCCTCGACGGTGACCGTGGCAGCGGGCGCTACCAGCGCCAGCTTCACGGCGAACGTCTCCCCGGTCAGTTCCAATGAGTCAGCAACGCTGACGGCCAGTGTGGGCAGCTCAGCCGAGACTTTTGCCCTGCAATTGATTGCAGCAGCGCCCAAGCTGAGTCTCAGCTCTTCAAGCCTTTCATTCGGCAACGTCAACGTGAATGCGGCGGTGACCCAGTCTCTGACTCTTTCTTCAACCGGGAACTCGCCACTGACGATCAACGCGGCGGCGCTTTCCGGGACCGGCTTTGCGGCCACCGGCGCCACCTTCCCGCTGACCTTGAATCCGAATCAAACAGCCACGCTCAACGTGCAGTTCGACCCAACAGCGGCGGGAACAGCCTCGGGCTCGCTGACGTTCAGCAGCAATTCGTCGACGGGAACTTCGGCGGCCGTAGGACTGAGCGGCACCGGTGTGCCGGTGCTAACCGGGCTGAGTTGCGCCAGCGCGGCCATGACGGGGGCAGGAAGCGATAGCTGCACGGTGACACTGAACGTGGCCGCGGCCAGCGGCGGCTTTACTGTCAGCCTAGCCAGCAACAACCCGGCGGTTACCGTGCCGGCCGTGGTGACCGTGGCCGGCGGAGCCACCAGCGCGACCTTTGCGGCGGCAGTTTCAGCGGTTAACGTGGCACAAGCAGCGACCTTGACAGCCCAAGCGGGCGGCGTTGCGGAGACGTTCGGCCTGCAACTGGGCGCGGCGACGATTGCGCTCGGCGTCAGCTCGTCCAGCCTGTCGTTTGGCAACGTCAACGTGAATACGGCCGCGGCGCAGACCCTGACCCTATCTTCGACCGGGACTGCGGCAGTGACCGTGAGCGCCGCCACCGTGAGCGGGAGTGGATTCACTGTCTCGGGAGTCGCGTTCCCGATCACGCTGAGCGCCAATCAGACGGCTACGCTCACTGTGCAGTTCGATCCGACCACGGCAGGAGCGGCCACGGGCCAGCTTACTCTGACCAGCAATTCCTCGAGCGGGACTTCGACGTTGATCAGCTTGAGCGGCACGGGCGTGCCGGTGCTGAGCGGGTTGAGCTGCACCAGCGGGTCAATAACCGGGGCAGGAACCGACAACTGCGCCGTGACGCTGAATGTGGCCGCGGCGAGCGGCGGATACATCGTCAGCCTGGCGAGCAACAACTCAGCAGTCACCGTGCCAGCCTCAGTGACCGTGGCTGCCGGAGCCACCACCGCCACCTTCACGGCCACCGTCTCCTCGGTGAGCACAGCTCAGACCGTCACCCTGACCGCGAGCGCAAACAGCGTGGCACAAACCTTCGCATTGCAATTGGGCCCGGGAGTTCCCACGCTCAGCATAAACGCCACCACGATAGCGTTCGGCGATGTGAACCTGAACTCTCCGGCGACGCAGTCGGTGACCCTGTCCTCGACCGGAAGTGCGCCGGTCACCGTGAGCGCGGCCACCGTGACCGGAACCGGCTTCACGGTCTCAGGAGTGACGTTCCCCATTACCCTGAGCCCTAATCAAACGGCGACGCTCAGCGTGCAGTTCGATCCCACAACGGCGACGGCGCTGACGGGCCAACTGACGATCACTAGCAACTCCTCGACGGGATCGTCCACGGTCATTGGCCTGAGCGGCACCGGCGTCGGAGTTCTATACGAGGTGAACTTGAGTTGGGATGCGCCTGCAAGTTCTCCGGATCCGGTCGCAGGCTACAACGTCTATCGCTCACGCGACGGCGCCTCTACGTATCAGCAATTGAATACGGCGGTTGTCACCCAGACCACTTATGTCGACACAACCGTCCAGAACGCACAGACCTACGACTACATTGTCGAGAGTGTCGACGCGTCCGGTGTTACCAGTTCTCCCTCGAACATGGCTGCCGTACCCATTCCATAGGCCCGAACGACGGGGATCTGCCAGCAAATCTCAGATTCGGCAGGCGAAGCAGAGAACGACAAAGAGGGGCCCTGACGGGTCCCTTTTGGTGACGGCTGCCTGCGTTGAGGGCGGGAGAGGCAGCGGGTGGAACTCCGTCTACGAGCGCGAAATTTATACGTGGTTAGGAATAAATTACACGCACTGAGGCCGCTGTGTGCGAGAGCCAACTCGCGGCCGTTTATGCGCGTTGAGCTTCAAGACCAGTTGTTTGAATAGCATGGAAAATCCGGTCGCGATGCGACTGGTTTGGCACGGAAATTGCGAACAGATATAGCTATCTCAAGAACAGGAACGACTGAGGCGCTTTGGATAAGTGAATATCCAGGGCAGGGATCTGGGTTACGACTCGATTTGCAACTACTTATCTTTCCGGTGCGGTTCGGTCATGAGATTAGAGTCATTGAGCGAAGACCTACAGCAGATATCCGAGAAGCCGCGAAGCACAAGCCAGAAAGCGCATCAAAGTTTTTTCCACAGTTTACGAAGTCCGGCCATTGACGAATGCGAGCGGGAAGTGAGAGTTTTGGTTTCCCCCACTAAAACCAATCTTGAGCGCGTTCTTCAGGGATTCATATCCATAGCGATTGCCGCGAGGGCACAGGAGCGGAGTGACCTGCGGCACAGCTTAGCCCAAACCGTTGGCGCCAAATAAGCTGGCTGGTTGCCTCAAAGTGAAGATTCAGGCACGAGCGGTTCCAGGGCTGCGGGCCATGAATGAACACGATTCATAAAGGCTTTCTAGAGTGATGCTGTTGCGCGACATTCTTTTTGACTCACCGTTGAAAGATGAATCAACGAAGGCAATGGCAACTTTTGTCTGTTCTTTACGACTGAGTCGCGACGATATACATTCGCGAGCATACGCCGCAAGGCCCGACCGAAAGCATTCAGTCGTCCTTTTCTGCATTTTCATTTTTCTCTCATGCTGCCTGCCCTTCGCACTAAGCGGCTGCCTCGGCGGAAGGATTATTAATTCGGCCGCAAGCACAGGGTCACTCCAGGCATCTCCAAGCGCGGTGAATTTCGGCGGAGTGACGATGGGAAACACGGCCATCGCGAGCATCTCTCTCGTGAATCAGGGATCGGCAGCCGTGAAAGTATCGCAAATGAGTGCGTCGGGGCAGGCATTTTCAGTCAGCGGCGAAGGCGATCTTCCTGTTTCAGTGGCCGCCGGCGGCACGTATAGCTTCAACGTGAACTTTTCTCCGACTGCGACGGGAGCAGCGACCGGTGAGCTGACGATCAGCAGCGATTCCACGGCAAATGGAACGCTCGTGATTGGGCTCAGCGGCACCGGAACCGCAGCCAGCCAGACAAACCCGCCAGAACTGAGCTCTTTGAGCTGCGTTAGTGGCACGGTGACTGGAGCTGGCGTTGACAACTGCACCGTAACCCTGAGTTCGGCGGCGGCCAGCGGCGGCTTCACCGTCAGCCTGGCCAGCAACAACTCTGCGGTCACTGTACCGGCGACTGTCACTGTTGCTTCGGGATCGGCTACCGCCAGCTTCACGGTCACCGTCTCCTCGGTCAGTTCGGCGCAGACGGTGATGCTGACAGCCAGCGCGGGCGGAGTGGCGGAGACCTTTGCTCTGCAGTTGAATGCCTCCGGTCAAACTGGCGCGCCTGTGCCGGTGTTGAGCGGGCTGAGTTGCAGCAGCGGGTCGATGACCGGGGCGGGTACGGACAGCTGTACGGTCACGCTGAACACGGCCGCGGCCAGCGGCGGCTTCACCGTCAGCCTGGCCAGCAACAACTCTGCGGTCACTGTACCGGCGACTGTCACTGTTGCTTCGGGATCGGCTACCGCCAGCTTCACGGTCACCGTCTCCTCGGTCAGTTCGGCGCAGACGGTGATGCTGACAGCCAGCGCGGGCGGAGTGGCGGAGACCTTTGCTCTGCAGTTGAATGCCTCCGGTCAAACTGGCGCGCCTGTGCCGGTGTTGAGCGGGCTGAGTTGCAGCAGCGGGTCGATGACCGGGGCGGGTACGGACAGCTGTACGGTCACGCTGAACACGGCCGCGGCCAGCAGCGGCTTCACCGTCAGCCTAGCCAGCAACAACTCTGCGGTCACTGTGCCGGCGACTGTCACTGTTGCTTCGGGATCGGCTACCGCCAGCTTCACGGCCACCGTCTCCTCGGTCAGTTCGGCGCAGACGGTGATGCTGACAGCCAGCGCGGGCGGAGTGGCGGAGACCTTTGCATTGCAATTAGAAGCGGGAGTTCCCACGCTCAGCATTAATGCCACCAGCATTGCCTTCGGCAACGTGAACCTGAACACAACCGTGACGCAATCGGTGATCCTGTCGTCGACAGGGACCGCAGCGGTGACCGTGAGCGCAGCCACCGTGACCGGGAGCGGATTCTCCGTCTCCGGAGCCACGTTCCCGTTGACCCTGAACCCCAGTCAGACGGCCACGCTCAGCGTACAGTTCGATCCCACGACCGCCGTAGCGGAGACCGGTCAACTGACGATCACCAGCAATTCATCCACGGGAAGTTTGACGGTGATCAGCCTGAGCGGGACCGGCGTGGGGGGGGCGTATGAGGTTGACTTGAGTTGGGATGCGCCGACCAGTTCTCCGGATCCGGTCGCCGGCTATAACGTCTATCGGTCACCGAGCGGGGCCTCTACATTCCAGCAATTGAATCCTTCGGTGGTGACCCAGACGACTTATGTTGACACCGCTGTCCAGAACGGCCAGACCTACGACTACATCGTAGAGAGTGTTGACGCCTCCGGAATCGAAAGCGTGCCGTCGAACGTGGCCACTGTCCCGATCCCCTAGGACTGGCTGGGCGAATCCGGTTTTGAAGGGGTGCAACTGAAACTGGGCTACGACGGGAGACGGAATTCCGGTCTACAACTGAATGACCAGGACTTTAGGAATATCGATGGACTTGCCCCCCATTTTTGAGACAACATCTACTTCGCCAGTCGATCTACAGCCGGCTGGCCGGTTATGGGGACCTCAACGACGCGGAGCGCTTTCCCCATGGGCCGCCTTTCGCCTGATTGGCTCGGAGAAGATTCGCGACCGCGGTGCGGCCCTGCCCTCGCGGCTCCATTAGTTTGAGACTCAGGTGCTGGCGCAAGCTGCGAACCTCAACGGGCTTGCGGCCATGAGCCGGGGACTGGTTGCAGAGGCCGAAGGACAGGAGCGGGCCTCGCGGGCGGTACTGGATATGGACTCGACCGAGATTCCGGTCCACGGTGAGCAGGAACGGAGCGCCTACAACACACACTATGCATCCACCCGTATCACCCGCTGCTGCTGTTCAATGGCGGGGGCGAAGCATGCGTGATACTGCTGGATGGTGTTGGCCGAAGGACATTTGACGCAAACACGGTTCGCGGCGATGTTACGCAGGATCGCGCTGTTGCCGATTCCGGCAAACCAGCCGAGCGACTGCAACGCCGCGAATCCGAATCACGGAGGGCAAAGGAGGATGGATAGGTGTCGGCGCAATTGACTTGGACGGCCTCGATGAGGCGGCCACCGCATGGACGACGGCGAATCGCCCGGCTTTTCCCCTGGAATTTCCTTTTTGGTCTTGCAATTTGCGCCAAGGGGCATATAATCGTACAAGATTTTTTCCCAAAATGGGGGCTCCAGTTCAAGGGCCATTGATGTCTTCCTCACCCAGAAAACTTGGTAATTCAGACTTTGCGATCTCACCAATCGGCTTCGGCACCTGGGCTGCAGGCGGGGGCGGCTGGGAGCGTTCTCTGGGGCCGCAAGACGACCAAGAATCGATCGCCGCCATTCACTGCGCGCTCGACAAGGGCATTAATTGGATTGATACGGCCGCTGTTTATGGGCTTGGCCACTCGGAAGAAGTGGTGGCGCGCGCCGTGAAATCTTCGCCGCACAAGCCGTACATCTTTACAAAAGGCTCGATATGCTGGCGCGAAGATCGCTCGCTCTACAACTCGCTCCATCCCGTATCGCTGGCGAGAGAGGTGGATGACTCACTGCGACGTCTGGGAGTGGAGACGATCGATCTCTACCAGGTACACCACCCGAACCCGGACGACGAGATTGAGGGGGGGTGGGAGACACTGGAGCGGCTGCGCGAGCAGGGAAAGATTCGCTGCATCGGCGTCTCCAATTTTTCCGTCAGCCAGATGAGGCGCGTGCAGAAGATCGCGCCGATTACCAGCCTCCAACCGCCCTACTCCATTTTGCACCGCACGGTCGAGGACAAGATTTTGCCCTTCGCGCAGGCGAACGGCATCGGGGTGATCGGCTATTCACCCATGGGCTCGGGATTGCTGACGGGAAAGATCACCGCCGAAAGCATTGCCGCGCTGCCGGAAGACGACTGCCGCCGCCAAGATGCCCAGTTTCAAGAGCCGCGCTTGAGCCGCAACCTGGGCCTGGTAAAGCTGCTGCGCGAGATCGGCGAGGGGCACGGTGTCAGCGCCGGCGTAGTTGCCGTGGCATGGACGCTGCGCAATCCAGCCATTACCGGCGCCATTGTGGGCATGCGCAATGTGAGTGAAGTGGAAGAAATTGCGCCTGCGCTCGAGTTTCAACTCAGCGCGGACGAATACACACGGATCAGCGAAGCTGTGACATCGCTCCGGTGGTATCTTCATTCGCTATTCTGCCGGCTTATGCCAGCTTCGTTGCATGCCGGATAGTAAGCGTCTTGTCTTCCTTTCAATTACCCACAATTGCGCACTGAATCCGCGTAAGTATTTGGACTGCCCGATCTTTTGTGCCAGTTGAATTGTTAGTGTAACGCGACGGGTGATAGATATAACCCGCCGCAGTCGGGGGTGTGGGAAAGTGGGGAGCGTTCTTTGCTTTCCACTTTTCCATGCCCCTGGGGATCTTCGGTCAGCCACGCTACAGGCACCGGAGAGCATCTGATCAGGCAGGAACGGATGCATGGATAGACAATGAGGTGGTGGGATGCGAGTTTGAGGATGTCCGCCACGGCAAGCGACTGCGACAGCTGTTGGAGCAACTGTCGAGGAAAGTGGGTGCCGACTAAACGAATGGGGCAGCTCACGCAGCGATTCAATTAAAAAAGCCGGAAACCAGTCAGGCAAGCATCGCCTGGTACAGGTTTCCGGCTTCATTGCGTGTCCATCGCCTGGTGCATCGGGATTTGGTTCCTCGATGCACCTTGCGGATTTCTATGAGAAAAGATCGACGCCCAGCCGGTGTGCCGATCGATTAGAAATGCACCGGAACCGAGAGCTTATTCACGACTCTCGTCGATGTGAGTGCTGCCGTGCAATCGGAATTGCCAGAATCGGGTAAGACCGGAGCACGCAGTCGTCAATTCCGTTCCGCCCGGCTATTGAACCTCCAGAGTTACATTTGTCGAGTGCTGCAAATTGCCACTGCTACCGGTAATGGTGATCGTGTAGTTTACGGGCTGCGTCGAGTTGGTGTGTCCTCCGCAACCGCTCAGAGCCAGGGTTGCCATGCCAAGGAGCAGGAGCATAGCGCACAGCATGCGGCTGATTCTCTTTCCGTGACCCCGCAAGCGACGGGCGCCGATCAGCGGTAGCAGCAAGAGTGCGAGCGCGAGCGGCACCCGGGTGTGCGAGGACAAAGGACCTGGCAGCAATGCCGCGGTCGTCGCCGCTGTTTGAATTGTTACTGCCACCGTCTGCTGACCACCGTTGGCCAGGATGCTCGCGGGGTTAAATGTGGCCACGGCTCCCGCGGGAAGACCAGTCGCCGTGAAGGTCACTGTCCCTGGATAGGCTCCATAGGTAGGAGCAATAACGACCTGATAAATCGCCGAACTGCCAGCGTTTACCGTTTGGGCGGTTGGCGCCGAGGCCGTTAGCGTGAAGTCCAGCGCCGCCACCACGATCGGGGTGGATTGCGAAGTGGTGCTGGTGGTGAAGTTGACGTCGCCACTGTAGACCGCTGTCAACTGGTGCGTTGTTCCCGCAGAGAGCGTGGAGGTGGTGAACGATGCCGTGCCTCCGGACAGCGGCGCTGTATTGAGCAAGGTGGTCCCGTCGTAGAAGTTGACCGAACCCGTCGGTGTGCCCGTGGTTGCGGAAGTAACCTGGGCCGTCAACGTGACGCTCTGTCCGGGCGTAATGGAGCCGCTGGTTACGGTAAGCGAGGTGGTTGTCCCGGCTTGCGTAATAGTCAGCGAGCCATTCTGCACCGTAAGCGAATAGTCGGCAAGATTCGTACCCGCCGCGACGGGAACAATGTTGTAGGTTCCAGCGTTGGAAGTGGTGGTGGCCGTGGTTGAAAAGCTCTCAGTGAAGGTATCGCCGTTGACCGCGCCAGTAACACTACCAGTGAAGGTGGGATTGGCGACGCCGTAGGCCCTTGTCGCGCTGTTGGCTGCCACAGTGAGCGCAGCCGGACTGACAACGATCGATCGGGTGACCTGTGTCGCCGCTGAGTAATTCGCATTGCCGGCCTGATTCGCCGTCAGATTGATTGTGCCGACGCCGGTGACGGTCAATGTACTACCGCTCAGGGTTGCAGGGCCGGAGACCAGTGAGAATGTTACCGGATTGCCAGAAGCGCCGCCCGTGGCCGAGAGCGCGATGGGGCCTATGCCGTAGGTGACGGGTGAAGACGTCGAGAAGGTAATGGTCTGGCTGGCCAGCTGCACGGTAACTGACGCGGCGGAAGAAGACGCGCTGTTGTAGTTCGCGTCCGCTGCCTTGGTTGCCGTGACTGAGCATGTTCCCGTGCCCGAGGTGATCGACAGCGTTGCGCCGGATACGGAGCAGGCCGTGGATGCGCCCACGCTGTAAGTCACCGCGCCGGTTCCGCTGCCGCCGGTTGTGGTCAGCGTCTGCTGCGTGTTGTAGGCTGCCGGTGACGAGACGTTCACCGTGAGCGCGGCCTGGTTGGCTGGCTGCACCGTTACCGTGCCGGCAGTGGACGTTGCGCTGTTGTAGTTCGCGTCCGCTGCCTTGGTTGCCGTGACTGAGCAGGTTCCCGTGCCCAAGGTGATCGACAGCGTTGCGCCGGATACGGAGCAGGCCGTCGATGCGCCCACGCTGTAAGTCACGGCGCCGGTTCCGCTGCCGCCGGTTGTGGTCAGTGTCTGCTGCGTGTTGTAAGTTGCCGGCGACGAGACGTTCACCGTGAGTGCCGCCTGGTTGGCTGGCTGCACCGTTACCGTGCCGGCAGTGGACGTTGCGCTGTTGTAGTTCGTGTCGGCTGCCTTGGTTGCTGTGACGGAGCAGGTTCCCGTGCCCGAGGTGATGGACAGCGTTGCGCCCGAGACCGAGCAGGCAGTCGAAGCGCCCACGCTGTAGGTCACCGCGCCGGTTCCGCTGCCGCCGGTTATCGTCAGCGTCTGCTGCGTGTTGTAGGTAGCAGGCGACGAGACGTTCACCGTGAGCGCCGCCTGGTCCGCAGGCTGGACCGTCACGGTCGCTGCGGTGGACGTGGCGCTGTTGTAGTTCGCGTCGGCTGCCTTGGCTGCCGTCACCGAGCAGGTTCCGGTGCCACTGGTGATGGAGAGCGTCGCGCCGGAGACTGAGCAGGCCGTGGATGCGCCGACGTTGTAAGTCACCGCGCCGGTTCCGCTGCCGCCGGTTGTGGTCAGCGTCTGCTGCGTGTCGTAGGTAGCCGGTGACGAGACGTTCACCGTGAGCGCGGCCTGGTTGGCTGGCTGCACCGTTACCGTGCCGGCAGTGGACGTTGCACTGTTGTAGTTCGTGTCGGCTGCCTTGGTTGCTGTGACGGAGCAGGTTCCGGTGCCCGAAGTGATGGACAGCGTCGCGCCGGATACGGAGCAGGCCGTGGATGCGCCCACGCTGTAGGTCACGGCGCCGGTTCCGCTGCCGCCGGTTGTGGTCAGTGTCTGCTGCGTGTTGTAAGTTGCCGGCGACGAGACGTTCACCGTGAGCGCAGCCTGGTCCGCAGGCTGGACCGTCACAGTGGCGGCGGTGGACGTCGCGCTGTCGTAGTTCGCGTCGGCCGCCTTGGTTGCCGTCACCGAGCAGGTTCCCGTGCCCGAGGTGATGGACAGCGTTGCGCCCGAGACCGAGCAGGCAGTCGAAGCGCCCACGCTGTAGGTCACCGCGCCGGTTCCGCTGCCGCCGGTTGTGGTCAGTGTCTGCTGCGTATTGTAGGTTGCCGGCGACGAAACATTCGCTGTGAGCGCGGTTTGATTGGCCAAAGCTGCGTTGACCGTCGCGGCGGCTGAGGTCGTGCTGTTGTAGTTTGTGTCGGCTGCCTTGGTCGCCGTCACCGAGCAGGTTCCGGTGCCGCTGGTCATCGTGACCAAGCCCGAGTTTGCGTCGACCGAGCAGGCGCCGGTGGCTGCGAAGGTGATCGCGCCAGTGCCGCTGCCGCCCGAGGTCCCCACGGTAAAGGTTGCGCCATAGGTCTGCGCTGCCGTGGGCATCTCGGTGACTGTGAGCGTGGCCTGGCCGGCAGGATTGACCGTGAGCGACTGGGCGCTGGATGTGTTCGAGCTGTAGTTGCTGTCGCCTGAGTAGACAGCTGTGATCGAATAAGATCCGGCTGTCAGAGTCGAGGTTGAGAAGGTTGCGGTGCCGCCGCTCACGGTCCCGTTGCCCAGAAGTGTGCTGACGTTGTTGTAAAAGTTCACCGAACCTGTAGCCGCGGACGGGACGGTTGCCGTGAACGTCTCCAGCGTGCCATAACTGATTGACGAAGACGATAGATTCAGATCGACGGTCGGGGTGGTCGCGCCCACGCTGAAGGTGTTGCTGGTGGCGGAGATCGCCACCGCCGGGATGAGCGCGGGGTTGAGGGCCAGGTTGGCCGTCAAATCGTCGCCCGACCCTGCCGTGTCCAGCTGAAGCGTATAGCTGGCCACGCCGCCTGAGGTCGTGGCCGAACCGCCGCTCAGAGTCCCGCTACCGGTCAGGGCCAGCGGGATCGTCACTGCAGGCTGGAACGGACTGTCGCTCTCAGTCAGCGTGACTGCTGCGGCGAAGTTCGTCGCCACTGAAACGCCTGTCGGCTGAGTGGTAAAGCTGAGCGCATAGTTCGTCTGCACCGCGCCAGCATCCACACACGCCGCGTAACTGGGATAGCTCGTGTTGGTGTTGGGCAGACCGCGTTGATCCGTGATCAACCCTGAAGGTATGCTGGCCGCCAAGCCCGCACAAATGGCCGGGCTGCCCGGGAGCGGAATGAGCGTTTGCGTCGGACCGCCGTAGCTGCCCAGAGGAGCAAGATTCACGGCGGTTCCGTTTACGGTGGTGCCGTTCACGACGCCGATGATGTTGCCGCCGTTATCGGTGTAGGCGACGCCATCGAAGTCGTCGGAGGCACTATTCGAAGTGTTGCCAGACAGGACGCTGTTGGCCAGAGCCACTGTTCCGGATCCGGTGTTGTCGATGCCGCCTCCGCCAGAAGCGGTTGCCGCCGTGTTTGCCGACAAGGTGCTATCGGACACGACCAAGGTTGCGGTGTTGTAGATTCCTCCACCTGAGGTGGACGTGTTATTGCCCGAGATCGTGTCATCGCTCAGCGTCAAGGTCTCGCTGTTATAGATGCCGCCACCCGCCCCGCCGGCCGTGTTGCCCGAAATCGCGGTACTCGTCAGCGTCAGCGTGCCGCTGTTGTTGATGCCGCCGCCCGAGCCTGAGCCGGTGGCCGAATTGTTGGCGATGCTGTCGGCAGTGAGCGTAAGCGCGCCCGCGTTCTGGATGCCGCCGCCGTTGGCGTCGCTGCCGTGTTGAATGGTCAGGTTCGAGACTGATGCGCCTGTGACACCTGAGCTGACCGTAAACACGGCCGAGGCTCCGTTGCCGTCCACTGTGACGAGATTAACCAGAGATGCTGCGCTGCCTGTGGTCGCGCCGGCGATTGTTGTCGCTGACGGAATGGTTAGCGCGCCGTTCGCCAGAGTAATGGTTTTTGCCGTGCCAAAGGCAGTCCCATCGAAAGTGATGTTTCCGCCGCCGGTGGCAGCCGACTCGAGGAGGGCATCCCGCAGGTTGCACGAAGCATCCGTGCCCTGACCAGGCGTGGTTTGCGGCGTGCAGTTGGAAGCTGTGCCGGAATCATCGCTGTCCACTGTGACGATGTAACTGGCCGGGTTGACGACGATTGTGTTTTGTACCTGCGAAGCGGCCTGGTAGTCGACATTACCCGCCTGGTTGGCGTCGATCACCAGAGCGCCCGCGCTCGTAATCGTCAACGTATCTCCGATAATGGTTCCCGTGGCTGTGCTGCTCGGGTCGATGGTGAACACTACCGCCAGACCCGAAGTGGAGGTTGCCGACAAGGTGATGGGAGATACGCCGAAAGTCACCGGCGAAGTGGGCGGCGTGAAGGTGATCATCTGTGCCAATGTGGTTGCGGTTACGCTGGTCGGACCTACCGAGCCGGCCGTGTAGTTCGCGTCCGCTGCCGCGCTGGCCGACACCTGGCACGCCGTCGTCCCGCTGGTCATCGTCACCACGCCCAGGACGTTGCTGCAGCCACCGCTCGTGCTGTATGTGATCGCACCTGTCGAGTTGCTCGTCGCCACCACCGTGAACTGGCTGTTGTACGCAGCCGACGCAGGCGGAGCCGTGCTCCAGCTTACCGTCGGCGTTGCCTCGCTCGCGGTTACGCTGGTCGGACCCACCGAGCCGGCCGTGTAGTTCGCGTCCGCTGCCGCGCTGGCCGACACCTGGCACGCCGTCGTCCCGCTGCTCATCGTCACCACGCCCAGGACGTTGCTGCAGCCTCCGCTCGTGCTGTACGTGATCGCGCCCGTCGAGTTGCTCGTCGCCACCACCGTGAACTGGCTGTTGTACGCAGCCGATGCGGGCGGAGCCGTGCTCCAGCTTACCGTCGGCGTTGCCTTGCTCGCGGTTACGCTGGTCGGACCTACCGAGCCGGCCGTGTAGTTCGTGTCCGCTGCCGCGCTGGCCGATACCTGGCACGCCGTCGTCCCGCTGGTCATCGTCACCACGCCCAGGACGTTGCTGCAGCCACCGCTCGTGCTGTACGTGATCGCACCTGTCGAGTTGCTCGTCGCCACCACCGTGAACTGGCTGTTGTACGCAGCCGACGCAGGCGGAGCCGTGCTCCAGCTTACCGTCGGCGTTGCCTTGCTCGCGGTTACGCTGGTCGGACCCACCGAGCCGGCCGTGTAGTTCGTGTCCGCTGCCGCGCTGGCCGATACCTGGCACGCCGTCGTCCCGCTGGTCATCGTCACCACGCCCAGGACGTTGCTGCAGCCTCCGCTCGTGCTGTATGTGATCGCGCCTGTGGAGTTGCTCGTCGCCACCACCGTGAACTGGCTGTTGTACGCAGCCGACGCAGGCGGAGCCGTGCTCCAGCTTACCGTCGGCGCCACCTTGCTCGCGGTCACACTGGTCGGACCTACCGAGCCGGCCGTGTAGTTCGCGTCCGCTGCCGCGCTGGCCGATACCTGGCACGCCGTCGTCCCGCTGCTCATCGTCACCACGCCCAGGACGTTGCTGCAGCCTCCGCTCGTGCTGTATGTGATCGCACCTGTCGAGTTGCTCGTCGCCACCACCGTGAACTGGCTGTTGTACGCAGCCGACGCAGGCGGAGCCGTGCTCCAGCTTACCGTCGGCGCCACCTTGCTCGCGGTTACGCTGGTCGGACCTACCGAGCCGGCCGTGTAGTTCGTGTCCGCTGCCGCGCTGGCCGACACCTGGCACGCCGTCGTCCCGCTGCTCATCGTCACCACGCCCAGGACGTTGCTGCAGCCTCCGCTCGTGCTGTACGTGATCGCGCCTGTCGAGTTGCTCGTCGCCACCACCGTGAACTGGCTGTTGTACGCAGCCGACGCAGGCGGAGCCGTGCTCCAGCTTACCGTCGGCGTTGCCTTGCTCGCGGTCACGCTGGTCGGCCCCACCGAGCCGGCCGTGTAGTTCGTGTCCGCTGCCGCGCTGGCCGACACCTGGCACGCCGTCGTCCCGCTGGTCATCGTCACCACGCCCAGGACGTTGCTGCAGCCACCGCTCGTGCTGTATGTGATCGCGCCCGTCGAGTTGCTCGTCGCCACCACCGTGAACTGGCTGTTGTACGCAGCCGATGCAGGCGGAGCCGTGCTCCAGCTCACCGTCGGCGTTGCCTTGCTCGCGGTCACACTGGTCGGACCTACCGAGCCGGCCGTGTAGTTCGCGTCCGCTGCCGCGCTGGCCGATACCTGGCACGCCGTCGTCCCGCTGGTCATCGTCACCACGCCCAGGACGTTGCTGCAGCCTCCGCTCGTGCTGTATGTGATCGCACCTGTCGAGTTGCTCGTCGCCACCACCGTGAACTGGCTGTTGTACGCAGCCGACGCAGGCGGAGCCGTGCTCCAGCTTACCGTCGGCGCCACCTTGCTCGCGGTTACACTGGTCGGACCTACCGAGCCGGCCGTGTAGTTCGCGTCCGCTGCCGCGCTGGCCGATACCTGGCACGCCGTCGTCCCGCTGCTCATCGTCACCACGCCCAGGACGTTGCTGCAGCCTCCGCTCGTGCTGTATGTGATCGCACCTGTCGAGTTGCTCGTCGCCACCACCGTGAACTGGCTGTTGTACGCAGCCGATGCGGGCGGAGCCGTGCTCCAGCTCACCGTCGGCGTTGCCTTGGCGATTGTTAAACTGTGCAAAGCGTCACTGCTGGAATCGTTCCCTACGGTATCCGAGTAAGTAGCTGTGATGGTGTACGTTCCACCCGCCGTTCCAGCCGGTATCGTGTACGAAACACTGGCTTGTCCGCTGCCGTTCAACGTCGCAGGAGCCGGCGGCGTTCCTATGGTTCCCCCGGTGCCGCTCACCGTGAACTGTACGGTCCCGGAAGTTACCGGCGCTCCACCCGTAGTCAATGTGACGGTAGCTGTGAGCGTAACCGACTGACTCGAGGTGCTGTAGGTCGCCGACGCTGCCGACGCCGTCGTCGTTGTGGGCGCGCCATCTGCGATCGTCAACGTCTCGGGTCCGGCGGTGAGCGTGGTCCCTGAAACCACCGGAAGGCTGACGGAGAGCGAGTCAGAGGCGCCGGCGGCGTTCACAAGGAGACTGCTGAACGTCGCTCCGGTGCCGGCAACGGTGGTCGCGGAGGTTCCGGTCGCCGTCCCCGTACCATTGAAGGTCAGAGTTACGGGCACGCTGCCAATATTCTGCCCGTTCTCAGTAACGGACACGATGACCGACGGTGTTGTTCCCGGCAGATTCACCGTGCCTGTATACGATGTGTTGTTGAATGATGCCGCGGTGTAATTGGTCTGCACCGCGCCCGCATCTACGCAGGGAGTAGTGGCCGAGTAGCCGGTATAGCCGATGTTCTGGTTTGAGAATCCGCGCTGGTCGGTGGTGGCGCCAGCCGGAAGCAGCGAAGCAGAACCGGCGCAGATGACCGAGCTGCCAGGGAGCGGAAGGAGCGTTTGCGTGGGGCCACCATAGTTACCCAGTGCGGCGAGGGCAAGGCCGGCACCGGCGTAGATGTTTCCGCCACCGCTGGTTGGACAGTCACCGCCGGTGCATTCGGAAGCTTCGGCCAGGATGGTATTGGTTACGCTCAACGTGGAACCGCTGCTGAAGATGCCGCCGTTGGTGTTCCCTGACAGAGTATCGTTGCCGGCGGTAAGGGTCGCGCCAGTGTTATTGAAGATGGCTGCCGAATTGGAAGCGTTGTTGCCCGAAAATGTGCTGTAGCTTGCTGATAGCTGGCCCGGAGAATTGTTGTAGATCGCGCTGCCAGAGTTCGCGATATTCGCGGAGAACGTGCTGTTGCTTATGGTCAGCGGGCCCTCGTTCTCGATGGCCCCGCCGTCGCCGGAGCTGCCAGCGGAGTTGCCGGAGAAAGTGGTGGTATTTGCCGTCAGGGAGCCGCCCTGGTTGCGAATGGCACCGCCGTTGCCGGAGGCGCCGGTCGTGTTACCCGTGAAGACAGTGCTATCAAGCGAGAGACCGCCCTCGTTAAGGATGGCACCGCCACTGCCCGCCGACCCCGCGGGGCTGGATGAAGAACTGCTGTTGCCATTGGCGAGGGTCAATCCCGAGAGGCTCAACGTACCATTGTTGAACAGTATGCGTTTCGTACCTGCCCCCGAAATTGTGAGCTGACCGGAGCCCGGACCGACAATGTCCACAGTGCCCGTAATATTGGGCAGCGAACTTTGGAGCGTGATTGTTCCCGTCACGCCGTTCGCGAATTGGATGTCTCCATGACCCGCCGTGTTGGCCGACGTAATGGCGTCACGCAGGGCGCAGGTCGTAGTGCACGAACCGCTTCCCGGGTCGGCGGTTGAAGTCACAGTCAGGTAATTTGCCTGCACCGAGCCCGCGTCGACATAGCTGGTGCTGCACGATGGATCGAGCCCGAAGCCGCGCTGATCGGTGGTGAGGGGGTTGCCGGAAACATCCTTGGCCCCTGTTTTAGCGGCTCCGCAGATCACCGGACTTCCGGCAAGCGGCACCAGGGTCTGGGTGGGGCCACCATGATAGCCGAGTGTTGAGAGGACAAGGCTGGTGTTAGGTTCATCGAAGTTGCCGTTCGCGTCTGGGCTGCTGGGGTTGGCAGGGCATTGGGTAGCTGGAGGAACGGTTGTGCACTGGGACGAGCCGGATGAGGGCTCAACGAAAACACTGTCCGTCATGGTCAGCGTGCCAGCATTGGCGATGCTCCCGCCGTTAGCCGGCAGGTTGCCTGAGAACGTGCTGTCGCTGACCGTGAGGGTCGCCCCGCTGAAGTTGTAGATCGCGCCGGCGGAGGCGCCGGCGGTATTATTGTTCGCGAAGGTGGTGTTACTAATCGTCGCTACGCCAAAATGTGGGGTTCCTGCATAGTTTAAGATTGCGCTGCCCTCAACGGAAGCGAAATTGCCCGAAAAAGTGCTGTCACTTACCGTGAGAGGGCCTCCGTTGAAGATAGCGCCGCCGTAGTTGGAGGAGCCAAGAACTGCATTGCCGGAGAAGGTCGTGTTGGTCACGTTCAAGGTGCCGACATTACAAATGGCACCACCACCGCCAGCGTTCGAAGCCGTATTGCCGCTAAAGACACTGTTCTGCAGATTGAGCGTGGCACCCACATCGATATAGATTGCGCCGCCGTACCCCTCTCCGTTGTAACCGCCGCCGGAGTTTACAAAGCCATTGGTCATGGTCACCCCGGAGATGGTCACAGTTCCCGAGGCGATCGCCAGCAGGTTGTACTGGTTTTGCCCGGAGATCGTTAGTACGCTCGCTCCTGGACCCGTGATGGTCATGCTTCCAGAGACGGTGATATTGGGCAGAGCGCTGGCGAGCTTGATGGTTCCAGTCAATCCCGACTGAAAAACGATGGTGCTGCCGGGATCGGCATTTGCCGAAGTAATTGCCGCGCGGAGAGAGCCAGTGCCGGAGTCACTTAGATTCGTGACCGTGTAGGTGGTCGCGTTCGCCGCAGCTGGGATCAGGAAAAGGCCTGCAAGCCAGACGCAGTTCGCGACGAGAAGGGAAAGAGTACGGAAGGGCGACAACCGGCCGGCGAGAATTTCGTGGAATGTGCGGAACATCGTGCTACCTCCTAGAAGTTGAAGTACGCTTTGCGGCTACTGATACTCGAATCCGTGAGACGGGGACGACAGTTATAGGTGAAACTGGAAAAATCATAGCACCCATCTTGCGCGCAACGATCTTTCCTGGAGACGTTGCGCCAAGCGCAGAGTATTTTCGTGTCGCGCCCGGTCGTGGGACCGAGCGCCGTGATTCTGACGCTAAGGCATTATCCGCAAGGCGTCGTGCCGGGGGTGATCTGCGGTTTCTATAGTCCGATTACCATCGGCATCAGCTTGCCTGCAAAGCTACATGCCGGATCAGCCGTAACTGGTGACGAATAGATGCAAGGAAGGGAACCCTCCCGCACCCATCAAAGAAAAGTTGAAGCGCGCGATTCGGCTGGTCACGAAGATATGAAAGATCCTCTCAGCGGGCATCTTAGAGTACGAGCTTGCGACAGTAGAATGCCTCGGCATAGCCGCTGGGCGCATTGCATTCCATACCGCGCAGGCGCATCAGAGACTGAAAGGTTGACTCTTCAAACCAGTTCTTGGTCCGTTGAGATTGAAAGGCATCCATCAGATAGCGCACCTTTGCCTGGCATGTCCCAGAATCGAGGGGCACAAAGAAAGAGGGCCGGCCCATATCGCCATCGTACTTTGGGATTTCGTATTCCAAAATCAGATGGTCGCGAAATGTGTTCCAGGTGAGCTCCGATAACAGACGGTGGTCCTGATGGGCATCCCTGCCTTGGTGAGTCAGAACCAGGTCCGGCTTCACCTTCTGTTTGAGTTCTTCGAAAGCCGCCTTCACATCGGAGCCAACGAACGGCATAAAGCTATCCGGAAACTCATTCAGCACCAGTTGCTCAAGGTGGTCTGGACCGGCGAAGAGCTCCGCAGCCCGCTGTGCTTCGGCCTTACGCGGCCCGATTGCGCTGAACACTACCCAGTAAAACTTCACTCCGGGATCATCGCGGATTAGCCGAAGAATTGTGCCGCCGCAGCCGATCTCGATGTCATCGGAGTGGCATCCCAAACACAGAACAAGCATCGGCTTATTCTCTTTTCTGCTGAGACGAATATTGATCATCCGCAATACTCCGCTTCACGGGATTCACGAAGACAAACGAACGACTCGCGATCCGTCGAGTCATTCCCGCTGATGAGCGCGACGGCGAGGCTCAGGACTGGATGCCGCGGCTTTTCACCGGCCTGGCTGCTTGTGCAGTCCGTCAAGATGCAAGAGATCGCTGCCGTTGAACAAAACCTTCCTCAACGCGGGAAGCGAGCTCATTTAAGGTCCGACGTCGATTCTGAAGCATCGGCAAGGGTTTCATCCCCACCATATTCAATATCGACTCCCACCTGTAAGCCCAGTCATGATTCAGAAGACATTGGGTAATGTTCGTCTGGCGGACTTTCATCTGTCTTTCCGGCTCCCTGTCGAACTCCCGAATCGCAGTGACAATCTCGTCGGTTGTGAAGGGAACTTCAATGACCGCGTCCTGCCAGGTGAATATCTTGTCAAACTCCTTGTTGTTATATGGGCGCATGCCGATCATCGTTGTGCCGGCTGCAGCGGCTTCAAAATATCTGTAGCCGAACTCACTCACCCCACCGGTTTCCTCGGGCCTATCAAATTTGCCTGGACTTACGATGAAATACCGGCTCCTTTTAGCCATGTTGGCCATCATAAGCCGATGCTCGTCTAAGTCGTGGGCTTTGAGAGAATCGATCGTGTCGTAGACATAGAATTTTCCGTCCTCGCGTGCCATCCGCATCAACGCTTTATGCGTTGCCTGCGCCCTGCGGCCGATGCTAAGGACATCGACTGTCCTGGCGGGCGGATTGGGATACGGGCAAAAGTTCAAATTATCGATGCCTGCGGGCAGATATTGACTTTTCCCCTTAATGAGCGGCAGGAACGGCTCGTTGGCGACGAACATAAAGATCACATAGTCAAATTGCGACAACACTTCAATGCAGCTCTTATAGTCCGGAATGTCCTTGAAATAGAACTCAGGAAGCCAGCATACAGTCGTCTTGCATTTATCGCGCAATCCTTTGAGCGACTTCAAATGGAGGAGCTCCGTAACCCTTTCACATACGGTGATGAACATGTCGTACTCGCGCTCCACCTTGATGGAGGGAATGCCGGGATTGATAGGCCAGCTGACAAACTCCCCTAGGCGAGCAGCAACTCTTCTGCCGTGGGGATACCAGTTGGTTGGCTTTGGCGCCAACACGTCAACCGAGTCGACTTCCTGCACGATCCTCTCGAACTCCCGGAAGGGACAGCGCCAAACGAGATGGTCATAGATGTTCTTGTGCGAGAACAACAGAATACGAGGCTTGCCGCCCTGTTCTTGATCGCTGTCGTGGTTCATCGAATTCTCCGGTGGGATGAAATGCAGTATCACGCGAATGCGTTACAAATCGGTTCTGGCCGCAGGACCAGATGATTGCCGGGTGGCCGTCGAGGTTCTCATTCCGGCAGAAGCTGGCCGGTCAAACTCGGCTCCGGGGATAGCGCCTCATATTCGCTGATTTGTGCTCGAGTAAGCGTCGCAAGATCGGCCCGATCCTGGAACGATCGATACCAAACGACAATCCAATCGAGCGCAGTGTCGAGAGGCAACAAGGGGCGCCACTCAAGGTAAAACTTTGCTTTCGAGGCATCCAGCTTGAGGGAATGGGCCTCGTGTGGGTGGGCGGCCCCATCCTGAGCCCACTTCGCTTCATCTCCCCATGCGTGCGCCAGCCTGTCGGCAATCCACGATACCGGCTTCGCGTCATCGTCGGCGGGGCCAAAATTCCAGCCGGACGCAAAGGATTTCGGATCTTCAAGCAACCGCTCAGCCAGAATGAGATATCCGCGAAGAGGCTCCAATACGAATTGCCAGGGCCGAGTTGCTAAAGGATTCCGGATGAGACATACCTGGTCTTTCAGGAACGCCCTCATGAGATCGGGAATAAGTTGGCTGGCGGTCCAATCACCACCGCCGATGACATTTCCCGCACGAGCGCTTGCCAGTGCCACACCATGACTTTCGTGCACATCGGGAGAGAAGAAAGAATCCCGGTAAGCACTGGTGACAAGTTCCGCGCAAGCCTTCGAATTCGAGTAGGGGTCATGCCCTCCCATGACATCATCTTCACGATATCCCCACAACCATTCGCGGTTGTGATAGCACTTATCGCTCGTGACATTCACGATTGCACACCGAAGTTTCAGCTGCCGCAGCGCCTCGAACAGGTTGACCGTTCCCATCACATTCGTCGAATAATTCTCGATAGGATCCTCATACCCGCGGCGAACGATGGTCTGAGCGGCCATGTGAATGACGACCTCGGGCCGGAAATCGCCAATCGCTTTCCTGAGCCGGTCGAAATCACGGATATCCGCAGAAATCGACCGTAGAGATTTCGCTACCCCGGCTTGCTCGAAGAGGTTGGGCTGCGTGGGGGGCGGCAAGGCATAACCGGTCACTTCGGCTCCCAGCGCTTCGAGCCATAAGGACAGCCAGCTGCCTTTGAATCCGGTGTGTCCAGTAAGGAACACGCGGCGGCCCTTCCAGAAATTTCGGTTCGGCATCATTTGAATCGATCCGGGCGCAGAGACAGGTGAACACCGCAGGTGTTCGAACGCGGCGCGACAAGCTGCGAACCTGCGCGCCATGTGATCATGAAGCAAGGAAACAATTGCATGGGGCTATTTCGCGACTGCTAGTTTGGCATGGGACCAGTGAGTGAGCTGGTCGTTCCAAAGCTGGTCAACCACGCCGCGATCCGGCTGCTCCACATCCGCAAACGAAATCACCTGGTCTTTTGCCACATCGCGACGAAGCACGCAATTCTCTGACAAGCTGAGCGGGAGTGCATTGATGGCACGCGCTTCTTCAGTGTTGTCAATGAGGCCATACGTGCAGAACCCACCCACGCCGTCGAGACGCTCTCCGGCTTTCATGTCTCGCTTGGCCAGGGCAATCACCTCGCAGACAGGACCGGCGATAGGGGCGACTGTAGGATCGCCATACAGGACCGCGCGGCCAATCGTTGAAGCAATCTGAATATGGGGTAAGTGATAAGGCGTGTAGAAGACGTAGAAAGGGCCATCTCCCATCTTCACGTAACCGAGCTGAACCTGCTTCAGCGGCTTATCTTCGTAGACGACGACAAACGCACCGGTGTGCGGCGCAGCGCCCAAGGCATAGTCGACGAGACCTGTCTTGAGCATCTGCTCCGCGGGCAGGAGCTTGGCTATTTCGCGAACATGCTCACAGGCGGGACCGTACATGCCTCGTCGACCGGCGCGGAACCCAGTTGCGTTCGCGAGAAGCGTCGTTTCCATGGAGAGTTTCGCGGCATCCGCAAACGACGTGACCTTTCTCGGATTCTGGTCGTATTTGAGTGCAAAGCTCCGCTGCGTCTCCGGAGTTCGATAGTGATCGACCATTCCCTTCAGGTTCCCGCCCGCAACCGGGCGCAGTCCAGTGGAGCGGAGATAGCGCAGAAGCGTCATCGCCACTCCAGGCTCTTCTCCGTCGGTATGTGTAATGACAACACCGGCTTGATCGGCCCTTGCTTTCAAGATCGGGCCAAGGACACAATCGAGTTCTGCGTTCACCAGCACCACATGCTTCCCATGATCGAACGCGGCTAGAACCACATCGGTGGCATATTCAATGGTCCCCGTCCCTTCGATAATCACATCGATCGCGTCGCAGCCGGTGACAACCGACGGATCGTCAGTTAGAACGGGAATTCCTTTGTTTATCGCAGTCTCGGCATCTCGAGCAGAAGCTGCACGCCGCCAGTCCTTCACGTCAGCCTCACGGAATGCACGCTCTCCGTGCTCCGGCGTCCGATTCACGATCGCGGCAAGACGGATTCCTGGCGGGGGTGTCGCCAGTTGCAGAGCAATGGCGCGTCCGGCTGCACCAGCGCCAATCACTGCAACGCGGATGGGCTTACCCGATGTTTCAAGTCGCTGGAGGGCAGTATCAATCATGATAACGGGCCCCTTCGCCCATAAGCGGCCAACTGCGGTCCTGTTCAGACATTGCCGTCGGGACGATCGGCCATTCTATCCCGAAGGCAGGATCATCGAATCGCACCCCACGCGCCGCGCCGGGGGTGAAGCACTGTGAGGTCATATAGAACAAGTCTGTATGCTCCTCTAGAGTCTGATATCCGTGCGCGCAACCTTCAGGGAGGTAGAACATCTGATAGTTGTCGGCGCGAAGCTCAACGCCATGCCACTTCAGGTAGGAAGGCGATTGGGGCCTGAGATCAAGAACAACATCGAAAATCGCTCCCCTGGTGCAACGCACCAGTTTGGCCTCCAGCGCTGGCGTCACTTGGTAATGGAGGCCGCGTAAGGTCCCTTTTCGAATGCTGAAACCTGTATTCGCCTGGACGGGCACAAAGTCGATACCCTGCTCGGCGAATTCTCTGATGCACCATGATCGGGAAAAGTGTCCGCGATCGTCTTCCCGAAAAATTGGATCGATCAGAACCGCGCCAACAACTGAAGTCGGCGAAAAACGTAAGGACTGTCCCATGCTTCACTCGTGAATGGATGTTTGTAATCGTCCTCATGGTAGCATCCGCCACGGGAACGAGATACGGGCTCTACGCGTGCGCGGGAGCCTAGCCGCCTGGCCGTGAACAGAGGAAGAAGTACTCGACCGCGAGCAATGGGCTCATCATGGGAATGTTCACGTTGACATGCATTTGCAACGCGGGAAGTGCATATTTCCCTGGCTGCTTTTGCCTTAAGTGATGCGAAGCAGGAAAGCATTTGTCGACCCGGAAAACCTTCCTCAGGCTTTCCTTCATCTCGGCAATCGACTGAACATTGTTATAGTTTGGCCAGACTTTCCGGCGGAAATGTCCGAAATTAATGTAACTCATCATGAATTTGCCGTCGTCCTTGAGGATTGCTTTGATCTCTTCGAGCTTCCGGTTTTGCTGGCCACCCATATATTCAAAGAAACCCAACGCCACCACGAAATCAAAACGCCGCCCATCAAAATCGATCGGCTCCCGCGCGATGTCGAGCTCTTTCAAATGTACGGCCGGCTCGTGAATCGCGATATCAATACCGTAATATCTGAGGTTGGGATTCAACAAAGGCCGAAGCGCCGCCGGTCCGCAGCCGACATCCAACAGGGCACAGTCACGATTTCCCGCCAATTGGTTGAGGACTCGAGCACATTTTCGCAGGCGAAAACTTGCTTCGGTGTATATCGTGTTTTCAACAATCCAATAATCTCTGTCTCTGAAATTCTCGGGAATCTGCTTCACTGGATTCTCCAGGCCCGCAATTAAATGCCTGAACCGGGATTAAAGCAGCCAGTTACAAACCCGGTCGGCTCTCGAATAAGGCTTACAAAGTTATTGATTCCGGAAATGCTTGAATTCGTCAAAGATCAGGTCGTATTGATCTTCCAGGAGCCTGCGATACTCTCTTGCCTTCATCTGAATAACCGGCTTGACTTCGTCGCCTCGCGCTTCGAGTTCGGTAAACTGGTCGATTAATCTTTTCAGATCCAATTCGGGAAGCGGTTGACTATACTCCCCAAGCCCAACGCCCTCGAGCAAACAGTCGTTTTTGGGATCGTAGGATATTGAAACAACCGGGATATTCAGCATCAATCCAAGAACCAGATTATGAAATCGCGGTGACACCACGATATCGACTTCCGCGATCTGTGCAATCAGATCCCCAACCGTTGCGCTGCCCTCGTCGATGATTCCGGCTTGGGCATAATGAATCCCTCGCTTCTCTAGCCTGGCTTTGAGCTCGGATCTTGTGCTGGCGTCGTGTCTTGCATCCCCTTGAAGAATGCGAACCGCGTACTTATGGTCAGCGAGCCAGGCTACGAAATCGCACATCTTATCAAGGTAGGCAGAGTAGCGCACTCGATGCTCATCCGCGCTCCAAAGATGTATGTCCCGGTGATCCATCACGCCGAGGCCTACTCGCCGAACTTGGCGCTTACGGTTGACAGGCCTCGAGAAAAGGTCTTCTGGCAGGCTAAAAGCTAAATCCGGGAAGACAGGATCGGCTGGCCTTTCGAAACCATTCTTCCTGATTCGGTCTTTTGAGTTCTGGTCTCGAAAGCTTCTGTAGTCGGCCAGCGAAAGAGCGGTTGTGATCAGCCACCGGCTCAGCCGCCCATAGATGGGACCTATGCCAACTCCGACAAACCGGACTTTGCACCTTGCGAGTCGTGCGGCAGCGGTCCAACGAAAAACATCATAGGGAAAGCCGGATGCCGTGGTCATATAGTCGGTAAGCATCCCCGTCCCTGTCATCACCATCATGTCAGTGCCGCGGAGGGTCTTAATTGCTTTGAACCAATCCTTCAGCTCTCCCGGTATGCGCCGACATATCCGCAGAAGCTTCGCAATATGGCCCCAGAACCCACCGCGGCGTACGACTCCGGCGAAGTTTTGGTAAGTTACGGCAAAAGCAGCGACATCATGTCGATGATACGTGTCGGCTGGATCATAACTTATTGCGCATATTCCTTCGCCGGCCAGACGTTTGCGAGCGTTATAGAGCATGGCTTGGAGTGTGCACTCGTTGCCAAGGTTTTGAATTCCAAAGATCCCAAAAAACGCGATCTTCGATCTTCGTGTCGCCTTCGCAGCAGGCGCCTTCTCTTCGACACCGGCCATCTCGTATTCCACTGGACGATTCACGATGCCGCAGACCTCACTCTTAGCGCGCTCGAAATCTTGCTGCCGATAAAGAAGGCGCTGCGCCGTGGGTGTGGGAATAGAAGGATGAGCGCAGCTCCCGCTCCCAGGCCGATGGGTACACACACAAGCAACTGCACGATCGGAGCAGCATTCTCGACCACCTTATGAATCAGGCTTGTGGTGAGAAAGACGGCAACCCAGCATGGAAGATGCGACATAAAGCCCATCCAAAGATCGCGCGTCGTGATTGGACCTCTCCGGCCGGCAATGTAGTATACGAGCGGCAGTCGGATTACAAGGCTGACGACCGCCAACGAAGTAACGACGCCCATGGGACCCCAGCGCAGCCCCAACAGGTAGGAAATGAAGGTCACAAGTCCGGCTGCAGTGTGGTTATTCAACTGATCCCCGCCTCTTCCCTGACTCTCATAGATCCAGGAGCAAATGGCTCCGAGTGGTCCTGACACGGCGACCAGCGTAAAGCCGGCAAACAACGGAATCACAGCCGTCCATTTTGGACCGAGGATTACCAACACAAGCGGTTTTGCCAGAGCAAGGCACATCGCGGAAAACGAAAAAACGACCAGCGCCAGACCACCATAAGCCTGCATATAGCTACGTTTATACCGTTCCGGATCAAACTGGAGCCGCGAGAGGACCGGGATCAGAACCGAGTTGATCGGCGCAGTGACTTGCTGTATGGGTCGCGCCAACATACTCTGTGCGCGCGTGTAAAGACCAAGCGGCGCCGCTCCAAAAAAGCGTCCAAGTAAAATACTGTCCGTGTTAACCGAAAACTGGGCCACAAAGTCGGCCAAGCTCAGGTGCGCTCCAAACTTCAGCAGCGGTTTTACGCCGCTGTTGCGTGAAGGCATGTGCGGGCGCCAGCCCGAAATCAACCAAGTCATCGCGAGGGTGCTAACCGCGGTAGCCAATTGTTGCACCACCAGCGCCCAATAATTCATTCCGAGCCAAGCGAGCCCGCACGCACTCGCAAACCCGATCGCGATCGAGGTGACATCGATTATTGCCATCGCTCGAAATCGCATCTGTCGAGTCAGCAACGCTTGATGCTGGACGGTTGACCCAGTCAGCAGAAAGGTCATCGACAGGGCCAGCATGATATTCGTTACTCGCGGATCGTGGTAGAATCTTGCGATCCACGGAGCCAGCAATGCGCAGACGCATGACAACACGCCGCTGAAACCAATATTGATCCAAAACAGATTAGAGACTTGCTCTTGCGTAATACTGGCTCGCTGCACTGTCGCCGTCGAAAGTCCCAGCTCCTTGAAGACTCCCACAACAGCGGTAACCCCAAGAACCATCCCCACTAACCCGAAATCCCGTGGACTTAGCAGTCTCGCCAAAACCGCGACCGCAGCAAAGTTCAGAAGAAACTTCGCTGCCTGCGCACTAAAGGTCACGAAGCCGCCGGAAACCGCACGGTGTCCGATGTTCTGGAGTAGATGATCCGTGCGAAAGTGTTCAACTTCCGATGCTGCGGCGGAATCGCTCACTTTTGTTGAGAAGCTATCGCCCAAGTACCCTCCCTTCGTAAGTAAGTCCCCGCCTGCCGGTTTGCAATCGAAGACGACAGCCTATTCGCGGGCGTCTCTGAGGTTGACAGCCAACCCTAACTTTGGTGACTTCTCTTAGTTGCAGTGCCGATTTCGCTTCGAGTCCTATGCGACGCGCGATCAAAGGGCCCTGGATTCTTCTTGAAGATCAGTATTAGGAGTTTGCTGCCTTGTGCGGATGGCCGTTCTTCGACCACACTTGCCACGGAGCGCCACCTTTTGACCAAAGATCCTCGAGCTGCTGCCTTTCCTTGAAGGTGTCCATACAAGCCCAGAAACCCTCATGTCTTATAGTAATAAGCTCGCCAGCGTCGATAAGTCGTGCGAACGGTTCATCGACTAAGTCCTCACCGGGCTGTATATAATCGAAGATCCTTTGCCGGAAGACGAAGTAGCCTCCATTGATCCATTTCTCAGATGTGCCCGCATGATTGATACTTGTCACGTTGCCGTCGCCATCGGCCTCCACTAGGTGAAACGTCTGCGTGGGAGGCACTGAGACAAAGCAGGCCGTTTTCCCGGACTTCACAAGGCGGCTGATCACCATATCCAGGTCAATGTCCGTCAGCCCGTCCACATAGTTGGCCAGAAAAATCTCTTCCCCTTTGACGTAGTCGCGAACCGCCCTGAGCCGTTCGCCGATCAGCGACTTGGCCCCTGTATCCGCAAATGCAATCCTCCAGCTCGTAAAGTCGGTGCCCTTCAGTTGGACTGTTCGCCCGCCATCCGAGAGAACAAAGTCGTTTGACAGGGCCTCGTTATAATCAAGGAAAAATCTTTTGATGGCTTCGCCTTTGTGCCCCAGGCACAGAATGAAGTCCTTATGGCCATAGTGCGCATAGTACTTCATCAGGTGCCAAATGACCGGGGCATCTCCAATAGGAACCAGGGGTTTGGGAACATTCTCTGAATATTCCCGCAACCGCAGCCCGAGACCGCCGCAGAAAATCACTACCTTCATAGATCATGCCCTCCTCTTGAAAGCGCTCTTACTCTAACCCTGTACTTAGTTCAGGAAAAACTACCACAACTCGGAATGGTGGCGTGCGTGCATGGGTGAGTTGATCAAACGCCGCGGACCGCGATTTGGAAGAGTGAAACCCGGGCGCTGTTTTGTGAGCGAGTGCAGCTCGCGTCCGCTCCACGAAGCTTGAATGCGAGGCTCCAGCAAGCTCCTGCGGCTGCCAGCCCGCGAATCCATCTGGATGGAGCAGCGCTTGGTCACATTCCCGAACGACCTTGCGGTCAACCAAGTGCCTAGCTATTCCCGGGCCGTTGTCGAGCACGATGCTTCGGCGTTCGGTCGCTGTGTTTCTACCATCTGGCCCCCGCCCAAGGGCTCGGTCAGTGTTCCAGCAACCTGTTCGTCCGTGAATCGGCTCTCCGCGGCTGCTGCTGCCTTGGCTCGGCTCCACGGCAGAACCGCTTCAGCTTGCAACCCCTGATTTGCATCGGGCCGTTCGATGGGATCTGTTCTGCAGACAAGTGCATTATTATGATCGATATAGAGCGTATTACCAAATGATCCATGATAAGCCGTGCAAAGGTTGACACGGCGTAAGCGACAGGTAGACCATAGCCTTAGGCTTCGGACTCCAGCTGGCGAATCAGGAATTTTGAGTCCTTCTTCGTGGCTCCAGCCCGGAAGAGAAGTCAACGTTAATTTAGAGGTTCGCAAAAATGTCAAAAGTTAACCTCCCCCTCTGGGCTCTTGCAGCCGTAGCGTTTATCGGCCTCGGACTCCTTAACCAACACCTTTCAGCGCAGACATACAGCCTCCCGAACGTCAATACAGGCTGTCCAACGAATTGTCGGGTGATCCCGTGGCAAGCCGGGTCGGACCTCTGGAATGGCGGAACATTGCCCGTCTATTCGCAAGTGACCTGCACGCCCCTTCACGAGGACGGCACGACCGACGATTCGACGGACCTGCAAACTTGCATTAATGCAGCCAACGCGGGAACCGGCGCCTATGCCTCCTGCCACGCTGCAGGAGGCTGCGCGGTTTACATTCCGCCTGGGACAGTCTACATCAACGGAACCGTGCGGCTCGCGAGCAACGTAGTCTTACGCGGGGTCGGCCCAACCACGCTTATCAATGAAGGTCCGGGGGGCCAACTCAACACGGTGAATTTCTCCTTTTCAACCAATATAACTCCCGGCGTCACGTATGCAAATTTTCCCACCACTTACACACTAACCGGAACGCCAACCAAGGGCGATACGACCGTCACAATTGGCTCGGGCTCAGTAAGTGTGGGAACATGGATCAAGATCTTCGGCAACGACGATCCTTCACTTATAAATGACACCGGAACGGACGGCACATGCAACTGGTGCGGCGACGCCACGGGTTGGTATGTTCAGCAGCAGATCGTGCAGGTCACGGCGATCAACAGCGGGACGGGCGGGTCTGGTTCAGTTGTGACGATAAGCCGTCCGCTCTACTACACACCTTACACATCAGCAGTTACAACACAAGGACACACAGAGCCGGCAGGCGCGAAATACAATATCATCACGTTTCCGACGCAGAAAGCCGGACTCGAGTACTTCCATGTGACCGCGACCGGAGATATTGGAGCAAATCAGATTATCCTGCTGCAGGGCTGTCTCTACTGCTGGGTGAAGGGTGTTGAAACTCAGGAGACGGGTAGTAGCAGCGGCTCGGCGCATATCGAGATGGATTTTTGCTACGGCGACGAGATACGCGACAACTACCTTCACGATCAGCGATCCGGCGCCAGTGGCGCCGGTTACGGCATCTACTTCCAATTCGTGAACAGCGATACGAGGGTGGAGAATAATATCTTGCGTCACAACCGCCACTCGCTTGTCTATCAGGGTGGCGGCTCAGGCACCGTCGTTCTTTACAACTACATCGATGACAATTACACCGACGACACGACGTACCTTGGCTCGGCGCGAACGTCGCATGGTGCTCATCCGTACATGAATTTATTTGAGGGCAATGTCATCTCACACATAACAGCGGATGATTTTTGGGGGACGTCCTCACACGACGTGTTTTTCCGCAACTGGCTTTGGGGCGATGAAACAGAAAATTGGACGGGCGCCGTGGCCCCGGCTGCGAATCCAAACAACGGTTTTGACGCAATTGATCTCTTCCAGAGCCAGGAATACTACTCGTTTGTGGGAAATGTGCTCGGCCACGCGGCCCTGCATGCTAGTTGGTCTTCCGCGACACTCTCGAGTACCTGCACTACGAACAACTGCGGTTACGATCCTCCGAGCAATCCTGGCGTTTACAGCTACGGAAGCAGTTCACTAGGAAGCGCCGCAACCTCTGTTGCGACTATTCTCCGCCATGGCAATTGGGACTACAAGACTCAGGGAGTCGCGTATTGGGACGGAGGGTCGAGTCATGGCCTTGCCAACTCAATCTATTACGCGAGCGAACCCGCTTATCTGTCCGGGTATCCTTGGCCCCTCGAAGGCCCTGAGGGTAACCCGACGATCAATCCCAACGCGGCGGAGAATTGTTATCTCAACGGACCTGCCAAGGGAATCACGTTTAATCCAGCCACGTGTTATGCCACGGGTCCATCTCCGGCTGCGCCGTCGAATCTTAAGGGAACAGCGGTCGCGCACTAATCAGCGCTGTCACGGGCGGCCGAGCTCTCTGAATAACCTCCTTCTGCTGAGAATGGCCGCAGTGCACGCGAAAGAAGTCCAGCGTCGGGCGCACGCCGCGCCCGACGCGTTTTATGTCGGGCTGTCTTTGCTGACCGTTGATACATTACATAGGCTTTCGATGAACCAGTAGCAGGCCTCCGCAGCAAAGATCTTCTTTGTCGAATATTTGATACTCGGGAGCAATTCTCAAACCCGACAAATCCTCCGGCTCGATTTGTTCTTCTCCCAGCGCAAGACCCGCCTTCCTGAAGAGTTCGAGCCATTCCGAGCGCTGGATTCGGTTGATGTACTGAAGATCGTTTTTGAAACACAGGCTCCAGACCCGATTGGAGTATCGCAGATACTGTTTCGGCGACACGGTACGATCGTACAGATAAAGATGATCCCTAATATTAATGCTGTGCACTGACAGGCCGCCGTGTTTCAGCACTCCGCCAATGTTATTGATAATTTCCGGCGCGTCCTGGGCCAAAACATGTTCCAAGACTCCTCCACTCACAGCCAAATCGAATGATCCTCTTTCTATTTGATTCAGCTTTCCTTCGGGGTCTAAGACGTATTCGAATCCCAGCAATGCGTAGAGTTCATCATAATCGGCTACTTCCCGGATCGCCGCAATCGTCTTGTGCGCCGAGGCTCGCTGCGCATCGTCAATATCAAGTGAGTCAAGAGAATTGTCTAACTGCGTCACGTAGCTCTTAAGCGCGCCGATTTGTCTGTTATCCCACACGTCATAGAGTGTCGCCCTTACGTCAAAGAACAATTTCGTCGTAAGAGCTTCCCAATGGCACCATCCAGTTCCAAGCTCAATGAGTCGAATGCCATCTTTGGGAATTCCATAGCACCTGGCAATGCGCAACATGCGGTTGATCCGTTGGATATAGTACGGCGGCATGGGCATCGAAGCTCGATTTCGTGCGCCCAGATTGTTACCCAGGCGCCTATAGATTCGCCTCGTCAAAGGCGAAGCCGAGAAGCTTTTGAGCGCCACTGCGGTTAGGCAATACTTGATCATTTTCCAATCTCCATGGGCTGTCGCCTTGTCGGCAAATAATCTATCTCCCGAGACTTCTTCCGAACTCTATGAGCAATGTATTAGGAGGTTCTTGCTGTCGTCTGAGCCAACATACGCCCTGAGCTGGAAGTGCGCAGTCTGAAATATGTTGCACGTGTGAATTGCCGCGCCAGAATCCGGCACACCGGCGCTGCCGTTTTCTCGACGCTTACGCGCTGAATGTTTCTCGGGTGAAAGTGCGACACTAGACCAGATGTTCCGAATGAAACGTCCAGCCATGACTCCGAGAAGACTGTCTTGAAGAACTCGTCTTTGACTCCTCCATCGTTGTGCGGAAACGCAAAGGCCTTCGGACGCGAGCCAAATTTCGCTGTAAGCAGCTCCATGCCCGTTCGAGTTTGGGCGAGTTGCTGCGAGAGCGTGAGATCAGCGTAGAGCAGATGATCGTGACTGTGCGATCCGATGCTGAACCCCAGATTGACCAGCGTTGCGATTTCCGCTGTGGTGAGGTGAGGCCGCGCCTCGCGGACGTACTCGTCAAGATCGATCTCCAGGGCGTCGGCGAGGGATTGCACTAGCTGTTTTTGCGCGTATCCAATCGATAGGATCCTGTCCCGAAGAGTTGCGTTGCGACTGGTTGCGGCAGGCAGAATGGATTCCAAGCGAGCCAGAACCCCACTGCGGTGAGCTTCCACCACATGAATACGGTCGAGCAGAACACTGAGTGCGTTGTAGTGCGCCAGCCCGCCGCCATCGAGGAATGCGGTAGCGAGAAAGAACGTTGCGGGAATGCCGGCACGCTGCAGGATCGGCGCAACTATGTCGTGCATTTCCCTGAACCCATCGTCGAATGTCAGGTGAAAGCAGAACGGGGGTAGAGTGCGATTCCCGTTGAGTGCATCAACAATATCCTGGAGCGTCACCGGTTCAAAGTGGCGGGTGAAAAACTCCAGGTCTGCCTTAAACTCTGCGATGGTCCTGAAGCGATACAGATTGCTCACGTGTGGGACATGAGCCTCGCTCACCATGTGATAGAAGGGCACTACAAGTGCCACTCCGGAGAGCGGGCGTACCCACCCCATGGGAATCCATTCCGTTCCTTTCAACAAGAGACTCAGAGCCATTGCTATTGATCCCTGCCTCGGCTGCTTTGCGTTCTGGTCTGCGAGCGATCGCGGCCGTCTTGTTGCGACAAGCGAAGGATCAGGTGGGAGAGGCCTTTAAACATGCTGGCTTGGCCCCAGTGAAGCATCGGTGTTCGGGCCGTTATTCCGAGCGGGTACTTACGATAATAGAAGAAACCAGAGGGGCCCTGCATATTGCGGATGGTCCAGCCGGCAACTTTGACCGCCAGTGAGAGCGACCCGGGATCGTCCGCGCCAAAATACGCGAGCGTATCGATCGCCTGCGATGCGCATTGAATGTCGATCGGGTAGGCACGATCGTGGTAGTACTTCGGACAGCCGGACGCCTCAAAGAAATGATCCTTAAAAAATTGAAGACCTTTTGCGAGCTCACCGGAAAATTCTGTGTCCCCTGTCTGTTCGATGTAACACTTTAGGCTATCGAGGTTATAGCCTGTGTGGAAGTTATCGATCCAGTGATACTGGTCATCCTCCGCGTACCACCACGCGCCACTTGGGAGCATGCTCCTGCAGCTATAACTCATGGCGCTGCGCGCGACATCTCGATAATCCTGGCGGCCCGTGTGCCGCGCTGCGCGTGCGAGCGCCGCCGCGCCCAGCATGTTCGCATTGTGGATCGATTCCTGCCCGTGAGCAAAATAGCTTAGGCAATCGCCGCGGTCTGTGTGTTCGCGCGGCAACGACATGATCCAATCGCATGCGCTCGACGCAACATTCAAGAACCACTGTTCGAGGGATTGTTCGAAGGCTTCGAGATAGGCCTGCGCAATCAAGCTTGTCCAGACAATGATGCTGTCGTCTTTGTGGTAAGCGCCGCCGCGACTGGAAAAATCGAAGAAGTTCGCCCAGCTATGCTTCTCGAATTTCGCCGACTTGTGCGTATCGAGCCACTTCAGGCACGCTACGGCCTTTGTCCAGTAATCCGCATCACCCGTGGCGCGATGCTGCAAGAGATAACCCCAAGCCATCATTCCTCGCCCCTTTGTGGAGTCAAGGGGCTTAATGCCGACGAGGGGTCGGATATTGATAGGCGACTGCCGCACAGCCTGCTGCAGGATCCGCTCGGCGAGGAGGTTTTTGAACGTGAGTGAACGCAGAGGGCTCGATAAGCCATCAAATGGCTCATAGCCCCGATACTCGTGCTCTTCAACCCAGCGTCGAACCGCCTCGGCGCTTGTCACAAACTGCTGCAGCGGCGGCGAGTCGATCGCCATTTTCGCTGCAACTTCAGGATTCCCGGTTGAAGCGGTATCAGAAATCGAGTTCGTTGGCACCATCATACTCATTTCTTCCTAGCCTAGTTGAACCGCCAATTAACGTGAGATGGCATCTACGCACGAGAGAAAGCCGTTGAACATTGTCTCAATTGAAGCTTCTCTAACGATGTCGAGCCGGGCGTTTGCGGACATTCGTTCGCGTTCCGCGTCGTTGTCAACAAGAAACAACAGTCGATCGCGGAGCGCAGCGCGGTCATCTTCCGGTACGATGAATCCGTTCTCGCCATCCCGCAGGTATTCAATTTCAGGCGGTTGCTTGCCATGCTCCGTGACCATTGGCAATCCCCAGTAGAAGGCCTGATTCAGCCCCAGGCCAACATGTCCTGGAATTGAGCAAATGTCTGCCATCTTAAAGATGCGGCTGATCTGGCGATTTTCAGGATCGTGGACCTCTCCTAAGTAGATCGTGTTCGCAGGGCTCATACGCATGTGCAATTCTTCATTGAGCCCTGATCCGACAATGACGAGTCCAACATCTTTGCGATCAAGTTCACGGAAGATGTCGATCAGATGATCGACCTTCTTGCGATTCTTTTCTTCCCCGATTCGCCCAGCGAAAAGCACTACCTTCTGAAAGGGGATTCCAAGCTCCCGCTTAATGGCCTCTTTCGACTCCGATATATGAGGAAAATCCTCACAATTTATTGTGTTATTCGCCGCGAAAACTTTGCCATGGTACCGCTTTGGGATGAATCGGCGCAGAGAGGATGTGTAGAGGATCAGTCCATCGCTGATGAAATGCAAATAGTTAAAAAATGTGTTGCGAATGAAACTGTCCGGATCATCGAGATTCCTGGTCTTAGTCCAGAGGGCCACGGGAATGCCGGAGAGCTTCAACCAGTGGATCAACGGCCATAGGATCCGATCCTTAAGATGCAGAAAGAGGATCACCACGTCCGGATGAAAGCGCCGGATCTGCTCCCGGTAGGCAAAGAAACTGAACGGCCGCTCAATGAACTCGAACTGACACTGGTTCTGATTCTGCCGCTGCAACTCATTCGATAGGACAGCAAAATCCCATCCATGCTCTCGAAAGTGCCGCCAGAAATAGTTGTAGACTGACACGCGATAGTGCATCACCCGATTGGAAACCAACAGTACCCTTCTTCGCGGGGGTGTTTGCGGCGTGGTGTTTCCAGGCTCGGCCATGTGCGGCGTGGTTGCGCTACCAGCAGATGCCGTCATATCGACCCTTCACTTCACAAGCCTCAATAATCCGGACGAGGTCAATTACTACCTGGTCCGGACGTGCCGCATGGGCCAGGACTTCGCGAAACTCCTCGCTCGCGTTGCTCACGATAATCACGTCCGAGTCGCGCACCAGTTCGCCCGCCGAGGCTCGCATCAATGAGGAAATGTGCGGAATCTCTTTCTGTATGTATTCCTTATTTGCGCCAACCAACCTTGCAATCGAGACAAATTCGTCGTAGATGCCGACGCGGAATCCCTTTCCGATCATTGTCTCAATCACCTCCAGGATCGGGCTTTCTCGAAGATCATCGGTGCCATGCTTGAAGCTCAACCCGAGAAAGCCAAGGGAGCAGCCCTTGTATTCCTGCAGCCGCGACGTCACGCGCTCAATGTGCTTTCTGTTACTTACCAGAATCGCGTCGAGCAGCGGGGTTGGAACGTCCAGGCTGCGTGCGTGATAGGTTATTGCGCGCAAGTCTTTCGGCAGGCACGAGCCGCCAAACGCAAAACCAGGCTTCAGATAATAAGGCGATAGGTTGAGCTTGTTATCCATACAGAAGATCTTCATCACCTCATGGCTGTCGATGCCCGCAGCCTTGCAGATGTTTCCGATCTCGTTCGCAAAGGTCACTTTCAGGGCGTGAAATGCATTGTCTGCGTACTTCAGACTTTCCGCTACGCGGATGCGGGTGCGGATCAGAGGAGCCTCGATCCCGTCGAATAATTTGGCGACAACATCGCCGGCCCGGCGATCCAGTTCACCGATGAGCGTCCGCGATGGGTGATAGAAGTCATTCAAAGACGTTCCCTCGCGCAAAAACTCAGGGACCATGCAGACGCCAAAATCGCATCCCGCCGTCTTGCCGGACTGGCTCTCTAAGATGGGGATCACAGTCTGTTCAACACTGCCAGGTAGGACCGTGCTGCGTATTGCAACGACAAAGTACCCTTTCTTAGTTGAGAGCGTCGCGCCGATTTGCTCGCTTACTTTCCTGACGAGATCCGTAGATAGGCTGCCGTTATGATTACTTGGAGTGCCGACACAGACCAAGGCCACGTCGCTTGCGGCAATTGCGTCGCGCCACGACTCGGTTGCGCTGAATGCCCCTGATTGCGTCACCGTTGCAAGCAGTTCCGATAATCCCTCCTCAATCACAGGAGGAAGGCCCCGACGAATCAGGTCCACTTTTGACGGGTTCGCATCAACGCCGATGACGCTATTGCCCATTTGAGCGAGGCATGCGGCAGTTACCGAGCCAACATACCCGAGACCAAACACGGAAACCTTCATCACTTCGTGCTCCCTAACGATAATGAGCCGAAACTTACAAGCTGAGATAGATATGTATCGGAAATCTCAGCCCGCTAATTATGGAAAGATTACTAACTTCATCTGATTGCAGTTTCAAGGGAAGAAGCTGCATGTTCCGACTCAGAACTCACTCTTAATTGATCGAAGATCTGATCCATTATGTGGGCAGTGAGAATAATCTCCCGATAAGGGATGGGGACGGGCGTGTCCTCGACAATGGACCGGTAGAAAGACTCGATCAGAAACTTCATGCCCGACTTCATATGGAAGTCTCTCTTCAAAAAGCGCCGCACGTTGGTCATTGCGTTTGAGAGATTCTGTTTTGCCATGCTTACGGGTGGAACAAACTTCTCTAGGTAGCTCACGTACCTTTGACCGCTGAGCTTGATGACCGTTTCCTGGTCCTGATCGAGAATGAGGCCGTTCTTGCTCCCGTAAACATGAAACTGATGCAAGGATGGGCGCATCTGCGAAGAAAATGTGAAATACGCCGTAGTGCCGCGTTCTTCTGAGATGATCACTCTCAGTTCGTCAATAAGCTGGGTTTCTCCGGTGCCGCGCAGAAATGGGCTGATGAATCCATGCGCAATGACCGTCGGCGCATCGCTGACAAGGTGTTCCGCGATCCGCGCAATGCCGTGGCTGATAATGTTGTGAAGCAGTCCGCCCGGGAGCCTGCGCACCCAGTAGTTTTTGTCATTTAGCAGTGCCCCTGCGAATCCGCCGCGGCCGAGCTCATAGCAGAAATAGCTCTCAAGATGGATAGGTGGTCCGCCCAGGTAGCCGCTTTGAATGAGTTGCCGCACAAGCCGCGCGGAGTGCCGGAATTGGTCATCATGACCAGCAGTGACCTTCAAGCCTCTGGCATCTGCAATTGCCAGAAGTTCTTTCGTATCGGCCTCGTCAATCGTGAACGGCTTCTCCACATACACGTGACATCCGGTCTCAAGACAGGCTTTTGCAATGCTGAAGTGGCTCTGTGGGGGCGTGGTGATGTGCACGACATCCGGCTTCGCCTCATTAAGCAGATCATCCAGGTTCTGGAAGTACTGCTTGATCGGAAACCGCTGGTACAGTTGGCGGGCCATCAACGGCTCGCGATCGCAGACGCCTACGATCTGACAGTCTTTCATCCGCTGAATCTGCTCGGCATGATCATCAGCGATCTTGCCGCATCCGACGATCGCGGCCTTAAGCATGGGCTTCTCCTTCACGGCAGCTTTCAAAGTGACGCCGGAGCCCTTCGCTTGTTGTTACAGCGGGTTGCCACCCGACTCGGGTCTTCAGCTTGGCGTTGCTGTAGCGAGTTCTTTTCCACGTAGCATGCCACATTTTGCGGTTAAACGCCGGCGGCAGCTGGCCCTTTGACCAGTTTGAATACCATTCCCAAAGGCCGCACAGAGAATAGGTTAATGCGTGTGGCACGTAGATCAATTTGAATCGTCTCACGTTGTGCTTGTAGAGACGTAGAAATCTTCGGCTTGATGGCAGATTGTCATCGACGACATTAAAGACTTCTCCATCTACGTCCTTCGTTAGTCCCGCTAATACCATCGCATCAGCACAGTTGTCTACATATGTCAGCGGCATCTGATTACCGCCGCCGAGATGCAGAAAGATTCCAAATGTACCAATTCCCACTCGCCCATGGATGCCAGGGTTGCCCGGCCCATAAACCCATCCGGGCCGCACCATGACATACGGTATCTTGAAGCGCCGCCCGTAGTCCTCGACTAGCTTGTCCTGCTCGGTTTTGGCAAAACAATATGAGTTGCCACGCGATTCCGGATGTTCCTCAATGGGGGCCGACTCGTCCAGCACCCGACCCTTGGGATTTCCGTCGTTTCTGTAAACCGCGAAAGAGCTCATGTTGACGAATCGTCGTAGAATGCCTTCAGTGACGCATGCATCAAGAAGATTTCTCGTCGTGACAACCGAGTTCATGAAAGCATCGGGAAATGACTTTTCGCCCCTTCCCGCTGCGAGATGAAAAACGACCGCTGCCGCTTTCACCGCCGCAGCACAATCCTGGGTGGAAAGGAGGTTACCCGTCATGACCTGGACTTGTGCACCGCTTTGATGAGCGCGGAGGACCTCTTCAAGCCGAATCATTTTGCTTGATGGTCTCGTGAGGCAACGGAGGTTTCGAAAGCCTGACTTTAGCAGGGCATTGACGACTCTACAGCCGATAAAGCCAGCTGCTCCTGTCACAAGTATGCAATCTTCCTCATGGATGATCAAAGAATCAGGCCGAATGGAGTTCATTACAGACTCATGCCTCTCCTATGTTGTTACATAGGGCTGTTTTATTGGATTGATACCCACAAAACCCAGCAGTCTTCCGAAATGATCGAATAGTCTGACCAGAATGCTCATGAACTTTCCCTGACCGAGCAGGAAAGCAAACGGCAGCGCGAGAGCATAGACCGCTGCCGCTAAGGCGGAAGTCAAAATACCGCGCGCACTGGATGACGGATGCGCCAGGGATGTGTACCCTCTGAGCAGAGCGCGCTTAAGCAGGAACTTCCGGTTCCAGCGCTCCGGTGGCACAATTTCATAAGCGACGGCTTCGTCGCACCAGATGAATACATAACCCTTTTCAATCATTCGTCGAAAGAAATCCTGATCCTCGCCCGTGCGAAACTCTGGTCTGAAGGGTACCGCCAGCCCGTCAAAAACCTCTCTTTTTAGAAAGGTGTTGCCCGTGCGTCCTTTCGGCCAGTCGATCACCATGCCCGTCGGATAAGTTGGCCGGTCGTAGAACTTGCCTTCGACTACCCATGCTGGCGGTTCTTCAGCATACCGGGGATGAACTGGCCCAAGCACGCCATGCACGTTGTGCTTCTCGCAAGCCTCGAACAGCGTGAGCAACCAGCGCCGGATCGGAGATTCGTCGTCGTCGATGAAAACAAGAAAATCCCCACGCGCATGTTCGACGGCCTTGTTCCGGGCGAGCGCAATGTTCCTTCCCGTCTCGACGTAATACTCCACCTGGACCTGCTGCCCGGCCGCAAACTGGGATACCACATCATAGGCGGACCGCTGCGCATCATTATCAACGACCAGAATCGAGTAGGTGAATAAGCCGCTTGTGTCCTGCTTGCGGAGATCCTCCAACAAGTTCCTAAGTAACTCCGGGCGTCGATAAGTGCAAATGCAAACGGTAATATGTTTCGGTGAGCTCGTCATAAGTCCGGGTAATGGCCATCGAAGTTCGGGTTGCGCGGCCCTGAGTTGAGCGATCTCAGGGAACAGCAAGGCGCCATCGTTGCTGCGCTGGAATGAAGGAGTCTGGCCGGCATCGCTCTTAGGAACTTGTTGAAATTCGCCGCATTGTGACGGATTTCCTTGTGATTTGCGTCTCCGCCTGGTTGAAATCTGTTTGAACTGCGGGTCTGACAAGTATTTATAGGGGTTTGCGTGGCTCAGGCACACTGCTCCCTGATCCTTCCCTGTGGTTGAACCATGAGTTTCGGCAGTCGGATCAGGTTGTGCGCGGCGCAACTGAAGACGCACAGCCAGTCCACTTTCTCCAAACCTCGCAACGGATGATCCTGAGCCACACGCTGCTCCAATGAAACCTAGCTGAACATCCCGTCCTGAATCCGCTCGTCTCCACGCATGCCTGTTAGACGAGCGACCTCACAGCCTCGTCGCAAAACGGTACCTATTTCAACAAGTTCTTAGAGGGCCATCCTTCATCGTTCCCCAACTGGGTCAGAGGCAGGTCACGCTTTCGGGGAGACGAAGAGTTTCTTAGCCTTGGAACATTGATGGCCGTGAGAAGAAACAGAAACCAAAGACCGTGTTCGCCCCGCAAAAAGCTCGTCTCGGTCACATTGTTCATGACAATGCTCAACAAAAGGACCAAGCGAATGCTCCCCAGGTAGAAGTCATTCTGAAGATCATCGAGCGCACCGGCGAACGCAAGACCAATAACGATGAGCAGCAGGATCAGCCCTACAGCGCCAAGCTGGGCATAGACGTCGATGTAGCCGTTATGTCCTTGTTCGGGTCGCCACTCAGGCGTTATCCTCGACCAGTTCGGAAGCGGATACATGTTGTAGCCGATGGGCCCGACCCAGAAGGCGCCCATTCCGACGCCGAGAACCGGGTTTTTTGCGGCGTCATTCAAAACGTCAGTCCACAAGACGCTGCGGCCGGTAAACGTCATGTCGCGGCCTGTGGCCTCAACTATCATCTCAACCGGCGTTATGTCGAAAGCTTCAAAGACAAGGTATGCAAAGGGCGCTAAAAGTGCGCACGCCAGGGTTATACCAAGAAGAGTGCGCTTGGCGCGGGCTGCTCTCTTCCTGATGAACTGGAGCGCGATAAGAAGAGCCGCGGATGTGATGAATCCAATGATCGCTGTACTGCTGTGGCTGCTTTTTGACCCGCGCAACAACCAGAAAGTGGGAATTAGCAGAACTATATCTAAAGGCAGTTTGTTTACATGCCACTTCAGCTTCTTTTGTGGCCAATCTTGAAGAATCTGCCAAAGGCAAAACAGCCCACTGCACATCGCAACCTGTCCGAGACTATTCTTGTCTGTAGAAATCCCGATCCACTCTTCTTCAGAGCCATTCCAGTTGTAAACAACACCGATGCCCCGGAAGTACTTGATTGCCAACACCGAGAGAGGAATCTGCACGATATACAGACGTCGAAGCAGAGTGCGCACCGCCTCCAGAGGACTGCGCTCTGTGAGCGCGACGAGCACCATGACGAACGTTCCGGCGGACCGGATACACCTGCGAAAGGAAATGCCGGGGAAATTTGACCAGATGATACTCAACACCAGGTAGGCGAACAGCACGACCACCCACTTGTTGCGTGCGAGAATTCTCTTTGTTCTTTCCGCCCGTAAGCCAAGCACGAGAAGCCCAAGAGTGATCAACACCGTCATCAGCATGCGGTCTGCGGAGCTGCCGGCCGCGTCTAAAGCGACGTTCCCGCTTGGCGGCTTACCCCCGGCGAGCCAGTTGGAAAGCGCCCGACTGCTGGCGAGTAGCAGCCAAGTATATGGAACCCAGATCCATAAAGAGGGTTTCTCAGTCGTTCCTGCAGGCGCCATCTTTGCAACCGGTTGACCGGTAAGGAAAGGCGCTGGCTTGGACCGGATCACGTGTGATGCTCGGGCAGGGCGCACAGATTGACACTACGCGCGGTTAGAAGATCGAGATAGCGATTGGCTTGCGCTTCGATGTTATGTTTCTCATAAAACATGAGGGCTGCTTGCGCAAGACGCTCGCGCTCTTCTCTGCCATGGAACAGTTCCACAATCGCGTCAGCCAACTGCTCCACGTTCTCGGGCTCATAATACCTTAGCATCGTATCGTCGAAGTAACGAGCAATTACATCAAGGCGCGGTGCAACGACCGGTACATTTAGATAAACATATTCGAGTAACTTGACGGGGAGCATATATTTGTCGCAAGCAAGGTTGCGCCGGTTGCCAATGACGCCCAGATCCATGCCACAAACGATTTCAGGTATTTGCTCGACAGGAAAGAATGCCCGGCTGAAGTGAACCCTTTCTCCCAGACCCAACTCAGACGACAGCGCGATCGCTTCGGGAAGGTAGTCACCCGATCCGTACATCCATAACTCCGCGGGAATCCTGGCGGCAACCCGCGCCATCGCCTGCAGAATCAGATCGATGCCCAGCCGGTGCGCCATCGTGCCGTGATAGACGATGCGGAATGGCTCACTTTTCTTCTCTTTCTCCCTTGTTATGGGACCAAACAATTCAACATTGGGAAGATTCATCAAAACCGTGATCTTCTCCCTCGAAACTCCGCAGTGATCAATTAGATAGTCCCTTTGGTTGTGGTCTGCGCAAAACACGTGATCGACGAACATCGATGACAGTCGCTGCTCGATCTTCAGTATCCGCACTGCCAGATCACTTTCGCGGGCGTTAAACTTTGCCATGTAGTTGACCGTCATAAGATCGTGCACATCCAGAATCAGCCTGGCACCGAACAACTTTGGAGTGACGGCGGCGAATACCAGCGCATTAGGCATGTTGTGCACATGAACGGCCTCGTACCGGTCCCGGAACGAGCTTCGCGCAAGCAGAAGGAACGCTTTCAGGAAGAAAATCAGATAGGACCAAGCGTACATCAGCATGCTCTGGCCCTGGTACTTGTTCATTACGCGGAAAATAGTTCCGGTCGGCCGTACCTCGAGCGCTGATTCTCCGTCGGATTTGAGAGCAATGACATCAACGCGGTGACCGTGGTCTTCAAGCGTCCGCACGTAGCACTTGATTCGTGCATCGTTCAGGTAGTGCGCGTACGCTAACATGCAAACTTTCATTGGTTCACTTTCTGCAATGGCCGACCTTTGAACGCGACATTAGATGTTGTGTATTTCCAATTCGTCTCGGAGAAAACCGGTGTCCGGCCGGTGCTCAGCCAATATGGCGATACAGAATTCGTCCGGTCGCTTCCAGAAGAGAATCCGGCATCATCGCGAACAAGTACCTGGCGAACCGAGATGAATGCTCTTGAGCGGCGGCCGGGCTTGGCTTCTTACACCAGCGCAGATAGATAAGTTGTGAGGACTTTGCGCCCCAGCCGTTCTTGAAGGTTATCAGCCCCGGATTGTCAGCATCTGAGCGGCCGAAATCCATGCGTTTCATCCCATCCGCCTGTGCCTTGGTAATTGCTTTCCATAGGAGAGACGGAGTGGCCCCAAGATTCTTGAAGCGGGTGTCGGAACATCCATACTTGTAAACGAGAACGTCCTTATGCTGCAGGGTCAGAATGCTGGCAATCTCTTGCCCGTCTTTGAACGCAACGTGAATCTGCAGGCAGTCACCCATGCAGGCAGCCAAGTTTCTAAACCACTGAATGGGCTGAGGCGGCAGTTTATGCCGGCGGCGCGTTTGAACCAGGAGGCGGTAAAACGCATTCAGCAGATGTGCGGAATTGCCGCGTTCAAACTCAATCCCTTCACGCTCAATACGTCTGATTCGCTGCTGAATGGAAGTCTTGTCCGTGCGCCGGAGAAGTTCATCTGCGGATGGACTCAGGTCGAGCATGTGCAGATAAGCAGCGGGAGCCTTTATGATGCCGTCGAGCACAGGTGGCTCGCTTGCGGGCCGCAGCTCGATGTACTTCCACTTCCCTGTGTCCACGCTCTTCTTCAGTGTTTCCGCAATTTCCGCAGTCGCACTCGCACTGTCGAGCAACGGTTCACAGTGATCGGAGAATGGAACAGACACCATGCGCCGGCCTGTCAGCCAGCTATTTACCTGGCACAGCACGATGCCGTTCGACAAGGGCGAGCCTGGCGGTGAGGTTGTATAAACCACGGGCTTATACCCGTAGGTTCGCCGGATCGCATCGAGCCACGGCACACTGTGAAAAACGGACGCGGAATCGTGGCGTTTGACGAATTCCGCCCACCGGGTGTCGATGATTGGGTCAAGAACATAGACCGTCATCGCTTGCCCTTTACGGCAGCATTGACCGTCTTTCCGGTTGCTGCTGTTGAGAATACCGCGTCGTTCGCAAACTCAGCCACTTCTCTCGGCAGCGGACACCACGCGGCATTTCCGAATTTTGAACGAACGTGGGTCAAGAACTCCCTGTATAAGGTCACCGGGTACTGTGTGCGACCGGCCTGGTCCCCAAAGGCAATGTAGTCAGGATGCACATTGACGAGTGCCATGCCACCATGTTGTGCCACCCAGTCGAGTTTCCGTTTCCAGATGTCATTCGTCTTTTCGCCAAGAACGAGGAACAAAGTTGAGTCCTGTGCCAGCGTGTATGGGAGCTCGACATATCCGCTTCCATCAGATCTTTCGACCCAGAAGGGGAAGATCGTGTTCGCTCCGTCAGGCTGCGGCTCGAAAGGGTCTGTGTCGAAGGTGGAAGCATCATACAGAAGGTCCAATTCCTTCAGCCATTCAAGATTGTGAAACATGAATGCCGATCTGAACCCCACCGCCTGCCATTCCTTCAAATGCGCGTTAATTCGTCTGGCTCCATCGCTGAACTCAGCTTTCGATCGATAGAGCGATCCGTCGTGGTGCAGGTCATGGACGCCGACTTCGAATCCGTTCTCGATGAGAAAGTGCCGGAGCGAATTGGGCGTGGCGTACTCACCTTCAGGCACGAAGTTAAAGGACGACCGGAAGCCCAGATCCATTTCGAGATGGGCAAGCAATCGGCACTGATCCAATCCCTTCCGGCCTTCAACGTCGTGCGTCAGAACAAAGGCAAACTGCTTGCCATTTGGCCAGCCGGACCACCACTCCGGCCGTTGCGACGCGGCCTCGTTGATCGGCCACACGTTAGCGCTGCGTACACGCCGGCGCGAGGCGACAAGCCGTCTAAGGGCCAATCGAAAACTATGCGGAATCGCGGGCTTGACAAAATAATATAAATCAAGAAGTTTCATGTTCGTTCTTTTGCAGATGCCGTCGCAACGTTTTCGAGTAGCAATGCCGTCGATCATCGAAGCCAGGCCATTGGCGTTCGCCTTGGTTGGGGCGCACAGCATGCCTGGCCCGTGGTGGTCTCAAAGATGGAAGAGGCGCTCCGATGCATGACTTCACGCGCTACTTCTCTATTGAGAGATCAAAGCGCCTTGTACGAAGCGCATTGTTTCATCAACCACGTGCACCTGTTGTTCGCTCAAAAGTTGCGGAAACATCGGGAGGGATACGATCTCCCTGGCCACATGCGACGCCACGGGAAGATCTTCGCATGTGTAATTCAGAAAGGAGTAAGCTTTCTGTAAATGCAATGGAATCGGATAATGAATTCCGGTACCAATCCCTTTGCTCTTCAGGAAATCGATCAGGCCATCGCGATTGTCAGTGCGAACCACGTAAAGGTGATACACGGCACGAGACCAGGATGGCTCGTAGGGAGTGATCAGCGCTTGATTGCCGGAGAGGAGGCGATTGTATTCTTCGGCGCGGGCTTGCCGCTGACTGTTCCACTCGGCCAGGTGCAGCAATTTCACGTGCAGGATTCCGGCTTGAATCGCGTCCATCCGTCCGTTATAGCCTTCGAGGACGTGATAGTACTTCTTCACCTGCCCATGATCCCGCTGGATCTTCACGGTGCACGCGATCTCAGCGTCGTTCGTTGTAACCGCGCCGGCTTCACCGCAAGCGCCGAGATTCTTGCCGGGATAGAAGCTGAAGGCGGCGGCGCGTCCCATTGAACCCGCCGTGTGCCAGCTCCGGCTCTTCCGGGAGAAGTACTGCGCACCGTGGGCCTGGCACGCATCTTCAACGACGATCAGCCCGAAGCGATCGGCCAATGCAAGAATCGGATCCATGTCCGCCATCTGGCCATACAGATGAACGGGGACAACGGCGGTAACTGGCCGGCCGTTGCGAAGGCTGGTGAGCTTCCCTGCACTGTTCCGGACGCACTGTTTTTCGAGAAATCGCTCGAGCATTGGCACCGACATGTTGTAGGTGCGCTCATCGATATCGACGAACTCGGGAAGTGCGCCCGCCTGTGAGATTGCCTCAGTGGTTGCGATGAACGTGTTGGGCACTGTCACCACGACGTCGCCCGGCCCGACACCGCAGGCTATCAAGGCAAAGCGAAGCGCGTCGGTTCCGCTGCCAACGGCCACGGAATGTTCCGCGGCACAGAATTGCGCAAAGGAGGTCTCGAACTCCTCCACCATTGGCCCGCCGATGAACCCCGCGGTATGCAACGCGCGGCGAAAAACTTCCGTGAGCTCCTGCTCCAGCTCCACGTGGGGTGTAATGAGATCAAGGAACGGTATGTTCTTAGCTTCTGACATTGGACTCCTCTATCTTCGCTTCAATAAAACGCAGCACCCGGGCCGGATTTCCGGCCACGACTGCATTGGGAGGGACATCTTTGGTCACGACGCTCCCGGCTCCCACAATGGCGTTTTCGCCTACGCTCAGGTTGCACAGAAGAGTGGCGCCGGAGCCGATCGATGCGCCCTTGCGCACGACCGTAGGCCGGACCTCCCAATCGACGGCCGTTTGCAGCGATCCGTCGCTGTTTGTGGCGCGCGGGTAGGTGTCATTCGTGAAGGTCACTCCATGACCGATGAAGACATTGTCCTCGATGTCTACGCCTTCGCAGATGAATGAGTGGCTCGACACTTTGCAGCGCTTTCCGATCCGGGCATTCTTCTGAATCTCAACAAACGGCCCGATCTTGGTCTCGTCTCCGATCTCGCATCCGTAGAGATTGACAAACTTCGACAGCTTCACGTTGGCGCCGAGCTTCACATCTGCCGCGACTGAGTTGAACTCGCTCACAGGCGGACAAACGCCCCCTTCTTGTTCATCGACTGGCTGGCGGCTTCAAGCATCCGGACGACCCTCAGTCCCGCGTGCCCGTTGTTGAATGGTTCCTGCCCGGTGGTAATGCACTCCACGAAATAGTTGAGCTCCTGGCGCAGAGCCTCAACCTGTTCCAACTGCGGCGACCACATGTCTCCTGACCGGTAACTCACCAGGAGATCGTAGACGCCTTCGCGGCTGGTAATCTTGACTCCCTTGTCATACACCTTTACTTTTTCGTCGGCCTCAAGATCGTTCCAGACGATCATTCGCTTCTCGCCGCCAATCAGCGTGGTCCTGACCTTGACCGGGGATAGCCAGTTCACATTGATGTGGGCGATGATCTTGTCGGGAAAGTAGAGCGTCATGAACGCCACATCTTCATGTCCGTTCAGATGCCCTTGGCCCGTCGCCACGACCGCCTCAGGGCTGGCCTTGATGAGATGGTCCATGATCGAAAGATCGTGCGGCGCCAGGTCCCAGAGCACATTGACGTCATGTTGAAAGAGTCCGAGATTGACGCGAGTCGAGTCATAGTAATAGAGATTTCCCAGCGCGCCTTCGTTGATGAGCTGCGCAATCCGCTTAACCGCTCCCGTGAAAAGAAACGTATGGTCAACCATCATCTTCAGGTTCTTCTGCTCCGCGAGGTCGACCAGCTCCTCCCCTTGAGCGACCGTGCTTGTGAACGGTTTCTCGACAAAGACGTGTTTCCCATTCTCCAGCGCGGCCTTGGTTAATTCGTAATGGGTCCAGACAGGCGAGACGATTGCCACCGCATCGATGTCCGGCGAAGTGATCACTTCCATCGCGCTGGCTGTTACGGTCACGCCGGGATAAGCCTTGCGCGCGCGGGCCTGCGCCGCGGGACTGACGTCCGAGATAGCGCGCACCTCGGCGCCATCAAGACCGGCAAGATTTCTGACAATGTTCGGACCCCAGTAGCCGTATCCGATTACGCCGAAGTCCATACTCACCTTGCTCCTTCTTCGTTCTCCGCGCTGCCGGGTTCTCTCAGGGAGCACAAGAATCGGCACTACTCTGAGTTCAACCAGAATCGCGTTGCGAAGGTTTTATTTTTCAGTGAATGAATGCTGCAGGGCATCTGGTCGATGCGACTCACCGGTGCGCCGGCTCGAGAAGCTCGCGGCACCGATTCCCAAAGCGCGGGGCCTGGGAGGAGGGCAGCATTAAGGGTTCAATATGCTCCCGAACCTCGAATGACTGCACCCGGAGTGCGCAGCAGGATCTTCAGGTCGAGCCACGGAGTCCAGGTGGAAGCGTAGCGCAGGTCGAGCCGCACCATTTCGTCAAAGCGGACGCTGCTTCGACCCATGACCTGCCAAAGGCCCGTAATCCCCGGCTTCACTGCCAGCAGCCGCTGCCGGTGCCATGTTTGATAGGCCGCCAGCTCATAGGGAATGGGAGGGCGCGGGCCAACAAGCGACATGTCTCCCTTGAGCACATTGAAGAACTGGGGAAGCTCATCGAGACTTGTTCTGCGCAGAATTCTGCCCACGCGCGTGATTCTTTTGTCGTTGGTAAGTTTGAAGACGCTTCCGCCACTCTCGCTTTGTTTTGCTTCACCAGCCTTGCTGGCGATGAGCCGCGTGACAAATTCCTTATGCACGTTGCTGTCGTTGTTCACGAACATGGAGCGGAATTTGAGGAACGTGAAGGTCTGACCATAACGCCCGACTCTTTGCTGGCGATAGAACACCGGGCCTTTGGAAGTAAGTTTGATGGCGAGAGCGATGGCAAGAAAAAGTGGCGCGAACAGGATAAGCATGGTCGTGCTTCCGACAACATCGACCGCGCGTTTGGCGATGAGCACCGTGCGACGCCCTTTGTCATCGCTCACCAGGTCGGGATACAGGGCTGCATTGGTCGCCCGGCCCGGCTTGTCATGATCCCAATCATCGGGAAACAGGTGGAAGGATATGCGCACCTGATTGAATTCATCCGCCGTCAGTTCCTCCTGGAGCGTGGCGCTGACTTTGGCCAGAAATGTGTCCAGGACGGCTCGCTTGTCATTCACGATGAGGCCCGTAAACATTGTGCCGACGATGGCGCCATCCTTGTACCAGCCAACCAGGTCCGTGTCTCTGCTGGACGCAAGCAAAGCAGTGGCAATGCGACTGAGTGTTACGCCACTGCTCTTAGGGCCACGGTCGCTCACCGCTTCAAGCAACATTAGGACGAAGGGACATTTCGAGCGTTCCGTGCGCTTCCGCTCGATAGCAATCATCCGCTGGAAGGTCGTCTCGTCGAGAGGCATGCGATTGGCCGCGGGTGCAGCTTCCAGCAGCGGATCAGGAGAGTTAGATGGTTTTGTTTGATGTACTCGTGTCACGACATACTCCTCTTGTGCCATTGCCCGGCGTGCTCGTAATTGTCATTGCGCCGAATGAAATGCCCATGCATGGCCTGCCCATCACTGGTCTCGTCTAAGAACGGTACGCGAGCGGGGTGGGGACGCACCGGTTGCAACGGAATTCGGTTATTGCCAGAACGGTTCCACGCCGAAAGTAATGAACAAGCGGAGACCGTAAGGTTGAGTTTTCCTCTCGAGCCTAGTGAAGATCCGCTAGGAGGAAGAGGGCGAGTTGTAATAGTAACCGCTGTAGGCTGATGCCAAGGCGCCATTGAGAAGCGCGCCGAGAAGTTTTTGTGGATAAATCGCTTCGAGTCCCTTTTGCAATTCGTGTTTCTGTGTCGTCCCCTGGCGAGTAACGAGGAGAACTCCATCGGCCATGCGCATCCAGATGCTTGTATCCGCCAGAGGCAGTACTGGAGGCGAGTCAATGATGATCCAATCAAAGTACGCAGTCAGTTGCTCCATCAGAACCTGCAACCTTTGCGATTGCAGGAGTTCGAGCGGGTTGCTGGGCGACTCTCCAGCCGGCAGAATCCAAACGCCCGCATCCTCGAGACGGTAAACATCGTTGAGCTGGCTTCCCTCTTCCCGTATGTATTCAGAGATCCCCGGGGCGCTTCCGATCCCGAACATTCGCGACAGCGAAGGGCGGCGCAAGTCTCCTTCGATCAGCAATACCTTTTCGTCGGAAGCTTGAGCGAGGGCGCACGCAAGGTTGGCGGAGATCGTACTCTTGCCCTCTTGCGGGATGGTGCTCGTAATAAGCACTTTCTTGAGCGGCCGGCTTCGCCGGAGGTCTCGCAGCCGAACTCCCAGAAGTCGAATTGCTTCGGCAGTCGGATTCTCTTTATCGGTGAGGCAAACCAGCCGGCTTTGCGCGGAAGGCGAGATCTGCAGCGAAGCGAAGCGCTCCAGAACCTCAGCACGCTTGTCTGCAGACAGACCTTCACCAGCACCCGGCGTAAGCACGATGCCTGCGGCCACTGCGATTTCAGCAAGCGCGTCATCTTCAACGCTCGTGGCTGCCTGAGATTCCGGACGGGGACCGTCAGCATCCCATCTCGCTGCGACCCGGCGCTCCGCGCGCCGCAGCAGATCAGGGCCCTGGGGCAGCGCGGAGGAGTCGCTTCCAGACCGCTCAGTTTCCGACCGCTGTAATGCATCAAAAATTCGGCTCATGAACCTTCCCTTTCACGGCAATACGGTCGATCAAGCCGCCTATGAATTCTCCTGCACAGGCACAAAAGCATCGAGACGGAATTCGGTTGCCACATCTTCAATGATTCGCGCCGTTACCGTCGACGACTGCCTGGCGTAGGCGCTGATCAATGCGTTTTCGCATATGGTGTTGATGAGGCGTGGAAAGCCGCGCGAATAGGAGAACACCTGATCAACCGCCTGCGGAGAAAAGATCGGCGGCTGGCTTGAGTCCGCACCGGCGATCCGCAGGCGCTGTTCAATGTACTCCTGTGTTTGCTTGGCGTTGAGCGCTCCAAGCTGCGTCCTGAGGGCAATCCGCTGCTTCAACTGTCTCAATTCGACAGAATCCAGCTTTTTGTCGAGCTCCGGCTGCCCTGCCAATATGATTTGCACCAGCTTGTCTTCCGAGGTCTCAAGGTTAGAAAGGAGGCGAACCTCTTCGAGTGTGTCCGCGGACAAGTCATGCGCCTCGTCGACGATGAGAACACTGGTCATTTGCTTTGAACCCCGCGTGACAAGAAACTTGCTGAGGTCCAGAAGGAGTTCGCATTTGTTCTTTCCTGAGGCCGGCAGCCCGAAATCGGAGACAACGTATTGCAGAAAGTCCGTCGGCGAGAGCCGGCTATTGAACAGGTAGGCGTAGGCAATATCCTTGCTGTTCTCCAGGAGGCGAAGGAGGCAGCGAAGAAGCAAGGTCTTTCCTGTACCCACTTCGCCGGTGACGACGACAAAGCCCTTGTGTCGCCGCACGCCGTAGTAGAGCGCCGCGAGGGCCTCATTGTGCCGCGGAGTCGGCACGAAGCAGTGCGGATCGGGCGTTAGTTCGAAGGGGTTGCGCTTGAGGTGAAAGAAGGCTTTATACATTGTCGTTGGGTCTAGTCATGGAGGAAGCTAAAGACAGAACCGGCTAGGATTGTGAAGACGACAAACGCCGTTGTGGCCCACTCCAACATCATTCTCTTCTTCGCATTCTGCTCATCGAGCGGACTTACAATCTCAGGAAT
>CAWHVN010000011.1:0-20725 GCA_963832805.1 uncultured Acidobacteriaceae bacterium | reverse complement strand
ACCTTCTTCGCTGCGCATGCGGAAGCCACGGCACACGGGAGCGCGTGCACCCGCATCTCCGGGAGCGGCGCGAATCCTCCATATCCGCCGCCGTTACGCCCGCGTCCTCTGCGCCCACATAGCCAGCTCCGGCACGCGGATGGTCGCCACAGTGGGAACCGAACCTGCCCGCGCCGCGAACCCCGCCTGCACGTCCATCGCCTTGGCCACAACGTCACGCGCGCGCACCTCGGTCACCACTTCAGGGCGTTCCTTGCGCACCGAGGGCGCCACCGTGCTTTGCGCCACGCCGTCAAAGAGCGCGGCGACTCCTCCGCCCGGGCCCGCGCAACGGTCTCCATGCGCTTCGCCGGTTCGCCTCGGCATCCGGCTGCGGCTTGGAGCATACAAAGATCATGCCGCGCATGCGCTGCGGCGCCCGCGCCACAACTCCAGCAGCACGTAACCGCCGATCGAGCATCCGCGAAACACCGCCTTCGAAATGCCTGAGCGATCCACAGCGCAAGAATATCCGAAGCAAGCCGGGCCATCGCGAGCACTGGCGCACCGGGCACGCCGGCAAATCCGCCGTGGGCAGGCCCGATCCCAGCTCGGAACGGCCGCCCTCGCAAATCGGGAACAATGGCGCGAATCCCCGCAAGCTCCCGCGCGAGCGGACGCCAATAATCGCGGTCAAGCGGTGTGGGATGCAGCAGAGCAACCGGCAGCCCTTCGCCCGCGTCACCCAACGCAATCGGGCGCCGGCAGAAACGTAATCGCCGCTCATATTTGAGGAGGATACGCTCCCGGATACGGCATCGTCTCCTCTGGAATCCCGATCCATGCGGCCACGTAGGCCACGCCGACCAGCCCGCTGGAAACGAAGAAGCCGATCACCGCGAAGATGCGGACCAGAGCCACGTCCCAGCCGTTGGCCTGCGCCAGCGCCATGCACACGCCGCCAATCATGCGTCCCACGTGTGGCCGCATCAGCGGCCGGCCCGGTATCGGAGGCGCCATCTGCACCGCTCCGCCGCAGCCCGGGCAGAAGCGCGCGCTCGGGTGCAGTGCATTTCCACAATTCTGACAGTACGCTGCCATCTTCATTCCCTCCCGAGGAAAAAGCCCGCTGCTTTCGTCATACGAATTCCCATCCACGTTGGTTCCAGCGCGCTTCTCGCTCCCTAATCCCTGGTCCCTGTCTTCTCGGTCCCTTGGTCCCTTTGGTCCCCGCCGGGGTCCCCAGCGACCGGGCTCCAAGAAGCGGCCCTTCGCTTCTTGGGTGCAGCAACAGGCCCTCGTCGCTGGGGTGGCTCGGTCCCTGTTTTTCAGTTTCCCCTGTAAGGAGCGCGCAGGTACCTCCGTGCCTGATCGGCGCGCGAGGTGTTTGGTCCGGCGTCAATGGCGGCCTGGTAGTCGCGGACCGCAAGCTGGCGCTGCCCGCCCAGATCGCGGCATTGGCCGGCATCGAGTAGCGAGCGGATCTTGAGTTCCAGCCCCGCGCCGGGCGTCCATGCAGCCTGCTCATAGGCTTCAGCCGCCTCATCGTAGTGCCGCTGGCCGCGCAGCGCGTCGCCCAGCCCAAAGTCGGCCAGTTCCATGTGTGCATCGGTAAAGTAGCCCGGCCTCGCGTTGTCGGCCTGAATCTGCCGGTACGCGTCCACGGCTTTCATGCCCTCACCCGCGTCTTTGCGCAGGTTGGCCTCTTCCAGGCAAAACAGGAAATCATGCGGGTACTCGTTCTTCAGTTCGAGCACCACCTGAATGGCTTGGTCATACTTCGCCTCGCGGCGCAGAAAAAGAGCGATCGCGGTCCTGGCATCCACGCTGGTCAGCACGCCGCGTTCGCCATCGTCGCGCAGCATCGCCAGGCCGGTAGCTTTCGATCCCGTGATTCCGGCAAAGCCAATCATCAACTTGAAGGGCCACGGCAGCGCGCCGACCACGTACGCGTAAACCCCCGTGATCAGCTTCGCGTCCACATAATTCGGGTCCAGCTCCAGCACGCGCTCGGCATCGTCCCTGGCCTTCGTCGCCAGGCGGAATCCCGTGCCATACCCCCGCTCCACCATGGCCACATAGGTGCATCGCAAGCTGCGCACCCAGGCGCGCGCAAACAGAGCGTTCACATCGTTGGGATTCTGGCTCAACCGCCAATCCGCCTCGCGCACCGCCTCATCGGCCAGCGCGAAGATCTGGTCGCGTTTCTTCGGATCCTCTTCGGTAGCGTGACGCCCGCTCAAGAAACCGTCGTTGGCATAAAAGGTCGTATCGAGCAGGTCCTGGTGGTAGAGCTCCTGAAAGACCAGCGCATCCAGCAGGTACGCCGTGGCTTGAGGGTCGCCCGGGTGCTCCGCGCGATAGTGCTCGAAGATCTCGACCGCGCCCGTGTAATCCAGATTGTAGAAATCCTTGAAGGCGGCGCGAACCTGCGGATCGCAGTTCATGGGGTTCGTATCCACGCTCGCCGCGTGGGCTGGGCCTGCCGCACTCAGCAGGACCACTGCCAGGGCCAAGCCGCACTTTCGCAACGATCCCAGGCTCAACTTCAACCTCCTTCTTCTATCGTATCGCTTGGCGGAATCTCTCCATCCCCTCGCGCGGCATTCTTGAAACTGAACCGTTGCGGCCCAAAAAATGAAAATGGATTGAAGACCGCGACTGCCTTGTGAAGCTGCAATCCGTTAGGATCGAGGTATGCCCATCCCCGAACGGCTGAATCCGACTTTCGCTGTCGCGCGTCCGACCCTCCGCTCGCCGGAATTCGACAAAATGCCCCTCGCGGAAAGAATCGAGGCCGCGCGCCAGCGCCTCATTGTTGCTCTCGATGTGCCCAGCGCGGCTGCATCGGATGAGTTGGTGAATCGTCTCGAAGGAACCTGCCAGTGGTTCAAGGTGGGGTTGGAACTTTTCACCGCCGCCGGGCCCGCCGTCCTCGAGCCTCTCGTCGCGCGCGGCCACTCCGTCTTCCTCGACCTCAAGTTCCACGACATCCCCAACACGGTGGCCGGAGCGGTCCGCTCGGCCGCCGCATGGGGCGTGCGCATGATGACCGTTCACGCCGCCGGAGGACCGGCCATGCTGGCCGCCGCGCGCGATGCGCTCGAGGGCGTTGCCAACCCGCCCGAACTGCTCGCCGTCACCGTGCTCACCAGCATGGACGCCGCAGCCTTGAAAACCGTCGGCGTCGACCGCTCGCCCGCCGAGCAGGTGGAACTCGTGGCCAAAATGGCCCTCCATGCGGGCATTCGCGGCTTTGTCTGTTCGCCGCAGGAAGTTTCCGCTCTTCGCGCCCTCACCGGCCCGGAAGGGGTTCTGGTCGTTCCCGGCATCCGCCCCGCCGGCGGCAAAACAGGCGACCAGAAACGAATCGCGACTCCCGCCGACGCCATCCGCAACGGCGCCAGTTACCTGGTCGTCGGCCGGCCCATCACGCAGGCCCCCGACCCAGCCCAAGCCGCCCAGGCAATCCTCGCAGAAATGGCCGAAGCCCTCTCGTCATAAGCTCCCCGTTCCCTCGTTCCCTGCCTTTCTACTCCCTACTGGCTACTCCCTATTCCCTGTCTTTCCGTTCCCTGCTTTCAAGCAAAAAGCCCGGCTTCGCGCCGGGCTTTCTTGTCGGTCAAACTTCAAGCTACGCTTAAAGCTTCTCGTAAAACTCGCATACAGAGCACGAAATATACACTCCGCCGGGGACGCCCCGTTCGCGATCTTTCACGCGCTTGACGATACGCGTGGGCTTGCCGCATTTGGGACAGTTGGTTGACTTCGTCGTGTCCATGATCTTCTTGCGGTCACCTGTTTTGGCAATTTTGGCCATCAGTGAAGATTGTCTCCTTTTGTGGGTGTCTCTGCACTCATCCGCCGCAGCGGACGGCTTCAACGGCGCGGCCGCTGCTCACTCCACCAATCGCGGATCGCTGACAGCGTCCACAGGCCGCGAAGAGAACACGACTCGCTCTTTCCAGTTTATATGAGCCGGGCCACGAGTCCCGCAGCCCGCTCCGCCCCAGCCCGCTTCAGCGGGCGACAAACCCCATCGACCGTCCCCTCCCTGTTCCCTAGTACCTCAGTCCCTTAGTCCCTCAGCCCCTTAGTCCCTTAGTCCCTCGGTCCCTTAGTCCCTTAGTCCCTCGGTCCCTGTCTTCCCGCACCGCTTGAGCCAATCACCACAAGGCGGCTCGCCGGTACTGATCCTTCCAGACGTGACTGGCCTGTTCTGAGCTGTTGCCCAAGTAGTAACTTACGGATAGGCGGTGATACGCCCGGAACTCGGGAAGCTGGCCGCTTCCCCGCCCGCGCTGTCCGATGAGTGACTCGGCGATTTGTCGTCGACTGGCGCGACGAGTAAGCCCGGCACTCATCTCCTCATCCTCGTTTATGCGCGAGCAGCCTTGAGCGCAGCGGCTCGTGTTACGGATATAACGCTGATATCGTCTTCCTGCCCAAAGGCCTGCGCGGTGCTGGCAATCTCGGCGGCAGACTTCCCCGAGCGCAGCAACTCATGAACCCGCTCAAAGCTGAACAGATGCCCATCGGCATCCGTCGCTTCGGCGACGCCGTCGGACACCAGCACCAGCTTGTCTCCATCCTTCAGTTGGAAGCGCAATACAGAAAACTCTGCTTCTTCCACCATTCCCAGCGGCAGGGCGCCCTCCATGGCCAAAGGTTCGCCGTTAAGGTAGGGTGGCATATGCCCGGCATTGGCCAGCGTTACCGCACCGTCCTTCACAATACGGATCGCGAGGCAAGTCGCCTGCGCATCCCCGCGCCCTATCAGTCGCCGGTTAAGCGCGCTCAACACAAACTCCGGCTCGGAATTCAACTCCGCCGTACTGCGGATGGCGCCCACCAGCAGAGCTACCAACATCCCAGCCTTCAGGCCTTTTCCCGCTACGTCCCCAGCCACGATCAAAACGCTTCCATCCGTGGGATGCTCGACGATCTGGAAGAAATCTCCGCCTACCTCCTGTTCCGGCCGGTACTCACTTTCAATGACCAGCCCTGGCAGTGCAGTCCGCGCTTCGGGCAAGATCACCTGATGCACCTCCTGCGCCTGTCGCACATCGATCTCCATCTGCCGTTGACGGCGCACCGAGAGCAGCAGCCGGCGCAGCAGCAGCAACGAGATGGCCGCGGCCGAAACCAGATTGGAGACCTGACCGACAAAGATTGTGATACCCCAAGGAGCCCATTTGACAGGCAAATTCAGGGCGATCAGTTCGCTGGAAAACTGCGTAACCGCCAGAGGCACGACGGCGGGGAGCACCAGCCAACCCTCCACACCCTGTTTGCGGATACCCAAAGCGATAATGAAGATCAAAAGCGGCAAAAAGATCAAGCGGACACCCACCGAGATCGCGTCGAAGAACGCCTCTGGTGGATGCGGGTGCGCGCCATAGAAGAAATCGCCTCCAATCGCCTTGGAGACCATATACACCAGCATCAGTGCGCCAACGGCCTTGGGCACCCACGCGGGGCGGCGCAAATGGAACCAGTACCACCACACCATCATCCATCCGCATAACACGATCGGATTGGAAAAGACATCGAAGAACATGAAGTAGGTTCTGAGGCTTAACTCCTGCGTCAACGTGAATACGGTCAACGCAGCGTCGGAGAGCGCGGTGAACACCAGGACGCCTGCCACCCAGAGATACACCCGATCGGAGGGGTCGAACAGAATCAAGCCCGCAGCCACGATGCCTAGCAGAAGGAGCAACACTCCCTCAAACGGAGCGTAGGCGCTCTGCAGGGCGAGCTGCAGCCAATCCAGTCTTACTTGCGCGGCAATCGCGCCCGACTCGCCCAGTAGCGGAGCGTAATGCAGGCCGCCGGCATAGGGGGAATGCGTCAAGCCCATTGGCCCCATCCAGACCCGGAACGCCACCAACTGCGTCGCCGCAGGTCCGCCGACGGTTGGTGCCGGCAACAGAACCATGGCCGGCGCTGTGGAGGAGACACGAGGCGGCTTGTCAGGACCATCAAACCTCCCGAAACCGCCGACCAGCTCTCCATTGGCATACACCTGGTAGCCGTCATCCACGTATACCGGGCAAGCCAGTGCCAGCCGCGAACCGTCTCTGGCCGCTGCTGGTACGCGGAGGCGATACCATGCATATCCCATGTAGCCAGGATGTCCCTTGGCTGTCCAGCCGGGCACATATCTTGGATCTCCGTTAAAGGGGTCCGTCCACCCGGGCTCAGGCTTGAGGTCCACCGCCTCCCAGTGCGAGTCGTCAAAGCCCGGCTCAGCCCATAGCGGCTTGCCGGTCTGCGGGTCGGTTGGCGAGTCGCCAATCTGGAACTTCCACGGTCCGTTGAGCGAAACCACCGACTTGTCGAAGACCATGGGCACGGCTGGCTGCGCGTGGGCCAACACAGCGATGGCGCAGACTGCCATCAAAAGGAGTGAGCCGCCGAAACGTCCTGCCATTCTAGGGCCTCCGTTGCGTGGAATGCCGCTGCTAGCACTATACGCAGTCAATCGCTGGAGGCGGAATGGTCAATCTTGATGGTGAAATTGGAGATGCGCCCCATGCCGATCGTCTGGGAGTTCGCGGTCAGTTGACGACGCAGGGAGTAGCTCTCAGTGAGGCACAGTGCTCGTCCATCCTTCGGGGTTCCCGCAGGATGGTTGCCAATTCGGAAGTTACCTTGTGGCGAACAGCGGTGGCGAGCCGGCACCGCAATGGACCCGCGCCGGGGTGTGTACCAGCTTCACGCTACGCCAGGATCGGTCGAAGTGCAGCCCACCAGGGAGGATCGGTAACGGAAACGCCCATATCCCCCGCAACCCCCGCCCGCTCACACCCTAACCCACTCACCGCCGCTGTTTCCTCGTCCCCCGTTCCCTTGGTCCCTCAGTCCCTTGCTCCCTCAGTCCCTCAGTCCCTAAGTCCCTACGTCCCTGTTTTCTTGTCAAGCCCCCCAGCCCTCTCAAAAGCCGTCCACCTCGCCCCTAACTCGTTCTTTTTCTGATCCCTGACCCCTGATCTCTGATCTCTGTGAAGTTTGCCGATAATTTCCTGCTTCCGGCGCATACTCATTTCAGAGATCAGAGTTCGGGGAGCAGAGGTCAGAGTTGGCAGCCGGTAGCTGGCAGGTGTTGACCTTTCGGTTTGCTGGACGCCGACCATCGCCGAGCGCTGGCTTTTGCTTGTAACTCCTTTGCGGAGACACATCTGCGGCTAAGCCCTTTAGAATCGGACACTTGGCGGACGATACTTGCGCCAATCCCATGATTCCAAAGCAGTTATTTTCAGAAGGAGGGGGGTACACCCCCCGTTACCGATGAGTAATATCCTGCGGCTGCCGCTCGCTGCTGCGCTCTTTGCTCGCTGTCTCGCTAATTCGTCGCGTCACCCGTCGTGCCTGCCGACACAAGCTGATTCGACCCCGCTGGGGGCTGGCTCTTGCCAGAGGCAGGAGGCGTCGTGCTGGCCGGAGCAGCCGGCTGCGTTCCGCCCGCAGGTTGAGACTGCGAGCTCTGCGGTGAAGGCTGCGCATTCCCCGATTGCGAAGTCGTTTCCCCGTTCGCTGTCTGCGAAGGCTGGCTGGGCGAAGCGGAAGTGCTCGCTGGCGGCGTGCCCGCCGGCGGCGCGCTCGACTGCTCGTCCGGATTGGCGCCCGGCATCTCGTTGGGATGCGGCTTGGGGAACTGTACGGGGCGCATCACCCCGGTGCTTTCCGTATCGGTAGGCAGCGTTTCGCCGGGATTGCGCAGGCTCGGCGGCGGAGCAGCCTCTTGCTTGTTGGGATCGGTTTCGACGTCGCCTTCTTTTATGGTGCGTGTTTTTGTTTCGGCCAATTCAGGCGTTCCTGCGGCGACCAGCATGGGCGAAACCACGTCCTTGGTGAAGATCGCCAGCGGCTGCCCTTCCTTTGCAATCTCCACCTGGATCACCCTGTTGCCGTTGATGCGAACAAAATCCACTTCCTGAGGCGGCGTCCCGTAGATCCACTCCTCAAACGGCATCTGCCCTTCCATCTCGCGCGACTTGGCGTTGGGCCGTCCCTTGGCGAAGAGCACCATGTCCGTGTTCATTCCCACCAGCACCTCGTGGCCCAGGATGGCGTCCTTCAAGGCCGCAGGCAGCGTATCGGTGTAGGCTTGCACGGGCGATTTGACATCGAAGGAAATGAGCGGCGCCAGCAGCGCCTTCACCTGCTTCGCCGTCAACTCGGGAACAAAATCCGGAAAAGCCAGCGTGACGCGACAGCCGGCTGGATCGCCGGTCTGGTTCATGAGCGAGGGGTCGGTATCAGGGTCGCCCATCTCTGGTCCAACGCTAATCTGGATATGGCGCAGGAAGCGGTGCTTCGCGTCAGGCCCTCCGTCAAAATCCAGGATGATCTTCGAGCGGTCGATCTTGATGTCGGTTATCACCACGCGCGAACCGGGCTTGGCGGAAAGTCCTTCATTGACGACCATGTTCAGGTAGCTCTCGCCGGCTGGCTCGAGCTTGCCGTTGGCCTGGAGTGTCAGCCCCTTATGGCCGCGCGGAAACGGGCGCATGGCGAACCCCTGCTCCGATTGCAGGTCGCGGATGAGCAGCATCCGCGTCTTGGGGCCCATCTCCGTCTTGGGCAAATCCACGTGCGTGGGCGCGACCTGCGCAAATTGCCGGTCCACTGGCCCAGTGCCGGCAACGGGGCCCGTGCCGCCTCCGGTATCGACAGTAATGACCTGGGCCACCGAAGATCCGGCAGTCAGGAGTGTCGCCAGCGCACAGCCAGCCGCAGCCCGGAGCAAGCTTATGCGCAGGCTACAGATTCCGGTTGATCGCAGTGCGGGGTTAATCCCTGGGGCAAGGAAACGCCGGTTCATGGGCCCCTCCCATGGGTGCGAACGCCAATAGGCAAACGTTAGCTCCAATCGGGCAGAAATGGCAAATGGATAAGACAGGGACCGAGGGACCAAGAGAACGAGAAAACGGGAGCTATAGGAGGCAGAGCGGAAATCAGGATTGCGGGGTCTGGGGTGTGACGGATCTCTCTTCTGTTCCCTGTTCCCTGATCCCTGCTCCCCGCTTTTCGATCTGCACCAGCGCAGGAGCCGCGGGCGCAGCCGCACCCATGGCCGCCTCATGTTGCGCGCGCGCTGCGGCATCCAGATCGACGGGGATCCCGGCAGCGACAATGACCGGCGCGTTATAGCGAAAATCCAGATCGCGCGTGATGCGAAAGATGACCGGCAGCGCCAAAAGAAGAACGCCGCACGCCAGCCAACTGCCGTCGAGTCCAAACGCTCCGCCCGTGAGCCAGAACGGCCCCATAGGATCGCCCTGCACCACCGGAGAATGGCTGCTGACGCCGCTGACCGCAAGCCCAAAGACAAGCGCCCTGCTTGCCTTCCAGCCAAAATTAAGGCCCCAGCTTACCCATAGAGCGCGCGTGCGCAAATAGGCCGTGGAGAGCAAAATGCTAAACGCCAGCGAAACAACGAAGCTGGCGCGGCTGGCGCCGGGCATGAGCGCCTGCACGATCGCGTAAATGGCGGCAAATCCCAGCGTTGCCCCCACCGGGCCCACCGCGCGGACGAAGCACTGGAAGGCGTAGCCGCGATAGGCAACCTCCTCCGCCAGCGCAGCCAGCGCGAAGAACGCCGCATCGGCCACGAGCCAGCCCCAGGCCGAACTTTGCGTGAAAAGAGTGATGGCAATGCCGCCGACGACGGTCATGGGCAGCACGCAGACGAGCGCCACGCCCCATCCGGTTGCCATGCCCAATCCCACCTCGCTCAACCATCCTTCGCGGCGCGGCAACCCCTGTTCATTGATCGGCCGGACTTGGCGGTCGAGCCAGAATCCCATCGCCGCAAATCCCACCAGCAGCAGAAACAACAGCATCGCCTGCTCGACGAGCGGAAACCAGGCGTCGCTGACCAGCCCTTCAGCCCCATGAAAAGCCAGCGAGCGCGCGAAAAAGAAGTAGAGGATTGCGCCAAGGAATTGCAGGTAGGCGCGCAAGCGGCCGCCGGTGTAGCCGGGTTCGTTCATGACTGCCTCCGGCCCGCGATCCCTCCAGAGCGACCGGCTTGATAAGCCGCGCACCGTGTCCCGCGCACATTCACTCGTTCATGCATCATAGCTACCGCGATGACTTTCCTGCCGGTCGTAAGAAGGCTTAGGGAATCAGCTCTGCGTATAGAACTGCGCGATGTTGCGGAACTTCTGCTGCCGCGCGGCAACCAGCTCCTGGATGGGCACGGCCTTTAATTCGGCCAGATGTTTCCTGATCACCGCTCCCAGGGTTCCGGTCCCGGCCTCGCGGTCGACGTGGATGCCTTGCGGCGGCTCCGCAATAATCTCATCCACGCAGCCCACCGCGGCAACCTCCGGCGCTGAGATGCGCATGGCCTCTGCCGCTGATTGCTTGTGCGCCGCATCGCGCCACATGATGGCCGCACAGGACTCCGGAGTGATGACAAAGTACAGCGCATTCTCGAGGATCAGCACGCGATCGCTCACCGCCAGCGCCAGCGCTCCGCCCGATCCGCCTTCGCCGCTGATGACCGAAATTGTCGGCACGCGCAGCCGCGCCATCTCGCGCAGGTTGCGGGCGATGGCCTCAGCCTGGCCGCGTTCCTCGGCTCCCACACCGGGATAGGCGCCTGGCAAATCAATGAAGGTGATCACTGGACGGCTGAACTTTTCTGCCAGCTTCATGGCGCGCAGCGCCTTGCGGTAACCCTCGGGGTGCGGCATGCCAAAGTTGCGGCGCACCCGCTCCTTGGTGCTGCCGCCCTTGCGGTTGCCGATCACCATCACTTCTTCGCCGCCCAGCCGCGCCATGCCGCACGCCACAGCCTCATCGTCGCCAAAGGCGCGATCCCCGTGAATCTCGCTGAAATCTGTAAAGATTCGCTCGATCAAATCCATGGGGTAGGGGCGCTGCGGATGCCGCGCCCGCTCGATCCTGTCCCATGCCGGCGACGCGGGCTGCGTCTGGGAATCAACCGCTGTTTCCTGTTCGCTCATCGATGTGCGGCGCCGCACGGACATCCCGCCGGCCCTCTGGACATTCTACGGGGCCGAGCCGGTTGGGACAAATCATGGAACAGGGATAAGGCGTCAGTGGTCAGAAACCGGCGATGATTCTTTGCCTCTCCGGTCGTCTGGCGTGGCGGCGAGACACAGTAAACTAGGTCCCATTGGCTTGGCCGGCGCGCTGCGTGGCGAGGCGGCTCACCTGGTCGCTCTTCTTCACCATTTCGTGCACCGCAAAGCCCTTTTCGGCCAGAGCTCCGGTGGGACAGGCCTGAATGCACTTGCCGCAGGCGGTGCAGTTCTTCGCCGCGCCCCAATCATCCATGAGGTCGCTGACGATGCGCGAATAGATGCCGCGCCCGGCGATCTCCCACACGTGCGCGCCCTCCACTTCGGCACAGACGCGCACGCAGCGCGTGCACAGGATGCAGCGATTGTGGTCGAGAACGAAGCGCGGATGGGACATGTCCACGGGCAGGCGGGGATTGTTGTAGGCGTAGCGCACGTGGGTGATGCCAAGGTCCTGCGCCAGCGACTGCAGCTCGCAGTGGCCGTTGGAAACACACGACGAGCAGATGTGATTGCGCTCGACGAGGAGCAATTCGACGGCCATGCGCCGGTAGAGATCGAGCTTGGCGGAGTTGGTGACGATCGACATGCCCTCCTGCATGGGCGTGGTGCAGGCCGGCAGCAGGCGATCGGTTCCAGCGAGCTCGACGACGCACACGCGGCACGCGCCGACCGCGCTCAGGCCCTTGAGATAACAGAGCGACGGAATCTCTCTTCCGTTGGCGCGCGCCACTTCCAGGATGGTTTGCCCTTCCTGCGCGGTAATCAATTCGCCATCGATGCGGACCGAAATGGTTTTGCTCGGCAAGTTGGCGCTCCTTTCCCGTTCCTGTCGTTCACCTTGCGGTTACTGCGCTTCTAAGATCGCAGCGCAGGCAGCGCCGACACTCTTCCAAAGCCTCCTGCGCGCTGAGTCCGGCGACGACTTCTTCCTTCGAGTGCACCCGAGCGCCTGCCGGCATGAGCTTGGCTGCATGGCGGCGGCTGAGGCGCGGCTCGGGCGGCGTCTGGCTGCCGTACTCGAACTGCGGAAACAGCTTTTCCCAGCGGGCCTCGCCCATCAGGCGCTCGTCAATGTTCATGGCCGCCTGTTTGCCGCAGCCCATGGCGTTGGAGACGTTGGACGCGCCGGTGATCACGTCGCCGCCGGCGTAGAAGTTGGGCCGGCTGGTTTCAAACGTGTAGCGGTCGACGATGATGGTGCCGGACTCCTTCAATTCCAGGCCTGAAGCGCGGCAGAAATCCTGATCGAAGGTCTCGCCGACGGCGAGAATTACGCTGTCGCACTCGAAGCGCTGCACTTCGTCGGTCGGGATCGGCCTACGGCGGCCCGACTTGTCATATTCGCCCAGCCGCGTCTTGACAATCTCAATGGCCTTCACGTTGCTTTTGGCATCGCCGATGATGCGATGCGGCGCGGCCAGAAAGACAAAGCGCACGCCTTCTTCCTCGGCGGCTTGAATCTCCTCGTCGATGGCCGGCATGTCCTTGCGCTCGCGGCGGTAGAGGATAGTGGGCTGCGCTCCCATGCGCAGCACGGTGCGCGCGGAATCGATGGCCGCGTTGCCTCCGCCAACGATGGCCACGCGAGAACCCACGATGATCTCGTCTTTCCGCGCCACCGCTTCGAGGAATTCCAGCGCGGGATAAACGCTCTTCATCTCCGTACCCGCAAGGTAAAGCCAGGATTCCTTCCAGGTTCCGATGGCGATGAAGACGGCGTCGAACTTTTCGGCAAGTTCGTTGAGCGGAAGATCGGCGCCCACGCGCGTATTGAATTGCATCTTGACGCCCGCGGCCTCGATGAGGTCGAGCTCGCGGCGAAGAACGGATTTGGGCAGCCGGTACTCGGGAATGGCGAAGCGCAACATGCCGCCAGCCTCGCTGTGCTCGTCGAAGACGGTGACGTCATGGCCGAGCAGGGCGAGGTAGAACGCGGCGGTGAGTCCGGTTGGCCCAGCGCCGGCCACGGCCACTTTGCGGCCCGTGGCTGGGAGCTTGCGGGCGAGAATTCGTTCCACCATGGGAGCGAAGCGGTCTGACTGGTAGATGGCATCGGCGATGAAGCGGTGCACCTCGCGCATGTTCAGCGATTCATCGAACGATTGCCGGCGGCAGCGATTGTCGCAGGGATGCTGGCAGACGCGGCCGGTGGACGCGGGGAGCGGGTTGTCGAGGACGACGGACACGAATGCATCTTCGAGCCGGCCCTCCTGATAGAGCGTGAGGAAACGGGGAATGTTCATGTGCAGCGGGCAACTATTCTCGCAGGGAGAAAAGGTAAGCTCCTGGCAAACGCCAGCGCGGCAGCGGTGCGCGACGATGTGGTCTTCGTACTCGTCGCGGAAATGACGCAAGGTTGTGAGCACAGGATTAGGCGCGGACTGGCCGAGCCCGCAGAGCGAGCACTCACGGACCATGCGGCACAACTCGTCGAGGCGTTCCAGCAGTTCGTGCGATCCGTCGCCCTTGGTAATGGCCTTCAAAATACGCAGCGCCTTGTCGAGCCCGACGCGGCACGGCACGCACTTGCCGCAACACTCGGGGTGCGTGAATTCAACAAAGTAGCGCGCCACATCGACCATGCAGTTGTCTTCGTCCATCACCACCATGCCGCCGGAGCCCATGATGGAACCGAGCTGGGCAAGGCTCTCGTAGTCGACGGGCGTGTCGAGCATGGTGGCGGGGATGCAGCCGCCCGATGGCCCGCCGGTCTGCACGGCTTTGATCTTGCGGCCGTTGATGGCGCCTTCGCCCACGTCGTAGATGAAGCTCTTGAGCGGCGTGCCCAGCGGCATTTCGACGAGGCCCGTATTGTGAATCTTGCCCACCAGAGAGAAAACCTTGGTGCCCGTGCTTTTCGCGCGGCCCGTTTCAGCAAACCAGGCGGGGCCGCGCATGACGATGGGCGCGATGTTGTACCAGGTTTCGACGTTGTTGATGTTGGTGGGCTTGCCGTAGAGACCCTTCTGCGCGGGATACGGTGGACGAGGACGAGGCCGCCCGGCGTGGCCTTCGAGGGAGGCGATCATGGCCGTCTCTTCGCCGCAGACAAATGCGCCCGCGCCCTGCACGAGTTCGATGTCGAAGTTGAAGCCGCGGCCAAGAATGTCAGTGCCGAGCACGCCGTATTCCTTTGCCTGCTCGAGGGCGCGCTTGAGGCGGTTGATGGCCAGCGGGTATTCCGCGCGCACATAGATGATGCCCTGCGTGGCGCCGGTGGCGTACGCGCCGATGATCATGCCTTCGAGCAGCGAGTGCGGATCGCCTTCGATCTCGTTGCGGTTCATAAAGGCGCCGGGGTCGCCCTCGTCGGCATTGCAGATGATGTACTTCGTGTCGGACTTTGCCTTGGAGAGATAGTCCCACTTGTTGGCGGTGAGGAAGCCGGCGCCGCCGCGCCCGCGCAACCGTGCTGCCTTCACCTGCTCGATGATGGTTTCAGGGCGGCCTTCAATGAGCACCTTGTAGAGCGCCTGGTAGCCGCCAACGCCGATGTATTCCTCGATATCCGACGGGCTGACCAGACCGCAGTTGCGTAGGACGATCTTTTTCTGGCCCTTGAAGAACGGGATGGAATTCCAGAGCGGAATCTCAGGGTAGCCCTGGCCGTAGCGCACGTGGCCGGTGATATGATCCCACTCCTCGATTTTGCAGAAGACGAGATCGGCGGGCATGACTCCGGAGGAGACGCCTTCGAGGATGCGCGTTGCGTCGTTGGACTGAACGCGCGAGAGCACGACCATGGGGTATGCGGGCAGGCGCACGCTGACCAGCGGCTCCTGGAAGCAACAACCGAAGCAGCCGACTGCAGCGAGCATCACGTCGAGACCGCTGTGGTCGATGGCTGCATACAGGGCGTGATAGACCTCTTCGGCATCGTTGCCCTGCCCGCAGGTGCCCATGCTCACGGTGATGCGGGGAATAGCAGGCGTCAGCTTGGCGAGCCCGGTTTCACGGACCGCGTTGAAAACGCCGATGTCCTGAATGCGCGGCATCACTTCCTCCCCTGTGTCAAAGCCTTTACTTCGCGCTGCAAGGTGCGTTCATTCACGTGGCTCAAGATGTGATGGTTCACTTCAACCACCGGAGCCAGCGCGCACTGGCCGAAGCAGGCAACGGTGCGGATGGTGAATTTGTTGTCGTTGGTGGTGAGCGCGAGCTTCTCGGTCTCTTTGGTATCGCCCGACTCATGCTCGCTAAGGCCGAGATCGAGGCAGACTTTTTCGAGCAGCGCGCGCGAGCCGCGGGTGTGGCATGCCGTCCCGCGGCAGACGCAGATCACGTTGTCGCCCTGCGGGTCGAGATTGAAAAGCGAGTAGAACGTCGTGGTGCCGTAGACCGTCGATGGCGGAATCCCGGTGCGGTCGGAGATGTAGCGCAGCGCCGCCATGGAGAGATACTTGTGCGAGTTGGCGGCCTGCACGTCTTCCAGGATTCCCAACAGGGCTCCGGGGCGGTTGGCGTGCTTGGCAATGGCTTGATCGATGAGCAGGCGCTCGTGAGCATCAAAGCTTTCACGGGCGGCGTGGTGGGCGGCACTGGCCATGTTCCCTCCCTGAGCGGCGCGGACTCCGGACACCGGGCCCGGCAACGAAACGGACCCTCCGCGAGAAGGAACAAAATGAAGGAAAAAGCCCGTACTCTATGCGCGCCGATGGCCCGTCCTACACGATCCGGCCCCGCCGGGACACACAACTGCGCAGTCGACTTCTCCCCACAGAAGGTCCGGCTCGAACTATGAACCTGGCGATGACATTTCGATGTGCCTGAGGTCACATTCGACTGTGACGATTGGATTTATGCCCAACGACGGATCTGTGCGCTGCGGCTCCGCCCAGCCGGAATCCGCAAAAAAGAACAGTAAGCTCACCGATTCAGGACTCCCGCGGCCCTATTTCTTTTGCTTGTGCGCCGGCTTCATTCGCTGCTTCGCTTTCGGCGCCGGCTGCGGAGATTCCCCGGAGAACCCGGCCTCGCTCGCGCCGAGCAGAGCGTTGATGCGGTAGCCCGCGGCCTTGGCCGACGCCAACGCGGCCGCGACTGTTTTGCTCAACTCCTCCACGGCAGAACGGCTCGAGGAGGATTCGCCTGCGAGCCGCAGCAGCGAGGGCATCAGCAACCACCAGAGAAGCTCTTCGTAGCGCTCGCGGATCAGGTAGATGTGCCCATCTGCCTCATGCACTCCGCACAGCCAGCGCACGTCTGGATCGAGCCACAGCGCGGGAGCAAGAGCTACCTTCTGGTCGTGAGCTGACGACGTTTCGGGCGCGGCCACCTGTTGGGCTGGCGCTTCCGTCGCCGCAACCTCTGCTTTGGCCGCGGGCGTCGCTTCCTGCGCTTTACCAATGCCGGCGTTCGCCAGCAACAGAACTTTGATTCGCGCCGCCACCCGCCATGCTTCCTCACCCTCGAATCCGAGCGATGCAAGTGCATGGGCAAACGGCTCGCGCAGACGAAGCCGATCGAAGAGATCGAGCGCAGTTCGTTCGGGCTGCTCCTTATCGATCCACTCGGCGAGCAACTGGAGCGCGCACCATGCAAGCACCGGGCCCCACATCTCCGTTGCTGTGAACTGGGGGCTGGGACTGGGCAGCATGCGGCGGGCTGCGGCGGTCCACGGCGCAGGAAACAGCGCCTCGACCTGAGGCATGCGCATGGCCGCGCGCAGCAGCTCGATGAATCTCGGCGCCTGCGATGCCGCTGCGGACGGTTCACCGCCGAGCGCGGGCCGATTCTCCACCCTGAGCCGCTTCGCGTAGGCGGCCCGAGCCTCGCGCAGAAAAGTCTCACCGCGCACCCATGCCTGCTTTAGAAATTCGTTCCGTTGCCGCTCGATCTTCTTCGCTCGCTCCGCGCCTGCGGCGCGTGGATGCTCGGCAATATCGGCGAAATGCCGAACCACACCCGGATCCAGAAGCTGCCGCAGCGCATCGTGCACGGGCTTCAGTTCCAGATTGACAAGCTCATCTGCAAGATTAGGAACACCGCGTCCGTTCAGCCAGTCAGAGAGCCTGTCCCACGGCTGCTCCGCTGTCGGGGTTAACTCATGCCAATCGAGGAAGACATGGCACTGGTAAGCATGGAGATCGAAGGTGAGGCCGCGGTCGAGCAAGTCTTCGGCGCGGCGCAGATATTCCAGGCTGGTGAGCGAGTCGCGCCAGGCAATCACGGCGCCACGGTCGCCGCTCAGGCCCAATCCCTCTCCCAAACGTCGCTGGCGTAGCTGGCCCGATCCCTTGTCGGCGAAGGCGGCGGAGAAATCGATGGTCCCACGAGCATTGGCGTAGCGGTTGTGGTAGACCACCAGGGCGCGCTCGCCTCCGTTGCGGTTGGAGTACGCGAACACATCCTCGTTCACCGAGCCGTTGGGAGCGAAGAAGTCGTAGAGCAGGAAGTTGCCGCTCTCGGCAAACAACCAGCGCCGCTTGAGTAGCGGCGCAATCTCACGCTCGTGACGCTCCACCAGCCAGCGATCCGGGTTTTCTTCGTAGCGCGGCCAGCGGTACTCCATGCCGTACTTTTCCGTGAATCCCTCAATCTGGCCGTGGCCGAACATGGGCAGGCCGGGCAGCGTGGACATCATCGCCGCCACGCCGAAGCACTTGTCGCCCTTGCCGAACTGGTCAATCGCCGTGCGCTCGTCGGGATTGCTCATGAAGTTCACATAGCGCTTCATGATGTCGGGATCGAATTCGAGCGTGTTCTTGATAACCGAGCGGTACTTGGCGTTGTCCTCGTCGCGCAGCATGATCATGAAAGCGCTGTTGTACACCCGATGCATGCCCAGCGTGCGGACGAAGTAACCCTCCATGAGCCAGAACGCCTCGGCTAGCAGCAGCGTGCCGGGAACTTCAGCGGCCACGCGATCGACCACCTCGCGCCAGAACTCGTGGGGCATCGCGCGGTCGAACTCCGCCTGGCTCATCCCATATTCGGCGCGTGAAGGGATGGCGCCGCTCGATCCCGGTCCCGGAAACCATAGCCGGTGGAAATGCCGCTTGGCCAGCGTCATCGCGGCGTCGAAACGAATCACGGGAAACAGCCGCGCCACATGCAGGATGGTTTGGATCACCTGCTCGCGCACCGCCGGATTCAGGTAGTCGAGCTGTGCGGTATCGTTCCACGGGAAGCTGGTGCCGTCATTGCCGTGATAGATGTAACGGGTTTCTCCGGTGGCCTTGTCGCGCCGCCGGAACACAACGGCGGCGTCGGATTGCTCGTAGTAGTGGTCTTCAATCTTGATCTCCACGCGGCCGTCGTGGGAGAGATCGGGACCGTTGAAGCTGTAAGCGGGATAGGGCGACTCCCAACGCGAGATGAACCACTCCGGATGCTCGATCACCCAGGGCGAGTCGATCCCCATGTGGTTTGGCACCATGTCGCTGGCCAGGCGTATGCCGTGCCGGTAGGAACGGTCGCGCAGGTTGATGTAAGCCGGCTCACCGCCCAGGTCGTCGGCGATCCGATAGTCGAACAGCGAGTAGGCCGAGGCCACGGCATCGCGGTTGCCGCAGAGCTGCTTGATCGTCTTCGACGCGCGGCTGCGTTCCCACACGCCGATGAGCCAGAGAGAATTGATGCCGCGATGCGCCAGCGTGGCCAGTTCTTCGTCGGGAATCTCGTCGAGCCGTCCCATGTGGCGTCCATATTGCCGGCTCAATTGCGCCAGCCACACATACGTGCTCTTGGCCATCAGCACCGCGCCGGGCATCCAGGCCGTGTCCGCCGAAAATCTCTCATATTCGTGCAGCGGGTCGCCAAAGGTCGGCACCTCTGCGCGGCTCACAAACGATGGCCATTGCTGCAGCCCTCGCCGCGTCCCCGGCGGGTTGAACTGCGCCCAGACGGCCAGTTCCTCCTCGCGCAGAACCTCGCTGGCCATCAGGAGGAAACGCTCCAGAGTGTCGCCTATCAGCGGCTTCCAAAGCTGGCGAATGATCTCCAGTTGATCGCTAAGCGACCGGGGCGAGCGCAGCGCCGGGGCACGCAACAAATCGAGCAGGCTGATCGCCTGCGCGCCCGGCAGCGGAACGAGCGGCCGCGTAGCGAAATACTCCGGCATCTGCGCCGTCACTTGCCAGTAAACGGTCTTTTCCGCCAGCGTGCGGTCCTCGAACAGCTCCTCAAACGGCTTGAACGCCTCATTGCGATTGGCCGACCAAAGCAAAAACAGCTCTTCAAGCGTCGCGGCCCGGTGCGGCATTCCACCGGTCTCGCCCGCAAGCCACTGCGCCGGTGTCTCCAGGCCGCGCATCACGCTTTGCCCTGGAAAGTGCTCCACAAACACGAGCAGCATCTTCTCCAGGTTGTCGGTGCCCACCTGCGCGCCAAACCAGTCGAGCGCTGCGGTCATTACTTGTGGATCGAACTGCTCGCGGTAGCGAGCAATCAGCACGTGGCTGGCTTCGTCGATGAGCCCCATCGCGAAAAGCTGCCCAGCATGAACGGCCTGCTCTGGGTGCTTCTGCACGTCCCGCACCTGGTTCATGCGGTGCGCAAATTCGCGGCACGCCGGCAAATTGGCCAGAATTACGTTGCCGTTGTACGAAAAAAGGGATTCCGCGAAGCCGTAGCGTTCCCGCGCCTTCCGCGAAATGTGGAACTCCATCGTCAAAAATCCAACTCCCCCGTGGTCCCGCTCGCCGGTCTGCCGCGTCCCTCTGGCGCAGCCGCAACCAAAGCAAAAGATACATCAATGGGCCAAAAGCCCGCCGGAAACTGTGATTGTAACTTCTCTGAGCCAAGCGCTGGAGGCGCCAGCCGAGAACCAGCCGCAATCTGCTGCGCTGGAAGCCCCCTACCACTGCGCCAGCGGCGCGTCGCACGCAGCGCCGCTCACAGCCAACGCTTCTCTTACTCGCTTGACCGCCGATAGACCCCGATCAATTGGCCCTCGGCCAGGACGTGTCCGTGGATCGCGAACTCGAGCTGCTCCCTTGACGCGCCGGGCGTCAAAGCGAGCAGGACATCGAGCGCATAGAGCCGGAACACGTAGTGGTGGGGTTTTCCTGGCGGCGGGCAGGGACCGCCATATCCCAGGCGGCCAAAGCTGTTCTTACCCTCGGCAGAACCCTTCGGCATAATTCCATGCGGTGACGCCCCTTCAGCCAGTCTTCGCACGCCGGGTTGAATGTTGTAGGCGAGCCAGTGCGTAAAGTCGATCGGCGCGTCGGGATCGTTCATCGCGATCGCAAAGCTCCGGGTTCCCGCTGGTGCGCTCGACCAGTGCAGCTCGGGCGAGCCGTCGGCCCCATCGCACGTGAGTCGCCGCGGAAGGTCGCCCCCATCGGCAAAACTCCTGCTTTCGAGCCGCAGAATTGCACGGCCCCGCTCGTGCGCCAAGGCGGTTTCCCGTCGCCCCAGAACCAGAAGAACCAGCAGGCAGACAAGAAATGCTATCGCCGCTGCGACAATCGCACGTACGCCCTTCCGGACCCTGGTCGCCGCTCATTTCCTGTCTCATGGCGCCTCCCGCACCTAACCTCGCAACCGGGGGACAGCCAAGCTTAATCGCCTGAATTCACGTTGCGCAAGACCATTTCGCTCCGTCGTCGACAAAGACATCCATGCGCGGCGCGTTGCAATCGGAGCTTGTTTACCACTAAACTAACCAAGGCCGGTTGCCATGAAGCGAAGGTTAGACGGAGAGGTGGCAGAGCCCTGTTGAATGCACCTGACTCGAA
>CAWHVN010000010.1:0-5643 GCA_963832805.1 uncultured Acidobacteriaceae bacterium | reverse complement strand
ACAGAAGCAGCGCGGTAGCAAGTCGGCAAACAAGCCCGCAGGTCAACGGCAGAAACCCCAAAAAAGTGCTCATTTCTTGCACTTTTGGCGACGTTTCGCGACGAAAATCGCCGCGATTTCCGGAAGTCTTTGTTGATTCCAAAGGCTTTGAAGCAAGAATCGCCTCCAAAAAGCCGGGGGCGTGGGACGGGGATCAGGGGGCCAATCGACTTTCCCTTTACGGCCCCAGGTAGAGGCTCACGCCTGGCGGCGCAAAGCTCAACTGGCCGGTCTTCGGGTCGTAGTCGAGGTTGAGGGCACCGCTTTTGCGTCCGTTGATGAGGACAGCGACCAGCAGGCCGTTGCCGTAGCGGCCGGCCAGAGCGATCTTGTGACTGCGAATGGTGCCGTACTCGTTGTCCGGGCTCGTCGGCCCCCAATCGCCCTGGAAGCGGGCAAAGGGATAGGTGCTGTACTGCGCTGGGTGCTGCTGCCAGTTCTTGTCGTTCACCCAGATGCCATACGCTTTGGTCAGGTCGTTGGCCTCGACAGCGGTTAGGAACTTGTTCACCGCGGCGCGTCCGAAGAGATAGCGATTCCAGTTCCACGGCCAGTCCACGGGGCGGCTGGCGACCAGCCAGTAAGCCACCAACAGAATCAGCAGCGCGGCTGCGCTCAACTGGGTGATCAGCTTGTTGCGTTTGGAACGCGCGGCGTCGAACTGCGGGGCATCGAGCAAGGTCATGGGTGTCGTCCTTCCACATCAGGATACGGCAGGAAGCAGGGGCAGTTGTAAGTGGTCAGTGATCAATTCTCAGTTGTCAAAGGCCGCCTCTTCGCCCAAATACACGTCCCCGGTCCTGTTGGATTAGACACCGGAAAGCGGCTTCCTGTTCCCTGTTCCCTCGCTCCCTTGCTCCCTGCTCTTTCACTCTTCCCTGCTGTAGGTATTTTTGTTCTTCTCCGCCTGCTGCTCCAGCGCCAGCTCAATCAACCGCGTGATCAGTTCCTTGTAGCTGAGTCCCGACGCCTCCCACAGCTTGGGGTACATGCTGATGCGCGTGAAGCCGGGCATGGTGTTCACTTCGTTCACAAAGATCCGCTGTTTGCCGCCGGGCTCCATCAGGAAGTCAACGCGCGCAAGGCCCGCAAGATCGCAGGCCTTGAACGCCGCGACGGCCATCTCGCGAATTCGCCGGCTCTGGTCGCGCGAAATCTTCGCGGGGATCACCGGCACGGAACCTTCAGAGAGGTACTTTGCCTCGTAGTCGTAGAATTCCTTGCCGGGAATGATCTCGCCGGCCACGCTGGCCTTGGGCGAGTCATTGCCGAGCACGGCCACTTCAAACTCGCGGGCGCGTTCCGGCTGCCCGCCGCGTCGCGCTTCGCCGCCCACGCCCTGCTCCACGATAAGCTTGCGGTCGTACTTCGCCGCCACCGTAAGCGCCGGCCCGAGTTCCGCGCGATCGTGGACCTTCGAAATCCCGACAGACGAGCCTAGGTTCGCCGGCTTCACAAAGACCGGGTATTTGAGCACCCGCTCCACCAGCGAGATTGCCTTTCGAGGCGCTTTCTCCCAGTCTGCGCGGAGTATTGTAACGTGCTTGACGATGGGCAGCCCGGCCTCGGCAAACAGCCGCTTCATCACGTCCTTGTCCATGCCCGCGGCCGAGCCCAGCACGCCCGAGCCGACGTAAGGAATACCCGCCAGCTCAAACAATCCCTGAATGGTGCCGTCCTCGCCAAAAGTGCCGTGCAGCACCGGAAATACGACTTCGATGGCCTTCCCTTCCGGGCCTTGAGGAACCGGCTCCGGCGCCAGCAACGTCGGAATTCCCTCATGCAGCAGCTTCGCCCCCGGTGTCGCCTCCGGATCGCCCGCGCGCAGCCGTCGCGCCACCGCGCCGGCGTCGCCGTTCAGCAGGCCGTGTGCGTCGGCCGCCGCAAGCCATCGGCCCTCTTTGGTGATGCCGATGGGCGTTACGTCGAACTTCTCGCGATCAATGGCGCCCAGAACCGATGCTGCCGACAGCAGCGAGACCTCATGTTCGCCGCTGCGCCCGCCAAAAAGAATGCCAACCCGCAGTTTCTTCGCCATGTCCCCGTCAAATCGCCGTTTTCGCCGTTCAAACGGCCCGCTTTCAGTGTAGAACCCCGCGCCGAGCCCCTCATCCAATGCCCCGCAATTCGCCCCGCAGTCATGGTCATTTTTTGCGTCCGCGAAGGCGAATCCTGAGGCCGGAACGCATGAGACGAAATCGGGGCGCTAACCGACCGAAAGTGTTATTTTCAACCACTTCAGTCTAAGTAAGATGAGTGCAAGGTATTTCACCAGCATATTTCTGCTCGCGCGGCCCCCAACCCATCCGGCGCGACCGAATGAGTGACTCGGCAAACAGGCCCCCCAAAAAGAGCCAGCGAGCGCGGAAAGATCGCGAAGGCGACGTGAAGCTCGTACCGATGAAACGATTTCTTTTCCCGGCTGTGATGCTCTTCGCAACTGTTCCGGCTGCGGCGGCAACCCCGCCTGCGCTGGCAGCCTCGTCTCCGCCTCCGATGATGCTGCACGCCGCGGCCACCCTCACCAACGACGAGGCCCGCAAACACCAGCCCGCCGCCTTCGAAGCTACCGTCACTTATTACCGATGGTACGATAGAAATCTGTTTGTACAGGACGGGGACGATGCGATCTATGTGGACGCCCCCACGAGCCTCAAGCTCAAGCCCGGCGATCGCGTCCGCGTGCGCGGCACCATGCACGAGAGTTTCCGGCCTTTTGTGAATAGCAGTGATATCGCAATTGTTGGCCACGCCCCGTTGCCCAAACCCGAGCAGCCCAGCTTCGAACAGATGATCCGGGGCGAAAGCGATTGCAAGTTCGTGACCGTTCGCGCCGTCGTCCACTCCGCCGACATCGCACCCGACTCTCTTTCCGATATACCCGCCATCGACCTGCACATGCTCGCGGATGGGGGGCAGGTAGACGCGACTATCGACAGCGACGATGAAAACGCCCTCAAAGGCTTGGTCGACGCTCAAGTACAAATCACCGGCGCAGTATCCGGACATTTTGACAACAAGATGCAGCTAACCGGCATCCTGCTCCATGTTCAGTCGCTGGACGGGGTGAAAATCCTCAAGCGCGCCAGCTCCGATCCCTGGTCGCTTCCGCTTACACCCATGGACCACATCATTGCGGGCTATCGTGCGGACGGTTCTTCGCAGCGGCTGCGTGTGCAGGGAACCATCACCTACTATCAGCCGGGTACGGCGCTGGTGCTGCAGAACGGGTCAAGAAGTCTCTGGATCACGACGAACAGTTACCGCTCGTTGCGCGTGGGCGATCTGGCGGACGCGATTGGATTCCCGGATGTCGAGAACGGCTTCCTGTCCCTAACCCTCGGTGAAGCTCGGGACCGCTTGGTCCAGGCGCCGGTCACCCCAACCCTGTTTACCTGGCGGGAGCTGGCGCTGGGCGGCAACGAGGGACGCAGCCACGTCTTCGACCTGGTTTCGATCGAAGGCCAGGTGGTCACCGAGGTTCGGCAGGCCACTCAGGACGAGTATGTGCTCCAGTCCAAGGGCGGCCACTTGTTCTCCGCGATCCTGCGCCATCCTGGCCCGCTCAGACGGGTTCCACTTCTTCCCATGAAAGAGATCCCTTTGGGCTCGCGCATTCGCGTCACCGGCATCTGCATCATGGCCGACGCCAATCCCTTCAATGGCGAAGTGCCCTTCAACATCCTGATGCGCAGCTTCGACGACATTCAGGTTGTTGCACGGCCTCCGTGGCTGAATGTGCGCCACCTGTTGTTGATTGTTGAAATTCTTTTTGCATTGGTCATCGCCCTGGGCGTGTTTGCGTGGTCGATGGAAAGAAGGAACCGGCGCCGCATTGGATCGCTTGCCTATATCGAGCAGCGGCGCGCCCGGATTCTGGAGGCCATTAACCACTCCAAGCCCCTGGCTGAGATTCTGGAGAAGATCACGCAGTTGGTCTCAGTAAGGCTGAACGGCGCGCCCTGCTGGTGCCAGATCGCGGACGGAGCCACTCTGGGCAACCGCCCGGTTCAGCTTTCCTCTTCTTCTCTGCGCACCGTCGAACACCCCATCGCCTCCCGTTCCGGTTCGACTCTGGGCTCGGTCTTCGCGGCCTTCGACGCCCGCACCGAAGCCGACGCCGGGGAGATAGCGGCACTGGCCATGGCGGCGGAGCTGGCCACCCTGGCGATCGAGACGTCGCGCCTCTACTCCGATCTCGTTCACCGCTCGGAGTTCGACCTCCTGACGGACGTGCAAAACCGCTTCGCCATGGAAAAGACTCTGAACGCGATGATTCAAACCGCGCGCGAAACCGCCGGAATCTTTGGCTTGATTTATATCGACCTCAATGAATTCAAGCAGGTGAACGACCTGCACGGGCACCTGGTGGGCGACCAGTACCTGCAGGAAGTCTCGCGGCGCATGAAGCGGCAACTGCGGCCCTGCGACGCGCTGGCGCGGCTGGGCGGCGATGAATTTGCGGTGCTGGTGTCAGAGGTGCGCAACCGTGTCGAAGTGGACGAGATCACGGCGCGGCTGCAAGCCTGCTTCCATGAGCCGTTTATCGGAGATGGATATCTTCTGCACGGCTCGGCCAGCTTTGGCATCGCTCTCTATCCTGAAGACGCCGACTCCGCCGACGCCCTGCTGCGCTCTGCCGACGCCGCCATGTATGTTGCCAAGCACACCCGATTGGGTGAAACCCAGGTGCTGGAGTGTCAGCCGCATGTTGAACTCGCGCCAAAAGACGCTGCCTAGCACCGTGCCCCTTCTGCAGGAACCGTGCACAAGCCCTCGCACTGGGCTAATCCTTCTTTCCACGTTTGCCGATAACGTTCCTCGGGACTGGATGTTACGCTATCCAACCGGAATGAGCGGCGCTATGAAGAGGCTGGGGCTCCTGTTCGCAGTGCTTGCACTGTGCGCTTCGGGCGCGTGGGCCCAGCCGTCCGGTCAAATCGGCACGCTGCACGCCGCGGCCGCGCTCACCAACGCCGAAGCCAGCAAACACTCTCCGGTGGTCTTCGAGGGCACCGTCACTTACTACCGCGACTTTGAAAGGAACTTGTTTGTCCAGGATCGGGACGCGGCCATTTTTGTGCACGCTGCCGCGAATCTCAAGGTCGCTCTCGGTAATCGCGTCCGGGTGCGTGGAACCATGCACGAGAGTTTCAGGCCCTTTGTGAATAACGCGGATATTACCGTATTAGGCCACGGCCCATTACCCAAACCCGAGCATCCCAGCTTCGAGCAGATGATCCGGGCTGAGACCGATGGCAAGCTCATCGCCGTGCGCGCCTCGATCCGGTCCGCGGATTTTGTTGTGAACGTGCAGTCGTCAGCTCCGATCATTGAACTGCACATGCTTGTGGATGGGGGGCAGGTCGACGCAACCATCCTCAACGGCGATGAAAGCCTTGTGAAAGATCTGCTGGACGCCGAGGTGGAGATTACCGGCGTCCAGGGCGGCGTGTTTGACAACAAGATGCAACAGACCGGCATCCTGATTCAGACTCAATCGCCGGACGGGCTAAGAATTCTCCAGCGTGCACACGCCAACCCCTGGTCGCTTCCCGTCACCCCGATGGACCGCATTATCACCGGCTACCGGTCGGTCGATAA
>CAWHVN010000009.1:0-121211 GCA_963832805.1 uncultured Acidobacteriaceae bacterium | reverse complement strand
CCGCCATCACGCAAAATGCGAATCTCTTCATGACCGCTCTCCTCGTTCGATTGAATTTGATAGGGGAACCCTGGAGTCTCTCGTATACGTTCTGCCCGGAAACCCTGTCAACGAGGAAAATTCAGCACGGTGGCCAAACGCAACGTCACCGGCCCGCCGACGCCGCGAGGCCAGTGAGGCGCCGACCCGCCGACTCGCTGCCTTCGGGATTTCCGAAGTTCACCCGGCGACAAAAAAGCCCAGCCCCCACCCGCGTCGAAGAGGGTGAGAGGCTGGGCCTTCCGAGCAATAAGTTATTGATAATATATCTCGTTCAAACTGATTGCTGTCACTGCCCCCCCCAAAAAAAAGTTCACTGGCCCCCAAAATTTGTCCCATGTCCACCTAGTCCGCGGCCTTCAACTTTTCTTCTTGTATTGCCCGCGCCGCGAGGGCAGAATCTGCAACTGATCGAGAATGCCGCCTGGCATTTGTACGGCGGCATTTTGTCCGGGCTGCGTTCCCCTGTGATTTTCTTCGTGGTGGCCCCCGGCCTTCGCAGGCATGACGGGCTTGAACGAAAGTAAATTCGGCTGCGACGGATGCTTTTTCGGGCCATTTTCGTTCGCTGCTGTTCCGTTCTCTGCCTTAGGCTCGGCTCCAGACTCAGGAAGCGGAATAGAAGCGTGCATCGCGGCGAGCGGCTCCGGCTCCACATGCCCCGCTCCTGACAGAACATCGTTCCGCGCGGAGTCCATCCGCGTAAACAGCGTTTCGAAGGGCGCGATCGCGCTCATCAGCACCTCGACGCCGGCGCTTGGCTGTGCTGGACGCCTTGTCTGATCCAACTCTTTGAGTGCCTGCGAGAAGCACATATCTCTGAGCTCGCTCAGCCGCGGCAGCGTGAGATGCGTAGTCTGCTGCGGCGCCGATTTTGCCGGCTCTTGTCCATGTGCCCTGCCGTTTCCGCCGTTGCAGGCCGTTTGCGGGTTTTGGCAGGGCTCGGTTTCCGGCAACGGGAGCACAGCATCGAATTGCGATGCCATCTGGGCCCACGGCGATGAAATCCCTTCAGGGGTACGCTTCGCGGGCTCCGGCGCTGAATTTGACACGACGTCAGGTTGCTGGGACGCGGCAGGCATAGCGGGCTCAGGCTGGACGACCCTCCCGGCCGGCGCAGCGCCCGTCACGATCTCCGCAGATGGATTTGCGGCGAACTGAATCTGCGTGCCAGCGTCAAGGTCAAGGCTGGCTCTGCCCTCTTCGATTGCCTGCCGGAGCGTCTGAAGCATTTGCTCATCCGCGGTCGGACCCTGCTTCCTGAGACGCCGGCTCATCTCCTTGATGGAACGCCGGAATGCCGGATCGGCGGTGGCTAGTTGCACGCGGTTGAGCACGAATCCGACGGCCGGCGCCTTGATGCGCTGGAGAGTGCCGGCTACGGCGCGAAGCTCGGCGCGCGTGGTGACACCGGATTCGATCACCACGATTGTGCCGTCAGCGGAGCGGACAAGTTGCTCGGCGTCCTCTGAGCCGGTGAGAGGCGGGGCGTCGGTAATCACGGCCGCTTTTCCCGGATTTTGCAGCAACTCCCTGACCCTGGTGGCGACGGTTGTGACGCCGACTCCAGGGCCCGCCCCGGTGAAAACACAATGGCTGAGGCTGCGATTTTTGAACGCACAATCGATGCCGGAGGCCAAGCGCAAAAGGTGCTCCTCGGAAACTTCATTGGCGACTTCGGAAAAGTCAGGCAATTGCACCATTGGCGCAAAGCCCAAGAGGTGCTCGACATCGGAGGCAACATAGATCCGGGGGTCCACTTTGTGAGCGATGACGGCCACTGCAGCCCCCAGGAAAATGAAGCTGAGAAGGAGCACGATGGCATTGCGTATCACGCTGGGATCACCGGAATACCACGGGGTAACGGCAACAGCGGCGAATTTGGCAATGCCAGGGATGGCGCCGATTGCAAGCTGGTGCTCGTGCGATGCGCCAATGGTGTGGCTGCCCGCCTCAGGCTGAAATCCGTTTGCGCTCTGAGCCGAGCGAATGGACCAGGAGTTGAGCAGGTAGATTACGGCAAGGGCCAGCCCTACCAGTGCGAGTCCGAGCGCGAGACGGCGATGCACATGCAGGCTTTGACGAAGATCGAGCCGGAAGACGGGCCGCACTTTATCGCGGGCCTGACTGAATTGGGGCGCTGAAGCGAAGGTCGCGGAGGCGACATCAGCCGGCTGGAGCGACTTCGCAGGATCGATTTGGGCGAAGGTCTGGCTCATAGAGCCGCTCCAAAATGGGTTAACGCAGAATCCGGCAGACTATTCTCAATTTCGAGTCGCATGTCCTGCCATTTCCCCCAAGCCGCCGGTCAGCAGTGGCGATGAGTGACACATCCGTCAAAGTGGAGGCAAATGGCCGGACGTCTTCGACGCGATGCATTTGCATTCCTGCCTGGCGAAGAACCACGGCCGTTACGCATGATCTGCGCTCAACTGGTGAGCCTTCTTTCTTCTTCGCAGCCCGGTAAGAGGTTCATTCGTGCAGATGTCCGATGGAATCGAAGCTATCCGTTTGAACCATTTAGAACAATGCCGCAAAGGTGGGACTCGGGGAAGCGAGCACTGCATCCTTAGACACAGGTCTACTGAGCAAGTTGGTAACTAGAGGCGATTACCTTGGTCCTTAAGGACGGAGAAGATTTGGAGGACGCCGCCGGGAAGATGCAGGCCGGAATTGCCAGAATCCGCGGGGATTACGAGAGACGGACAGCATGAGTGGTTGACGACAGGATTTATGCGTCGCTCATCTCGCGGCCTCTGGCCTCGCGTCCCATCGCCGCCAGGGCCGCGAGCAAAAGCGCAACCGCGACCACGGTCAAGGCAAGGACGGCCCGATAACTACCCCAGCGCTCAGCCGCCAGAGCCTGGCCCTTGCCGTTCCACGAGGTGATGAGCCCGCCCAGTTGATACGCCAGGCCTGGCGCCGTGGCGCGCACAGGAGCCGGCGACAACTCCGTGAGATAGGCCGGAACGACACCCCACGCGCCCTGCACCATAAACTGCATCAACACCGCACCGGCGCCAAGCGTGACGGCGGAATGGCCGTAGGCATAAAGAGGGATGACGGGAATCGCCAGCAGCGCGGCGGTTACAATGGCCCTCTTGCGGCCCCATGTTTCAGACAGCGTGCCGAAGACAATTCCCCCAGCGATGGAGCCAAAGCCGTAGAGGACGCCGATGAGACCGATGGTCTGGGGGGAGAGCTTCATCTGCACGGCCAGAAAAGTCGGATACACATCCTGCGTTCCATGCGAAAAGCTCATGAAGGCTGTCATCAGAATGACGAGGAAAAGAAATGTGGGTAAGAAATGGAACAACTGACGCGGCCATGTGGGCCCGGCATGAACTGCAGCCCGCACCATGCGTTTTTTGGCTCCAGCGAGCCAGACCGGAGATTCCTCGACGCGCGCCTGGACATAAAACGCCAGCAGCGCGGGAGTCGACCCGAGGATGAACAATCCCCGCCAGCCTATCGCGGGCAGAGTGATACCGTGCCAATGGGAGCCGGCAAACAACAGGCCGAAGGCAGCCGAAGCGAGGATCGATCCGACTGCGTAACCTTCCTGCAGGATGCCGGAGAATGTGCCGCGTCCATCCCTGGGCAGAGTTTCAAACGCCAGCGCGGCGCCGACGCCCCATTCGCCGCCCATGGCGATTCCGAACAGTGCGCGCAGGACCAGCAGGACGTTGAACGAAGGCGCAAATGCGCAAGCCAGCTCAATGACGGAGAAGCCGAGAATGTTGGCCATGAGCACCGGGCGGCGGCCATAGCGGTCGGCCAACATTCCGAAGAGCAGAGCGCCAACCGGGCGGAAGGCCTGCGTGAGGAACACCGCTCCCAGAACCTCGGAGGGCTTGGTATGAAACTCGCCAGCAATCGCGTTGACGCAAAAGACGAGCAGAAAGAAGTCGAGGCTATCGAGCGTCCAACCAAGAAATGCGGCAAGGAACACATGGCGCTGCGGTCGGCTGAGCTGGCGAAACGGACCAAGAGCGGACACAGGCGGGAGCATAACAGACTGGCAGGGAGTTTCGAGGAGAAGCAAGCCGGATTTTAGACTGGCAGCCGGAGGGGCGCGGGAAAATGACATTTGCGCGTGAGGAACGGAGGAAATGGCGAAATCACAGGAAATATATGTTGCAACGACTATGTCGGCTGGAGCATCCTACAAAGCGAGTATCTGCGCTTGGTTGATCCCCATCGGGCTCAAAGAGCCCACGAACCCAAAGGAGTTTCGCCGCATGAAACGACTGGCCATTGTTACCTGTGTTTTGGCTTTCGCTGCGCCCCTTGCCTTTGCACAAGACACGACGTGGGTCTCCGACACGAATCACAGCGAGGTTGATTTTGCGATCAACCACATGAGCGTTGCAAACGTTCATGGCCGTTTTGGCAATGTGAACGCCACCATTCAATTGAATGGGGCGGATATAACGAAGTCCAGCGTCAAGGTCACCATCGGCGTGGATACGATCGATACCGGCGTTGAGGCCAGAGACAAGGACCTCAAGGGCGCGAACTTTTTCGATGTGGCCAACTTTCCCGCGGCTACGTTCACGAGCACGAGCGTGGCCAGGAACGGCAACGACCTTTCCGTGACCGGAAACCTGACTTTGCACGGCGTCACCAAACCTGTGGTGCTGGAAGTCGAGGGTCCTACAGCATCCGTGACGGATCAGCGAGGCAAGGTGCATTGCGGCTTTTCGGCTACAGCTACGATCAGCAGAACGGACTTTGGAATCGGCGCCAAGGTTCCTTCGGGGATGCTGGGCGATGCAGTGAAGCTCACGATCGAAGTGGACGCCATCAAGCAATAAAACAAGACTTTGAGCGAGTTGGCGCCGGGTTTCTCTGAGAATCACTGAAGGGGCGTTGCTGTGCGATTGGGGGAATTCAAATGGCGAACTTGAAATCCGAGATCGCGCAAGCGTCGCCATTTTCGAGCGCGGAGGAAGAGGCATTCCTGAACCTGATGCGTACCTCGGATTGTCTGCACCGCGCCTTTCAGCAGAAGATCCGAGGCTGGGGCCTGACGTCGACACAATACAACGTGCTGCGCATCCTGCGCGGTGCGCAGCCGGACGGACTCACCTGCGCCGCCATCGGGGCGCGGATGATCGCTGTGGAGCCCGACATCACGCGATTGCTGGCGCGCCTGAAACGCCTCAAGCTGATCCGCCAACACCGCGACCGGAACGATCGCCGTGTGGTTTGGACGCAGATTTCCGATGCTGGCCTTGACTTGCTGCGTGCCATGGACCCTACGATTCGGCTCATTCCGGTTGAACTGCTGGGACATATCAATGGCGCTGCATTAGGGGAGATGACTCGACTGCTCGAGCTTGCGCGCCGGTCCTGCGGCGGCACACGGCAACCGCAATAATGTCGCGAAGCAGGAGATTTCGTGGGATCTTGCGGAAAGAACAAGCTGGCGCGGCGCTATGAGGTGACGATCTTTTGAGCCACTGTCTCCTCGTCCAGCTCCGATTGGATGATCTTATTGTGCAAGCAATAAAGAGCAAGTTCCAGCCGGTCTGAAACACCCAGCTTGTCATAGATCTTGCGCAAATAGTTCTTGATCACCTGCTCAGTGGTGCCCAATTGGAAGGCGATTTCCTTGTTCCGCTTGCCCTGGGTGATGCAGGTGATGATCGACATCTCCTTGGGCGAAAGACGGGGCTGGTTGCGCGGGCTAACGAGCGCGGCAGCCTGGGCGCGATAGGCATCGATCACCCAGTTGACCGATTGATTGTCGATCCATGTTTCGCCGGCGGCGATACGGCGCACGCACCTGACGAGAAGGTCGGGCGAAATGGAACGGGAAACGATGCCGCGAACGCCGCGCCGATAGAGTTCCACAGTGTGACTTTCGTCGGCGGAGACGGCTTGCACGATCAGTTTGACATCCGGGGCCATGCGCAGGATCTCGGGGATTGCGTTGGCCGTACCCGCCAACATGCCTCCCTCCAAGAGCACAATGTCGGTTGGATAACGCTCAATGGCCGCGCGCAGATTCTCCAGCGAATCGGCCTGAGCAACCACACGGATGTCATCTTCAAGAGCGAAGACCTTGCGAATCCCGACACGGTAAATTGCCTGTGAATCCGCGAGGATCACGCGGATAGTCCCCGGCTTGACCGGAGTATCAACAGTTTCACCTTCGGGGTTGTCGTCGAGGATTTCCATAGCCGGCTGCCGTCAAGCCAACAGAGAACTCACTGCTCCGCAAATCGATAATCATCAATTGTGGCAGCGGCGAGGTGCTCATTGTTGCTTGTTGAGCAGCGTACCACACGTCCCTTGCAGTGGACCAGAACATCGTGCGGTGAGCCCAGAACGGCGCGGGGCATGCGCATGGAAAAACGGAAGTCGAGTCCGACTGGCAAAGCCTCGTTAAGAGAGAAGAGAACCCCGCTGGCGGAGATGTTTCGAGTCAAACCCGCAATCTCATCTTCCCCAACGGAGAGCACCACTGGCAACGAAAGAGGAAATCGTACAGCACAGCGAACTTCCTGCCGCCCTTGAGAGGGGGCTTGGACACCAGACGGCAACGGTGTTTCTGGATTGATTGAGTTCATAGACCGTGCCCCAATGAGAATGGCTCAGTTGCTAATGTACCGAGTTTTGTCGATTTGGCCCACGGCACCAAAGTTTTCAGTCTGGTAACCGCAAAAGGCGGTTGCTGCAGAAAGGCGGTAACTTGCCCATGCCGACATCTTTTCCTCGCTCGTTTTCAAGCTTGAGCTGGCGAGAAACGTGGACTCCAGTCTAAGTCCGGGAATGCCTCGACGCCGGTGCAGAGGCAATCTGCAATTTGGCCGATTGTCCCCGCGAATTGGCCAACTAAGCCTTCGGCAAGAGAGGCAATCGGCCTTGAAAGGCGAAGAAAATTCAAAACTTACGGCAAAGTACCCACGATATTGTTACCATCGAGCGCCTCAAATGAGTACTTCCGTCAAAAAAATTCTTTCATACCACTTTTGTTGTAGCGCCCCTACACAATTTGGGTTACTCTAACAAAGCAAAGTTCTGAGGCGGTTGTGTCTGCCGCCAGGAGATTGTCTTATGGGCTCACGTAAGTTGGAAGTTTTGAAAGTCGGCTTTGTTGCAGTGCTTTTGGTGAGTGCTTGCACCGCTAAAGCTGTGCCATATGGGGGCGTACATCTTCCACCTCCCAGCATGGCAGAGGCGGTTCCATATGGAGGCGTGCATCTTCCGCCACCCAGCATGGCAGAGGCGGTTCCGTATGGAGGCGTGCATCTTCCGCCACCCAGCGTAGCTGAGGCGGTTCCGTATGGAGGCGTGCATCTTCCGCCACCCAGCGTAGCTGAGGCGGTTCCGTATGGAGGCGTGCATCTTCCGCCACCCAGCGTAGCTGAGGCGGTTCCGTATGGAGGCGTGCATCTTCCGCCACCCAGCATGGCAGAGGCGGTTCCGTATGGAGGCGTGCATCTTCCGCCACCAGTCGTAGCGTAAAAAGTCCTGTTGACCAGAAAGGGCCCACCTATGCATAGGTGGGCCTTTCGCTTTTTCTGTGGACTCGAGAAGCTCGTAGACTGTGATCATGAAACTGCTAGGCTGAGAATGCTGATATGTTCATCTCATTCCGAGTGGCGGGTTGGACCCGATGTCTTTGAGCGTTGATACCTTAATTTGGCTCGCAGCCACTTTGACAGAGGTCGTGGTCATTGGACTGCTTTTTTATCGGCGCATCTGGCGGACTTTGCCCGTATTTTGCGGATACTGCATTTGGGATGTCCTAAGTAACGTCATCGACCACTACTACCAAGCTAAGTATTTTCAAATCCTTTTCGCGCAGGCAATTCTCGATTCCGCATTTCTCATCTGCGTTTTGGTGGAGCTGGTTTGGTCCGTGCTCCGGCCGCTTCGGGCCTCCTTGCCACGCAGCGCCATGCTGTTGGTGGGAGCACTGATCGTGGTGGCGGGCGCAGCCATCTGGCCATTTGCTGCTTTGCCGGGTCTCGAGCATGCGACATCCAGAATGGGACTCGTGTTTGCGCAGCTGGAGCAGACGACGTCCATTCTTCGGATTCTTTTCTTCCTGTTGCTCGCCGGCGGGAGCCAACTCCTGTCGATCGGATGGCGTGATCGTGAACTGCAGGTCGCCACTGGGTTAGGTCTTTATTCGATTGTCAGTCTCACGGTGTCTGTGCTGCAAACGCACCAGACAACTGCGTCCCAGTGGGTTTACCTATTTCGATTTGAAACAGCCAGCTATGTATGTTGCCTGGTGTACTGGGCCTTCAGCTTCGCGCGTCAAGAGGCCGAGCGCAGGGAATTCACGCCGCAGATGCAGAACTTCCTGCTGGCCGTTGCCGGGTCTGCGCGCGCCACGCGCGTTGCGATGACGGAATCGCGTGCCGAGAAGCCGCCGAAGCGGGGTTAGCGCTGACAAAGTTTCTTCCATCGGGCCTGATGGGGCGAGCAGTGCCGCTGCGGCGCCGCACTGATTGACACGATGGTTGGCGGCGGGTTCAAATGGAAGCAGTGGTGAAGGAGTTCACCCTTAACCGCTGTCCACTCTCTTAAACCGGACAGATGATGACTCCTGACAGGGAATCCTGTTGCGGAGTCATGTCGCGGCTTGACCCCTGAAATTGCAGTGAGCAGAACCGATGGCGCGATTGCTGGGTCGCGTTTGCGATTTCAGCAGATCGTGCGCACGACGGCGCTGCTCCAGGCAGACTCTTGTTCAAGGAGAATGGCATTGCAGAAATACCTGCTCATCGCCGCGGGCGGCGCGCTGGGTTCCATCGCCCGTTACTGGGTTGGATCTACCATCTCCAGTCGTATGGGAAGCAAGTTTCCATACGGCACTCTGGTCATCAACATCACGGCCTGTGTGGTCATCGGCTTCACCCTAACCTACTTCGGCAAACGCGCCGATTTGAGCGCCGCATGGAGATTTCTCGTGGCCATCGGCTTCATTGGCGCCTACAGCACCTTTTCGACCTATGAGTGGGAGACGCTGTCGACGATGCGATCGGGCGCTTTTCTGCTGGCGGCGGTGTACGCGGTTGGAAGCCTCGTCCTGGGCCTTGCTGCGACCTGGTGTGGCACGGCGCTGGCCGACCTGCTCTGAAGAATCAGCGGAAGACAAGCCGGAGTTGCAAGTTCCCCGCAAAGGTGCTTCAATCGTTCGTTGTTCACCAGGAAGCGAAGATGCGCCAGGTGCGCGCGAGTGAGTCCAGGCGCCGGAAGCAGCGGAGAATGAACGCATGTTGACCACGGGCAAGGCCGTCAAAGTTACCCTCTACCTGAGCGATGGAGCCAAACATCACCACATTCCGGTCTATACGAACATTCTGGACTTTCTCTTTCATAGTGGAATCGCAGGCGCCACGGTGGTGAAGGGCGTTGCGGGCTTTGGAGCCAAGCACCGCATGCATTCCGCGCACATCCTGGAGATTTCAGATCATCTGCCGATCAAGATCGAGTTCATTGAGACGCGCGAGAAGGTGGATGCGATTCTGCCCGAACTGGAGAAGCGCGCTGGCTCCGGCCTGATTGAAGTGCAGGAGATCGCCATCATCGTTCCTGCTCATCAGTAATTGAATCTGGCTTACGCAGGGGCATTCCTTTTCCATCCGGAACCGCCGGCCAAAGTGCAACAATCCGGACAAAACGCAACAATCCTGCCAAAATTGCGTCTTTACAAACAGCTGAAGGTGCGTTGCGCGGGGATGGCCGTGGCCTGCGCCGCACGGTCGCGCAGTAATCCCGAATCGCCAGTGAGATGAAGGATTCGGGAGAATCTCTTTATCCATCTGTCACGGAAGTTGGTGCATACTGAAGGAGAGAGAACCCGTAACTCTTACCCCAAAGGGAAACCGATGCTCTCGAATTGCCACTTACGCAGTCTTGTTTTTGTCCTCTTCATCGCAGGAGCGTCTTTTTGCGCGCAGGGCCATCCGCAGGCGGCGCTGCTGATGGAGGAGCCCTACGGCTTCTTCGGCGCCCTGAACCCGACCGGACACAACGCAATTTATTTTGAGCGAATCTGCGCCGAGACTCCGGTAAAGCTGCGGCGGTGCGAACCGGGCGAGCTGGGCGCCGTGCTTGCGCGCTATCAGGGCATCGACGGGTACGACTGGGTGGCCATCCCTCTGATTCCTTACCTCTACTCGGTGGAGAACGCCGCCGACGTTCCTGCGCATGTGGGCCGCGACAAAGTGATGGAGTTGCGCAGCCGCTATCGCGAGGAGCATCTCGCGAGCCTGGGTTCGGACTTGCCGGCGGGCAACCTGGTGCGCGGCGGCTGGACGCAACTGCTGGGCGCGGCGTACGAGCGGCGTATTTACGCCTTTCGCTTCCAGACAACAGAAGAGCAAGATGACGCGCTGATCGAGAAGCTGAATGCGGGACCGAATCGGACCCACTTCAATCTGCTGTTCAGCAACTGCGCGGATTTCGGGCGCGTGATCCTGAACGGTTACTTTCCACGGACCTTTAATCGCAGCATCTTTCCCGATGCCGGGATGACTACGCCAAAGCAGATCACGTACAAGTTGGTGCGGTATGCGCGCAAGCATCCGGAGACGCAACTGACAGTGTTCGAAATTCCGCAGATTCCGGGCTACCGGCGCCACAGCCGCTCGGTGAAGGGCATCGACGAGTCGTTCGTCACATCGATCTACGCGATCCCGATTGCATTGGCCAACCCTTATCTCGCGGGCGGCCTGTTTGTGGACTACCTTGTGCGCGGCAGGTACCACCTGATTCCCAAGGGTCCGGCGATTCTGGGACCGGAGAACTTATCCGCGTTGACAGCGCCAAGCTCGACCCAAGAGAATTCGGCCATTGCAGGTGTAGAGGCACCGGGGGCCGCAGGCAGCGGGTCAGCCATCGGGTTAACCGCAACGGCAACGGCCGCGGGAGCCAATTCGGACCTGCGAGGAACGAGCGCTGCAGATGAGTAAATCGGAGCCGCAAAGTCTCAAGAACCATGCACGGTTCGATCCGCCGTATCATTTCTTCCTGGCCGCAGTTACGGTCGCCAGCATCATCATCGCCGTCATCTATTCCGTGCACCATTTCTGCTTCTATTCGGTGTGGCTGGTGGTACTGTCGTTGGCGGCGTTCATTGCGGTGTTCCGGATGCGGTCGTATCCGCTGAAGGTGCAGGACCGGGTGATCCGGCTGGAGGAGCGGCTGCGGCTGCAGGCGCTGGCGCCGGCGGAATGGCATACGCAGATCTATCGGCTGACGGAAGACCAACTGATCGGGCTGCGCTTTGCGGCAGACGATGAAGTGGTGGAGCTGGCCAAGCAGGCCCTCGAGCACAATCTGAACCGCAAGCAAATCAAAGAGCGGATCAAGGATTGGCGGGCGGACCACTGGCGAGTGTGAGAGAGACAGGGAACAGGGGTCAGTGATCAGTGGTCAGCCGTTAGCTTGGTTCGCGCGGCGAGTGAGGCGTGAACCGAGAATCGTGAACCGTGAACCGTGGACCGTGAGTCGCGGATGGTAGCGCGGTGTTTACTTTCTCGATATATGCGCCCCCCACCCCATTTTGGAGTTAAGTGATTTGGCTTCAATGGCTTGTACCCTCGATCATTCGCCGCAACCCTTTGATTCCAAAGGGGTTGCAATCTAAAGTCCCTCCATTCAGAGGTTTAGGGGCCGTTTTTGGCCCGAATTTTACTCTTTGGTTAACAGAGATCAAGATCAGGGATCAGGGAACAGGGAACAGCCGGTAGCCGGTAGCCAATAACTGGCGAGGAGGCGCTTCTGGTCTGTTCGTCGATCATGGAATGATTGTGCGCCAAGGCGGGGAAATGATCGGCAAAGTTGCGGGGAGAAATAATCGGCATGGAATCAGCGGGATAGGTGGTGGCGGATGGGCTGGCCCTCTTGACAGGGCGGCGGAGACGTCGGGTTGAGGCGGTGTTGGGCGGTCAGAAGCTGGATTCTGAGGACAGAATCCGACCTAGGTGAGCGCTTTGGCGATTCTTCGACAATTACGCAAGGCCGAGTGCTGTTAGTCGCTCATGATGAGCACGCACGAACCACCCCGCGAGTAGTGGCCGATACTCCTGTTGGATATCGAGGGGGAGCCGGAAGAAGTCCCCAACTGTGGTACCTCTGCACCGCGCAGCGCCACAATGGCAGGGCCACTCCGTGCCGCCCGTGATATTGATGTTGTAGTCGCAGGTAATCTCCTCGCCCACCGCAATGTCGCGACGTGCCACAAGGAAGGAGTCGTCGCCCTCGTAGAGCACATAAGCATTGGGGTCGCAGCTGTGATTTACGTGCCGATCTGGAGGGCCGAGCAGAACGACCTTGCCATTGGGGTAATCGCAATGATCGGCTCGCTCGCCGAGCTCTTCCCGCAATGGTGAGGCGGGCGTGACCTCCCGCGCCACGTTGATCTTTCGAATGCGTTGCCCGGTACAGAAGGGTTGGGCTGCAAAAAGTCCCAACCCCTCAATAGAGGATGTCTTGACCTCAACGTCGCTCATGGGGGTAACACCTCCTGGGTGATTCGCAGCGCGCAGCACCAAGAGTCGCTCGCAGCCAGGATTATAGGCTGGTCAGAAATGATTGATGCTAACAAGCCGACGCACTCATTGAGCACCGCTCAGCGCTGCAGCAATCCAGATCAGTACCGCTAAACGCCGTTGCATCCATCGCTGCCATTCACAAATAGCCTTCAAGCCGAAGGGCGAGTCCGCCGACTGCTTGACGGGCACGACGAAGCTGTTATTTCCCGCGGGGGGTTGCGGAGTCTGAGCCGTTCGCTTCGGGGAGCGAATCCGCGTCGAGGAAATCGTGGTCAAGCTCGTGCTCGTGGCGATAGTGGTCGACGGGCATTTTGCCGTCCCACCAGGCCCAGTTCATGGGGTAGACGTCGGGATCGAAGAAGACCTGGTAGAAGTGCCAGACGAGGATAGCGAGAGTGGCGAGGATGGCCTCGTAGAAATGGACGGCGGTGGCAACATCAACCCACCAGCGGGCGAGCAAGTCGCCGACCCAGACCTTGGCCCAGATCATGATGCCGGTGAGGCCCATGAGGGCCGTGCCCCAGACCAGCGCCCAGTACTCGGCTTTCTCGGCGTAGTTGAAGCGGCCGAACTTCGGCTTCACGGTCGAGAGGCCGAGGTAGTAGCGCATGGCGGCCCATGCATCGAATGCGTCCTTTGGTGCGGGCGCGATGTCGCGTAGCAGGCGGCGGCCTTCGCGCGCAATGGCGAGATAGAAGACGTGATAGATGCCTGCGCCGATGAGAATGACACCGGCGACGCGATGGATGATTCCGCGCAGGTTCTCGCCCATGCCCAGCGTGTGGGCGAACCAGGTATCAGGGAATTTGAGCGCGAAGCCGGTGATGACAAGAATGATGAAGCTCGAAAGCAGGACGAGGTGCTGCCAGCGCTGATTGACCGTCATTCGAACCATGAAGGGATTCATCAAGCGGCGGCGGGCGACGGCCTTGCTGCGCCAGATGACGGCGTTGTGCAGGAACATGGCGCCGATGACGAGGAGGATGAGGGGGATGTAAATCCAACGGACCCAGCGCACGGCGACGGAGTCGATGTCGCCGGAGCGCGCGCCGGCCTGGAGATGGACGGGCGTGCGAGTGAATTTTTGCGTGACGCCTTTGTGACACTGGCCGCAGGTAGCGTCGAGGTTGGCGCGATTGATGGTGGAGCGGGGATCGCTGGAGGGGAGAATGTTGTGCACGCCGTGGCAACTGGAGCAATTGGCGGCGACGATGGAACCACCTTCGGCAGCCAGGCCGTGGTAGCTGTCGAAGTAGCTGGTGACGCGATTCGAGGGAACGCCGAATTCCTGTGAGAGGCGCACGCCCTCGTGGCAGCGGGCGCAGATGTCGCGGGAGACGTTTTGCCCGGCGACGGGAGAGTTGGGATCGGTGTGCCGCTTGATGGAGTGAATGCCGTGGCAGTCAGTACACGTGGGGGCGAGCAGGTTGCCGCGGGCAAGCGCCTGGCCGTGAATGCTGGCGTTGAAGGTGTTGGCAACGCCGGTATGGCACTTGCCGCAGGTGGACGCGACAGCGACCTTTGAGATGGGCGACTTGGGGTCGCTGGCGGGGAGAATCTCGTGGACGCCGTGACAATCGGTGCAGACGGCGGCCTTTTGCGAGCCATTGGCGACGGCGCGGCCATGGACGCTCGACTGATAGGAGAGGAAGGGCTGCGCGGTTTCGCCATTCGACTCCATGAGGAATTTTTGCCCGTGGCAGCGGCCGCAGGTAGCGGGAATGTTGGCGTGATTCACGGACGATTTGGGATCGTCGCCGGAGACAATTTGGTGGACGTCGCCGTGGCAATCCTGGCAGCTTGCGGGGATCTTCCCGGAACTGGTGGCCTGGGCATGAATGCTATGCGCGTAGCCCTGACCTTCATCGGCGTGGCACTGGGAGCAGGTGACCTTTTTCGGGGTGGTTTCGTGCGCGAGACTCTTGACGTCTGTGTGGCAGTCGACGCACTTGAACATGGAACCGTGAATTGAGTGCTTGAACTTGTTGGCGTCGACGGCGATGCTGTGGCCGTCGCTATCGGTAATGCTGGCGTCGCCGTGGCAGGTGAGGCAGTCGGAGTCCTTGAGCTTTTGCGCGGGAGCCGCGAGCGAGGCCCAAAAGAGAAGAGAGAAGACGAACAATGGAACAGAGAACCTACGAGCAATGTCCACAAATTGAGGAGATGCCTAGGCGGGAAATCATGCCGTGACAGGAGTCACAGGGGCAGCTAGTAGCCGGTAGCCAGTGGCATGCAATAGCGCGAGTATCTTCGGATCTTTGCAGGCACGTATTACGCCGCCGCATCACGAGCAGAACGGGGCAGCTGAATGCGCTCGACTTTGGGACGCCTGCGCCGGGATGCGCGCCAGAGATCGTACTGCTGCTGCAAGTCGAGCCAAACCTCCGGCTCCGTTCCAAGCGCATCGGCGAGGCGAAGGGCCATCGGGGCCGTGAATGAAGCGCGGCCATTCAAGAGCCGCGAGAGCGTGGATCGAGCGACGCGAAGGTGCTTTGCAGCTTGGCCAACCTGCACGCCGCGTAAATACTCGCGCAAGAGTTCTCCGGGATGTGGAGGGTTGTACATGCGAGCCATAGATATCTCCTGCTAGTGATAGTCCTGGTAATCCACGAGGACGGCGTCTTCGCCCTCGAACTTGAACGTCAAACGCCAATTTGCGTTGACCTTGACCGACCAATGACCGGCCAGATCTCCCTTGAGGGGATGAAGGTTCCAGCCGGGAACATTCATGCGCGCCGCGTTTTTCGCCGTGTTCAGCACGCCGAGCTGAATGCGGAGTTTTTTCGCATGCGTGGGTTGAATCCCGGCCTTGCTGCCCGTAAGAAAAAACTTCTCCACGCCGGCATGCCGGAAGGACCTGATCACTGCTTCAATGTAGCGCGAGGCGCGTCGCGCGTCAAGGCGTCTTGCTCGATGTGGGGTTTTGCCTGCAACCGCCGGTTAGTGGAAATACGCGGTGAGGGTGAGCACCAGCAGGGTGAGACCGATGAAGATGGCGATGGATCCGACGACTTTGGAGAAGTTGAGCAGCCAGAGCGGCGGGGCGATGCCGATGCGGGATTCCGCTTTGCCTTCGGAGAGCATCCGCTGGTACTCAAGCGGGCGCTTATGCTTGAACTCGTCTTCGCTTTCGACACCGGTGAAGATCACCAAGTCCATGGGAAAGCTGTCAGGGCGGAGGTGCGTGTTGACGAAGTGGATGGAAAAGATGAAGAGGATGGCGAGCAGCCCTTCTTCACTGTGAATGACGAGGACGGCGTTCAACGCCCATCCGGGCAGGAAGTGGGCGAAGAACGGCGCGAACCACATGGCGTAGCCGGAGAAACCGATGACGACCATGCCCCAGAAGACCGCCCAGTAGTCGAATTTCTCCCAGTAGGCGTAGCGCTCGAAGTTCGGCTTGGGGCCGAGGCCGAGGAACCAGCGCATGTGGCCGAAGAGATCCTTGCAGTCATTCCAACTGGGCACCATTGAGGTGGGCCCCCAGAAGATTCCCTTTTCGCGATGCATGACGCCGCGCTGGAAGACTTCTTTGACGTGGATGAGAAAAGCAATGGTGAGAACCAGGGCGCAGAACTTGTGAAAGAAGAGGATGGCGCCGAACCCGCCGACGCCGGCAGCGAACTTGCGTGCCCAGAAGCTCTCGCTGAAGCGCATGACCAGGCCCGTTGCCGCAAGCCCCAGAAAGGTGGTGAATAGGACGGCGTGCATGTAGCGCTGCTGGCGCGTAAAGCGCACGAAGTAGCGGGCGGGGCCGGGGGCGGGGGCAGCAGCTGCGGTTTGAGGTTGGGCTAGCTCCGACTCAGGCATTCTTTCCTCCATTGGCCGCTTTGTCCTTCACCTGGCTATAGCGCGAGCGGATCAGCCACAAGATGGTGTGAATCACGAAGAAGGTGAGTACGCCCGCCAGCAGCAGATTCATAAACAGGCGAACGAAGTAAAGACCCGGATTCAGCTTGCGGTCGCGCGCGTTGGCGTGGGGCTGATATTGGACGAAACTCTCGTTGGCGCCGGCATGGCAGCGGCCGCAGGTGGTGACGAGGTTGGCCTTGTTGATGGGCGAGCTGGGATCAGACGCGGGACGCACGTCGTGGGCTCCGTGGCAGTCCCAGCAGCGGGCTGTTTCAACGTAGCCGCCGAGCGAACCCAACTGCGAGTGGAAGGTGTCGCGGTAAGTGGAGAACTTGTCCTTGTGGCAGTTGCCGCAGATGGGCGTGGACTGCATGCGGAAGGCCGATTCAGTGGGCTGCAGGATGGCGTGGGCCGTGTGGCAATCGCTGCAGACCGGAGCGTTGAGATTGCCGGCGGCGACGGCTTTGCCGTGGATGCCCAGCTCATAGTCCGCTTCGATTTTGGCGTGGCAGTTGCCGCAGGTTTTGGGAACGTTGGATTTGTAGGTCGGGCTTTGCGGATTGGTGTGGCTGAGGATGTTGTGCGAGCCGTGGCAGCTCTGGCAGTTGGCCGCGACGAGCAGGCCTTCCTTGCTGAGCGCGAAGCCGTGGATGGAATCCATGTAGAGCGGGTAGACGTTGGGCAGGCCGTGCTGCTTGGCCATATCAGCGTTCCCATGGCAGGTGCCGCAGGTTTTGGGAACGTTGAGCGGGTAGACGTTGGAGCGCGGGTCGTCCTTGGGGAAGATGTAGTGGGCGACGCCGTGGCAACTGGTGCACGGGTGGTCGGACGCGTTGGCGTGCACGCTGCCGGAGACGCTGGAGGCCTGATCGGCGTGGCAGGTCTTGCAGTCGACAGGGGCGATTTTGTCGGGGTGAGGATAGCTCTTGATGTCGGCGTGGCAGTTGGTGCACTGCAGGCTGCCGTGAATGCTCTGGCCGAATTTTTGGCCGTCGACGGCGATGCTGTGGCCAGCGGCGTCGGTCATGGAGGCGTCACCGTGGCAGGCGAGGCATTCAGCCTCAGACCCCAGCGACGAAGACCTGTCGCTGGGGGCCCCTGCCTGCGCGCGCAGGGCGACGGGCGCGAGTGCGAAGGCGAGAGCGGCAACGCCGGCTGCGATGATTCCGTTGCGAACGCTCGATCGTGCGCGTTTCCGTGCGGCGTGATTCATCCTGCCGTCTTCTTTCCCCAGGCAAGAGAGGATTAACCGCAACTTTACCTGGTCTCGCTAACACCCAAGTCCGCTGCGGGTGGGGAGTTGGGCCGCAGAGGCCACTTCACAGGAATGCTCTTTTTGGGGGACTGGCCGCAGTGACAGGTATCACAAGCGGCCCGATGCAGATCACAAACGCAGCCTTCAGCTATCAGCTCTCAGTGACCAGTCGCGAGGCCGCCGGGGTGATGTAGGTCACATGCCGTCGAGGCCTCAGTTGAGGACAATAGTGGCGCTGAAGCAGTTTCGCGGTTCACTTGGCCGAAGTTGCAGACGCCAGGTGGCATTTTCGCCGAGAAAATGGCACCTTGCATGGCCACAAACAGGGTGCGCGAATCGCGGAACTGCTTTGCTTGAGGAGGCCCTCGATGGGCACAGTTGCGGGCACAGTTGCGATTCCTGAAACGAAGACGATGCTGACGCTTCCCGGGGATGCGGTGCGGCAGATTCAATGGCGGTTCGCCGACCGGTATGACCTGCAGATGCTGGTTGCATCGGCGCGCGGCGTGGCGCGGGGAACGGTGGCGCGGCTGGTGGCCGCGGGCGAGCGCAACACGCACGAATGGACCAAGGCGAAGGACGAGATGATGGACGCCTTTGACCGCGCGGGAATCACGGCGGCTTTTATGGAGCCGGAGGAGGGCGGGTTCATCGTTGGGCCGAAGAACCTGGCGCTGGGACTGGCGGCTTTCGAGTTGGCGTGGGTGGACGGCGGCGCGGCGACGGCAAGCCTGGCGGGGTTTTTGGCTCTTTCGCCGATCCACGAGCGCGGCACAGCGGAGCAGGTGACCCGCTACAAAAAGCTGGCTGCGCCGGCGCAGGCGGGCCTGGAGCCGGATGTTGCCCGCAAGCCCTGGCGCGGGGCGTTTGCGCTGACAGAGCCGATTCCGTATGTGGGCGTGGATACGGGAATGCTGAGCGGCAAGGTGCGCGTGGCGGAATGGAAGGACGGCGAGGAGCCGTGGCTGCAGGTGGACAAGCGCGGCCGGTTCATCACGGGAATTGCGTTTGCGAATTTTGTGACGGCAGCCGTGAACTCCGACGACGAGCGCATCAAGGGCAGCTGCGTGGTGATTCTGGAAGAGACGGACGAGGGCACGTTCGACCGCGGCACGGCGACGAAGAAGCTGGTTCACCAGCTTTCATCGACAGGCGACCCGGTGTTCAATTTGAAGGTGCCGGCGAGCCGGATTGTGGGCGGATACACGGTCAAGGACGGAGTGATCGTGCCGAACTTCAACCACAGCGAGGTGATCGATGCGGTGTTCCGGCGGACGCGCGTGCCGGTGGGGCTGATGACAGCGGCCAAGCTGCTGTCGGCGGCGGAGCCGGTGATCCGCTATCAGCGGCAGCGCTTCCGCGGAGCCGAGGGAGCGAAGCCTGGTTCGGTGCGCTACGAGCAGGGAATCCAGCAACGGGAGGATGCGTTGCACCGGCTGGTTGACATCTGGGCTACGGGTGAGGCGGCGGCTTCGCTGGGGTTTGCGGCGGCGCGGCTGTTCGACGAGCTCGATCCGCTGGAAAAGCAGAAGACGGCGATGCTGAAGGAGCGCGGCATCAATGGCGGACGCGCGGAGATGAAGGCGCTGAAGGAGAGCGAGGAGCGCGCGATCGAGCTGTTGAAGCTGAAGGCAGGCAGCTCGCGCCGGGCGGAACTCGAAGCCGATCCGCTGGTGCAATATGTGCTGAAGGACGCTGAGGCCAACGTGCTGTGCCCGGCGACGAAGCTATGGAACACCGGTCACGGAGCCAACATGATGCGTGAAGCGGTGAGCCTGATGGGCGGCTACGGCATCACTGAGGATTGTCCGGGCTTCCTCGCCAACAAGTGGATGGATGCGCAACTGGAGGCGACGTACGAAGGGCCTGAAGCCGTGCAGCGCCGCCAGTTGACGGTGACGATGACGAGCGAAGTGTTTCTGGCGCAGTTCGCCGCGTGGACTGCGGAGATGCGGCGGATTGCATCGACACATCCCGGGACGGGCGCATGCACGCTGGCGTCGGCGATGAAGCTGTGGGCGTGGTCGCTGAATTACTTGCAAGGAGCTACCGATCCGGCGGGCGGCAAGCTCTATCACGGGCAGCGCCAGGGGGTTACGTTTGCGCTGGCCGACGCGCTGAGCTGGTTGATGGCCTCGCGGTGCCAGATTCTCGACGTGCTTGAGCTCGAGGCGCGCGGCGCCGCGGACGCTGTTGCGGCCGAAGGACTGGGCGGGACGGTGCAGTTCCTCAGTGACCTGTGCCACACGCAGGCGGCGCAAGCGGCGGGCGAGGTCTCGCGCATCTGCGCCGAGCTGGTGTTTGGGTACAACCGCCATCCGGCGTGGGACGAGGAGGAGCATCGCAGCTGCTTCCTGGCGGCGGAGCTGGAAGAGCTGGAAGAGACGATGCCCGGCATCATGGCGATGGCCGTGGATGTTCTGGCGGCCGACGGGAGTCATCCGGCGAAAGCCGGGCCGTGCGCGGGATGCGCAGGATCGAGCGAGTTTCTGCGGCTGCAGAGCAAACTGACCACGTGCCTGACCGGCGCGCGGCTGGCCAAGGATCGCGCCGCCGAGACCGTGAGCAAGGTCATGATTCCCGAGGCGCTCGACTATCCCGCGGCAGGAGCGGCATGAGCTCGGCTGGCCAGCCAGTTGAAGTTGACCGCCAGACGTTGGAGGTTGACATCGCCTGCGCAGGATTCGGTCCGGCGACGGGCGGATTCCTGACCACGCTGACGCGAGCGTGGAGCAAGAACCCGACCGATCGCGCATTCGAAAGCAAGGTTGCGCCGGGCATGCCGCTGCAGGTGGTGTGCTACGAACGCGCCGACGATCTGGCCGCGGGCGTAAGCGGCGTAGTGACGCGTGGCGAGGGAATTCGCGCGAGCTTTCCCACGCTCGATCCCGCGGAAATTCCCATGGCCGCGGCGGTGAAGCAGGAGCGCGTGTTCTACCTGCTCGATCCGATTGGGGCGAGCCGGCGATCCGCGCTTTTGTGTTTTGGAGATTTTTTTCTTGGTCTTGGACGAAAATCGTGGGTGAAGGACTGCTCGTTCGAGCTTCCGTGGACGCCGGCCTTCCTTCACAAGCACGGAGGAATGATTTTCTCCATCGGCCAGTTCAACCAGTGGGTGGGTTCGCAACTGATGGCTGGCGGTCTGGCGCAGATCTGGCCGGGGACGCCGGTGAGCGGTCCGATCTTTGACGGGAACAACGGCAAGGGAAAGAGAACGGTTCTCGGGCTCCGCCTTGCCGATCAGGGAGTGGACAGGCACGGTATCCCGGCTGAGGGCTACATGCCCGGCATGGATGTTCGCGCGCGCCTGACCGTTGTGGGGGATGGCCCAGTTGGCGCGGTGGGACAGAAGCTGGACGAGCGGTTCGGCCTGCCGGCGGGTCATGCGCGGCGCGAGTGGGCGCTGGGCATGAAGATGGTGATCGAGTTGCCGGAAGACTCGACGCTTGAGCCGGGGACGGTGTGGCACACTTTCGGATTTCCAGAGCCGGAAATCTTCGGGTTCCTCTACGTGCACCCGGAGCGGCTGGTTTCGGTTGGGATTTTCGTACCGTCGTGGCTGGGCGATCCGCAGCGCACGGCATACCGTACCCTGCAGCACTACATTCAACATCCGCTACTTTGGCGCCACCTGAAGGGCGGCACGATGCGTTCGTGGGGCGCGAAGTCGCTCGAAGAGTCGGGCAAGCACGGCGAGCCGTTCCTGACTGGCGACGGGTTCGCGCGCATCGGCGAAGGCTCCGGCTCGACGAACATGCTCACCGGCTCCGGCGTGGACGAGGCGTGGACCACGGGCATGCAACTGGGCGAGGCGGTGCTCGAATTGCTGCGGGCAGATCAGCCGTTTACGCAGGAGAATCTGGCGGCGACGTATGAGGCGCGGCGACGGGCGAGCCGGGTGGAGCGCGGAGCGAAAGAAGCCGAGAATGCGCGCAATGGCTTTCATCGCGGGTTCATTCGCGGCATGGTGGGGATGGCGCTGGCCGGGCTGACGGGCGGCCGACTCGCGTTGAAGGCAAAGATTCCGCCGGCGCCGAAACAGATTCGCCGGTTTGGAGCGCATGGGAGAGCAGGCGTCAAGCCGAGGGAATCGGCAAGAATGGCGATGGCCGGCGGGCGGCCGCTGCACGAGGCGTTGATGAGTGCGCGCGGCTGGCCGGAGATTGCGTTCGACGGGCGGCTGCTCGTCACGCACCAGGATGCGCTGCTGATGGGCGGCAAGGTGCAGGCGATGCCGGGATTCGCGGACCATGTGGTGTTCCTCGACCGGCGGCGCTGCATCGCCTGCGGCGAAAAGACCTGCATCGCCATGTGCTCGGGCCAGGCGATTACACTGGGCGGCGACGGCGCGCCGGAATTCGAGCGCGAGAAGTGCGTGCATTGCGGCGCGTGCCTGTGGAACTGCGCGCAGTCGCCCGACGGCGAGCGGGGCAACATTGAGTTCACGGCGGGCTCAGGCGGTTTACACTCGGCTGAGAATTGAGAGCCAAGCTGCTAGCTTTATCAATTGGCTTTGTATCAGAGCACGGCTTCAGTCGTGCCGATGACGAAGCAACATGAATGAGGGCTTTAGCCCCTGAGGAATGAGTTGCGTATGGATTTTGAAGCCAACCGTGATGAACGAATGCACAAAGTCGCTGCCATCCTCCTTGAGAATCGGACTGGAACGGAGGATTGGGGCGAGATTTCCCACCTTGCAGACAAGCCTTGCACAAAAAGAATTGCCAACAAGTTCTTGGTTTGCTGTCTCCTCGACTATCAAATTGACGCCGACTTGGCCTGGCGCAATGGGTGCCGCCTCGTCAAGGAGATTCTCCACGACCCAGAAGATGTCTGGTCCGCAATTAATTCAGTTTCGCAGGATGAGTGGGGATCGAAGTTCAAGGAATATCACCTGCATCGCTTCCCCAATGCACATAACAGGCTATGGCGAATTGGAAGAGAAATTCGCAACAGATACGACGGGGACGCAAGGCAGATTTGGAAAAACAAGGGGTCTGGAGAGGTGCTAGAAAGGCTCTTGGCTCTCAATGCTGGGGAGCAGATTTCGCGAATGATCGTCGGCGCGCTACTCGACTGTCGCCAGATCGAAGGATCAGGCGACGTGAAGGCGGATTTACATGTATGTCGTGCGCTAGGGCGCATAGTTTATGGGGCGCCGACGAACCCGGCCGCCGCCGTGGAGCTGGCCCGGCAGCTAAATCCATCAGACCCGTGGGAGCTAGACCAGCCCTTGTGGAAGGTGGGCAAATCTTGCTGCCGTCCCGATACGCCAAGCTGTCCCAGATGCTATTTGTCTCCCCATTGCACATATGCAGATGAGCACCATTTAGCAAACTAACTCTCACTCGGAGGCTACAGCCCGTACCCTTCAAAAACAACTACTGGCCCAAAGGTTTTAAGAAGCCTCAAGCAGTCCAAAAAGGAAAGAATCATGTCCAACGCACTTCACATCGTTGTTTGCGCGGGGATTGTGCCCGATCCGCTGCAGACGCTGGAACCAACCACGGGGCCAAGTGGTCCGGGGATCAAGAACGAGATGGTGTTGCCCGCGGTGCTCGATCCGTGGGCGGCGAGCGCGCTGTATGAGGCGGCGAACCTGGCCGGGAAGAATCCCGGAAGCAAGGTTTGGCTCGTCTCGCTCGGGCCGAAGGCCAAGCTGCAGCAGGTGATGATGAGCGTGGCGCAGAGAGTGAGCTTCGAGCTGGTTGCCGTTGACGGACCGATTGGAGGATTCCCGGATGCGCAGGCGACGGCGGCGGTGCTGGCGGAGACGATCGCAGCGATTCCAGGATTGGAGCGCGAGCGGCTGCTGGTGTTTGGCGGGTGGGAGTCGGCGACGCGGGGCGCGGGTGTAACCCTGCAACTTGTGGGCGAGCGATTGGGTATCGCGGACCAGTTCCAGGGAGTGGACCAGATCGACGTGCACGAGGATGGGCCGTTTGAAGTGCTGGAGCGCGTAGAAGGCGGCAAGCATCAGGTTTCGGTGTGCGCGGGAGCGCCCGCGGTGCTGGGCTGGGCGACGGGCAATCTGGCGGAGCCGCGGAACAATCCACAGGTGGGCATGGCGAATATGCGCACGGTTATGCCGGCGCTGCAGAAGGCGAAGACCGCGGCGCTCGACGCGAATGGCCTGCGCTACGTTTCGGTGAGCCTGCCCAAACAGCAGCGCGAGACGCGCGTGGCGAAGGACATGAGCGCGGACGAGATTGCGCGGGAACTGGTCGAATGGATCGGAGCCGAATGATGGAATCCATTCTCGTACTGACACATGCGGATGAGAGCGGCGCGGCGTTGAGCAAGGGGTCGCTGGAAGCGGTGACCGCGGGCAAGGAACTGGCGGCGCGGCTGGGCGCGGAGCTGACGATTGGCATTGTGGCGAAGCACGCGAACAGCGCGGCGGCGCAAGTGGCAGGCGCCGCAAAAAGGCTGCTGGCCGTGCAGGGCGAGGCGTTTGCGCAGGCGCGGTTTGCGAGCGATGCGGCGGCGTACGAGGCGCTGTTCCGCGCGGCGCAGCCGACGATCGTGATCGCGCCAGAGAGTTCGCGGTTTGCGCGGGTGATGGCTGCGGTTGCGCATCGCGTGGGCGGAGCAATCGATACGCACATTACGGCGGTAGGTGGCGCGGAGAGCGTGGAAGCGACGCGGTGGTTCTATCGCCAGCGCATTGAGGCGGTGGTGAGCCGCGAAAAGCGGCCGTGGTTTCTGCTGCTCGATTCCGGAACACATGCGCCGTTTGCCTGCGCGGCGGCACACGCGCAAGCGGATGAGATTGCTATTGCGGTGGAGTTGCCAGAGCTGCGCACGCAGGTAACGGGAATGCGCGCGCCGAAGCAGGGCGCTCAGACGATTCGTCCGGACGCGAAGCTGCTTTTTGTCGCCGGAGCGGGCTGGACGAAGAAGCAGCCGGACGGGCAGATTCACGTGGAGGAAGCGGGTGCGCTGATTTGGAAGTTCCTCGGCCTGTCGGGCGCGTCGCTGGGCAGCTCGAAATCACTCGTGGACCAGGGCGGCGAAGGGAACTCGGTGCTGCCGTTCCTGACGCATCTCAATCAGGTTGGACAGACGGGGTCGACGCCGCGGCACGCGAAGGGCCTTTCGACTTGCTGCCACGGCGAGGAACCGCACGTGGTGGGTTGGCGGTTCATCGGCGAACGGAGAGCGGTGAACCTCGATCCGAACTGCGGATGGACGCGGGGGAAAGCGGACGTGGTTTACGTGGCGGATGCGTTCGAGGTGATGGCGAAGGTGAATGCGCTTCTTGAGAAGAAAGCCGGTAGCTTGTAGCCGGTAGCTCTCTGCGTTCGTTTGTCGCTTCGAATTGCGGTCTCTCTCGCGCGATCGATTGCCTCTGAGCAGTACGCCCGCCTTGCCTGCACAACCGCCTCCTTCTCGCGCAAGACCCGGGAGGCCCAAAAATCCGGAAGTATGTACTTTACGCAACCCACATTCGTCCGACAAGGTGTATACAGTGTATGGAATAATTCATCCTGAATCAATCTACTAAAGCGTTAGCATTCAATATGTTGTCGATGGTTACCTGCACGGAGCTTGCATCTAATCTCATCCTACTTGCACGCGCATGACGCTAATGGTATAGTATTCCTATCCCGTTGGAGGGAATCATGCCAAGCATCCTCGAAGCACTCAAAGAGCGTCTAGCGGAAGCCACAAAGAACTACAACGAGGCAACCGTCAAATTCCAACTCGCTCAAGCGGCCCACCAGCAAGCGGGCATGGAGTTAAATATCTGGCGAGGAGCAGTTGAAGCTGAGGCCCGCGCCGAGCAGGCACGTGTAGAAGCGGCAAAGGCCGCACAGCCGACACTCGCAGGAATCGAGCCACAATCAACATCAACCGGAGTCAACGAGGCGAATGTCGATGAGGCCTCCCTACGTGCCACATCGTCTGACGCAACGGTGTCTACGAATAAGACCGAGATGGTTCGCACGCTTCTACGACAGAACCCCGCAGGACTGACTGCCCCGCAAATCTGGCAGCATGTCACCAGCGAATTCAAGCATCGCCCCTATATGTATTCAGTTTTGAAGAGGCTAAAGGATCGCGATGAGGTCACATTCCGCCGCAACAAGTATTTTCTGCGGCACGATGAGGAGGTGCAGCCTTCTTTGATTGTCCAATAGGAAAGGCCAGCAGCTCTCAACCGTTGGAGGGACAAGAGCTACTGGCCTCATTTGGGCGGCAGTGGCGAAATTAGCAGCACGCGCCAGTCTTGGGAACTGGTGGAGGCCGTACCTCCGTGCGGGTGCAAATCCCGTCTGCCGCACCATTTCCTTCTCTTATTTTACCCCCATCGCCGTCTTTGTCAAGATTTTTCAAACCATCGCAACTTTTTACTTGACGCAATGCTTGCGTTATGTATAAAATTAGAATCATGAAAAAGGATCGCCACAATCTATCGAAGTCCAAGCTGGTTGCTGAGATTCCTCTTGCCTGCTCTGACGAACTGGCGGCAGTGGAGTTCTTTGAGAAACAACGCTGGGGCAACACGCCGTGCTGTGTGAAGTGCGGCAGCGTCGAAGTCTACAAGATGGCGGATGCTAGGACAGGCGAGCGGAACGGCCGCTACCTCTGGCGCTGCCGGGACTGTAAAGAGCAGTACACCGTCCGCATTGGAACGGTCTACGAAGAGTCCCGCATTCCCCTTAAGCATTGGGCTTATGCCTTCTGGCGCGCTTGCTCATCAAAGAAAGGCGTATCGGCTTTGGAGATTCAGAGGAATTGCCAAATCAGCTACAAGTCGGCATTGTTCCTGATGAATCGCATTCGGTTTGCGATGGCTCCAGACCTTCCAGCAGCCTCACCATTGACCGGGACAGTCGAAGCGGATGAGACCTATGTGGGCGGGAAGCCGCGCAACAAATGGATCGATCATCGGCGCGAACCCTCGAACAAAACGATTGTGTTTGCCGCCGTGGAGCGCGGCGGTGAGATTCGCCGCCGTATTATTCCCAATGTCACCGCAGAGACACTCAAGAGCGAATTAAAGAGAGTGGTCGATCCGCGCGCAAGAATCATGACAGACGAGCTTATTTCCTACAAAGGCATTGGCGAGTCGTTCAAGGGAGGGCATCATCGGGTCCGTCACAGAATCGGCCAATATGTGAATGGCGACGTGACCACAAACACGGTCGAATCGAGTCATGCCCTTGTCAAGCGCGGGATCGTGGGCATCTATCACAACGTCAGCCGCGAGTACCTCCACCGCTATTTGTGGCAGTACGATTTCCTCTGGAACAATCGCAAATTAAATGACGGCGAGCGAACCATAGCGGCGGTAAAATCAGCGGAGGGCAAGCGGCTGACCTACAAGGGATCGCCAAACCATGCGTAAAGCCACGAAGAGAAAGAAACCCGCCAAGGCTGGGCCAAAGCCAGACACTCTCAAGATTGAGGGTAACTGGAAAGATGCCGTGAAGAAATCCCTCTCAAAGAAGAAACCCACGGAAGGCTGGCCGAAATGAGAGAAGGTCTTCCGCGCGAAGTGAGTAGGGAGAAAATCGAACTCGCCCCGGGCGTCGAAGCTGAAGTGGTCCATCTTGACAACGGGGAAAGCGGGTACACCGAGAGTGGGCTGAGAATGTATCTTGATTGGCTGCAATCTAAATCATGGTCACATCGCCTCAAGAGGCTTTGGAAATCTCTGATCCAGAAAGCTGTCCCTGGCAAGCGCGGACTCTGAACCTTTGCGTAAAGTACATACTTCCGCAAAAATCTTCCAGGTAGCTGAAAACAAAGCGCAAATCGTACCCCTCAAGTTTGCCGATAATTAGCCCCGCTTGGCGCACAATGGTCTCATGATCGACGAGCAATTCAGAATCGCTCTCCCGCCCGCTCCCTCGCTCCCCCGGACGCTGTCTTTCTGTTCCCCGGTCCAGTCTGTCATGCATGTCCCCGGTCCGTACCCCCTGGCATCACCCCCCCACCCCCCCCTATGCACTCAAAAAATGGGCTGTGAAACTGTGAGATTGGCCGCGCCGCGAACCTCAACCGAATCAACCCGATACAAGCACCGCGCCGAAACCTCACAGAAACACAGAAACTGTGAAACTGTGAGTGTTCCGGAACTCGCGCCGAATCAAGGCCTTCGAGAGAGTGCCTTCACAGTTTCACAGTGGCGTTCTTGCGCCGTTTTTGTCGCCGCTCGCCGCAGCGCGGCAAAGGGATAAGCCGCGCGAATCCGCGATCTGAGCGCCTTTCCGCGCGATTCACAAGCCTTCGGTTTCACTGTGTTAGGTTGGAGGTTTGGAGCGAAAAGGGAACGTTATGGCACCGATTACGGAGTTCATCAAGCATCATTACCGTCATTTCAATGCCGCTGCGCTGGTGGATGCGGCCGAGGCGTATAACAAGCTGCTGGCCGAGGGCGGCAAGATGTTTGTGACGATTGCCGGGGCAATGAGCACGGCGGAGCTGGGGCTGAGCCTGGCCGAAATGATCCGGCAGGACAAGATACACGGGATCTGCTGCACGGGCGCGAACCTGGAAGAGGACGTGTTCAATCTGGTGGCGCACAACTTTTATGAGCGCGTGCCTGGCTATCGCGACCTGACGCCGGCCGACGAGGCGGCGCTCCTGAATCGGCACATGAACCGCGTGACGGATACGTGCATTCCCGAGATGGAGGCGATGCGGCGGATCGAGAACGAGGTACTGGCGGAGTGGGTGAAGGCGGACAAGGCCGGAGAGCGGTGGTTCCCGCACCAGTTCATGTACAAGATTCTGCTGTCGGGGGTGCTCAAGCAGAGCTACCAGATCGATCCCAAGGACAGCTGGCTGCTGGCGGCGGCGGAGAAGAATTTGCCGATGTTTGTGCCGGGGTGGGAGGATGCGACGCTGGGGAACATGTATGCGGGGCATTGCATCACGGGCGACGTGAAGAAGGTGCACACGGTGCGGACGGGCATCGAGTACATGATGGAGCTGGCGGAGTGGTACACGGAGACGACGAAGAAGACGCCGCTGGGATTCTTCCAGATTGGCGGAGGGATCGCGGGCGACTTTCCGATTTGCGTGGTGCCGATGCTGCACCAGGACTTGCAGCGCGAGCATGTGCCGCTGTGGGCGTACTTCTGCCAGATTTCGGATTCGACGACGAGCTATGGATCGTACTCGGGCGCGGTGCCGAACGAGAAGATCACGTGGGGCAAGCTGGGCGCTGGTACGCCGAAGTTCATTATCGAGAGCGACGCCAGCATTGTGGCGCCGCTGGTGTTTGCGTATGTGCTGGGGTGGTGAGTCGCTGCGCGACAGCGAACAGTGGACAGTGAACAGTGGTCAGCAAAGCAGCTTTCAGTTCATCGTGGCGAGCGGGCGGGTGCGCTGGGAAGATTGCGTGGATGACGTGCTCAAAAGTATGAAGAAGCGAATGGCGGCCGGTGTGGCGGCGAGCCTGCTGATGGTGGGTGTAGTTGCGGGCGCGGGGCGGGCGAATGCGCAGGACGGTGGCGCGTGGCGCGCGGCGAGCACGTCGGCGACGTCGATCACGAGCGACATTGCGATTGGCAAAGGGAAATTGACGATCGATTTTCTGACGTATCCGCTGGCGCCGATCCGCACCCTGAAGCCGGTGGAGGTGAGCGCGGTGTTCGACGCGGATGTGAACGCCGGAATCAACGGAATGCTTTACCGGCTGAGAATCCCGGCGAGGCAGCGCTTTCTGAAAAAGAACACGTTGTGCGGGAGCGAGGACACGCAGTGGATGGCGACGTACGTCACGGGGCACACGCTCGAGGTGGCGTTCTTCTCGGGTGAAGACATGCCGGTTTTCACGTTCGAGGCGATCTCGAAGTCGTCGGCGCTGTGCGGGACGTTTGCGTATTCAAGGTAGAGACAGGGACCAGGGACTAGCTTGTAGCTCCTCGCCATTATCTCGTCGTGCTGGGTTGGCAGTGGTGGGTTTACCAATTAAGAGCGAGATTCTCCGGCTGCGGGATTCAGGCCTGGGCTTGCCGACTAGCGAGATCCTTCAGGCCTGGTTTTCAGGCAGCACGACAAATCCGCCTCTCATTTCCTGTCCGTTGCCGCCTTCAAACGCAGGCTGAGCCATTGAGGGCAAGCCGATCTCCCACTTGGGCCCTTCGAGCTCCGGCATGGGGCGCGCCTGGAACAGCTTCTTGCACTGGCGAGCGGTCCAACGGGCCCATCGCTTCGATTTTTTGCGGCGAGCGCTGTCAGTGGAGATGCCGGTTCCTGCGTACATCTGGCGATAGAGCTTGGAGAGGAAGATGAATCCGAGGCGGGCGCGCAGAGTCGGAGTGCACGCGGAGCGTTCCCAGATGGCTGGCCAGGTGTAGAACCTGTCCCACACTTTTTGCGTGCGCTCGCGAATCTCGTCGGAGCTCATGGTGGGATGGGGCGTAAACATTTTGGGCCGCACTTCAGTGGGAATCATCCAGTAACGCGTGATGGGCTCGCCAGCCACCATCATGGGATCTGCAGCTTGCTCTTTCTCCCAGCGCCCGAAGTCCACGGTGCCGGGAAACGGAGTCATCATGACAAATTGAGCGAAGGTTACACCCGCCCTGAGCGCCATTTCGACCGTGGCGGTGAATGTGGCGGGCCTGTCTGTGGGCAGGCCGAAGATGAATGAGCCGAGAACATGCACGCCGTGCTGCTTGAAGGTCTGCAGTTGCTTGGCCAAGGCCTCGCCGGAGTAGTTCCAATCCTTGTAGACGGCCTTCAGTCCCTCCGGAGTGACCGCTTCAACGCCCACCAGCGCGCCTTTGATGTTGGCCTTGCGCATGGCGTCGAGATAATTTCCGTCTTCGCCCGCTTCCATGGTCATCTGCGTAAAAAACACCATGTCTTTGGGTAGCTTGGCCAGCTCTTCCATCAGCAGCAGGCGCTCGTTGCGAATGGCCGTCAGTTCCTCGAGCCTGGCTGTGTTCCCCTGCTCGCGCGCCAGCCGCAAATCAGTAAACGTGACGGGATAGAAGTTGTCGTCGGCGAGAGCGATGAAACGAAAGCCAAGGCGGCGCAACGCGATGATCTCGTCGACGACGCTTTGAAACCTCCTCTGGCGGGGCTTCTGTCCATCGGTGCGCCAGACGCTGCAAAAGGAGCAGTGCTTGGGGCAACCGCGAATGGTTTGCACCGAGGCCCACATATACTTTTGGGGATTCATCAGATCCCAGCGCGCGGGCAGGAATTCGCTGCCTTCGATTCGCCCACCGTCGTAGATTTTTTCGGGCTTGCCGGCGAGGCAATCGGTGACGACCTTGCCCCAGGCAAGATCACCGTCGCCTTTGACTACGGCGTGGGCCTGGCCGCGCTCGAGCGCTTCATCTGGAAAAAGCGTGGCGTGAATGCCGCCATAAACGACCCACGCGCCGCGGCTGCGCGCCATGCGGCCGACCGCGTAACCGCGCAGCGCATTGCCGGTGTGCACGCTGATGCCAACGATGTCGCCGGGCTGGATGGTCTCGGGCACAATTTGCTCGAGAGACTCATCGACGAGAACGGGATCTCCCGCAGCCCGCGGTGTAGCAGCTGCGAGCACGAATAGCCATCGCGGCGTGATGACCGCAGTGCCAAAGGAATTGTCGCTGGGATTTACGAGATGGACGCGCAATCGGTCCAACCTTTCGCGGTACTGGTGCGGTTGGCCTCACAGCGATTGCGGGGATGCCGTAATGCGGGGGCGATGATCGGAAGCGGCACCTCAATGAAGAAGATGCCACGCTGAAGTTGCACCACGGCAAATTGGCCCTGAAATCGACCGTGCGAGCGCGTGTCGCCGGGTAAGTTGAACGGGAAGATCCGGGGCGCCACTGCGGGCGCACAGAATTTCCCGAGAGAATTGTTCCCCGGGGACAGTTCAGCCAATGGTACAGGTTTTAGGCGGGATTGTGCGGATAATTCTGGCCAGAATGAACAAAACGTAATGGGAAGAATAGGAGAAATGACTGTCGCAAGGCCTTATCCGACGCGGGAGCATTCTTCGACGGGGATGGGGACCTGCTCTACGATTTCGAGGCCGAAGCCCTCGAGGGCGGGGATGTGCATTGGCGTATTGGAGAGCAGGCGGATGCGCTGGATGCCAAGGTCGGAGAGGATTTGTCCGCCGAGTCCGATGGCGCGGAGGATGCGGCCGGAGCGGGCCTGGGAGCCTTCGCGGGCGCGCAGCTCCTGGTGGAGGATGAGGCGGCCGGTTTCCTGCGTTGCGGCAACGGCGGGGACGGCGGAGCCCTCGGGGCCGAAGGGAGCGGCGGGGGTGTGGTCGATAGCGAAACCGCGCGAGGTGTTGTGAAGATAGAGTATGACGCCGCAGCCTTCTTCGGCGATGATGCGCATGGACTGGTCGAGGATTTCGCGGCAGTGGCAGTCGGCGCTAAAGACGTCGCCGGCGGTGCAGCGGGTGTGGACGCGGACGAGGACGGGATGGGGACAGGGCGGACGGGGCTCGGCGGGGGTGGTTGAGGCGGCGCCGTTGAGGGCACCATTCAGCGCGTCTGGGAGAGGGCCGGCGGCGGGACCGGCGTGGAAGGCGGGGCAGTCGGAGCAGAGATCACCGCGGATGAGGGCGATGTGGCTCTCGCCGCCCTGGACCTGGCTTTCGTAGGCGATCATGCGGAACTCGCCGTAGCGGGTTTGAATGCGGGACTCGCCGGCGCGGACGATGTAGCGCTCGTTGCGGAGCCGGTAGCGAATGAGCTCGGCGACGGTGATCATGCGGAGGCCGTGCCGCTGGCAGAACGGGATGAGATCGGGGATGCGGGCCATTTCGCCGTCGTCGCGCATGATTTCGCAGATGACTCCGGCAGGGGTGAGGCCGGCGAGGCGGGCTAGGTCGACGGAGGCCTCGGTTTGACCGGCGCGGACGAGGACGCCGCCGCGGCGGGCGCGGAGCGGGAAGACGTGGCCGGGACGGACGAGATCGGCGGCGGTCGAGCGCGGATCGATGGCGACGCGGATGGTGCGGGCGCGGTCGGCAGCTGAGATGCCGGTAGTGACGCCCTCGCGGGCCTCGATGGTCTCAGTGAAGGCGGTGCCGAAGCGGGAGGAGTTTTGCTGCGTCATGGGCGGCAGGCGGAGGTGGTCGGCGCGGTCTTCGGTCAAGGAAAGGCAGATGAGGCCGCGGCCGTAGCGGGCCATGAAGTTGATGGCCTCGGGGGTGACGTGGTCGGCGGCCAGAGTGAGATCGCCCTCGTTCTCGCGGTCCTCATCGTCGACCACGACGACCATGCGGCCGACCTGGATTTCGGCGACGGCGCCGGGAACGTCGGTGAAGGGCGGCTCGGGGGTGCGGGAGAGCTGGGGCATGTGCTGCCTTATTTTCGCTGATACGGGGAGGGAATGCCAGAAAGGGCGGGTGGGTGGGACAGTTTACGGTTGGCCGGTGACGCCTCCGCAACCGGGTCTTCGGCTCGGTAAGTGCGTTGGCGATTTGGCTGCAAATCGAGCAGACAGCTGTTCCTCGAGACAAATCGCAGTTCGTCAGAACGCAATCCCCAGTTCAGCCCTGAAGGCGCGGGGCGGCAGGAAATGGGTTCCACTGCACGTCGACAAAAAGTTATACATCGCCTCTTTGTTGGTCAGGTTCAAGACGCTGAATCTGGCCGTCCAGCGCACCTTGTCGGTGTGGAACACATTGTCCGAGCCGACGCCCAGATCCAAAATGTTGCGTGGCTTGATGCGGGCCGGATTGGTATCGTCGTTCTCCGTCCCTGCCGCCGGGATGTTGACGAAAGCCGTTCCGTAATTGGCCGAGTTGCAAGTTGTGATGGGATTGGCAATGGTCGCCGTCTGGCTCCCGCAGTAGAAGCCTACTGTTTGTTGCTGGTTGGCCGTGAGGGCAAGCAAGCTGGCCAGATCGGGGGTCGCGGAGGCGACGATTCCGCTATCGTATCTCCAGGTGAACGCGGCCCAGGGTAAGCGCTTGGGCAACTGATACTGGACGTGGGTCGTGCTCTGCAATGCCTGATCGTGATCGATCCGCACCACAGCGTCGGATGGAAGGTTCGTGGAATTGAAGATCAAGCCGCCGGTCTCCGGGCCAAACACCCGGGCGCGCGTATGTCCTAAGGTCACGAAGGATGTGAGCCCTTTCGTCTCCTTCATTCCCAGCTTGATTGAGAATCCGTCCATCTTCGATTTCCGCCATTCGATGGGGAAGATGATGGCGGTATTGAGAAGCGTGTCCAGATCGTATGCATGCCGCGTAAATTTCCAGGAGTAGTCGCCATTCAACAGGAAAAGCCGGCCAAATCCCTGCTCGAATCCCGCGATGAATTGGTTGCGCCTGCCTGACTGAATGGGAACGCTTGCCTCAGCTCCGAAAACATTCTTGGCCAAACCGCCTTGGCCGGTATTACTGGATAGAATGAGGTTCTCGTTGAGAGGCGTTTCGAGGGTCTTCGAATATCCCAGCCGCAGAACGGTGTTGGTCGGTGCGATGCGGTACGAGATACCCAGCCGGGGCTCCCACAGAACCGCATAACTCATGCCGTCATATCGATCGAAGCGCCCGCCCAGGTTGAGGATGAATTGCTTGATCGTGACCGAGTCCTCCACATAGGCGGCCTGTTCCTTGATATTCGCTCCCTGGTGGAAGTGAAACATGCTGCCGCCGCGCGTAAGATCGAATGCGATCAGACCGACGGCCAGGTTCGGGTTCGGCTCGTATCCATCGGGAACACACTCCGAGGGATCGGTGATGGTGGGATCCAGCACGGGAGCGCCGGTGCTGGTCAGGCAAACAGGGTTAAACGTAGGGTCGGTCACCCCCAGGTGGAAATCCTCCATCAGATTCGTCTGGCTGATCTGAATGCCCGCTTTGGCGTTGTGCCTCCCCTTTACGTATGCCAGGTCGGGCTTGAGGCCGAAGTTGGTTAGTGTCCGATTCTGCTGGACCGTGACGGGTTGGTCGTTCATCAGGTTGGCGCTGGGATAGTATCCGACATCATCGCGGCGGACGTACGGGTTCACCGTCAGAACCATCGTGCTGCTTAAGACCCGAACCCATCCGGGGGCAATGTTGAAGGTGCGCACTTGCTGCCGCTGATCCTGCTCCGACCATTGCTGCGTAATGGTGTTGGGAATCTGAAACCAATTGCGCGCAAAGAACAGGTTCAGATGGAAGGTGTCGGAGGCGGTGGGCCGGTAATCCGAGCGGTTGAACGCGTTCTCGCTGTTTCCAATTCCGTGCAGGTCGGCATATTCGGGGGTGTCGAGGAATCGTCCCGATCGAATCACGTTCACCGCGGTGAAGTTTCCCAGCTTTCGATTCCCAAAACCTAGAGTTCCGTCTCCGCCGCCAGTGCCAAAGGAACCATATTGCGTGTCGAGGGTGCCGTACATTGGCCCACCGAGGCCGGACCGCGTGATGGTGTTGGCCACAAGGCTGGTTTTGTCACCGTACTCGGCCGGAGTGATCCCATAGATTGCCTCCACCGACTGAATTGCATTCGGCTGCAATTGGGTGGAGTAGATATTCCCTTGCTGATCGGTGACTGGCTGATTGTCAACCGACAGCGACATCTGGGCGTGGTCGCCAAGCGAGTGAAAGAATCCGTTCGAGTCCGCAACCACTCCGGGCGTGCCCAGCGTTAGAATGTCGCTCAGTCCCGAAGCCACCGAGATGGTCGGCAACTTCGAAAAAACGCCGGAATCGATTTCGACGTGTGCCACGGCCGTCTCATCTACGGTCGCGGCTTCTGCGTTCACGTTCACTGTCTCCGAGTGTCCCTTGATCTGGAGTTTGACCTGAATGCTCATGGGCACTTTGGAGCGAATCGTCACGTCCTGTTGGTTGGTTGCGAACGATGCCGTGGTCACGACCAGGTGATAGGTGTTGGGGGGAACATTGGAAAAGTAGAATTGGCCTTTCTCATCCGTGACGGACGTAACGCTGTAGTTCATAAAGCCGTTGCTCAGCGTTACGCTTGCCGACTGCACGACCGCGCCGGTGGGGTCCAGAACCGTGCCCTCGATCGTTCCCGCGGTGCCTACGGATTGCGCAAGCAGACTCGTTGCTCCGAACATTGCCAAAAGAAGTGCGATAACCCTGGACATCGATCTTCCTCTTTCCCTATATGCAGTAACCCGTAGGTGCACGCGCCCGCGCCGCGCCCGAACCACGGGAGCGAGATGGGCTTCAAGCGTTCGCCGAAGATCAAGCATTCCGGACGAACGGAAACTATAGCAAAAGCAGAATTCTCAAAATGAGAATTGGAGCCTCTGAGTCAACAGGTGGGAGGGGCGCGGGCGGGGAGTTGAAAGCGGGCGTCTCCGGGCACTGCGGAGGCCGGGCACATCACAACGGGCGACGAGGAGCCGCACGGCGTAGGGATGGGAAGGTCAACTGTTGGTACGATGCTCCTCGCCATGCGACAGAGATCGCATTCATGCGACGGAGAATCACTGGCGGAGATTGTTGAAGGGAGCGCATCAGCGCCGGATGCAAGGGCTCGCGATGGCACGTCGTGCAGTAGTGGATGCACCATTACGTGCAGAAGCAGCAAAAGCGCGAACCATGCGTTGGCCTTTTTCACATCACGCTCTCAAAGGGCGCCGGCTGTTCTTAGCGAACCTCGACACAGACCTCACCGCCGAAACGCGCATGTCCCTCTCAAACGAGAGTCCCAAAGAATAGTCGAATTCAGCGCGCCGACAAGACAAAACACCCATCCAATAGCACCTTCCTATAAGGCACTGCTTGTGGCCGTGACCGTCGTCACGTGTCGGAGTGAGGCGCGACACCTCCGAAATCCGGGACAGGCTTCGCCGATTTATCCAAGGTGGTGTCTCAACTGCCGGGAGCAGGCCGAGGCGCTCGTCGAACCGGATAGTTGGCAGCTTTTCCGAGGTCCGGTCGAATCGTCGGCGATTCGGAAACTGCACCACGTCCGGTTCAAGGGCAGCAAAAACGCCGCCCGGAGGCGGCGTCTCTGTTGGACCTGGCTGAAATGTTACAACGTCGATTCAATCTCAAAGCCCCAGGCCTCAAGAAGGGCCTCAGGGATATATTTGGAATTCTTGTTACGGCGCGCCCACTCGCGAAGGCGGGTCGACCGGATGTACTGGTCCGGGGGCAGCTTGAACTCCTTAGTGATCTGCTCGAAGGAGGTAACCGTAGGCACAACCGGGCCAATGGGCTCCGGCTTGCCCCAATTCGGATTTCCACGACGCTTTGCCATTGATTTGTATGTCCTTGAAAGGAGGTTTTTTCGCGGTTCATCCTCGGAAGTGGCTGGGGGTGCGTAAAGACCCGAGGAACATTAGTTTCATTTTAGGGATATTTTGTTCAAAAATCAATAGGAAAGCGCTTAATGGCGGGGGTTGAAGAGGGTGTTCTGTGGATTGTATCTTGTTAACATTCAATGACTTATCTGAATCTCCCCTGATTCCCACAGGAAATACGAATTTGGATGAAGGCGGGTGACTCTGGCGGAAATGGGGACGGGGTGGCAGGATACTGTTATGCGGACATTCTGGCCGGCAATTGCAGCGAGTTTGGTGCTTTTTGGAGGGGTATCGATGAGCCATGGCGTGGAGTTGACGGTGAGCCGCGACGCTCTGGAGCGGACGCTAAAGCAGCAGCTTTTCAGCGGGCCGGACGGAAAGTACTACCTGAAGGGCAATGCGCACTCGGCATGCTTTATTTCGACCGAGGATCCGCAACTGAGATTTGAGAAGGACAGGATTGTGGTGCGCGTGAAGACAAGGGCGCGGCTGGGAGTGGGTGGTGCGTGCCTCGGAGTGACAGTGACGCTGCCGGCGGAGGTATCGATGGAGCCGGATGCGGAAGGGGAGACCATCGGGTTCCGCGACGCGCAGCTGGACAAGGTGTCGGACCGGAAGGAGATCAACTTTGTGCTGGCGCCGTTTCTGCGGGGGAAGGTGCCGAAGAGCATGAAGGTGGATGCGGCGGACCTGTTGCGGGCAGCGTTGGCAGGGTCGACGGCCTCGTCGGGGTACAAGGTGAGCCTCGGACGGTTGAAGATCCTGTCGATTCAGATTGTAGGCGACAAGCTGGTGGTGGAGGCGGACGGCGACCTCAGCGTGGAGTGATGGGCGAGAGCGGCGGTAGTGGGTTAGTTTGGAGGAGCATTCCCTCAGGGGCTAAGAACTTATCCGTAAATAATCAGGGTCTTTCTCCAGCAGATCAGGGCGGCCGCCAATTGCAATAAGGCTATGTAGCTGGCTTCTGTCTTTTCGAAGCTGACCAGCAGTTTGCGGTAGCGGTTGAGCCAGGAGTGGGTCCGTTCCACCACCCAGCGGCGGGGTTTGGAGTCCGGGTACCGGTACTTGAGCAGCCGCTCTTCCGCGCGCGATTTCACGCGCAGGTAATAACCGTGTTTGCGGGCGATTTTGCTCACCGGATAGCCCACATAACCGGCGTCCAGGCAGAGATACTGCTGACTACTCCACGTGGCCTGAGGACGCGGGACCGCGATCTGAGCCAGGGTTCGATCCAGAAGCTTCGAGTCGTGCACGTTGGCGCCGCTGACGGCGATCGACAGCGGGACTCCACGCCCGTCGACGAGCAGACTGCGCTTGCGCCCCTTTTTTTCCCCTGTCGGTCGGGTTCCGACCTACGCACTCGGTTGCCAGCGGAGCTTTCCCCATCGCCCCATCGGCTGCCTGCCACTGCCAGGCAATGCCATGCATGCCGTCATACTCGGCCAGCCCGGCCTCCCAGAGCTTCTGAAAAAATCCCGCCCTGTGCCACGTCTGAAAGTACTTATGCACCGCACTCGCAGAACCGTACTGGCGCGGAAGCGCCTTCCACTGGCAGCCCGTGCGAAGAACATACACAATCGCGGCAAATACCTGTCGCGGCGGTATCGGTTTGCGTCCCCCTCCGGGTTTGCGCTGGTACTTGCAGCCACCTAGCCGCTTTCGCGCCGGGACCAGCAGCTCGATCCTCCTCCACAACGCGTCCGACACTGTCCAGGACTTGATCTGTGCCATCTTGAACTGTATCGTCGCGCAAATCCAATCCCCGCCCGCAAGATTATCTGACGCGAGAATCAAGCTCGGCACTATTTACGGATAAGCTCTAAGTCCCCATTCATTTGGCGCGACTTACGGCGCCCTTCGGCTTCGCTCAGAGCAGGCTTTGAGGTCGCGCCCTTTCAAGGCACATCCAATCTGACTTACTACCCGCGCGGCACGGGGCTGCGTGCGTGTGTTAGGATTTGCAACCGGCGGGTAAAACCGCTCCATCCACCGCAAAGGAACCCAAAAGCCATGCAGCTTACCCGAAGAGATTTCACGCGATTCGGCGCCCTGGGCCTTGCCGCCCGCTTTGCGCCGGCGCTCAACGCCCAGAACCCGACTCGTAAAACCGGCTACGCGATCATCGGCATCGGCCGCATCGCCTACCACTTTATGGCCGGCGTCCAGAACACCATGAACTCCAGCGTTACCGGCTTGGTGAGCGGCCATCGCGAGAAGGCGGACCGGGTTGCGGCGCAGTACGGTGTGCCCGTCGGCTCCATCTACAACTACGACAACTTCGATGAGATTGCGCACAACCCGAACGTCGACGCGGTTTATGTTGCGCTGCCCAACTCAATGCACGCGGAGTACACGATTCGCGCAGCCAAGGCGGGCAAGCATGTGCTGTGCGAAAAGCCGATGTGCACGTCGGTGGCCGACGCAGAAGCCATGATCGCGGCCTGCAAGGCAGCCAACGTAAAGCTGATGATTGCGTACCGCTGCCACTACGAGCCATTCCACCTGCGGGCGATCCAGATGATCCGCGATGGCAAACTCGGCCAGGTACAGGAAATCTCCAGCTGTTTCGGCTTCAACATCGCGCCCGGCGAGTGGCGGCTGAACAAGAAGCTGGCCGGCGGCGGCCCGCTCTACGACGTGGGCATCTATTCGCTGAATGCGACCCGCTACCTTACGGGCGAGGAGCCGGCGAAACTGACTGCTGTGGCGTCGACCGTCGACCACGGCGGCCGCTTCAACGAAGTGGAAGAGAATGTCGCGTGGACGACGCTCTTCCCGTCTGGAATCGTAGCCAGCTGCTCCACAAGCTACGGAGCCAACACGAGCGGCTACTTCAAGGTGTACGGCTCCAAAGGCTGGCTGGCGCTCGACCCGGGCTTCAACTACGACGGAGTGCACATGCACGCCGAGTTGAACGGCCAGGCCATTGACGAAATCAATCCTTCGCGCGACCCGTACCAGTTCGCTGCTCAGGCCGACCACTTCTCACACTGCGTCCAGAACAATCTCGAGCCGAATACTCCGGGCGAGGAAGGGCTGAAGGACATGCGCTGGATTGCGGAAATCTACCGCTCCGCAGGCGTCGCCGTTTGACGAGTTTTGAGATTGGGAGGTCTGACCACTGCGTTAGAATTGAATTAAGCTCAAAATTCGCAGTGATAGAATTTCGTTTTTGGAGAAGGTATGGCGGAAGCATCGTGTGATATCGGCCTGATCGGCCTCGCAGTGATGGGACAGAATCTGGTCCTGAATATGAACGACCACGGGTTCAAAGTAGCGGTGTTCAACCGCACCGTTTCGAAGGTAGACGATTTCCTGGCGAACGAAGCCAAGGGGACGCAGGTGGTGGGCGCGCACTCGATTGAAGAGCTGACAAGCCTGCTGAAGCGGCCGCGCCGAGTGATGTTGATGGTGAAAGCCGGCGACACCGTGGACCAGATGATCGAAGCCATTGCGCCGCACCTGGAGGCGGGGGACATCATTATCGATGGCGGCAACTCGCTGTTCAGCGATTCCACGCGGCGCACGAAGGCACTGGCTGAGAAGGGGATTTTATTTATCGGGACGGGCGTTTCGGGCGGCGAAGAGGGCGCGCGGAGCGGACCGTCGATCATGCCGGGCGGGAATCCGGCGGCGTGGCCGCATGTGAAGCCGATCTTCCAGGCGATCGCGGCCAAGGTGGAAGATGGCACTCCGTGCTGCGACTGGGTGGGCGAAGAAGGCGCGGGTCACTACGTGAAGATGGTGCACAACGGCATCGAGTACGGCGACATGCAGTTGATCTGCGAGGCCTACGACCTGCTGAAACGCGGGCTGAGATTGACGGCGGACGAACTGCACGACGTGTTCGCGGAGTGGAACAAGGGCGAGCTGGACAGCTACCTGATCGATATTTCGAGCCAGATTTTTGCCAAGAAGGATGAGGATGGCACGCCGCTGGTGGACAAGATTCTGGACACGGCGGGACAGAAGGGGACGGGCAAGTGGACGGTGATCAGCGCGCTCGATACGGGCCAGCCGGTGACGCTGATCGGCGAGAGCGTGTTTGCGCGCTGTTTGTCGGCTCTGAAAGAGGAGCGCGTGGAAGCGGAGAAAGTTCTGCGCGGGCCGAAGTCTTTGCCGAAGGTCGGCGACCGCACGAAGTTCATCGAGGACGTGAGGAGAGCGCTGTTCTGCTCGAAGATCATCAGCTACGCGCAGGGCTACATGCTGCTGCGAGCCGCGGCCAAGGAATTTGGCTGGAACCTGAATATGGGCGGCATCGCGCTGATGTGGCGCGGCGGATGCATTATCCGCAGCCAGTTCCTGGGCAAGATCAAGGACGCGTTCAAGAAGAACAAGAACCTCGATAATCTGCTGCTCGACAAGTTCTTCTCCAGGCTGGTGAACAAGTACCAGGCGTCGTGGCGCAAGGCGGTTACGCACGCGGTGAAGCTGGGCGTGCCCACGCCGGCATTTTCGACGGCGCTGGCGTTCTTCGACGGCTATCGCGCGGGACGGCTGCCGGCGAACCTGCTGCAGGCGCAGCGGGACTTCTTCGGCGCGCACACGTACGAGCGCGTGGACCAGCCGAGGGGCCAGTTCTTCCACACCAATTGGACGGGGCACGGAGGCAAGGTTTCGTCAACGACTTACAACGCTTAGGAACGAGCTTTCAGCCTTCAGCTGGTTTGGGGCGAGTGGGCGGTGGTGGTATCCCCGTTGCCCAAGTGCGAGGGATCTCCACCCCACGGACCAGGACCTGTCCGCGGGGACCCCGGACCTGGGGCACCCAGGAGAAATGAGGCGGCGATTTCGTTGATGGGGATCGCCGCTTTTGATTTTGTGCGCAGGCCGGTTTCGGGTCGAAGGCTCTATCGCAGAGATTCGACGGGGGCAGGGTCCATGTCGGCGTAGTCCTGATTTTCGCCGCCCATGCCCCAGCAGAAGCTGTAAGCGCGAGTACCGACGCCGCAGTGGATCGACCAGCCAGGAGAAATGACGATGCCCTTGTCGGCCATGACGATGTGACGGGATTCGGCGGGCGGCCCCATGAAGTGCATTACGCGCGCGTCGGCGGCGACGTTGAAGTACATGTAGATTTCGCTGCGGCGCATGTGGGTGTGCGGGGGCATGGTGTTCCAGTTGCTGCCCGCGGCGAGATGGGTGACACCCATGACGAGCTGACAACTTCGCGCGCCCTGGAGATGGATGTATTTGCAGATGGTGCGCTTGTTGCAGGTTTCGAGGCTGCCGAGTTCAGTGGGCGTGGCGTCGTCTTTGCGGACGAGCGCGGTGGGGTACTCGGCGTGGGCCGGGTAGCTTAACAGATAGAAGACCGCAGGCGCAGCTTTGTCTTTTGAGGCGAAGGTGACCTGCTTGTTGCCGCGGCCGATGTAGAGGACATCGAGATTGTTGATGTCGTAGCTCTTGCCCTCGACGGTAATGACGCCGGCGCCGCCGATGTTGAGCGCGCCCAATTCACGACGCTCTGTGAAGTAGGTGGCGCGGAGGTCGGGATCGGTGGGAAGAGCGGTGGGCGCATCGATCGGAGCTGCAAAGCCGACGACGGCGCGATCGAGATCGACGTAATTGAGCTGGAGTTTGCCGGGCTCGCAGAGCGCGTTGAGCAGGAAGGTGTCGCGGAGTTCTTCGGTGGTCATGCGCGGGTAGCGCACAGGGTCAGCCATCAAAATGGTCTTCATGGTTGCTTTCGCCCTTTCGCTTTCAGCACGACGCGGACCTCAACGTGTTCCCTGGCGCAGCCGGCTAATCGCGGAAATTCCTCTCAATATTTTACTGCTGTGGAAGTTTGACCCAAAACCCAAAAACTAAGCCGGCGGCTGAGAAGTACGGGGCAGATCAGTTTCCAGTCTCTGTGCAGGGTGGGAATTACTTCCACCCCACGGACGAAGACCTGTCTGCGGTGACCCCGGTTAAAGGAAGATTCACTTGGCAGCAGTGGCTTCGGGACAAAGTAACTGCAGAACTGTTTAGCCGGTACACGGCGGAGCGAGGAGGCAGCGATGCGGAGGCAAATCCGGTTTGTGCCGGGCGGATGGGAATGAACAGGCGCGATGGTTGGATGTGTCTAAAGAAAAGCGGCGCGAGGCTGGTATGCCCCGCGCCGTTTGGCCGGTGACCGAGTTTAGAACACGAGACGCCCGCCGATTTGAATCTGGCGCGGGAGGCTGTTGGATGTTGTGGCGGTGATCGTCCCGAAGCTGCTCGAGCTTGCTCCCGATGAACTGCCCACATTCGGAGCGGCGAAGATCGGGTGGTTGAGGGTGTTGAAGGTTTCGAAGCGAAGCTGGAAGTATGTGCCCTCGGTGAAGTGGAAGTCTTTCAGGATGGAGGCGTCGAGGTTGTTGTAGCCATCCTGGCGGACCCAGGACAAGGTCTGCGGGAGTGTGCGGTAGTGGTTGTTGCCCTGGACCTGACCGCCGACGTTCACGCTGCCGTCACACGTTCCAGTGCAGGAGCCGGGGTTGGACGAAGTGACAAACGCCGCTTTATTGAGGGCCGAAACGGTTAGAGATGGGTACCTGGGTTGATTTGTAATCTGGCGGTACGAGGTAACCCCCGGGGCCAGGGCAATGTCGTACTGGAAGTAGATCGGGGCGCCGGTCTGGAACTGGTAGATTCCGTTGATGACGTAGCCGCCGAACAACTCGTCGGCCAAGCGGCTGCCGCCAAAGTTGAAGGCGTGCCCGCGGCCGAAGGGCAGCTCATAGATACCGCCCGCGGTAAAGTGATGCACGTGGTCGAAGGGAGAGATACGACGCGTGAGGGAGGTATCCTCATCGTTCAAGTAGCTGTCAGCCTCAATCATCTTGGAGAAGCTGTAGTTGGCCGTCAGGGTCAGTCCGTGGCTGGCGCGCTGCTCGACGTGAAGGATGCCGCTCGAAAACCACGACTGGCCGACGGTTTCATTCTGTTCCGTGATCGCGGTGGTGCTGTATTGCGGGAACGGAACGATGAAGTTGCTGAAGCTCTCGGTGCTGGAGGTATTGAGCCCCGTGGTGTTCGATGCACCCAGAGTTCCCTTGAACGGGTTCGTGATCTTGGTCCCGTAAGCCTTGTTCAAGTTGTAGCTGAAGTATGGGTTGGTGTTCATGTACTGCAATTGGGTTGCGTTGATGTTCTGGGTTCCGACGGGAAGATGGACGCCGTGGTTGCCGACGTAGAGCGCCTCAATCAACAGATTGCTGGTGAGCGAACGCTGTAGACCTAAATCCCAGCGCTCGGAATATGGGTCGTGCTGATTGGGCGCGAGGAAGTTGATGGCCGACGGCGAACCGAGGAAGGTGCTGGCGCCGAGCGATGAGCCCGAAGGTTGCGCGAAGCCGCTGGGGAACGGGTTCTCGAAGCTGCCCGTCACATTTGTGCCATTGGACGAAGTGGTGTAGGTGGTAGAGGCGCTGAAACCCTCCTGATTGGAGAGCGCATTCGACGAGGTGACGCCGGTAGCCGCTTCGCTGGACATGGTCTCAGGCTGCACGAAGAAGCCGACTCCGCCACGCAGCACGGTCTTATTGTCGATGCCAAAGGAGAAGCCGAAGCGCGGACTGACGAAGCCACTGTTGGTGGCGAAGACAGCGCCGTTATTCCCGGACGGGAAGGTGAGGCCACCGTTGAGGTTGATGCTTGGGATGGTGAAGCTCTGCCCGTTGACGGTCTCGGTTGTGGACTTCCAAGTGGGTGTGCCGGAATAGTTCACCGTGGCCGCGGAGTTGAATCCATTCACGGTTCTGCCGCGACGCTCTTCGAAGGGCGTATTGATGTCATAGCGGAGGCCCATGTTGAGAGTCAGCCGGTTGTTGACGGTCCAGTCGTCCTGCACGAAGGATCCCACGTAGTACATGTGGTAGTCGGCGCGGGCGTTGAGGTCATACTCGCCGGAGGAAGGAACGCCGAGGAGGAGAGCGGCAAGATCGAGGCCCATGGCGTTACTGGTAGTACCGCTGCTCCCAGCGTTAGTCCAGCTCTTGTCGAAGGTGAATGCGCCGGAAGAATCACCATAGTTAGTGACGCTCAACCGGTATTGCCTGCCGTCGAAGCCGACCTTGAGCGTGTGGCGGCCGATGACCTTGATGATGTCAGTGAAGACCTGATAACTGGTAGAGGGGTCGAGCGACGAACTGGTATCGCCCAGGCACTCGTAGCTGTTGGTAGCGCAACTGCCGGCGGCGTTGAAGTTCATGTAGGGTAACTGCACTTCATTGCTGGAGCTGGCGATAGTGCTGGGGAATCCCATCTGAGTCGGGGTGTAGGCCTGCGCCGGAGTTCCATGCGTCTCGTAGAACAGGGTCCAGTTGACGCGCGTGTCGAGGACTGTCGACGAGTTGAGATTGTAGACATTGTCGACCGAGGCACCGAAGTTTTCGCGAGTGAGCGTAGTCCCGGTGGTGTTGTTGCCGAAGTAGTTGTTCTTGGTCTGGGAGCGGATGTTGTGACGAACGTCGAGGAACATCTTGTCGTTCTGGCCAATGTTGAAGTCCAGGCGGCCGAACTCATTGTTGTAGTTGTCGATGCTGGGCGCGTTGCTGTTGTAGTTGTTCTGGCCGAAGGAAGTTCCTGTGGCCTGAGGCGGAGGGAAGAGCTTCATGTAGGCCAGGGCAATGGGATCGAGATTCGGGTAAACAGATCTCAACTGATTGTTGTAAATCGGCGTCCGGGTGATCACGCCTCCGGTTGAGACCGAGCTACGGGGATCGTAAAGCTGATATGGGTCGGCGTGACCCTGGGCACCATTGCTATCGGCATTGCACGTGGCAGCCGCTGTCGCGGGGTTGTTTGCAAAGCCGTTCGGGCATCCTGCCGCGAGGATCTGGTAGAAGTCGCCGTTGACTTCGCCACCCGTGCCAGGGCTACCGCCTACGCTGGATGTTGTGGGGACGGTCAGCAAAGTGGATGCAGGCGTGGAGTCCTTGAGGCCCTCCCAGGCAAAGAAGAAGAACAGTTTGTTCCTCCCGTTGAAGACCTTGGGAATCCATACCGGCCCACCGACCGTGAGCCCGTACTGGTTGAAATGAAAGACCGGCAACGGCTTTTGCGTGCCGCTGTTCCAGGGCGCGCCGTTGAAGTAAAGGTTGGCATCGATGCCGGAGATTTGCCCGAACTCGTAGGCTGTGCCGTGCAGCGAGTTTGTGCCACTCTTGGTGACCTGGTTGATGACGCCGCCAATGGTGTGACCGAAGGAGGCGTCGGTGGCGAAGGGCTGGACCGAGACTTCCCTTACGGAGTCCTGGGAGGGGCTGAAGGCCAGCGATCCCAACAAAGTCTCGTCGGGGGAGCCATCGAGCAGCACCTCGCTAACCTGGTTGGGCGTGCCGCCGATCGACCAGGCATTGCCAGCGTTGTTGTCGAAGGGATGAATCTGCTCCGGGGCGGCTGTCGTGATGACGCCCGCCGAAAGCTCAGAGAGCGCGGCGGGGGTGCGGCCATTGAGCGGCAGGTCGGCAACGGAGCCAGTGGATATGACTGTGCTGACCGACGCGTTGGCCGTGTCGAGGAGCGGAGCGGCACTGGTGACGGTGACGGTCTGATTGGCGCTACCCAAGGTGAGGGCGAGGTTGATGATGGGGTGCTGCTGCGCCTGCAAGACAATTCCGCTTCTTTTGAGGACTTGGAAGCCGCTGGCGATCACAGTGATGGAATAGGTTCCTGGCATCAGGAAGGGCACCACATATTGGCCCGCACTATCACTGGTGGTGCGGCTGATGGCGCCAGTACTGGTCTCCTGCACCTGGATTTGGGCGCCGGGGACCACCGCCCCGCTGGGGTCAGCGACCGTGCCGCTAATGGTTGCGCGAAACTCCTGTGCAACCGCGCCGTGAGGGAGCAGCAGCAGGGAGGCGACAAACAGAGAGAACAAAGCAACGACTGCCCTCTTCACGCCAAAATGCAGCTCAGGTATTCCTGCCGGTTGCGGGTGACGAGTGAAAGCGAGATCGCGGAGCCTGCCGGCCAACCGCCTCTGGCTTATTGATACAGATTGCATAGTTGTTGCCTCCAATAGATATTGCATTTCGCTCCGCAACGCGGGCACCGTGCATTGACTGAGATTTCGGACACGTGGTCTGACCACACTTTGGAGCGCGAGTAGTTTCATATAGAGGGTCATTGACTGTCAATAGGGAAATTGCAGCCACTTTCCGAAAATTGAATTTAGATTCTCTGCTTCTATGAGAAGGTGGACTTTTGTCGAGCTTCAAACAAAATAAGGTCAGACCTCTCTCTCGAAATTAGCGATCTCAGGAGCAAGATGGCAAAGGAGATAGAGAGGGCGGGCATGGGAAGGCCGGCACCCGGCGTCTGCAAGGATTCACGGGAAATGGTTCCGAAAGTTCACTCAAGGGGAGCTCGAAAAAGCACTTTGGTGTTTCTTGATGCGGTATAGCGAGTGTTCGACACCACGCACTTGGCAGCTGAATCCTGACGCGAGACGCGGCGAACCGGCAGGAAGACCCGCAGTCAACTTGACCCGATCCCAACGGTTTCCTGGCGCGGAACGCAGCTAGGCTGCGGTGTGCGCGCGCCTCTTCTTTGGCGCACCGTGCGATGCTCTGCGGTCTGCGGGGCGCTCCATTCCCTGCGCGATTTGCGCCATGCGCAGGTGCTGCTCCATGAGATCGTGCGCTTCCTTGGCGTTGCGCGCGCGAATGGCGCGGTAGATCTCGCGGTGCATTTCCGCGGATTCACGCATGTCAGTCGAGCGTTCGACGGTCTTGCGGCGAGAGTCGTAGAGGGCGGAGGTGATGGTCTCAATGATGGCGGCCAGAATGGGATTACCGGAGGCCTGAGAGACGATGCGATGAAAGAGCAGATCGTGAATGAGATAGTCGGCCGGACTATCCATGGAGGCAAACATTTCGGCCACTTCTTCGGCGAGGGTGGCGAATTGCTCCTGCTTGCCACGCTCTGCGGCGAGGGCGGAAAGGTGGCTCTCAAGGATGATGCGCGCCTCGAACATCTGCCAGGACTGAAAGCCATGCAGGGCGCCGATGAGGCTCAGGGAGGCTGTGCCGAATTGCGGGGGGCCATCGGCGACAAAGGTGCCGACGCCATGGCGGATCTTCATGACGCCCATGGCGGCCATGTAACCGATGCCGGTGCGCAGGCTAGCGCGGCTGATTTTGAGGGAGCGAGCGAACTCGCGTTCGGGTGGAATTTGGTCGCCCGGCTGCAGTGTTCCGTTCTCAATGAGGGTGCGGATGTGGTTAACCACTTGCATAGCACGGTGGGTATTGTGCTCTTCTTCTTTCACCCTGGGCATAAGATGAGCTACCTTCTTGCGGTACTGAAAATCAGTGTCAAAGCGAGATTATCACCGAATGCAGGGTTTGGTTGGAGAAACTTCGAGGAGGCATGGAAAAATGCGAGATGGGGCGGCGAATAGCGTAAAAGTGTATACTCCTGGTCTGACCTCTCATTCCGGCAATGGTCTGGTGAGCCGGCGCTCGAGGCGATTAGAATGAAAGCCATGTTGCTCCACGAAGACCGATTATTTCCCGCCGAAGCATGTGCCCGTAAAGTCGCACGCTCCTTATACGAGCGTGTCCGCAAGCTTCCCATCATCAGCCCCCATGGGCATACGCAGGCCGCGTGGTTTGCCGACAACGGGCCGTTTCCGGACCCGGCGACGCTTTTTGTGCAACCTGACCACTATGTGTTTCGGATGCTTTACAGCCAGGGCATCTCCTTGGATGACCTGGGTATCGGCCAGCAGGTAATCGAGGACCCGCGCCAGGTGTGGCGGATCTTTGCAAAGCACTACTATCTTTTCCGCGGCACGCCGACGCGCATGTGGCTGGATTTTGCTTTTCAGGAGCTATTCGGATTCACTGAACGGCTGAACGAAAACAATGCCGACCTATATTTCGACACCATCGCGGAAAAGCTGGGCCGGCCGGAATTTCTGCCGCGGGCGCTCTACGAGAGATTCAACATTGAGGTGCTGTCGACGACAGAGTCACCGCTGGACGGGCTGAAGGCTCACCAGGCGATTCGCGATTCGGGGTGGAAGGCGCGGATTGTTCCGGCATTCCGGCCCGATGCGGTGGTGGATCCGGAGTTCAATGGATTTACCGGGCTGGTGGCGAAGCTGGGCGAAGTGCACGGCGAAGACAGCGCGACATGGAAGGGCTACCTGAATGCGCTGAAGAAGGCACGGGCGCGATTCAAAGCGCTGGGGTGCACGTCGACCGACCATGGACATTCGACGGCACAGACAGCGGACCTGCCACAGAGCGAAGCGGCAGCGTTGTTCGCGAAGGTGATTGCGGGTAAAGCGGACGCGGGCGAGCAGGAGCTATTCCGGGCGCAGATGCTGACAGAAATGGCGCGGATGAGCGTGGAGGATGGCCTTGTGATGCAAATCCATCCGGGGAGCGTGCGCAACCACAACCGTATTGTGTATGAGCGCTATGGCCGCGACATGGGCGCCGATATCCCCAGGGCGATGAATTATGTGGACGCACTGCGGCCGCTGCTGGACCGGTTCGGCAACGAGCGCAACCTGACCATCATTCTGTTCACGCTGGACGAGACGACGTACAGCCGCGAACTGGCACCGCTGGCAGGGCATTATCCGTGCTTGCGCCTGGGACCGCCGTGGTGGTTTCATGACAGTCCCGAGGGCATGATGCGTTTCCGCGAGCAAGCCACGGAGACGGCAGGGTTCTACAACACGGTGGGATTCAACGACGACACGCGGGCGTTTCTTTCCATTCCGGCTCGGCACGACGTAGCGCGGCGCGTGGATTGCGCGTTTCTTGGCAGGCTGGTTGCCGAGCATCGGCTGGACGAAGACGAGGCGCACGAAGTGGCGCACGAATTGACCTACGGGTTGGTGAAGAAGGCGTACCGGCTGTAGTTCCGGGAGGGCATGACTTCACGCGTCGCGTGGCCTCCCACCCTAGCCGCAAAGAACAAGGACGCGGCGAGGGTGGGGCACCCAGCTGTTCCGTGCCGCGGACCTGACGCGAAGAAAGTTGAGTTTGCTGTATGAGCCTGTATTGTTCCGTGGGAAGCACTGAGACCGATCTTTCAGACGCGCAATTAAAAGAGCTGCTGGGGGAGAGCCTCGCCAAGCTGGGCAAGCGGACGAGCGTGCTGGCGGTGCCGCCCGACCAAAGCCGCGAGCACTCGCGGGCCGGCGACTTGACGCGGTATGCGTGGGAGCACTATGGCGAGCGGCTGAAAGCCGTGCTGCCGGCGATCGGGACGCATACACCAATGCGGCCGGACCAAATTACGCACATGTTCGGGAAGACGCCGCAGGAACTATTCCGCGTGCACAACTGGCGCACGGATATCGAGACGCTGGGCGAGCTTCCGGCGGAGTTTATCCGCGAACAGTCAGAGGGCAAGCTGAACTACACGTGGCCGGCACAGGTGAACAAGCTGATCTCACAGGGCGGGTTCGATCTGATTCTTTCCATCGGGCAAGTGGTGCCGCATGAAGTGATTGGCATGGCGAATCACTCCAAGAACATTCTGATCGGGACGGGTGGGCGCGAGGGGATCAACCGCAGCCACTACCTGGGCGCGGTGTATGGAATGGAACGGATCATGGGGCGGGCCGAGAACCCGGTGCGCAACGTGCTGAACCGGGCATGCGAGAAGTTTCTAAGGCATCTGCCCATCGTGTATGTGCAAACCGTGGTGGGACGCGGCGCGAACGGCGGACTAGCCGTGCGCGGGCTGTTCGTCGGCGACGATCTTGAATGCTTCCTGAAGGCGGCGGAGCTAAGCCTGAAAGTGAACTTCGAGATGCTGGACGAGCCGATCAAGAAGGCGGTTGTGTATCTGGACCCGAAAGAGTTCCACAGCACTTGGATCGGCAACAAGGCGGTGTACCGGACGCGAATGGCGCTGGCCGACGGGGCGGAGCTGATCATCCTGGCACCGGGCGTGAAGGAGTTCGGCGAGGACAAGGGGATCGATGCGCTGATCCGCAAGTACGGATATCGCGGAACGCCGGCGACGCTGAAAGCGGTGGAAGAGAATGCCGACCTGGCCGCGGACTTGAGCGCGGCAGCGCACCTGATCCACGCTTCGTCGGAGGGGCGGTTCACGATCCGGTGGTGCCCCGGCGAATTAAGCCGCAAGGAAGTGGAGGGCGTTGGATTCGAATACGGTGATTTGCAGGAGATGACGGCGCGTTACGATCCGGAAAAACTGCGTCATGGGTTCAACCAGGTGGGCGGCGAGAGGATTTTCTTCGTAGCCAATCCGGGGTTGGGACTCTGGGCGCATCGCAGCCGATTTGAGAGCTCGAGCGCGCCTGCACTGGCGCACAGCCAAGCCGGATGAACTGCACAGAGTGTCTGGAGAGGCCACAAGATTACAGAAACCGCAAAACGGGACGAACATGGGGAACAAAGGATTGAAGCTGAATAAATATTCGGTAGGCACGGGTGACCGGTTTGCGCACCAGGCCAAGGCGCAGTTGCAGGCGTGCGTGAACGCTTTGAACCATGGGCTTGAAGTGGTGCCGGTGTGGAACAAGTCGAACCGCGAGCACATGATCATCGGCTCCGAGCCGACGAGCGTGCGGCTGGAGGCCGATGCTGCAGTGAAGGCGCTGGGGTGGAAGCTGCCCTACTACTGCGATGCGGACCACATTACGGCCGCGACCGTGGACCGCTTTCTTGCGCCGTGCGATTTCTTCACGTTTGATGTGGCCGATTTTATTGGGCAGCCGGCACAGGCCGAGGACATTGAGAGCTTTGTGAAGCGGCATCCGGAGCTGCAGGGGAGCATTGAACTGGCGGGAGGGGATGAGGCATTCGAAATTACGCCCGCCACTCTGCGGCAAACCGCGGAGAAGTTTCTGGCCGCGGTGAAAAAGGCCGGGGAAGTGTACCGGCGAGTGCTGAGCGCGCGCGGCGCAGGGAACTTTATTCCCGAGGTTTCGATGGACGAGACCGATCGCGCGCAGAGCCCGGTGGAGTTGCTGATTATTCTGGCGGCGATCACCGACGAGGGGATTCCGGTGCAGACGATTGCGCCGAAGTTCAGTGGGCGGTTCAACAAGGGAGTGGATTACGTGGGTGACGTAGCCCAGTTCGAACGCGAGATGGCGTTGGACGTGGCCGCCATCGCTTACGCGGTGAAGCAGTACGGGCTGCCGGAGAATCTGAAGCTGAGCGTGCACTCGGGCAGCGACAAATTCTCGATCTATCCGGCGATTCATGCGACGATGAAGCGGCTCGACGTGGGCGTGCACCTGAAGACGGCGGGAACGACCTGGCTGGAGGAGTTGATTGGGCTGGCCGAGGCGGGCGGCGAAGGATTGGCGCTGGCCAAGGAAGTATATGGCGAAGCATTGGCGCATCGCGAGGAGCTGTGCGCGCCGTATGCCACGGTGGTCGACATCGATCCCAAGAAACTGCCGTCGGCCGACGAGGTGCGGGGATGGACTTCGGAGCAGTACACTTCGGCCTTGAGGCATGTGGAGTGCTCGCCGGCTTACAACAGCAGTGTGCGCGAGTTGCTGCACGTGGGATTCAAGGTGGCCGCGAAGATGGGACAGCGATATCTGGATCTACTGGAAGCCAACGAGGCCGTGATTGCGAAGAATGTGACGGAAAATCTCTACGCCCGGCACATAGCGCCGGTATTCTTAGGAAGCAGTTCCTGATTGCGGGGTTGGGCCGGGCCGCGCCGTTCCGCGTAAATTCCCCACGGAGATCGCATGAAAGATCAACTGTTCAGCCTTGAAGGCAAGGTCGCGGTTGTGACCGGAGGGACCTCCGGGATTGGCCGGGCCCTGAGCCTTGGATTAGCCGATGCCGGCGCCGACGTAATCGCCACAGCGCGCCGTAAAGAGCAGGTGGACGATACAGCGGGCGAGATCGAGGCGCGCGGGCGGCGGACGCTGCGGCTCGCCTCGGATGTGGGCGACCGCGCGTCACTCGAAGAGCTGCTGGTTGCCACGCTCAAATGCTTTGGGAAGGTCGACATCCTGGTGAACTGCGCGGGCATGATCAAGAGGACGCCCACGCTCGATTTGCCCGAGGCCGAGTGGACCAACATCCTGAATACGAATCTGACGGGCACGCTGCGCGCCTGCCAGGTGTTCGGCAGGCACATGCTGGAGCGCGGCTACGGGCGAATCATCAACATTGCGTCGCTGAACAGTTTTGTGGCGCTGAGCGAAGTAGCGGCGTACGCGGCGAGCAAAGCAGGCGTGGCGTCGCTGACGAGGTCGCTTGCGGTGGAGTGGTCGAAGAAGGGCGTGACGGTGAATGCCGTAGCGCCGGGAGTGTTCCGCACGGATTTGAATGCAGAGTTGCTGGACAGCACGCCGCGCGGACAGGAGTTGTTGATGAGGACGCCGATGGGGCGGTTCGGCAAAACGGAAGAGCTGATCGGGGCGACGGTCTATCTGGCGTCCGACAGTGCTTCGTTTGTTACGGGCCAGATCCTGGTGGTGGACGGAGGATTTCTGGCGAGCGGGGTGAATCAGTAGAGATATTCGAGATTCATTTGGAGACAAGAAAGGCTGCGCGGAGGAGCGCAGCCTTTTTGTTGCGTGTATTGCGGATTACTGCAGCGTGACGTTGGCGCCGGCTAGCTTGATGATCGCTTCGCCCTGCGCGGCCTGGACCTTTACGTTTTGGCCGGTCACGGTCGCGTATCCGATCGACAATCCCTTTTCACCGCTGAGATTGACGTTCTGAAGCACGATATCGGTGACCGGCGCTTCAGGCAGGCCGACGATGGCGCCGGTCATGACGGCGCCGGTTGCGGTGACGTTTTGAATCATGATGTTGTGGAAGTGGGGCGTGAGGCGCGTGACTGGCTCCGGCGCCACGCCTCCTTCGGGCGGCAGGATGCGGGGATAGTACTCGCTGATCACGAGCGGGTTCTTCACATCTTTCATGTCGATGTCGCGGAAGACGAGATTGCTGACGTCATTGCCGCGGTCGCGATTGGCCTTAACGCGAATGCCGTTGTCGGTGCCGTTGAAGTGAATGCGTTCGGCGAGAATATTGCGGGCGCCGCCGGCAATCTCGCTGCCGATGGAGAGGCCGTGACCGTGGAGAAAGGTGCAATCGGAGATGACGATGTCGCGGCTGGGATCGTCGCCGCCGGGCGAGTTGATGGCGCCGGACTTGATGGCAATGTCGTCGTCGCCAACGTCAGCATAGAGATGATCGATGCGGACGTTCGACGAGGAGAAGGGATCGACAGCGTCAGTGTTCGGCGAGTGTTGCGGCGCGAGGACGCGGATGTTGTGAATGACGACGTCGTCGCAGTAGTAGGGGACGAGCTGCCACATGGGCGAATTCTGGATGGCGACTCCCTCGACGCGGACGTGCTTGCAGTGGTCGAAGACGACGAGGCGTGGACGCGGGTGCGGATTGCCCATGACGCCGGCGTCACGAACGGTGCGCGCCATCTGCCACCAGCTTTCGCCGTTTCCGTCGATGGTGCCCTCGCCGGTGATGGACACATTTTCAGCGTTGGTGGCGCTGACCAGCGACTGAACGCCAGGGAGACGAAACTCGGTGATCTCGAGATAGTCAGCGTGATCGGGCGAGCCGAGGAGGGTGGCGCCCTTATTTAGCTGGAACGTGATGTTGCTTTTGAGAACGATGGGAGCGCTGAGATACGTGCCCGCAGTGAGGCGGACGGTGCCGCCGCCCTTGGCGGCGCATGTATCAATGGCCTCTTGGATTGCGGCGGTGTCCTTGGTGGTTCCGTCGGCTTTGGCGCCGAAGTCACGAGGATTGCAAGTGCGGGCCGCGTAGAGCGCCGTGGCGGAAGCGGCGATGAGGGCCAGGGTGAGAATCGGTGTGAAGAGTCGGCGGGTGAGAGGGCTTTTCGGCTGAATCACGGAGATGCCTCGGAGAAGATGGATTTCTTACGCACCTCATCATACGCCGCAAGGGGCCAGTGGTCCTACCACTTAATTTGCGAGCTTCCTGGTCAAACATCCAAAGCCGCGACTAAGCGGACGGAGTTTTGACTGGCAGGCGGATGATGAAGCGGGTGTCGCCGGGCTGGGACTGGACTTCAAGTTGTCCGGCGAATTTTTGCGTGACGATGCGGTGAGCAATCTCGAGGCCAAGGCCGGTGCCGGAGCCCTGCGGCTTGGTGGTGAAGAAGGGCTCGAAGATGTGGGGAAGAACCTCGGCCGGAATTCCGGAGCCGTGATCGCCGATGCAAACGACGAGCCATTCCGGCTCGGACCAGGTGGAGATTTCGAGCTTCGCGCCCTGTGGAGAGGCATCGACGGCGTTGTCGATGAGGTTGGTCCAGACCTGGCTGAGGGCGGAGCCGCGCGTGCGGATGGTGGAAGGCAAGGCGGCGAAACGCTTCTCGACCTGAATCTGCTTGAGGCGGAGCTTATGGCCGAGGATGGTGAGGGTGCTCTGGAGGCTGTCGTGGACATCGAGCTCTTTGTCGGGAGTGCGCTCATCGTAGGCGAACTTTTTGACGGCCATGACCAGCTCGGAGATGCGGGAGATGCTTTCTTCGATGGCGCAGACGAGCGAGACGCTGGAGACGAGTGCGCCGAACCAGTTGAGAGCGTCAGAGAACGATGCGGGATCGAAGTGCTCCTGCGTGCAGGCGATCTGGGCCTCGTCGAAGCCCATGGAGACGAGGACAGGGCCGATGGTGAAGGCGTTCTCGACACCGGCGGCGGCGAGCCACTGGCTCATGGCCTCTTCGGCGTCGGCCTGTTCGATGCTGCTCATGGCCGGCTGATTACAGCCAGCGACGGCGTGTTCGAGGAGATCCTTCATGCACTGGAGCTGGGCCGGGGTTTTGGGCTTGCCGCTGGAGCGCAGACTGAGTTCCTGCAAGCGGAGGAGATTCTCGCGGAGTTGCGAAGCGGCGCGCTTGGCGGCCGAGCCGGGATTGTGGAGCTCGTGCATGAGGCCGGCGGCGAGAGTGCCGAGGGAGACGAGCTTCTCGCGATGCAGCGCCTCAACCTGATAGGCCTGAAGGCGTTGAGCGCTGTCGGCGAGGACGGTTTTGCGAACGGCGGGGCAGCAGGCGAGCAGCGACCAGAAGTCCTGCTCGGTGAAGCGGACAAGAACTGAATCCTGAGTAGCCGTAATGCGGAAACTGGAATCTGGCCGGCCGGTGAGGAGAGGTACTTCGCCGAAAGCTTCCCCGGCGTGCGCGATGCCGACCAAGGTCAGCGTACCATCGGATTCCGGGCGTTCGGCGCGCGATTCACCGCGGAGCAAGAGCCAGTAATAGCGCCACGATTCGCCGGCTTCGACGAGCACGGCGCCAGCTGGGGCAGTGACGCGCTCGACGCGGTCGATGCCGGAAATCGCATGAAACGGAGTGGAAGCGAAGATCCGCGTTTGTGGAAGGGCCAGGGCGAGATCCTTGAGGTGGACCGGTTCGACGTGAATCGCTTGTGTGCTTTCGCTCATCTTGCTCATTGCACTCAATCCGGGGTCCGTTAACAGGCCCTAAAACCCAGCCAGATACTGGTGAATGAACTGCACCGCGATGGAACCCTCGCCCACCGCGGAGGCAACGCGCTTGACCGAGCCGGCGCGAACATCGCCGGCGACAAATACTCCGGGAACGCTGCTCTCGAGCAGGAACGGGTCGCGCTTTTCGTTCCAGACTTCGGGCAGCCTACCGTCATTGCGCAGATCCGGCCCAGCCAAGATAAATCCATTATCGTCACGCATGATGCATGGCGGCAGCCACGCGGTGACAGGCGCGGCGCCGATAAAGACAAACAACGAGGACGCGTGCACCTGAACCTCGCCCGAGGGGTTACGCAACCTCAGTCCGGTGAGATGCTCGTCGCCCGTGGCTTCAAGGACCTGGGTGCACACCTCCACCACAATATTCGATGTGCGAGCGATCTCATCGATCAAGTATTTCGACATGGTGGCGGAAAGTCCTTCTCCGCGCACCAGCATGGTTACTTTGGCGGCATATTTGGCGAAGTGGAGGGCGGCTTGGCCGGCGGAGTTGGCACCGCCAACGATAAAGACTTCTTCGCCTTTGCAGGCCAGCGCCTCAACGAGCGCGGCGCCGTAGTAGATGCCGCGGCCGGTAAGCCGATCGACGCCGGGAATCGAGAGCTTGCGGTACTGGACGCCGGGGGCGAGGAGCACGCAATGGCTGGAGACCTCGCGGCCGTCAGCGAGCTGGATGAAGCGGTATTGACCATCGATGCGCAGGCCGGTGGCGCGCTGGGTGACAAACTCGGCGCCGAATCGCGAGGCCTGAGCGTAGGCGCGGCGACCGAGGTCCGCGCCGGTGACGCCGGAAGGAAAGCCGAGATAGTTTTCGATGCGAGAGCTGGAGCCGGCCTGCCCGCCGGGCGCTTCGGGCTCAATAACGACGGTGCGGAGGCCTTCACTGGCGCCGTAGACGGCGGCGGCGAGGCCGGCTGGACCGGCGCCGACGACCACGATGTCGTAGAAATCCTGTGCGGCCTGAACGCGGAGGCCGACGCGGCCGGCGAGAGTCTCGAGATCGGGATCGACGAGGATGGCGCCGTCGGATAAGAGGACCACTGGGAGTTTTTCGGGATCGAGCTCACGGTCCTTGAGGAGCGTGAGCGCTTCGGGACCGGCGGCGACATCGATCCAGCGGTAGGGAACATGATTGCGGGAGAGGAAGTTTCGCAGACGGTGATCGTTGAGCGACCAGCGATGACCGATGACGCGCAACCCCTCGAACGGCGGCCGAAAGCCAGCTTGCCAGTCTTCGAGGAGGTCGGTGACAACCGGGTAGAGCTTCTCTTCGGGCGGGTCCCAGGGCTTGTTCAGGTAGTAGTGAATGCGGGCGGTATTGATGGCGCGGATGGCGGCCTCAGTGTCGGCGTAGGCGGTGAGAAGGATACGCCGCGCGTCAGGATAGATGGTGCGCGCGCGCTCGAGCATTTCGACGCCGCTCATTCCCGGCATACGCTGGTCGCTGACCAATAGAGCCACGGGCTCGTCGCGCGACTTGAGCTGAGCAAGGGTGTCGAGCGCGGCGGGTCCGCTGGCGGCACGCATGACGCGATAGGTGGCGGCATATTGGCGGCGCAGGTCCTGGACCACAGCCTCAAGCACGCTTACGTCGTCGTCTACTGCCAGCAGGATCGGCCTCGCCATATGGAGAGTTTAGAGCCTCCCGGTCCCAATTTAGTTAATGGTCTCCGCGGCCCCGCCAAGAGGTTTTTTGTACCCTATTTTGGCCCGCAGGCTGTAATCTCAGACACAGATGCACCGGGGAACCACCGATCTCAAGGGGGTCGGGAAGTTGCGAAACGAACCGGCGAGGGTCAAGAATGTGGCGATTTAGGACATTGCCAAGACTCTGGGTCTTATGCCGATAGGGACGAATGGGGGAGAATGACTGGCGCGGTGGGTCGACGCACGGGTCGTGCCGGAGATCAGGGTAGAGGGCCGAGTTTGTCCCAAGAGGGACGGGGGTAGACGGGAAGCACAATGAACAAGATCATCCTGGCCGATTCGCAGGCGATTTTCCGGGCCGGTACCGCCAAGGTTCTGGCCATGGACGAGGACTTGCGCATCATCGCTCAATGTACCGATCTTGAGCGGATGTACCACGCGGTTACTACGTTCCCCAATTCCATTGTTCTGTTTGCGGCTTCGTTGCAACCGGATTTCACGCGGCTGGGCATGCTGCTGGAGACGACGAACAGCCGCGGGATCGTGATCGCGGAGAACAACGACAACGCGGCATCGTATATTCAGCAGGGCTTTCGCGGTGTGGTGTTTCGCAGCGTAACGGGACCGGCGTTGGTGGAATGCGTGCGCCGCGTTGCAGCCGGAGATTCGTGGCTGCCTACGCAGGCAGCTCCGCCAGAGGCGATCGAAGAAGACCTGGTGGGAGCGCGCGTGCGCGACCGGCTGACGCCCAAAGAAATGCGCATCGTGGCGTTGATCGTGCAGGGCTGCAAGAACCGCGAGATCGCCATCCGGCTGAAGACGACGGAGCAGGTGATCAAGAATTATCTGCGGTCGATTTACGACAAGACTGGCGTAGGCGACCGGCTGGAGCTGGCACTGTTCACCATTCATCACCGGGTGTTGGCGAAGGCGGCAGCCGAGGTGGGAAGCAAGCTGGAAGCCGAGACGCAGGCGGCAAACCAGGCGGCGAACCAAAGCGCTCCCGGCGCTGTAGCGTAAATAGGGCCACGACCGCGAGCCGCGGATCGATTCCAAGGCAAAATCCGTGAGAGATGCTTTTCGGCAACAAATCAGGCCGGTGCGGGCACTCGTGTGTCAGGTGGCGTGAGTCAGGCTGAAGGCGAGAATCAGCAGGACGATCAGGCTGACGACCGTGTACAAGCGGTCGCGCTCGAGAGCGAAGCCTACGACGGCCAGGGCGACACGCGCAACCGGCGTGGCGATGAGAAGCAGCAGGCCGAGTTGAATCAGACCAAGGCTTTGGAAGTGGAAAGCAGAGAGCACAATGCCGGAGAGGGTGCGGAGATCGGGACTGCCGGGCGCGAAGGCGCGATAATCGACGCGGCCAGCGTGACTCTGAACGAGGTAGAGAACGCCGCCCGCGAGGACCGTCGTAGCGGCCAAGAGAACGCCGATTTGCAGAAGGCGGCCAATGATGGTCTCAAGACGGCGGTCATTCATGCGGGCTAGACCCTCCCCATGATGCCGTTGACGATCATTTCAACGGCGAGAGCCAGAATCAGGATGGCGAAGACGGCTCGCAGCGCGCGAACCGGCGCGTGCACGAGGACCTTGGCGCCGAGCAACGCCCCGGCAAGGACACCGAGCATTACGGGCATGGCCACGCGCGGGTCAATGAATCCGCGGCTGAGGTAGATGCCGGCGCTGGCGGCGGCGGTGACGCCAATCATGAAGTTGCTGGTGGTGGTGGAGACTTTGAAGGGGATGCGCATGGCGCGGTCCATGGCGATGACTTTGACAGCGCCGGAACCGATGCCGAGAAGACCGGAGAGCGCGCCAGCGCCAAACATGAGGCCAAAGCCGGCAGGGACGTTGCGCACGCCGTACCCTACGCGCTGGCCGGCGACGGGATAGGAGCTGCCGAGCCGCAAGCGGCGGGCTAGCGCGTCGGACGCGACTGGACGTTCGCCGCCGGGGGCCCCTTTGAACGATTGGATCGCGGATTGGATGAGGACCAAGCCGAAGATGATGGCGAGAGCATGGGTGCCGATGCGGCCGGCAAGAAATGCGCCTAGAATCGCGCCCACCGTTGTGGCAATTTCGAGGAACATGCCGATCCGGATGTTGGAGAAGCCTTCGCGAACGTAGGCTGCCGCCGCGCCGGAAGAGGTGGCAATGACAGAGACGAGCGATGCGCCGATGGCGTACTTCATGTTGACGCCGAGCGCGAGGGTGAGGGCGGGGATGACGATCACTCCGCCGCCAAGGCCCGTGAGCGCGCCGAGGAAGCCAGCCAGGAAGGAGAGAATCCAGACCACCGCTGTAAAATCCCACGCTGTCATCGGGTCTCCTGGTGCGATTGAGGCGGCGGAGGCGCCGGTTGATGTGAAGTTGAACGAAGGCTAGAGCTTTTCGCCGACGCTCTTGGCCTGGGTGAAGAGGTAGAGGTAATCGGGACCGCCGGCCTTGGAGTCGGTTCCACTCATGTTGAATCCGCCGAAGGGATGAGCCCCAACCATGGCGCCGGTGCACTTGCGGTTGAAGTAAAGATTGCCCACATGGAAGGCACTGCGTGCGGCAGCCTTTCTTGCGGGATCGCTTGTGTAAACAGAGCCGGTGAGGCCGTATTCGGTGTTGTTGGCGACGCGCAGGCCCTCTTCGAAGCCGGCGACCTTGATGACGGCCAGCACCGGGCCGAAGATTTCCTCTTGCGCTATTACGGCGGTGGGAGCGACGTCGGCGAAGACGGTCGGCTCGAGGAAGTATCCGCCGTCAGCTGTGGCAGGCGCATTTCCGCCCGCTATCAGCTTGCCTTCCCTTTTGCCGATCTCGATGGACCGCAACATAGAGTCGAGCGACGCCTGGTTGATGACCGGGCCCATATTGGGGTTGGCGACCGGGTCACCGACGGTGAGCGTCGCGACCCGCTCGCGGAGGCGCTCGACGAAGACGTCGTAGACCGGAGCCTCAATGATGGCGCGGGAACAGGCGGAGCACTTCTGGCCGCTAAATCCGAAGGCCGAGGCCACGACGCCCTCGATGGCGGCGTCGAGATCGGCATCGGCGCATACGAGGATTGAATCCTTGCCGCCCATCTCGAGGATGGTGCGCTTGATCCAGATCTGGCCGGGTTGCGCGTGCGCGGCGCGTTCGTGAATCTCGAGGCCGACGGCTTTGGAGCCGGTGAAGGCAATGAAGCGGGTCTTGGGGTGCTCGACAATGGCGTTGCCGAATGAGGAGCCGGAACCGGGGCAGAAGTTGACCACGCCATCGGGGAGGCCGGCTTCTTCGAGGACTTCGACAAATCGGGCAGCGATGGTGGGCGCGTCGCTCGAAGGCTTGAGGATGACGGTGTTGCCGGCAACGATGGCGGCGGAGGTCATGCCAGCCATGATGGCAAAAGGAAAATTCCAGGGCGAGATGACGGCGCCGACGCCGAGGGGGATGTAGAGGAGTTCGTTGCGCTCGCCGGGATACTGGATGGGAGTGGTGGCAGCGGCGAGGCGCAGCGCCTCGCGGGCGTAGAACTCGAGGAAGTCGATGGTCTCACCGACATCGGCGTCGGCCTCGGCCCAGTTCTTGCCGACTTCGTAGGTGAGCCATGCCATGAATTCGAACTTGCGCCTGCGAATGATTTCGGCAGCGCCGAGGAGTAAAGAGGCACGCTCTTCAGTGGTGGTGCGGCTCCAGGATTCGTAGGCGCGGAGAGCGGCGGACATAGCGGCTTCAACCTGCGCGGCACCAGCCTTCTGGTGGACACCGACGATTTGCGCCGGGCGCGCGGGATTGATGGAGCGAATTCTTTCCGCAGTTTTGAGGCGCTTGCCGCCGATAATGAGGCTGTACTCCACGCCGAGGTGAGAGGCCACATGGTCGAGCGCCCGGTGGATGGAGCGCGCATTCTCAGGATTACTGAAATCAGTAAACGGCTCGTTCGAAAACACGCCCTGCGGCAAGCGGGGCCGGATGGTGGGAGGAACACCTGCGATTGCCATGACGCATTCAGTTTAGTCCAGGGAACTGCAGACGGGAATGAGGGCGGTTTGGGAGCGGGTGAAGACAGACTTTCGCACTTTGCAAGAGGGAAGGGGACAAGGCTAAGATAGCAGCGAGCGCCGCGGTTTTTCCCCTTAAAGTGAGGCGCGCGGTCCAAGTAAGCGTAGAAATGCGATTCCCACAAAGCGAGAATGACCTTTCAGAACGATCCTGAAGCCGGAGAAACTGCCATGCCGGAGATGGAAGATTCCAAGACGAACGAGAGCAAAGCAAGCCAGATCACGAGGCGCCGATTCATCCTGGGCGTGATAGCCAGCGGCGCGGTGGTGGGCGCGGCAAGCTACAAGATTCTGTCGCCGGGCGGGCACGGACGGAGTTTCGGCGGCGAGCGGCTCATCACGCTGAACGTGAATGGCAAGCAGCGCCGCGTGGAAGTGATGAAGCCGGAGACTCTGGCGTGGACGCTGCGCTACAAACTGGGGCTGACAGGGACGAAACTGGGTTGCGACCGCGCCGAATGCGGAAGCTGTACGGTTCTGATCGACGATGTGCCGTACTATAGCTGCTCGGTGCTGACGAATACGGTGCGCGGACGCAAGGTGGTGACAATTGAAGGTCTGGCGGCGGACGACGGGACGCTGCACCCGGTGCAGCAGGCGGTGGTGGACGAGCAGGGATTCCAGTGCGCGTTCTGCATGTCGGGATTCGTGATGTCGGCGGTCGGTTTCCTGAAGAAGAATCCCAACCCCACGCGTGAGGAGATGGCCCAAGGACTCTCAGGGAATCTTTGCCGGTGCCAGGACTACAGCAAAATTCTGGATGCGATGATGCGCGGGGCCGAATCTATGAGGACCGGGACCTCCGCGGCATCGCAAAGGAGGGGCTGAGCCATGGCGGACACTGCGCAGGTTAGTGCGATGAAGGCCGAGAGCGAGCTGCCGCGGCCGTTTGGCACCGGGTACAAGCTGGTCGGCAAGGATTACCCGACCAATGATTTGGTCGCGAAGGTGACGGGACGGGCGAAGTATGCGGAGGATTTTCGCGCGGAGGGAATGCTGTTCTGCCGGCTGGTGCTGAGCCCGATGCCGCACGCGCGCGTGAAGCGAGTCAACGCGGAGAAGGCGCTGGCGATGCCAGGGGTGAAGGCGATTCTTACGCCGGCGGAGGTTCCGGGCCACGCGGCATACATCAACGACAACGGGACCACGATCAAGGCGGACAAATGGGGCGAGTTGGCGCTTACGGACGAGCCGATGTACCAGGGCGAGCCGATTCTGGCGGTGGCAGCCGTGGACGAGCTGACCTGCGCCGAGGCGATTGAGAAGATCGAGATCGAAATGGAGCCGCTGCCCTTCGCAATCGACCCGTTGGAGAGCCTTCGCCCTGGCAGTTCCAATGCCCGCGAGGACGGCAACGTTTGGGTGAGGCCGGACTCGGGCCGAGGACCGGATCAGCTCACCGTACTGAAATGGACGGAGGAGGACTTTGCCGCGGAAAAGGAGGGACGCATGCCCATGGGACATGCGCCCGACGAGTGGTCCTATGGCGACCTGGACGCCGGCTTCAAGAACGCCGCGCTGGTACTCGACGAGACGTTCCTGACGCCGGACGTAAGCCACCAGTGCCTGGAGCCGCGGACGACTATGGCCTATTGGCAGAATGGCAAGCTCTTCCTTTATACGGGCACGCAGAGCACCTTTCAGACCGTAGGCGCAATCGCGCGCTGGATACATATGGACGAGGACAAGATCGTCTTCATCAGCGAATATACGGGAGGCGGATTTGGCAGCAAGATTACGGGCGCGCTGACGCTGGTGATTCCCGCGCTTCTTTCCAGGAAGGTGAATGCGCCGGTGATGATGCGGGTGAGCCGCGAGGAGGAGCATTTTATCGGGCGCGCGCGGCCTGGCATTCGCGCCCGCACAAAAGTGGGTTTTGCGAAGGACGGCCGCATTACGGCGGTGGATATGTTCCTGGTCTCCGATGCCGGATCCTATGGCTCGAGCGGAGACGGGGGCTCGTGCGGGAGCATCGCTTCGCTGCTGTACCAGCCGCCCGCCATGCGGTGGCGCAACGTGACGGTGGCGACGAACACGCCGCCGCGCAGCGCACAGAGCGCGCCGGGGGGCCTGCAGGCCATCGCGATTATGGAGCCGATTCTAGCGAAGGCAGCGCGACAACTCGGTGTGGACCAGGTAGCGCTGAGGCGCGTGAATTGTCCCGAAGGCAAGGCGGAGTACGGGCCACCGAATCATGAAGGCAAACGCGCGTACGCGACAAGCTGCTTCCTGAAGCAGGCGCTGGACCTGGGCGCGGAGCAGTTTAAGTGGAACGAGCGGGTGGCGCGCAAGCCCAAGCAGATCGGCAGCAAGGTGCGCGGCGTGGGCGTATCCCTCAGTACCTTCCATGGCGGCAGTATTGGCTTCGACGGACTGATCATCATTACCCCGCAAGGCCGCGTGCAGATCCAATCCGGCATCGGCAACCTGGGAACCGAAGCGGTGATCGACGTGCATCGCGCAGCCGCAGAGGTTCTCAATGTGCCCTGGGATGCGTGCGACATCGTCTGGGGCGACACGTCGAAGCATTTCCCTTACACCTGCGCCTCCGGCGGCAGCCAAACTGTACACGCCATGACGCGGGCGGCGCATGCGGTGGGCCTCGAGTGCGTGCAGCGACTCAAGGAAGTGGCGGCAAAGAAGCTGGGCGGGCAGCCGAACGACTTCGAGGTGGCCAATCTGCGCGTATTCCGCAGGGGCGGTGGGGCCGGTATGAGCTTCGCGGAGGCCGCTCAAGAGGCCATCAAAATTGGCGGTATCTACGACGGGCACGACGTGAATCCCGACGTGAACAAAGCGACAAAGCAGTCGGTAGCCGCTTTGGCCGGCCAGGGTCTGGTGGCTTCGGCGAAAGACAAGTACCCGCACGACGGGGATTCGTATTCCTATCTGGCTTGCTTCGCCGAGGTGGAAGCCGACGTGGAGACGGGAGTGTACCGCATCGTCGATTATCTGGCTTACGCCGATGTGGGCACGGTGCTCCATCCGGCCGCGCTGGGCGGGCAGATTCTGGGGCGGTCGACGCTGGGCATCGGCCACGCCATCGGGCAGAAGTGGGTGATCGACCCGCAATATGGCGTCACCGTCGCCGAGCGCTTTTACCAGAACAGGCCGCCGACGATCCTGGATGTTCCGGTCGACATGAAGTGGAGTGCCCTGAACATTCCCGATCCGGAGACGCCGGTGGGCGCTCGCGGTTGCGGAGAGCCACCGGTCGGCGGGGGGTGCGCGTCGATTCTGAATGCGCTTGCCGACGCGCTTGGGGACAACATCTTCCAGCGCGCGCCCGTGAACGCCGACACCATTCTGACGTCTTATGAAGCTGGGCGTCCGATGCAAAACCCTTTGCTGGCACACATCTGACGCGGGATGTGAAACGGAGAGAGCGATGGCGGTTATACGAGACGTAATGCCGGCTTTTGACCTGCTGCAGCCGGATACTGCCGCGGATGCACAAAAGCTGCTGGAGCAGAACGGCGAAGATGCGTGGGTGATGGCCGGCGGGATGGACAGCTTTGACTGGCTGAAAGACCGCATCAAGAAGCCGAAGGTGCTAGTGGACCTGAGCGGGGTGGAGGAGCTGAAGGGGATTCGCGCGACGGGCGATGGCGTGGAGATCGGCGCGATGACCACGCTGACGGAGATTGCGAATCATCCGGCGATTCAGAAAGACTACAGCGTGCTGGCACGGGCCGTGGAATTGGTGGCGTCGCCGCAGATTCGCAACCAGGGAACGCTGGGCGGCAACGTTTCGCAGGACACGCGGTGCTGGTACTACCGCGGCGGATGGCCGTGCTACCGAGCTGGCGGAAACATTTGTTACGCGGACACGCCGGTGGGGCGCAACCGGGAACACGCGATTTTTGGCGCCGATCGATGCGTGGCCGTGCATCCTTCGGATTCGGCGCCGGCGCTGATTGCGCTGGATGCGAAGTTCGTGATGCAGACTCCGAAGGGCGAGCGTGTGGTGGACGCGGAGGACTATTTTGTGGGACCGGAGACGGACATTACGCGGTTGAACATTCTGAAGCCGGGTGATCTGCTGACGGCGATTCGCATTCCAGGGACGTGGGCAGGCGCGAAGTTCTATTTCGAAAAGGTGCGCGACCGGAACGTGTGGGATTTCCCGCTGATGAATGTGGCGTCGGCGATGAAGTTGTCGGGCGGCACGATCAGCGACATCAGAATCGCGGTGAATGCCGTTGCGCCGAAGCCGATGCGGCTGAAGGCAGTGGAAGACGCGGTGCGTGGCAAAGCGGCCAACGCGGAAACGGGCGATATGGCCGGCAAACTTGCGGTGCAGGGTGCGGTGGCATTGCAGTTCAACGGCTACAAGATTCCGCTGATGAGAAACCTGGTGAAGCGCGCGATTATGGGCGCGCAGGAGGCCGCATGAAGCTTTTTACGTGGGCGACAAGTCCGTGGGGACAATCGGTGCCGACGCATATCGCATGGGGTCTGATCTGGGTGGCGGTGATCGCGGGCCTGTTCTTCATGATCGTGCACTCGCTTTACCTGATCGTCGTGAAGCCGCCGAAGCGGTTTGCGGATCGAAAGGCCGATGCGAGCGCTTCGGGGATTCCGGAGCGCGTGCCGAGGCACTCGCTGGCAGCGCGACTCTTTCACTGGATCATGGCGGCGTCGATGTTTACGCTGCTGTTTACGGCGTTCCTGCCGAAGGTGGGGATTCAGTTCAACTGGGTGCTGTATCACTGGATCGCGGGTTGCGTGCTGACGGTTTCGATTGTTTACCATATCGCTCACGCGTCGTTCTTCCTGGATTTCTGGTCGATCTGGCCGGATAAGACGGATCTGCGCGACGCGATGAACCGGGTGCGGCGATTCTTCGGTAAGGAGGCGCCCAGCCCGAGCAAGTTCGCGAAGTATCCGCTCGAAAACAAGCTGTACCACGGCGCGATCATATTGGCGGGCCTGGCGGTGATGGTGACCGGGTTGTTCATGATGAAGCGCGTGCAGACGGGCATCTTCACACGGAATCCGTATCTCTTCAGCGATATGACGTGGGGCCTGATGTATGTGTTGCACGGCTTGGCCGGGGTGGGACTGATCGCGCTGGTGATGGTGCATGTGTATATGGGAATCCGGCCAGAGAAGCTACCCATCACGAAGTCAATGATCTTCGGCTGGATGACCCGGGATTTCTACTTAGAGGAGCACGACACCGGGCGATGGGTGGTGAAGGCGCCGGGCTCCAAGGCGAAAGAGGGTTATGCCGCAAGCGATGGCGACTGAGATTGAACGGCAGTGCGAGACGATTGAGGCGTGCTACGAGTTCACGCTCTCCTATGCCGCGCGCGGTTTGGCGAGCGAGGACGGCAGCAACGCGGGCCGGCAAGTGCGGGAGCATTTGGCACGAGCTGCGGAGGCGATGCGTGGACTTGCGCAGAGCTGCGCGGAGGCTCTGGAGCAGGAGCAGCTTGCGCCCGCGGAGAAGTACGAGGCATTTTTCGAAGTGCTGAAGCGCGACGCCGAGGGCGCAATTGCGGCGGTGGAATTGGTACTGGCGCAGCCGGCAATCGGGTCACAATTGATCGACAATCTGAATGCGTCTATCCATTTGCGCGCCTTGCTGGCGGACTTGTTTCTGGTGACCGAGATCCTGGAATCGCGGCAGACACGCGCCAAGGCGCAGGCCGCGAACGGAAGCATTGGTCCGCGCTGAGCGCGCAGGGAAAGCGCATGTATTCGCCGCAAGTTCTAGACCATTTTGAGCACCCACGCAACGTGGGAACCGTGGCTGATGCGGACGCGTCGGCGCGGATCGAGAATCCGGCATGCGGCGATGTTCTGGAACTGACAGTGAAGGTTAAAGAGGGCCGGATCGCTGAAATTCGCTTTAAGGCGAAGGGATGTGTGGCTGCGATGGCGTGCGGATCGGCGATTACGGAACTTGCACGCGGGAAGACCGTGGCCGAGGCGAGGAAGCTGAGCAGGGATGAGCTGGTGCGCGCGGTGCGTAGTTTGCCCGCGGCGTCGACACATGCGAGCCACCTGGCGATCGACACATTGGCGGCTGTGCTGGGAAGGATTTCCGGTTAGACTCAGTGCTCGGCCAGCGGAGCTTCTCCGGCAAGCGCTTCATAATCTTCCGGTGTGTTGAGGCCGGCCTTTTCGAGCGAGTCAGGAACGGAGATATAGGCGACGCGCTGGGCGCGCGCGTGCAGGATTTCGCGCGCGTTGCCGGTGGCAGGCGCATCAAGAAACTGTGCGATCAATTCACGGCTGACCAGAAGCGGATGGCCGTGCTTGCCATCGTTCTCCGGAACGACGGCCCGTATGCCTTGCGCGAGGGCGCGCTGGAACGAAGCGCAGAGACGATCGAGAGAGGTGGCGCTCAATGGCGGGCAGTCGACCGGGGTAATCATCGCGGAATCGCAACCGCGGGAGAGAGCTTCGTTCAAGCCGACCTGGAGCGAACTGAATTGACCGCGTTCGGGATTGGGATTCTGGACCATATATGCGCCACATGCGCCGGCGGTAACACCGATCGCTTGGGCATTGTTGCCTGCAACGACAACGACCAGGCGCGTGAAGGGCTCGAACGCGAGGATGGCCGCGGAGAGCAGTGTAGGACCGGGCCGCGGCGTGGCACCCGGTGCGGGTGGAGGCCAGGGAAGGAGTGCTTTGTCCGCGCCCATGCGCGAAGACTCGCCGGCCGCGAGAATGAGGCCGCAAAGGTTGGGGGCACCGGTCATAAAGAAAAGATAGCAGGGTGCGATTCGGCGGCAGCTACTTTTCCGATGGCGCGGAAAGCGGTTCTCCCGGCGCAGCGGATTCGGCTGTAGCTGCCGAATGACTGCCGCTATGGAACCAGCTCATGTGAGGCAGGGCGCGCTCTGCTCGGCGGCGCATGGCGATCAGCTCGGCGACGATGGAGACGGCAATTTCCTCGGGCGCGACGGCGCCGATGTCGAGGCCGACGGGGGAATGCACGCGGTCGAAGAGATCGGGCTTGAGGCCTTCGCGAGTGAGCTCTCGAAAGACCGTGATGGCTTTGCGCCTGGAGCCGATCATGCCGATGTAGCGCGCGGGCGTTTGCACCGCCCAGCGCAGAACGCGCATATCGTCGCGGTGGCCGCGGGTAGCAATGACAATGTAAGAGGACTCGCCGGGCGCGAGATCCTTGAGCGCTTCAGCGAAGTCTTTGGCGATGACCTGGAGTGCATTGGGGAAGCGCTCGGCGTTGGCGTAGGCTTCACGGTCGTCGGTGACGATGCAGTCGAAGCCGGCGTTGCGCGCGGCCTTGAAGAGCTCGACAGCCACGTGGCCGGCGCCGAAGATGTAGAGCAGCGGCACAGGCAGCACCGGCTCGATGAAGATTTCGAGCGTGCCGCCGCAGACGAGGCCGGTGTCGTATTTGGGGTCCTGGTTGAGGTCGAAGGTGAGGGTGCGCGGCTTTTCCTGGGCGATGACTTCGCGCGCGGCCTGCCAGACCTCAGCCTCGACGCAGCCGCCGCCGATGGTGCCGGCGATGGAGCCGTCGTCGCGGATAAGCATTTTGGCGCTCTGAAACGAGGGGATGGAGCCGCGCGAGTTCACAATGGTAGCCACAGCGCCGCTGCGGCCCTCTTGTTGCAGCTTCACGATCTCCTCATAGACATTCATCTGTTTCGATTATTGGATTGGCTGGGGAGTAAGTCAATTGGAGGTGCGGCGCGAGCTGAATGGCCGGGCCGCCCTGTTACGAGCGAAGCCGCCAGAATGCTATTGCCGAATGCAAACAATTCAATTAACTTCTAAGACTCACAGTTTATTTACTTTGGAGGTAGCAAGCGATGGCCCGAGTTGTTCGATGTTCCATTATTCAGGCGTCGAATGCAGTGCCTGCGACTGAGCCACTGCCCGCGCAAAAGAAGGCGATGGTGGAGAAGCACGTGGGGCTGATCCGCCAGGCGGCAAAGCAAGGAGCGCAGATCGTGTGCCTGCAGGAGATCTTCAACGGGCCGTATTTCTGCGCCGAGCAGGAAACGAAGTGGTACGAGATGACGGAGCCGGTTCCCGACGGGCCGACCGTGAGCCTGATGCGCTCGCTGGCGAAGGAGCTGCACATTGCGCTGATCGTGCCCGTGTATGAAGTGGAGCAGGAGGGCGTTTTTTATAACACGGCGGCAATGATCGCCAGCGACGGGGCTTTTCTGGGCAAGTATCGCAAGACTCACATTCCGCACGTGGCGCCGGGGTTCTGGGAGAAGTTCTATTTCCGGCCGGGAAATCTGGGGTACCCGGTATTCGATCTGGGTTTCGCTAAGGTCGGCATCTATATCTGTTATGACCGGCACTTTCCCGAAGGCGCACGCTGCCTGGGGCTGAATGGCGCGGAGATTGTGTTCAATCCATCGGCGACCGTGGCCGGGTTGAGCGAGTACCTGTGGAAGCTGGAGCAGCCGGCGCACGCGGCGGCGAACGGGTACTTTATAGCGGCCATCAATCGAGTGGGGACCGAGGCGCCGTGGAATATCGGCGAGTTTTACGGGACGAGCTACTTCTGCAATCCGCGCGGGAAGATCATTGCGGAGGCCGCGCGCGACAAAGACGAGGTGCTGACCGCCGACCTGAATCTGGACGAGATTGCCGAAGTGAGGCGGACGTGGCAGTTTTATCGCGACCGCAGGCCCGATCTGTATGGGCAGCTGGTGGCGTTGTAAGGCGGAGGAGCGCATGAGTTCCGCAACGTTAGCTGACGACAAGCAACTGCGCGCGCGGTTTGGCGAGCTGAAGCCTGCGCTGGCGAAGCAGGCTGCGATGATTGAGGCCGACCGCTGCCTGAACTGCTTCGACGCGCCGTGCACAGCGGCGTGCCCCACGCATATCGATGTACCGGGGTTCATCAAGCGCATTGCGTCAGGGAATTTGCGCGGGTCGGCACTGCGAATTCTGGACGCGAATATTCTGGGCGCGAGCTGCGCACGGGTTTGTCCTGTGGACGTGCTGTGCGAGGGTGCATGCGTGCTGACGCGGCAGAACCGGAAGCCGATTCAAATTGGGCAATTGCAGCGACACGCAATGGATGCGTTCTGGGCGTCGGGCGAAGCGGTGCCAGCGGCCAGGCAGGGAACGGGCGAGTTGTGTGTGGCTTGCATTGGGGGCGGACCCGCGTCGCTGGCCTGCGCGGCGGAATTGTGCCGCGAGGGAGCGCGGGCGACGGTTATCGAACGGCGCGAACTGCCGGGCGGGCTGAACACTTATGGCGTGGCGGAGTACAAGCTGCGGGCGACAGACAGCGTGCGCGAGGTGGAGATGATCCAGCGGCTGGGCGTGGAATTCCGGTGCGGAGTGGACGTGGATTCGGCAGCAGCGCTGGAGGCGCTGGAAGCGGAGTTTGACTTTATTTTTCTGGGGCTGGGGCTGGGTGCGATGCAACGGCTGAACATTCCCGGCGAAGATGCAGAGGGCGTGATGAACGCTCTGGAGCTGATTGCCGCGTACAAGACAGGGCACCTGCGCGAGTTGCACGGGACAGTGGTGGTTGTGGGCGCTGGGAATACGGCGATCGACGCGGCCAATGCCGCGCGACGGTTGGGCGCGGACACGGTTTATATGCTGTACCGGCGCAGCGAGAGCGACATGTCGGCGTTCGATTTTGAGTATGAGCACGCGAAGCAAGAGGGCGTGCAGTTTCTATGGCACCGGCAGCCAGTGGCGATCCGGCGAGACGAGCACGGCCGTTTTCTGCTGGAAACGGTTCAGGTGCGGCAGTCAGATGGGCAGCTCGAAGTGATTCCGGATTCGCAGTCGGCAATTGCATGCGATCTGGTGGTGCCGGCGATCGGGCAGTCGCCGCTGACGCAGCTCTTGCAGGAGCTGCGCGGCGTAGAAGTGCGCGATGGGAGGATTGTGGCCGATCGCGTGACAGGGCAAACTGGAAATCCAAGGTACTATGCCGGAGGCGATTGCGTGAACGGCGGGCGCGAAGTGGTGGATGCGGTGGCCGGAGGCAAGCGCGCCGCGATGGCAATTCTGAAGACGGCGGAGGTGGCCCATGCCTGACATTAGCGCGCGTAATTTTGCAGGCAGCATCAACTCGCCGAATCCGTTCTGGCTGGCGTCGGCGCCGCCGACGAATACGGGCGAGATGATCATGCGGGCGTTCGACGCGGGCTGGGGCGGCGCGGTGTGGAAGACCATCGGCGAGCCGATCACCAACGTGAGCTCGCGCTACTCGGCGACAGATTGGAACGGGCAGCGGATCATGGGGTTCAACAATATCGAGCTGATCAGCGACCGGACCGTGGAGCAGAATCTACGCGAGATGATGGGGGTGAAGAAGCGCTACCCGAAAAATGCGGTGATTGCGTCGCTGATGGTGGCTTCGAACCGCGAGGCGTGGCACGAAATCGTCACGCGCACCGAAGATGCTGGAGCGGACGGTCTGGAACTGAACTTCGGCTGCCCGCACGGCATGAGCGAGCGCGGGATGGGTTCTGCGGTGGGGCAGGTACCGGAGTACGCCCAGATGATTACGGAGTGGGTGAAGGAGAAGGCGCGCACGCCGGTTCTGGTGAAGCTGACGCCGAACATCAGCGATATTCGCACGGTGGCGCGGGCAGCCAAGCGCGGCGGCGCGGATGGGTTGTCGGCGATTAATACGATCAATTCGATTACGGGGATCGATTTGGACACTTTTGTGCCGCGGCCGAATGTGGATGGGAAGAGCTCGCACGGCGGGTACTGCGGGCCGGCGGTAAAGCCGATCGCGCTAAATATGGTGCAGCAGATTCTGGCCGATCCTGAGGCGGCGCTGCCACTTTCCGGGATCGGCGGGATTGGGACGTGGCGCGATGCGGCGGAGTTCTTGCTGCTGGGATGCGGCACGGTGCAGGTGTGCACGGCGGTGATGCACTACGGCTACCGGATTGTCGAGGACATGGCCGAGGGCCTGGACAACTGGATGCGGGAGAAAGGCTTCAAGACACTCGAGGATTTCCGCGGGCTTTCGCTGAATCGCGTGACGGAATGGAAACACCTGAACCTGAATTACAAGATCGTAGCGCGCATCGACGAGCAGAAGTGCATCGGGTGCGAATTGTGCCACATTGCATGCTGGGACGGCGCGCACCAGTGCATTCATCTGGACCGCGTGACCGGGCCGGTGAACGGGCACGTGGAGCTGCATCGAACGCCGGCGGCGAAGGAAGCGGAGAGCCGCGCGTCGATTGCGGAGACGCCGGTGACGCGCAAGGAACGCGCAGCGGGTGCCGCGACTGGACCGTATCCGACGCCGCTGGAGCGGATTCCGCGCGTGGACGAAACGGAATGCGTGGGCTGCAACTTGTGCTCTCTGGTGTGCCCGGTAGAGGGGTGCATCACGATGGTTCAGGTGGAGACGGGCCTCAAGCCGGAGACGTGGGACGAACGCACGCGGGGCGCGGCGTGCATGACGCAGACTCAAACATCGTGAACTCAACTGCACCGTGGCCTGAACCTTCGCCGGTTGGCGACGCAGGGCAGATGGCCACGACGCCCAGTCATTGAAGATCGGATGGGGTGAAAGCAATGTCTACTGTACTCATTCAAAGCGGAACGATTGTGAATGCCGACGGCAGCGTGAAGGCGGATTTGCTGATCGACGGCGCAACGATCAAGGAAGTTCGCGCGGAGATTCCGGCGAGCGCGGCTGACAAAGTGGTCGACGCGACGGGGCTTTTGGTGCTGCCGGGCGGGATCGATGCGCATACGCATCTGGATATGCCTTTCGGCGGGACGACATCGGCCGACGATTTTGAGACGGGGACCAGGGCCGCGGCGATTGGCGGAACGACGACGATTGTGGACTTCGCCATCCAGGCGAAGGGTACGAAGATGCGCACGGCGCTCGACACGTGGTGGAAGAAGGCCGAAGGCAAGGCGTGCATCGATTTCGGGCTGCACATGATCGTCACGGACCTTGGTGAGGCGGGACTGGAAGACATGGACGATCTGGTGCGCGAGGGCGTGGCCAGCTTCAAGCTGTTTATGGCGTATCCGAATGTGCTGATGGTGGACGACGCGACGATTTTCAAGGCGCTGAAGCAGACGGCGAAGAATGGCGCGCTGATTTGCATGCACGCGGAAAACGGATCGGTGATCGACGTGATCGTGCAGCAGGCGCTGGCCGAGGGAAAGACGGCTCCGATCCATCACATGCTGACGCGGCCCACGAAGGCAGAGGCCGAGGCGGTGCATCGCGCCATTGCGATGGCCGAGATTGCCGGCGTGCCGATCTACATCGTGCACCTTTCGTGCGAGGAAGCGCTGAACCAGGTACGCGAGGCGCGCGACCGCGGACTGCCGGCGTTTGCCGAGACGTGCCCGCAGTATCTGCTGCTCTCGCTCGAGGATATGGCCGGCAAGGATTGGGAGGTGGCGAAATATGTGTTTACGCCGCCGCTGCGCGAGCGCAAAAACCAGCCGAAGCTGTGGGAGGGCCTGAGGAAAGACAATCTGCAGGTGGTGTCGACGGATCACTGCCCATTTTGCTTCGCCGACCAGAAGGCGCTGGGCAAGGACGACTTTACGAAGATTCCCAACGGTGGGCCGGGGATCGAGAACCGTCTGCAATTGCTCCATCATCACGGCGTGGGGCAAGGGAATTTCTCGATCAACCGGTTTGTTGAGTTGGTATCGACAGCGCCAGCGCGAATCTTCGGGATGTATCCGAAGAAGGGCGTACTGGCCGCGGGCAGCGACGCCGATCTGGTGCTTTGGGACCCAGCAGAGGAATACACAATCAGCGCGAAGACGCACCACATGCGCGTGGATTACTCGATGTTTGAGGGATTCAGGGTGCGAGGGAATGCGCGCGATGTGTATTCGCACGGCGAGCTGATTGTGAGTGGCGGGAAGTTCATCGGAAAGCCGGGACGAGGCAAGTATCTGCGGCGCGAGGCGCGGGGCGGGGCGTGGAGATAAGGCAGCTTCTAGCCGCTAGCTGCTAGCTTCCAGCTTTTTCGTGCGTGATGAGGGTTGGCGGCCTCCCAGGTCCGAAAATCCGGACCTGGGGCACCCAAAATCCAGGAGCAGCCGCAGATCCTTCGGCTTCCTCCGCTGCGCTGCGGTCGCTCAGGATGACAGATCCGTCGTTATAAGAACTTTATCGATTTGATATTACTGGTCAGAAAAGGCACCCGCGGCACGGAGGAGGTCCCGTGAGCACAGTCGATCCGTCACTATCGAATCGCGACCTGACGCCGACCACGCCGGAGCAACGCACATGGGGTTTTTACAACTACACGGCACTGTGGTTCTCGATGTGCATGGAGATCACGACGTACCGGCTGGCGGCGGGGCTGATCGCGAAGGGGATGGATTGGAAACAGGCGATTGGGACGGTGCTGCTGGGGAACCTGATCGTGCTGATTCCCATGCTGCTGAACGCGCACGCGGGTGCGAAGTACGGGATTCCGTTCCCGGTGTTTCTGCGCGCCTCATTTGGAGTGCGCGGAGCGAACCTGGCCGCGCTGCTGCGCGCGGTGGTGGCGTGTGGGTGGTTTGGGATTCAATCGTGGATCGGGGGAAGCGCGATTGATGCGATGCTGATCGTGATCTGGCCGAGCGCGGAGGGGAACAGCGGCGTACTGTGGGCGTGCTTCCTCGGCTTCTGGCTGCTGAATATGGTGGTGGTGTGGCGAGGCGTGGAGTCGATCCGGCGACTGCAGGCGTTCGGCGCGCCGTTCATGTTTGTGATGGCAGTGGCGCTGCTGGTTTGGGTGCGTACGAAGGCAGGGAGCTTTGGCGCCATGCTGTCGACGCCGAGTTCGTTCCACTCGCGGGGCGAGTTTCTCGCTGTGTTTTTCCCGTCGCTGACGGCGATGGTGGGTTATTGGGCGACGCTGGCGCTGAACATTCCGGATTTCACGCGCTACTCGAAGTCGCAGAGCGCACAGTCGTGGGGGCAGGCGTTCGGGCTGCCGGTGGCGATGGTACTGTACACGTTTCTCGGGATCGCGGTGACGTCGGCGTCGGCGGTGCTTTTCGGCAAGCCGCTCTGGGATCCGGTGCAACTGATCGGCATGTTTCATCAGCCGGTGGTGGCGTTTGTGGCGCTGATTGCAGTGCTCGTCGCCACACTGAACGTGAACATCGGGGCAAACGTTGTTTCGCCATCGAACGATTTTTCGAATCTTTGGCCGCGGCTCATCAGCTTCAGGACTGGCGGGCTGATCACCGGGTTTCTGGGGCTGGCGATGTGCCCGTGGAAGCTGCTGGCCACGCCCGACGCGTACATCTTTGGGTGGCTCGTGGGCTACTCGGGGCTGCTGGGGCCGGTGGCCGGGATCATGGTGTGCGATTACTTCTTCATCCGCGGGACAGAGCTGGATGTGAACTCGCTCTATCATCGCGAGGGCGTGTACCACTACACCAAAGGAGTGAATCCGAGGGCGATTGTGGCGCTGACACTGGGCGTGGCGATTGCGCTGGTGGGGGTCTTTGTTGCTCCGCTGCACTTTCTTTACGATTACGCGTGGTTCGTTGGATTCTTTACGGCTGGTGCGTCGTATGTAGCGATGATGAAGCTGGCGGCGCCGGCCGCCGTGGCGGAGAGCGCGGAGGAAGTGGCGTGAAGGCCGTTGATCGTGAACCGTGAGTCGTGGATCGCGGGATGCGAAAAACAACCGCAGATCCTTCGACTCCGGTCGCCGCGACGACCTCCGCTCAGGATGACACATCATTCTTGAGCGACCTTCAGAGGAAAGACTTCAGCGGCTACTCCACTAGCGCATCGGCAATGGAGAGATGCTCGTCGAGCGCGGCTAGCCCCAAGTCGAGTTCTTCTTTGGTGACGATGAGCGGCGGTGCGATGACGAAGTGGCTGACCCAGGCCTGGATGGAGACGCCCTGCGCCATCATCTTGGCGGCGATTTGATCGACGACGAGCGGCTTGCCTTCCACCTTGTCGCGCATGGTGTTGAAGAGCTGCTTCGTCTTGCGATTCTTGACAATCTCGACAGCGAAGAAGAGGCCGAGGCCGCGCACGTCGCCGATTGAGACGTGCTTGGCCTTGAGGGCTTCGAGCTTTTGGCGGACGTAGGGCTCGAGTTCGGCGGCGCGCTCGACGAGCTTGAGGCGCTGCATTTCTTCGATCGTAGCGACGGCCGGGCCGAGGGTGAGCGGGTGTGCCTCGTAGGTGTGGCCGTGAGAGAAGTAGTGGTCTTCGAAGTAGTCGGCGATTCTGGTGGTGGTGGCGCAGAGACCGAGGGGAACGTAGGCCGACGTGATGCCCTTTGCGGTGACGAGGATGTCGGGTCTGACGTTCCAGTGGTCGACGGAGAACCACTTGCCGGTGCGGCCCCAGCCAGCCATGACTTCGTCGGCGATCATCAGGACGCCGTGACGGTCGCAGATCTCGCGCAGGCGCGGGAGGTACTCGGGCGGTGGAACGAGGACGCCGTTGGTGCCGACGACCGGCTCGACGATGATTGCGGCGACGTCGCTCTCGTTGCGGATCATGTGCTCGATGTAGTCGGCGCAGGCAATGTTGCAGGTAGGATAGGTGTGCTTGATGGGGCAGTCGTAGCAGTTGGTCTCAGGCGCGAAGGCGATGCCCGCGCCCTTGCCCGCAGGCTCCATAGCCCAGCGGCGCGGGTCGCCGGTGGCCGCGATGGAGCCCATAGTTGAGCCGTGATAGGAGCGGTAGCGCGAGATGATTTTGGTTTTGCCCGTATACATGCGGGCGATTTTGAAGGCCGCTTCGTTGGCCTCGGTGCCGCTGGTGGCGAAGAAGAATTTGTTCAGTCCCTCGGGAAGGACTTCGAGAAGCTTGGCGCTGAGGCGCGCGCGCGACGCTGTGGCGTAGCCAGGAGCTGCGTAGCAGAGTTCGCGGGCTTGCTCGGCGATCGCTTCGACCACGCGGGGATTCTTGTGACCGAGGTTGACGCACATCAGCTGCGAGCTGAGATCGAGGTAACGCTTGCCGGCACCGTCAACGAACCAGCAGCCTTCGGCGTCAGCGATGTATAGCGGTTTCCAGGTTTTCTGAAAGCGCCACGTGCCATAGTTGGTCTGGCGCGTGAGGTTGGAAATCTGCTCTGCGGTGAGCGCGGCTGGCGCTGAAATTTCAGTCATTGCTGCGGACCTCCGATGCGGATGAAACCTATCGTAGCACCCTGACCAAATGGAGAATTCGTGCGAACCGTGGGTTGGAATGGCTTGGTGAAGCGGTGGATCAAGCGGCGTGAGTTGCGGCACGAATTCGGATGCCGCCCGTTGGCGAACAAGGTTCCCGCTACGCGATTCTTATGTTTTTCACCGTGATCTTGCCGGACCTTTACTGCGCCGACCTCATGATGCCCACAGGCCGAGATGCAGATCGTCGTTCTCAGGCCATGGGAGTGGCGTCATGCGTGTGCTGTGGGTGACTTTAGGAGTATTGGCAGTAGCGCAATGCGCATGCAGCGCGCGCTCCGAGCCGCCAATGCCGGCGGGGCAGCTGGTCCGCGAAGTGGTCTACAACGAACTGAACGACCACTCACGGCACGGCTACTGGCGGTACTGGGTGGAGCGGCGTTCGCAGACGGGGACGAAGCTGGAAGAACAGGTGGAAACCTCAGAAGGGCCCGTGGCTCGGTTGGCGCTGAGCGACGGACGCACATTGACGCCCGAGGCGGAGCTGCAGGAGCAGGAACGGCTGGAGAGGCTGCTGCGCTCGCGCGACGAGCAGGCGCGACGACTGAGGCAGTACGACGAGGACGAGGAGCGGATCGGGCAGATTCTGGCGCTTCTGCCGACGGCGTTCGTGTACGAATACGACGGCGAGGAGAATGGCTGCGACCGGGTGCGCTTTCAGCCCAATCCTGAGGATGATTCGCGCAACATTGAGGCGCGAATCTTTCATGCCATGAGCGGGACACTGTGGGTAGATGCACGATCGAAGCGGCTGGTGAAGCTGGAGGGCCACGTGGACGAGAATGTGGACTTCGGCTTTGGAATTCTGGGCCGGTTGTACAAGGGCGGGTGGTTCCGGCTGGTGCGCATGCAGGTGAGCGCTACCGACTGGAAGACGGAGTCGCTTGAGGTGCACATGAATATCCGCGCGCTACTGGTGAAGACCTTTGCGCGCGAAACGAGCGAGGTGCGCGGCGGCTTTGTTGAGATTCCCTCGGGCATGAGCCTTGAGCAGGGACTGGCGATGCTGAATCAACTCCAGGCCGGGAATGAGGCGGCGATCAGGAGGCAGCAACGCCCGAATAGTGCGAATGGTTTGCTGGCCTCAGCGGATGTGGCGTTGCATCGGTAGGGCTGCATGGGGAGCGCGTGTCCGGAAATCGGACAAAAATGGTGCGAGAAGATTAAAGATTTACCTTTCCTTGACGATAAACACTGACAGAAATCGGGATGTGAAGATGGAGATCGCGCCCATTCCGGGAATTCGCGCATTGCCTGCTGTGAGAGCGCAACGGGCTGAGATGCGGCCACCGGCAATATTCGATATCGATCCCTCGGCAAAGCCGGAAGACGACAGAGATCAGCGGAGCGGGAGAAAGGCTGCTGGCGCAGAGGAGAACGAAGAGGACGATTTTGCGGTGGAGAGCGAGGCGGCGGCGAATGCGGCGCCGCTCGAAGCGCAGCCCCCGAAGCAAGTCGATTACTTCGCGTGAATCAAGGGCAAGTGAAATGTGACCTACTCACGGAACGCAGGTCAGGAATTACCGCTGGCTTTTGCGGGACAGGATTATTGTGTCAGGCGGTGACGGTTTCGCGCAGTTTTTGCTCAGCATAGAGAGGATCGGGCGCGACGAGAGCGTCGTTCTCGGCGAGCCGCAAGAGCCTGTGAAGATAGGCGCGGGAAATGGAGAGGCTGCGCGCAGCCAGGGTCTTGTTCCCGTTGTTCTCGCGGACGGCAGCGACGGCGAGGCGGATCTTGTAGTCACGGAGCTGGCGCTCGAATGAGCCTGACGGCTGGTAATCGGCGATGTCGACGATCTGGTCGAAGCCGGCAGCATCCTCTTCCGGTTCCTGGGTCTTGAGGTTCAAGTCCTCGGCGCGGACCACGCGGCCAGGAGCCAGGATGATGGCGCGCTGCATGACGTTTTCAAGCTCGCGCACATTGCCGGGCCAGGGGTAGTTCTGGAGCATCTCCATGGCCGCCGGTTCGATCGAGTCCATAGGCTTTTGGAAGACATTCGCGTAGTGGCGCAGGAAATGGCCCGCAATGAGGGGAATATCCTCAGAGCGTTCCTGGAGCTGCGGCGAATCGATGCGCATCACGTTGATGCGATAGAAGAGATCCTGGCGGAATTTGCCTTCGGCGACGAGCTTGCCAAGATCCTGGTGGGTGGCAAAGATGAGGCGCGCGCGCAGGGGAATGAGCTTGTTCGAGCCGAGGCGGCTGAACTCCATCTGCTGCAGGACGCGAAGGAGCTTGACCTGTGTGAAGATGCTCAGGTCGCCGATTTCATCGAGGAAGAGCGTGCCGTCGGCAGCCTGCTCAAAGTAGCCTTCACGTGCGCCAACGGTGCCGGTGAAGGCGCCTTTCTCATGGCCGAATAACTCGGCTTCGATGAGGGTTTCAGGGATGGCGCCACAGGAGACGGCGACAAAAGGCTTGCTGGCACGACTGCCGAGATTGTGGATGGCGCGGGCAATGAGTTCCTTGCCGGTTCCGCTTTCGCCAGTGACGAGAACCGCGGCGTTGAGATTGGTTACGCTGCGCACCAACTGGTAGACGCGCTGCATGCCGGGGCTGGATCCGATGATGCGGTCACAATTGCCCGGTTCCTCGATGCGCTGCTGGACACTGTACAACTGCTGCTTGAGCGCGGAGGTTTCGCAGGCCCGGACCAGCATGGTCTTGAGATCGCGAATCGATGGCGGGCGGCGGCAGAATCCAAAGGCCCCGGAACGAACGAGTTCGAAGGCGGTGGAACGCAGGCTGTCGTCGGCCATCAGGATGGCCGGGACACTGGAGGCGACCATACGCCGGGCAAATGCCAGGCGAGTTTGTAGCGAATCCTGAGAGGAGTAGAGGTCGAGGATCATGACGTCGCAGGCTGGGGCGGGCGCGAGAGCATCGGTTCCATCTCCATCCGACTGGAGCAGGACCTCGAAGTCCTTACCAAGGGCAGAAGAAAGAAGAGGGTGCAAAGAGCGGTCTTCTGAGTACAGTCCTATTCTGGTCATTCGCGGGCGATCTACCATTCCGCCGATAGCACGACGCCATTTAAGAAAGGCTAGGCGATGTGAGTTCATCATCGGCAAACCGTGCCGGAGAGAACATTCCTCTTTTGTGCTAGGAAGATGAGACCTTCGTAACGGTCGAGAAGCGGAATGGAGCAGCGGAAGCCGAGCTTTGTGGCGGGCGACGGTAATCCTGCCCGCGACGGCCAGGGAGCAGGACCCGCGATTGCCCAATAAATCATAGATATTCAAGCGCTTTCAGGTATGTCCAGGTTCGGGACGAGTTGGTGATCGAGCTCTCAAGAGAGCAACTGGATTTTGTGCGCGTTCGACGGAGAAACCGCTAGTTCTTGGAGTTGATTCCGTCGGTGAGCTGGTCGGCTGGAGTTTTTCGTATCCGGACCAGGTAGCCAACGAACAGTTGACTCAAATCGAGACACAAGTTGCCGTGAGTTCTCTCACCGAGGCGTGGGCAAGCAGGACAAATCTTCCCTAAGGCAGGCAGAGCTGACCTTTGTAACCAGTTTCGTAATCTTGTGATTTAGCAATAAGTTACATGGGTCATGGCGGCGAGTGGAAGGGGGCGGCGAGGTGTATACGGACCACTCCATGGGAGGGCCTGGTGCGTAAACAATCGTGCACACCTGACGGGGCAACTGGAACCCATCTATCTGAATCGATATGGCTTCATGGCAATCGGGATTTGGCGCGGGAATTGCTCTAGGGGATGGTAGTCCTACGAGTCCCTCAGGACGAAGGAGCACGGGTAATGCACTCGTTTGCATGGTGGCCCACCGTGATTGTTCTGGGTGTGGCTACCTTCACAGATCTTCGCAGCCGACGGATTCCGAACTGGCTCGTATTTCCTTTTTTGGGCTGCGGGGTGGTGGTCTCAGTGTGGCTGCATGGCTGGCAAGGCGCGCAGCAGAGTCTTTCCGGGGCGGGACTCGGACTCCTGATTTACGGGCTTCTCTTTTTGATGGGTGGAATGGGTGCGGGCGATGTGAAGCTCTGCGCGGCGGTTGGAGCCTGGATCGGCCCACTTCAGCTGTTCTACGCGCTCGTATTCACGGGCTTGGTGGGAGGGGTGCTTGCTCTCGCCATGGCGGTTTGGGGCGGATTCTTGAAGGAGTTGTTTCAGCACACCGGTGATTTGGTATTCAGCGCCAAAGAACGCGGAGAAGCAGTCTTGAGCAATCCGCTGCGACGCAAGATGCCGTATGCGCCAGCGATCGCGATTGGGACATTGATTTCGTTTTTCGCACGTTGAAGACGGAGTAAGACAGTGTCGAGTTTGCAGCAAGCCAAGTATGAACTTCCGGCTGACTGGGACGCTGTGCCAGCCAGTCAGCGCGCATATCGCACAGCAAGGAGCGAAAGCGACGTGGCCACAAATCTGACTTCACATGCGGGCAATCCGTTTCCCGATTCGATCAGCGTGGAAGATCTCTCCATCGCGGTGATCAGCCCCAGGGAAGAGCACCGTCTGGATGCCATGCACGCGATGTACGGGAGCGCGGGCGCCTATATCAGTGAGTTCTCCGGCTATGTGCCGGGAGCAGGCGATCTTCCCGTGGCGCTGGAAGAGGATTACGACGTCATCATCATCGATCTCGATGGGGATGAGGAGTCTGCTCTGGATCTGGTGGAGAGGATCGGCACCAACGGCGTGGCGACGCTGATGGTGTATTCGGAGAGTTCCGATCCGGAGTTGCTGGTGCGCTGCATGCGGGCGGGAGCGCGGGAGTTTCTGACGCTTCCGTTTTCGCCGGATGTGGTGGCGGAGGCCCTGGTGCGAGCCGCGGCACGGCGGCCGGTAACACGGCCGGCGAAGAAGCCGGCGGGGAAGCTTTTTGCGTTCATCGGTTCCAAGGGCGGGGCCGGAGCGACCATGCTGGCCTGCAACTTTGCCGTAGCGCTGGCCAAGGAATCGGGCGAGAAGACATTGCTGATCGATCTCGATCTGCCGCTGGGCGACGCCGCACTGAACCTGGGGATCACGGCGGAGTTCTCGTGCATCGATGCTTTGCAGCAAGTGGATCGCCTGGACGGGAAGTTTCTGGAGCAGCTTCTGGTGAAGCACAGCTCGAGCCTCTGGGTGCTGGCGGCGCCGGGACGGTTTGTTCAGTACCAGAGCGACAACGATGGGATCAACCGACTCTTAAACGTTGCGCGGCACGAGTTCGACAACGTGGTGGTTGATCTGGGGTCAAGGCTGGAGCTGATGGGAACGACGGCCTACAAGGATGCGACGACGGTCTACCTGGTGACGCAGGCGAGCATTCCAGAGTTGCGCAACTCCAACCGGCTCATCACGCAATTCTTCTCCGCGCCTGTGCCCAAGCTAGAGGTGGTCATCAACCGATTTGAGTCGCGGGTGCTGGGAGTTTCGGAAGAGCACATCACTAAGGCGCTCACCCGGCCCGCGCAGTGGAAGATTCCCAACGACTATGCGGCGGTGAGGAACATGCAAATCAGCGCCACGCCTCTGGTGCTTACGGATTCGGCCATCGCGCGGAAGGTGCGGCAGATGGTCAGCGCAGTGATCGGGAAGAGCGAGACACCGGCCAAGAGGAAGAAGGCATTCAGTCTCAACATTTTCGGATAAGGGCGTAAGCAGCGGAATTCCCCGACTGGAGCGAAGGTAAAACGTGGAACTACTCAATTTGGAATCGTACAAAGCGGAGATTCACCGGACGCTGATCTCGAAGCTGGATCTGGAGAAGCTGTCGCGCGTGAACTCGAGCCAGGCGCGGCAGGCGGTGTCGGGCCTGGTGAAGGAGATCATGTCGGACCAGCGCGTGCCGCTGAACTTCGACGAGCAGGAGAAGATCCATGCCGACCTGCTGGATGAGGTGTTCGGGCTGGGGCCGCTGGAACCGCTGCTGAGGGATCCGAAGATCTCCGACATCCTCGTCAACGACAAGGACCACGTGTTCGTGGAAAAGGGCGGATTGCTGCAGCGGGTAGACACTTCGTTTCGCGATGACCGGCATCTGATGCAGATCATCGACCGCATTGTTTCGCGCGTAGGCCGCAGAGTGGACGAGTCGTCGCCGATGGTGGACGCGCGCCTGCCCGACGGCTCGCGCGTCAACGCAATCATTCCGCCGCTGGCGCTGGACGGGCCATCGGTGTCGATCCGGCGTTTTGGAACCGGTCCGCTGGCCGCCAACCAACTGGTGCAGTTGAAGAGCATTTCTGCGGAGATGATGGAAGTGCTGTCGTCGGCGGTGCGCGCGCGCATCAGCGTTCTGGTTTCAGGGGGCACAGGCGCCGGCAAGACGACGTTCATGAATATTCTGTCGCAGTACATCCCCAACAACGAGCGGCTGGTGACGATCGAGGACGCTGCCGAATTGAGGCTGGCGCAGGAGAACATCGTGCGCCTGGAAACCCGGCCGCCGAACATCGAAGGGCAGGGCGCGATCCGGCAACGGCAATTGCTGATCAACGCCCTGCGTATGCGGCCGGATCGCATCATCATCGGCGAGGTGCGCGGCGAGGAAGCGTTCGACATGCTGCAGGCCATGAACACCGGCCACGAAGGCTCGATGACCACCATTCACGCGAACACGCCGCGCGACGCGCTGTCGAGGCTGGAGTCGATGGTGGCCATGACCAACATGAACCTGCCGGAGAGATCGGTGCGGCAGCAGATGGCATCGGCGATCACCGTGGTGGTGCAGGCCACGCGCATGAGCGACGGCACGCGCAAGATCACTAACATCTCCGAGATCACGGGCATGGAGGAGAACGTGATCAGCATGCAGGAGATCTTCACTTTTGAGAAGAAAGGCATCGGACAGGATGGCCGCGTGATCGGCGTATTCAAGCCCACGCGCATTCGTCCCCGGTTCCTGGAGAGGCTGCGCGTGTCGGGCATCATCTTGCCGCCCAGCCTGTTTGAGCGCGAAACGCCGGTGATCTGAGAGGAAAGGAGGGAAGAGAGATGGGATTGATCGTTGGCTTGGTCTTTGTTGGCGTATTTGCGCTGATCGCGTTGCCATTGGCCGCCATGGGACCGTCCAGCAGCGCCAAGCAGGCCCTTGCGACGCTGGACTCGGCGATCAAGATCGACCGGCGGGAATTGCTCCCGCAGAAATTGAATGTGCGCAAGAACGAACTGCTGAGCAGCATTCCCTGGCTGAACCAGAAGCTGCTGAAGTTCGAGCTAACACCTTATCTGCGCAGGATGTTGAGCCAGGCCAATCTGGATTGGAGCGCGGGACGGCTGCTGCTGGTGTGCGCGGCCGGTTTTGTGATACCGACCTATGGAATTCTGGAGACGATCGACAATCCTTTGCTGGCCTTCGCGGTGGGAGCAGTGCTGGGCGTGCTGCCATTTGGTTGGGTGCTCTTCAAACGCCACAGGCGCTTCAGCGCGTTTGAAAAGAATTTGCCTGAGGCGCTGGACCTGATGGTAAGCGGACTGCGCGCCGGACATAGTTTGCTGGCGGCGATGGCCCTGGTGGCGCGCGAGTGCCCGCAACCCGTGGGCGGTGAATTCAAGATCTGCTTCGAGGAACAGAACTACGGCCTGGAGATGAAGGCGGCTTTGGAAAACCTGATCACGCGGGTTCCGTTGCAGGATCTAAAGATCACGACCACCGCGATCCTGATTCAGAAGGAGAGCGGAGGCAACCTGGCCGAGGTGCTGGACAAGACCGCGTATGTCATCCGGGAGCGTTTCCGGCTCAAGCGCCAGATCATGGTCCACACCGCGCAGGGGCGTCTCACAGGCTTGATTCTGACGCTGTTGCCGGTGGTGCTGGGTGTGGGCATTTATTTTGTGGACCCGGCAATGATCAGCGTCCTGTGGCATCGCAAGATCGGCATCGAGCTGATGTGGGCGGCCGCCGGGCTGATCGTGGTTGGCGGGTTTGTGATACACAAGATCGTCGACATCGACGTGTGAGGGAAAACGATGACCTTTGCAATTCTGGCGTTCGTGGCTGTCTTCGTGCTGATCGGGAGCATCGGCGTGCTGATGTTCTATCGCGAAGCGGCGCTGGAGCGCATCAGTCAGGTGATCAACCCGCGGCCCAAGCAGAGGACAATGATCGAGACCTTCCAGCAGACCGGGTCTTCGATCGGCAACGTGATCAAGCGGTTCGAGAACCTGATGCCGAAGAGCGACAAGGAGGTTTCGGTCATTCGGCTGCGGTTGACTCGGGCGGGATATCGCAACGAGAATGCGATCAAAATTTTCTACGGCTGCAAGGTGTTGACGCCGCTGCTGCTGGCAACCATTTCCGCAGTGAGCGGATTGGCGAATCTGGGTCCGTTCTTCGTGTACCTGTTGGCACTGGGCGGAGGATTCCTGGCCCCGGACTTCTGGCTGGGCAAGCGCATCGAAGCCCGGCAGAAGCGGCTCCAGCGCGGCTTGCCTGACGTTCTCGATCTTCTGGTGATTTGCATGGAGGCAGGCCTGAGCCTGGACCAGGCGACGACGCGCAGCGCAGAAGAGTTGAGCCAGTCGCAGCCGGAGATTTGCGATGAGCTGGGAGTCGTGGTGCTGGAACAGCGCGCCGGGAGGGCCCGCTCGGAGGCCTGGAAGAACATGGCTGATCGCACCGGCGTTGAATGTCTGCGCAACCTGGTATCGATGCTGGTGCAGACAGAACAGTTTGGAACAAGTATCGCCAAGATGCTACGCGTTCATGCGGACACGTTGCGTGTGCAGCGTGTGCAAATGATCGAAGAGATGGCAGGGAAAACCTCAGTCAAGTTAGTGTTTCCGCTGGTGCTGTTCATTTTTCCTGCGCTATTTCTGGTTACACTGGGACCAGCCGCGATCGTAATGGCGGAGTCGTTCAAGTCACTGACCAAATAATTGAGGCAGGAAGGGGAAAACTGCATGGATAGCATCACGATTATCAGAATTGTTGCCGGAGTTTTGGCGGTCATCATTTTGGTGATTCTGATTCAGCGCCGCCGGACTCGGGTGAAGTAAAGGCCGGGGCGCAAGAACCCGTGGCGTGAAGAAAGAGAGTGTTAAGCCACGGCTGGGAAGCGAAGATTCCGTTGCCAAGGTGGCTTGCCGTGAATACGGCAGATGCCTCAGCGGTCAGCCTGGGCAAGGGGAACAGGTGAAGTGTTCCCTTCGCAGGCCTGACTGGAGGCGAAGAGAAAGGGCGGAGCCGCACATGGAACTATTGGAAAGAGCCGAATTGGCGAATGGAACGGCCGGGAAAGAGGGAACTGCGGCACAGCCGCCAGGGACCCGAGTGACGATGGAATCACAAACGTTTTGCGCTTACAACCAGACTCGGGAATGCTTTTTGGGTCTGAATGTGAAGGCCGGCGACCTTTCCTCGACGCACGTCGCGGAACTGATGCTGGAGAAACCGCTGAAGTCGGGCGAAGGCTTGTGGATGAGGCCCTTCAGGGGAATCGCGGCAACGGCGATGCCGGCGCCGCTGGATCTGATCTATCTGGACGGCGAGTACCGGGTGATCGATATGGCGGAGTCGTTCCCGACAATCCAGGTGAGTTCCTCGAGTCCGCGGCCGGAAAGCGTACTGGCGTTGCCGGCGCACTCGATTTATTCGTCGCAGACGCAGTCGGGCGATCAACTTGTATTGTGCGTAGCCGAGGAGATGGAGCGTCAGTTGGACAGGTTGACCAACATGCGCGATGAAACGGAACCGGCGCCAGTGATTGCAGGCGCGGTCCTGCTGCGCGAAAAGCCACTGTGGAGCGGCGGCCCTGGACTACTGGAGCTGGAAGACCGCAACGGACACGATAAGCCCGAAGCCCTTCAGACGCACAGCATGGATCTGACGCCTCCGGGCGGGAAGACGAAGAGTCAACTGCGGACCTGGTTTGAGCGCTGGTGGTCGCCCGATCCTCGGAAGGCTCCGCGGGTCAAGGAACCGGGTTTGGCTGCGTATTTCTGGAATGGCTCGGCTCCGGTGGCGCACGGGATTCGCGATATCAGCTCGTCGGGACTGTATGTGGTGACCGAGGAACGGTGGTATCCGGGAACCCTGGTCCTGATGACGCTGCAGAGGGGCGACCACGGAGAGGAGTATGCGGAGCGGTCGATCGCCGTGCAATCGCGGGCCGTGCGCTGGGGTCCGGACGGCGTTGGGTTGCAGTTTGTTCTCTCCGATGACAAGGACTTACGCAACGGGAAGACCCCGATCCTGGACGCGGCCAGCAGGGAGGAGTTCGAACGTTTCCTGGAGCAACTGAAGTTGGAACGATGAAAGGCGTCGAAGAGCGCCAAGGAATTCCTTTGGCAGGCGGGGCTGAGGCACGATGGCAAGGCCGGCCGAGCCGGGAGGTGAAACGATGAAGATTGGAAATGGCCTTCGAAGGATGGGCAATCTGGTTGCCCGGCGCGTGAAGTGCGCTTTTGGCCGGCGCGACGAAGAGGGCGCGGCACTGCTCGAGTTTGCCGTGACGCTGCCGCTGCTCATGACGGTGCTGACGGGGACGGCTTCGTTCTCGCTGGCCTTGTACTTTCTGCAACAGATCGGGAATGCCACCTCGACTGCGGCTCAGCTGCTTGGCGCCGAGGAAGGGCTGATTACCGATCCGTGCAAGACCGTGGCCACGTCGGTAGCCGGTTCGTTGCCAAATCTAACAGCATCAAAGATCACCTACACTGTATCGATCACCGACTCATCGGGCACGGTGCACACAACCCCGGCGACACAGGGAAGCTCGTTCAGCTGCACCTCATACGCGTCGTACATGGCGCCGAACGAACCCGTCACAGTGACGGTGAGTTACGCGTATTCGTGGCTTCCAGTGCTGAACTTCAGCCCTTCCAGCGCCTTGACATCGTCGGAAACGGCGCTGGCTGAGTGATGGAGCAAATGAAGCCTTCAAATCGATTTGCGGTTCGATTGATACGCAAGTTTCTCAGGGACCAGAGCGGCCAGTCGGTGGTGATTGTGGCGCTGTCTATCACGGCAATTGTGACCCTTGCCGCGACCTCGGTGGAGACCGGCCATGTCTACTACGCCTACCGTGAGCTTGTGGCCTCGACAAACTCGGCCGCGCTGGCGGGAGCGCAAGCCCTGCCCAACACAGTGACCGCGGCAGCCAATGTGACTGCCTACAGTTCCCGGACGGGACAAAAGAATGCGACACCGATGTTGCAGAATGTGTCAATCACGCCGACGTTCCAATGCCTGGGCACTGTGACATCCACTCTGAACACTCCCTGCGAGACCTCCACGGGCGCATCCGGGGGCTACAACGCCCTGTCGGTGACGCAGAAGGCGACGGTGAGTCTTTGGTTTGGGGGGCTGATCGGGATGTCCAAGATGAACCTGGCGGCGACCGCAACGGCCGCCATGCGTGGCGGGACAAACACGCCGTGGAATATCGCGATCATTCTAGACACAACCAAGTCGATGAGCGACCCGGACAGCGGCAAGCAGTGCAGCGGGACGCAAATATCCTGCGCGCTGCAAGGTATGCAGGCGCTGCTGAGCGACCTGGACCCCTGCCCGTTAGGCACTACTTGCACCTCCAGCTCCTCGCCAGTCGACAGCGTGAGCGTATTCGTGTTTCCGCCGGTATTGACGACGACGGCAGCGTATGACTGGTGTTCCGGCACCGGGTATTCGAAAGGCGCCCAACCGACGCATGAGTACTATGAGGTTCCGGCGCTGAATTCCAACTGGACATACCAACTGCCCTTTACAACCGGAACGTGGACGACAGATTACCGGACATCGGACTCAGCTTCGAGTCTGAATTCAAACTCGCAGATTGTGCAAGCAGCCGATGCGACCAGCAGTTGCACCGGCATTCAGGCTCCTGGTGGCGCGGGGACCTATTATGCGCAGGTGATATACCAGGCGCAGGCAGCGCTAGTAACGCAGCAGACGGCGAATCCCCAGTCGCAGAACGCGATGATTATCCTGACTGACGGAGATGCAACGGCCACGACCAGCTATACCGGCTCGGGCAGCCAAGCGTCCTTCTCTGCCACCAGTGAACTGCAGCCATCGTCTCCAGGAAGTCTGAACGGAATCACGGGGAACAATCCGACCAGCCCCACCTATCCATCGGCGGTGGGCATGTGCGGCCAAGCGGTGGTGGCGGCGCAGGCGGCCGCAAACGCCGGAACCCAGGTCTACACCATCGGCTACGGCGCGGTGACTTCGGGGGGATGCACGTCAGACAAGACCTATAGCGCGAATGTGACGACTAATGGAGGAAGCTGGAAGGCCGGCGACCAGCCTTGCCAGGCGCTGGCGGCGATGGCCTCAGCGCAAGCGAATTTCTACTCCGATGATGCCAACGGCTGTGTGGCGACGGATACGAGCAACGCGAACATCACGAAACTGACGGCAATTTTCCAGGCCATTACCAACGGCCTGACCTCGCCGCGATTGATCCCCAACGGGACGACCTGAGACGATTTCCGAAATATAAAGAAACAGCAGGATTCCTGTAGGGTATGGGTGCAATGCCTTTGCCCTTTCCTTCGAGACGTGGCGCCGATTTTCCCGTTCTGTTCGCCCGGTGTGCACAGGCAGTTTTTTGGGTACTCTGGTCACCATCATCTAGCACGAAAGTGCAATACTCCGATTACTGTCGATGCAAGATCATGAAATGTGATCCCCAGTTCCTGGGAAGGCCGCCGAGGAGTCGGCACGAACGGACGGTAGCACAACCCAGGAATGAAACCGGAAATCACCTCGTGAGCAAAGCGCATGACTTCCCCCAGCGACGCGGCTACGACCTTAAGCACAATGAGCGGAAGTTTACTCGCCTCTGCGCCGGAACGGTGGAAGGGGCGATGAACGCATCCGCAGCGATCAAGGTCAGGACTGCGGACTGACGGCTCACAGTGCCGCATGGCAGCCTGTTGACGCCATCGTTAGCAGCGGTCACTGCGTTAGAGGAGGGATTCGACCATGAGCATGAGACGGTTCGGAAAATCATTGCAGCGCAGGTTCCTGAAGAGTCAACGGGGCCAGTCAGCAGTTCTTCTGATGATCACAGCATCCACGATGATGGCTCTTGCCGCAGTATCGGTTGAGACGGGGCATGTGTACTACGCGTACCAGCAACTTGTGGCGTCGACGAACTCGGCGGTCCTGGCCGGCGCGGCAGCCATGCCCAATACGGCCCAGGCGAAAACCAACGTGACCAAGTACAGCTCGGGATCGGGTGACTTGAACGCGACCCCGATGTTGCAGAATGCGGTGGCGACACCGGCATTCCTTTGCCTGAACACCGTATCAAGCACGCTGAACGTGCCGTGCCAGACATCCTCGGGCGGCACGGGGGGCTACAACGCCCTGTCGGTGACACAGACGGCGACGATTCCCATGTGGTTTGGCGGGCTGATCGGGATGAAGCAGATGAACGTAGCGTACACGGCGGAGGCGGCCATGGCGGGCGGGCAAAACTCACCCTGGAACATTGCCGTCATTGTGGACACCACCAACTCAATGACCAGCTCGGATGGCGGTGGCCAATGCAATGGAACGCGAATCACCTGTGCGCTGCTGGGCGTGCAAGCATTGTTGAACGACTTGTATCCCTGCGGGCTGGGCCAGACCTGCGCCAGCAGCACGACCTACGTGGATAGCGTAAGCCTGTTCGTATTCCCCGCGGTGACCGGCACGACGGCATCGAAGGATTCCACCTGCCCGACCAGCAACCCGACGATCGTGGCGTACACATTTCCCGACCCGCCCTCCAATACGACGCTGCCATCGGCGGACACCTACCAGGTGACCAGTTTCGCGAACAATTACAAGACCAGCGATACAGCGGCGAGCCTGAACCAGGCCGCGCCCATCGTGATCGCGGCGGGAGACTCGGGAAAGAGCAACTGCACGGGGATCCAGGCGCCGGGCGGCGAAGGGACCTATTACGCGCAGGTGATTTACGCGGCGCAGACGGCGCTGCTGGCGCAGCAGGCGGCCAATCCCGGGTCGCAGAATGCCATCATTCTCCTGAGCGACGGCGACGCAACGGCATGCGCGTCGAATGCCAATACCACGGGCGGCGCGTGCAACACCAAGAGCCAGCTCATAGCGACAGAGGGGACGCTGAATGGAACGGGAACGCATACCAGCAACCTCACGGGCTATCAGTCCTATGCCTACCCATCGGCGCTGGGCGAGTGCGGGCAGGCGGTGCTGGCGGCACAGGCTGCGGCGAATGCGGGAACCGCTGTGTACACGATCGGTTACGGCGCAGAGACTTCGGGGGGATGCACAACGGACAAGACGTACAGCGCGACGGTGACGACGAACGGGGGAAGCTGGGCTCCGAATGACCAGCCCTGCCAGGCATTGGCGGCCATGGCTTCGGCACAAACGAATTTCTACTCCGACGATGGCTCGGGTTGCCAGGCAACGGCGCCGACCAATCAGGCGCTGACGAAATTGACGGCGATCTTCCGCGCGATTGTTGACAATCTGAGCACGCCGCGGCTGATTCCCACCGGAACGACGTAGGGTGAACTGAAGCATCGAGAAATGGAGTTCTCGAAGGGTGCGGGGCAAGCCCGTACCCTTTTTGCTGCCCTGAACTGGCGGAATTCATGACCAACGTAACAATCCGATAGCACGAAAGTGCAATAGGCGGTAACCAAGCACGGCACGATCATGGTTGCAGGTTACCCCTTCCCCAAGAGGTCGCAGGAGTGTCCGCGAGGCCGCACGATGGTATCGCAGAGGGACAAATCCGCTGATCTCTTCGCGCTAACCACGCGTTCCAGGGACTGTCTCCAAGGTTCTCTCGCACTCGCCAGCTTACCGCGAGTCCTCCACATCCAGAAGAAAAGAATGGCCAAGGGTGCTTCTGCCCGCGCAGACAGACCAGTGCGCTGGCTCCGTGCCGAGGCGAACTTTTCGCATTCATGGCGGGGAAGATTCGACAGCGCTCAAGTTTACGATGGCGCTGCCGATGCCGCTGCCGCTGCCGGAGAGGCGAGCGAATTTCCGGCTCGTCGTTTTCAGGTTCAACTCATCGAGCAACCGAGCGCCGAAGGATTCGGCGACGAGGCTGCGTGAAAGGAGGAATTTGCCCTATGAAACGGTTTGGAATTCCGTCAATGCGCAGGTTCCTGAAGAGTCAACGGGGCCAGTCAGCAGTTCTTCTGATGATCACAGCATCCACGATGATGGCTCTTGCCGCAGTATCGGTTGAGACGGGGCATGTGTACTACGCGTACCAGCAACTTGTGGCGTCGACGAACTCGGCGGTCCTGGCCGGCGCGGCAGCCATGCCCAATACGGCCCAGGCGAAAACCAACGTGACCAAGTACAGCTCGGGATCGGGTGACTTGAACGCGACCCCGATGTTGCAGAATGCGGTGGCGACACCGGCATTCCTTTGCCTGAACACCGTATCAAGCACGCTGAACGTGCCGTGCCAGACATCCTCGGGCGGCACGGGGGGCTACAACGCCCTGTCGGTGACACAGACGGCGACGATTCCCATGTGGTTTGGCGGGCTGATCGGGATGAAGCAGATGAACGTAGCGTACACGGCGGAGGCGGCCATGGCGGGCGGGCAAAACTCACCCTGGAACATTGCCGTCATTGTGGACACCACCAACTCAATGACCAGCTCGGATGGCGGTGGCCAATGCAATGGAACGCGAATCACCTGTGCGCTGCTGGGCGTGCAAGCATTGTTGAACGACTTGTATCCCTGCGGGCTGGGCCAGACCTGCGCCAGCAGCACGACCTACGTGGATAGCGTAAGCCTGTTCGTATTCCCCGCGGTGACCGGCACGACGGCATCGAAGGATTCCACCTGCCCGACCAGCAACCCGACGATCGTGGCGTACACATTTCCCGACCCGCCCTCCAATACGACGCTGCCATCGGCGGACACCTACCAGGTGACCAGTTTCGCGAACAATTACAAGACCAGCGATACAGCGGCGAGCCTGAACCAGGCCGCGCCCATCGTGATCGCGGCGGGAGACTCGGGAAAGAGCAACTGCACGGGGATCCAGGCGCCGGGCGGCGAAGGGACCTATTACGCGCAGGTGATTTACGCGGCGCAGACGGCGCTGCTGGCGCAGCAGGCGGCCAATCCCGGGTCGCAGAATGCCATCATTCTCCTGAGCGACGGCGACGCAACGGCATGCGCGTCGAATGCCAATACCACGGGCGGCGCGTGCAACACCAAGAGCCAGCTCATAGCGACAGAGGGGACGCTGAATGGAACGGGAACGCATACCAGCAACCTCACGGGCTATCAGTCCTATGCCTACCCATCGGCGCTGGGCGAGTGCGGGCAGGCGGTGCTGGCGGCACAGGCTGCGGCGAATGCGGGAACCGCTGTGTACACGATCGGTTACGGCGCAGAGACTTCGGGGGGATGCACAACGGACAAGACGTACAGCGCGACGGTGACGACGAACGGGGGAAGCTGGGCTCCGAATGACCAGCCCTGCCAGGCATTGGCGGCCATGGCTTCGGCACAAACGAATTTCTACTCCGACGATGGCTCGGGTTGCCAGGCAACGGCGCCGACCAATCAGGCGCTGACGAAATTGACGGCGATCTTCCGCGCGATTGTTGACAATCTGAGCACGCCGCGGCTGATTCCCAACACGACTACATAGAAGGTGGGCTTGACTTTACCCAGAGAATCCGGTAACAACGTCTGAGAAAACCGGGTAACGCGACTCGACCGAACGAAGGGAGTTCCCCGTGCGTATTTCCTGGACGATTGTAGTGGTATCGTGTGTTCTCTTCCTTTCCGGATGCTCAGGAGTGCCGGGAACAACGCCGGCTCAGACAGCAGCCGGCTCTATTCCGGGAGCGGCACTGCAGGGCATGGTGCATGGCGGACAGCAGCCGATTGTCGGGACGCACGTCTACCTCTACGCGGCCAACACGACCGGCTACGGCAATGCGTCGGTATCATTGCTGGAAAACACCGGCGGCACCAGCGTTGACGGCAGCGGCAACTACTATTACCCGACGCAATCCGGAGGCACCTTCAGCATTACCGGCGATTTCACCTGCCCCAATGCAGGATCGCAGGTGTACCTGTACGCGACTGGCGGCGATCCGGGATTGGGACAGGGGACGAATGGGGCCATCGGCCTGATGGCAGCCCTTGGGACATGCGGCTCGCTTTCGTCTGCGCCCTATGTTGTCATCAACGAGGTTTCGACGATCGCAACGGCGTATGCCATCGCCGGATTTGCGGCGGACGCGACGCACGTGTCGAGCTCGAGCACGACGCTGGCGACGGCGACGGATGTCCCGAACGCATTTGCAACGGTGACCAACCTTGAATCGCTGGGCCGGGGCGTGGCTCTGACCACGACGCCCGCGGGCAACGGAGTAGTACCGCAAAGCGAGATCGACACACTGGCAGACATTCTGGGCGCATGCGTGAACTCGGCAGGGCCGTCGTCGACGCCGTGCAGCACGTTGTTCAGCAACGCGATGAACGGGAACTCACAGCCGGTGGAGACGGCGACGGCGGCGATCAACATCGCACACAACCCCGGTGCGAACGTGGCAACGCTGTTCGGACTGGTACCGTCGAATCTGCCGTTCCAGCCGACGCTGCTCTACGCGCCGAACGACTTCAGCATCGCGATCACGTACACGGGAGGCGGGCTGGACGGCACAGGGTTTGCCCCTGAGGGAGTAGCCATTGACGCCGCAGGCAATGTGTGGGTGCCCAACTACAACTCCAGCAGCTTGAGCGAATTCACTTCCAATGGGGTACCGAAAACCGGTACGCCCTATATCGCAGCCGGGCTGGACAATCCGACAAGCGTGGCCATTGACACCTATGGGAGCGCATGGGCCGCGAACTATAACGGAGACGACATCAGCGAATTCAATTCGCTGGGGCAGAAGATCTCAGGTCCTCCGGGATTCACGGGCGGCGGGCTTGACAATCCATACGGCATCGCCATCGACAGCACAGGCCATGCATGGGCGTCGAATTTTGGCGGCAACAGCCTGAGCGAATTCCAGTCCAACGCGTCGGGCGGGTTGGCACTCTCAGGCAGCAGCGGCTTTGGCGACCAGGTCCTGGCAGGTCCCGCGGGTATTGCCGCCGACACAGCGGGCGATGTATGGACAGCAAACTATATCGCCGCCACCGGCGGCCTTGCTGAAGCTGTGCCCAGCAGCCTTGCCGGCCAGCCGCCGACCGTGACCCTTTTCAGTGGCGGGGGACTGAACTCACCTTACGGCGTAGCCATTGATGGATCGGGCAACGTGTGGGCGACAAACCGAGGCGGCCCCGGCAGCCTTAGCGAGTTCACCTCAAGCGGGACGCCCATCACCGGCAAAAGCGGATACAGCGGCGGAGGCCTGAGCAATCCCTACGGGATCGCGATCGACGGTGCAGGGAACGTGTGGGCCGCGAATAACGGTGGCGACAGCGACAGCATAAGTGAATTCAGTTCGGCCGGAAATGCGATCAGCGGCGCCAATGGATACGTAAACCTTGGAATGTTCTCGCCATACGGCATCGCTATCGACGGATCGGGCAACGTGTGGGTGGCGAGCGACGACAACGTCGGCCCACTGACGGAGTTTGTGGGCGCAGCCGCGCCGGTGGTGACCCCACTGTCAGCGGGCGCGGCATACAACGAACTGGGGACCAGACCGTAACCGAGGCAGTAAATCGGCTGTGGAATGGGGCGGGGGCCCGGGCAGGATTACTCAAACTGCTCGGGGATAATCAAGAGCACTTCAACTTCTGCGGACTGGCCGTCCTGCATGGCGGGGCGGAACTGCCACTTCTCAAGCGCAGCGATAACGAATTGCGCCTGAGGAAAGGCCTGCGGGAAGACGACGCTAAGGGTTTCGAAGCGGCCAGATTGATTCACGAAGCCGTGAACCAAGAGCGCGTCAGCGTCGATGGCGGCGGGATCGAGATTGGGGCGCACGATGTTATACGGCCAAGGCGCTTCAAGATGGGATTCGGCGCCACCTTCAGAGGCGTCGACAACGCGAGGAAGCGAATACTGCAACACCCAGCTATGCGACAAGCCGACGTGCAGGTAAACGGTGTACGCAATTCTTTCGTTCCAGACGCCGGCCATTTCGGGGTACTGATCTTCAAGCGAGTCTCCGATAACGACGGCGCTGAAGTGTCCATCCTTTGGGAGGGTGATAACCGTGGACGAAAGTGGAGCGTCTTCAAGGCTGTTTGGGTCAGTGCCGGTTCCGGGAGCGGGAACTTGCGGTTTATTGTTGGGGGCACCAGGCCCTGATCCGTCCACCTGCGCCGACTGACCCTGGGTGGCGCCAGATGCATGATCGTTTACGTTGCCCACAGGACCCTGGCTTGTTCCACCTTGTCCTGGCTTGTCAGAGGAGTTGTCCTTACCGGACGACGAATCCTTATTCGCCTGACCAGCCAATACTCCCTGGGCACTGACCACCACACTCTCATTTACCGGCGGCAGGGTCGCAGTACCCTCTTTCATGCGTAGGTTGGATAGAGACAGAATTGCGGCCGGCGTGGGTTGCGCCGTGGATTGCGAGGTAGTGACCGGCGGCAACTGCACTTGTTGCGGAACGTGCACGGCGACGGGAGAAGTGGTGCTTGCTGAGACGATCGGTTGAGCCGCTGGATGAAGGCTGGAAGCGATATTGACATCGGCCAGGTTGAGCTCTTCATTGGGGCGTTCGACCGTCGGCTCGACATCGGCGGACGTGAGCTTCTGCGGCAATGGCGGGACAACCTTTTTGACCGGGACATCAGTTGGCGTCCAGATGACAACCTGAGGCACGGGGATCTGCTCAGGAAGCGTGGTGGGGTTCTGGATGTCGGCCTGGATGAGCGTCTGAGGGCCCGGTTTGGCATGCGCAACCTCGCGCAGAGCAGGCACGTTCAGCGACGGTTTGCCTTGAGAAGCGGGGACGTGGGCGCCAGAGGAGGCGGCGGGGTATGGGATGCGTGGCAATGACGCGCGCGCCTGTTCGTCAGGCATGTGCAGATCAAGCTGGCGGACCTTATAGTGCTCCGCGGTCACGCGGACAAGTGGCGGCTTGTAGACGATGCTGAACCAGGTCACGGCCAGCGCCAGGAAGTGAAGAACGATGGAAGCCGCAATCGGGGTGGTGCGGGGGCCGAGATCGGACCGCTCGCTGAAAAGGGTAACCGTGTATGAAGACCTCATCAACGGCTGGGTTCCCCCTTTGAGATTCTTCGAAACGGCGATGGGTATTGGAACGTGCGCAGAAGGGATTTTGTTTTGGGAATTTCCCAACCTGGCACACAAAATCTTGCGCGGCTATAACACGGAAGATGCAGGCGCGACCTCCGATTGCCGAGTAGACTCACAGTAAACTGGCCGTGGTGTATCCCCTTGACGACGAGTGCGGCGTGAAGCCGGGCGGTTCCAATGCGGGAGTCCATTGTTGACCCTTTTAGAATCGCTCATCGCGAGGCTTTCCCCCATAGCACTTTTGATTCCTCATCGATGGACGGCGGCGATTCCGAGGCGATTTGGGGGGCTTTCAAGGACTACACTGAAACCGCACTGCGCGTCGAACTCGAACAGGATGAACGGAGTGGGCGCAATGATGCGACATTTTCGGAAGAGGGGATCAATTTCAGGTTCCATTCGTAGCGGCTCGACCCAGAGAAAGATGGATGACATGGGGCAACCAACTTCCGAGAGCAGCGGCTGAGAAGGCGCGTAAGGCGGACCTTGCAGACGCAGCGGGTGAGGCAAGGAAAGTAAGGCGGAGTTGGCGAGAGCCAGCTCCAGCGGAGCAGGGATGAATCGAAGACTAATGACGATCCTCCTCGTTGCAATCGTGATCGCCAGCGTCTGCGCCTGGCTGGTCTATCGCATTGTGAGCGTAAGGATGACGGCGTCGAAGCCGGTGTCGACGACGCAGGTGGTAGCAGCTGCCAAAGATATACCGCTGGGAGCGGTGCTGACGACTGCGGACCTGACTACGATGACGTTGGCAGGCGCGCCACCCAAGGGCGCGCTTCTGAAGCCGGAAGATGCGATCGGACGGGGCGTGATTACGCAGATCGTCCAAGGTGAGCCGATTCTGGACAGCCAGTTGGCGGGTCTTGGCTCCGGCGGCGGATTGGCGCCGACGATTCCGCAGGGCATGCGGGCATGCGCGGTGAGAGTGGATGAAGTGGTGGGCGTAGCAGGGTTCGTGATACCCGGCATGCGCGTAGATGTTCTGGTTTCGGGCAACCCGCCGGGCGCGGGCGCCGTGAACGGCGTGGTGACGGAGACGATTCTGCAGAACATTCAGGTTCTTTCCGCCGGCACTGACATTCAACGGGACGCCGAAGGAAAGCCGCAACAGGTGCAGGTGGTGAACCTGCTGGTGACACCCGAGCAGGCTGAGCTGCTAAGCCTTGCGAGCAATTCGTTGAAGATCCAACTGGTGCTGCGCAATCCGTTGGATACGAAGATCTCGAAGGTGCCAGCGACGGCGATGGGCAACCTTTTTTCCAGCCAAGCTCCGGCGCCCCATGAGCCCTCTGCCAAGCGCGCCGGCAAGCGCGCGGCGAAACCCTTTTCGATGGTTGTGATGAACGGCGACAAGATCACAGAAGAAAAGTTCGCTTCACCCGAGGGACAGCATTGAGAGCGAAGGGTTGGGTCACCATCGTATCTTGCAGCGCGCTGGCCTTGGCAATGTTTGCCGGGCCGGCCGTGTGGGCTCAAACCGCGCCGGGGCAGGCCGCGCCGGCTGCGCAGCCGCCAGCAGCAGGATCCACCTACGAGGACTCCACGAACGAGCTCGCAGTGACAGTGGGAAAATCGGTGCTCGTGGACTGCGCGCAACGGATCCAGCGGGTTGCGGTGGGACTTGGAGATGTTGCGGAAGCCACGGCGATCAGCCCCACGGAGATCATGGTGGAAGGCAAAGCTGCCGGGGAAACGAGCCTGATCATCTGGGACATACACGGGGGACGCCAGTTCTTCAACGTCACGGTGCGGGCGTTGGCGACGGTGACGGGAGACAATCTCGACGCCATTCGCCGCGAGCTGAGGGCGGAGCTGCCTGGCCAGGGGATCCGGGTGAGTTACAGCAACAACAGCATTTTTCTGCGGGGCACGGTCAGCGATCTGGTGAGCTCATCGCGCGCGGTGCAGATTGCGTCGACGGCAGGAAAGGTTGTGAACCTGCTGGATGTGGAAGTGCCGAAGTCGGATCCGCAGATCCTGATCAAGGTGCGCTTCGCCAGCGTGGATCGTAACCGGGCGCGGCAGCTTGGCGTGAACCTGGTTAACGTTGGGCTCGGAGATGCACTCGGTGGAGTGTCGACCGGCCAGTTCAGCCCGCCGACCTATACGACCGGCAGCGGATCCGGCACGCAATCGATTTCGGGGACGACTGGCTCGGCGAGTTTTTCCCAAGAGGGAAACATTTTTGCCTTCCTCCCCGGCCTAAACGTGGGCGCGGATATTCATGCAATGGAAACCAAAGGCATCGTGCAGGTGCTGGCAGAGCCGAACGTGCTGGCGATCAACGGCAAGGAAGCCAGCTTTCTGGCGGGCGGAGAGTTTCCTTATCCAGTGGTGCAGGGCACGTCGAGCGGGTCGGCCGCGGTGACCATCGAGTTCAAGGAGTACGGCGTCCGGATCAACTTCATCCCCACCATCACTCCGCGCGGAACCATTCGGCTGCAAGTGGCGCCGGAGGTGAGCGCCCTGGACTTCACTAACACGGTGACGATCTCAGGATTTACGGTGCCCGGAATCACGACGCGGAGAGTGAACACCGAAGTGGAGCTCTCTGATGGCCAAAGCTTCATCATCGGCGGCCTACTGGACAAGACCGTCTCGGAGACTTTCCAGAAGATACCTTTCCTGGGCGACATTCCGATCCTCGGCAAGTTGTTCCAATCCATGTCGAGGACCAAGAACGACACCGAGCTGATCGTGATTGTGACGCCGGAGGTCGTGTCGCCGCTGCCGGCGAACGCGGCGCTGCCAGCACTGAATTATCCTGAAACATTCATGCCGCCGAATTCGAATATCCCCATGCATCATCCGGATGCGAAGACGCCTGAGAATACGCTGCCGCCAGCACCGGCATCGATACCGGTGGAAACGCTGGTTGACAGCATGAAGCCGGAGAAGCCGCTGGTGATCGAGGGCGGGACGGGTGGATTCGGCACGACTGGAACACCCATCAACACAGGCGGACCAAGCAACTCGAGCGCGGGGATGGGAACGCCGCAGCAATAGAGATTGCTGCCCGCGGACGCCAAGAAAACTCTGAGGCAAGCGGATGAATTCCTTGCAAAGGATAGCCAGGGCCGTGGGGGAGTTTCTTTCGCCGCCCGCGCAGGCCGGGCCGCAAGGACCGCTGAAGGTCGTGAACCTGACGCGCGGCACGGTGCTGGCGACACGGCTTGAAGCAGCGCACACGGGACCCACACGCAGAAAAGGATTGCTGGGCCGGGATGGCCTTGCACGCGGCGAAGGACTGTGGATCGCTCCCTGCGAATCGGTACACACGTTCTTCATGCGATTCCCCATCGACCTGGTCTACCTGGACCGCGAGCGCCGGATCAAGAAGGCGCGGAGCACGATAGGGCCGTGGCGCATATCGGCGTGCCTGTCGGCACACAGCATTCTCGAGCTTCCCGCGGGAACTATTCGAGAGACGCAGAGCGAGCGGGGAGACACGCTGGAGATTGCGGCGGCGGAAGAGCAGCAAATCAGCGGGTCGGCAAGTTAGCGAGTCAGCAAGTCAGCGAGCCGGGCGGGGCAGACGCCTTCGGCTCGGTTTGCGAGCGACATTGGTTTCCCACCCTTCGCCAGAAAGAAGGCGAAGGATGGGGCACCCAACGGTCGAGTCGGCTAAGGGGTCAGTGATCAGGGGTCAAGGCCCGCTCGGCGCGCGATGGAGTCGAGGTATTTGAGATCGGCGATGAGGTCTTCGGTGGTTTCCAGGCCGTCATCATCGTCGTCATCGTCATCGTCGTCATCATCATCGTCATCATCATCGTCATCGTCTTCGGAGTCGTCTTCGGAACCGTCGTTGGCTGCCTTTTTGCCGTCATTTTTCGCGGAGGCAGCTTCGGCCGCATCTGAACCTTCGTCCTGACCGGCGGGCTCGTCGTTTTGGCCGTCACTGGCGTCTTCGCTAGTGTCCTCGTCTTCGTCTTCATCACCCTCGTCGCCCTGTTGATCCTTGCTGAGCGAGTCCTGGTATTCCTCGTCGCCGCCACATTCTTCGAGGAAGGGGCAGGTATCGCAGTTGTCGCCCTTGAAGCACTTGATGTTTTCGGGCGCGAGCTCGTCGCCATTGCTGGTGCGGGTGACGGATTCGATCTGGTCCCTGGCGGGCGATCTGGCGAAGGAGGGCGCGAATTGCGCTGTGACCTGAAGGCCGTAGATGAGACGGCCGGCGTTGGCTCCGTCGAAGCGGCCGGCGGCGAGAGCGCCGATAACCTGAGAGAGAGCCATCTGGATGGAGGCGCGGTCCTCGAGTGCGGGCAATTCGAGTTTGTCTTTCGGCGCGGACCGTTGCCGGAGGAGAGCGCGGTGGATGCGGTCATGGTGATAGCAGTAGGGCATCTCCTTGAGGGCGGCGGCGTGGCAGCGCGAACCGTCGGTCAGGATATGACGACATTCCTTGTACATAGAAAAAAGCTCCTCTCCGCTTGTCTCGACAGCGCCGGAAATGGGTTAAAGGGGCCTCCGCAGCCGGCCGGAGGGCCCGATATGCCTTGCAGTTAATCAAGTGGTAATGGGGGGTGTACCCCCGGCTTCTGAAAATAAGTTCTTTGCGATCATGGGATTGGCGCAAGTATGGTCCGCCAGGTGTCCGATTCCAAAGCACTTACCCGCAGATGTGTCTCTACAAAGGAGTTACGGCGAAAACCAGAGGTCAGTGATCAGAGATCAGGGGTCAGTGAACCGTGATCCGCGGTCAAAGACGCGAATGCGGCGGATTGAGTCCGCCGCAAAGAAGGCCTGGTTGAACGCTTACGGAATGAGTATGCGCCGAATGGGGAAAATTATCGGCAAAGTTGGGGAAAAATTTTTGAGGAATGTTTTCAGTGAGTTGCGAGAGTTGGGCTGCGGCTGGGGGATTGACAGCAGCGGGGACCGTGGGAGCAGGAGGCCGTGAGCAGTGGACCGTGAGCTGTAACTCTTCGGGCTTCGGCCGGGGCGGGCTCGGTGGGCGGTGTCTTGGGGTGAGGGCGAGGCGGTGGCGTCCACCAGGCCGGTTAGAGCCGTTCCGCAGTTGCTGTAGCCGTCTCCAGCTTTAGTGCAGGGTGGATTCTTCTTGAGGAAGAATCCACTTGGCGTTCGAGGCTTCGGGACAAAGTAACTGCGGAACCGCTTTAGTCGCCGAGTGAAATTGCAGGCTTGCCCGCCAGCCGCTCGCCGATGTGTTCGCCGATGCGGTCGGCATAGCTGCCCTTGTCGCCGATGGTTGTGTTGAGGAGAACGACGGCGGCGCAATCGTGCTCGGGATTGAAGAACACATATGCGCTGTATCCACCGGTTGCGCCGTTGTGCCAGTAGCTGCCCGACTGCGAATCGAAGAGCCAGGCAAGTGCGATCTTTTGCCCGGGGAGAGCGTCGGCGCGCAGTTCGTGGGACTGCGCCAGTGCCGCCGCGATGGTTTTTGCGGTCGGCGAAAAAATTGCGGGCTTCACCTGCTCGGGGTGAAGATTGGCTTCGGCATAAGCGAGCATGTCGGATGCAGTGGAGCGGATTGCGCCGGCGCCGGTGAAGGCGTCCAGGTCCCAGGCATGCGCCTGCTGATGGCCGGCGGTGTGTCCAGGAAGGAAACGCGCCTGTTGCGCGGGAGTGAGCGCAATGGCCGTGTCGTGCATTCCCAGCGGGTCGAGCACTTGCTCTCGGAGCAACGCCGGGTACGGCTTGCCCGCGCGCAATGAAAGCGCCTGGCCGAGCAAGCCAAATCCGAGATTGCTGTAGAGGAAGCCGGGTTTGCCGGGCTTTGAAAGGCCATGGCTGGCAAGGTACGCGTACAGGTTCGACGCATGATAATCCGCGTAGGGATTGGCCGGATCGGCGGGCTTGAAGTTGTCGGGCATGCGCGGAAGGCCCGAGTGCTGCGTTGCCAAATCCAGGAGAGTGATCTCCGCTCCCGCAGGCTTTTGTACTGTGCCGAGCGGCAAAAATTCGCGAACGGGATCGTCGAAGCCGACCTTGCCCTGTTCAACCATCTGCGAAAGGATCAGGCCGGTGAATGTCTTGGTGATGGAGCCAATTTCAAAGATCGAGTCCGGCTTGGCCGTGCCGTAGCTGAAGACGCGGCGCACTCCGTGTTTGACGACGCCGATGGAGACTCCAGCGCCCGTGGAGGGCGCGAGCTCTCCACTCTTCAGTGCGGCAGCGAGATCCTTATCAAGAACGGATTCAAGATCGGCAGCCGAGACCGGTGCGAGCGCCGGATCGTATGTGGGCGGCGGGATGGGAGCGGCGGCGATCGCGGTAGTCTGGCGGGTAAGAGTGAGCGGCAGCGGGTTGCCAGTCTGGTTCCAGGCGCCGGTCAGCGTGTTTTCGCCGGCTGAAAGTTTTCCGGCGTAGTGGCCCATCACGGCGGGAACGTCGAAGGAGAAATCGTCGCCGGCGAAGACGACGTTGGCGCACTCCAGGCCCATGGCATGCTGGTCGAGGCTGTCGAACTCGCAAAATTCGCGGCCGGTGTTATCGCTCTTGACATGAAGCTGAGCACGGAGCGACACACTGCCGGCCTGCAAGGTGCCGAGCCAGATACCATCCACTCGCGGCGGTTTGGCTGCAGGAGCCCACGAGTCGCGCGTGAAGACCAGCGGCATCGGACTGCCTTGATCCCATGTTCCGGTGAGCGTCTTTGCGTCGGAGGAGACGGCGCCCTTCCACGAACCGTGAACCGCCGGAACCGAGAAACTGAGAGTGTCGCCATCGAGTTGAAAGTCGGCGCAGGGAATGCCGAGAGCGCCCTGATTGGGGCTGTCGAGGGTGCCGGTGATTGCGGAGGCCGCGTCGACCTTGAGATGCAACTGGACGCGCAGCGGGCCGAGCGTGCCGGTGTAGTCGCCAGCGATGCTCGGCGCGGCCTGCGCAGCGGCGGTGACCGGCATGGTTGCGAATATGAGAAAACCCAGAAGCGCAGCGATCGCAGCTGCAGCGCGGCGATAGGGCGAGGACAGATTCTTGAATGAAAGCATAAGAGGTCACCGATTCCTGAATGGGTACGGCAGTTGCAAAGATGGAGAGCAGAGTTGAGTAGGATGATATACCCGATGAGGCTCGCCCGGACCTATGCAGAGTTCTTTCGGCGCTTCGAAATTGAGTTGGCAGCCCCGGACGACACCCAGAACCGGCGAACTCAACAGGATTTGAACCAGGTGCAAGTTTCTCTCCGGCCTGAAGACGTCATGAAGGCGCGACGGCGGGGACTCCGGCGCCGCGGGCAGAGGCGCGCGCAAAGAGATACCAGACGAGCCAGGCCGGCGCGATCCAGATATAGAGAGCAGAGTGCAGGCCGAAGGGCGAGATGATCTGAACTTCGATGAGGACATAGATGAGCGCGAGAAGAGAGAGCATGGTTTGCGAGGGGTTGCGCGAGACGGCGAAGAGGATTGCGGGAAGAGCGAGGGATTGATCGAAAACCCAGCCGAAGGGGGCGACGAGAAGCCCGACGAGAAGAAGCGGACTGCCGTGCTCGAGCCAATCCCAGGCGTGGCGGCGCGGCCAGAAATACATCAAGGCCCAGATGCAGCCGAGAATGGCCGGGATGAATGCAAGACCCTCGGCGGAAGGATTGATGCGGTCGCGCAGAAGGTCGCCGAGACAGGGAGTGAACTCGCGGGTGATGACCGAGGTGCGCATGTAATACACGTACTGGCTCCAGGCGGCAGGATCGACGAGGGAAGTGATGAGCGCGCCAACGGCGAACGCAGCGGCGCCTCCGGCGAGGATGCGATAGCTGCGGGAGACGAAGATCCAGATGAGAAGCACGAGGGCGAAGGGAAGCAAGAGATGCGGCTTGAGGGTGCACAGCCAGAGCGCGGCGCCGGCAATGAAGGGGCGGGATTTGTGCAGGCGGAGAAAGACGGCCAGTCCGAAGAGAAGGAGGATGGAGGTTTGGCCGAGGATGACGCAGAAAAGGGCAGGGGGAAAGCAGTAGCCGAGCCAGTCGAAATGACTGGACGCGAGACCAAAAGAGCTCCACAAGATTCGGACGGAAGCGATGAGGAGGCCGAGCATCACGAGCGACCAGGGAAGCGCGGAGGCCGTGGGCGAGAAGTAACCGAGCGGAAAGGCCAGGGGCAGAGCCCAGGGCGTGTTGCGCATGTAGTATGCGCCGGGGCCGCGGAATCCCGCGTCGCGCTCGATGCGATTGATGGCGGTGGGATCGTAGGGATTGCCGTGCTGAACGAGCTGGCGGCCGGTGGCCCAGTAGACGATGAAGTCGCGCCGGGCGACGATGGCGGGATTGAAGGTCATGATGCTGAGAAAGAGAGTGGTGAAGACGATTCCGAGCGCGCAAGCAATGGCAATGAAGAGTGCGGTGAATTCGCGCTTGCTGGCCACTGATGATGGACCTTTCTGCCGGGTGTTGGGTCAGTTTGAGAGAGCTTTCCCTCGGGGGCTAAAGCCCGCGCCCTATTTGCGTGACTTATGTACGGGCTGAAGGCCGTACCCTTCAGAGCTGAAGCCCGTACGCTTCAACCTGACCCACTACTTTCTGCTGGCAATCATCGCAATTATATGGGGCGCGTGTGTGGGAGCCGCGGGGGAAGCGGCATGGAGGTTGCAAAGCGCGAACCAAGGCGTTCAATAGTTGACGCAGATTCAGATCACGAGGACGCGGCGGGCGGAGGCGCTGATTCTTTTGCGGCGGACGCGCGGGCGAAGAGATACCACACGAGCCAGGCGGGGGCTGTCCAGAGATAGAGGGCCGAGGTGACCTTGACGACGCAGATCTCGACGTCCGCGGCAAGAATGAGCAGAGCGAGAATGGCGAGGAGCTTGCGCGAGCGGGTGGCATAGGCGCCATCGAGGAGCGCGGGAATGGCGAGGCCCTGGTCATAGAACCAGCAGTAGGGAGCGGCGAGAAGCGAGACGAGGATGAGCGGGCTGGAGCCGGTGAGCCAGTCCCAGTGAGCGCGGCGACGCCAGAAGTAAGCGAGCGCCCAGAGGCAGGCGAGGGCGGCTGGGAAGTATTGCAGCCATGCGGCGTGAGGAGGAATCCAGTGGCGCATGGCGTCGGCGAGGCAGGGGATGAATTGGTTTTCAACGGCGGGCGAACGCATCATGCGCACGTAATCGGGCCAGGCCGTGGGGTCGATGAGGAAAGCGGCGGCGCTGGTGAGGGCGAGGGCGGAGACAAATCCAGCGAGAAGCTTGTAGCTGCGCGAGACGACGATCCAGACGGCGAGCACGGCGGCAAAGGGAAGAAAGAGATGCGGCTTGAGGGCGCAGAGCCAGAGAGCCGCTCCGGCGCTGAAGGGGTGGCAGCGATGGAAGCGCAGAAAAAGGATCAGGCCCAGGAGGGCGAAGAGGGAGGTCTGGCCCATGGTGAGGCAGATGATCGCGGGGGTGAAGGCGAAGCCGAGCCAGTGGATTCGATTTGGAGGAGAGCCGTGGAGCTCGTGGACCATGCGGACGGAGATGAGGAGGCAGGCGAGGAGAAGCAGGGTCCAGAGAATGGCGGCGATGCGCAGGCCGAGAAAACCGAGCGGGTAAGCGATGGGCAGCGCCCAGGGAGGGTTACGCATGATGAGAACGGCGCGGGCGTCAAGGCCGGCGGAGTGCTCGAGGGCCGAGATGGCGTCACGGTCGTAGGGGTTGCCGTGGTGGACGAGCTGGCGGCCGGTGGCCCAGTAGGAGACGAAGTCGCGCGAGGCGGCCAGTTTGCCGGCTACCGGGACGGCGAAGATGAAAAGGATGGTGAGTGCGAGCGCGAGGCCGGCGGCACTGGCAATTGCAACTTCAGCGAAGTCGGCGCGCTCTTGTGCTGGAGGACGATCCAGCTTGCTGACCATGGAGGCTATTCTACGGCAGCAGCGGGGGTTGGCGATGAGAGCCGGTAGATTGAGAGTTTCTTATGTTCAGGAAGATGGCTTCGCAGGTTGTGGATGGAGGCGAAGGGAAGGCGGAATTGGCGGCGGAGAGGAGGGGTTCGGAGGGAGCGCGTGGGGGAAGAGAGTTCCAGATGTATACAGGGTGGGCCGATGAGGGAACGGCTGTAAACGGGGGTAGACAGTTCCAGTAGTCACCCCCGCAAGAATCTCTCGTAAGGTATTGATTTTAAATTGGTGGGCATTTTGTCTGTGAATGGCACGCCAGATGCTACCAAAAGAGTGCCCGGCTGAGGCTGGGAATACGAACTCTCGGAGAGAAGCACGATGAAAAATCTATTTCTGGCGCTCTATGTGAAGCTACAGAACCTGATATCCCGCGAGGAAGGTCAGGATCTGGTCGAGTACGCCCTTCTGGTCGCCCTGATTGGTCTTGCAGCCATCGTCGGAATTGGCCATGTGGCCACTGCCGTCAACGCGGTCTTCACCAACATCAGCAACTCGTTGTAGTTAGTTCTTCAACCGCAACGTTTCCAGAACCTCAGCCCCTTTCGCGAGAAGGCGTGGCAACGGCAAAGTAACCGAACGCACCTTCTCCCGACAAGGACAACCGCTCGTAAAAGAGCAGCAGTCAACCGGGCACAGACGAACGACCTGAGCACGTAGTCTTGTCCGCCGAGCCGCAAGAAAACGCGACGGCCCACTTCGCCGGCTCAGGCCGGAAAATCACCAAGGAGAAAACGACAATGCGCAACACACTTTTGAACATGTACATGAAATTCCAGGGCCTGAGGAACGGCGAGGAAGGTCAGGATCTGGTTGAGTATGCGCTGCTGGTTGCCCTGATTGCACTGGTTTGCATCACGGGCGTCAACAACGTGGCCACGGCCGTGAACGCGGTCTTCACCAACATCAGCAACTCGCTGTGATCATTGCACGAATCCGAGCTACCCCAGGGCCTCAGCATCTTCGTGGGAGGGTTACGGGTCTGGCCTGAGGCCGGAGCGTATTCCTCCCACTAAGGTTTGAGTCCCACCCCCGCGAGAGCGACATGCAACCGGTAAAACGCGCACAGCGTGGATTCAAGTTTGTCTTCATTCAATTCATTCGGTGAAGTTAGCGGGATTTGGCCCGCGAAAGCCGGCACGCCGCGCGGCGGACTGGCTGAGGACGACAATCTCAAATTGGAGAATCCAGCGATGAACAACACATTTTTGAAGCTGTACGTGAAGATCCAAAGCCTGAAGAGCGGCGAGGAAGGCCAGGACATGGTTGAGTATGCGCTGCTGGTTGCCCTGATTGCGCTGGTGTGCATTTCCGGCGTCGGCAGTGTGGCCGGAGGCGTGAACGCGGTCTTCACCAACATCAGCAATTCGCTCTAACGGTTGCCGGCCACACAACGCACCCGGTGAATTGAGCTTTGGATCTTTGCGGGGAGAGCACGCGCCCAGCTGAACCCTGGACGCGTGTTCTCCCCGCAAGGCTGTTGGCACCACTCTCTGACGGAGCCGAGGGCCGCACAAGCCGCCCAGTACGCAGGTCCCAGGGCATGAAGCGTCGTCAACCTGCCGGGCGCCAAACACGAGGCCCCCTTTGCTAAGCTGAGACGGTCCTTAGAGTTCGGCCGGGGTCCTGAGAGGCCGGGATGATTTAAGTAATGAGGCTAAACCTCACATCGACGCGGCGGACCGCCCTGCTTTGCCTGCTGGTCAGCAGCGGCATTTTCATTCTCTGGGGATTTAGTAATGCGTCAGAGCGCCCGGTGGGCAGGTGTGACTTCACAGCGATCTACTACGGCGCGCGCTGCCTCATCGACCACCGCGATCCCTACAACTCAAAGGAATTCGAGAGCGTGTATAAGTCAGAAGGAGGGGAAATGCCCTCTGACTGGCCCACCTTGCGCATGTTCCGGAACGCGATTTTCCGGTGCATCAATTTCCCAAGCTCGCTGTTGCTGGTCGCTCCCCTGGCAATGTTGCCATGGGAGCTTGCGTCCGTGCTGTGGCTGATGCTGATAGCGGGATGCTTTACGCTTGCTGCCTTCCTGATGTGGAACGCCGCGGGGGGCTGTGCGCCCAGGTTCGCGCCTCTGCTGATCTGCCTTGTGCTTGTCAACGGGGTGTTTCTGCTTGAACTGGGCAACACTGCAGGAATCGCGGTCGGTCTCTGCATTACGGCGGTCTGGTGTTTCCTCGAGGAGAGGTTTGTGCCGGCGGGCGTTCTCTGCATGGCGGTCGCCCTTGCACTGAAGCCCCATGACGCAGGGCTGGTCTGGTTTTACTTCCTGCTGGCTGGTGGCGCCTGCCGGAAACGTGCGCTGCAGACTCTGCTGGTGGTTGGCGTACTGATTCTGCCATCGGTCCTTTGGGTTTCTCATGTCGCGCCGCATTGGGCGCAGGAGCTGCACTCGAATGTGCAGGCAGGCGCGGCCCGAGGCGGCATCAACGACCCCGGGCCGTCGACCGAGACTTTCCGCGGCACCGATATGGTGGTCAACCTCCAATCGCCGATCGCCATTTTTCGTGACGATCCCCGCGTCTACAACACCGCCACCTATCTCGTGTGCGGTGCGCTTTTGTTGCTCGGCGCAGTGCGAACTCTCCGGGTACGGTTCTCGCAGTCGAACGCGTGGTTCGCGCTCGCGGCTATAGCGGCCCTTTCGATGCTACCGGTCTACCATCGGATGCATGACGCCAAACTCCTGCTTCTGACCCTCCCCGCATGCGCCATGCTTTGGGCAGGCGGCGGGCCTTTGAAGTGGGCTGCGGGATTGCTGAATACTGCCGCAATCGTGGTTACCGCAGACGTCCCATCGACGATTCTCATGATGATTGACAAAAGTTTGAACGGGAATGTGACTGGGTTCACAGGAAGATTGCTCGACTTAGTTTTGCTGCGGCCCGCCGCGCCCATCCTTCTGGCGACAGGAATCTTCTATCTTTGGGTATATCTTCGGCGAACCCCTCTGTTGAAGGAGGACGTATCCGCGATCCAGGAGATACAGGGTGTTTTGGAACAGCGGATATCCTTGCATGTGTAGAGAAGAATAGTGAGTGAGGGCTACGAATCCGAGGGGACCGGACCTTGATCAACGGAAAGCGGATCGCGGTGGTGATGCCGGCGTATAACGCTGAGAAGACGCTGGAGCAGACCGTGCGCGAGCTTTCCGACGTGGTGGACATCAAGATCCTGGTCGACGACTCGAGCAAGGATAAGACCGCGGAGCTTTCGCGCAGGCTGGGCGTGCTGACGTTCGTTCACGACGCGAATTACGGTTACGGGCGCAACCAGCAAACCTGCTATCGCGAAGCGCTCGCGGCCGGGGCGGATATTGTGGTGATGGTGCATCCCGACTACCAGTACACACCGACGCTGGTGCCTGCGATGGCGGGGATGATCGCCAGCGGCGTGTACGACATGGTTCTGGGATCGCGGATTCTGGGCGCAGGGGCGCTTAAGGGCGGGATGCCGTTCTACAAATATGTGGCCAATCGCCTGCTGACTGCCTTTCAGAATCTGTTTCTGGGCGTGAAGCTTTCGGAATACCACACTGGATTTCGCGCGTTCTCGCGGGAGCTGCTGGAGACGCTGCCGCTGCTGGAGAATTCCGACGATTTCGTGTTCGACAACCAGATGATCGCGCAGGCGGTGATGTTCGGCTTTCGCGTCGGCGAAATCTCGTGCCCGACGAAGTATTTTGAAGAGGCGTCGTCGATCAATTTCAAGCGCAGCGTGGAGTATGGGTTCGGCGTTCTGGCGACGACGGCCAGCTTTGTGGCGCACAAGCTGGGAATGATCCGCGCGCCGCGTTTCGGCGCAGGCGGCCGAAAGCTGACGCAGGAGTATTATTCTCAGACCGAAAAGCGAACCTAAGGGGGACGACGCGTGCGGCCACGCTCCGCACATCTCCACAGCCCCTGCCTATACGCCGCGATATACTCGACCACAAATCGAAATCCAGAATCTCTGTCCACGAGTGGGTGAGAGGAGGAGGGGCCAGGCCCGAAGTCTCCGATGACACAGAATGGGAACGCCTTCATGCCGGCACGGCCCTGTGGTGCGCAATCGACTCCTACGCAGTGCAGAAGGCAACAAGCGAGTGTCACTTACCTCTTTGCCGCCGCATCGGCGGTCTGGACGGGCGCATATTGTGGACTTTGGCCCGGGCATTCGCTGGTTTTGGGATTGGTTCTTATCACGGCCGCGGCCGGGATGTGTGTGTTGTCCATTTTGGATTCGCGGCGCCGATCTTCGCCGGAAGAGCCTCAACCGGCGCCGAAGTCTCGAAGCTGGTTCATCCGGTTGGCGGCCGGAATTCAGCTTGGCGCTGTCGCATGGACAACCGTGCGCGCCGGACCGTCTCTCTGGATCTTCTGGGCACCGGCAATCCTGTTCGGTGTTGCGCTTGGTCTTCTTCGTTTGCGCGACTGGCACCCCTCGCGCAAGGGGAGATTGGCACAGGCAGGGAGCTGGAGCATCAAGACCTGGAAGAAGCTTTTCTGGGTGGCGATTGTGCTTCACATCGTAATAGCCCTGCTCTTCGTGAACGCGCGTTCGGGCGACTTTATTGACGTATTTCTTTTTCAACAAGACGGCGCCCACGCGCTCCTGCGCGGCATCGATCCCTACACAATTACTCACGCGAACATCTATGACGCAAATGACGCCGCCCGGTTCTATCCCCCCGGTGTGGTCTGGGGCGGGAGGTTACATTGGGGATACAACTATCCTCCAGCGTCCTTGTTTTTTGCGCTGCCCGGCTATTTGTTGGGCGACGTGCGCTATTCGCAAATTGCCGCTCTCATCCTAAGCGCACTGTTGATGGTCCGAATCCAGCCGAATCGGTGGACGATTGGTGCTGCCTGCATCCTTCTCCTGAGCCCTCTCAGCTTCTGGGTCGAGATGAACAGTTGGATCGAGCCCTTCGTCCTGTTTGCCTTGACCCTCACGGTGTATGCGGCCGCGCGCCGCAGCCGGTGGTTGCCGCTCGCCCTTGGAGTCTTTTTGGTTTCCAAGCAATTCGTCGTGGTCGGAATCCCCTTTGTCCTATTTCTCCAGCCGCTTGACAGGAAACAGAATCTGAAGCTCCTCGCAAGGACCGCGGCCGTTGCGGTTCTCATCACCGCTCCGCTGGCATTGTGGGACCTTCGCAGCTTCATTCAGGGCGCCGTCGTGCTTCTCCTGCGAGCGCCTGCCCGCGCAGATTCCTTGAGCCTCAGCGTATTTGTCCACCTTTCGCCGTTCGTCGTCTACGGGCTCGTCGCTTCGGCAATCGTATTCTGCCTGCTGGCAGCGGCTCGCACCCCCGCCATGTTCGCCGCGTGTTTCGCGACGGTTTTGTTGGTCTGGATGTTCCTGAACAAGATGGCCTTCGCCAACTACTACTTTCTCATCGCGCACGCACTTTGGCTGGCGGGGGCGGTGTCATCCGCATCGGCGCGCGCATCGGCGGAGCAGTTCGCAAGGGAAGAGGGGCTATCTCCAGAGCGAGAGGGAATCTGATCGTTGCATCGGCGCGGGAGTCTGCGGTAAAGCCTATGATGGTTTGCCCCGAAGGGCGGTGATGATCATTCCGGAGAATCCGCCGGGATGGAACATGCAGCTCGTGAAGCATTGATTCGCGCTGAGGCCGCGGCGTGAACGCCTGGAGTCCGGAAGGATGAAGTTTTGTTCATGCGACACACCTGCGAGTGGGCCGTCCCGTCTATTCATCAATATGATTCGTGAAGAATGCGCCGGCGCTATACTGGAGCGGAACCAGAGTGACCGCGTCCTGTGGAGTTTTGCGCAGGGTCGCCGCTCCCTGATGCTCCCACCCCAACGACAAGGATCCGTCGTTGGGGACCCCGGTATGGTCGCGTCGACTTGAACTCAGTGCTTTCGCGGTACACAGACTCTGGTTCCGCTCTGGCGGCGATGCGGAGTATTTTGAGCGGCTTCCGACGCATTCTCATGCTGCGAAATAACGGCGCCAGGCGGGTTGCGGCTGGACTGCTTCTGCTGAGTTGGACGATTCTCGTGGGGGGGCTTGCGGAGGGGCTCGCGGGCGGCCAGCAACAAACTGTTGGCGCGCAAGTGACCGTGACGGTGGTCGACGAGAATGGTCAGGCGGTGGAAGGCGCGCAGGTGACGATTGCCGAGCCGGGAATGGCGCCGGCGCAGCTGTGGACGGACTACGCGGGAAATTGCAGCTACGCGCTCAAGCAGCGGGAGCCGTACCAGATAAACGTGGAGAAGGCGGGATTCTATAAGGCCGATGCGGCCAGCATCGATCCGAACCAGAACAGCGTGCGAGTGGTGCTGGAGCACGAGCAGATTGTGCGCGAGCAGGTGAACGTGAGCGCGTCAACGCCGGGAATCGACACGCAGCAAGTTGCGGACCAGAGCGCGATGAACACGGCGGAGATCGTGAATATTCCCTATGAAACGTCGCGCGATATTCGCAATCTGCTGCCGTTCAATCCCGGGGTGGTGCCGGATGTGACCGAGCAGGTGCACGTGGCCGGATCGGAGACGTGGGAGACGCTGGACACGATGGACGGATTCGATATTCGCTCGCCGGTGGGCGGCTCGCTGAGCCTGCGAGTGAGCGCGGATGCGGTGCGGTCAATTGACGCGGAGACGACGCGCTACCCGGTGGAGTTCGGTCGCGCGACGGGCGGCGTGATCGCGTTTTACACGGGGATGGGCGACAACAAGTTCCGCTTCAATGCGACGAATTTCATTCCTTCGTTTCGCAGCTTGAATGGAATCCGGTTCGACCAGTTCGTTCCGCGGTTCACGTTTAGCGGGCCGCTGAAGCGAGACCGCGCGTGGTGGTACGACGGCGTAGAAACGGAGTGGGACAACATCTACATCTCCGAGCTTCCGGCGAATGCCAATACGGACGAACTGGTGCGGGGGAGCAACCTGGTGAAGGTCCAGGAAAATGTCACGCCGGCGAATATCCTGACCGCCGGGCTGCTCTACAACAACTATCACTCGCCTTATGACGGCATTTCGTCGCTTGTGCCGCAACCGAGCACAGTGAAGCGCAACACGATTGCGTGGCTGCCTTATGTGCGAGACCAGCAGAGCTTTGGCGACGGCGCGCTGCTCGATTTGGGAGCGGGGTTTGTGAGCATACGCGACGGGTATGAGCCGCGCGGGACCGCGACGTATGAGTACACGCCGGAGCAGACGGAGGGAAGCTATTTCGAGAACCTGAGCGGGCGTTCGCAACGGCTGGAGGGGACAGCGGCTTTGTATCTGCCGCCGCGGCAGTGGCTGGGGCGGCACGATGTGAAGGCCGGACTGGACCTGGACCACATTGCCTATGACCAGAGGCAGGCGCGGACGCCGGTGAGTTACCTGCGCGAGGACGGAACGCTCGAGCGGCAGAGCGTGTTTGCGGCGGCTCCAGCGTTCACGATGCACAATGGCGAGATTGGCGCGTACGTACAGGACCGGTGGGAGCCGGCGAAGGGATGGCTTGTGGAGCCGGGGCTGCGCTTCGACTGGGACGAGATTGTGCGGAGGGCGCTGGCGGCGCCACGGCTGGCTGCGGTGTATACGCCGGGAGATAAGGATGCGACGAAGATTTCAGCCGGGATCGGGCTCTACTACGAGCACACGCAACTGGAGTACCTGGCGCAGACACACGCGGGCATTCGGGATGACACGTACTACATAGAGAGTGGACCGGGTACAGTGACGCCGACGGGGCCGGCGGAGGAGACGGAGTTTGCCGCGAATGAAAGCGCCCTTCGCGAGCCGCGGGCGTTGAACTGGAGCGTGGGCGTGGAGCGGAAACTGCCGTGGGAAATCTATGTGGGCGCGAACTTTCTAGAGAAGCGGACGACGAATGTGTTTACATTTGCGAACGAGAGCGGGACGGCGGCGCTGGCGGGAGATTATCTGCTGACGAACGGACGGGAAGATCGCTACCACTCAGAGGAGTTCGACGCGCAGAAGCATTTCAAGAACGGGTACACGGTGTATGTGTCGTACACGCATTCTTCGGCGCGGACCAACGCGGCGATCGACTATTTGCCGACACCATCGCCGCTGGGGACGCAGCAGAGCGGGCCGCTGCCGTGGGACGTGCCGAACCGAATCATTTCGTGGGGATGGCTGCCGGTTCCGCTGAAAATGCTGAGGAAGCGCTGGGATTTTGTGTATGCGCTCGACGAGCATACAGGCTTTCCGTACACGGCGGTGAATGCGGCACAGCAGGTGGTTGGGGCGGCGGGAGCGCAGCGATTTCCCGCGTTTGTGAACTTCAGCCCAGGGCTTGAGTGGAAGTTCCATTTTCGCGGCCAATATTGGGGGTTGCGCGGCGTGATGGAGAATGCGACGGACAGCGCGAATCCGGCGGAGGTGAACAACGTGGTGGACTCGCCGGAGTTTGGAACCTTCAGCGAGTTGCAAGGGCGGGCGTTCACGGCGCGAATCCGGCTGATCGGGGCGAAGTGAAAGAAGCAGGGACCAAGGGACTAGGGAACGTCCACATTGAATGGGCGGAGCGGATGCAGGATCTGGGGAAGATGCTGTTGGGACTTGGGCTGCTGCTGGCGGTGATTGGAGCGGCGATCCTGGTGGTGTCGCGCGTGGGGCTGCCGCTGGGACGATTGCCGGGCGACTTTTCCTATAAGGGCAAGAACGTAACTTTTTATTTCCCGCTCGGGTCATCGATTCTGATCAGCGTCGTGCTGTCGGCGATTCTGTATTTGATTTCGCGGCTTCGGCGATAGACGGCGTTTACAACGGACTGCAAACGCAAACATGCCGCCCGAAGGCGGCATGTTGTGGAAGGGCGATGGCTTGGGCGTTAGACGCCGACGCCAAATTCGCTGGCGTGCTGGGAGCCGGCGTTGGAGTAAAAGTCGTAGGGTGTACGCTTCTTGAATCTGTAGCGGTTGCGCAGCTCTGCGCCGACATAGATGCCGACCGCGGCGACGGCGATTCCGACAGAAAACCACGTAATGACGCGGAGAGCAGTCGATACGGTCTTTTCCGGTTCGGGGGACTCAACAACGAGGAGCTCGGATTCAGTTTCAGCGGACATCGAACACAGCCTCCAACAGTTCCATGATAACGCAGATGGCATTTGGCGGGAGGGGAGAAAGCGTGGTGGAAAAGAGGGTCACGTCACTTTAGTTTTGATACGGGCCAGCCAAGAGTCTTTTTCTGTTTCGGGAAGAAAGCTGGCGCGGATGGAGTTGGCGGCCAATTGGCGGAGCTCGTCACGGGTAAATCCCTGCTGGGTATGAGCGAGGAGGAACTCGTTGGAGAGGTCGGAGCCGAAGAAGGCGGGATCGTCGGAGTTGAGCGTGACGAGGAGGCCGCGATCGAAGTAGCGGCGAAGGGGATGGGCGGCAAAGGAAGGACAGACGCCGGTGCGGACGTTGGAGGTGGGGTTCAGCTCGATGCCAGTGCCGCGGCTTTTGAGCTCCGCGAGGAGCGATTCGTCCTGAATGGCGGAGACGGCGTGGCCGATGCGCTCGGAGCCGATGGCAAGGGCTTCCCAAATGGCCTCGGGACCGGTGGTTTCGCCGGCGTGGTTGGTGAGGCGGAGGCCGGCGGCGCGGGCGCGTTTGTAGAGGGCGCGGAAAGGCTCGGAGCCGCAGCGGCGCTCGTCGCCGCCGAGGCCGATGGCGACGATGTGGGGGTAGTGATCGCGCATCTCGGTCGCCTTGCGGAAGACTCGGTTGGCCTCCTCGACGGTGAAGTGGCGGACGGCGTCGAAGATCCAGTAGAGGGAGAGGCCGAGCTCGCGGGCGGCACGCTCGCGGGCGCGCTCGAGAGCGGCGAAGATGGGCTCGAAGCAGCGCGGATCGAAGTTGCGCCACATATAGATGACGCCGACAGAGATGAAGACCTCGGCGTGAACCACTCCCTGGGCGGCGAGGTGCTCCATCATGCGCCAGGCGGCCAGCTCGTAGTCTTCGGGATCGCGAAGGCGGCGGGTGACGGCTTTGAAGGACTCGATGAACCCGGTGAAGTCAGTGAAGCGGTAGAGCGCCTCGGCTTGGTGTTGCGTCAAGGGGTGGGCGTCGTGGCGGGCGCTGAGCTCGACCAGGGTGGCGGGCGCGATGGTGCCTTCAAGATGCAGGTGCAGCTCAGCCTTGGGCAGGCTGCGGATGAAGCCGATCAGGCTGCGTTCATCGGGGGCCATTGCTTCTCTCGTTCGGTGACTTTCCGGTTGAGCTACTGACTTTGAATGGTAGACGCTTTGTTGCCGACGAAGGTGATGGTCCACTTTTTGCCGGCTTGATCGTAAGTAATGGTGCGGTTGCCCTCGCTGGAACTGTCGACTTGTTGATTGTGGCCGATGGACATTTGGGTTTGAAGCTCGCTCATGCCGGCAACGACCCGGTGCGCGTCGATGGCGGCCCAGACGTTCCTGGGCCAGTTGTCGTATATGGTATGCGGATCGTCGTAATAAAAGAGCACATCGCAGAAATATTGTTCCTGGCTGCTGTCTAAGGCGCCGATGACCGTTGCATAGAGGTCGGGGCTGTGGGGCAGGGAGAAGATGGCGAAGACCTGGCGGGAGCCGTGGGAGACGCCGTCGTCAACCTGGGCCGGCGGCACGGCTTTGCTCACCTTTTTGATGTCGAGCTGCTGCGCCGAGGGAATGACGCCAATGCGCTTGCTGAACACGATACGGCCGGCTTCATAAGGGAAGTAGGGCATGGTGTAGCCGTTCTTCATCCAGACGCTGGCGCCCTGCAACTTGAGCGCATCGTCGAAGGAAGTCATGAATTTCATACGCACGATGGCGACATCGTCGGGCGTGAGGTTCTGCTCGGGATTGGCTTGCGGGAGGATGCCTGGGTTGCGGCGGTGCTCGAAGACAGAGAAGAGATAAATGCCGCCGATGGCGAACGTGACGAGCGTCATGAGGAGGGCTTTTTGCCAAGTCTTCACAGGATCTCCGCGATGGAGTTTACCGGGGCCTGGCGAACTCGGAGCGGTGCCGGCTGTAGAGAAAATAAATGAACAGGGCAATGACGGGCCAGATGATGAAACGGTACCAGGTGATGATGGGCAGGCCGCGGATGAAATCTTCGATGTCCTGTCTAGTTCGCATGTGAGAAGTCGCCTTGAAGCTCCCGTCTAATCTCGTCAAAGTTCTTCTGCGGAATCAGAACAATGCCATTGGTCAGTTGCACCGTGTCTGAACTTCCTCCCGGGGCGATCTTTAGCTGATCTCCCTGTATTGCGCCTCCACCATTCGAAGGCAGGAAGACATCGTCCCTCAAAATGGCCCCTTTGCCGCCATAGATGCGGCATCTGTCCTGCTTCAGTGCCGTATCGAACCAGCACACCTGCCAGAAATGGTTGAAACCGGCGAGCACAAGAGTTGCGGACTGCGGTACGTCTTTTGGCCTGGAGGGGTGGTTTGGGATAACGAAGGCGAAGATGTACCAGATAGCCGCGCAAATTGCAGCTCCGCCAAGAAGAAAAGCGGGTAAGCTTCGATCAAAGATCCCTTTCCGCGAAGAGTTCACAGACGCCCCCGAGTAGCGGCCTGCCAAATTGTCAGGTGATCTCGCGCCCCGCTTCGAGTTTACCGGGATTTCGCGAACTCGGAGCGGTGACGGCTATAGAAAAAGTAGATGAACAGGCCGATGACCAGCCAGATGAGGAAGCGGTACCAGGTGATGATGGGCAGTCCGGCCATGAGCAGGAAGCAGAAGATGACGCTGAGAGCGGGGATGACGGGCCCGCCGGGAACGACGAAACCGCGGCGGCGGTGGGGGTCGCGGAAGCGGAGGACGATAACGCCGATGGAGACCAGGACGAAGGCGAAGAGCGTGCCGATGTTGGAGAGGTCGGCGAGGGTACCGATGTCGAAGAGGCCGGAGGGAACGGCGACGACGACGCCCGCGACCCAGGTGGAGAAGGCCGGGGTGCGGAAAAAGGGATGAACGTTGGAGAAGACTTTGGGCAGCAGGCCGTCACGGGACATGGAGAACCAGACGCGCGACTGGCCGATTTGGTAGACGAGGATGGAGGAGATCATGCCCATGAGCGCGCCGAGCAGGACGACGAGGCGAATCCAGTAGAGAAGGTGGCCGCCGGGCAGGAGCGACAGCTTTTTGAGCGCGTTGACGACGGGAGCGGCGTCACCCACCATGGAATGCCACGGCACGAGGCCGGTGAGGCAGACGGCGACGGCGACGTAGAGCACGGTGCAAACGACCAGCGTGGCGATGATGCCGATGGGAAGGTCGCGCTGGGGATTGCGGCACTCCTCGGCGGCGGTGGAGACGGAGTCGAAGCCGATGTAGGTGAAGAAGATGATGGAGCCGCCGGTGAGCACGCCGGACCAGCCGTTGGGCATGAAGGGATGCCAGTTGGCGGGGTGGATGAAGCCGATGACGGCGAAGACAAAGATGAGAATCGCAATGAGCTTGAATCCCACCATCATGTTGTTGGTGGAGGCTGATTCGCGGATGCCGCGCACCAGAATCACCGTGAGGAACATGACGATGAGGAAGGCGGGGATATTGAAGCCGAAGTGCCAGCCGGGGTTGTAGAGGTTGTTGCCGGAGAGATCCTGGAGGCCGGAGGGAAGATAGGCGGGCGAGATCCATCGCGCGCTCGGGTGCAGGCCGAACCAGTCGAGCAGGTCGACGACGTGGGCGGCGAAGCCGACGCTGACGCTCATGTTGGAGCCGGCATACTCGAGGATCAGGTCCCAGCCGATGATCCAGGCGATGAGCTCGCCGAGCGTGGCGTAGGTGTAGGTGTAGGCGGAGCCGGCAATGGGAATCATGGAGGCCAGCTCGGCGTAGCAGAGGCCGGTGAGCGCGCAGACGAAGGCCACCAAGACCATGGAGAGGGCAATGGCCGGACCCGCGCCGGGACGGCCGGCCAGCGCGGTGTGCGTAACGACGTAGTGGATGAGCGGTGTGTCGGTGATGGTGGCGTTGGGCAACTGCTCGCCGGAGATGGCGGTGCCGATGACGGTGAAGATGCCCGAGCCGATGACCGCGCCGATGCCGAGCGCGGTGAGCGACCACGGCCCGAGGCTCTTCTTCAGCGCATGCTCGGGCTCCGTCGAGTCGCTGATGAGCTTGTCGATCGATTTGCGGGCAAGCAGTTGGCTGGGCAGTGCAGG
>CAWHVN010000008.1:0-31906 GCA_963832805.1 uncultured Acidobacteriaceae bacterium | reverse complement strand
TTTTACGAGGGGTATTACCTGCAGGACGACTGGAAAGTGACGCCGAGGCTGACGGTGAACCTGGGCGTACGCGAAGACATCATGGTCAATTTCGCTTCGTTCTTCAGCCCCCATCTCACCAATTTCATTCTTGGGACGGGCTCATCAGCGAATGCCCAGATCACCGGCGGCTCGGCAATCCTGGCATCCGGGGCGAAGGTCCTCGATCACAACATCGGTGGCTTTACGCCGCGCGTCGGTTTCTCCTGGGATGTATTCGGCAAAGGCAAAACGGCGGTGCGTGGCGGTTTCGGCCTGTTCGAGGACCAGCCACCCTACCTGCACATCACCGACATCACCTCAGGCAATTTGCCCAACTACTACACACCGTCGAACAACATCCGCTCCGGAACGATGCCGAATTTCCAGCTTTGCAGCAAGTCGGTGGGCTGGGACGAGGCATGCCCGATCGCAAATACCAGCTACGCCACGATCGGTTCGAACGGCCAACTCCTGATTAATGGAGTCGTGCAGAGAGCCGGCATGGGCGGATACGACCCCCAGTTGAAGATGACGCAAGTGGTCGCGTATTCGTTGAGCGTGCAGCAGCAGCTCCAGAACAACCTGATCGTCGAGTTGAACTACTCCGGCACAGGGTCTCATCATCTGGAGTCGTTTGACCCGGATATCAACCGCTTTGCGGGCGACCTGATCCAGAATAATGGCACGCAGAATCGCCTCAGCCCGTATTTCGGCGGCATCGCTTACGCCTTTACCAACACCAATTCCGCAGGCAACTATGGCACTGCGATGGCCACGAAGACCTACTCCCACGGCCTGGCCTTGCAAGCCATCTACACCTACGGGAAAGCCCTCGACACCATGAGCGATGCGCAGACGCTGACCGAAGGTACCTTCGACACCAACAGCTACAACGACAACGTGATCGAGACGCAGAACTTCCCGTTCCAGCGCGGACGCGCCGACTATGACATTCGGCAACAGTTCCAGGCCGCGGGCACCTGGGATGTTCCGCACAACTATTCCAGCGCCGTGGTCAGGAACATTCTCGGCGGATGGCAGTTCGGCGGCAAGTTTATCGGCCAAACTGGAATTCCTTTCACCGTCTACACCAGCGCTCCCTTTGTTCCGGTCTGCAGCGGCGGCGCGGCTCTCGTAAATGGTGGTTGCCCGTCGGGCAGCACCATCGTCGGCGATGCCGGCGGCGACTACAACGCCGATGGTACGGACTACGACGTGCCCATCGCGCCGTCCTTCGGCCGGCATTTAAGCGGGCAATCGAAGAGCGCGTTCCTCAACGGTATATTCGGGTCACCGGCCGGTGGCGCGGCTGCCGCGAAGTTCCCAACTCCAAGCCTCGGCCAGGAAGGGAACATCGGCCGCAACACCTATGACCAGCCCGGATACAAGGACATGGACTTCACCTTCGAGAAGCACTTCAACGTTCCGTGGTTCTTCGCGGAAAAGATGAACATTGAGGCCAAGGGTGAGGTCTTCAATCTTTTCAACCGCTCCAACCTTTGGCAGACGACCGGGGATCTTTCCAGCAGCACCTTTGGACAGGTCACGAACCAGCTACCGGCGCGCTACTTCCAGTTGCACTTGCGAGCCAGCTTCTAGCCATGCCGCGGGATGGCCGGCGGGCAGTCCGCCGGCCTTTCCGGCGCAACGAGTCCTAACAGCCATTGGCCACTCCATTGAGGCAGTCTTGCGCAGGGGGCCAGATGGCGACAGCGGAAGCCACTCAAAGGCTTCTCCTCCTATCTGCCAGTTGTGCGAACGAACCACGCGCACAGCTGGCCTCTTTGTGTTTGGAGAGCGGTGGCCGATTGGTCGCATGGGAAGTCGGCCCTTCGAGGCTTGTCAGAACCTAGACGAGACTGAAAGACAAGCAGCGAGGGGCGCAGAGAATCGCTGGTAAGCGCCGTGTTGCCGTCGGTACGGTGGGAAAGCTGCTGGAAGAACAGCGACATTCCGATGAAGACTCGTGCTTGGGAGAGTTCGAGCCTCTGGCGTGAGGCCATGGGGGATCAAGCATGAAGGATCGTGAAGTGACGAAGCGCTCGCGGCGAAGCTTCCTCGCGCTCGGTCTCTCGGCATTGGCTGCTCGGTCCTCGGCGGGCTCCCTGACTGCGGCCGCCCAGCCACACCCCTACCCGGGCGAGTGGAAGTCACGCGTCCCCGCGCAGTGTCCGATTCCTGTGTCACGGGAGTTTCGGGGGCTCTATTTCACCGGCCGCCATCAGCAGTACGCAAGCACCGACACCTGGTATCCCTCGTGGGCCAGCGACGGCACGCAGTACTCTTCGTTCGCCGATGGCTACGTCCTGGATGATGCCGGGAACAAGGTCCGGTCAGCCTGCGATCAGGGATTCAATGCCACAACAGGATTTGCGAAGATTGTCGGCGACGATCCATTACAGCTTGAAGTGACGGCACTGGGGAACTGGAAATCCTCAGGTATGCCCTATGGGGGCCGCTACCCATGCGCCAACATCGTGCATGACGGCGTCTGGTACTACGGCACCTATTGTTGCGACATCAACTATCGCAAGACCGCAGGCGTCGTATACAACTGGGCGTGGCTCGGCCCGTATCTCGGCTGCCGCTACTCCCGCGATTTTGGAAAGACCTGGGTCGAAAGCCCATGCAGGCCATGGGCACCGCTTTTCCCGGAGGATATTCACGGGGCTGCGGACAAACTTCACGCGCTCGAACACACGAAGAAAGCGTTCAACGGCGACGCTCCGGGCAGCGACATCGGCTCGCTGATTCCGGCGGTTGGTCTGCCCCAACTCGGGGTTATGCACTTTGTGGATTTTGGCAGGAACATGCAGCACTCGCCCGACGGCAAGGCATATCTTGTAGGACACGGCGCCGCGCCTGACGCGCCGCACCCACGTCTCGGTGCGGTGAGCTGGCTCTCAGGAGACGCGATCTACCTGACAAGAGTCGCGCTAAGTCCTGAAACCGTGAACGACGCCAGCCAGTATGAATTTTTTGCCGGCTACGATGGAGACGGCGCTGCCAAGTGGTCACAACACTTTAAAAACATGCGCCCCATGCTGGAATGGAAGAACCATCTTGGCAGCGTCACGATCACCTATAATCCGGTTTTGGATCGGTTTCTGATGTGTGTTGCCGATGGATGGCCGAGCACGCAAACCATCAGCACGCTGATTCTTGAGGCGGACAAAGTGGCCGGCCCATGGCGGATGGTTTGCTATCTCAAAGACTTTGGCGCCCAGGGCTATTTCGTGAATATTCCAAGCAAGTTCACCCAGCCGGATGGAAGAACGATGTGGTTGTGCTACAGCGCCAATTTCACAAACGATTGGTTGCACACGGACTACGCAATCGATCCACCAGGCAGCCGTTATGGCATGTGCCTGCAGGAAATCGAGCTGGTTTCCTGACACCGCCCTGAAAAATCGGATGGAAAGAGGTTCAACATGAAGATCGGTCTCTCTCGCCGCAAGTTCATCGCTGCCGCAGCGGCGTCCTGCGTCACGCCGGCTATCGCTCAGGCAAACCCGAAACAGGGAAACCTGCTTTCCCTTTTGGCTGCCGGGCCAGACGCAACCGCCGCGTCCGGTACAACCTGGCAGGCCGCCGGCGTCGCCGACTTCTCGCGATCGCCCTTTGCCAAATTGGAGCCCGTGCCCGTTCGGGCGGTGACGATTCAGGAGGGCTTCTGGTTCAAGCGACGCGTTACCAATATCGATTCCAGCATTCCCTCTATGCACGACGAACTGATCGCGCACGGCCGCATGGATAACTTCCTGCGCCTCACCGGCAGATCCTCCGCGCCGCAACAGGGGCCGGTCTACTCTGATTCCGATATTTACAAGTGGCTGGAAGCTGCCGCATTCGTCCTTCAGTCCGGCGACCGCGCGGAACTGAAGGCGACTGCCGACGCGATGATCCGCGACGTGGTCGCTGCGCAGGAACCAGGGGGCTATCTGAATACCTACTTTGTGGAAGATAGAAAACCGCTGCGCATGTTGTATCCGACGCAAACCACCGGCCACGAGCTCTATAACATCGGCCATCTCCTGCAGGGAGCGATTGCCTATTATCGCGCCACCGGTGACCGGACATTGCTCGACGCAGGCATCCGCTTTGTCGACGATTTTCTGATTCCCGACTATGGGCCGGAGCCGAACCAGAAGGGAATCGTCGCCGGGCATCCGGAGATCGAGATGGCGCTCATCGAGCTGCATCGCACCACCGGAAAGCGGCAGTACGTGGACCTGGCTGGCTACATCCTCCACGGAGACAAGCGGATCCCCCTTCAGCCCGGCCAGATCACCTACATGTTCTGTGGCGTTCCCTTCACTTCGCGTATGCACCTTGAAGGTCATGCTGTCCGCGCCATGTATGCCTGCTGCGGCGCCACAGATTACTACCTGGAAACCGGAGATCCGACCTACTGGAAGACACTAAACGGAATTTGGGACGACCTGACTTCGCATCAGCTTTACGTCACCGGTGGCGTCGGCGCCCGGCAGGAAGGTGAAGCTTTCGGTGATCCATACGAATTGCCGAACGCGCGCGCCTATGGGGAGAGTTGCGCCGCGATCGGCAACATGATGTGGAATTGGCGCATGCTCGCGGCTTCGGGCGAAGCGAGATTCGCCGATGTGATGGAGCGCGCCCTCTACAACGGAATCAACTCCGGAATGTCGCTTGACGGAACGACCTATTGTTATCGCAACCCGTTGGCATTCGATCCAGCTTCCGACTCCCGATACGTGGAGGATCCGGAAGGAAAAATTCGCAACCCCTGGTATTACACGACCTGCTGCCCGCCCAATCTGGAGCGGACCTTCGCCTCGCTGCCCGGCTACTTTTACAGCACCAGCGACGACGGGGTCTACGTGCATCTCTACGACAACTCGACTTTCAACTGGCACTTCCATGACGGCCGCACCTTCCGGATTCAGCAGACGACGCGCTATCCCTGGGGGGGCGACGTCAACGTCGCAGTCAGTCCCTCAGAACCGAGCGAGTTCACGCTGTACGTCCGCATCCCGGGTTGGTCACAACAGACCATGGTCCGCGTCAACGGCGCATCGCTTGCCGGCGTGCGGCCCGGGGCTTATCTGCCGATCCGGCGCCGCTGGTCCACAGGAGACACAGTCGAGTTGTCGTTCGACATGTCCACACGCCTGCTCAAGGCCAACCCAGCCGTCAACGAAGATCGAGGGCGCATCGCCTTCCAGCGCGGTCCGATTGTCTTCTGCATGGAGCACCTTGATCAGCCGGCACGCGAGCGTTCCGCCAACCTCGTTGGCTACACAGCGAAACTCGACGCCACCACCGCCGCGCACTTTGAGCCGGATCTCTTAGGCGGTGTGCTCGTCCTTGAGCACCCTGGATCCTTCGTCCAGAGCCCAACGGAGACTGGCCTCTACTACTCGGCTGCCGAGAGCGAAGCGCTTACCGAGTCGCCTACGACTCTCAGGCTTATTCCTTACTACGCCTGGGCCAACCGCACTCCCTCGGCCATGCAAGTCTGGATCCCATACCGTTTTGGCTGAAGGATAGACAACTCGAGCTGGGGAGCGAGGTGGTAGCTGGCCCGTGAACGCGGAGTTGGAACTACCGCACGACTGCGACTAGCATGAATCTGACCAACGCTCCGGTTTCCAGGCTCTTGACGGGACCATCACTTGGGATGAATTAGGCAAACATGCCCGTCAATCGGGCACAAACCGAACCACGCAGGCCGAAATTTATCATTTAGTCTGGCCGATTTTTTCAGAATCAGGCTGAACCGCCGCTCAACTTTCAACTATGGGTGGGACATCCTCTCATGCAAGATGTTTTGGGCTGTTTTCGGAAGGAGTCCTGGCGGAGAGAGGGGGATTCCTATCAGCATTTAAGGTATTTAGTTGCAGTGACTTGAAAATTGACGCTCCGAGAATACCCCCGAAAGTACCCCCGCCAGAGCTACGCTTAGGGCGAATCGGCTCCATGCTGCCCGTGCCACTTGCACCCGGATTCTCGCACGGCGCGCCGATGGGGCTGCGAAGGGGGTCAATCTCCCGGCGCTGGCGGGAGGGGTGCCAGGAACCGGGGATAATCTGTTGCGAGTGACTGGAAAAAGGGGCTTTCAGTTCCGTAAGTTCCGTCTCCATTTTTCGCGTAACGGCCAAGGAATCAGAAACATGATCGAAAAATGTAACAAAGAAATGCGGAAACGGAACTCGGGTAAAAAACGGCTGGCGCTAGGGCAGGGGTGGGGTGGCGCGTCACCCGTAGCTCGCACGGATGGGGAAGGACCCGCTCGCTCTGGCGACACTGAGACCGCTCTTTGCCTTCTCAAAGCGCCCGCGCCCTATGCCGCGCCTAGGCTGCCTTAGCCGAACACTGCAAAGAGTCCAGGCTGTCTGCCCACTCTTGCAGCATCTTGCGGCGCTGGGGTCCATATTCGGCCCGGTTGTAGATTCCGCGCACCCCGCGCAGTTTATGGTTCAATGCCTTCTCAATCCAATCCGGGCTGTATCCCATCTCGCTTAGACGTGTGGCACCCGTCCGCCGCAGATCATGCACCGTGAAATGCGCCATGCCGCGCTGTGCTCGCTCCAAGGCGCGGTTGAGTGTGCTCTGCCCAATGGGTGAGCTGCCATCGCTGCCCAATGCCGGGAACACATATCCCACATGCTCCGCTGGCGTCCGCAATCGCACCAGCAACGCCGATGCTTGACGCGACAAATAGACAATCTGCCCCGCGCCCGTCTTGGAGTGCTCTGGCGGAATCTCCCACTCGCCGCGCTCCAGATCGATGTGCTCCCAACGCGCCAGGCGCAACTCCGATTTCCGGGCGAGCGTCAACAGAGTCAGCCGGAGAGCGATTTTCAGAATGGACCGCAGTGGGGCGGCGTCCAATCTGCGGAGAAATGTCCCGATTTCGGCCTCGTTCAAGGCTCTGCTCCGGGCCTTCGCTATTGAAATGTATTTGACTGGCGTCATGCGAGCCGGATTGTCCGCTACCATCCCACACGCAAGCGCATAGTCCCAAACCCGCTTGAGCAGATTGCGAACCGCTACCGCCGCTTGCCCGTGTCCGGCATCCCGAATCGCAAACACAAGGTCCCGCACATGCTCAGTCCGCACCATGGAAACCGGCACCGCTCCTATCACCGGGTACACATCTCGCTCCAGATACCGCCGCACCGGAGCGGGGTCTTTGCGCGCCCGCGCCACCACTTCGCACAGATACCGCTCGCCAAAATCTTTCACCGTCAATCCGCGCAGCATTTCCTGCTTTTGCTTGCGCCGCTCGTCCGCTGGAGAGCTACCGGCACGGATTGCCGTCGCCAGTTCGTTTCTCTTGATCCGCGCGGCGGATAAGCTCAAGCCGAGATAGCGCCCTAGATTGATGCGGCGGCGATGCCCATTCAGCAAGTAGCGAACCCTCCAACTCTTCACACCGCTGGGCCAGACCTCCAAATAGAGGCCGCTCCCGTCACGGACCGAATAACGCCCCGCTTTCGGTTTTAGAGCGGCGATTCTCGTGTCTGATAGGCTCACACCTCCATTGGCCCCCATAATGGCCCCCCCGCGCAAATTCCGCCGCGCAATCGGCTGAGAACAAAGGGCGGGATATGTCTGGGATTAGAAAGTTCGCCCGATTACTCTGCAAACCACTTAGAGCCAATGGCGGCGCGCTGGCGGGGCGTAGAATTGCGGGAACATGGCATGGCGATTTCGTAAGAGCATCAAACTTGGACCGCTCCGGTTCAATCTGTCCAAGTCCGGCGTGGGAACTTCCATCGGAGTGCGCGGCTTTCGCGTCGGTACCGATGCGAAGGGCAGATCGTACACGGCGGCTTCCATCCCCGGTACGGGACTCTATAGCCGTACCTACGCGGGCAAGGGTACGGCGGCTGGCGGGGATGCGGCTCCCGGCTCCGCCGCGCCTCCACAGCAACGTGCGGGGAACGGCGCGGCTCTGGTGGTGGCATTCATCGCTGGTGGGTTGCTGGTGCTGTTTCTGACGGCTCTATTCTCTTCCCATCCCGTTACCCCGCCTGCAACGCCACCAGCGGCTGTGAGCGCGCCTCAAGCCCCGCCGCAGCCTATTCCTGTGAAGCGAAAGCGGGTCCATCACACTGAGTCGGGTGCGGCTCCAGTTGCTCAGCAACCGAACGAAGGCGAACAGATGCGAACGCAGCCGAACGCGCAGCCACCAGCCAACTAAAGGCATTGTAGAGATTCGTGAGCGCTCGGCGCAGTGGGAAGGCCGTCACCGCTCTCTCACTGCAACGGGGCGTATACTGCGTGAAACCTCGAAAACAAAATGGAGTCATCGTGAGGGCAAGGGTCATGCGCACGAAGCCTAATCAAAGCGGGAGAATCGTTGCTTTGCTAGTGGTTGTCCTTGGTATCTCCAGCGCGATGGCAGCAGAAACCATCAAGCTGAAAGTCACCGTGATAGAAAACATCCCAACCACGACCTCTTACGACTGGCAGGTATCGGGGAAGGATACGATCTCCTGCTACAGCTCGGGGTGTACGTCCTACTTCACACTGCCTAATTCTGGAACGGCAACTGTGAGCGGGGCAGTGCTTAAGCTGCTTCTACCGGACGGTCGAATTGTTATCGCTGAGTGCGATGCTAAACCAGATGTGGCGGCAAATTTGGCTAACGCACTAGCTGAGAGCCAGGTGTCAACCGTCTATCGGAACTGTAGGAGACCCGAGGCGAATTCCACCATAGATGCGGAGTTCAATCGCAGCCAGGTCAAGCTCTTTATGCAGGCTCCAAGCATTGACGGCACAGGAAGGGTTTCGAGCGAGACGTATTACATTGAAGGAGTTCTACAGCCGAATGCATCGCGGCCAGTGAACTCACCATCGCCGCCCGCGCCCCCATCCATCACAACCACAGTCAACAACACTCTCCCGCAACCAAAGACGTACAGTTATCCTTCTGCCGGATTTAGCGCGGCGTATCCGTCAGAGCCGCAAATGATAAAGGCCAAGGCTCCCGCCACTCCGGATGGTGCAGGGGGGCGATTGTATATCGCGGAAGATTCCCAAGTTGGGTTGATGGTCGCGATTTACGATGAACCCACAGGCGTTTCGAGTCCGAGTGGTGAGCTTGAACTGCTAGCAGGAAAAATGAGTTTCTTGGCCGCCGCTAATGCGCATGTTCTTAGCGAGAAGAAGATCGCCCTCGGCGCATACCCCGGCGCAGAATTTGAGGCGGAAAGCAGCGTTTTTCATATCTCCGCCCGTTTCTATCTGGTGGATGCCACGCTATACAAGACGGCGGTATTCACACCGCTGGGGAGACCTTATGCCGATACCACGCGCTTTCTCGATTCATTCCAGTTGATTCCGCGCACCGCAGCCGTGGGGTCTGGTCTGCCCACGGTGAACACAAACCCTTGAGCGGATGATGCCGGTCTAGCCGAGCCGTTCCAGTTTCAAAATTCGATCTTTGCGAAATGTCTTGATATGGCCGTCATCGAAAGCGGCCAAGTACTTATACCCGTTTGGATGCTCGCCAGCTAAATGGATTACTTCAATGATCCGCTCGCTGTACTCCCCTGAACTGTCGGCATAGGCGAGCCGGTATCGTACACACGGATCGCAAGTGTCTTCCCATTTAATTTCGGATTCATCGAAGTTCAAGCCAGAATGTGTATCCCTGCGCCGGTGGTACGGGAATTCTCCCGTGCTGAGGAAGTTTGTGAGTTGCTGTTCAGTTAAGATAATGGTGCCATTCTGCGCCGCCGCTCTCGCTTTTGTCGTATCCATTCGCGCGGCTACCAGGTAGTCGGTATCGAGAGAGACTCCCTCGACAAATCGAGCATTTCTGGTGGAGTTGATTTTGATGGCAATCTGTGCGCGCGGCTCACTGAGAGTGCCGGTGATTGCCACGGTCATCCTTTCCTTGTCCGCAAGCCTGTCCCGCATCTCGGTTGAGGTCGCTTTAGCTTGGGCCGTTGCGGACTCAATTTCCTTCTCCAGCCGCTCGGTATCATGTCCATCAAAGGTGATGGTTTTGCCGCCTCTGATAATGGTCACCGGAAAGGGATCATGTCCCTTCTGGGGGCCTGCGTTTGCTGCATTAGCGATAAGAGTCACAACCGCCGTAGCCACGAGCAAGAATAGAAGTAAGGTCATTGCAGAAAGCATAGTCCGCTGGATTCGATTGTCAATCTTCCAAGGGCCATGAATCTTTTCCAGGGTCTCCAGAACGAGGCGGGGTTGGGGAGTATTTGGCGGGATGCCCCCGGCGTTGATGCCCGGAGACCTGCCCATGCCTGAGGCGAAGACGATTAAGCCCCCGCCCCTTGTGGTTTGAGTTCTTGGGTGCTCTTACCTCCGCCCGGCAAGAGGCGGAACTTGAAGGCAGGAAGGCGAAATTTGTCTTTGCCTCTCCGATGCCTACTTGATTGGTTGATTAGTTCATTTGGGTATTAAGAGATTGAAGGATTCCTGATTAAACGATTGAAAGAGCGGGGAACGGAAGGGTGCGCTATCTGACTTCATTTCCGCTCGACTCTCAGAACATCGGTGACGCGGCTATACACCAGCACATCCGGTTTGTCGGCAGCTCGCTCGTCTTTCGCAGCATTGGCCACTCGCACTGTGTAAAGTAAGCCCGCCTCTGTGAATGTCTCCAGCGTCATTTGCTGGCCTTTGCGAGGCGCTTCTCCATTTGCCTGAGACCAAACCGCATAGAAACGCGACCGGCGGCCTATATGCGGCTTTGCCGTGTCGCTGCCAAGGTTGTAGAACCCGGATATGCGGGTTCCATCAGCCAGCAATGAAAACTCCAGTCGGACACTCCAGCGCCGAAAGGCCCGAACCCATGCCGGGCCTTGCCAGTTGATGCATACAGCGCGGTAATCCCCCGGAGTGACGCGGGGAAGGTCCACGCCTTCCCAGGTCAGGCCGGGGTTGTTTCTTGTTTCGCTCGTCATGCACGTTCCCCGTTCTCGCTTCATGCGCCGCCATTAAGCAGCCTGTGACTTGCTGCCCCGGCCATCTTTGCGGCTCGCGTTGATCCGGGCTGCAATCCACGCATTGATTTCAGACTCTACCCAGCCCACGGAACGCGGCCCCAGCGCTACGGAGCAAGGGAACTCCCCCGCCACCATGCGGTTGTAAAGCGTGCTCCTGCTCAGGCCACACCGCGCCTTCACAGCTTGCAGTCGAATAATCTTCTCTGGATTGTCCACTCTCTACCCTCCTGTATTGAGCAAGTCCACCACTGTTTAGCGTCTTGCATGTCCGTCCTACAGTTTTGAGATTATGTCTGTTCATGTCCTATGGTCTATGGAACAATCATAGAACAATGAAAAAAGCGCATCGGAAGAGCAGAAAGATTGAGGCATCCCCGGATATACCGCTACCTTCACGTCCTACCCTCCCAGCAATGGAGGTTGAAATCTCATTTGATCCCTTCTTCAACGTCAAAATCAGTTATGCACGGTTAAAGCATGACGTTCTCTATCGGTTTCAACCTGACGGGCAAAGGGAGGATTCATCGATGAGTGCGTATCAAATCCGAGAGGTATTTCTTGACGTGAGAACGCCTAAAGAGGCTTTGGACTTTCTCGGCTTTACGGGATACTTCCGCTCAATGAACGACGAGTTTCCGAAGCACCACGAGTCCCTTAGTTGGAGCGACTTTCGACGCTGGCAACAGTTGATTGTGCTTCTTATGCGGAAGGGACCTTTCCGGGGAATACCGACTGTTGAGAATGGCAGGGGAGGGACTGGGCTTTCAGTACCCTCCCCACTGTTGCCGATTATTGGTGAGCTGTCATTAACCGAGTTTCATTGGTTGCTCGGCTGGCCGGATCAAATCGTCATTCAACCCCTGCCGGAGAATCCCAGCCCCGATTGGCGGCACAAACTGTATGCGGTGATATACGTCCATTCCACTCTTGAGGCCATCCTTGCCACTGTGTACATAGACAGCCTCAACGGGTTGAGGTACGAGAGGTGCCTACAGTGCCAGAAGATTTTCAAGATACGGTCGAAACATCCGAGGACGTATTGCACCCAGAAATGCGCTTGGATCGCTGGCACACAGAGGCGGCGAAAGGCAGCCAAAGAAAGGGCGAAGTGACGCGGCGCGCGCTGGCGGTCAACGCTCCCGGCTGGTGAGCGAGGCCGCGACATCTCCGAAGTTGCCTACAGCCACCTTGGACTCGGTTACAAGTCCACCAATGAAAGCAGTCCGCCTATGGGGCCGTTCGGCGCTTCATGCTACATGGCTGCGAAACGGAATCAGCTTGCCGCCGCGTAGAGTTTGCTCCAGAAAATCCGCCCAATCCTTCATTATTTTGGTGCGCCGCTCAAGATACAAGGCATGGTTATAAGCCGCGCTCACGGCATTGCGCGGCGCGCGTGCAAGCTGCAATTCGATGTGTTCATGCCCATAGCCCTTTTCGTGCGCGCCGCGCCTCTGGGGTATGGCCGGAGGGCCTTAGACGGCTTTCAGACGCTTACAAGCCGCATTCTGTGCGTCCAGGCCTGCATAGCGGCGAAACCCTCGACCATGCAAGCGAAATGAGGCTTTCTGAGCCTTTGTGCGCCTTTGTGAGCATGTGTGAGCCTTTTTTTGCCTTCCCAGGCCGCTCCGCAATGTGCCGCACATGGCCCTCTTAAGGGTACATGTGTGCGGCACTATAAATCGCTAGAAACAAACGGGATACAAGAGCAAAACAGCCATTGTGCGTCTGCGCTTTATGTTCCACTACTGCAATACCCGGTTAAGACGACTGCAAAACAGCCTACCTCCTGGCGGCCCTCGACCGTCAGAAAGCGCAGCCTACGGCTGCAAGAATCGCGCGAGTAATGACGAAGAAAGACGAATACTCACGACTGATTCACTCCAACTCCAAGACTGCGAATCGTCCTTATTCGTGGTCTGGGTGTGCGGGCACGGCCTTCACCGCTGGCCTTCTTGATCTCTTGATGCGGACCGCAACGACGAAAACGGGAGGGCCTTGTTTTGGCTTTTGCTTTTCCATGCTCATGCCCGGATAGCTGGCAATTCGGCCTGGGTTGAAGCTCCGGGTCAAGGCCGCGTAGCGCCGCGTTCTACGCGGTTTAGCCTTGACGCGGAGCTGGCCAGGCCGATACTCGCTGAGCCGGGATGGCATTCTGGGAGGTTTTCCGGAAAAGATTCCTTGAATTTAATGCAAGCCTATTGCGAAGTGAAGCTCCTGTGAGCGCGAAGTTCAAGCCGCAATTCTTCCCGTAGCGCCTTGCTGCGCTTGAGGCGCTTGAAGAACTCTTCGAGGACGCTGACGACAATCGCGTTGATACTGACTCCCTCGGATTCTGCCCATTCCTTTAGCGCCGTCCTGGCCTCTGGTCCGACATGAAGGAGTTGCGGGTTGGAAAGCTCCAGGCCTGCCTTGCGGGTTTGCTGAATCTCCACTTTTTCCCGATCAACCTGACTCAGGGCGAAGAGCACAATCCGCGCCAGATCGCCCTTCACGCGCGATTCCTCCGTTATTGCTTCCCGCAAATCAATCGGAAGCCGGAGCGTCATTCCTGGCCTGTCGTCAGCCGCCTCTTGCGCTTTTTTGATCGCAGTCCTGATTTTCTTCTTTACTACCACAAATGGACCTCTCGCTTTCATACTGCGTTCCCTTGCGCCTTCTGTCTGCTCCCATTCCCAAGGCGCACTAAATGCTCGACACTCGGTTAACCTCATCTATCATGACACGCCACAACTGCTATGCACGTCGCGGTAGTCGGTTCTCTTCTCGCGATTTTAGCCGATAAGCAATTTGTTTGCCGCAGCCGAATATGGCACACTATAAGCTATGTACATTGCAGTAGTAGAAGATCGGCGACTTACGGACCTGGAGGTAAGAGGATGCCCGAGAAGATTCTGAGATTGCCAAACGTGTTGGACCGCACCGGCCTGTCACGCAGTACCGTCTATCTGCGCGTCACTGAAGGAAGGTTCCCAAGGCCCGTGTCGCTGGGGGCCAGGGCCGTCGGCTGGATCGAAACAGAAGTAGAGGAGTGGATTGCCCGGCAGATCAAGGTCAGCCGGGAAATCAGGGGGCAACGTACTGGCGTGAATCCCTTGTCGTCAAGATGACGCCCGGAGTGGGATTCACGCCTTGGCATCCGTGTGGGATTGGATTGTAGGGCATGGCCTGATTCTCTGCCGGCCGAGTTGACCGAGTGGCTATGCCGCTGTTCCACGGAAGGGCAACACCTTACCCCCGCGCTGCGTCCGCTCCAGGAAATCGGCCCAGTCCTGCATCATCTTGGCACGGGGCTCCAGGTAGAGGGCGTGGTTATAGGCCGCGCTCACAGCGTTGCGGGGCGCGTGTGCAAGCTGCAATTCGATGTGCTCATGCGCATAGCCCTTTTCATGCAACACGGTGGAGGCTAGGCCGCGAAAGCCATGGCCTGTCATTTTGCCTTTGTAGCCCATGCGCTCCAGAGCCTTCAAAATCGTGTTGTTGCTCATGGGCTTTGCGGCGCTACGGTCACCGGGGAACAGCCATTCACTCGCCCCGGTCAATGTGCGGAGCATCTCCAACACTTCGATTGCTTGCGCGGCCAAAGGGACAATGTGCGGGGTGCGCATCTTCATTCGCTGTTCGGGAATGTCCCAACGGGAGGCCTCAATATCAAACTCTGACCACTTGGCTCCAATCAGTTCGCTGGTGCGCACAAAGGTGAGAGATAGCAGCTTGATGGCGAGGCGGGTTACTGGAGTGCCTCTGTAGACCTCCATTGCTTTCAGAAGGGGAGAGAGGTCCTTTGCATCCACGCGGGCGTAGTTGACCTTGCGTGTGGATTTCAGAATGTCGCTAGGGCGAATCTCACTGGCCGGATTGCGCCTTGCGTGTCCGTGGGCAATGGCATAGCGAAACACTTGCCCGGCAGTCTCCAGAGCGCGCTTGGCAATGTCCCGTGCGCCACGCCCCTCGATTGCCTTGGTCATGGCCACCAGTTCCGGTGCTTCGATCTCTGCGATAGGCCGCGCCCCCAGGCAGGGCAGAATATCGGCGTCCATGCGCCGCTTTACATAGTCCACATGGCGCGGGCTTTTCCCGTCCTTCCAATGTTCCATCCAAAGGGCAGCTACGCTCTGAAAGGAATTGACGCTCAAAGCCAATTGTGCCGACTTCTCAACCTTACGCTGTGCCATCGGGTCAATGCCTGTAGCTAGGAGCTTGCGCGCCTCTCCGTGACGTTCTCTTGCCAGAGCTAGGGAAACGTCTGGATACCGGCCAAAGGACATGAGCTTCTCTTTGCCTGCGAAATCGTATGCCCAGCGCCAGAGCTTTCCACCGGCGGGAGTAACCCAGAGGTAAAGCCCGCTTCCATCGCTCACCCTGTAAGCCTTGTCTCTCGCCCTTGCCTTGCGAATTTCCGTGTCTGTAAGTGCCATTTTCCCCTCCCAAGACTGCTGGTTTTAGAAAGTACCCCCCAACAAAAAGAAAAATACCCCCAGAAGTACCCCCCACCGTGCGTGGCTTTCATAGTACCGTATTGGACGGAAAAAGAGGAGAAAATATTTAGAATGAGTTAATTACTTGATCTAGTTGCACTTTACTGGACGTTATAAAACATCTAAATGGCGGAGAGAGGGGGATTCGAACCCCCGGTACAGCTTTTGACCGTACAACGGTTTAGCAAACCGCCGCCTTCAGCCACTCGGCCATCTCTCCGGCTCTCAGTGGATTATACCGGAACTCGCGTTCACCCCGCTCGCGTTGCTTTCCCTTTCCTGCCTCCCCGATTACAGTCATCTCTATGCGTCCCATCCTCAAGCCTGCGCACAATAAACTGCTCCTTCTGCCCCTCATCGCCGCCACCTTCTTTATGGTGTCGGGGGGGCCGTACGGCATAGAGGACATTCTGGGTGGCGCGGGCTTTGGCTGGGCGATCGTTATTCTGCTCGTCGTCCCGCTCATCTGGAGCCTGCCCACCGCCCTCATGATCGGCGAACTCGCCGCCGCCATCCCCGACGAGGGCGGCTTTTACGTCTGGGTCCGCCGCGGCCTCGGGCCATTCTGGGGATATCAGGAAAGCTGGCTCTCGCTCTCCGCCAGCATCTTCGATATGGCGCTCTACCCCTCCATCTTCGTCCTCTATCTGGGCAAATTCAGCCCCGCGCTTACCGCCGCCCCGCGCGACTATCTTTGGTCGCTGGCTGTTGTCGCCCTTTGCTGCGCGTGGAACCTGCGCGGCGCACCCCGCGTCGGCGACGACTCCGTCTGGATGTCCGCGCTGCTCCTCGTGCCCTTTGCCATCTTTGTTCTTCTCGGCTTCTGGCGCGGCCTCACGCTCCATCCCGTCATGCACTGGGGCCGCTCCGCTCTTGGACCGGATGCCAGTGCTGGCCTTTCTACCGCAATCCTCGTCGCCTTGTGGAATTACATGGGCTGGGACAACGCCTCCACTATCGCGCGCGATGTCGATCGTCCTCAGCGCAACTACCCGCGAGCCATCATCGGCGCCATCATCATCACCGTCGTCACCTACGTTCTTCCGCTCGCCGCAATGGCCGTGGCCGGACTCTCGCCTCAGGGATTCACCACCGGTTCGTGGGCCATCGCCGGCGGCACACTCGGCGGTTCCCTCCTGAACATGGCCGTCGTGGCCGGCGGAGTCATCTGCGGTGTGGGAATGTTCAACGCGCTCATGATGAGCTACACGCGCCTGCCCATCGCCATGGCTGCCGACGGCATGTTGCCGCGCATCCTCGAGCGCCGCAACCGCCGCGGTGTTCCCTGGGTCAGCGTGCTCTTTTGCGGGCTGGGCTGGGCGCTCGCTCTCAATCTGCCCTTCGAGCGGCTCATCTCCATCGACCTCATTCTTTACGGCACCAGCCTCATCCTCGAGTTCGTCTCCCTCATCGCTCTCCGTATTCGCGAGCCGCAACTCCCGCGCCCCTTCCGCGCCGGCAACTTCGCCTTCGCCTGCCTGCTCGCCGTCGGTCCCACCCTCCTCATCGCCTACGCGCTCTACGCCTCGCGCAGCGAAAAGCTCGGCGATCCGGGCACCGCCCTCGCCAACGTCTCATCTCTTCTATTTGCGTCTGGGATTGCTCTTCTCGGGCCGCCGCTCTACTGGTTCACCGCGCGGCCGCTCGCTCGCCGCCGCGCCCTCGCCGCCGTGCCCGCCGCTAAGTAGTGCCTCGATTTCAAACCTCGCGCCTGGCACGCTCACACGGCTGGCGCCGTTTTCTGATCACTGTCCACTGACAACTGATCACTGTATTTACACTGCCACCTTCTTCGCCTCGCGCTGCTTCGCCTTGTTCTCCTCGAACTGCTTGATCGTGTGCGCCACGCGGTCCCGCGCATAGGACGCATCGCGCCAGCCCTTCATCTCCACGCGCTTCCCTTCCAGGTCCTTGTAGATTGAGAAGAAATGCGTAATCTCCTTCAGCATGTGCGGATAAATATCCGTGTAATTCCAGATATTCGCGAATCGCGGATTGTTTTTCCCCACCGCCAGCACTTTCTCGTCCAGGATTCCCTGATCCAGCATCTCCAGAAGCCCGATGGGCCGCACCTCCTGCACGCAGCCCGGAAAGCTCGGGCCCGGCACCAGCACCAGCACGTCCAGCGGATCCCCGTCGTCGCTCAACGTCGACGGAATGAATCCGTAGTCGCCCGGATAGTGCACCGGCGAGTGCAGGTTCCGGTCCAGCTTGAACACATGCAGTTGCTTGTCGTACTCAAACTTCTGCGTCCCGTCCAGAGGAATCTCGATGACCGCCCGAAAGACCTCCGGCGCGCGGTCTCCTACCGGCAGTTCCAGATAATTGACCATTGCGTTTTATCTCTCCTTGGGGAATTGCGAACGCTTAGCGAGATGCGGAATCCTGAAGAATTCCGCAAGCCCAACTTCTATGTCAGACCAACTCAAATCCGGCGCCTCAACGCCATCGTTAGTCCCCAGTCCCTAGTCCCTAGTCCCTGCTTCTATAATCAGGGATCATGAAGGCGCATGTCTATGTCACGCTGAAGACATCGGTCCTCGACCCGCAGGGCCAGACTATCCACAACGCTCTCCGCAAAATCGGTTTTGCCAGTGTCACCGCTGTGCGCCAGGGCAAGTATTTCGCGCTTTCGCTTGCCGACGGCCTCCACTCCGACGCCGCCCGCGCCGAAGTCGAGCGCATCGCCCGCGAAGTCCTCACCAACCCCGTTATTGAGGAATACACCTACCGCATCGAGGAGTAGCCCGGCCGGCCTTCGCCGCCAGAATCCAGCTCGATCCTTGCCACGCCCAGCAAGCCTCCACGCGCATCGCGGCCCGGTCAACTCCGCGCCGTTCTGGCAACTCCAGCCCGCTCCCGCAAGTTCGCCGCAGCCCTCCCGCCGTTCCCCTTGTGGCCGACCCCTCCCTGGCCGTCAATCAGACAAGAATTCTGGAAAAGTTTACATTCCTGGTTCGGAATTACACGGTCCCGCTCGCCTTCAAACCACAGCCGGCTGCCAGGTTTTAGCGTTTTCCACAACTTAACCTTACCCGCATCAGCACGATAGAGAATTCTCCCGATTCGCTCCTTCTATGGCAAGGCGATTGCTGCGTTTTGGGGTAGAAATTTCTCTTTAAAGCCAATCGGATGATCGGTTTTCCGGCGCATCGCTTATCTGCGCCGCTGGAGGGTGTCAAATGCCAAAGCCTCAGTTTGAAAGCTGGAAACTCGCAACCGCTACATCTGCCCAGCTCTCGTCCTCCCTCCCCATGTCTTCTCTTTCTTTAACCAGCTATGCCGCCCCATCCACGCCCGCCGGCGTCCCCGACGCGCCCCAGGCGGAATGGGCCGCCGAAGCCATCGTGAATCTCCGCCACGTAGTCGCGGGCGTTGGCTTCGCCTTCATCATTGAAGGCGCAGTCGCGCTCTGCATCTTCGCCACCTGGAATCTCTGGCACATTCGCTAGCCGCTTCCCTCCCCCACCCCACCGCCGTTTGTCGCATCGCTTGCCGCGCCGCCTTGTCGCCGCGGCAATTGAACCCCCGTTAGGGCCTGTTAACACTACCCGGGATGGCGGCGACGGGAGCCGATTTTCCCCAGGTCACGGAGCGCGGAGCGAACTGTAGCCGGCCTACTGGAGCGACAAGCGACAAAGAGATGGGGAAAATCGGCCCCGCCCCTTCGGGTTGCGGCGAAAAACCGCTCATACTTCGTTTTCGTCCTAGGCGGTGGACCCGCCACAGCCGTTGTCCTCCGCCTCGTCTGAGCGGTTTTTCGCGCGCAACGCCGTCCACCCCAGGTAGTGTTAACAGGCCCTAGGGCTCGATGAGCCCCTCTCTCCCTGTTCCCTGCAACGGCCCCTCCCGCCCCGCCATCCATCCAATCGGTTATCATTCCAGTGGTCCGTATTCGCGCTATCCGGAAGGGCTTAGCCCCGCTGGCTTACGCGGTCTAATTTCGCCCCTCATTCCACCCGTAAGCTCCAAGGATCCTATGCCGCGCTTGAACCCGTATGTCGCTCTGCTCACCCTCATCGCCACGCTCGGCGGTTTGCTCTTCGGCTACGACACGGCCGTCATCAACGGCGCGGTCGACAGCCTCAAGGCCTACTTCATCAATCCGCGGTTCGCCGATCTCGCCAATCCCGCTCAGGCCAACGCTGCCAATTCCCTGCTTGGCTTTGTCGTCTCCAGCGCGCTCATTGGCTGCATCATCGGCGGTCTCGTTGGCGGCTGGGTCAGCACCCACATCGGCCGCAAGCGCGGGCTCATCATCGCCGCCGTGCTCTTCCTCATCTCAGCCCTTGGCGCCGCCGCGCCGGAATTCCCATTCGCCCCCATCGGCCACGGCGGGCCGGGCTTCATGACCAACTTCGTCATTTACCGCATCCTCGGCGGCATCGGCGTGGGCCTGGCCTCCATGTTGTCGCCCATGTACATCGCTGAAATCGCGCCCGCCAAAGTCCGCGGCAACCTCGTCGCCTGGAACCAATTCGCCATCATCTTCGGCATGTTGGTCATTTACTTCGTCAACTTCGGAATCTCCAAAGCCGGCAGCGGCGACACCTGGCTCAACACCATCGGCTGGCGCTACATGTTCCTCTCCGGAACCATTCCCGCAGCCCTCTTTCTCCTCCTCCTCTTTCTCGTGCCTGAAACCCCGCGCTACCTCATGCTCAAGGGCAACGAATCCGGCGCCCGCGCGGTGCTCGCCAAGCTGGTCACTCCCGAAGAAGGCGCAAAGGAAATCTCCGAAATCCGCGCCTCGCTCAGCGAGCACCACTCCGGCAAACTGTTTTCCTTCGGCATCCTTCTCATCTTCATCGGCGTCACGCTCTCGGTCTTCCAGCAATTCGTCGGCATCAACGTCGTGCTCTACTACGCCACCGACATTTTCAAAGGCATGGGCATGACCACCAACGCCTCACTGCTCCAAACCGTCATCGTCGGCTCGGTCAACCTCACCTTCACCGTCGTCGCCATTCTCTCCGTCGATCATTTCGGCCGCAAGCCGCTCCAGATCATCGGAGCGCTGGTCATGGCCGTCAGCATGATCTCCCTCGGCACAGACTTCTGGCTCGGTGGCAAGGGCATGGTCGCGCTCGTATCGATGTTGGTCTACACCGCCGGTTTTGCCGTCTCCTGGGGCCCCGTCACCTGGGTGCTCTTAAGCGAAATCTTCCCTAACCAGATTCGCGGCAAGGCCATGGCCGTCGCGGTCGCCGCGCAGTGGATCGCCAACTACCTCGTTAGTTGGACCTTCCCCATCCTCGACAAAAACCCGTATCTCGTTAGCCACTTCAACCACGGCTTCGCCTATTGGATCTACGGCGTCATGGGCGTTCTCGCCGCCGTCTTCATGGGCACAGTCGTGCCTGAAACCAAAGGCCGCTCCCTCGAGCAGATGGAGGGTCTGTGGCACGTCTCTGGCAAGGCATCGTCGTAGGCAAGGAACCCTGAAAAACTAGCCGGCAGCAACTGGCTCTATTCCTTGCCCCGCCCGGTCATCGCCATGATCGGGCGATTCCCTTTGCGGCGGGGCAAAGTGTATCGGTTTGTCCAGGTTCAAACCTCTTCGGCGTCATTGGTTGCGGGAAGAACATCGTTGGGGCGGGCTACCCACACATAAAGAGTCGGGAGCAGGAAGATGCTCATCAAGAGATTCGTGATCAAGCCGCCCACAATGACAATGGCAAAGGGCCGCTGGGAATCGGATCCGATGCCATGAGACAAGGCGGCTGGAAGAAGACCCAGCGTGGCCACGAGCATGGTCATCATGATGGGGCGCAACCGCCCCACGGCACCCTCCACGGCTGCCTCCTCTACCGCCATGCCGCGGGCGCGCAACTGGTTGATGTATTCCAGCAGGATGACGCCTGACTGGACGGAAACCCCGAAGAGCGCCAGGAAGCCCACTTCCGAAGAAACGCTGAATTCGGTGCCGGTAACCAGCAGCACCAGCAGCCCGCCAATGCTGGCCATGGCCACCGTGGCCAGAATCAGGATCGCCCACTTAAGCGACTTGTACATCGAGTAAAGGATGATGAAGATGAGCAGCGCGGTGATCGGCACGATGATCAGCATCCGCGCCTCGGCGCGCAATTCGCTTTGGAACTCCCCCTCCCATGCGATGTGATAACCCCGCGGCAGGTTCACCTGCGCGTTGACTTTCTGAATGGCTTCCCTAACGGCGTCGCCCAAAGCCCTGTTGCGGACACTGTACTTGATGGCAACATAACGCTGGTTGTTTTCACGATAGATCTCAGAGCCCTCGTCGGCTTCCTTGACGGTACAGAGCTGAGCGAGGGAAACCCGCTCTCCCGATGGCGAGAGCAGACGGATATTGTCGATCGCATCCCGGGTGCTGCGATACTCCGGGAGGTAGCGCAGAGTGAGGTTATAAACCTCCTCGCCCTTGAGTACCTGGGTAAGCGCGTTGCCTCCCACGGCAGTCTGGATGGCATCCTGGATGTCGGCTACATTGATTTGCCAACGCGCAGCCGCCTGACGGTCGACCACGTAGTTCAGGTCAGGTTGCCCGGTAACATTCAGGACTCCCAAATCCTCAATGCCTGGGACATGGCTCATGACGCCTGCAACCTGGTTGGCGGTGTCTTCAAGCATGTGCAGATCGCTGCCATAGACTTTGGTCGCCAGTTCGCCCTTGACTCCGCTGACAGCCTCTTCCATGTTGTCTTCAATGGGCTGCGAGAATCCCCAATCGACTCCGGGGAATCTTTGCGTCAGCTCCAGATTCATGGCCGCAATCAAGTTGTCTTTATTCTGGTGAAAAATGGGGCGCCACTGTTCCTTTGGTTTCAACCCCACAAAGAATTCGGTATTGAAGAAGCCGGTATGGTCGGTTCCGTCATCGGGGCGGCCGGTCTGGCTGGTGCAGTCGGTGGCTTCAGGAAATGAGCAGAGCAGAACTCTTGCCTCGTTGGCAACGCGGATGCCGTCCGTCGGGCCCGCGCTCTGGTCAAGCTCGCCGCGAACCCAGAGCGCGCCCTCATCCAGGTGAGGAAGGAACTCGGAACCGATGACGCCGCTAAACGCGAGGTAGAGACCGAGAATGAGGCCGGCGACTCCGACTCCGATGGTGAATCCATGATGATGAATGGCCCAGGTCACGCCCTTGCGGTAGCGTTCCCGCAAATACTCCATCACCGGATTCTTCCACTCCTTTGCGCCTTTACTGAGCAGAATGCTCGTCAGGACAGGCGCCAGGAGGATGGAATAAAGGAGCGCGCCCAGGAGTGCGAATGCCACTGTCAACGCCATGGGACGGAAGAGACGGCCTTCCACGGCCTGCAGAGTAAAGATGGGCAGATAAGCGGTGATGATGATGGCGATGGCGTAAAAGACCGGCCGCTGCACTTCATGAGCGGCGTCGCGAATCTTCTGCTGCGGTGTGCGGGCGTCGCCGTTGTGCGAGAGGTGGCTGACGATGTTCTCGACCATCACCACAGCTCCCTCTACGACCATGCCAAAGTCCAGCGCACCAAGGGAAAGCAGATTGGCGGGAATGTGATTCAGGTCGAGGCACGTGGCGGCAAAGAGCAACGAGAACGGGATGGTGAGAGCGACAATGAGAGCGCCACGAGCGTTGCCGAGAAATAGAAACAGAACGATGACAACCAGGATCATTCCCGCGGTGAGGTTGTGCAGAACGGTGTTCGTTGTGAAACGGAGCAAGTCGCTACGGTCGATGAAGGACCTGATTTTTACACCCTTGGGCAAAATTTGGTCGTTGAGCTCTTTCACTTTCTGATGAATTCCATCCAACGTAGGCTGCGCGTCGTCGCCCTTTTGCAGCGCCGCGATGCCTGAAACCACATCGTCATTGTCATGGATACTCCCGTCGGGCAGGTGCTCAGCCCGGCCAAACCTGCCCAGGCGAATTTCCGGACCCTGAGTGACAACGCCAATATCCTTCACGAGAACCGGAGTGCCGCCTTTGGTGGTCAGGACGGTGTTGCCGATATCCTGAATGTCCCTGACAAGGCCGACCTCGCGGACATTGACTTCCTGCTCGCCCTCTTCAATGAAACTTCCGCCGGCATTTGAATTGTTATTGGTTAGTTGCTGCTCCACCTGACTGATGCTGAGTCCATAGTCGATGAGCTTGTTGGGATCGATGAGGACCTGGTATTCGCGGGTCGGCCCGCCAAAAGGGTTGACGTCGACGACGCCGGGAACAGATTTCAGATTTTTCTCGATCACCCAGGTTTCGAGCGACTTCAAATTCATGACGTCGTACTCTGGGTTGGTGCTTTCGAGTGTGTAGAAATATATCTGCCCGACTGGACTCCAGTCCGTCCCCATCTGCGGCTGCACGCCCAGCGGCAAACTCACCTGCGAAAGCCGCTCGAGGACGTGCTCGCGATTTTCGAAGTTGGTTGTGTCTTCGCCGAAGACCATTTCCACAGTGGAGAGCCCGAAGATGGACCAGGAGCGGACGTGCGCAACTCCTGGAATGCCGTTCATCGCGGTTTCGAGCGGGATGGTGACCTGCTGCTCGATTTGCTCGGCAGAGATGCCGGGCCACTGCGCGATGACATCGACATAATTGTTGGCAACGTCGGGATAAGCTTCGACGGGCAAGCGATGGAAAGAGACGATGCCCCAGGCGAAGAGCACAATTCCGATGGCCAGCACCAGAAGGCGGTTCTGGAGCGCGAAATCGACCAGTTTGCGAATCATTGCGCCTCCGCCGTGGCCTCGAGTTCGAGAACCTGCTTGACCACCTGCTGGCCGGGCGCGGTGCCGGAAAGAATCTCCTGCATATCTCCCGGCAGCATGTCGCCCGCAGTGACTTCGACGCGCTTGACCCGGTTGTTGCCGGCGGGCTCAAAGACCCAGTCGCGATCGTGCAAATGGAGAATCGCGGTGGCCGGCACAACGGCATGCGGCACCGTGTTGCGGCTCAGCAGAGTGGCCGTCGCGTACATGCCAAGCCGGAACGTGCCTGGGTTTGGAACCTCGATGCGCACCTTCGCGGTCCGGATCGTCGGATCGAGAACAGGGCCAATGTCGCTGATGCGCCCGGTGAAAACTTTGCCTGGAACCGCGTTGAGCCTTATTTGCGCCTCCTGCCCAAGACGCACTTGAGGAAGGTCATTCTCGTAGACGTCGCAGATGACCCAGACCACAGACAGATCGGCGATGGTGAATGCCGTGGATGAGCCCGTGTAGGTGACACCGGCCGCGGCGGCGTTCGTTACGTTCTGCGCGATGATCACGCCGGAGATCGGCGCAAACACGTTTACAACGCTGCTGGGGTGGCTCTTGTCGACTCCCAGTGTCGTCAGTTGCTGGTCTGCGGCGGCGAGGTCGGCTTTGGCATCGTCCTCCGTGTCCTGGGCCTGTTCGAGCATCGACTGCGAGATGGCGCCGTGTGCGAACAGATCCTGAGCGCGAAGATATGCCTTGTTCGCCAACTGCTCGTCGTTTACCGCTTTAAGGTACGTGTCGAATGCATTGGTGATGTCGGGACTCTGCACTTTGAGAAGCAACTGGCCTTTTTTCACGTTGTCGTCGAGACGCGCGCGGATATCGACGACGCGGCCGCTGGCCAGCGAAATGACCGGAACCTCACGGTCGATGTCGGGAAAGACCGAGCCGGTCACATCGAGCTTGCTGGGCGCATCGACGCGACCTGCTGTGACCAACGGAAACTGGTTGGGGTCCTGCACGGAGATCAGCCCGGCATCGCCGGTTTGGGTGACCTGCGCCTGCTGCGCTGCGCCGCTCGCGGGATTGAACTTATTTCCGCAGCCCGCCAGCGCAAGGCATCCGGCAAGACAACAGGCAGCGGCCAACAGAGAAAGATTGTTCATTGAATCACCTCGCGCCCAACGGCAAGATTGAGTTGCGCGGCGGCCGTCAAGTAGGCGCCGATCAGTTGAGCATAAGCAAGCTGCACCTGCCGGAAGTCGCTTTGCGCGTTGAGAAAATCCATAAGGGAAGCACCGCCATGCTCGTAGGAGTAGGTCACGTTGTCGCGTACTCTCAGCGCCTCGTCGTTGTATTTCGCCTTGTATGGCTTCAGCAGCTCGATGTTGCTGCGCACCAGCTCGTAGGCCGTGTCCACGTCGCTGAACACCTGTGCGCGCGTCGCTTCGCTGGCCTGGTGGGCGCGCCCAATGTCGATCTGCGTGCGCTGCTTCTCGCCCTGGTTGCGATCGAAGATGCGCAGCGGAACGCTCACGCTAAAGCCGATTGTCTGCATATCGATGGGGTTGGGGTTATTCACCGCCGAATTCCACGTGTACCAAGCGCCAAAGGTCGGGTCGGTCGAACCGTTTGCCACCGCCAGCTTGTGATTGGTCTCCGATTGCTGAATCGTTTCCAGCGCCGCCTGCAGGTCGGGTCGTGTGTTCAACGCCATCTGGCGGAAGTCATCCAGCGGCTGCAGCGGATCGGAGAAGTCAAATGGTCCGGTCACGCTGAATTCGTCCACAGGCGTGCGGTCGTTCAGCAGTTGCAGTAACTGGATCTTGGCCGTGCGCAGATTGACGATTGCCGTTTGCAGCTCGGCTTCATATTGCACGCGCAGCAGCTCAATGCGGTCGAAATCGACCTGGGCGATGTCGCCGGCCTTGAGGCGGTCGTGGCTGATGGCAATGATTTTGTCGTAGTAGTCAAGGTCATCTTGCGCCAGCTTAACCACGGCATTGGCCTCAAGCGTTTGTACAAACGCCGAGCGCAGCGTGAACTCGAGGGTGCGCTTCAAGTCCTCGTATTCGGACGCGGAGATGTGCGTGCCTTGCTGAGCGCTTTGGAGACGCAATTCGCGCTTGTGGTCGCGCTCGTGCAGGTAGCTGATGCCGGGTTCAACGAAGGTTCCGGTAAGCGGCTGCCAAACGCCGTCGTTGGGCGCGATCTGTGTCCCGTCCACGGTATTGTTGAACTGCGGATTCGGACGGAGAAAAGCCGTGATCTCTTCGGCCTTCATCTCGTCCACGTTGTCGGCATCGGCCTTCAATGCTGGATTGTTGGCCTCAAACCGCGCCTTCACCTGGTCCCAGGTAAGCGCCTGCTGCGCGCATGCCGTTGAAGAAGCGGCGAGCAAGACCAGGAGCAACCCGGGCCTGGAACGGCTATGTTTCATGATGCATGTCCAGTCATCGCACGAGTGCGATCGGGTAACAGTTGCGGAAAAGGATGAGAGCAAAAGAAGAAGCGCTCCTCAGGCTGCTGGAGGGGGCCTGGACCAACGGAATAGCGCTAGCGCGTTTCCCTGGGTGGGAACGGAAAAACCAGTGGGCAGGATAGCCATCCTGCGCAGGAGGAAGGGGCGCAGACAGGGAACCGCGAGCGCCATCGTGCCGGGCGCGCCATGATGTGCCGGTTGGGAGGAAAGGAGGTGGTCGCGCTTCCCTGCGCTCCGCTCGACCTCGGCAGGGTTGTTCGATGCCTGCAGATCGTCGGTGATGGAGATGACGGGCAGGAGAATTGCGGTCAGCGAAGCGAGCGAGATGAGCTGAACTGCAATCGCGGGAAGCGGCGAAACCCGGACCGAGCGGCGGCGAACGAGCCAGCAGCTCCAAAGGGCGATGGTGGCCGCCAGCCATGCGAGATTGCAGAGCAGTTCCATTGACTAGGGGCATTATACCCGAGGTATCTTTCAATACCCTGTAAGGGGCCACCTTTGGGTCACGGCGCTTTGGCCCGGAGTCGCATAAAATCGAAGCATGTGCGGGATCGTTGGATACGTCGGTAAAAAGAAAGTCGTTCCAGTCATCATCGAGGGGCTAAGGCGCCTCGAATACCGCGGGTACGATTCAGCGGGGATTGCCGTTGGCCATCCCGGGAGCGAGACGCTCGATCTGCGGCGCGCGGCGGGTAAGCTGTCGAAGCTCGAAGACGTGCTGCGCGAGCATCCGCTCGAGGGCACGTTCGGCATTGGCCACACGCGCTGGGCGACGCATGGCCGCCCGACAGAAGAGAACGCGCACCCGCACCGCGACTGCACGGGCCGCATCGTCGTCGTCCACAACGGCATCGTCGAAAATTATCTGGAGCTGAAGCGCGAGCTGGCCGCGCAGGGCCACAAGTTTGTCACCGAGACCGACACCGAAATCATCGCGCACCTAATCGAACAGGTCCAGAAGGACGCTGAAGCTGCCGGCAAGCCGGTTCCCCTCGAATCCGCCGTGCGCACCGCGGTCAAGCGGCTCACCGGCGCGTTTGCGCTCGGCGTGCTGTCGGCCGCGGAACCCGACAAGATCGTCGCCGCGCGCCTCGGACCGCCTGTGATCATCGGCGTGGGCGAGGGCGAATCGTTTGTCGCCAGCGACGTTCCCGGAATTCTGCACCACACGCGCAACGTCTACTTTCTCGCCGACGGCGACCTCGCCATTCTCACGCTCGCGGGCGTCAAGCTCACTGACTTTGACGGGAACGCCATCGAGCGTGAGTTGACGCACATCCAGTGGGACCCGATCCAAGCGGAAAAGGGCGGCTACAAGCACTTCATGCTCAAGGAAATCTGGGAGCAGCCGCGCGCGGTTACGGACACGACTCTGGGCCGCGTCTCGCTGGACTCTGGCAAAGTCTTTCTCGGCGAGATGGATATCCCCGACGAAGAGCTGGCCCGCGCCGCGAGCATCAGCATTGCCGCCTGCGGCACGAGTTGGCACGCCGGCCTTACCGGCAAGTACATGATCGAGCGCTTGGCGCGGATGCCTGTTGACGTGGACTACGCGAGCGAATACCGCTACCGGAATCCGATCGCCGGGCCGAACACGCTCGGCCTGCTCATCACGCAATCCGGTGAAACGGCCGACACGCTCGCCGCCCAGCGCGAGATGAAGGCGCTGGGCTCGAAGACCGTGGCCATTTGCAACGTGGTCGGCGCCATGGTGGCGCGGGAAGCGCATGGGGCGATCTACACGCATGCGGGGCCGGAGATTGGCGTGGCGTCGACGAAGGCGTTCACCAGCCAGTTGACGGCGCTGTTCCTGCTGGCGATGAAGCTGGGGCAACTGCGCGGTCATCTCGACAAGGCGCAGTCCATCGCGTCGATTGAGGAGCTGAGCCGCATTCCTGCAAAGATTGAGGAAGCGCTGCGCGGCTGCTCAGCGCAGTGCGAGGCGCTCGCCAAGGAATTCTCCACGGCGCGTGACTTCCTCTACCTGGGCCGCGGCATTCACTTCCCTATCTCCCTCGAAGGCGCGCTGAAGCTGAAGGAGATTTCGTATATCCACGCCGAAGGGTACCCGGCCGGCGAGATGAAACACGGCCCCAACGCCCTCATCGACGAAACGCTCCCGGTGGTGGTGCTGGCCACGCGCGACGAGGCCGACCCGGCATCGAAGCTGCGCTACGAGAAGACGCTCTCGAATATCCAGGAGGTGACGGCGCGCAGCGGGCGTGTGATTGCGGTGGCCACCGAGGGGGACACTACAATCGGCGGGCTGGTGGAGCACGTGATTGCGATTCCGCCGGCGCCGGAGCTGCTGGTGCCGCTGATTGAGATTGTCCCGCTGCAACTGCTGGCCTATTACATCGCCGTCCGCCGCGGCTGCGACGTCGACCAGCCGCGTAACCTGGCCAAGTCAGTAACCGTCGAGTAGGGGGCGGCTTGGCAAACTATCGTACTATGTGTTATAGTTCATAGTGTTAGTAGGCGCGATGCAAGTCTTCAAGACGAGATGGTTCGCGCGGTTTGCCAAGAGTGAGGGGATCGCGGACAAAAGTCTTCGCGAAGCAATCGAACGGGCCGATCGGGGCCTGATTGATGCCGATCTTGGTGGCGGGCTGATCAAGCAACGGGTGGCGCGGTCGGGACAGGGACGATCCGGCGGGTATCGCACGATTATCGCCTATCGTGGCCGGAATCGAGCGGTGTTCCTCTACGGATTCGCTAAAAGCGAGCGCGAGAACATCGAACGCGACGAGCTTATCTCTTTTCGCACGGCTGCGGATTATTGGCTTTCGGCAAATGCCACAGAGATTTGCATTGGTCTTGAGGACCGCGCAATACAGGAGGTTGAAGATGTCTAAGAAGAACAGCCGTATCGTCGAAGCCATTCTTGAGACGGCGGGCGACCTTCACCGCCTCGGCATGCTAGATGACGACGAGTACCGGACCATCACCGTTCGCCACCTTGGTCAGGCCGCGCTTCCGACAGTGCAGCCGATCAGCGCCGCCCAGATTCGCAGAATGCGCCTCCGCGCAAAGGTCAGCCAGGCTGCGTTCGCGCGCTACCTCAATCTCACGCCCGGCTACATCTCGCAACTTGAGCGCGGAACCAAGCAGCCCAAAGGACCGGCGCTGGCATTGCTGAATGTGATTAAGCGCAAGGGGTTTGAGGCGATACTGTAGCGACACCCACCCTTGACGCCAAAAGCGGAGTAGTGGATTTGGCAAACCCGGCGGAGGTAAGGCGGACGATGAAGAACAAGGGCGAGCGACCCGCCTTTCGAACAGCGAACCCGATTCGCGGGCGCTGGGATCGCCGGGTAGAATGACGACAGAACGACCGGAGGAGATCATGCGGGTATTCATCTTCAAGATCGCCCACGCTGAGCGAAATCTTACCTATGATTTCACTACAACAGCTCGGACGGCCTGGTTCTGGAACACATGCGATCAAGCGGATAAAGCTTGCCAGCTGATTTCTGATTCTGGCATTACGGTTGATCTGCCGTTCTGGAATCGCCTCCGCTGCACGGATTTTCGAGTCGAGAAACGCCCACAAGGCGGATTCGCCGTATCCTGCGGGTGCCCGCTCACATCCGCCTGAGGGCGCTAGACTGGCCTTATATTGACTCCTACGACTCGAGCACCACTTAGCGCGAGGACGAAACTTCATGCATGTTCAAGAATCGGATCGACGCTTAGAATTCATGCATTGCCTGCCAGTTCTGCTACTCGTGCTCACGTCCACGTGCGCAGCGCAGTCTCCGCGTCAAATTGCCCAGAAGGGCTTCAAGTCAGTCGTTCTTCTGGCAATGAACGACAGTAACGGTCAACCGCTCTGCATCGGCAGCGGATTCTTTATCTCTGAAGGAGTCATCGCGACGAATGCTCATGTAATAGAAGGTGCAGGCAGCGGGACGGCAAAGCTGGTCGGAGCGGCGCAGACGTTCCCAATCTTAGGCATTCTTGCTGTTGATCGTCACGCCGACCTTGCCCTGGTAGAGGTTTCTGTAGCTGCGCCGGCCCTTCATTTGAGCGATGCTCCAATGCCTGCCGTCGGGGACGACGTATATGTAATTGGTAACCCTTTAGGACTGGAGGGCACCTTTTCTCAAGGAATCGTCAGCGGAATTAGGATTGTAGGAACTGACTCGCTAATTCAAATGACGGCGCCTATTTCGCCGGGAAGCAGCGGCGGACCCGTACTCGACGGCTCGGGCGATGTCGTCGGCGTCTCTGTAGCGACATTCAAGGAGGGGCAAAACCTAAATTTAGCGGTTCCGGTGTCCTATTTGGCGCACTTATTCGAAACGCGGGCAGCTTCTGCGGCACCATTTCGGACAGGGGTAAATCGGCCCGGTAAATCTGCGACAATACTCGACGGCTTGGGAACCCGGACCGAGGAAGGCGTAGCTGTAACTGACCTGGACATCGGGGATAACGGATACAGCCTCAGACTCGTTAACAGGCTTCCGGTCCAGGTTTCGCATATTGATGTTGTCGTTGTTTTCTACGACAAATCCACGGGCGAGGCCTATGATTTTGACCGGTTTGAGTATTCAGAATCCATCCCAGCCGGTCTAGCGAAACCCGTCGATCGGCCCTATCGAGCGGACCAAGAGCACGTGCTTACGTGGCATCGCGGCAAGAATGGGGGGACGTACACGTGCAAGGCCGAAGTGCGCGTCATTGGGTTCAGAGCAGGAGATTCACCGTATTAAATCGCGAAGCTTAACCGCAGCAGGCGTTACCGAATCTCTGCCTCAGACGCAAAAAGCCCATCCCTTTCGGGATGGGCTTTTTGTTTGAATTATTGCCGGCGATCACCTAATCTCCCACACGGTCGCCCGTGCAGTACCATCGGCCCAGCGAGGCTTAACTTCCGTGTTCGGGATGGGAACGGGTGATCCCTCGCAGTATGGTCACCGGCAAATTGTCAGAGGCTACGAGATCCTTCGTCCGCCGTGGCCGACTCAGGATTTCGGCTCAAGACGTCAGCCTAAGGGCTCACGCCTTGAAAACGCCTCAACTTGGGTGGCGCTTGGCGGGTGGTTCCCCGCAGTGGGCCGCGACATCTGATTTGTCCCGGATGGTTTCTCCCGGGCCGGTCAGGAACACGGACAACAAACTGGCGCCAACAAGATCAAAACGAAATAGATTGGGTGACAAGGCTTTGATAGAAGAGCGTCCGCGTTCTTTTGCTGCGCGGAGTTAATTCTATGGTAAAGCCAAACGGGCGATTAGTACTGGTAAGCTACGCGCATCACTGCGCTTCCACTTCCAGCCTATCAACCAGGTCGTCTTCCTGG
>CAWHVN010000007.1:0-60041 GCA_963832805.1 uncultured Acidobacteriaceae bacterium | reverse complement strand
CTGTTCACACTACTGTGGTGGGTGGCGTTGCGAGAGAAAATCCGGCCAGACGAGGCGGAGCCCGAAGGCTGTGGCGGGTCCACCGTCGAGGGCGACAACGAAGTCTGGCCGGATTTTGTCCGCAACCCGGAGGGCCGGGGCCAATTTTCCTCATTTCGTTGTCAATCGTCGCTAGCAGACACCCGGTATGCGTCGCTCCTCTCTCCTAGAACTGAGAAAAATTGGCTTCCGGCGCCGCCACCCCAGTAGTGTGAGCAGGCCCTCTCTCAATAGATGATTGGCGCGTGAAAGCGATTCAGCGCTCCGGCGGCGGGAGCTCACGCATTTACGAATTGCCAGTAAAAAACTTTGGCGGGAATCTACTGTTTCTTGAGCACCGCCGCGCCCTTTTCGTCGAACAGGATCGCACTTTCGAGTTTGCGGAACTCAGCCGCCTTCTCCGGTGGGATCTCCAGCTGCCGGACCACATAGTCGCGCTCATAGTGGAGCACGTTGCCCTTGGCCGTTGTTGACGAATGGTAGCTGGCGAAGTCAGTGTCTACGTCCACCGGATCGGGCGTCTCATCCACCGCGTAGCCGGGCGGCAGCGTGATGTCGAAGCTGTCGCGCCAATGGCCTGGATGCCCGATCTCGATGGGATATTTGCGCGCCTTATTCTCCATCACTTCCGGCACGGGATGCGCATCGTCGCCCACGATGCGGGGACGCAGCAACAGCAACGGACCGGCTGTATGCGCATAGCTCGAGTCGCTCACGTGCAAGTCAAGCGTGACCGGCTGATCGAGTACGCCCGTCTCGTGGAATTCATATCCCTTGAAGTTGAGGCTGGGCAGATCGGAGCTCAGGCTCTCCTCCAGGCTGTCGTGCACCTCTTTGGCGTCCTTCTCCTTCAGAAACCCGCGCTCCCGCGCCGCATCCACGCCGGAAAAAACGTCGGTGATGTCGCCGGTAAGAGTGCCGTCCGCGGTCAGGATGAATGAGCCCTTGCGGCTCAGGGAGGCCGAGTCCGGCGGAAGCACGGGCATCTGCAACACCTGGCTGCCGGCTCCATCGGCGATGTTGCCGTATGCACCTTGCAGCTCTCCACGAATCAGGCCTACCGGCGTCTCTTCATCGGTGGGGTCGAAGATCAGCAGGGTCTTTCCGTTCGCGGCCTTCACGCGCGCCACCAGCCGGGGATCGTTTTCTCCATCGGGTAATTCGATGGCGGTGATCATGTGATTGCCAATGAGCGAAGGCGCGGACGGATCGATCACCCCGCGTTCGCTGTTCACGTGCAGGTAATAGGCGCGGATGCCGACGGCCTGGAGCATCGAGATCAGCAACGTGGTTTTGTCCTTGCAGTCGCCATAGCGGTTGTGATAGATGTCGCCAGCGTAGTGCGCCTGCCAACCTCCTATGCCCTTCACGACGATGAAGTACCGCACGTTCTTTTGGATGTAGGTCGTGATGCGGCTTAGCTTGGTGTAGAGATCGGGCGCGCCCGCTACGAGTTCCTGAGCTTCGGCAGTGATCTCGGGCGTAGGATCGGGTCGATGCGCTTCCAACTGCTCTGTCCACAGGCCGATCGCCCGCCATTGATTCTCAGCTCCCTTAACGGCCTCGTCTCCCCACATCACCGTCATGCGCGCGGCCAGCGCCTCCCAAGGCGGAGTGGCGTGGATGTTCTCGAGGTCGAGCGCCGGAACGTCCCGGATCTCCCAACGGAGATGGTTGTTTGCTGTTTCAACGGGTTTGACGGGCGTGTAGTGGCTCCACGAGTCCGCATAATGGCCACCGGGAGGCAGCGCCAGCTCCAGGGCTTCATCTACAAAGGGAATCGGCGCCTGGATCTGCCAATCTTCGGAACTCATGTAGGGCCGCAGATGGACTTCGGTTTCGCAGGTGACGACGGCGCCGGGGTCGCTGCCCGGAGGTTTCAAGATGCGGAAACGCTCCGTAGCCTGAAGGTCTGCATCACCGTATGCTCCAACGTCCGTGAAATCTGTATCCATTGCCTGCAATTGGCGGCCGTCAGCGGCGATCGTCCACGAGTGGAAGTAGTCGAGCTTTTCGTCTGTGTCGTATTCTGCCTCGCAATGGGAGTATTCCCGCCCCTGCGGCTTGAGGATGCGTACGGCATACCGTTCGCGCTCGACGGCATGGTTTTGATCGTCGACCGTAATGAGGTACTCGTCGAACAAGATAACGGCGGAGGCATCGCCGACATTCGCCGGAGTCGGCGTTTTGGCGGCGTCAACGGCCCAATCCGGCGCGGGCTGCTGTTTTTCCTTGGCTGCGGCAAGACGCGAGCCGAGAAGAACCCCTCCGCAGCACGCTGCGACGATGAGAAAGCGTGAGAGGCCCCAACGCGCGCGCATCAGTTACCCTTTCCTGCCGGCGCGGCTGCGGAGTTTGTGAGAACTAATTGTTCCTGATCGGCCGCCGCCACCTTCTGGTAGAACCCGCGCAGGTCCTGATACTCGTCCGGCTTGAGAAATGTAAACGCGACCGACAATGTTTGGCCGATGACGATCTGGCCGGGTTGCGTCGCGCTCTTGGCAACTAAAAGCGCGTGCCCCGGCCAACTGATATTTGCGTCCTGGGGAGCACCCTCCACGGATACTCCATCGGGCAGGTGATACGTCACCTGATCTGTCACGCGGTCCCCGTAGTGCATGTCGACCGGCTCAAGGCGCTTTTCTTCGTTGACGAAGGGCACATGGCTTCGGGTTTCGAAGAAGAACCCCGGCAGTATGAGGCGCTTGGACGTCGCGGTGCCAAGCGTCCCCTTGAGATTGACCACCGCCATCAGGTTTGTGTACGGATCATTCATGGACAGGAAGTGGTCAACGTGCGCTTCAACGCCCTCGGGGACGATCCGCTCCAATTCTTCGCGGTCGAAGTCTTTTTTCGATTCGGTGTCATCTTCTTCCAGGGCCTTCTGCCGCCAGTGGAGCGCTTTCTGGCCGGTCATGATGAAGTTGATGCGACCGGTAATCGCGCCTTGTGCGTCGAGGTACACGTCACCCAGGCGTGTCGTGACATTGTCCTTGTATTGCTGCGTCGTAGTAACGGAGAAGGAGACACCCTGTGCGCTCTGGCCGAGGCCGCCGGCGTCAGAATGCCGCCAGCTCACAGTCTGAAACGGACACATCTTTTCGCCGGGGTCGAGGAGGATTCCATTGCCGCCGGTGGTCAATTCCACCAGTGTTGAGTCAAGCTGGTCCAGGCTGAGATAAGAGGCATCGAAGAGGCCCTGGTCGCGGTCGACCACCTTGATCGCGTAGGCAGTGAGTCCCGCGGCGCGCAGCATGGCCAGGTAGAGCATGGCGATGTCCTCGCTCGATCCGCTCTTTTGCGCCCAGGTGTCCTGGGCATGCTTGGCCTCTTTGATCTTAAGTTCCTTAAGCTCCGACGCACTCTTCTGGCGTGAGTAGTCGGTGTTATCGAGGGCCTGCACCGCGTCGTAGAGCTTCTTTGCCTTGTCGAGATCGCTGTCAGCAGGAGCAACCAGGCCGTCCACAGCCTCCTTGATGGACTTTGAAGGCTCGGCAAATTTGTCGACGTCCTTCGACCAAAGCTTGCCCTCGCCCGGCCAGAACTCCTCGGCGTTGCTGGCAGCTTTGTAATAGAAGAACACCCTGTAAAGGAAGCTATCGATAGGGGGCATCGCTTCCTCATCGGGAATGGGTGGAATGTCTGTCACGTCCACGCTATAACTGCCGTTGACGCTAGTCTCTATCTTGACGCCCGGGGGCAGACGATACCACCAGATCAGGCTATTAACCGTTCGGCCGCGACTGTCGGTCAGGTACATGCTGGTCGCTGTATCGGCACTGCCTCTAGGCATGAATTCCTTAAAGGGCGTGAATTGGAAATGCGCCTTATGGATAAAGTAATGGCGCTGGATCTGCCACATCGGCGGAATGAACTCGTTATCTTCCCAGTGATATTCGTAGCTGTACTCCAGGATGCTTCCCACTTCCACGCTGGGAAGGGTGAAGACCATGCGTCCGAACTGATTCTTGCCACTCTTTTCGTTCAGCAGATCTTCGGGCTTCACATTGAGCGGGATCACGGTCCCATCCGGGTGAATAGTGCGGCCCTTAATGCCGTCGACCTTTCTATTGCCCTTTTCGTAGGGCACATCTACTGTGGCCAGTTCTTTACCCTTCTCGGTGAGGACCTTAATGCGTTCATACACGCTCTCGTAGTGCATCGGGTCGTTGGAAATCTTCTCGATATCGAGGTACACGGCATCCGCTCCCGGAGCCTTGGGATCGGAAGTCATTTTCAGTTCATCGTCAGTAGGCTGCTGGAACTGCGCGCAGACGAGAACCGGCGACACAGCGGCGAGGAATAAGACTGCGCCGCGCAGCAAAATCGATTTCGTCATGAAGTTTGGCCCTGGATTGAAAGTGCGACTATTCTAACCCGGAACGGTTCTAACGAATGGAACAATTCAGAAAATTCATCGTGGTCCCTGCCGCAAGAATATCGGCTGGGAGATTCAGATGCCTTTCTGACCAGCAACAACGGTGAAGACGAGTTGTCCCTGATCGGCAGCGGCAACCTTCTGGTAGAAGCCGCGCAAGTCCTGATAATCCACGGGCCTGGCCACATCAAAAGCACGAGCCAAGACGCGGGCGACCGTGATTTGTCCGGGGTCGGGTTTGGTTTTGACGATGTAGACGGCATGGCCCTCCCAGGAAATTCTTGTATCCTGCGGCACGCCCTCCATCGTCATCCCTGTAGGCAGATCGTATGTCACCTGCTCGGTCACCTGGCTGGGGTATTGCATGTCCACGGGCTCCAACCGCTTTTCCTGGTTGACGAAAGGCTCGCTTTCGCGGGTCTCAAAGAAGAAACCGGGCAGAATCAGCCGCTTCGCCGTTGCTGTGCCCAGAGTGCCCGTGACCTTGACGACGGCCATGAGCAGGCTGTCCGGATCATCGAGTCCGAGGAAGTGGTCAACGCGAGCTTCGACGCCTTCGGGCACGATCTCTTCGAGGCCGCGGTCGAACTCTTTCTTGAGTTCCGGCGCATCGACTTCGAGGGCCTTCTGGCGCCAGGCGAGCGCATCCTGGCCGGTCATCACAATCTGCAGAGTCCCAGTGACGCCTCCTTGCGGATCGACCGTGAGCTCGCCGGTGCGCTTGACAGTGTTCGCTCCGAAAACCTGGGCTGGAGTGACGGCTCTGCCCGGCCCATCGGCGCTTTGCCGCAGTCCCTCGGCGTGAGAGTGCTTCCAATTGACGGTCCCGAAGGGGCACATCTTCTCGCCAGGATCGAGGAGAATCTCTTTGCCGCCGGTGCTCAGAATCACCAGCGTGTCGTCGAGCTGGTTGAGGCTCATGTAGCTGGGGTCGAATATACCCTGATCGCGATCGACAACCTTGGTGGCGTAAGCGGTGAGGCCGGCAGCGCGCAACATCGAGAGGTAGATCAGCGCCAGGTCATTGCTGTCGCCGCGTTTCTGGGTCCACGTATCCTCGGCCCGATTGGCCTCCTTCTGCTTCAACTGCTTCAACTCCGACGTGCCGACCTGCCGCGAGTAATCAGTATTGTCGAGGGCCTCGACGGCGGCGTAGAGCTTTTGCGCTTTCACAATGTCGCTGTCGCCAGGCGCTACCAGGCCGGCAGCCGCGTCACGGATGGTTTTGGACGGCTCCGCGAAACGGTCCACGTCTTTGGACCACTCTTTCGCTTCGGCTTTCCAAAAGTCATCCACGTTGAGGGGTTGAGTCGGGGATCTGTAGTAGAACATCACTTTGTAAAGGAAGCTACCGATAGGCGGCATCCACTCTTCGTCGGGGGTGGCAGGGACGTCAGTGACGTCGAGATAGTAACGGCCGCCGGCGTCGGTTTTGACACTCGCGCCCTCGGGCAGAATCGGCCACCAGACCACGTTGAACAAGTCGGAGGGCGTGAACTGGTAATGGGCCTTGTGGATAAAGTATTCCTTCTGGACCTCCCACTCCGGACTGAGGTGCCAGTAGAACTGGGCATTAAAACGCAGCTGGTAGGAATATTCGAGAATGCTGCCGACTTCCACGCTGGGCAGCGTGAAGACCTTGCGTTGTTTGCGCACTTGCTCGGCATAGGTCTCACGTCCGACCTCGACTTCGTTGAATTTCTGCACGAGAAGGTCCTCGGGCTTGACAGTCAAGGGAACGATCGCGCCATCCGAGTGGATGGTCCGGCCGCTGATGCTGCCAATCGAGAACTCGCCTCCCCAGTAGGGAATCTGAACGGTCGCCGCCTCCTTGCCCTTCTCGGTAAGCACTTTGATGCGCGCGTAGTAGGTCTGGCTGTGCTGGCTGTCGTTGTCGATCTCCTCGTAGTCGAGATACACCGCCGCCGCTCCCGGAGCTTTGGGGTCGGAGGTCATCTTGAGTTCGTCGGGATTCGGCGGCTGGAACTGCGCGCAAACGAGAACAGGCGAGACGGCGAGCAACCCAATGGCGCCGCACAGGAAAATAGAATTCCGCATGAGAGTGGCCCTGTTTTGAAATTGCGACCATTCTAGCGCGAAACGGACGCGATGCAAATCAGTGCTTTTCGATCGTCACTTGGGAAGTTTCGATTGCGTTGGCTGCTCATTCCAGACAGTTGCACGATTCCAGCAACGACGAGACCAGAGCCAGCGGCAGGCCCATCACGTTGAAGTAGCAGCCTTCGATGCGGGGAATCCAGCGCGCGGCACGGCCCTGGATGGCGTAGGCGCCGGCCTTGTCCATGGGCTCGCCGCCGGCCACGTAGCCGGCGATTTCCGCATCGGAAAGCGTGAGAAAACGAACGGCCGTAGCCTCGGCAGCCGCCTCAACGCCCGCGGCAGTGACCACGGCCACGCCGGTGATGACGCGATGTGTGCGGCCTGAGAGCAGGCGCAACATTCGCGCGGCGTCGGCCGCATCCGCCGGCTTGCCCAGGATCGTGTTGTCGAGGGTGACGGTGGTATCGGCGCCCAGCACGGCAAGGGAGGACAGGCCGTCCGGGCGTTCCTTTGCGTCCGACGGGCCTGCCGACGTCAGTTCGCGATAGACGGCTTCGGCCTTTTCTCGCGCCAGCCGCGTGACATAGACGATGGGATCCTCGTCCGGCAGCGGATCTTCGGGAATGTGCGCGGGGTGCACCCGGAACCGGTAGCCCGCCTGCGTGAGAAGTTCACTGCGGCGCGGCGAGGCGGAAGCGAGAACCAGCATGATGGAATTATGGCAGGCTCTCGCACCTTCCCGCCCGTTTAGACTTATGGAGGGCTTGCGGCAAAACAATGCCGCGCCCGGACAAGGTTCGAATGCACTTCAACTTCGATTTTTCGGCATCTCAGATTCTGTGGACGCTCACGTTTGCGGCGCTGCTGGTTTTGCTTGTGGTCCTGCTGGGGCGCGATAGGGCCCGGCGGTTTCCGTGGTTTACCGCAAGCATTGTGACGATGGGAATGCTGCTGCTGTCGACACAGCTCCTGCTTGGCAGGCTGCCACGGATCACGGGGACGGGGATATATCTAGGGCTGTCCGATGTGGATGTGGTGATCAGCCTGCTTGTCCTGGTGGAACTGGCGCGGCACGCGTTCAAGGGCGTGGGGAGACTCGGCTGGATCATTGGCGCGCTGGCGATGCTCGCTGTGGGCGCGGCGGTGCTCGTGATGTGGGGACCGTGGCCGGCGTGGAAGACGCTCACGGCTCCGTCGGAGTTTGAGACGATCCGGCTGATGGATCTGACCGTGGACAAAGGCATCTTGCTGTCCGGGGTGCTGACCATCGAGCTGGGGCTGCTGATCACTTTGCTGGGACGGCGCTTCGGGGCCGGATGGCATAGCCATGCGCAGCGGATCATGATCGGTCTCTCGACGGCTGCCCTTGGGCAGCTGGCTCTGCGCGGAACCTTGCAGGCCATCGGGACGCACACCCACGTCCAAACGCAGGCGGATTATGAGCGCGTTATGGGTCTGCGTGACAGGCTGATCCACGGCAACAACGTGCTCTTTTTGTGCGTAACGGCGTGGTGGATCGCCTGCCTGTGGTTCGACGAGCCCGGCGCAGCTTCTGCTGCGGAAGCGGAAACAGAGCCCGCCGCGGAGGGCGAGGCGGCTCCGACGGAAGCGCCTGAGGCCGTGGAGAACGCAGAGCCGCAGGCTGAAAGCAGCGACACAGACGCTCAGAACTGACAACTGAAAACTGACAACTGTCTTTTAGATGTGGCAGCTTGCCAAGCCGCGCTTCTCAAGATAGCGCTGGTGGTAGTCTTCGGCGCGCCAGAAGGTCTGCGCCGGTTCCACTTTGGTCACGATCTTGCGCGGCTTGTAGCGGCCCTCGGCGGTTAGCTGGTCGATCTTGGTGCGCGCCTGCGCCTCCTGCTCCGGAGAGTGGAAGAAGACGGCGGACCGGTATTGCGTGCCCCAGTCCGGCCCCTGCCGGTTGAGCGTGGTGGGGTCGTGAAGCGAGAAGAACGCGTCGAGCAACTGGTCGTAGGTCACTTTCTCGGGGTCGAAGTCCAGCTCGACCACCTCCGCGTGGCCGGTCTTGTCGGTGCAAACGTCCTTGTAGGTGGGCTGGTCGAGCGATCCGCCCTCGTAGCCAACGGCCGTTGCCGTTACGCCGGGGATGGCCGCAAACGCCGCCTCTACGCCCCAAAAACAACCCGCTCCGAATGTGGCTTTTTCAATGCTCATCAACCATAAGATGCGCGGCGCGGGCTAAGGTGACAGTGTTTTCACCGCGGAAGGCAGAAACCTGGCTGGAATCCGTAAGAACCTCGACCGGCTTACGTCAGCGGCGGCAGGTGCTTGGTCTTCTGGTAGGTGTAGACGACGCGGTGAACCACGGTGATGGTGGAGAGCACGGCCAGAAGCCAAAGCACCGGGGCCATCACGCCCCAGTGGTTGAACAGCGCGCCCAGCAGGATGAGCACAATGCGCTCGGGCCGCTCCATGAAGCCCACCTTGCACTGACCGATAAGCGCCTCGGCGCGGGCGCGCGTGTAGCTGACCATGAGCGAAGTGACCATGACGAACGCCACCAGCACTACATAACGGAAGCGATTGATGCGCCCGTAGTAGACCAGAAGGCCGAAGAAGAGAACCACGTCGGAGTAGCGGTCGATCACCGAGTCAAAGAACGAGCCGAAGACGGTGACCTTGTTGATGCGGCGCGCCACGCGGCCGTCGACCATGTCGAAGATGCCGGCGCAGAAGATGACCAGCCCCGCGTAGAAGAACATGCGGTCGCCGTTGGCGGCGTTGGCGTGGCCAAACAAAAACGCGGCGGCGATGTTGATGACCAGCCCGATGAAGGTGAGCGCATTGGGCGAGATGCGGGTGAGCGCCAAGCCATACACGATGCGGTCCAAAAGCCAGCCGCAGGCACGGCCAAAAGCGCTTGTCCAGGTCATTCCAGCTTCCTTGCTACTTTTCAGCGCCGGCTGCTGTTTCGTTCTCGCCGGCTTCGTCGTGGATCGTCGTTAGTTTGAGAATTTCCAGTTGGCGTTTGCCGTTGGGCGTCACGATGGTGGCCAGATCGCCCACTTTCTTGCCGACGATCCCGCGGCCAATGGGTGAAGTGGTGGAGATCAGGCCCTTGGAGACGTCGGCCTCCTCGCTCGTCACGAGGCGGTAGACGAGCTCTTCGTCCTTGGTCGAGTCGTAGACCACTACCGTCGATCCGAATCCGGCTTTGTCGCGGGGAATGTTCGCAAGGTTGACCAGCGAAAGCTCCCCCATGCGTTTCTTGAGCTGGCCCAGGCGGGCATTCACGAACTCCTGCCGCTGCTTGGCCATGTGGTACTCGGCGTTCTCCGACAGATCTCCCAGAGCTCGGGCCTTTTTGATCTCGGCCGGGAGCTCGTGCGAAAGCTCGTACTCGAGCTGCTTGATCTCCTCGAGGAGCTTCTTTTTGATGTGTTCGGGCATCCGTAATCCGTAGTCCGGTGGCGGCGAAGGGGGCTGCTCCAGCCGCGTAGAATCAGCGTTCCTAAACGTTTATTATACGGCAGCGGCATCCGGCGATTAGCGATCAAGCGCGCCCTTCACTGCATTCCTTCGCGCGTCGAGGAACGACTGCAGGATCAGCGTTGCGGCCACCTGGTCCACTATTTTGCGGTGCTTTTGCCGCGTGTGGCCGGCTTTATAGAGAATCTCGTGCGCCTCGCGGGTGGTCAGGCGCTCGTCCCAAAGGTGAATGGGAAGGCCGGCTAGTTCGCCCAGCTCGGCGGCAAAGGCCTGCGTTTTAGCCGCCCGATCGCCCGCCTCGCCCGAGAGTTGCAGCGGGTTGCCAACGACGATTCCAGCGACAGCAAACTTGCGGCAGAGGCGGGCCAGCGAGCGCAGGTCATCTCTTGGGCTGGGGCGCCGGCCGCTGCGCCGCTCGAGCGTCAGTACCGGCTGCGCCGTGAGGCCCAGCTCGTCGGAGACGGCAACTCCGATGCGGCGACTGCCGACGTCGAGGCCAAGATAGCGGGGATGAGGAACAGCGTCCAGCTTCTAGCTCCTAGCCTCCAGCTTAAGGCCCCAACCAAGGAGCGGCCTGCTCACTCTTTGAAGCGCCCCAGGAACACTGCGCCCAGAACAGCAGCCTGGAACCAGCCGGAGAGGATGAGCAGCCAGCGGAACGAAGTCAGAAGCCAATAGTCGACGGGTGGGGTCTTGGAATTCGCGGGATGGACAGGCGCCCACTTATCATCCTCGCCCAACTTGGCCAGCGGGACTGCATTTTCGAGCGTGTAGATGAATGGGTTCCAAGCCGGATAGGTCGCGGGCAAGGTCGAATTGTTTGCGTACTGGATGTAGGCTTGGGCGTCGGTTGGAGCGATTGCTCCTTTCGCGCCGGCATAGCCGAAGACAAGCCAGCCAAGCGCCACGGCAAACGTGATCGTATACAGGATGCGTATTGGCGCTTCTTCCAGCCATGCGAACGCAATGGCCCAGCTTCGATTTGGGTTGCGCAGGTAGGGCCAGGTGGGGTGATCTTTTCTCCACGGCAGGAAAACCACAGCAAACAGCTTCCTGGTATTCGAAAGAATTCCAAGAAGCCACTGCCAGGGGTGCCAATTCAGCTCACCAGCCTGCAAACGGCCCAACTCGAAAAGCATGTGCTTCGCTTCCTCATGTTGTCCCCTGGCCTCAAGATACTTGGATAGCTGCATCCACGGCTGAGGCTTTATGCGTTGCTCGTCTCGTTGGCGCTCGAGCCATTGGATACGCTTCCTGGTGCCTACCATGGGATCGAGTCTTTTTGCCGTAAGAGGGCTTTGGTCCGCGATCTCCTGCGCACTTGGCCGATCATGGAGAGTCAGCTCCCCGTAGGTGAAGCCGTTCAGGTAGAGATTAGGGCTCAGGGGCCAGCTTTCTTCGTCGTCGCACAGATTCTTTATGCTTGCGGCCCGGAGATCGAGAGACGTTGTGTCTGATTGCTCAATCCCCACCCAATAAAAATCCCCTGAAGTTTCTAGGTTTGTGCAGTCAACTTCTGCAACCCTTGCCCCATAAAACCTGATCTGTCCCCCGGCCTGCATGTTCCGCAGACTGATTTTGCCTGAAGCCACAAATCCTCTTCGCAAGAACACATCTCCTCCGACCTTGGCGCCGTTCGCGTTGAGAGCACCTCCTCCTTTTTTCTCCAGCTCTGCACCTTTTACCTCCAGCTTTGCGCCGGAGCAATCCAGATCGCCATTGATCTTCGCGCCCAACAGGCGAATTGTGCCGCTGGACTTGAAATCCTCGCGCAGAACCACGTCTTCGCTGGTCCTGACATCCACACGCAGGAACGCGTCCCCGCCGATCTCGGCGCCATCCGCGAAGAACGCAGTTCCTTTTTCCACTGACATCTTCGCGCCCGAGCAATCCAGGTCGCCCTCGATCTTGGCGCCACCCAGGCTAATCTTGCCGGAGAAGCTGCTCCGGTGGAGTTGCATTAAGCCATGAACGTTGATCGTGTCGGCACGAAACTCGCAGCCGTTCAGAACTGAGGAGTCCCAGAACAGGATGTCCTGAGTTTCCGCTTGATCGAGAATAACGTCGCCTTTAACAGTGCAGCGGCGGAAGTCGAGGCGGACGGGGATATGGCTTCCCTCCAAATCGAGATCGGTAGGGAGGGTCACGCCGTAGACGCGTATTCCCTTGGGGTCGATCTGGCTGGCAGTTTCCGGGTCGGTTGCCAGCCAGCGAATGAGCCCTGGCCGGACGTCGGGGCGCGGCGCTTTCTCGTCTGGCTCGGACACATCTTCGGAGCTGGCCGAGTCCCGCAGAACCTTCAGTTCTGCATCCCATAAGTCGTAGTCAAATCGCTCACGCGCAAGCTGAACGAGCTTTCGAGCGCGAATGTCATCGAGCTTGGTCATTGAGTTAGGCATCGCTTTCCTTGAAAGGGGAGTCGGGGATCTGGCATCTAGTTTGCGCCAGTTTGAGAGGCAGGCCAAGCAAAAAGCGTCTGGCTCGGCTCGCCACTCGGCGCGGCAGCGACTTGATCCCGGTACAATCGAGGGAGGGGGGAACACCGGCAGCAATATTTGCGTCCCTATTCTTTTTCAGGGAAGGGTCCACGGCGGCAGGATGGCTCGGCGCAGACGGAGAGTCGGCAAAAAAAAGGGTTCCGGCGCGGCAGGTATCTTGCTGGCATTGATGCTGGTTGCGGCAATTGGGGCGGGGGCGGCCGGGTGGCTGATCCTTGCACCCTATGGGCCCGGGACAGAGACGTTCGTGAATGTCGCGCCCGGCTCCTCCGCGGCGCGTATTGGACGCCAACTGGAAGCGGCGGGCGTGGTTCGCAGCCGGTACGCCTTCGATCTGGTGCGCTGGTTCCGGCGCGGAACGCTGCACGCCGGAATGTATCGCTTCGACCATCCGGCCCCGGCCGCCGAGGTTTATGGGCGGATTGCCCGAGGCGACGTTTATACGAAAGCCCTCAAGGTTCCAGAGGGGGCAAACATCTTCGATATTGCCGCGCGCGTTGAAGAGGCAGGGCTGGGTACCCGGCAGGATTTTCTGGACGCGGCTGCGAGCCAGACGGATCTGGTGGCCGACTTAGACCCGGGCGCGAAAAGTCTGGAGGGTTACCTGTTTCCGGACACCTACCGTTTTTCGCCGAACGTGACGGCCGTGCAGTTGGTTGCCGCCATGGTCAAGCGTTTCCGGGCAGCGACAGCGCAGTTGGGATTGAAGGAGAACGTGCATCAGGTGGTGACCATTGCTTCACTGGTGGAGCGCGAGACGGCAGTGGATGCCGACCGCCCATTTGTGGCCAGCGTCTTTGAGAACCGGCTGGACAGGAACATGCCGCTCAACACCGATCCCGCGGTAATCTACGGGCTGGAACTCGCGGGACGCTGGCGGGGCGCCATCTACGAGAGCGATCTGAAGCGCAACACACCCTACAACACATATCTGCACGCAGGGCTGCCGCCGGGACCTGTGTGCAATCCGGGCGTGCCGTCGTTACGCGCGGCCATGGATCCGCCCAAGACCAACTACCTCTACTTTGTGGCCGCCGGGACTGACGCTCAGGGCCATTCTCTGTTCGCTGCGACCCTTGATGAGCACAACCGCAACGTGGCCAGCTATCGCAAGGCGCAGAAGAAGGCGGGTGAGCGATGAGGCTGCACGCTCGTCTTGCCTGCGCAGCAGGGCTGGTTCTTCCGCTCCTGCTTTCGGGATGCTCTTACCTCATCCCCACCAAGCGCCATCTTCCCGTTCCCAAGGCGCCGGAGCTTGTGCAAACAGCCACGCCCGAGGAACTGGTCAAGCAACTAAATCAGCGCTGGGATGCCGTGCAGACCCTGACGGCCACTGTAGAGGTTTACGCCACCGAGACGAAATCGTCGGAGGGACTGGAGAAGGACTTTCCCTCCTGCCGCGGATACATCTTGATGCGCAAACCGAAGATGCTGCGCGTGGTGGGGACATATTTCGGCGTAAAGATCTTCGATATGGCCAGCGATGGCAGTGAGTTCACGCTCGTCATCCCGTCGAAAGACTTGGCCATTGAAGGCTCAAGCACCGTCAATGAGAAGTCGGCAAATCCGCTGGAAAACCTGCGTCCCGACTTTTTCCTTGGCGCGATCGCAGTGCGGGGCCTGGAGCCGGACGATGAATATATGGTGGCCAGCGATTCGGAGACGGTTGAAGACGCCGCAAAGAAACATTTGTACATAGAGCCGGAGTATGTGCTGAGCGTGATGCGCCGCAAGAACGGCCACGAAAACCTGCCCATCCGCACAGTCACGTTCCACCGCGACGATATGCTGCCCTACGACCAGTATGTCTATAACGCCGACGGCGAGCTGGAGACGCAGATCTTCTATAGCAACTACGCCACGTTCAGCGCGGGCAAGTACCCCTCCAAAGTGACCATCAAGCGCCCGCAGGAGGGAATTCAACTTGTGCTGAGTGTTGAAAGGGTAGAAGAAAACGTCGATCTGCCTGCCACTCAGTTTGAGGTGAGCATTCCCGCTGGAGACACAGTCAAGAATTTGAAATAGCCTGGCCATGCGCTTCAGCAAGTCAGGATCATGCTCAGGGGCCCATCTACGGAGAGAAACATGCGCGTGAGTGCGATTGAGTTTCGGGCGCGGATGATCATTCAAATCGTCATCGTCTTCTTCGGTTTTTGGGCGCCGTGGCTCGGTTCGTGGGATATGGGCCGGCGAATCTCAACGCTAGAGTGGCTTCCGCTGGAGGTGAGCCGGATGGGTTTGGCGAGCTTCACCGTCGCCGCGCCGATCGTCATCGTTCTGGGCGCGCTGGCGGCTCTTGCGGGGGCGGTGCTGCGCGTGTGGGGCGCGGCCTATTTGGGATACAGCACGGTTCACCACGGCGAGATGCAGGCCGGCGCGGTCATGGCCGACGGACCTTACCGCTATCTGCGCAATCCCCTCTACCTTGGCGGCTGGTGCATGATGATCGCGGTCTCGCTGCTCATGACGCCCTCTGGGGCGGTCTTCACCGTGGCCCTGATCACGGTTTTTTACCTGCGCCTGATTCTGGGAGAAGAGGCATTCCTCGCCGCGCAACTCGGCCAGCCCTATGAGAAATATCTGTGCGCCGTGCCGCGACTGATTCCCCGCTTGCGCGGCAGCTTGTCGCCAGCCGGGAACAAGCCGCACTGGCTTACCGCGCTCTTCACTGAGATTTTTCCCGTCGGCCTATTCTTCACCATGGCGGTTCTCGCCTGGTACTACGACCAGCAACTCATGCTGGAGGGGATTCTCTGGAGCTTTCTGGCTTCGCTCTTGGCGCGCGGCCTGATGAAAGCGTGGATCGCCACGCTAGTGGGCGCGGCGGTTTTCGCCGTCGCGTGGAGCTACTTCCATCTGAACTGGCCCCGATCGATCCTCATCGCCTTTGGGGTCTGGCTCATCGTTGGCGCGCTCTTGCCGCGCGAAGAAGCCAGGCCCGACGCCGCGTGATCAGGCTTGCTGCTTTCCCATGCGTCCCAAATGCGTGAATCCGAATCCGTCGCCGTACTTGAGGCCGTAGCCCAGCAGCCGGTCGACGCCGATGTGGTTGGCCCAAATCAACGCGAGCGGCAGCGCGCCGTGCGCTCCGGGCAGCAGCGCGCAAAGTGCCAGCGCACCCGGCGCCACATACGTGTGGAATGCGTTGTAGATGCGTGCGCCACGGCAGGGACCGGCAAGGTAACCGAGCATGGATAGGTCGGGCGCCAGCCACAGCGCGGCGAAGAACCACCAACTGGCGCCTGTGCGCGCATAAAGCACGGCCGCGGCGGCGGCCACCGCCAACCCCTCAAGACGCTGAAGGAAGACGATCGAAGAGCCGCGCGCCTTAGTGGCCGCAATGGGTTCAGGGAAAGCGGAAGCCGTTGTCATGGCTCATTGGATGAGCCAGCGGGCTGGCAGAGTGCGGAAAAATCGATGTGAGCGACAGGCGGGCCAATGAAAAAGGGAGAGCGCAAGACTCTCCCTTTTCCTGCGCAGTCTACAGCGGTTCCGCAATTGCTGCACCCGAAGCCGTTACCGCCAAGTGGCTTTTTCATCAAGAAAAAGCCACCTTGCAAGACACCGGAAAGACCGCGCGAACTGTGGAACCGCTCTGAGGGAGGGTTACTTCTTCGGAGGCGCGATCACGTCCTTGGCAGACTTGGCCACGCGGAACTTCACAACGGTCTTGGCCTTGATCTTGATGGCCTCGCCGGTCTGGGGGTTGCGGCCCATGCGGGCCTTGCGCTCGGCCTTCACCAAACGGCCGATTCCGGGGATTACGAAGACGCCGCTCTTCTTGGTTTCCTTGATGGCGGTCTCCGCCAGCAGGTCAAGGAAAGCTGCGGATTGCTTGTTGGTCAGTTCGAGCTTCTCGGCCAGGTGCCGCGTCAAAGCCGTCTTGGTCATTCCAGCTGCCATTGATTGTTCTCCTTCTCGGCGAGCCCTCCGGGCCGCCTGATTGGTGGGGCTTCCGCGCGAAATTCTCACCGCATGGATGAAGGGCGAACAAAGCTGCTTGGCGCGAAACCCCTGTGTTCATGCGGCTACGAAGAACCCTGCCGATGGTTACCATGCGGCCTGAGTATGGGCAAAGTCAATGGGAAAATGCGTGATTTCCACAGTTTTCTTGGGTTTTTATGGGTGAAATGCCGATTTTTGCCGGAATTTGGGCCATCGGGCCTCTGAAACCCGCAATTGGAGCGGGTTTGGCATACCGGAAAGCTGGTTGCCCCATCCTTCGCGCGTCTTTTGCGCGAAGGGTGGGAGACGCGATCAATCCTGCGCTACTTCAGGCCGAAAAGCACGGTTCTCCTTGGCGCAAGAGCCGCGGCAATCGGCGTGTTGAGAGCGTCAACGATGGGAGCGGCGACTTTGAAATAGCGGATCACCACATCGGCAATGTCCTTTTTGAGCGCAGCCTTCGCAGGCAGCTCCGCCGCCAGCCCCCATTGGCGGCATCGGATCAGGTCCATCGCGGGATGCTCGCAAGGGAAACCCTTCGGCGGGCGGGTGAGCGCGTTCCCTTCAAATTCGTCATAAAGCTTGCGCACGGCGGGCCTCTTGAGCAGCCTGCGAAATTCGGCGTGATGATCGAGCAGCCAGCGGCGAATCGCGGCCAACTGCTCTTTCTCCGGCATGTAAGAGCCGGCGGCGATGATCACTTCCTTTGCGCTCAGATGGAAGTAGTAGCCCGCGCCGGAAGTTTTCTCGAATCCCGTGTGCGTCCACCACGCGGCCACGTGCGTTTTGTAGGGGCGCTTGTCGCTGGAGAAGCGCGTATCGCGATAGATGCGGAAGAGGGATTTCTCCGCGGGGCGCACGTGATTGGGCGCAAAGTCCACCATCGCTTCGGTAATCCTGCGCACGATGGCCAGCATCGGCTCTTTCAGCTCTGCTTCGAACTGCGCCTTTCGCGGCTGAAACCACGCGCGGTCGTTGTGGCGGGCAAGGTTGCGGAGAAAGGTAAGACCTTCAGGGCGGAAATATGGAACCGCAACGGCTGGAGCGGCAGAAGTTGCTTTTGATTTGCGAGCCATACGGGAAAAGATTAGCAAACGCGCCTAGCCGCCCGGTCCGCGCGTGACCCATCGCCGGGTCAAAACCGCGTTTACGATGCAGCGTTTACTGCACCAGCGCAGCGCGCAGTTTTTCCGCTTGTGCTTCCTCTCCTACGGGGAAGCGGAGTCCTAGCATATCTTTCGTAATTGGGCTGAGGAGCCCAAAGTTCGCAATCACTTGCCCGTCAACAATCACCGCAATCTGATGTCGAACGTATTCTTGGGTGAACTGCCGCAATAAACCTCCACCGGTGTCATCCAGCTTGATTTTGACCGCCTTTACCACTGAACCATACTTGTAGGTTGCAGTGATTTCTACGGACTTCACGCCCCACGCAGGCGCAGTCGCCGCGTGCGTGAGCATCATTTCCGGCCGATCCGCCACGAGCAGAAACTCCCGCCCATTGATCACCCGCGTGATGCCCCTGGGCTCGACACCACCGGTTGCGCCTAGATCAAAGTCCGAGAGCGGCAGCCACTTGAAACCCGCGGGAGCCACGCCGCTCTCCGCGATCTCGCGAGCCAGGGAGCCGGAAAAGACATCAAACCCGTCCGGCGCTCGATTGAATTGATCGAAGTTCTCGGTGTTCAACGCCGACACGCGGAATTCCAGCTTCCTGCCGTATTTTCCGGGTACCCGATTCCGGTGAAGCAAGTAAAGATCGGCGCCGACAGCGGTCGCCATCACGCAAAGGCCAGCCGCGAAGAGAGCAATCCTGCCAGCAATCTTCATGAGCTTACTTACCTGTCCCGGCCATTATCGAACTCAACTGAGGTGATGACAACAGCAATCCTCTGTGCATTATTGGAAGGGAGATCTTTTGGAGGACACTCGCCACGCCGCGGATCGATCCGTCGCCGTCACGGAGCGGCCAGCCGTCAGTGCACCGAAGCGTCGAGCGCCGCTGCCTTGGCGGCCATCTTCTCGCGGTGCTTGCGGACAAAGTGCGCGGCCGCGTCGGGATAGAACTCGCGAATCGACGAGAAGATGACATCGCGCATGACCGAGTAACCGAATTTGCTCGCCAAGACGGGGAAGCTGGTCGCGCTGGGCGGGTAATAGGTCCGAGAGACGACTTGCGTGAGAACCTTGGCGCCGAGGCCGGCAAAGTTGGGCGTCTGGCGGCCTCCATAGGTTCGGGCCACGCCCTGACGGCTGATGACGTAGAGGGTGCGAATGGGAATGCTGTGACCCATGCCGAGCGCGTAATAGCGCGTGTCTTCGTGCAGAGTGGAGGCCAAGAGCCACGCGGAGAGATACGTATTGTCTGACTTATCGAGGAATCCGCGCCACGTGTACGCATAAAAACCGCCCACGCCCTTGCCGAGAGCGGAGTGCATGTTCATGCCTTCTGCAGTGAGCGAGGTCAGGCCGAGGAAGATAAAAGAGGAATAATCCGTGGCCTGGTGCGTGGCGACGGTGAAGTTGTACTTCCATCCCGGAGGATGAGGCTTGGCCCCGCCCGAAACGGACCGGAAATTGGGCATGAAGCCAAGGATGCGCTGCGGCTGCTGGCGCTCAATCGGGATGGGGTCGCCGTTGGCGTCGACAGGAACGCTCGAATCGAGCGCAGGGCGCGTGCTTGCAGGCGGGTCGTTCGCGTTGCCGCCGGATGCCGTTTGGGGACCGTCTGGCGGGGCTGATTCTAGGGTGCGGTCCGCTGCGCCGGAGAGATCCGGAAGACTCGGATCGGAATCAGCGGCCGTAACGCCGGCCAAAAATGGGCGGTCAGCCGGCACGCTTGCCAGCAGTGAGCTATCCGGAATCGGCGTGGCCCCGGCGCGGACACTGAAGGCGACACCGAGGCTGACAACGGCGACGATCAAACGCAATCGAACCATCCTTCGAGTGCAGGGAAGGCTGACGCTTAAGGGGAAATCAAGGATCAGCGGTTCTTATAGATTAGACCGGATTATTCGAATTTGCGATTACAAATCTGCCAGGTAAACCAACAAATGCGCTGGAATTTGCGAATAAAGGGGTGCACAGTGCGATTTGCGGAAAGAATATCGCCGGGGCCTACCGGATAATCTTCAACGCGCTTCGGAACAGGCCGTCGAAATCCGCGGCGAGCGCTTTATCCTTGGCGATGGCCTGCTCGATGGCCTTTTCCGCTGCTGCGCGCTGGTAGCCAAGATTGGTCAGCGCGGAGAGCACATCGTCCACGGCTGGGCCTTGCGCGGAGGGCTGCACGGGCGCGACGGCAAAGTCGTCGAGCTTGTCTTTGAGCTCGACCACGAGGCGCTCGGCCAGCTTCTTGCCGACGCCGGGAATGTGCGTGAGCTGCGCGTGATCCTGGCCGCGGATGGCCTGGATCACGCGTTCGGAATTGAGCCCGCTCAGAATCTTGATCGCCAGCTTCGGACCGACGCCGCTCACGGTAATGAGCCGCTCGAAGAGGCGCTTCTCTTCGCGGTCGAGAAAGCCGAAGAGCGCGATCTGGTCGTCGCTGACCTGGGTGTGAATGTGCAGCGCGGCCTCGGCGCCCACCGAGGGCAGCGCCGTGAACGTGGGCACGGAGATGGCGACGTCGTAGCCCACGCCTGCGGCCTCGACGATGGCCTGGCCGGGCTGCTTGTGAATGAGCTTGCCGCGCAGGTGAGCGATCATTTCAGCTTATTGTAGAATCCCCATCTGCTTTGCTACGCGTTCCAGCGTCTCCAGCGCGCGGTCGAGCTGCGCGCGGGTGTGCTCGCTGGTGAGGATGGCGCGGAGGCGGGCTTTGCCTTCGGGCACGGTGGGGAACGCGATTCCCGTGGCCATTACGCCCTCGTCGAAGAGCGCGCGGCTGAACTCCATGGCTGCGCGGCCCTCGCCGACAATGATCGGCGTAATGGGAGTCTCGGTAGCCGGAGTGTTGACGCCGCCGATGTTGAAGCCGATGCGCCTAAGCTCGCCCTGAAAGTAGCGCGTGTTCGTCCACAGGCGCAGAATCCGCTCCGGCTCGCCCTCCAGAATGTCAAACGCGGCAATGCAGGTAGCCGCGACCGACGGCGGATGCGACGTGGAAAACAGAAACGGCCGCGCGCGATGGTAAAGGTAGTCGATCAGATCCTTCGACCCGCAGACGTAGCCGCCCAGCGCACCGATGGCCTTCGAGAGTGTACCGACCTGCACATCGACCTTGCCGTGCATCCCAAAATGGTCGACTGACCCGCGGCCGTTGCGGCCGAGCACGCCCGAGGCATGGGCGTCGTCGACCATCATGATGGCGCCGTATTTCTCGGCCCGCGCGGCCAGTTTGTCCACGGGACCGATGTCGCCATCCATCGAGAAGACGCCGTCGGTGATGACGAGCTTCTTGCCGGGCTCCGAGGCAAGCTGCTGCAGGAGTTCCTCGCAGTGGGCCACGTCTTTGTGGCGGAAGACCTTGATCGTCGCCCGCGACAGCCGCGCGCCGTCGATGATGCTGGCGTGGTTCAGTTCGTCGGAGAGGATGAAATCCTCTTTGCCGAGAATGGCGCTCACCGTGCCGACGTTGGCCGCGAAGCCGCTCTGAAAGACGACGCAGGCCTCGACATTTTTGAAGCGCGCGATCTTCTCTTCGAGCTCCATGTGGATGCGCATGGTTCCGGCGATGGTGCGCACGGCACCCGAGCCCACGCCGAAGGCGCGCGTGGCGGCGATGGCCGCTTCAATGAGTTTGGGGTGGTTGGCGAGGCCGAGGTAGTTGTTGCTGGCCAGGTTGATGACCTCGCGGCCGTCGTAGTGGCAGACCGGCGCCTGCTGGTCGTCGAGCACGCGGAGCGTGAAGTGCGTGCCTTTGGCGCGCAGGTCGTCGAGGACGGCGGTGAGATGGGCAAGCTGAGTGCGGGGCAGAGCCTCTGTCATGGCAATACACCTACGCTGAAAGCATAGCGCGGGCGCCGGATGGCTTTCCGGCTGGCGATGCGTCAAAGAGGAGGCCGATGGGGAGTGCGGCGGGTTAGCCGTGGTGCGCCCGCGCCGGATACAATAGGGGCTTACGCAGAGGTAAGAGGCCGAGCGCCTTCGGGCGGAGGCGCGATCTTTCTGGAGAGTTGGAGCAGGTGCACTTGAGAGGTTTGAACCGCCGCGGATTGCGGCTTGAATGGGTTGCGGGACCGGGGATCGCATTGGCGCTGGCGGTGCTGCCGGCAGCCGCTCCGGCGCAACAAATCGCGACACATACCACCCTGACCGTGCAAACCGGCGAGCAGGGCGGGCACACCCAGGCTGCCGCCAGGGTCGCCGTGACGGGCGAGGACGGCCTTCCGGCATCCGGCATCGTCATGATTGAAGACGGTAACCGCGAACTGGCCGAAGCGGCTTTGAACAGCGATGGAGAAGCAACGCCCGTGCTGTCGCTGGCGGGCGGCGATCACGCTCTGCGTGCCGTGTATGCGGGCGATGCATCGCATCTGAGCTCGGCTTCTGTCACCACCAACGCGACCGGATCGGTCAGCGCTGCTCCGAACTTCACTCTCTCGCTCGCAGCCGTCTCGCCCTCCAGCCTGCCGCTTGCACTGACCGCCGGCCAGGCCGGCACCATTGCCGTGACCGTGGTGCCTGAAGATAACGCTGCTCTCACGGCGCCCATGTTCGTCACTCTTTCGTGCTCGGGCCTTCCCAGCGTGTCCTCGTGCACCTTTACGCCGGAGACGGTGGAGATTCTGCCAACCACGCCAGCGAGCTGCTCCTCTGGTTCGCCGGCATCGGCATGCCCGCCGGTCAGCTCCATGGTGCTTCAAACGCAGGCGCAAGCGACGACCCAGACTGTGCGGTCAACGCATCCTGGGAGCGGAGGCGGCTCCGTCGCCTGGGCCGGTCTGCTGCCCGGCCTGCTGGGACTTGGTGGACTGGCGTGGGGCGCGCGCCGGCGGCGCTGGTTGCAGCGCGTGGCGCTGGTAGCGCTTGTGGGTCTGGTGACCGCGCTGGGAACCACGGGATGCAATCCGCTCTACTACTACTACAATCACGGGCCGCAGCAACCGGTCGCGACGCCGTCGGGCACCTACACCGTCACGGTCACGGGGCAGTCGACCAATGGCGTCACCGCCATCACCAATAACACCACGATGGTGCTCACAGTGCAGGGCGGGTCTTAAGCTGCCTGCATGACGCGGCGGCATCCCCTTCCCGCGGAGGTCTACGCTCTCTTAGAGCAGACCCCGGCCACGGTGCTGCTGGAGGGCGGAAGACCGGAACACAACAAAACCAACGGGCAATCGTGGACGCAATTGTTCACGGCTCCTTTGCGCGTGTGCGCGGCGTACGCGCCGGCAGAGATTCCTGCATTGTTTGCTGACCTTGAGAGCGCAGTGGCCGCGAGCCAGTGCGCGGCGGGGTTCTTCAGCTACGAGTGCGGAAGCTGCTTTGAGCCTAAGGCGAAAACGCACGCGCCGAGAAACGGTGAGGCGCTGGCGTGGTTCGGGATCTACGAGCGAAGCTACGCGTTCGACCACGAATCAGGAGGTTTCGTCGACGGCGAGCCGCCGGAGCTGGCGAAATTTCGCGGCGGGTCGCCGGACGCGGAGACAGCGAACCCAGAGCCGGAGCCGGGAATCGCCGCGAAGTTTGCGCTCAGCGAGGCCGAGTACGTCCGCCAAATCGCTCGGATTCACGAGTGGATTCGCGCCGGAGACGTGTACCAGCTGAACTTCACCGCGCCGATGCGATTTGAAGCTCCGACCAGCGTGGCCGCACTCTACGCACGATTGCGCGCGCGGCAGCCGGTCGACTACGGAGCATTTCTGCACTGGCAGCCAGGCCGCCACACTCTGTCGTTTTCTCCGGAGTTGTTTTTCCGTATCGACCAGGACGGCGCACGCAGCGGTGAGCGGCGCATCGTCACACGGCCGATGAAGGGCACTGCGAGGCGCGGGCGAACCACGCGCGAAGACCGCGAGATTGCCGAGTGGCTCGCGAACGACCCCAAAAACCGCAGCGAAAATGTGATGATCGTCGACCTTGTGCGCAACGACCTGGGCCGTGTAGCGCAGACGGGGAGCGTGAGAGTCGAAGAGCTTTTTGCCGTCGAGCGCTACCCCACGCTTTGGCAGATGACTTCGACCGTCAGCGCCGAGCTGCGCCCCGACGCCGGGTTCCACGACATCTTTCGCGCGCTGTTTCCCTGCGGGTCGGTCACGGGCGCGCCCAAGGTGCGGGCCATGCAGCTCATCGCCGAGCTTGAAGACGCGCCGCGCGGCGTGTACACGGGCGCCATCGGCTTCTTCTCGCCGCGGCAGACTGTCTTCAACGTGGCGATTCGCACGCTGGAACTGGACGGCACGCACGGAACCATGGGGGCAGGCAGCGGTGTGGTCATCGGCTCCGATCCGGCCGGGGAATTCCGCGAGTGCTTGCTGAAAGCGGAGTTTCTCACGCGGAGTGCCGCGGAACTGCCGGAGAAGTTTTCGCTGATCGAAACGATGCTGTGGGACGGCGGCTACCCGCTGGGCAACTATCCGTTCTTGGAGCTGCATCTCGACCGGCTCGAAGATTCGGCGGAGTATTTTGATTTTCCCTGCGAGCGCGCGGCGGTGAAGGCCGCGCTTGAGCAGTACGCACAACGATTCCCGGATCGAGCGGCGCGGAAAGTGCGGCTGCTCCTTAACGGTGACGGCAGTTTGCAGATCGTGGACGAGGCTCTGGCGCCAACCGGCGGCGAGAATCGGATTGGACGTGTGCGCATCGCAGCGGCGCGCACCGATCCCGCGGACCGGATGCTTTATCACAAGACGACGCATCGTCCGCTCTACGCTCATGCTTTCGAGCAGGCCGCGCGCGACGGATTCGATGACGCGCTCTTCCTCAACCTGCGCGGCGAGGTGACCGAAGGCGCCATCAGCAATGTGTTTGTGGAGAAAAACGGCCGCTGGTTTACGCCGCCCATCGAGTGCGGCGTGCTGCCCGGCGTCTGCCGCCGTCATTTGCTCGAAACGCGCCCCGAGATCGAGGAGCGCATTTTGCTCCTCAACGATCTGCGCACTGCCGACGCGATTTATCTGTGCAACGCCGTGCGAGGATTGCGGCGCGTGGAGATCGAGTGGCGATGAGCTCGTCCTATCTGATCCCTGTTCCCTATTCCCTACCCCCTGCTTTTCTCACTCCGGCCGCATCACCACTTTGATAGCCTCGCCCGATTGCAGCAGCTCCATTGCCTTCTTGAACTCGCTCAGCTTGAGCCGATGGGTGATCACCGGCTCCAGGTTCAGCTTGCCGGTGGCAAGCAAAGCCTCCATCTGGAACCACGTCTCGAACATCTTGCGGCCATTGATGCCCTGAACCGTGGCGCCCTTGAAGATGATGTCGCGGGCAAAGTCGAGCTCGAAGGGACGCGAGGGAATGCCGAGCAAAGAAGCGCGTCCGCCCGTTCGCAGCAGCGCGAAGCCCAGCCGCATCGCCTCGGGATGGCCCGACATTTCGAGCAGAACGTCGACGCCGGTGCCACCTGTGGCCTCGAGAATCTGCTTCTCTACATCATCGGTCGTGGGATCGAGGGCAAGGTCCGCGCCCATCTCCAGCGCCACGCGCCTGCGATGCGCATTCACCTCGGTGGCGAAGACCCGAGACGCTCCGCACGCTTTGGCCACCGCAATTGAGAACAACCCAATTGCGCCACAGCCCGTCACGGCGACCGTCTTTGCGGCAATTGGCCCGGCCAGCACAGTGTGCACCGCGTTGCCCAGTGGGTCGAGCAGCGAAGCGTAGTCGTGCGGGATCGACGGCGAGAGCTTCCAGATATTCGATTCCGGAATGACGGCATAGCCGGCAAAGGCGCCGTCGGCATCCACGCCCAGAATGCGGACGTGCTGGCAAACGTGCGCCAGGCCGGTGCGGCATTGCAGGCACTTGCCGCAGGCCACGTGCATCTCCGCGCTCACCAAGTCGTCTTCGTGCACGGTGGTCACGCCGCGGCCCACTCCGGCCACCGCGCCGCAGAACTCGTGACCCGGAATCAGCGGCGGATGAATGCGCCCCTTGGCCCACGGATCCCAGTTGTAAATGTGCAGATCGGTTCCGCAGACGCTCGCGGTCTCGACGCGCACCAGCACCTCGCCGGGGCCCGGAGCGGGAACGGGCACTTCGCGCAGCTCGATGCCGGGCGCGGCCTTGACCTTCACAACGGCCTGCATGGTAGCGGGCATAAACGCAAAGCCTCCCTGAAATCGCAGACGATCAAGTCTATCAACCACTGCCGGGTGGTAGAACGTTGTAGGGAGTTGAAAACATGGCAAAAAAGCGGGTTGCGGCGCGGAGAAAACTCGATTTCTTTCTGGCATCTTTGTTGGCAGCCGCTTTTGCCGCAGGGATGTTGGCGCACGCCCAAACTGCGGACCAGGCGTGGCTGCACTACGCAGGCGGACGCGGACGCTTTGCGATTCCCGCTACGGTTCGTGCGCTCGGCAGCGGCGCGCTGGAGCAGTCAGCCGTGCAGGAGCTGAAGCGAGGCATTTCTGGCATGACGGGCGCCCAGCCGGCGAGCGCGGGCGAGACGGTGGTCGGCACGCTGGAAGAATCTCGCGCAGCCTTTCCTGGGTTAGAGGTTCCGGCGTACATTGCGGCGCACGGATTCTGGCTCAAGCGCACCATGTGGCACGGACACCCGCTCGTGATCGTCGCCGGATCGAACGAGCACGGCGCGCTCTTTGGCGCGTTCGATTTGTTGCGCCGCGTGGCAACGGATGCGGCCCTCGCGCACCTGGACGTGATCGAAGCTCCCGCCATGCCCATCCGATGGGCCGACGAATGGGACAATCTCGACGGCAGCATCAGCCGCGGCTATGGCGGCCGTTCGATCTTCTTCAAGGACGGCAAGGTCCTCGACGACCTGAGCGCGGTGACCGAGTACGCGCGACTGCTGGCCTCGGTCGGCATCAACGGCTGTAACGTGAACAACGTGAACGACGCCGCGCCGTTCCTTGCGCCCGGCATGATCAAAGGCCTGGCGCGCATCGCCGACGCCATGCGGCCGTGGGGTGTCCGGCTGGCTATCAGCGTCGACATCGCCAGCCCGCAGAAAGTTGGCGGCTTAAAGACCTTCGATCCGCTCGATCCCGATGTGAAAGCCTGGTGGACCGCGAAGGTCGGCGAGATTTACGAGCAGATTCCCGATTTCGCGGGCGTCACGGTGAAGGCCGATTCGGAGGGCCAGCCCGGCCCAGCCAGCTATGGCCGCAGCCCGGCTGACGCGGCGAATGTACTGGCCAACGCTCTTGCGCCGCACGGCGGCGTGGTGCTCTATCGTGCCTTCGTCTACAACAATCACCTCGACTACAACGACATGAAGGCCGACCGCGCGCGCGCCGCCTACGACATCTTTCATCCTCTCGACGGACAGTTCGCGCCCAACGTCATCGTGCAGATCAAGTACGGCCCCATCGACTTCCAGGCCGAGGAGCCGGTCTCGCCGCTCTTCGCCGGCCTGCGCAGGACAAACGAGGCCATGGAGCTGCAAATTACGCAGGAGTATCTCGGCCAGCAGCGCCACCTTGTGTATCTCGCGCCGCTATGGAAGGAGAAGCTCGACTTCGACCTACGCGCGGAAAATCGCTCGACACCTGTGAAAGCGATCATCGAGGGGAAGAGCTTCAACCGGCCAGTGGGCGGAATGGTAGGCGTGTCCTGCGTGGGACGCGACTGGTTGGGCGCGCCGCTCGCGATGGCAAACCTCTACGCTTTCGGCCGCCTTGCGTGGAATCCCAATTTGAGCGCGGACGAGATCGCAGCGGAGTGGACGAAGCAAACCATCGGCACCAACCCCGAAGTGGTTGCAACGGTGGACAAGATGCTCATGCAGTCATGGCCTGCATATGTCGACTACACAGGCTTCCTGGGCACGCAAACGCTCACCGACATTACCGGCAGCCACTACGGACCGAACGTCGAGTCGAGCGAGCGCAACGGATGGGGCCAGTGGCATCGCGACGACGCGAGGGGCATCGGCATGGACCGCACGGTCGCCACGGGCACCGGATTTATCGGCCAGTATCCGCCCGAGGTGGCGAAGATGTACGAGTCGGCCGCCACCACTCCCAACAACCTACTGCTGTTTTTCCATCACCTGCCGTGGACCTACAGGCTGCATTCGGGAAAGACCGTCATTCAGTACGTCTACGACAGCCACTACGAGGGCGCGGAAGAAGCGGCGCGGCTGGGCGAAGAATGGGCGACGCTGAAAGGCAAGATCGACCCGCAGCTTTACGAAGACGAGCGCGCACGGCTTGAGTACCAGGCCGGCCACGCGATCGTGTGGCGCGACGCCATCGTGCAGTACTTCCTCAAGGAAACCGGCATTCCCGATGCGCTGGGCCGCGCAGGGCACTATGCGGGGCGGCTCGAGGCCGAAGATGCGCGCCTCACGGGATATAAAGTCATCGACGTCACGCCGTGGGAAGACGCCTCCGGCGGAAAGGCTGTGTCGTGCAGCCAAAGCTCCGCGCAGGGCCCTTGTTCGGCCGAGTGGACGTATGCGGGCAAAACCGGACGGTTTGACATCGCCGTGCAGTACTTCGATCTGCAGGGCGGCGTGGCGCACTTCACGCTCGGGATCAATGGAACAGAGATTGTTTCGTGGGCCGCGAATGACACCTTCCCATCGCGCCGGCCGAACGGCGACAATTCAACGCGGTTCACACTGCGCGGCCCCGATGGACGAGGCATCGAGTTGAAGCCTGGCGACACACTGCGCGTGGAAGGTGCCCCCGACGGCAAAGACCCGGCGGCGCTCGATTACATTGAGATCGATCCGGCCGAGTGAGCTGTGCCCGACTCTCGCTCGGAGGCGCCGCTGCAGTGCGGATCGATCCAAAGGGTGTGCTTCGCCGTCGGCCGCGCCGTCAGACTGAGCCTTTGGCTGCCGCAGGCTGCGACGCGCGCAACTGCTCAATTTCGCCGATGAGTTCCAACACCTGGTCGCGCTTGCGGTCGCTGAGATCGAGAAAGCGAATTCCCACGGTGTTGCAGTCGTGAATGGCCTGGATCACGCCGCCCAGGCGGAACGGCAGTCCCTCGACGCGGAACTCCGTCTCCACTCGCGTATAAATGCCCACTGGGAAACGTTCGTCGGTGCGGATGCGGCAGCCCGTCAGGCTCAGATCCAGGATGCGGCCCTTTAGCGTTGATCCAACATTGACCAGGAGAATTGTCGCGGAGGTATCCACTTCATGGCGCGCCTGCTGCCGGCGTTCGCGGCGTGAGGGAGCTTTCGCGGTTTGCGATCCAGCTCCCGGCTGACCAGAGGGTTGCGGAGCATCTTGTTCGGCGACCAGCAGATTCACGGCATCGGCCCGCGCTGCCAAGGTTTCCTCCATCCCGCAAATCACGTTGGCCAGCTCCACCATGCGCTGCGGGATCATATTCACAAAGCGGATACCGAGAAGGTTATGGCCGTCGGTCCATTGCAGGACGCCGCGAAACCGGAATGAGACTCCGTTGACTTTGAAGTAGACTTCGACAGGCAGGCCGGTGCGCGCTGTGATCTGTTTTTTGGTGCGGAGACGGCAGCCTTCCTGGCTCAGATCGACAAGACGAGCCGGCTGCGGCGCGCCATAGCCAACAAAAAGTACAACGGAATCTTCGTCGAGGGAGTAGCGTGGATCGGAACGGCGTTCCCTCTGCTGGGCCGCAAACCCGTCCCTGTCTTCCCACGCGCCCATGGCCTGCTCCGCTCAACCATTCAGCGGAGGTCAGTGCCCGTCGCTTAGCTCCCATGGCTGGGCGGGCGCGGCATCTGCGGCTTCGCGGCCCATCAGGCGATCGTAGCGATAGACGTCGCTGGTGGTGCCCAGCGACTCGTTGTATAGGCTGATGGCGCCGACGAGCTGCTTGAACTCCTCGCTGAATGCGTGAATCGCCTGCAATTGACTAGCCGTTGCGGGAAGCTCGTATTGGGAAGTCTTAATAAACTTCTGGTAGCCGCGGTCGAGAAGCCGCGCCACCTCGCCCTTGACCACCACTCCCGGGTGGACGGCGTAGGCTGCGGTCGCGTCTTTCGGATCCTCGGCACGGCGTGTTGGCACCAGCACGGCTCCAGCCCCATGCTTGCTCACCAGCACTCCCAGGTCGACGCCGGCATACGGCGCCACGTCGAAAGAGTGTGCGCGGAGCAGTTCAAGCGTTTGATCGAAATTCGGATGAGGGGAGCGTTTTTTCATGTTGGATGCCTACACTGGAAGAATACCGGATGAGTCCGGAAATTCCCGTCACTCCCATCTTGCTCGCCGGCGTTGCGGAGCATATCCCTCATGGCCCCACGCACGTCACATTCCGGAACTCGCTTCCGCTCAAGGCCTGTGGAGACCGCATGAGCCTCTTGCGCCTGCCGCGTGCCGTCTACCACGAACTTCGTGCCCACAGTGAAGAGGCCTTTCCCAATGAGTGCTGCGGGGCCCTCCTGGGTCGACCCACCACTCGCGGCTGGCAGATCGATTCGCTGGTGCGGGCAACAAACTCCCGTTCGAAATCGCCGCGCGACCGCTACGAGATCGCTCCCGCCGAGCTGGTGAAGATCGCGCTTGAGGCGCGCAACCGAGGCCTTGAGATCGCCGGTTTCTATCACTCTCATCCCGGCCACCCCGCGCGATGGTCCTCGATAGATCTCGAAGAAGCCCACTGGCTGGGCTGCGCTTACGTCATCGCCGAGGTGGTTCAAGGCAGAGCTGCTCTCACCAACGCGTATTTGTTAGCGGGAACGTCAGAAGAAGACAAACACTTCGAGCCGCTGGTGATTCAAATCGACGAAGCCGGCTCCCATGCGAACCATGCCTGATCCGGCCGGGGCGGACACGTGCGAAAAGTCAACCGGATTTGTGATCGCCGCATGAATTCCACTGGCCCCTAACCAGTGGAAAATCAAAAACTTCTTTACACCGCCCGGTAAAGAGGCTGATAATCGCTTTGCCTTAGAGTGCTTGCGCTTCCCGTTTTTCCTCTACGCGAGTCCTCTCTGAGCAAATCCAGGAGGATTCCCAAAAAATGAAGATCATGAGCCCCGCTCTGTTAGGACTCTCTCTCGCGGTCGGTGGAAGTTTGTTCGCCGCGGCACAAGACATGCAAGGCCCGCCCAAGGTTCTTGAAGTGACGCGGGAGTTCGTCAAGCCGGGAAAGGCCGGCGTTATTCACGACAAGTCGGAGAGCAAATTCGTGGCTGCCATGGCCGCCGCCAAGTGGCCTACCCACTACTTCGCCCTGAATTCAATGTCGGGCAAGATGCGCGCTTTGTACCTCACCGGCTATCCCTCCTTTAAAGCGTGGGAAGACGATTACCTGGCCACGATGAAGAACAAGACGCTTTCCGCCGAGCTCGAAAAGGATAGCGAGGCCGATGGCGAACTCCTCAATGGGATCGACCAGTTTGTTTTCACCTACGACGAGGATCTGAGCCTCAATCCAAGCACAACTCTGGCCCATGCCAAGCTGATGGAGGTCACGTCATTCCACATCAAGCCCGGCCACGGGCACGAGTGGCGCGAGCTGGTGCACCTGGTGATTGACGCGCACAAGAAAGCCGGAGACAGCGCGCACTGGGCCACCTACGAGATCGCCTATGGCGGCGACAATGAGTACGTTGGCTTCAGCGACGACAAGTCGATGGCCGACATTGACACCGGATATGCGGAAGACAAGCAATTCCGCGATGCCTTGGGCGAAGACGGCCTGAAAAGGCTCCGCGAGCTCGAAGCGGACTGCATTGAAAGCTCCGATTCTGAGCTGTTCGGCATTAACCCTGCACAGAGCTATCCGCCAGATGCGTGGGTGAAGGCCGATCCCGATTTCTGGAAGCCGAAGCCAGCTGCCGCGCCCGCCGCCAAGCCGGCCCCTGCCGCAAAACCCGCGCAGTAGCAATACTCCGCGGCTCAACTCAACCTTCGCGCGGGCGGCCCCGCAATCTTTGGAGCCGTTCGCGTGGTGCTTCCACGTCGCGCCGGCGGCTCTCAGGAAAACTGCGGAGCCGCCAGCCGCGAGGCGGCATTTGGCGCACTCCCGATACACTGGATGGGACCGGAGATTCCGCGCCATGGTCGCCGCCGCTTCCCCAATTCAGTTGCCTGAGCTCACCGACGCCGATCTTGCGCGCTATGCGCGGCACCTCATCCTGCCCGAAGTGGGGACGGAGGGCCAGCAGAAGCTCAAAGCTGCTCGTGTTCTCTGCATTGGCGCGGGCGGACTCGGTTCGCCGCTCGCTCTCTATCTGGCCGCGGCCGGCATCGGCACTCTCGGGATCGTGGACTTCGATGTGGTGGACGCGAGCAATTTACAGCGCCAGATCATCCACACCACAAACGACATTGGCCGCAGGAAGCTCGACTCAGCCGGCGAAAAGCTTGCGGCGCTCAATCCAGGCGTGAACGTGGTCAAGCACGAAACCATGCTTTCAAGCGGCAACGCCCTCGAGATCATCAGGGACTACGACATCGTCGCTGACGGAACCGACAACTTCCCTACACGCTATCTGGTCAACGACGCCTGCGTTCTTCTGGGCAAACCTAACGTCTACGGATCGGTCTTCCGCTTCGAGGGCCAGGCCAGCGTTTTTGCCGCGCGCGAGGGGCCCTGCTACCGGTGCGTCTATCCGGAGCCGCCGCCTCCCGGCATGGCGCCAAGCTGCGCCGAGGGCGGGGTGCTGGGCATCCTTCCGGGCCTGGTCGGCGTCATTCAGGCCACTGAGGTCATCAAGCTCATCCTCGGCAAAGGAGAGCCGTTGATCGGGCGCCTGTTGCTCGTGGACGCACTCGCCATGCGCTTCCGCGAGCTCAAGCTCAGAAAGAATCCCGAGTGCCCGGTGTGCGGCCAGAATCCGACCGTGACCCGGCTCATCGATTACCAACAGTTCTGCGGCCTTGCGCCCGAGAGCAGCCAGGAGAATTCAATGAAGAACGGCATTCCGCAAATGAGTGTGCAGGAACTCAAGCAGCGCCTCGACGCCGGCGAAGATCTCATGATCCTCGATGTCCGCGAGCCCTACGAGTATCGGATCGCCAACATCGGCGGCACACTCATCCCGCAAAGCGAAGTTCCACAGCGGCTGGCCGAGATCGACCGCAACCGCGAGATCGTCGTGCAGTGCAAGATGGGTGGCCGCAGCCAGCGCATCGCCGAGTTCCTCGCTGGTCAGGGCTATCCCAACGTGAAGAACCTCGCGGGGGGCATCCTGGCTTGGGCCGGCCAGATCGACCCCAAGGTACCCAAGTACTGAAAACGCATTTCGTTGTGTCCGGCTCGCCGGCACTGCATATTGAAAAACGTGACCCTCGACTCTCCAGTCCTAACCGGCAGCCACATCCGTCTTGAGCCGCTCTCGCCCGCCCACGCGGACGGCCTTGTAGCTGCGTCCGCCGGCGATCCGGCGCTTTATCAACGGAGCGCCGTCCCCATCGGCCGCGACGCTGTTCTCCGCTACATTGAAACTGCGCTCGCCGGGCGCGACGCAGGCGCCGCGTTGGCTTTCGCGACCATCCGCGTCGCGGACGGAGCTGTGATCGGCTCCACGCGCTTTTTCGATTTAGATCGCTGGGCCTGGCCCGCAGGTCATCCCCGCCACGGCCGTGAGCTTCCCGACGTCTGCGAGATCGGCTACACGTGGCTGACGCGCGCGGCCATTCGCACCGCAGCGAACACCGAGGCCAAGCTGCTGATGCTCACGCATGCCTTTGAGGTGTGGCAGATGCTCCGCGTCTGCCTGCACACCGACGCGCGCAACAAGCGCTCGCAGGCCGCTATTGAGCGCATTGGAGGCAAATTTGAGGGAGTTCTTCGCGCGCACAGGATGGGCGCGGACTTCACGGTGCGCAACTCCTGGCGCTACTCGATTCTTGCGGAGGAATGGCCGGAAGCGAAGGCTCGCCTCGCGGAACGCCTGCGTACAGCCTAGCGGCGCGCAACTGGCTTGAGGTGGCTGCCGGTTTCGCCGGAGATTATTTTAGAGGTTTGGCGCTACAGCGGTTCCGCCGTTACGGTGTCCCGACGCCTTGAACGCCAAGTGGATTCTTCCTCAAGAAGAATCCACCCTGCACTGGAGCAGGAGACGGCTACATCAACTGCGGAACCGCTCGAAACACGCGCTTGAACCACCCCGGCTTTCTTTCACAGCGCGGCGGTTTCGGGCGCTTGGCGTTCAAATGGTACGCGCGGCACGGTCCGCAGTCGCCGTGCCGCGGACAATCCCGCTTGGGGCACGTGCACACGGCCGGCCGCTCGCCCACGATTGCGAAAACTCTTGCCGGGCTCTTCATGACGCTTCGAGAGCGGGTTTCCCATTCTCGTCCATCTTGCCGAAGATCATCTTGCCGCTGGCGGTCTGCAGCACGCTGGTGACGGAAATGGCGACGGAGCGCCCAATGAGCTTGCGCGCGTGGTCCACCACCACCATCGTGCCGTCGTCCAGGTAGCCAACGCCCTGGTTATACTCCTTGCCTTCCTTCAGGATCACCACGTTCATGCGCTCGCCCGGCAGGACCACGGGCTTGAGAGCGTTGGCCAAGTCGTTGATGTTCAGCACGTCAACGTGGTGCAGGTGAGCCACTTTGTTCAGGTTGAAGTCGTTGGTGACGACCTTGGCTTCCCACTTCTTGGCCAGCTCCAGCAGCTTCAGGTCCACTTCGCGGATGGAAGGGAAGTCGTCGGGCACAATCTGCACCTGAATCTTGTCGTTGGACTGCATACGCTGCAACATGTCCAGGCCGCGGCGCCCGCGCTGGCGCTTGGAGCCGTCGGTGGAGTCGGCAACGATCTGCAACTCGCGCAGCACGAACTCCGGCACCACAAGCATGCCGTCGATAAAGCCGGCCTCGGCGATGTCGGCGATGCGGCCATCGATAATGACGCTCGTGTCCAGCACCTTGGCGCTGCGGCGTGAAGGCTTATCGCCCGAGAATACGGTGCCCAGCGCGGCAGGATTCAGCAGGTCACCCTTGCTGGCGCCCACCAGAAGGCCCACGTAGGTCATCAGCAGGAGCACGAAGATCTGCAGCGCGGAGGAGTTCGAACCGGAGAGCGGCGCTGAGCGGAGCACCCCGCAGAACAGCGCGGCGCCAAAGATTCCAAGCACGCTGCCCACAACGGCGCCGATCAGGCGGCGAAGCGTAAGAGCTCTCACGCGCAGTTCGAAGATGATGACCGCGCAGGCCGCAACCGCACCCGCGATCGCGCCCTCCCAGCCCGTCTGCAGCCCGAAGGGCCGGAGGAAGTAACAAACCGCGGCAAGCAATATGACAAAAAGAAGACGTAAAAGAATCAAGTCCATACAAGCCAACTTTCACCGGAGACAGAACTTCGCCTCCGGCTTACAGCCACAGATGGCGAGTATGCTCAAAGCCGTGCATCATCGTCAAGAGGGAAGCGGCGGTAAGAGGTCTTGCGCCGGGGGCAAGAGCCGAGATTGCGGAGGGTCGAGACCAAAGCCTGGGCCAATGAAGCCTGGCGGCGAACCGAATCGGCAGAATGGTCGAAGGAAAACGCAGATGGCTGAGCCCGTCCTGCTTTCTACCGATCCATGTCCCTGGTCTCTTTCTTGCTCACGAAGCAGCAGCCAACGTTTCGTCCTGCGGAATACGCTGCGCGCCCTTGCGCGGGCCGCGCTTGCGCGCGCTCATCACTTTCACGCGCTCCAGCAGTTCGAACGAAGTACAGTTCTTCCTTGCCATCACTGCATCGGCCGCATGGATTTCTCCACCCGCCGCCTGGGCGTCGCCGAGCAGGAGCATGGGCACATGGGACCGCATGCGCTTGAGCCGCTCGGCAAGCTGAACTCCGCTCATCTGAGGCATGTTGGTGTCGGCCAGGACAAGGTCGATTTGCGGCGCCGCGGAAAATACGGCGATCGCTTCCTGGCCGTTTGAAGCCGCCAGCACGCGATAGCCATTCGTTGCCAGCGTGAACTTGAGCACGGAGAGCTCTTGTTCGTTGTCGTCTACACAGAGAATTACTTTCTTTGGACGCATGGTCTGGGGACTACTCCTGGGTGCAGATTCAAAGGTTCGTTCCAAAGCAACAGTTCACCGCCGGCCTGGCGGTTCAAATCTTCAGATGTTCGGCCCGGTATGCAGGAGGAAGACGTGCTCACGTTCGTTGGATCGAAGTGTCCGGTTTGCCGGCACGGAGGTTCGCGACCAAGGAGGCCGCGGCCGCTCACACAACCGGCAACCGGCACAAGACCCTCCGCGGCTTTGTCTTGCTTCGCGGCCAAGTGCACAGCGTTTTGACGCGTCAGGATACTGCAGAGGAAACGCGCCGAAGAATTGTCTGCAACGAATCGAAAGAGTACGAGTACTGGAGAGTGATGAAAAGAGGGAATAAGAAACGAAGACGGTGCTGAAAATCCAACTGAAACAAGTGGAAAACGGCTACTACCAACACACACCGTCACTTGGGTAGATGAATTTCTGTTGAAAGCGTGTGCATCACGGCAGGAAAAGCTGTCCTTTTGCTACAAGAACTGTGCTGCCCGCAACGCGCACATCGCAGACCCTCGCGGATTCTCACTGCGGTGATCGCCTGCGGCTCCTTCTCACAGCTGGATCAGCGGTCGCAGCAGCCGAGTTTTGGAGCGATCGAGGAAGAGCCTCAAGCGGAGAGCCTCGGCGCGTTCGACGGCCACAAGGCGCATCTGCCGGCGAACATGGTCGATGTCGTCCAGCCGGTCCAATTGCGCTTCGTCGTGATCGGCGTCGCGCTCCAGCCGCGCGATGCGTTCCTCAATGGTTTGACGGAACCTCGGACTGATCTCGAATCCATCCTGGGCGGCGCATTGCGTGGCCATCACGAGTACCTCGGAGCGGGAATGCCTGAGGCCGAGATTCTTTTTGCCCGCGGCCTCAAGTTTTTCCTGTTGCTGCCGATACTACCGAAGCACCCTTCTCCGCGCCAGATTACGGCGTCGCGCAACTTCGGTAATGATCTGTCCGAAAACAAGACAATGGTCAGTCATCAGTTCGCTCTGCGGCGGCGGCCGCCACGATTGCGATGGCGGTTTTCATTCCGAAATCCTTTCAAAGGTCCGAATGATCGCAAGCCGAAGGGCCAAACCCGCCGAGTAGATACCTAGTTGTCCGGCGACGGCGCGTAATAGCCTTTGCGCACTTGCACCTTGAGACCTTCGCCGTTGTCGCCGTGGCACTCCAACCCGATGCGACGGAATGTTCCATCCGCCTTGGTGTTGCTGGGGGTATAACTGGCCACGTACTGCGTGCGCAGCTCGGCCTCAATCTGCTGAAACGCGGCCTGCAGCTTGGCGCCGTTGTTGCCCACGTCAATCAGCCGGCCGCCTGTTTCGTCCGAGATGCGCTTTGCCGGGGAATAGCCGTAATAGCCCTCGCCCTGGCTCCAGTACATGGCCCGGTCGGCGATCAGGATCACGTAAACGATGATGTTGTTCCTCTCCGCCGCGGCGATGGCTTGGCCGATTTTATGCACGCTGCCTTCATCCTCGCCGTCGGTCAGGATGATCATTGCCTTGCGGCCAGTCTCCTGGTTGAGCTTGTTATTTGCAGCCTCGTAAATGGCGTCATAGAGCACCGTGCCCTTGGGATCGCTGATGGGGACCGGCCCGCCGCCGAGGCCGGGAGGGCCTAAAGATCCGCCGCCAATGTTGATCTGCGCTTTGTCCATGGCGCGCGCCAGCAGCTGCGGGCTGTTGGTAAAGTCCTGCAGCAGGTCGACGTTTACGTCGAATTCGGCCAGAAATGCTTCATCCTGCTTCCGCAAAACCTGTTCCAGAAACTGGCTGCCTGCTTGCTGCTCCAGCGGCAGCACTCGTTGCTGGCTGCCTGAGGTGTCAAGCAGAATGCCCAGCGTGAGTGGCTGGTCGGTTTCCGCCACAAAGCTCTTGAACGTTTGCGGCGCCTTGTCCTCGGTCACCTGGCACTCATTGCGGGTGAGATGCGGAACCAGGGTTCCGCTCTTGTCCTTGACCGTGAAAAACAGGTCGACCAGGTTCACATTCACTTTGAGGGTTGCTACCGGAGTCTCGTCGGGAGGTGGAGCCGGCGCAGTGCTCACCGGAGGCGCGTCTGGCGAGGGCGCAAGCTGGGCCCATCCCGGCGCCGGCAACACCGGCAAGCCGACCAAAAACGCGGCAATTCCGACCCCCAATCGCATTCTGCTCCGTTAGACGCAAACTGCACTCCTAAGAGAGCATACTGCGGCGGTTTGCGAGCCAGCAGGCAACCTGCGGGCCTCTGCCGCGTCTGATAGTCTGTGGGTTGCGGCCTTTCTGGCGCGTGTCGCCCGATTCAGCGATCCGTTCAGCGGTCCGCATTGAGGGCATTGGGGAGGACAACTTCGCGGTGAAAGGTTGGAAGGCCATTGCGCCGGTGGGGCTGCTGGGTTTAGGGCTGGTTTTGGCTTCGGGGATCGTGGCCCAACAGCAACAGACTCCTGTTCCCGATGCGCCCACGCCGCAGGCCCCGCCTCCGCTCCCCGGGGTCAACGGGGCCATTACGCCTGGAATCGGCGCCACGCAGACGCCTTCCAATCCCAGCCCCTCCACGGCCGCGGGCCCGGCACAGCCCGGCCCAGGTCAGCCACCCACCCCCCCGAGCCAGGAGCCGGCGGTCGAGCGGCGAGAAGCGCCGCAGGCCACCCCTCCTGAAGAGGGCAGCGGCGCATTGGCCCAATTCGTTGTGCACGTGAACTTCGTCCAGGTTCCGGTCACGGTAAAGGATTCCAAAGGGAATCTGGTATCGGGGCTCACCTGGCGGGACTTCACCGTCTACGAGAACAACACCCGCGAGCCGCTGCGCGTGTTCAGCGTGGATCCGCAGCCGCTCTCCATTGCCTTTGTCATCGATCAAGCCCTGCCCTCGAACATCATGGCGCAGGTGAACAACTCCATGGGCTCCATCCAGGGCGCGCTGGCGCCCTATGACGAGGCCGCGGTCTTCACTTATACCAACGGCGCCAAGGAGTGGACCGGCTTTACCGGGGCGCAGAGCACCCGGCTTCCCGCCGTGCTTTCATTGGCGCAGGCTACGGGCAGCGACCCGATGGTCCCCGACCCAAGCTCAATGTTCTCAGCCTGTGCGATCTACATCAACGGGAATTGCGCCGACCCGAACCTGCAGCCGGGCAAGTCGACCCAGACAATCGGGGAGGTCAATCTTCCCAAGGAGATTCACACTCTCAACGATGCGATCCTGGCCGCGGCCAAGGAGCTTTCCACGCGTCCCAAAGACCGCCGGCGCGTCATCTTCGTCATCTCCGACGGCAAGGAGTACGGCAGCAGGGCGAGCTGGAAAGAAGTGGTGCGCTATCTGCAAACCAACAAGATCGCTGTCTTTGCCACACTGGTGGGCGACACGGCACGCTGGGGCGGGGAGTGGGTTGATCGCATCCACGTCCCTTTCACTGGTGTCTATGACAACATTCTTTACAAGTACACAGCCGAGACCGGCGGCGATTATTACGCTGAGGGCGGCGTGAACGGCATCGAGCGAAGCTACGCCAAGATTGCCGAAGAGGCCCGCGACCAGTACACGCTCGGCTACCTGAGCCACGAATCGATCTACGACGACAAGTTCCGCGCCATCGATGTGCGCGTCGACCGGCCCAACGTTACGGTGATCGCCAAGCGCGGCTATTACCCATCCGCGCAGGATTACAAGTAAGCGCACAGCCGCAAAAACACGAAAGCCTGTGCGGTCGCACAGGCTTTTCAATTTCTCCGCAGATTGTGTTGCCTCGCAGCACGAACGCGCACGGTGCGCCTCAGGCCGAAAACGCCGCGCTGCCCGCGAAGGCAGCGTTACTTCGGCTCATTCATTTCGGTTCGGCCGGTGCGTTCGAGGCAGGCGGGGCCGGCGTGTTCTGCTGCTGAGCCGGCGGCGTCGGCGGCGGGTCGGCGACGCCTTTCAGGCCCTCGCGAAAACCCTTTAATCCCTCGCCCAGTCCTTTACCCAGCTCCGGCAGCCGCTTGGCCCCGAACAGCAAAAACGCAACGATGGCCAGCACGATAATGTGCCAAGGCTGAAGTAGATCGCCCATCGATGTTCCTCCGCGCGCAGCAGCAAGCGCCGCGCGCTTCCTCAAACCTCTATTGTCGCACAAATGCGCAGCGGAATGCCTGGCGGTGGGCTGTTGTGGCAGACTGAGAAGAGCCGTGGAGGTCACCCCCATGAGGACTGTCAAGTTCTTTGCTTTGGCCGGATTGCTCGCACTGGCGACGGGCATGGCCAACTCCGCCGGCCGTGACGTTTTTCCCGACCCCTCACATGCCAGGGCCGATCTGGCTGCCGCCCTCAAAACGGCTGCCGCGACGCACCGCCGCGTTCTTCTGGATTTTGGCGGCAACTGGTGCGGCGATTGCCAAGTGCTGGATTTCTATATGCACGACAGCAAGAACCAGCCGCTTATCGAGGCGAATTTTGTCGTGGTCCACATCAACATTGGCCGCTACGATGCCAATCTCGACCTCGCCGAGAAGTACGGAGTTCCGCTCAACAAAGGCGTGCCCGCGCTGGCGGTCCTGAGCGAACACGGCGCGCTGCTTTACAGCCAGAAGAACGGCGAGTTTGAAGCCATGCGAAGCATGGAGTCCTCGGCCCTGACCGAGTTCCTGGTGCAATGGAGGCCTGCGCGCCCGGGCTGCTCGGCTGTCGTGGTCAACTGCTAGCTGACGCGTTTGCGCCGAACCGGCCGCGCGCGAATTCCGTAAGGAGACTCGATGCATTCGGTCGATGACAGCAACGACCTCGGCGCAGGCCACACCATCACCACCCTTTCAAGCCGCGAGGTCTACTGCAACCGCTGGATGCGCGTGCGTGAGGACGAGATCCTGCGCTCGAACGGCCAAAAGGGCATCTATGGCGTGGTGGAGAAGCACGACGGGGCCATCATTCTCCCTATCGAGGACGGGCGCGTCTGGCTGGTAGAACAGCACCGCTACACGATTGGGGAGCGGGTGCTGGAGCTGCCGCAAGGCACTTGGGAAAGAGCGATCGAGAACCCCGAAGAGCTGGCGCGCGGCGAGTTGCAGGAAGAGTTGGGGATGAAAGCCGCGCAGATGATCCAGTTGGGCACGATGTGGATCGCATACGGCTTCACACGGCAGCGCGAGCACGTGTTCCTGGCCTCGGGCCTCACGCCCACGGAAAAGAACCCTGACGCCGAGGAGCACGATTTGGTAGTCCACTCCGTTTCTATCGCGGAGTTTGAGCGCATGATGCTCGACGGGACGATCCGTGACGAATGCACATTGGCGGCGTGGGGGCTCTATCTGCTTTGGAAGGCAAGGCAAGCCAAAGTCACCGGCTCATCTGGCTAGCCGGCACATGTGTTCCGGCGCGTGACTCGCGTCACAAGCCAACGGCCGCAATTCCTGAATAATCAAGGCTGAACAACGCGCACGGAGCAATCCGCGCCGCTGGCGGTTGAGTGTCCCGTGAGCGCTGCCGGCGTGCGCCAAAGCCCGGATCCAGCACATCCCCGGCCGCGCGCAAAGGTTGAGTTGGAGGAAGAGTCTCGTCGTGTTCAAGATCGTGGAAGCCCGCACCGCCGGCCTCAACATCCGGCAGTTTACCGTCGAGGCGCCGCGCATCGCACGCAAGCAGCGGCCGGGGCAGTTCGTCATCCTGCGAGTCCACGATCAGGGCGAGCGCATTCCGCTCACCATCAAGAGCGCCGATCCGGCGGCTGGCACCATCACCATTGCGGTGCAAGCCGTGGGCAAAACCACATCGCTGCTCAACTCGCTTGAGGCGGGCGACTCGATTCTCGATGTCGTCGGTCCGCTGGGCCGGCCTTCCGAGATCAAGAACTATGGAACGGCCGTGATTCTGGCCGGAAGCGTGGGCACGGCCATGGCGCTGCCCACCGCCAACGCGCTCCGGGAGGCCGGCAATCACGTCATCTTCATTGAAGGCGCGCGCAGCAAAGAGATGGTGGTCTTTGAAGACGAGGTGCGCGCCGCGAGCCATGAGGCTTACATCCTCACCGACGACGGAAGCTACGGCGAACAGGGCCTGGTGACGAAGAAGCTCAACGAGTTGCTCGCCGCCGGCCGCAAGCTGGACTTCGTGCTGGCTGTAGGCCCAGTTCCCATGATGCGCGCCGTGGCGCAAATCACCACACCGCTTGGTATCAAAACCATGGTCAGCCTCAACTCCATCATGGTGGACGGCACGGGCATGTGCGGCGGCTGCCGCGTGCTTTTGGGCAACCAAAGCAAGTTTGCCTGCGTCGACGGGCCGGAGTTCGACGCGTCGCTGGTGAATTTTGACGTGCTGATGCAGCGCAATGCCATGTATCGCAGCCAGGAGTGCCAGTCGCTGAAAGAGTTTGAGCGGCACAAGCAGGAAGAGCTGGCGCGCGTGCGCGCGGCGCTGGCCACAAAGGAAAAAGAAGCAGCGCAGTTGCGTGCGCGGCTGGAAGCGCAGGGGGAGAATCACTATGCCTGACGCGCCGCCGCTTCCCGTCAACCCGCTTCCCCTCAAAGAGCGGATGCAGATTCCGCGTGTGCATATGCCGGAGCTCGATCCTCAAGTCCGCGCGCACAACTTTGAAGAAGTGAACCAGGGATTGGCTGCCTCGGGCGCCGTGACCGAGGCCACGCGTTGCATTGCCTGCGCCAGGCCCGGCTGCCAGTTGGATTGCCCTGTGGGCGTCAAGATCAAGGAGATCGTTACGCTGATCTATGCGGGCGATTTTCTAGGCGCGGCGGCGAAGATGCGAGAGGACAACGCCTTGCCCGCCATCACCGGTCGCGTGTGCCCGCAGGAGAATCAGTGCGAAGGCGGCTGCGTGCTCGGCAAAAAGGGCGAGCCCGTGGCCATCGGCAACCTGGAGCGGTTTATTGCCGACTTTGAGCGGGAAAGTGGGCAGCTCGGATTGCCCGCCATCGCTCCACCGACCGGAAAGAGCGTGGCCATTGTGGGCAGCGGTCCGGCGGGGCTTTCAGCGGCCGGAGATCTGATTCAAAACGGCCATCGCGTGCGCGTCTTTGAGGCCCTGCACGAGCTCGGCGGCGTGCTGGTCTACGGCATTCCGGAGTTCCGGCTGCCCAAATCGATCGTGAAAGAGGAAGTGGACAACCTGCGGCGCATGGGCGTGGAGTTCGAGACCAACGTGGTGGTGGGCAAAAGCGTGACACTCGACGAGCTGATGCGCGTGGAAGGCTACGACGCGGTCTTTGTGGCCACCGGCGCAGGTCTGCCGGTGTTTCTCGGCGTGCCCGGCGAGCACCTGAACGGCGTTTACTCGGCCAACGAGTTCCTCACCCGCTCCAACCTGATGCGCGCCTATCGTTTTCCGGAGTTCGACGAGCCGATCTACGACTGCTGCAATCGCGACGTGATCGTGGTTGGCGGCGGCAACACAGCCATGGACGCGGTGCGCACGGCGCGTCGGCTGGGCGCGAAGACGGCCACCCTGGTCTACCGGCGGTCTGAGGCCGAGATGCCGGCTCGCGCCGAAGAAGTGAAACACGCGCGGGAAGAAGGCATCGAATTCCGCATGTTGACCAATCCGGTGGAGTTCCTCGGCGACAAGAACGGCTGGTTGACTGGCGCACGCTGCGTGCGCATGGAACTGGGCGAGCCTGACGCCGACGGACGCCGGCGCCCGTCCGCAATCCCCGGCTCGGAGTTCGTCCTGCCCGTCGATGTGGCCATCATCGGCGTGGGAACAACGGCCAATCCTCTCATCCAGAGCACCACGCCCGATCTCGCCACCAACAAGCACAACTACATCGTGGCCGACCCTGAGACCTTACGCACGAGCAAGCGCGGCGTCTTTGCCGGCGGCGACATCGTCACCGGCGGAGCCACTGTGATCCTCGCTATGGGCGCGGGGCGAAAGGCCGCGAAGGCGATTGATCAGTACCTCAAGAACGGAGAATGGGCCTGCGGGACTGAGGGACTAAGGGACCGCGAGACTAGGAAATGATGGAACCACACGACAAAGGGAAGGGGCCGAATCATAGGAGAATCCTTCAGGCAGCTTGAAGTTTGGCAGCGCGCGATCGACTTGACGTTCTCGATCTATCGCCTTACGCAATCGTTTCCTGACTCCGAGAGATTCGGACTGACGAATCAGCTCAGGCGGGCCGCAGTTTCGGTCGCGAGCAATATCGCCGAAGGTTATGGCCGTACGACGAAAGGAGAGTACGTTCAGTTTCTCGGACATGCGCGAGGATCGATTTCTGAGGTCGAAACGCAGCTGGTGATTGCAAGGGGACTTGGATTTGGCTCCGCGGAGCACCTTGATGATTCGGCGAAGCTCTGCAAACAGACCGGCTGCATGTTGAGAGTTCTTCTCAAACGTCTACATCCTCAGAATCTGGCTGCGGCGTAGTCCCTCAGTCCCTTAGTCCCGCAGTCCCGCAGTCCCTCATTCCCTGTCTCGAAAAGAATGGGCGGCAAAGCTTGCGCTCTGCCGCCGCCCTGTCCCTGGGTTGTCTTGAAGGTACTGCAGTCCTACGAAACCTTTCTGCTTACTGCAGGAGCTTGGTCACTTCCTGCTGCACCTGGTTGGCCTGGGCCAGTGCCGCGATGCCGGTCTGGCTCAGAATTTCGTACTTCGACATGTTCGAGGTGGCCGAGGCGTAATCGGTGGCCTGGATCGCGTTTTGCGCCGAAACCACGTTCTCCTGCTGCGTGCTCATCACCTGGCTCAGCGAGTTGAGAGTATTGATCTGGGCGCCGATGTAGCCGTCCTGCGCGGCCACGTCGCTGATGGCCAGATTGAGCAGGTTCAGCGCGGATTGAGCGTTTGCCTGGTCGGTCAGGTTGGTGTTGCTCAGGTCCTCCCCTGCGCTGTCGGAATAGCTCATGGTCGCGATCCCGCCCTGTCCGTTCGGGTCGGCGGTAAGAAGAGAACTCGCAGCCTGCCCGGTGGCCGCATCCTCAATCGTGCTTCCACCCGCGGGGTTGGTGACGCCGATCGAGTAAAACGCAGCGGCCGGAGTCCAGGTCGCGGCTGCATTGCCGTCCGTCGTATCTTCGACGTTGCTCGGCACAATGGCCGTCTGGGAGCTTTCCGAGGAAAATGAAACGCTGGCATCCACGCCCACGGCGCCGGGAGTGTAAGTGGCCGTGATGCCGTATCCGAGGCCGTTGATGTAAGTGGCCAGATCGGACATCGTGTCGGTTTCACCCGCGGTGCCCAGCGTCAGGGTATGCGTCACGCCCGAAGAGTCCGTGATCGCGAGAGTGCCGGACAGGACGTCGCCGTCAGCCCCTGCGCCTGCAATTGGCAGCGCCAGCGATCCCAATGCTCCCGGCGCGTTGCCGCTGCCCACGCCCGCACCCGGGCCTGAAAGCTGAATGCCGGTATCGGTACCGACGCCCGCGGCGACCGCCTGCTTGCCGGCCTGCGCCGCCGTCGAGAACGTTGCCGTCAAGCCCAGGTTGGCGTTGTTGATGGCGCTGATCATGCCAGCGACCGTATCCGCGTAGCCGGTGGCGCCGCCCACGCTGATCTGCGCGGTTTGGGTGGTGACAGCGCCGCCCGCTCCCGTGGCCATGTAATAGACGTCAAGCGTCGTAGTGGCGTTGACGAAGGCGTCGCCCAGCGTTGCATCCGTACCGTTCTTCGACAGGTCGATAAACACGTTGCTCTGCCCATTGCTATAGGACATCGTGCCGTTTGTGTCGCCCACGCCGGAAGACGACAGGGAGTGAATATTCAGGTCATCGACCGATGATCCCGACGTCGATGAGTCGCCGGTGTAAATCGAAACAATCGTGCCGTCGAACACCTGCTCCTGGTTGTAGGTGGTGGTCGATCCAATGTTGGTGATCTCGGCCAGGATCGATTGGTACTCCTGGTTGGCCGCGGACTCCTGAGTCGAGTTGAGGGTGCCGTTCGAGGCTTCTGTCGCCAGCGTCACGGCGCGGTCCAGCAGGCTTGTCACTTGCGACAGCGCGCCATCGGCCACCTGCAGCAGCCCCACGCCCTCCGTGGCGTTGGTTCCGGATTGCGTGAGCGCAACCGAATTCGCCTCCAGACCGTTGACCAGCGAGAGACCGGCCGCGTCGTCCGCTCCGGAGTTGATGCGCGACCCCGACGACAACTGCTCCAGCACTGTCTGCAGGCTGGCATTCGTGTTGTTGAGATTGTTCTCAGCGTAGATTGCCGACAGATTGTTCAAAACACCGAGGGCCATGGAATCAACTCCTTCTCGGATGCCCTGCTGCCCTCAGATCCGTCGGCAGCCTTACTGGTCCTTCCAAAGCCGCCGTTCCTTCCGGATGGGCCTGTTCGCATCCACCCCCTTCATCGGTCCGGGCCGGAAGAACTTTAGTCATTCTTTTTAAGTTTTTTTCGGCTGCGGCTGTTCCGCGTCGAATCAGGGTGTTGCGGGAGCGAACATTCGCTGTCGCAACCCGCTCCAGGCGCTGTCCCGATGCTGTGCAGGTATTTGTCGCGCTTCGAGGCAGTGTGTCCGCGGCTCTAGGCCCGGAGAGTGCGGCATTCTCTGGGCATTTTTGCATTCACTCGCAGCGTGCACACGCAAAAACATCAAGCCCTCCGGCATTTGCCAGAGGGCCTGAATACAGTGAGTTTGCGATTGTTTATGCCGAAGCTACCTTCCGCTCAGGCTTATAACCCGACATTCCGTAGTAAGCCACGTAGAGATAGGCAATGATAGGTATCACGAGTGCATATTGGATGCCGATCCTGTCTGCCAGTACGCCAAACAGCGGCGGAATGACCGCACCGCCGACATTGCCGATCGTCAGCACGCCCGATCCCTTGCTGGTCAACGGTCCCAGTTCGGCTACGCCCAGCGCAAAGATCGTTGGGTACATAATCGAGTTAGTCACACCGCAAAAAACGAGCGCCCAAACAGCAAACAGGCCATGCGAGAACATGGACACCAGCAACAAGACCGTCCCCGCCAAACCGAGGAGAACCAGCAAGTGCTGCGCTTTGATCCACTTCATAATCGCGCTGCCCACCAGGCGGCCGATCATCATCAACGTGTAGTAAAGAGTCAGCATCAGCCCGGCGGTCTCAACGGTGCTGATTCCTAGCTGCAGTCCAAAGAGATCTCGGAAGATTTCATGGTTGAACAGATGCAGGTTCAGCCAGGATTGCACGGGTCCGATCCCTTGCTTCAGGCAGAATTGAATGGTGATGGCTGCCAAGGCAATCTCCAGGCCCACGTAGACAAAGATGCCTACCATGCCCAGCACAGTGTGTCTATGAGTCCAGATGTTCTTTTCCCCGCCCGCTGCGGGCTGTGACTCGGACGTCATCGTGATGGCCGGCAGATGCAGCATCATCACGACAAAGCCCAGAACCAGCAATGCCGCAGCGATCGCGATGTATGGCCCCTCCAGCATGTGCGCCGTCGCAGCAGAGTTGGCGGCACTGCTCGTTTCCGAAAGGATGAAGCGGGCCGCAACCCATGGCGCAACGAGTGAGCCAAAGGAGTTCACTGCCTGCGCCAGGTTCAGCCGCGCTGATGCACTGTGCTCCGGCCCCAGAATCGACACGTAGGGATTCGCAGAGGTCTGCAGTCCACACACGCCCGACGCCAGCACAAAGATGGCAAAGAGGGTCATATAAAAGCTGACCATATTGGCTGCCGGAACAAAGAGCAGTGCCCCCAAAACCATCACAAAAAGCGAAATGACCATGGTGCGCTTGTATCCGACCGCCTCAATCACCTTGGCCCAGGGGACTGAGAAAACGAGATAAGCAAAAAACCACGCCGCCGTGGCCAGCATCGCCTTACCGTAGCCGAGCTGGAAAATATCTTCCAGCTTCTTCACCAGGGTGTTGTTCAAGACGGTCAGAAAGCCGAAGATTCCGAAGAGAATAGCGACCGTGATGAACGGCCCGGTGTAGCTGGGCGCGGCCGCGGGATTGGAGCGCGTAGCCATAAAATGTCTTCCTCCGCCGGATGCGATCGAAACAGTCTGAAAGGGTTCGCAAACACTCTATCCAGCGTGGCAGCTCCCGTCCAGTGGAAAATGAAAAGGTTTTCATCGTCTCCGGCCTGAAACGCCAGTCCAAAAGGCTGCTGCATGCAATGCCATTTACACTGGAATTGCATGATTCCCACCCTCACCTGGACCCCTGAGGGCGTCCGCTTCATCGACCAGACCAAGCTCCCCCTCGAAGAGAGCTACGTTCTCGCCACAACCTACGAACAAGTAGCTGACGCCATCGTCACCATGGTGGTGCGCGGCGCGCCGGCGATTGGCGTCTCGGCCGCCTACGGTGTCGCATTAGGTGCGCAGAAAACCAAGGCAACCTCACCGCAGGAGTTCGCGCCGGAGTTCGAAAAGATCTGCGCGCGGCTCGCCGGCACGCGCCCCACAGCCGTCAATCTTTTCTGGGCCATCGACCGCATGAAGGCGTTGTTTGCCAGACTATTGGCTTCCGGCACGCCCCTCGTCCAAATCCAGGAGAAGATTCTGGCTGAGGCGCACGCGATGTACGAGGAAGATATTGCCGCCTGCAAGACAATGGGCGCATTCGGCGCGGCACTGTTGCCGGATGAGGGAGGCGTTTTGACGCACTGCAACGCCGGAGCCTTGGCTTCCTGTGGCTACGGGATGGCGCTGGGTGTCATTCGCTCGGCGGTCGAGCGGGGAAAGCGCATCCACGTTTATGCCGACGAGACGCGGCCGTTTCTGCAGGGTGCGCGGCTCACGGCGTGGGAGCTGATGGCCGACCACGTTCCCACCACGGTGATCTGCGACAACATGGCCGCCAGCCTGATGCGGCAGGGGAAGATTCAAGCCGTGGTCGTGGGCGCCGATCGCATCGCCGCCAATGGCGACACCGCAAACAAGATCGGCACCTACAACGTGGCCATTCTGGCGCGCGAGCACGGCATTCCGTTTTACGTGGCCGCTCCATGGTCCACCATCGACCTCGCTACCGCGACGGGCGATTCGATCCCCATCGAGGAGCGCCCGGCCAGGGAAGTGACGCACCATGCCGGAAAGCAAGTCACGCCGAACGGCGTAGGGATCTGCAATCCCGCCTTTGATGTCACCCCGGCCAAATACATTACCGCCATCATCACCGAGCGCGGGGTGCTGCGCGCGCCGTATACGGAATCGCTCAAAGAGATGGTGCTGGTGATCTGACTTAGGCTCCTACCCCTTGATTTTCAGCGTCTAAACCGGCTTTCCCATCACAGGCTTGACATGAGATGCTAATTTAGCTAAGCTAACTTAGCAGGACACAGCGATGCCCTCTGCCACCATCTTCGAAGCCAAGACCAACCTCTCCAAGCTGGTCCAACGTGCGCTCCAGGGAGAGGACGTCCAGATCACCACTGGTCGTGAGCGCAAGCCCATCGTGCGCCTCATTCCCGTGGATCCGGTTTTGTCGAGCCGCCGCCTCGGGTTTCTCGAGGGGCTCGGCGATGTCGGCCCTGAGTTCTTCGATCCGCTGCCCGAGGATGAGCTTCGACTTTGGAACGGCGAAGGCGAATGAGAGTCCTGCTCGACACGCACGCTCTTCTGTGGGCGGCATTTCGCAAGGACTTGCTCTCAGCCCGCGCGCGGAAGATCATTCAATCTTCCACCAACGAGATTCTGGTCTCTGCAGCATCGGCCTGGGAGATCGCCACCAAATACCGCCTCGGCAAGCTTCCCCATGCGCAGGTTCTTGCCGAGGATTTCATTGTGAAAGTAACATCGGCGGGATACGTTCTGCTCTCGATCTCTGCCGAACACGCGCTGCGTGCCGGCCGCCTTCCCGCCGACCACAAAGATCCCTTCGACCGGATGCTCGCCGCGCAAGCCATCCACGAAGATCTTCCCTTAATCAGCAATGACCAGGAGCTTGACGTCTTCGGCGTGCGCCGGGAGTGGTGAGCTGACCACCCTCCAGTTCACACAGCGAATAGCATCTCAATCGTCTTCATCGGCAAGAAAAGCCGGTCAGGAAAGGTGGGCAGCGGAACGAAGTCGTGTTTGAGGTAGAAACTGCGCGCTCCGGCTTTGGCGTCGACGACGACGGCCCACGACGCCACCTGTCGCGATCCCCTGAGTGCACGGTTCAAGGCGTCGAGCAGGAGATACTCGCCCAATCCCGAGCCCTGCAAGGCCTGAGCGACGGCCATCCGCCCCAGAAGCGTTACCGGAAGCGGAAAACGCGGCAACCGTTTTGCCAAGTCCGGCGGCAGATCCGCGCCCGCGATCGAGTGCGCGGAAAGAGTGTAAAAGCCGGAGATGGTTTCACCATCCGGTGTGAGAACGAAAATAGCAGCGAGCTTACGTTTAAGATCCTGACCGGCTCGCTGCTGTAAATAGATATCGAGCTCGGAGACACCGCAACAAAAGCTCGCCCGATCGTGATGCGCTTCGAGTGCTTCGATTCTGTAGTTGGCGGCCAGGGCCTTACGCGCCACTATTCCCCCTGCGCTTCCTATAGCGCCGGACTGCTTCCTTCATGCGCAAACTGGGCCTCGGAGGGTTAAGCAAAGCCTGGACAAAGACGTCGCGATCCCGGTCCCCGAGTGTCCAGGTGGTGTGCTCCTCGATGGTCCTTCTTGCGGCCTCGTCTGCATGCTGCACAATGAAGTCGGAGAGCGAGAGTCCCTTGAGGCGGGCTGCGCGCTCGATTCGCTTCTTCTGTTCGGGAAGCAGGCGAGCCTCAGTCCGTTCTGTGCGCAGAGCGAGCGCCATGGGGTGTACCTCCATCAATGTACGGAAGTCCACCGTACACGACAAGTATACACCCGAAACGGACAACTCGGGTAACTCCGCGAACCGTCACGCCAGCGTGCGCACTTCGCTCGATGTGCCTCCGGCCGCGGGAATGTAACACCCCAGCGTGTAATCCATCACCATGCGGTCGGCGTTAAAGCGCCATCCCAGCGTTCGGATCGTCCGCTTCATGCGCTTGATCCAGCCCCGCGGCAGCCCGTCGCGATCGCGCTGGTAGTAAAGCGGAATCACCTCGTCCACAAGCACGCGGTAAAGCGCCTCGCCGTCGCGGCTGTCGTGCACATCCATATTGGAGTGCGTTCTGCCGTTCCCGATGGCGAATCCATTCAGCCCGTCATAAGCCTCGGCCCACCATCCGTCCAGAACAGAAAGATTCAGGCCGCCGTTCAGCACCACCTTCATGCCGCTCGTGCCTGAGGCCTCCAGCGGGCGGCGCGGATTGTTCAGCCACACGTCCACGCCCTGCACCAGATGCCGGCCCACGTTGATGTCGTAGTCCTCAATAAAGACGAACTTGTCGGCGAAGTCCGAGTTGCGCATCATCTGCGCAATCTGCTGCAGCACCTTCTTGCCCGGCTCGTCGTGCGGGTGCGCCTTGCCGGCAAAAACAAACTGCACCGGGCGCTTGGCGTCGTTCACCATCGCGGCCAGCCGCTCCATATCCGTCAAGCAGCAGGTTGGCGCGCTTGTAGGTGGCGAAGCGGCGCGCGAAGCCGATGGTCAAGGCGTCGGGCGAGAGCACCTTGTCCAGCCGCTTCAGGGCCTCAGCCGGTTCGCCGCGGCGTTCGGCCTGCTCGTGCGCCCGGCGCCGCAGGAAGTTGAAGAGCTGCCCCTTCAGGCTGAGGTGCGTCTCCCACAGCTCGCCGTCGTCCACAGTCTCGATGGCCTCCCAGGTGTGCGCCGCTCCGCTTTGGCGCTGCCAGCCCACGCCCAGATGGCGGTCGTAGAGCCGGCGCATCTGCGGCGCCAGCCACGACGGCACGTGCACGCCGTTGGTCACGTGGCCGATGGGCACCGCGTCCTCCGGTCCGTCGGGATACAGGCCTCGCCACATGGCGCGCGAAACCTCGCCGTGCAGCGAGCTGACGGCATTCACGCGCCGCGCCAGCTTCAGGCCCAGCACCGTCATGCAGAAAGGTTCCTGGCTGTCGGTCGGATGCTCGCGGCCAAAGCCCATCAGGTTTTCGTGCGAGATGCCCAACTGCATCGCGCAGCGGCCCCAGGTGCTCTTCGATCAGGTCGGGGCTGAAGCGGTCGTGGCCCGCGGGCACGGGCGTGTGCGTGGTAAAGATCACCTCGCGCGGAATCTGGCGGGCGGCGGAGTAGAAATCCAGGCCCTCCTCCTCCATGCGGCTGCGAATCGCCTCGAAGACCGCGAATCCGCTGTGGCCCTCGTTCAAGTGCAAAACGCCCGGCGTGATGCCCATGGCCTTGAGCGCGCGATAGCCGCCCACGCCCAGCAGCAGCTCCTGCCGGATGCGCGTGCGCGCGTCGCCGCCGTAGAGGCGCGAAGTGGTTTCCAGATCCTCCGGCGCGTTGCCGGCCACATTCGAGTCCAGCAGCAGAAGATCGCAGCGGCCCACCTTCACGCGCCATACCTTGGCGCGAATCGAGCTGCCGCGCGTGGCAATCTCCACCACCACCGGCTCGCCGTTCACGCCGATGGCCGGCTGCATCGGCAGTTGATTCATGTCGGTCTCCAGATATTCCTCGCGTTGCCATCCGCTTTCGTCCAGCCGCTGCAGAAAGTAGCCCTGCCCGTAGAAAAGCCCCACTCCGATCAGCGGAATGTCCAGGTCCGAGGCGCTCTTGATGTGGTCGCCGGCCAGCACGCCCAGGCCGCCGGAGTAAATCGGCAGCGACTCGTGCAGGCCGAACTCGGCGGAGAAATACGCCACCGGCCGCGGCCGCAGCACGCCCGCATGGCTCGCGCCCCAGGTACGATCGTCGCGCAGGTACTCCTGCTGGCGCCGGTAGGCGTAGTTGATGCGGCTGTGCAGCACCAGCTCAAGAGCCCTGCGCTCGATCTCCCCCAGAGGGATCTCGTTCAACAGCGCAATCGGATTCTGATTCAGTTGCCGCCAGCGCGCGGGATTCAGATCGCGAAACAGGCTGACGCATTCGTGGTCCCAGCTCCACCAAACGTTGCGCGCCAGCTCCCATAGCTTTTCCTGCGCCGGGGCAATGAAGCGGTCGAGGGTCCGCGCCTCGCTCACCACGGGCGCAACCTGGCGCGCAGCTTCCGCCAGCATGCGGATTTCATTGTCGCGAAAGACTCGCGGCTCCTTGGTCTGCACCACCAGCACGCCCTGCAGCACGCCGCGTTCGATCAAAGGCACGCCGAGGAAGGAGTGATACTCCTCTTCGCCCGATTCCTTGAAGTATTTGTAGCGCGGATGCTCGCGCGCGTCGGGCACGGCCACGGGCACCAACTGCTCGGCGACCAGGCCGGAGAGACCTTCATGCAGGGGCATGCGCAACGTGCCGATGGATCGCGGATGAAGGCCCAGCGTGGCAGCGAGCACTAGGTTCGACCGGTCCGGCTCCAGCAGATAGGCCGAGCAAACGTCGGTCCGGAATCGCATGGCGATCAGGGCCACTACGTTCATCAGCGTGTCGGCCGGTTTGCCCTCTTGTTCCGCCAGTTTGGTGATCTCTTCCAGCGTCAAAACCAGATTGGCATCAGTGGATTCGCTGATTGGGGTCATCAAATGGGTACACCTCCAGCGTGAGATAGGAGACTCGTGCCCCGCGCGGCGACCCATTTTGAAAAGCGAAAAACCGTGGGACGAAGACGCGCGGTGGAAAACCGAGGCAACAGATTATTTGGACTTAGGGAGAATCCCGCGAATCGCTGCTGCGGGATTGATTCGACAATACCACACGATGTGCCTGACGCTACGGGCGGGTACAAGGGTCCCGGAATGGGCCGCACAATCAAGCCTGTCGCTGGTGCTGGCGTCACCATGCTAAATTGAGATTCCACGGGGGTCGCGATGGCGCTGGACGCTCAGCTTGCCTCGGATGGCGAGACGATCGAGTTGCAGCAGCAGGTGGCGCGGCTGCAGGCACTACTCGAGGCCTCGCGCCAGGTGCACTCCACCATCCGCGAAGAGGAAGTGCTGGAGTCGGTTCTTCGCATCGTGGTGCGCGAGCTGGAGATGGCCGGCGCGGCCTTTCCCGGAACGGGCTTGGCGTATGGCGCCATGCCGAAAGATGCGACCGGCGCCGACGCCGAGCAACTGCTCATCTATCCGCTTGCCGACCGCGACGGCCGCAAGATGACCGATCTTGTGGTTGCGTCTCCCGGTGCGCGCGAGCTGACTCTTTCCGAGGCCGATTTCCTCGAGGGCCTGGCGCTGCAGGCCGCCGTGGCGCTCGAAAACGCGCGCAACCACAAGCGCAACGTGGAGTTCGCGCGCTTGCAGCAGGACCTGGACGCGGCGCGGCAGATTCAGCGCTCGCTGCTGCCGCAGACCGTGCCTGTTATCCCGGGCTACTCCCTGGCCTTCCGCTCCGATACCTGCTACGAGGTGGGCGGCGACTATCTCGATATCGTCGAACAACCCGACGGCAGCCTGCTCGTCGCCGTGGCCGACGTGGCCGGCAAAGGACTGGCCTCGGCCATCATGTCCACCAGCTTCCGCGCGGCCTTTCGCGGCATGGCGCTCACCGGGCCGCCGCTCGGCGAGCTGGCCACGCGCATGAACCAGCACCACTGGGCCGAAGGCGAGGAGGCTCGCCGGCGCTACGTCACCGCGATCTTTCTCCGGCTGCATCCTGACGCGGGCGAAATCGAGGTGGTGAATGCGGGGCACAATCCCGGGTTCCTCGTTGCGCCCGGCGCGCTCCCGATCCAGTTCAATGCGGCCGGAACGCCTCTGGGCCTCGTGCCCGGCATGCGCTACACGGCCGAACGGCACAGCTTCGCCGACGGAGCGCGCCTGCTTTTCTATACCGACGGCCTCACTGAGGTCTTCAGGGGAGATGAAGAGTTTGGTCCGGAAAGGCTTTTGAATGAATTTTCTACGTGCCCGGCCCGGAAGGCCGATGGTATCCTCGATGCATTGTGGGTAGCCATCGAGGCATTTGCCGAGGGCGGCCCGCAAGCTGACGATATGACCGCGTTGGCGCTGTGCCGCGGAGAGATGCCGGAATGAGCGAGCCGAAAACCACCACCGTCGAGGTCCGCCTGCCTACCAAGATGGGCTACGAAAAGGTGGCCATGAGCACGGCATCGGCAGTGGCCAAGCTGATGGGTTTCCCTGAGGACCGGATCGAAGATCTGAAGACGGCAGTGGCCGAGGCCTGCATCAACGCCATCGAGCACGGCAACCGGCTAAACGAAAAGCTGTCGGTCGGCGTAGTCCTTCGCGCCGATAACGACGCGCTGGAAGTGAAGGTGATCGACGATGGCAAGGGGATCAAGACTCAGCCCGCCAAGCCCGACATCGATCGCAAGATGCACGGCGAAGAAGACCCGCGTGGCATGGGAATGTTCCTCATTCAGGCGTTAGTGGACGAAGCAGAATGGGTGGCCGGAGCGGATGGCAAAAGCAGCTACGTCCGGCTGGTGATCAAGTTGGACAAAGCGGCGGCGTAGGCTAAAGCGGAATCCAATCGAAAGTGGAGGCAATCGACAAGTGGAGAGCGAGACCAGATCGCACGTTGACCAGCTCAAGTCCCCGTCCGGATATCCCGTGGCCATCCTCCGTTTTGAAGGCGATATTGCCAGCACCTCGAAGGACGCGGTTCTGGGCGCCTACGAGGGGCTCCCCAAAGAGACGACCAAGCTCATCCTGCTGGACTTCTCGCGCGTGGACTACATCAACTCCAGCGGGATTGCCCTGATCATCCAACTGCTCATTCAAGCCGCGCACGCTGGGCAAACGGTGTTCGCCTTCGGCCTTTCGGCGCACTTCACCAAGGTCTTTACCATGGTGGGCATCACGAAATACGCGCGCTTGTTCCCCAACCAGGCCGAAGCCCTCGCAGCGCTGTAAGAGCGTGCTCAATTCTGCTGAACTGAATCAAAGAGAGTGTGCTACGGCCCGCCACTGCTTTATTGCGGCCCCTTTTCGCCCCTGGAGAACGGATTCGGGAGGTGGAAGGGCGATTCCGGCGAGGACTCCTTCTTTTTCGAGCTCGCGTCCTGCCGCAGCACAGTGCGCTGCGAGTTGATGCACAGCCAACCGCCGTGCACCCGCTCGAAGACGTGCGTGAAGACGCCTTTTTCGTCTACCTGGCCTGAGGCGGTTTTGTGGTGCAAGGTGTAAGTACCGTTGGCCACGGCAATATCCCCCAGCATGCGCACGGTAACAACCTTCTGCGTCAGGTAGAGCGTCTTGTCTTCGCCGCTGATCACCAGCGCCACTTGCTGGTTGCGCGTGGTCACATCGCCGCTGGCTGAAACGTCGACAAACAAGGGGGAGAGCACCAACTCCAGGCCATACTGGTCGCGCCGGTTCACGGCGTCGGCCCAACTGTCTTCAATCTTCTGGAATTGCAGAATCTCAGGACTGACGGTTTCCGTCGCGCCTAGCTTGCCGGCAGGCGGAATCTGGCTTGCTGCCGGATCGGAGGCGGCATTCTGAGCGGCTGCGGTACAGCACAAAAGAGAAACAGAAAAGAACAAAAGAAAGCGGTTCATGCGTGTTTCCAACTCCAGGCTGAAAAGCAAACTCCATCAAGCATCATAGCTCCTTTGACGCCGCCGCCGGGCCACGTGGGAGCGGAAAAATGATGGCCATAGGCAGGCCTTTTGGCGGGTTTTAGAGGAGGTTTTGCAGCCGGCCGGGTTGGTGAATCGTGACGTTGGAGTCTTCGATCGAGATCCAGCCGTCTTTGCGGAACTGGCCGAGAGTGCGGGTGACGGTCTCGCGGGTGGTGCACGTCATCGAGGCCATCTCCTCGTGGGTCAGCAGAAGCGGGAAGCGGTATTCTCCGCCCTCGGTGTGTTCACCGATCTGATGCGCAAGTTCCAGCAGCAGGCGAGCCAGCCGCGCGGCCACGGTTTCAGCCAGCGCGATGCGGCACGCATCCTGCAGGGCAAAGCGGTATTCCTGGCAGATGCACTGCACGGCGCGCAGTTGCGCTTCCTTGTGGTTGCGCAGAAAACTCAGGAATCGGTCCCGCTCCACCGGCCGCAATTGGGCGGGTGTCAATGACTCCGCTGAAACCTCGTAAACGCCGTGCGAGAGCACCGCATATAGACCGAGCATCGATCCGGGGCCGGCGACACGGACGATCATGTGCCGGTCCTCAGGCCGGCCCGCAGTCAGCTTGAGATAGCCGCTGCAAATGAGGTAGAGGCAGCGGGCGTCTTCACCCTCAGCAAAGAGGGCAGCCTGCGCGGGAAGCGAAATGGTGCTGGTAGCGAGCTCCAGATCGGCTAGGACGGCGCTCCCGAGCGAGCAGAACCAGCCCGGACGGCGATTCGCGCATGCCGCACAGCCCAGCGGCGACGACCGGCCCAAGTGCTGCGATCGCGTCTGCTCCTGCAACGGGATCTGTATGTCCGCCATCGTCTTTCCTCGTCCCATCACGACGCGGCCCTTCGTCTCTCCCGCTTTCCGGCCTTGATTTCGGTCCGCGCGGGCTGCGGTTGAGATCGAAATGCCCTGTTCTCTCCCATCGACAGTGGCACTTGTCCAAAGTTTGCTTGAGAAAAGGCAGCTTTGGATGTGACGGGCCTCACGTTTGAGTTCGAGTTTGAGGCAATGTGACAGCACAAGCCGGGTCAAGGAACCCGGAACCTGCAAGTAACTGGGCCTAAGGCCCTTGACGCAAAATTGATTCCCGTATCTTCTGTGATAGACATCACCGCCGCTATTCATGACCAAACCGTAATCTTTCGTGCATGTGGTGATGCTCCACACCGCCAGGCGTTCGCAAAAGGTTCCTGCGGTGCTCGCGCTCACATGGAGAGAATGCACCACATTCAGCCTGAAACGGCGGCTGAGGTTCGCATTAAGCAGTGCCACGAAGTTCTTCGAAGGCGGTATTTTTCATGCATACTGATCGGCCGGTAACGCGATGGTTCAAGGGTGCGGTTCCTGGGAAGCAGCCGGGACTGCGAGTGTTTTTGATGGTATTGCTGGGCGTCGGCATGTTGTGTGCAACGGCGCAGGCTGCCCCTCCACCGGGAGCAAAACCCCAGGACGCGCAGGCAGCGGGCGCTGCCCACGCCGAGTTTGTGGGCGCTGACACCTGCGCCACCTGCCACGAAGAGGTGTCCAAGGGATTCGCCGCCAATCCTCACCAGAAGATGGCCTTGATGCACGGGAACGCGAACGGCGTGACCTGCGAGAACTGCCACGGGGCGGGCAGCGAGCACGTGGCAGGCGGCGGCGACGTGACCAAGATCTTCGATCCCGCCAAGGCCTCGGCCCAGGATGTCGACGCCAAGTGCCTCACCTGTCATGCGGGAGCACACCCGGACTTCATGCGTGCTCCTCACGCCAAGGCCGGCGTCAGTTGCATCAGTTGCCATAGCATTCACGGCAGCAAGGCGGATACGCTGCTCAAGGCTCCGCAGCCCACGCTTTGCTTCCAGTGCCACACCGACGTGAAGCCGCAGTTCTCCATGCCCTTCCATCACTTGGTGAACGAAGGCGTGGTCCAGTGCACTGACTGTCACGACGTTCACGGCACCTTCCAGAACAACAACCTGAAGTCCATGGCCGATCAGAACATGATCTGCACCAAGTGCCACATGGATAAGCGTGGGCCTTTTGTCTACGAGCACGCCCCGGTCAAGGCGGAAGGCTGCCTGGCATGCCATTCGCCGCACGGTTCGCAGAACGCACGGATGCTGAACATGCCGAACATCAACGTGCTGTGCAACCAGTGCCATAGCGCGGTAGCTGCCGGCACGATTCATGGTCAAGGGCAGGGATCGTCGGATAGCGTGCCGTGCACCAGCTGCCACACCTACATCCATGGCTCGAACTTCAGCGTGGCGTTTCTCAGATAGGAAGTGATGGAGCCGTGCTTCGAGCGATCTTCGCATCAGCGCGGCACGGCTCCCAAAACAGTTTTGCACGGGGTTTCAAAGGTTCGATGTCGGCAATGAGTTTTATTCAAGTGAGGCTTCATATGAAGAAAGCAGGCTGGTTTTCACGGCTTCTTAATCAACAGCCATCGTTTGCAATGTTCCTGGGGATGCTGGTGGCCATGTTCCTGGCGGCGGCGTGCATCGCTGTAGCCCAAAATCCGGTCGCCCCGGCAGCGGCGCCCGGGGCGCAGATGAGCGTGCCCAGCGGATATTCGGTCCATGAGTCCGTCGATCTCGGCGGGCGCATGGCCGGCATCTCGGGCAGTGGCGCCATGTACGACACCATGGTGAACCTGCAATCGGGGCCGCGAGTTCTCGGCGAAACCTTCGAGTTGCATGCCTTGCCGGGTACGAAGAACGCCCCGCTCGACGATTTGCGGGTTTTTGCCAGCGGCTTCGGCGGCGATCCCGACAACTTCGCCAAGCTCGACTTCTCAAAGGGTAAGTACTACGAGTTTTCGGGGATGTTCCGCCGCGACCGCCGGTACTTCGACTACGATCTGCTGGGCAATCCGGGAATCCCCAGCGGGTATTCCATTCCCATCGGGCCCTCTACAGCGCCGACTGGCTCCTATGCGTGGCCGCAGGCGATTCATTCGCCGTTCATGTTTAACACTTTGCGCCGCATGACGGACACCAACCTGACCCTGCTTCCGCTGTCGAAGGTGACGTTCCGCTTCGCGTATTCGAAGAACATCTTCCAGGGACCGAGCCAGACCCCGAGCGGCAATTCGGTGGCCGGACAGGAAGTCCTGCTTCAGGAGTACCAGCGCAACAGCACCGACGATTTTACGGGCGCGATCGACTGGAAGCCGGTGCAGGGCACCAAGCTGACCTATGAGGAGCAGATCGACCACTACAAGGGCGACTCCTACTTCACCATCGCTCCTCAGTACCTCAACGTGCAGGAGTCGGACGGAACCAGGGTCTCCCTGCTGGACAGCTATCAGGCCTTCACGCCGTATGGCTACAGCAGCACCACGGGCGCATTTGCCGCCAGCAGCAACTGCAACAGCAGTAGCATGATTAATTCGTCCACGATTCTTTATGCCAATCCTAACGGTGGCTTGCCGATCATCGACCCGGCATGCAACGTCATCAGCAGCTATGTCCGGTACCAGCCGACGCGCGTCATTTTCCCCACCGAAATCTTCCGGCTGCAGAGCTCCAGCATCAAGAACATCACCATGAACGGCAATGTCCGCTACACCAACGCGAACATGAACCTGCCGAACTACTACGAGATGTTCCAGGGCCTGTACGGAGCGGACCGCTCGATAGCCTATGCGGGCTACGCGAACGCCAAGCGTGAGGTCATGGCCGCCGACTACGGTATCGTCTGGCAATTAGCCAAGAGCGTCAGTCTCGAAGACCAGATCAATTACTCCAACGTACACCAGCCAGGACTCGCCGGGTTTACCTCCGGGACCACCGTGACGGTACCCACGACAGCGGGCCAGGAGACCATCAATTACACGGGGCTGACGAGCTGCACGACGATTAACTCGACCACAACCAACCCGACCGGTTGCAAACCGACCACATCGGGGGCTACGGGCGGTCCCCCGATTGGTGGGACGCAGGCTGGCTACTTCGGCCAGCGCTTCACGACCAATAACTTCACGGTGAGCTGGGATGCGACGCCGCGCGCCACCTTCTCGCTCGGCTGGCGCTACCAGGATTACCTGATCTCCGAGGGCCAGGGAACGGCGGCGCACAACATTCCGATTCCCGCCAACAATACCACCTCCGGCGAAGTCACGATTCACGAGAATGGTGGAATCTTCAACGCCGCCCTGCGTCCCACCAGTAACTGGGACATCAACGGGAGCGTCGAGGCCATGTACAACGACAACGCCTTCACTCCGATGGGATTCCGCCAGCTCCGGCACTACAGGGTGCACACGATCTACCGGGCAAAG
>CAWHVN010000006.1:0-19990 GCA_963832805.1 uncultured Acidobacteriaceae bacterium | reverse complement strand
TGGCGTCACGGGACTTGTTTTGAAAGCCCGCGCCCCACCGCCGATTCCGCCTCCTATTACCCCGTCCTCCGGTTGCGCATAAGTCAGGATCGATCTATCGTGAATATAGCCTTACCTTCAATCGATTAACCGACTAACCGGCGCAGCGGATCTGCGATTGCGGATGCGCCGCATCCGCGGGAAATGTGTGTCCAGTCGCGGCTTCTAGCCGGCGCTGGCGGCTTCCCGCGTGCGGCGCGGAGTTGAGAGGTAATCCTATGGGGCAGGAAAGCGCCGTTTACCACGCGATTGTGAATGGCAACGATAAGCAGGCGCGCGCGGCCACCGCGGAAGCGCTCGCTGCCGGCGCCGCGCCCATGGACCTGATTCAGCAATCCATGGTCCCTGCCATGGATGAAGTCGGCCGCCTCTTCGAGGCCGAGGAATACTTTGTTCCCGAGCTTTTGCTCGCCGCCCGCGCTATGAAAGCCGCCCTGGAACTGATTAAGCCGCTGCTCTCCGCATCCGGCAAAAAAATGGCGGTTCGCGTGGTCATCGGCACGGTCAAAGGCGACCTGCACGACATCGGCAAGAATATCGTCGCCTCCATGCTCGAAGGCGGCGGTTTCGAGGTCATCGACCTCGGCACTGACGTCTCGCCGCAGAAGTTCGTGGCCGCGGTGAAAGAGCGCAAGCCGCAGATCGTCTGCATGTCGGCGCTGCTCACCGTCACCATGCCCGCCATGAAGCTCACCATCGACGCGCTCAAGACCGCGGGCCTGCGCTCTCAGGTCAAGGTGCTGATTGGCGGCGCGCCCGTCACCATGGAATACGCGCAGGAGATCGGCGCCGACGGATACACGGATAACGCTGGCGCCGCCGTTGGCCTGGTCAAGAATTTGCTCGCGAAAGAGGCAGCCTGACGGACCGTAGTTACTATTTCGGCCTTGCCGCGCGCGGTTTGCGCATGCCCATCGGCGCGGACCTCGTTCTCCACGAGGAGCCCGACCCCGAACAAGCCCGCAACGACGGCGCCGCGCTCGGCCGCGTCATCGAGAAAACTGCCCGCCGCTGGGCCACGCCCCTGGCCATTCCGCTCATGGACCTGCGCCTGGAAAAGGCCGATCTGCTCGCCTGCGCGGGCGTCTCGGCCGCAGACGCCGAAAAGTTTCACCTCACCTCGCCGCTCGATGAGTCCACGCTCGCCGGCCTATGCGCCGGCCAATCCGCGCCCCTCTGCCCCGGCAGCATCGCCCGCGATCAGGCACTCACCTATATATCCTCGCTCCCCGATCTCGTCCCCGTCGGAATGGCCATCGGCCCCTTCTCGCTGGTCTCGCGCCTCATGCCCGATCCCATCACCGCCGCGGCCATGGCCGGTTCCGGCATCGCGCCTGAAGACTCCGATGAAGTGCGATTGCTTTGGCAGTGCCTTCGCCTTGCTGAGGCCGCGGTCCAGCGCTCCGTCCGCAGCCAGATCGACCATGGCGCGCGCGCGATGATGATTTGCGAGCCCGCCGCCTGCACCGCCTTCCTCTCCCCGCGCCAGCTCAAGGCCGGCTCTACCCTTTTCGAGAGCCTGGTCATGGAACCCAATCTCCGCCTCAGGGCCGTCCTCGACGCCGCCGGCTGCGACCTCATCTTCCACGATTGCGGCGAGCTAATCGATCTCATGGTCGAAGCGTTCGCGCATCGCCTTCATCCCGTCATCCTCTCGCTCGGCGGCTCGCGCAAGCTCTGGGAAGACGCGCGCCTCGTCCCCAACGACGTCGTCCTCTATGGCAACCTTCCCACCAAGTCCTTTTACTCTGACGGCGCCATGCCCGTGGAAGAAGTGGAGCGCCGCACGCGCGAGCTGCTGGCCAACATGAAAGCCAGTGGCCATCCCCACATCCTCGGCTCCGAGTGCGATGTCCTCTTCGTTCCCGAAGCGCGCGAAGCGATCCTGGCAAAAGTCGATGCGATGATGGCCGCCACTGCACCCGCCATTGGTTAGAGAGCGTTTCTTTCGCCACCAGCGGACTGAGTCCGCTCCGGCCGCACCCCCCGTGCGTCCTCCCCGCTCCGCCTGTTATTGTTTTCATTTGCTTCAAATGGAGCACCGAATCTCAACCATGCCCGATCCCGTCATCAAGTTCGGCACCGACGGCTGGCGCGGCGTCATCGCCGACGACTTCACCTTTGCGAACGTGCGCATCGCCGCCGAAGCCATCGCCGCCTATATCCATTCCCGTAAAGGCTCCGCCCAGGAAGATCCAGCCCGCGGCCTCTGCATCGGCTATGACACGCGCTTCGGATCGAAAGCTTTTGCCCAAGCCTGCGCTGAAGTCGCCTCGGCCACCGGCATTCCCGTCATGCTCGCCAACGCTGTCACGCCCACCCCCGCGCTCAGCTTCGGCGTGCGCGAGCGCGGCGCAGCCGGCGGCATCATGATCACCTCTTCGCACAACCCCGCGCAGTGGAACGGCGTCAAGTACAAGGGCTGGTACGGCGGCTCGGGCAAGCCCGCCATGATCGCGGCGATCGAGTCGCACCTCGGCAAGCCCGTCCCGCGCGCCCCTCAGCCCGCGCCAATCGTTGAAGCCGACTTCCTGCCCACCTATCTCAAAGCCATCGAAAGCTTCGTCGACCTCGACCTCATCTCGAAATCCGGCATGAAGTTCTGCATCGACTCCATGTACGGCGCGGGCGCGACAATTCTCGCCGACATTTTCAACCGCATCGGCGTCGCCAACGTTCCCATCCGCTCCAACCCCGATCCGCTTTTCCCCGGCATCAATCCCGAGCCCATCGAGCCCAACATCCGCGCGCTCGGCGAAGCCACCGTTGCCAACGGCTGCCAGGCGGGCCTCTGCACCGACGGCGACGCCGACCGCATCGGCGCGACCGACGAGCATGGCAACTTCGTCGACCCGCACAAAATTTACTCAGTGCTTCTGAGTTGGGTCCTCAAGTACAAGGGCTGGCCCGGCGCAGTCACCCGCGCCTTCAACACCACCAAGATGCTCGACCGCATCGCCATGAAATACGGCCGCGAGCTCATCGAGCACGGCATCGGCTTTAAGTATGTCGTCGACCTCATGCTCGAGCGCGAAATCGTCATGGGCGGCGAAGAGTCGGGCGGCATCGGCTTCCAGCGCCACCTGCCCGAGCGCGACGGCCTGCTCAACTGCCTGCTGCTCGCCAACGTCATGGCCCAGGAAAAGAAGACTCTCGGCCAGCTCGTAGCCGATCTCCAGGCCGAGTACGGCGAGCACCAGTTCGGCCGCATCGATCTCCACCTGACCGAAGCGCAGAAGAACGCCGCCATCGCCCGCGCCCGCGCCCTCAAGCCCGGCGACCCCGTCTTCGCCGGCATGCCCATCTATTGCCAGGAGAATCTCGACGGCGTGAAGTTCTACCTCGACAACCCCGAAGCGACAACCAAGCCCAAGGCCGCCGAAACCTGGCTTCTCCTTCGCGCCAGCGGCACCGAACCGCTCCTGCGCATCTACGCCGAATCCTGCTCCAGGGAATCCGTGACGAAGCTCCTCGACTCCGCCCGCGAGTTTGCTCTCGGCAAGTGAAACGCAGCCAAAAGCACAGATTCATCAATCCCGATAACGATTTGTCATCCTGAGCGCAGGCTGTTCGCTTCGCGAACAGCCGAAGTCGAAGGATCTGCGGTTGCTTTTCCCGCTCCCAACTCAGCACGAAAATTGGTGCCCCATCCTTCGCCTTGCTTCTGGCGAAGGGTGGGATAGCACGAATCCCACCGCACCGAGTCCTCATCCGCAGTCCGGCTTGTCGCCAAACCAAGCACCTTCTCAGATCGTCCGTCCGTTTCTTAACTTGACAAAACTATTGCGTATAGGCAATATATTGTCATGCAGGACAACGATCACCAGCTACAGGCCCCCGGCGAAAGCGGCCTCTACAACCGCATTGCCGTTCTGCGCGCTGAGCGCGGCATCAGCCGCCAGAAGTTAGCCGATGCCTTGGGAGTGAACTACCAGACCATCGGCTTCCTCGAACGCGGCGACTACGGCCCCAGCCTCAAACTTGCCTTCCAGATCGCCGAGTACTTCCGCCTACCTGTCGAAGCCATCTTTTCAACCCAGCCGCTCAAGCCGCTGAGCCAGCAGGTGTACGCAATCAGCCAGTCTCCGGAAAAGGTGAAACCATGAATACCGAATACGCTATTGGAAACATTCGCATCCGCTTCGAATCGCGAGCGCGCCGCCGCTGGTTTGTCGCACTCATCTATGCCGTGCTGCTCGCCTACGCCGTGCTGGCTGCGTTCGAAATCACCCTGCGTTCTCTCAACGGGAAAGTGACCACCACCACCGAGTGGATCGTAGCCGGGTGCGGGATTCTCTTCGTCGCTCTCTGGATTGTCTTCACATGGCTGGGTGGCGACATGGGCGCGCGCGGCGACGAACGCGAAACGCATCGCCGCGATCATGCGCACTTCCGCGCTTACTACTTTGTCGGAATTGGTCTCGTGGCCGCGCTCTTCGCCGGCTTTTTCGCGGACCCCAATCCGATCACGCCCCTCCTGCCCTTGGCCCTGCGCACGTTTCTCATCAAGCTGCCGCACATGCTGCTCATGGACACGATCCTCATCTACATCACCCTGCCGCAGGCCATCCTGCTCTGGACTGAGCCGGACATGGAGACCGAGCGAGAAGCTAGCTGACCACCGCCGCCTTTGCACGCTTGCCCAGCCGCACCACAATCCGCGCCGGTAGCGCTTTCGCTGAAATCACTGCGCCGCTCGCAACTTCCCCGTCGACCTTGACAGCATTCTCCGCAATCTTCCGGTTCGCCTCCGCGCCGCTCGCCGCCAGCCCCATCGCCACCAGCAGCTTCGGCAGCCGAATCTGATTCGCCTCGGCGCCGGCCACATCCGCATGTGAGATCAAAACCTCTTCCAGGTCTTCGCTCTCGCCCTTCTGCTGAAACATCCGCGCCCAGTTCTCGTCCGCGCTCTCGGCCGCGGCCTCGCCGTGGAACCCTGCCGTAATCGTCCGCGCAAGCTTCTTCTTGGTCTCCATCGGATGCAGCATTCCCGCCGCCACGTCCGCGCGCATCGCCTCAACCTCAGACCCGCGGAGGTCCGTCAACAAGACAAAATACTTCCACATCAGCTCGTCCGAGATGCTCATCAGCTTTCCGTACATCTCGCTCGCCGGCTCGTTGATCCCGATCGCATTATTGAGAGACTTGCTCATCTTCTGCACGCCGTCCAGGCCTTCGAGAATCGGCGTCATCAGCACGATCTGCGGCTTCTGCCCGTAGTGCCGCTGCAGCTCGCGTCCGCACAGCAGATTGAATTTCTGGTCTGTCCCGCCCAGTTCCACGTCGCACTCCAGGCACACGGAGTCATACCCCTGCATCACCGGGTAAAGCAGCTCGTGCAAACTGATCGGCTGCTCTTCCTGGAATCGCTTGTGGAACTCGTCGCGCTCGAGCATCTGGCTCACCGTAAAGTGAGCCGTCAGCCGGATCGTCTCTTCGTACCCCAGCTTCCCCAGCCACTCAGAGTTGTAGCGCACCTCGGCTGCGGTTTCGTCGAGAATCCGGAACACCTGCTGCTTATACGTCTCGGCGTTCGCGTCGATCTCGGCGCGCGTCAGCGGTTTGCGCGTCACGTTGCGCCCCGTCGGGTCGCCGATCAGCGAAGTAAAATCGCCCACCAGAAAAATCACCGTGTGACCCAGTTGCTGAAAATGCCGCAGCTTGCGCATCAGCACGGTGTGGCCCAGGTGCAGGTCCGGCGCCGTCGGGTCGAACCCCGCCTTTACGCGGAGCGGCCGTCCGGTTTTGCGGCTTTCTTCCAGGCGCTCCCTCAGGTCGGCCACGCGGATGATCTCCGCCGCGCCTTTCTCAAGCAGATCCAATTGCTCATCTACAGGTAAGAACTTGCTCATGCCGTTCTTCAGTATAAATTCGCGAGCGGAACACAGAAGAAAGAAGCGGCCAGGCCAGGCATCTTGGAGTGATCGCGTTGGGACCGGTGGAAAAAAGGAGCACACACGTTCACAAAGGGGGCGTATAGTGCTCCGTAGCCGGGAAAACAAGTTGAAAAACCCGGCTAACGTCGGCGATCCCACGATCTCGAACCGCAAGTGCTTCATTTTTGCCGGCGTCACAAGCACGATTGGTGTGTCCAATCGCCTGTGGCGATCGTTATGCCGCCACGATGATGGCAGGCGCCGGCAATTCGTACTGAACGACGAGCCTTGGAATTGACCCCGCGATGGCTGGGACGCAGACGGCGACCAGCATAGCCATGATCGTGGAGTGTTCCCCTTGACGAAGCGCCTGCTCATGGCCCTCGCATTTCTCTCCTCGACTCCCGCATGGGGCGCCATTGCATTTGTCTCCGCGTCGCACACCATTTGCAGCCAGACCTCAGGTTCTTCGGGTGCGGCGTGTACGCTTACAGCGCCCACGACCGCGGGAAATACCGTCATTGCGGGGCTCACGTGGCACACCGCTTCGGCTTCGATCAACACCGTTGTCGGCAGTGCAACCAGCTCCTACTTCTTCCCATACGCCCAGGTTTGTGGTGCGGGGTCCTGCTCGGCCATCCTGATCTGCCGGGACTGCGCGGCGCTGACGAGCGTTACTCCCAATTTCACGCAGAGCACGCTCTACAATCTGACCGCCGAAGAATACTCGGGGGTCGCGGCTATAGGGATCACTGCAACCGCAACCGGAACCAGCGCGGCTCCCGGCGTAACCATCACCACCGGGGATCCGAATGATTGGCTGATGGCTGTAACTTCCAGCCCCGGCAATTCCGGTGTACCCGCCGCGGGCGTCGGCAATTTGCGCAATGCGGCTCGTACAGGGTCATCGAGCAGCGGCGTTGCCGGCGCGGCATGTGATAACACCGTTGCTGCGGCGGGAAGCCTTTCCTGCTCCGTTGGCATAACTTCAGGGGCGTGGTCCGCGGTCGGCGTGGAGCTGCGCACGACCTACCCGGCCACCTACATCTGGCCCGACTGCGATGCCACGCATCCCTGCGTGATTCACGAGAAGGACACGGTTGCGTTGGGCACAGGCTCGGACGTATTAACCGGCCCATTCAAGGTCACCGTGCCCCCGACCTTGCCCGGCAACCTGATGAAGCTGACCATCAGCCACCCCAGCGCCAAGACAATCACCTCGCTTACCGACGACCAATCCAACACATGGATCACTGGCGCCACCACGACTGACACCGTCAACGCCGAGACCACAGAGGTCAGATACGTTTGCGGGGCAACGGCGGGAACGTCGGTCATCACCGTTGCATTCAGCGAAGCCATCACGGACGGTGACGTAACACAGTTCAGCTACGACGAGGTGAGCGGAATTGCCCCATCTGCCTGCGGAGATGGAAGCAGCGGTTCCAGTGGAAATCAGGGCGTTCTGAATTCCGGTCCGGTTACCACAACATCCAGCGGCGATATGGTCCTTACTTTCGGCATCTGCGCTTCCAACTCAACGGAAAGTGGAAACCAGGCAGGTGTTGCGATGCCTGACGATCTATCGGCGAAGATCGCGGAGAACGACTTCGATCAGTTCATGTCGATGGTGCATGTGCAGGCTTCGGTGGGTGCAATCAACCCGACGATTTACGCCAATGCGCAGGACGTGAACAACCGGGGAGGGCTTTACTCGAACATTGTCTCTCAGGCATTCAAAGCGTCCAGCGGCGCGGGAACCCAACCCAGCGGCATCCACGTTGTGACGGATATGATGTTTTACAACTGGAGTACGTTAGGGTGGAATCCCCTTCCGTCGAATGGCAATGCCCTCGTATTCTCCACGTCCAATCCCAGTTCCGGATTCGGGATGACGAATCTGGCGGATAACGACGGCACCACTTATACGAGAACTCCCTACTCGGACCCGACGGTGGACCCGCAGCAATACTCAGCATGCCTCGGCGCGAACGTCTCAGCCCGCGATCGCATCTTTAGCTTCACTCCGGATGTGGTGCAGACGCACGTTGAGATTTACACAATTTCCGGTGCGGAAAACGCAGCCGGGACAGGTTGTGTAGGCACCACAGTGAATCACGCCGCGGGCACCCAGGGAGCGGCCGCCAACGATAACATCGTGGGCGACCCGGTCATTACGCCCACCATCAACGCAGGAGCGAACAGCGTAATTATTGCCACATCCTATGTGGGGATCGGGCCTCCGAGCGGGATGTGCATTTCCGGAGGAGTGGCGCCTCCCGCTTGCACGGGACAATCAGCGGGGGTGGTCTTCAATTCCATCTACGCCACGGGGATGACGGATCAATCGAGTTGGAGCACGGGTGACCCCTTCGTGTTCTTCTACACGAACTCGACCAGTCCCAGGTCGATGGATTACCTGATGGCAAATGGGACGGCAGAGGCGAGTTACTACGGAGCCGCCATCGAGATCATGGGGGCGGGTCCGTCGGTATCGGAGTTGCTCACACCAACGCTGACTGTGACGCCGTCCACATCGAGCATCACGATACTGCAAGCGCTTTCCGTCACAGTCACGGTAGACGGTGGAAGTGGCAATCCGGCGTCCACTGGAGCGGTAACGCTGACCGGCGGCGCCTACACCTCCGCGCCGGCAACGCTTAGCGGCGGCAGCGCCACCATTAACATCCCGGCCGGATCGTTGGCCATTGGGTCGAATGCGCTCACCGCCAGCTACACGCCTGACGCCGATAGCTCCTCGACCTACAACTCTGCTACGGGAACATCGCCAGCTGTGACGGTGACCCAGGCAACACCAACGATCTCAACCTGGCCAACCGCAAGCATCATCACTTCCGGACTTACGTTGGCCTCGTCAACCCTGACTGGAGGCACAGCTTCGGTCCCGGGCACTTTTGCCTGGACCACGCCGGCCACAATTCCCCCTTTGGGAACGACCGCCGAGAACGTCACCTTTACGCCCACTGACGCGATCGACTACAACGCGGTGACAGGACAGGTTAGTGTCACAGTGAACAACTCGACGACGCCGACGGTGTCGGCATGGCCCGCGGCAAGCGCCATCACCTACGGGCAGACACTGGCTTCGTCAACTCTGACGGACGGCACGGCTTCGGTGCCCGGCGCCTTCGCTTGGACCGCGCCCGCAACAGCTCCCGGCGCGGGTAGCCCGTCAGAGAGTGTGACCTTCACGCCCACCGACACCACCGACTACAACACGGTCAACGGTTTTGTCTCGGTGACTGTGAATCAAGCGACTCCCACGGTGTCGGCTTGGCCCACGGCAAGCGTCATCACCTTCGGGCAGATGCTGGCTTCGTCAACGTTGGCTGGGGGCACGGCCTCGGTGCCCGGCGCCTTTGCCTGGACTACGGCAAGCACGGCCCCCGGCGCGGGGACACCACTAGAGGGTGTGACCTTCACTCCGGCCGACGCGACAGATTACAGTGCCGTCACAGGGCAGGCCAGCGTCACAGTGAACAAGGCGACGCCAACGGTGTCGGCTTGGCCGGCGGCCAGCGCCATCTCTTACGGGCAAACGCTTGCCTCGTCCACGCTGTCAGGAGGCACAGCTTCCGTACCCGGTACTTTTGTCTGGAGCGCGCCAACCACGGCGCCCGGAGCGGGAACACCGCTGGTGAGCGTGACCTTTACGCCCAACGACGCGGCCGACTACAACATCGTGGCGGGGCAGGTGAGCGTAACGGTCAACAAGGCCGTACCATCTGTGTTGCTATGGCCGACCGCCAGCGCCATAACCTATGGACAAAAACTGGCCTCGTCGATCCTGTCAGGCGGCGCGGCTTCCGTCCCCGGCGTCTTTGCCTGGACCACGCTCACGCTGGCGCCCGGCGCAGGAACGCCGTCGGAAAGCATCACCTTCACGCCCACCGACAGTACCGACTACACAACGGTTACCCAGGCCGTGCCGCTCACAGTGAACAAGGCCCTTTTGGCCGTGACGGCAACGAGCGTTTCTGTCGCTTACAACAAAGCCATTCCCACTCTCACCTACAGCGTTGCCGGCTACGTGAATGGCGATTCGTCTGCGGTGCTTAGCGGCGCGCCGGTGGAGACGACAACAGCTACGCGGGGTTCGCCGGCTGGAACCTATCCCATCACCATCACCCAGGGCACGCTCGCTGCAGCCAATTACGGCTTCCAGTTCGTCAACGGCACGTTGACCATCGCCGCTTTGGGAACGACGGCCACGCCAACCTTCAAGCCGGGGGCCGGCACCTACACCGCTGTGCAGAGCGTAACCATCTCCGCTGCCACGGCTGGCGCGACTATTTACTACACCACCAACGGTTCTACGCCCACAACCTCGTCAACTGCATACTCGGGCGCGATTAGCGTGTCTGCCACGGAGACCGTCGAGGCGATCGCTGTCGCCAGCGGCTACGCGCAGAGCGCGGTGGCCTCAGCGGCCTACACCATCAATCTGCCCGCTGCCACGCCCACATTCACGCCGGCTGCCGGCACTTACACATCGGCACAGGCAGTCACCATCTCCGACACGACAACTGGTGCAGCCATTTACTACACCACCAACGGGTCCACACCGACGACCTCGTCAACGAAGTACTCGGCTGCGATCACCGTTTCCTCGACCGAAACCATCAAGGCCATCGCTGTGGCCAGCGGCTACGCGCAGAGCGCGGTGGCCTCGGCCGTTTATACCATCGCCACCGCGCCTACAGTTACTTCCAAAGCTGCATCGAGTATCGGGACCACGAGTGCCACGTTGAATGGCGCCGTAACCGCGAACAATGCCACCACGCAGTACTGGTTCGCTTACGGCGCCAGCAGCACAGCCTTGACCAGCACCACAACCCCAACCGGCGCACTGACGGGAACATCGGCCAAGTCGGTGAGCGCGGCATTAACGGGTCTGAAGGCGGCCACCACCTACTACTTCCAGGTCGTCGCATCGAATGTGGTGGGCGCCACCTACGGCGCGGTCTTGAGCTTTACAACGAAATAGGGCACCTCGACTCGGAGGCGTTGGCGCGCTTGTCCGCCGAGCAACCATGTTGGCTGGCCCCATGATTTCTGCTTAATCGCTGCCTTCGCGCTCAGGAGATTCCTTTGCGATCTCCGCCGTTCCCGCCCGCGCCGTCGCCACAGCCTTGTCCATCGCCTTTGACAGCTTCCGCGTCATCACCTGGAAGTGATGTCCCATTACCGCCAGCGTCATGGCCGCGCCAAAGCACCGCCGGTACTTGGTCGCCGCCTCCGCAAGAAACTTCCAGTAGCTCCACTGGTGCCGCCCGAACACTCCCTGCCGCACAATCGAGTTCACCAGCGCGCGCAGATTGTCCCGCGTCATCCACGGCTGCGGCTTCTCCTTCGGCTGCTTCGTCAACCGCTCGCCCGCCACCCGCTTTGCCGGCTTGGGATGCGCCCGGTTCAGGTAGAGCTTCACGCGCTCGTAATAGGCCTCGCAGCTGTAGATCTTCTTCAGCACCTCGCGGTAGCCCTCCACCAGCTTGGCCGAATCCATGCGCGGCAAAAAGTTCAGCCGGTCGCAAAACGTGTTGTTGCCGCCGCCCGCGTCCACAATCCGGCCTTCCTGCCGCAAACGCCGGAACAACTGTGTCCCCGGCATCGCCTGTAGCAGCCCCACCATGGCAATCGGAATCCCGCTCTTCTGGATAAACTCCACCATGCGGTCGAAAATGTCTTCCTTGTCCGTGTCGAACCCAAGAATGAAACCGCCCATCACCTGCATCCCGAAGCTCTGGATCGTGGCCACGCTCTCCAGCAAACTCCGCCGCGTGTTCTGCAGCTTGTTGCTCGCGATCAGCCCCGACTCATCCGGCGTCTCCACGCCCAGAAACACCGACTTGAAGCCCGCATCCTTCATCAGTTGCATCAGCTCCGTGTCGTCGGCCAGGTTCAATGACGCTTCGGTAATGAAGTCGAATCGCGCCCCGGTCCGCGCGCGCCACTCGGCCATCGCCCGCAGCAGCTCCTTGGCCCGCGCCTTGTTGCCGATGAAGTTGTCGTCCACGATGAACACGGCTTCGCGCCAGCCCGCCGCGCGCAACTGGTCCAGCTCCGCCAGCACCTGCGCCACGGCCTTGGTCCGCGGCCGCCGCCCGTAGATCTCGATAATGTCGCAGAACTCGCAGTTGAACGGGCAGCCGCGCGAGTACTGCACCGTCATCGTCGAATAGCGCTTCATCTTGATCAGGCTCAGGTCGGGCAGCGGGCTCGCCGCCATCTCCGGCCGTTCCGCCGCCTGATATACCGGCTTTGCCGTTCCCGCCTCCAGATCCCTCGCCAGATCCCCGATCAGGCTCTCCGCTTCGCCGATCACCACGTGGTCCGCCTTCAGCTCGGCCGCCGGCACGCTGCTCGCAATCGGCCCGCCCACCACGGTGCGCAGTCCGCGCGCGCGGCAACGCTCCACAATCTCCACGAGCGACTCAAGCTGGATGTGCATCCCGCTCACGAAGACAACGTCGGCCCACTTCAGGTCGCGGTCGCGCAATCTTTCTACATTGGTGTCCACCAGCCGCTTCTTCCACGCGCCCGGCAGCAGCGCCGCCACCGTCATCAGGCCCAGCGGAGGCTGCGCCGCCCGCTTGCCCAAAAACTTGAGCGCGTGTTTAAAGCTCCAAAATGTCTCAGGAAATTCCGGATAGATCAGCAGCGCATTCATAAGCCATCTCTCGAACAGGAAGAGTGGCTGCGCGGGCGCGATCAACGGATTCAGGCCGTGCTTCCCCCGATGGAAGCAGTGCGGCCCCGCTCGGTGCGGCGAACTGGTCCTGCATCCATTCTCCCACCGAAAGGGTGAAAAACTGTACAAATGTGAACAGTTTCGCGGCAAGCCGCGCACCCGCGCGTCGAACCCGCCCCCGGCACCGCCAACCCCGCTCTCTAACCTTTGACCCTTCGCTCCGGGTTTTCTTTGCCTCTGTACCCGCTCTTGCCATTGCACTATTTCCGCTATAATCAAACCCATGCAACGCCTCGCCACTCGCCGCGCCCTCTTGATCGCCGCCCGCGCGACCGCGGCTGCGGCGGCTCCGGCCGCCTAGACTCCGCTTCACCTCATCCCAAAATCTCAGCAATTCGCATCAGGCCCTCGGTCCCGCAGCGCCCTTGCTTTCTCGGTCCCTCGTTCCCTTGGTCCCTTGGTCCCTGTCCACTGTTCACTGACCACTGCCTTTACACTGGAGTCATCATGGAAGAGTTTTCCCGCATTCAGCGCCTTCCCGCCTACGTCTTCAACATTACCGGCGAGATGAAGTCCGCCGCGCGCCGCCGTGGCGAAGACATCATCGACTTCGGCATGGGCAACCCCGACGGCGCCACGCCGCCCCATATAGTAGATAAGCTCATTGAGGCGGTCAGGAAGCCCACCACGCACCGCTACTCCGTCTCCCGCGGCCTGCCCCGCCTGCGCAAGGCCATCTGCAACTGGTACAAGTCGCGCTACGACGTCGATCTCGACCCCGACTCCGAGGCCATCGTCACCATCGGCTCCAAGGAGGGCATCGCCCACCTCTGCCTCGCCATCCTCGACTCGCGCGACACCGTCCTCGTTCCCAACCCCAGCTACCCCATCCACATCTACGGCCCGGTCATCGCCGGCGCTCACATCGTCAGCGTCCCTGTCCACAACCAGGAGAGCTTCCTTGCTCAGCTCGAGGAGCTCATCCCGCGCATGACCCCGCGCCCCAAGGCCCTCATCGTCAACTTCCCCTCGAACCCCACCACCGAGTGCGTCGATCTGCCCTTCCTCGCGCGCCTCGTCGCGCTCGCCCGCGAGCACGGCTTCTATCTCATTCAGGATCTCGCCTACGCCGACATCGCCTTCGACGGCTACCGCCCGCCCAGCGTCATGCAGGTTCCCGGAGCCAAAGACGTCGCCGTCGAGTTCTTCACGCTATCCAAGAGCTACAACATGCCCGGCTGGCGCGTCGGCTTCATGGTCGGCAATCAGCGCCTCGTCAACGCCCTCGCCCGCCTCAAGAGCTACTTCGACTACGGCACCTTCACGCCCATCCAGGTCGCCGCCATTGCCGCTCTTGAAGGCCCGCAGGAGTGCGTCGCGCAGATTTGCGATAACTACCGTCGCCGCCGCGACGTCCTCGTTGAAGGACTCAACAAGGCCGGCTGGTCCGTCGCCAAACCCCGAGCCACCATGTTCGTCTGGGCCCAGATTCCCGAGCCCTATCGCGACCTCAAGTCGCTCGAATTCTCGAAGCTGTTGTTGACGGAAGCCAAAACCGCCGTCAGTCCCGGAATCGGTTTCGGCGACTACGGCGACAACCACGTCCGCTTCGCCCTCATCGAGAACGAAGAACGCACCCGCCAAGCCCTCCGCGGCATCAAGGCGATGCTCGCCAAGGGCGTGGTGCCGGCGTAGTCAAACCTAATTTGGTGTCTTCTTTAAGCTGTCATCCTGAGCAGAGCGAAGGATCTGCGGTTGCCTTTCCCTTTCCTCACTCAGAGCGAACTATCGCCGAGACGCTCAACCCCAGCGCCTGAAGTGCTATTCCCACCCAACCGTATTCGCGCAATGCTATAAACGGGTCATTCCCATGAGGCAAAGGCCATGAAGCGATGGATTGCCATTGTTGTTGCGGTGCTTGCAGTGCTTGCCTTGGCCTTCGTGTGCGTACCTTTCTTCGTTCGCCAACGCCTCGCGTCCAATGAAAGCTCTCCACGCAGGGTCGCCACTCCCGCTGGAGAAGCGGCGCCGCCGGAAACGCAACCGCAAGTCCCGCCGCCCATACCCACCCCATCAAAAACTGGAGTCTCATTTCCCAACTCCGGCAAGGCACATCCCGGCAAATACACCAAAACGGTAGCCTACGATTTCGAAGAAGATGCGATCGAGGGTAACTTGGCGCGTCCCGATGCTCAGAACGCTTCCGCACCCCAAACCAAACCAATCACCATCTCTGAAGTCACCATCGTGGGCGACGAGAGCATCGAGCGCTATCCCAGCATCGAAGCGCCCGATACCGTCGCCATTGGCCAGGAGATCGCAGTGCAAATCTCGCTCACCACCGAGCAGCTCGCTCCAGAGACCAAGATCCTCAGCGGCGAACAGAACGAGGGCAAGCTCAAGCTCCACATGCCATCGGGCGAAGAGAAATGGACTCTGACCGTGAACCTCACCGCACCGGGAATGGTGTTCACGCGCGGCGGCAACACTGCCGACATCACCATCACACACGACGGCGACTCCACGCTCGCCGTCTTTTATCTGCGTCCCGCCGCCAACACGCTCGCCGTCGTGCCGTCTCGCGAAACGCGCATCCTCGCCACGCTAATCTGCAATGGCGCATTCATTGCGCGCCTAAGTCGCCCGCTTACCATTGTTGCCTCAACTGCCCAGCTCATGGCGCCGGCCATCTCTTCGACGCAGAACGACCTTCAGACTGCCACGGTTTCCTCTCCTGCCCAGCCGGTCACAGTCTCATCCATTGTTGCGCCTGCCACCCAACCTGAAATCCGCATCGACCCCGATCTCGACGGGCCCGATCTCACCATTGTGGAGAATCGTGTGGGCAACACGCTTCGTCTGGTCCTCTTCTCGAAAGTCGCTGCGCCGGTCGAGGCCGACATCCCTGACGCCGACTCACTCCACGCTTGGATTCAGGCCCACTACCAGCAAATGGCAATGAGCGGCCGCGGCTTTACCATGCAGGACAATGCGCAGCTCGGAACTCGTCAACATGCCGTCGACTATCTCAATGCCTTCGGCGCTGAGCTCTACGACAAGTTCGCGCCGCAGACCTTCAAGAGTCTCTTCTGGAAGTTGATGGATAACTCGTACAACCATTCGCCCGATAACAAACACGCGAAATGGCATTTCGAGTACATCCAGGTGCTCAGTGATGACCCTGCCATTCCCTGGGAGCTGATGCGGCCCGCCCGCGCCGACGGTTCCGGCCGGCTCGATTTTCTCGGCCTCCATTTCGCGATCGGGCGCTGGCCGCTTGGGACTCGCGGATCGGCCCGCCCGCCGCAGTCGCTCACACTCAGCCAATCTGCGGTCATCGCGCCCACCTATCGCGGCGCGCAGCAACTCGCGTCGGCAAGCGGCGAATTAGCAACTCTGAAAGCGATGCAGGGATTCACCGAGGTTGCCGGCGACTACGCCGCGGTCCGCAACCTTGCGGCGCATCCGCCACAAGGCATCATCCACTTTGCTGGCCACGGTGCCGTCACTGATGAAGGCGGAGTGCCGCAGTTTGCGATTCTCCTTGAAGATAGCCAGATGGATCCAGTCACCTGGCAGTCGCTTGTGTCGTCCTCCACGAGCACCCATCCGCTATACTTCTTCAACGCCTGCGATGTGGGCGAATCGCGCCGTTTCTTGAACGACGTTGACGGATGGGCTCCCGTCTTGCTCTCGGGCGGAGCCAGCGGTTACATCGGCGCGTTATGGCCCGTAAATGACGCAACTGCTGAGGCTGTCGCTGCCAGCTTTTACAGGAGGCTTTCCATCGGTATTTCCAGCCTCGATGCGAATGTGGCCGAGACCCTCGCCAAGACACGCGCTGACGTCTTCTCACAAACAGGAGACCCAACGGCGCTGGCGTACGTCTTCTATGGCGATCCCTATCTGCTCATCACCAACTCGGAACCTCCTGCGGCGAAATAGGCCTCCCGAGCCAGGTGTTCACGTCTCGATTCTGAGACCGGAGAAATCACAAATTCCAACTTTCCGTCTTCTTCGGCGACTGCGGCGACAACCACGTCCGCTTCGCCCTCATCGAGAACGAGGAACGCACCCGCCAGGCCCTCCGCGGGATCAAGGCGATGCTGGCAAAAGGTGTCGTGCCGGCGTGAGCAGATAACTTCGAAGGCGCCGCTGGAAGCGGCGAACTGACAACCGGCTCACGCAGAGATCAACGCAGCCACCGCGACAATAGGTAACCGAGGCCAGCTATGACAGGAGCACCGACCCGAAGCCAAGCCTCGGCCGCAAAGACGTCCGAGATCCGAACCGCAATCCGAAGCTCTACCATGACGCCTCCCTTAGACTGCGGAAAGATTCGGCGTCGACTTGGTAAACGCCCCAAGCACGGCGGCCCAGTCGGCACCCGCGAAGCTTTCCTTCCACAATCCACCGGCGAACGGTCCGGCAAGAGCAGCCCATCACGCGTGCAGCACGATGAACGCGAAGCAGATGCACCGCTGGCTCTGCGGCGGCACCGAGAACAATTTCGCTTTTCATGAGTACCCCTTAAACCGTTGAAGATTGGTCTTGGGGTGTGCCTGCGACTATGAGGCTAAGGCTCCCGCACACCCGAACGCTTGGCTGTTGAATTGCCAACGTTCGGCTCTCGGCGGGTGACTGCCATGAATGAGGAACCAGAATCTACGCGTCCAGCTCAAGCCGCAAAAACGGCTTGCACCGCGGGGAAGCAACTTCTCCAGCGAAACGGCCTTGTCGTCAATTTGCTCGCGAACATCGAGGACCTCCTGTCGAAATCTGGCGAGTGCCTCAATCGCCTCCTCAAACTGCCCGCAGTGCAAGACGTAATCGAGGACCTCGTTGTCGAAGGGGATCCCGGCCGCCTGACCCTCGGCGTCGCAGAATCTCAGCGCTTCTTCGGTCGTGAATTCACGGCCCGCAGAAGCCCGATTGAAGTAATTCAGAACCCTTAATTCGGCCCATGACTTAAGGACCGACTCAGCCATGACCTCAAAGGCATCGAGATCTCTCCTCGCGCGCAGCAAACGGACCATATTTCGGCCGCTGACGTTGGCGAGCACCGAAAGGTCGAGTCTCGCGAGCGACTCGTAATACGATATGCCGCGCGGCGGGTTCAGCGGCAAGACCGGGGGCCAGACGTAGTTCAGGGAGCTTGCCGGATCCCAGTTCGTCGGCCAATATTCATCTGCCCAAGCTTCCTTGCCAACCAGCCATCCGCTTTCTTCAGGGAGGTCGCCCCGCCCCCAGCAATTCGCGAAGCTTAATAGGACCCCGCCGACGGACTGGGCCCAACTCTTGCATTCGCCAATGATCACGGGTCCGGAATACTCGGAAGCCACGTGCGAGTCAGAAGTGGGAATGCATCGTCCGCACTCGCCAGTGACGATGAAATCGGGACGCCAAGACGCTGCCCTCCGAGGCCCAAGCTGGACCTGCAAACCCGGCTGGAGGCGGTGAAAATTCGGAATTGAATTCAATTCCACGATTTAATCTTACCGAGATTCAGGGTCAGCGAAGTGCCTGTGGCCGCTAATTTTCGGGCTACTCCGTCTACCAGCGGCGGAATCACCCGAAGAGCGGACGTCGAAAGACTCCCACCACCCGCGAGCTGATTGGTGAGTAAGCCGGCTTATTTGAACCTTAAGTAGGTCTTATCCAGACCGTCGTGATGGGCGCTGCCGTCGGTGGCGAAGCCGAAAGCGGGAACGCAGAGCGGACGGGCCTATAGGCTTCCGCAGCGTCTCTCCCCAGAAGCATCGCCGGAGCCGCAGCTGCACAAGAATTGTTTTGTCAATCCCGACTCACGCGGTATACCCTTAGGCCCGTCCACTTGGCCCAGGCAGAGCCTCACGGGCCAAGCAATCTCAACAATCAAACTTTCCCCGAGGAGGAGAAATCATGAAATTCATGGTCGTATGGAAGACTGTCCCCGGTAAGTACAAGACTACGGTTGACCAATTTCTGAAGACGGGCGGCCCGGCGCCGGCCGGAGGCAAGACCTTGGGCCGCTGGCATGTTCCAGGGTCAATCCTTGGCTGGCATCTGATTGAGGCGAGCCCGGAGGCAATGGCCGAGCATGCGGCCGAGTGGGCCGACCTGATTGAGTTGGAAATCCATCCGGTCATCGAGGACGCCGCCGCCGGAGCCGCCGCGAAGAAAGTCTTCGGCAAATAGCCCCACAAGCAAATTGCCCCGCAAGGGTACGCCCCATCCCGGCTCTGCCAGGGTGGGGTCGCCCCCTCGTTCTCTTGGTCCCTTAGTCCCTAGCCCCTCAGTCCCGCTTTTAGAAGTTAAGCCCCCGCTTATCCCCTCACCAGACCCCCGGCACAATCCGCCAGCGCATCCTCTGGCAATACTCGGCGTAGCCGGGCAGCTCCGCGCGCAGCACCTTCTCCTCGTTCAGGATGCGCATGACATAGATCGGCGCAAGCAGCGCAAAGGCCGGGAGCGCCACATACGACCCCAGTGCCAGCGGCGCGAATAGAAACATCACCAGGGTGAACGCGTACATGGGATGCCGCACCACCCGGTACGGTCCGCTGGTGATTACGGTCTGTCCCTCCTCCACACGGATCGTCCGCCCGGCATAGTGGTTGGTCCAGATCACCCACGCCATCGCGAGCTCTGCCCCGAGCACCATGGCCAGCGCCAACATCTCGAGCCACGTTGGCTCCGCGCCCAGCCACGCTCGTGACCAACCCAGCCGGTGATCGAAGCCCGGCAGCGTGAAGAGGCCCGCGAGCAATAGGGCCCCGAACCGGATAATCTGCTTCTGCTCTCGCACCTGCTCTTTCGCCTCGAGCCGCCGTCGCACAATCTGCGGATCGGCCCTAAGAAAGAAGAAGAATGCCGCCACGGCGAAACCGATGTATACGGCCAGGAACGCCCATCCCTGCCACCACCGCACCGTCCCTGCGGGCAGAAAGAAAATAGCAATCACCAGCGCCGTCATCGCCACAAAGCGCACCGCGACCTTTGCCCCCAGGTGGGGCGTCGTGGAATCCGTCGGAGGCGTTGTGGAATCGGTTGGGGGATGAGTCTCTGACGAGGGATTTGTTGCACTCGCCTGTTGCATGGCTGGACTCTCCTTGCTGAGCCCGCTGGGACTGCGCGGCCAGCATACCTCTTTTCCTGCTTCGTTGCGACTGTCCGGGCGACGCAGGCCCCGTCCCGGCTCTGCTGGGATGGGTCTGTCCTCTCGTTCTCTTAGTCCCTCAGTCCCTAGTCCCTTAGTCCCTTGTTCCCTCGGTCCCTCGGTCCCCCGGTCACCGAAAACCACCCCGCATCTCTTTCTTTTTGCTGGCCCTCCCGTGCGAATGTGGACTAAAGCGCTCTCCCGCCCGTCGAAAAATTTCACTCT
>CAWHVN010000005.1:0-70753 GCA_963832805.1 uncultured Acidobacteriaceae bacterium | reverse complement strand
TCGGCTGCGCCTCGCACCCCTCGTGCCTAAATCAGCGGCGTCCGCTGCGGCGAACGCCGAATAGGGGTACTCGGCGTCGGCAGCTGGATGCTGACGCGGCCAGTGAGCTGAATCGAAGAAGGGAAGTTGAATGGTCGGGACGGGCAGATTTGAACTGCCAAACATGCTCGGCGTCGCCTCACGCCCCTCGCGCCTAAATCAGCGGCGTTCGCTGCGGCGAACGCCGAATAAGGGTGCTCGGCGTCGGCAGCTGGATGCTGACGCGGCCAGTGAGCTGAATCGAAGAAGGGAAGTTGAATGGTCGGGACGGGCAGATTTGAACTGCCGACCCCTCGCACCCCAAGCGAGTGCTCTACCAGGCTGAGCCACGTCCCGACACAAGGCAAACCGGTCCGCCTTGGCGGACCGGTTTTTGGGGTCACTGTTAGTTTACACCGCTGCGCGACTCCGCTCCATCACGGATTTGCCTTCAACTCCTTACACGAGGTCTCATCGCCGTCGTCGCAGGCCTTGTGATAGAAGGTCAGGGCCACCGTTTCGTCCAGCGCCACGCCCAGGCCGTTCCGGTAAAGCGAGCCGACAACGCGGCAGCCCGTCGGCTCGCCTCCGTCGCAGGCTTTGCGGTAGAAGTCAGCCGATTGCACTGCGTCTTTGGGCGCGCCAACGCCGTATTGATAGAAGAATCCAACATAGATGCAACCCGGCATCGACCCGCCGTCGCACGCTTTGCGCTCGTAGCTCAGCGCCTGCGCCGGGTCCGCAGTCAATCCGTCGCCACTGTATAGGACGACGCCGTAACCCAGGCAGGCCGTCATCACGCCGCCGTCACAGGCTTTTTGCGTCAGGTCATTGGCAGCGCCAAGATCCCTGGGTACGCCCAGGCCGTTGCGAATCATGAAAGCCAGAGCCGCGCAGCCCTTCATGTCGCCGCCGTCGCACGCCTTGTGATAGTCAGTCAACTGGTCGCTGTAACTCTTCGCCGGGTCGAATCCCTCGTGATCCATGAAGTCCAGCACAGCGACGCCCGCGCAGCCTCGCGGTTCGCCACCATCGCAGGCGCGGCGGTCCAGCGCCATCGCCTTCGGTTCATCCCTCGTGGTTCCCACGCCCGCGTAATAGGTGAAGCCCAGATTGGAGCAGGCCAGCATCACGCCGCCGTCGCAGGACTTCTGCGTCAGTTGAAACACCTTCGTCTGGTCCTTGGCCACGCCGATCCCGTTGTAATACAAGTACCCGAGTTGCGTGCAGCTCGTCAGGTCGCCCGCGTCGCAGTTTTTTTGGAACAGGTGCGCCGCCTCTACTTCATCTTTGTCCACGCCGGTCCCCGATTCGTAGGCCAGCGCGTATTGTACGCAGCCGTTCATGTCGCCGCCGTCGCAACCTTTCTTGTACAGCGCGAATCCCGCCGCCGCATCCTTGGCGACGCCGCGGCCGCTCACCGTCAGGTTGCCCAGATCGGTGCAGCCCGCAAAGTTTCCTGCGTCGCAGGCCTTGCCATACAACTTTGCCGCCTGCGATTCGTCTTTGGCCACGCCCTGCCCTGCTTCAAACATCGAGCCCAGTCCCAGGCAACCTCTCAAATCGCCGCCGTCGCATGCCTTGCGGAACAGCCCGATCGCCTGCGGCTCATTCTTCGTCGCGCCCTGTCCAAGCGCAAGCATGAATCCAAGCTGCACGCACCCGGCCAGGTAGTTTCCATCGCACGCGGTGCGGTACATGTGCACCGCTTCTCCCTCGTCCTTCGACGCGCCGCGCCCGTTCGCATACATGTTGCCCGCGTTGGTGCAGGCCACCATCTGGCCGGCATCGCAGGCCTTGCGGTAGAGGCGCAGCGCCTCGGTCACATCTCTCGCAACTCCCTGGCCCCTTTCATACAGCAACCCCAGGTTGTTGCAGCCCCACGCGCCGGCGCTTGCGTCGCAGGCCTTGCGAAAGTTCACCGCCGCCTGCGCCAGGTCTTTGGTCAACCCATCGCCAAGCTGGTAATGATTGCCCAACTCATTGCAGCCCGTTGCCGATTCACCGTCGCACGACTGCTTGTAGAGCGTCAACGCGTGCGCCTGATCCTTGTCAACGCCCTGTCCGTTTTCGTACATCCATCCCAGCTCGGCGCAGCTTTCCATTTCACCGCCCGTGCAGCCTTTGCGGTAAAAATTCAAGGCCTGCGCCGGGTCCTTGCTCACGCCTTTGCCAAACCAGTACAGTTGGCCGATGTTCTCGCAGGCTCTCGCCGTGCCGCCGTCGCACGCCTTCTGCCAGTAGCTGATCGCCTGCGCGAAGTCCTGGGTCACGCCATCGCCGGCGCTGTAAAGCACGCCAAGGCCATTGCAGCCCGTCATCTCGCCGCCGTCGCAAACCTGCGTGAACAAAGTCTTCGCCTGCGCGTAATCCCTGGCCACTCCGTGGCCTTCCATATAGAGCCTGCCCAAACCGAAACAGCCGCGCAGGTTCCCTTTGTTGCATGAATCCTGGAAGAGCCTGACCGCGCTTTCCAGATCCGGTTCGATACTCTCTCCCGTTTGGTAGAGCGATCCCAGCAAGACGCACGCGTCGGTATCCTTGCCATCGCATGCCCGCTGCGCCAGGCTCGCCGCTTGCGCGTAGTCCGTCCCTCCGCCCAGCCCGCTGCGGAAACTCCGCGCGGCCTGCTCGCATCCCCAGTACTTCACGGTGTCATCGCCGCTGTCGCACAGCTTGAGCGCCACGCTTCGCGCCGCCGGAAAGTTCTTCAGCGGATCGTCGTTCTGCCAGTAGCGGCTCCCAGCCTTCTTCAGCCGGTCGAGCTCCAGCGCCTCGTACTTCGTCAGCGTGGTCGCCGGGTTCGCGCCGTCCGCCGCGGCCGGCTGGGCGCCCGCGCCCATGTGGATCACCAGCTCGCCTCCCTGGTCGTCGTCGAACGCGCCGAACAGCGGGGTCTGCTTCGATCCCGCCGCAACCGCGACCTCGTGTTGCGCAAAGGCGCCCAGTTGGCTCGATGTGACAAATCCCTCCCCGTAGCTGTCCGCCTTTCCGTTCGTCAGTCCCTGGATCATCAGCCCGGTAAACAACGAGTGATTCGGCAGCGGCCCGCTGTCGGCGGCAAGCTGGTCGCCCTGCGCGCTGGCGATCACCTTCCGGCTCACCTTTACCAGCATGTCCCGCTCGAACCGCGTATCGGCGCGGCTCGTCGAGAACTTGCTCCCCAGCGCCATGCCGCTGTGGCAACTGTCCAGAATCACCAGAATGTGCGAGGCGGGTAGCGAGTCGATGGTGTGCAGCAGCTCCTCGACGTTCAGGTAATCGCTCCAGTGCTCGTTCGCGCCGGGCGCGCGCGCATCCGCCGGCACAATGAATCCCACCGACCGCGTCTGATCGCCGATCTTGTCGTTGCGCGTGGTGCCGTGGCCGGCAAAGAAGATCACCAGTGAATCTTCCGGCTTCAGCCGGTTGCGCAGGTCGTCGTCGATCAGTGAAAAAATCGCCTCGCGCGTGGCGTTCTTCTCCGTCAACGGTTCAACGGCGTACTCAAAGCCGAACTTGCTCGTCAGCAGCTTCGCAAATCCCGTCGCGTCGCTCACTGCAGTGCTGAGGATGGGCCAGTTCTCGTAGTGATCGATGCCGATCGCCACCACGTACTGGTGGCCGTTTTTCACCGCCGGCTCATCGGTGGTCTCCGGCTGGATGCCGCGCTGCGCCCCGCCCTGCTGCGCGCACGCCGCCGCGGCCGTTGCCGCCGCCAGCAGCACAACGCCTGCCGTTCTCCATGGAATCGACATGGGGAAATCCTCTGATTCGAATTTTGGCCGGGGGGAAAGAACCGTCCTCGCGCTACCAACGGTTCGCCACCATTTTAGACCTCAAGCCTGTTCACTTCCCACAACTTGTTTTCAATCCCTGCGCCGCCGGTGCCTTCGCCGTCCTCGGCCTGAGTCCGCCGCGGCCCCGCCAAACCCCGTGCGCAACTCCCTCGCCTTTTGTTATCGTTGTCCTTTGCATCTCAAGGAGCGCTCAACTTCATCCATGCCTCAATCCGTCATCAAATTCGGCACCGACGGCTGGCGCGGCGTCATCGCCGACGACTTCACATTTGCCAATGTCCGCATTGCCGCTCAAGCCATCGCCGCCTATATCCATTCCCGCAAAGGATCTGCCCAGGAAGATCCAGCAAAAGGCCTCTGCATCGGCTACGACACGCGCTTCGGATCCAAAGCTTTCGCCCAGGCCTGCGCTGAAGTCGCCTCAGCCACCGGCATTCCCGTCATGCTCGCAAACGCCGTTACGCCCACCCCAGCCCTGAGCTTCGGCGTCCGCGAGCGCGGCGCAGCAGGCGGCATCATGATCACCTCTTCGCACAACCCCGCGGAGTGGAACGGCGTCAAGTACAAGGGCTGGTACGGCGGCTCGGGCCAGCCCGCTATGATCGCGGCGATCGAGTCGTTTCTCGGCAAGCCCGTCCCGCACGCCGCGCAGCCCGCGCCAATTACCGAAGTCGACTTCCTGCCCACCTATCTCAAATCCATTCAGGACTTCGCCGACCTCGGCCTCATCTCGAAATCCGGCATGAAGTTCTGCATCGATTCCATGTACGGCGCGGGCGGCACCATCCTCGCCGATATCTTTTCGCCGCTAGGCGTGGCCCACGTGCAGATTCGCTCCAACCCCGACCCGCTCTTTCCCGGCATCAATCCCGAGCCCATCGAGCCCAACATCCGCGCCCTCGGCGAAGCAGTTGTAGCCAACGGCTGCCAGGCCGGCCTCTGTACCGACGGCGACGCCGACCGCATCGGCGCGACAGATGAGAATGGGAACTTTGTCGATCCCCACAAAATCTACTCCGCGCTCCTCAGCTGGGTTTTGCAGTACAAAGGCTGGCCCGGCGCCGTCACCCGCGCCTTCAACACCACCAAGATGCTCGACCGCATCGCCCGGAAATACGGCCGCGAGCTCATCGAGCACGGCATCGGCTTCAAGTATGTCGTCGACCTCATGCTCGAGCGCGAAATCGTCATGGGCGGCGAGGAGTCGGGCGGCATCGGCTTCCAGCGCCACCTGCCCGAGCGCGACGGCCTGCTCAACTGTCTGCTTCTCGCAAACGTCATGGCGCAGGAGGGCAAGACCCTCGGCCAGCTTGTCGCCGAACTCCAGGCCGAGTACGGCGAGCACCAGTTCGGCCGCATCGATCTGCACGTCCCCGAAGTGCAAAGGGACGCCGTCATCGCCCGCGCGCGCGCCCTCAAGCCCGGCGATCCCGTCTTCGCCGGCATGCCCATCTACTGCCAGGAGAATCTCGACGGCGTCAAGTTCTACCTCGACAACCCCGAAGCCACCAGCAAACCCAAGGCCGCCGAAACCTGGCTGCTTCTCCGCGCCAGCGGCACCGAGCCCCTCCTGCGCATCTACACCGAATCCTGCTCGAAAGAATCCGTCGCCAAACTCCTCGACTCCGCACGCGCGTTTGCGCTGCATGGCTAAGGAAATCCGCGGTACGCGACCACTCAGCGCGACTTGAACAAATGCCCGAATTTTCCGCGCAGATACTTCAGTCTCTCCGCCTCACGCAAACCATTCATACGAAGAATGTCGTTCTTAGTCAGTCGAATGGTTGTGACGAAACGTATGGGCTCAACTTTCGTCCTGACTTCCCACCTATACGGCAATTGGTGGCCATCATACTTGTTGATTATTTCGAAATCGTGGCCTGCGACCTCGGAGAGAGGTTTTCCATATGCGTCAATTAGCTGCTGTAAGGGGTTCATGCTCGGTCTCTCCTTTGAGACCGAACTAACCCTAGCGTCGAACCGACGGTAAGTCTAGAGAACCCGCAGAATCAGAATTAGGGGCGACCGAGCACTTCCTTCTCGACCCGATCCAAGCGTTTAAGCCCCTCGTTCAGCCCAGGCGATCTGGTACCACTATTAGAATCATCAAGTTCGCGAGGGAGCCGTTCCTCAATAGCTGCTAGTCGCCCCTCCAGACTTGACTGAAATTCTGCAAGTCTCGCCTCGATTGAAGCGACCCTACTATTGATTCTCTTGGTGCGGAGGGAAAATTCCGAATAGTAGGCATAGGCGACCCATACAACGAACACGAGGAGGAAGAAACCAGCAATCTCTTGTCCGTATGCTTTTAGCGAATCGCCCTGCGCCCAATCAATTATTCCTACCAATACAACAAAAACAGCAAATATCGCTGCCGCCTCTACCTGGGCGATGTTTCGAACATGTTTGACTTCCTTTTCAACTTCCTCGTCGCCTCTCAAGCTCAGGGACATATCGCACCCCCCGAAATCGAGTTTATCCAAGAACCACGACAGCCTGTTTGCGCCCCAGCTGAATCTCGAGTCGCCACTTCAAGAGACCGTCGATTCTCTGGAGACCCTGATTCTCCAATGGCAACGTGGGCTTCGTCCATACCCCTCCATTGATCTTTACGGCACCCTCTTTTAGCTTCCTTTGCGCCTCGGAGTTAGAGCCCGCAAGCCCGCAGTACGTCAGCAGAGCTGGAACTTTGATCAGCGAAACAGATCCCCCCACTCCGCTTAGTCCGGTGGGCAAGGCTTCGGACATCCAAAACTCATGGTGTTCGGCCGGGGACAGGGAAAACTGAGCGGCACCTGCGCTAATCGATTTCTGCTGAAACTGACTCGCCCAGTTCTCGTCTGCGCTCTCGGCCGCCGCCTCGCCGTGGAACCCCGCGGTAATCGCCCGCGCCAATTTTTTCTTGGTCTCCATCGGATGCAGCTTTCCCGCGGCCACGTCCGCCCTCATCGCGTCTATCTCTGACTGCCGGAGGTCTGTCAGCAGCACCCAGTACTTCCACATCAGCTCGTCCGAGATGCTCATCAACTTCCCGTACATCTCGCTCGCCGGCTCGTTGATCCCGATCGCGTTATTGAGAGACTTGCTCATCTTCTGCACGCCGTCCAGCCCCTCGAGAATCGGCGTCATCAGCACGATCTGCGGCTTCTGCCCGTAGTGGCGCTGCAGTTCGCGCCCGCACAGCAGATTGAATTTCTGGTCCGTCCCGCCGAGCTCCACGTCGCACTCGAGGCACACCGAGTCGTACCCCTGCATCACCGGATACAGCAGCTCGTGCAGACTGATCGGCTGCTCCTCCTGGAACCGCTTGTGAAACTCGTCGCGCTCCAGCATCTGGGTCACCGTAAAGTGCGCCGTCAGCCGGACCGTCTCCTCGTAGCCGAGCTTGCCCAGCCACTCGGAGTTGTACCGCACCTCGGTCGCCTGCTCGTCCAGAATCTTGAACACCTGCTGCTTATAGGTCTCCGCGTTCTCATCGATCTCGGCCCGCGTCAGCGGCTTGCGCGTCACATTGCGCCCCGTGGGGTCGCCGATCAGCGACGTAAAATCGCCCACCAGAAAAATCACCGTGTGGCCCAGCTGCTGAAAGTGCCGCAGCTTGCGCATCAGCACGGTGTGGCCCAGGTGCAGGTCCGGCGCCGTCGGGTCGAAGCCCGCCTTCACCCGCAGCGGCCGTCCGGTCTTGCGGCTTTCTTCCAGGCGCTCGCGCAGATCGGCCACGCGGATGATCTCCGCTGCGCCCTTCTGGAGCAGATCCATCTGTTCATCTACGGGTAGTTTTGCAGAATGCTTGCATGTCCCAATCAGTATAAATTTCGGGGCGGGGAGCATCGGGGACCAGCGCCGCAGGCACCCTCTAATCGCTGCCTTCTCGCTCCGGTTACTCCTGCGATCTCCGCCGACCCCGCCCGCGCCGCCGCCGTCGCTTTATCCATCGCTTTCCCGAGCTTCCGCGTCATCACCTGGAAGTGATACCCCATCACCGCCAGCGTCATGGCCGCGCCGAAGCACCGCCGGTACCGCGTGGCCGCCTCCGCCAGAAACTTCCAGTAGCTCCACTGGTGCCGCCCGAAGACTCCCTGCCGCACGATCGAGTTCACCAATGCGCGCAGGTTGTCCCGCGTCATCCATGGTTGCGATTTCTCCCGCGGCTGCTTCTTCGCCCGCTCTCCCGCCGCCCGCTTCGCCGGCTTGGGGTGGGCCCGGTTCAGGTAGAGCTTCACTCGCTCGTAGTAGGCCTCGCAGTTGTAGATCTTCTTCATCACCTCGCGGTAGCCCTCCACCAGCTTTGCCGAGTCCATACGGGGCATAAAGTTCAGCCGGTCGCAAAAGGTGTTGTTGCCTCCGCCCGTGTCCACAATCCTGCCCTCGCGGCGCAACCGGCGGAACAGTTGTGTTCCCGGCATCGCCTGCAGCAGCCCCACCATTGCAATCGGTATCCCGCTCTTCTGGATGAACTCCACCATGCGGTCGAAAATATCTTCCCGGTCGGTGTCGAAGCCCAGGATGAAGCCGCCCATCACCTGTATCCCGTAGCTCGGATCTTGGCCACGCTCTCCAGCAGGCTGCGCCGCGTGTTTTGCAGCTTGTTGCTCGCGATCAGCCCCGACTCGTCCGGCGTCTCGATCCCAAGGAAGACCGATTTGAATCCCGCATCCTTCATCAGTTGCATCAGCTCCGTATCGTCGGCCAGGTTGAGTGAGGCTTCGGTGATGAAGTCGAATCGCGCGCCGGTCCGCATGCGCCACTCCACCATCGCCCGTAGCAGTTCCTTTGCCCGCCCCTTGTTGCCGATGAAGTTGTCGTCCACGATAAACACTGACTCGCGCCACCCCGCCGCGAGCAATTGGTCCAACTTCGCAAGCACCTGCGCCAGGCCTTGGTGCGCGGCCTCCGGCCATAAATCGCAATGATCTTGCAGAATTCGCAGTTGAACGGGCAGCCGCGCGAGGACTGCACCGTCTTCGTCGAGTAGCGCTTCATTTTGATGAGGCTCAGGTCGGGCAGCGGGTTCGCCGCCATCTCCGGCCGTTCGACGGCTTGATACACGCGATCGGCCGTCCCGACTCCAGCTCCCGCGCCAGATCGCCAATGAGGCTCTCCGCCTCGCCGATCACCACGTGGTCCGCCTTCAGCTTCGCCGCGGCACGCTGCTTGCAACGGCCGCCCACCACGGTGCGGAGCCCGCGCGCGTGGATGACCACAATCTCCACCAGCGACTGAGCTGGATGTGCATCCCGCTCACGAAGGCCACGTCGGCCCACTTCAGGTCGCGCTCGCGCAACCGCTCCACGTTCGTACTACCAGCCGCTTTTTCCACGCGCCCGGCAGCAGCGCCGCCACCGTCATCAGGCCCAGCGGAGGCTGCCCGCCCGCTTGCCCAAAAACTTGAGCGCGTGTTTGAAGCTCCAAAATGTTTCAGGAAACTCCGGATAGATCAGCAGCGATTCATCGGCCATCTCTCAGCAGAAGGAGCAGGAAGAGTGGCTGCGCGAGGGATCGACGGATTCAAGCCGCTTCTCCCGATGGGAGCAATGCGGCTTCGCTCGATGCGGGAACTTTTCCGCATGCATTCTCCCACCGAAAGGGTGAAAAACTGTACAAATGTGAACAGTTTCGCGGAAGCCGTGCACCCGCGGGTCGAAAACCGCCGTAACTCTACCTATTCCGCGCCGGTTATCATGAATACGTTGGAGCAAGCGATGAAGAAAGCTCTTTTCGCGGTGATCTGGTAGTCGCCCTCGCCCTCCTCGCGCTGCATCGGCTTCTCCCGCGCAAACCACCGGCTCGCAGAATCCCGCCGGCGATTCCGCACCTCCGCGCGCTGCGCCAACTGCCACAACAAGCTCAGGACCTCCAAAGGCGACGATGCCTCCATCGGCCTCGATTGGAGCGCGAGCATCATGGCCGACTGCGCGTGATCCCTACTGGCAGGGCCGTGTGCGCCGCGCAGCCATCGACCATCCCCAATTGAGCGCCGCCATCCAGTCCGAATGCGCCAGTTGCCACATGCCTCTGCAACCCCAGCAGGACAAAGCCCAGAATCGCGAAACGGCGGTCTTCTCGCGGCTGCCGCTCACCGCCAGCCACGCTGACGCCGCCGCTGCCGAAGGCGTCTCCTGCACCGTCTGCCATCAGATCCAGGCCGCCGGCCTCGGCACGCCCGCAACCTATCGCGGCGACTTCGGCGTTGCCGCTCACTTAACCGAGCCCCGTCCCCTCTTCGGTCCCTTCGCCCCGGACTCCGACAACATCACCAAGGTGCACGTCATGGCCGCCGGTTACACATGGCGAGTCCGACCATATCCGGGATGCCGGCCTGTGCGGCATGTCACATTTTTTACACCACCACTCGTGGGCCCGATGGCAAAGCAATTGGCCAGCTTCCGAGCAGATGCCCTACTTCGAGTGGCAGCACAGCGACTACCGCGGCAAGCCGACCTGCCAGCTGTGCCACATGCCCGCGGTCAGCGAGCCGGTGGCCGTTGCATCTCTCCTGGGCAAGCCGGGCGATGGCGTCCGCCTCCACACCTTCACCGGCGGCAATTTTCTTCTCGAAGGCATGCTGGTGCGCATGGCGAAGATTTCGCCGCCGCCGCGCAACCCTCCGATCTTGCCGCTGCCCCCGCGCGCATCCGTCGCTTTTGAGTCGCAGTCCGCACGCGTCACTCTCGGCCCCGCAGAGCCTTTCCGGCAGCGATCATTTTTCGCCGTGCGCGTTGAAATCTCACCGCCACGAGCTGCCCACGGCCTCTACTTGCGCCGCGCCTCGTCCTGTCGTGGTCTCCGCCGCCGACAGCCGCGTCGTCCTCGAGTCCGGCAAGCTCATTCCCGACGGCTCATCGCCGGCAACGCCAACGACTCTGACCCCACCCTTTTCGCCGCACGACCTCGCATCACCCAGCCCGATCAGGTTCAGATCTTCGAGCCCATCCTCGGTGACAGCCAGGGCCGCGTCACCACCGGCCTCCTCTCCGCCACGCAGTACCTCAAGGACAACCGCATCCTCCCCGCCGGCTTCGACAAATCCACTGCACCGCCCGACATCGCCGTCAAGGGCGATGCCGCGGCCGATGCTGACTTTGCCGCTGGCTCCAGCACCACGCACTACGATGTCTCCACCAACAGCGCAACCGGTCCCTTCCGCATCACCGCCGAGCTCATCTACCAGCCCATCGGCTACCGTTGGGCTCACAACCTCGCCTCCTACCAGGCAGCCGAGCCGCAACAATTCGTTCGCGACTACGATCAGGCCGCCGCGCACTCCGCCGTCGTTCTCGCCCACGCTGAAGCCACTGTCACTGCATCCTTTTAACTTTTTAGGCCGTTGCCTGTTGTTCCAACCGGAGCTATTTGACGCTGAAAGCTGAGAGCTAATGGCTACATGGCTCCGCCTACCCCGCTGCCCGCTAACTAGCCGCCTTTTCGCCCTTCCGCTATAATCAGACCCATGCAGCACCTCGCCACTCGCCGCATCCTCACCATCGCCGCACACGCGGCCGCGGCTGCGGCGGCTCCCGCCGCCTAGACTCCGCCCCACCTCATCCCAAAATTCAGTCATTTCAGTGGTCAGTTGTCAGTTCACGTCAGGGTCTCTCGTTTCCGCTGCCCCCAGACTCTCTGCTCCGCCACACCGATACACCGTGCCTTACACTGGAGTCATCATGGAAGAGTTTTCCCGCATTCAGCGCCTCCCCGCCTACGTCTTCAACATCACCGGCGAGATGAAGATCCGCCGCGCGCCGCCGCGGCGAAGACATCATCGACTTCGGCATGGGCAACCCCGACGGCGCCACGCCCGCCCACATCGTCGACAAGCTCGTTGAAGCGGTCAGGAAGCCGCCCACGCATCGCTACTCCGTCTCGCGCGGCCTGCCCCGCCTGCGCAAGGCCATCTGCAACTGGTACAAGTCGCGCTACGGCGTCGATCTCGACCCCGACTCCGAGGCCATCGTCACCATCGGCTCCAAGGAGGGCATCGCCCACCTCTGTCTCGCCATTCTCGACTCGCGCGACACGGTGCTCGTGCCCAATCCCAGCTACCCCATCCATATCTACGGCCCGGTCATCGCCGGCGCGCACATCGTCAGCGTCCCCGTTCACGATCAGGAAAGTTTTCTCGCCCAGCTTGAGGAGCTCATCCCGCGCATGACGCCGCGCCCCAAGGCCCTCATCGTCAACTTCCCTTCGAACCCCACCACCGAATGCGTCGAGCTGCCTTTCCTTGCGCGCCTCGTCGAGCTGGCCCGCGAGCACGGCTTCTATCTCATCCAGGACCTCGCCTACGCCGACATCGCCTTCGACGGCTACAAGCCGCCCAGCGTCATGCAGGTTCCCGGCGCCAAAGATGTCGCTGTCGAGTTCTTCACGCTCTCGAAGAGCTACAACATGCCCGGCTGGCGCGTCGGCTTCATGGTCGGCAACCAGCGCCTGGTCGGCGCTCTCGCGCGCCTTAAGAGCTACTTCGACTACGGCACCTTCACGCCCATCCAGGTCGCCGCCATCGCGGCGCTTGAAGGCCCGCAGGAGTGCGTCGCCCAGATCTGCGATAACTACCGCCGCCGCCGCGACGTCCTCGTCGAGGGCCTCAACAAGCTCGGCTGGAGCGTGGCTAAGCCCAAGGCCACCATGTTCGTCTGGGCGCAGATCCCCGAGCCGTACCGCGACCTCAAGTCGCTTGAGTTCTCGAAGCTCCTGCTGACCGAAGCCAAAATGGCCGTCTCGCCCGGCATCGGCTTCGGCGACTACGGCGACGACCACGTCCGCTTCGCCCTGATCGAAAACGAAGAACGAACCCGCCAGGCGCTGCGGGGCATCAAGGCGATGCTGGCCAAAGGCATGGTGGTGAGCTAAGGCTCAACCCGATTCCTGCCGCGCCCGGCAAGGGGCGCGCCGCACACCCTGCCTTGCCGCGGCGGTGCGCATTCACAGCCCCAGCCCGCGCCAGGCGCGCACCCGCTCCGCAAATCTGGGACGCAATTTTCCCCGAAGCGGTATAACGATACTGTCAGCCCGCCGTGCGGAAATTTCCCAGCCGCATGGGAGGCCGGGGGTCATGATTACATTCGATGCTGAGCATGGGGCGGTGCACTATCCCGCGGATCGCCGTCACCGCCTCTGGATTCGTCCTTCGATTCTGATCGGAACTGCCGCTGTGATCGCGTCGCTGGTGGCCGCGGCGTGGATTGAGATGGCCGTGGCCGGCCTGCCGCACATTCCGCCCGTCCCGCTCGTCTATCCCAGCGACTTCGCCGGGCCGCACGGCTTCCCGCTCTGGGTCCGCTACTGCCACTTCTTCAACTTCCTCTTCGTTACCATGCTCATCCGCAGCGGCCTTTCCATCCTCGCCGATCATCCCCGGCTCTATTTCAACGACGATTGCACGCCGAACAGCGAGTGGATCCGCTTCACGCCCATGAAGGTTCCGCGCGACCGCCTGTGGACGGCGAAGGACGACGCCCGCTACCTCACTCCGCTCATTGGCACTCCCGGCTACCGGCATACCATCGGGGTTGCGCGCGTCTGGCATTTCATCAATGTGCACGGCTTCATCCTCTGCGGCTTGTACTTCGTCACCATGCTCTTCACCACCGACCAGTGGAAGCGCCTGGTGCCCGCCTCGCCCACAGTCGTCTTGCAGGCGTGGAACACCTGGGTCCACTACGCCACCTTTCATCTGCCTGCCGAGCCCAACGGCTTTTACGGCTACAACGCCTTGCAGCAGATCGCCTACTTCACCGTCGTCTTCGTCTTTGGCCCGCTGGCCATTCTTACCGGCATCGCCATGTCGCCCGCGGTGGTGAATCACTTCACCTGGTACGCGAAGCTATTCGGCGGCCGGCAATCGGCGCGCTCCATCCACTTCCTCACCATGCTCAGCTTTCTCGCCTTCCTCATCGTTCACATCACCCTGGTCGTGATGACCGGCTTCGCGCGCAACATGAACCACATCGTGCTGGGAACCAACGACGCGGGCCGGCTGGGCGTCTGGCTCGGCTTCGTCGGCATTGGCGTCGTGGTTCTTTGCTGGATCGCCGCGCACTATCTCTCCTGGTTTCAGCCGCGCGCGCTGCAACATGCGCTCAAATTCGTCACCTATCCCATGCAGTTGCTCACCCTGAACCGGCTCATGCCACAGCAGACGTATTCGGAAAAGGACATCTCGCCCTACATGTGGCCGAATGGCAAGCTGCCCGTGCGCGATGACTGGAAGCACCTGGCCGAGGACCACTTCCGCGATTTCAAGCTGAAAGTCGGCGGCCTGGTCGAGAATCCCGTCGAGCTTTCGCTGGCCGAGCTGCGCAATCTGGGCGAGTTGGAGCACATCGCCATGCACCATTGCATCCAGGGCTGGAGCGGCATTGCCAAGTGGGGCGGCATCCCCATGAAGACGCTGATCGCGCTCGTTCGCCCCAGGCCGGAAGCGCACACCGTCGCCTTCTTCTCCTTTGGCGAGGCGCTCTACGGAGGGCCCTACTACGATACCCAGAGCCTTGAGAACGTGCTCAAGCCGCAATGCCTGCTCGCTTCCGAGATGAACGGCCAGCCGCTACCCGAGGTCTACGGCGCCCCCTTGCGGCTGCGCGTCGAAAATCAGCTCGGCTACAAGATGGTCAAGTGGATCGAGCGCATCGAGTTTGTCGAATCGGAAAAGAAGCTCGGCGCAGGAGAAGGCGGAAAGAACGAGGACGATGAGTACTTCGACCTTCTGCCGAACATCTGAGGAACTTAAGGACGCACCTTGCAAGATCGCATGACCAATGTCAGCGGGGCAGGACCTGAGCACGTTGCGGTGCTGCTCGGCCGCTTGCGGCTGGCGTGGCTGCTGGACCATTTTCCGCCCCGCCTGGTCTGGGCGATCTATGTCGCCGTGAACGGCTTCCTCACCATCGCCCTGCTGGCGCTGCTGGCCGTCGTCACCGGTAGCCCGTTCGTCTTTCCGTCGCTCGGCCCCACGGCCTACCTTCTATTCATCGCTCCACTGGCGGAGAACTCCTGCCCGCGCAACACCATCCTGGGCCACGCCATCGGCCTCGCCTGCGGCTACGCCGCGTACTCCCTTACCGGCGCCGCCAACCTGCCCTTTGGCGTGCATCCCGGCGTGTACTGGCCAAGGATTCTTGCCGCCGCGCTGTCGCTCTCGGCCACAGGCGCCCTAATGGTCCTTTTGCGCGCCGATCATCCTCCCGCCGGCGCCACAACGCTCATCGTTTCGCTGGGCATCATCTTCAAGCCCAAAGCGTTGGTCATTATTGAAGCGGCGGTCTTTCTCCTCGTCGCACAGGCCATCGTCATCAATCGCCTGGCCGGGCTGCCGTATCCACTTTGGAGATACAGCCAGAAGCCCAATCCGCGATGAGCGGCTGAATGTACAGGTGCCCCAGGTCTCGATTCTGAGACATGGGAAAACCACCACACTCGCGACACGCGCTACACAAAATTGTCTTTGCCCTCCCGGCTCGTGGGACATCGCCTTAGGCCCGGTCCATTTGGCCCAGGTAATCCCCCTCCTTGCGAATGTCATCGTGAGCGGAGCGCGCTTGGGGCCCCGTGATCGCAACGCGATCATGGAGCAAGCGGACCCGAAGGACCCGCATCGCAAGAAGCATCACAGCCCGAACAAGTGACCTGAGTCGAACGGGGATCTGCTTTTCGCGAAGCATCGATCCACACCAACAATTGCTCCAATCTCCACCTAAACCCGTGTCATCCCGAGCGGAGCGCGCTCGGGGCGCCGCATCTGCCGGGCATGCGGGGCCGGGTACCCCATTCTGGCCCCGCCAGGCTGCGACCCATTGCCCGCCCCGCCGCAAACTCGCCCCAGCCTCATGCTACGATTCCGCTATGGCCGAGTTCGAGACGGGCCGCACCACTCCACACCATGCGCTCTCGCAGCAACCCGCCGTTGCCGCGCATGGCATCGGCGGCGTGCGGGCCACTCCGCTGCGCTTCCGGGCGCCCCAAAAAACTGCGAGCTTGAGAAGAAACCGCTTCCTTCTGCTGGAAAAGAGCCCATCTGCACCAACCTTGGTGAAAATCACAGATTTATTTGACTTTTGCACTTGCATCCACAGATTCAGCGGACGTACTGTCACTTCAACTGATGACCCTGTGGGGCATCGGGAGTTGGTCGCCGGAACGGTTGGTGGAACGAAAAGCCGATGAGAATCGGAAAATCGCCGCCAGCCCAGCCAGAGGGTGAAACCTGGGGCGAAAGCCCAAGAGGGATCGCTGGCCGCGCCAGAGATTACAAAAGCCGACGCGAGTCGGAAGTTGTCAAGCTGGCAGATCCGGAAGGTGCGCGAACCGGCGGAAATTGAATACTCATCGACGGCTCAGCCGGCGATGCAAGGTTCGGTCGAAGTTAGGGGCGCATCGAAGGCCCAGCCGGAGGTAGAAACGTCAGGCGCAAGCCGGGCGAATCGAAACCGGTGAAGCCGGAGGGTGAAACAGCCGATGCGAGTCGGAGGTTCGCCGCCGGTTTGGCAAAGGGGGCAACAGCCAGCGCAAGCTGGAGGTTGCAGCAGCAGCCGGCGCAAGCTGGAGGCTGCAACAACAGCCGGTGAAAGCCGGAGGTTGTTCTAGCCAGCCGAGCTGAAGGATCAGAATCCGGTGTGAGTCGGCAGTAGATCGTCGGTCTTGCCGGTGGAGGGGTCGTTCGGCGCAAGCCGGATGGATCGCCATCGGTCGATCGGAAGCGCGCAACACCCGACGCGAGTCGGACGTTAGCCACCGGTCGAGCTGAGCGAAGCCACACCGATCCGAGCCGGGGAAGTCGGCCTACGGTCGAGCCGGAGTGCGGGCAGTTGGCGCAAGCCAAAGGTTCAGTGCCGGCGCAGCCAGAGGAAGGAACGGCAGCGAAAGCTGCTGGTTCGCCGCTGGGGGAGCCGAAGGACGCGACAGCCGGTTGTACTACGCGATCATCAAGATTGAAACGCCAGAGGCTTCGGTCTCTGGCGTTTTCAATTTGTGCGCCGTTTTTCCCCGTCACCCCCATAGGCTGCAGCCGCCAACCATGAGCGCGCCCGCATTACAATGGATGCGGAGAATCCCACATGTCATCCGGTCTCATACGCAAAATAGCGGTCACCATGGCCGCCTTCGGTTTGTTCTGCTTCGTTCAGCAGCGCGCCTTGGCTGCTGGCCAATGGGCGGCACCGCCGCCGGCAAGTGCGTTCACCATCCCCGCGGCACAGCTCATCCAGGCCGACGAGCTCAACCGCATCCTGCACACGCGCGGCGCGGAAAAGCCGCTGATCCTGCAGGTGGGCTCGCGCATGATGTTTGCCCAGGAGCATATTCCCGGCGCGGAGTACGCAGGCGCCGGCTCGCAGGCTGATGGGGTCGCGCAGCTGCGCGGCCGCGTTGCGTCGCTGCCTCGTGGAACCTTCATCGTCCTCTACTGCGGCTGTTGCCCCTGGAATCGCTGCCCCAACGTCGGCCCGGCCTACAGCCTGCTCCGCGGTCTGGGATTCACGCATGTAAAGGTCCTCTATCTTGCCGAAAACTTCGGCAACGATTGGGTCAGCAAAGGGTTTCCCGTTGAAGGCGGACGTTAAGCTGGTCTCCTCGCCGTGCCCGCTGGGCCGCGTCCTGCGCCGCGCGCTGATCGCCGGTTTCATCTCCGCGTCGCTGGCCGCCTCTGGCGCGCCCGCGGCCGAGAGCCCGCTCAACAAGCGAGCGCCCGAGTTCGCGATCAATGACCTCGACGGGCGCACGGTGGACCTCGCCGCCTTGCGCGGCAAGGTTGTCTTGCTCAACTTCTGGGCCACGTGGTGCGCGCCGTGCCAGTTGGAATTGCCCATCTTCGCTGCATGGCAGCGGCAGTACGGGCCTCAGGGATTTGCCGTCATCGCCGTCTCAATGGATGACGACGCCGCGCCTGCGCGACGCCTCGTGCAGCGGCTCAAGTTGAACTACCCGGCAGCCCTGGGCGATGAACGTCTCGCCAAGCAATATGGCGGTGTCCTGGGACTGCCGTTGACGTTCCTCATCGACAGGGATGGCGTAGTGCGCGCGCAGTTCCAGGGCGAGACCAGAATGAGGAAGATCGAGATCGGTGTGAAGGCGCTTCTCGCTGAACGCCGCGCGCAATAAGGGCGCCGTCTGCGGCAACGTCAGGCGCATACGCTCATTTGCGTAGGTCAAATTGATGCTGGCCGCGGCCTGGGTTTACGCCTCAGCCCCTCATCAACGGCAGCCCCGCGCGCTCCGCGATCAAGCGCGCCACTTTCTTGGGCCGGTAGAAGGCGTAAGACGTGAAGATCACCGTGCTGGTGTCTGTGCCCAGAACAGTAACCTTTTGCGCATTCGGAATCCGCTTGTACTGCACGGCCTCGATTCCATTCCACGGCATGAACACCTCTTTTGCTTCCCCGGTGTTGCCGAGTTTGAAGTGCGCCCCATAGCTGTCGAGCAGAACCGAGCAATGAGCCATCAGGTTCCCCTGCCGCCACAGGAAGACCTGCGACATGGCCATCAGCCACGCGCCCAGTAGCCACAACGCGCCGGCCACGAACCTGTCCAGATTCATCGCGCTCAACGGGAATAGGTTCGTCAGGGACACAAACACCATGCCCAGCGAGATGAGCAGCGCGGCGATGCTGCCCAGAAAGGTGAGAAAAATCAGGACCCGGTTGTTCCGTAGCAGCGTCGGGCGCGCGCCAAGCAGATGAATGTGTTGGCTGACCCCCGTTCCCGGCGCCAGAATTCGTTCTTGCGCTTCGTACACAAAACCCTCCCACACGATGGCATCGTTCAGCCTACGGGGGAGGCAGGCTTGCTGATCAATCCTCGTGCATCTCTTCACGTCGTCGTGGGCGCTGCCAGGCACTTCGCGCTTTTGGCGCGCAGCCTGATTGTCCATCCGGAACGCAAACAGGGAAGTCCCGGGTAGACGCACCGGCGAGGGGAGAACGACGGCAGGTATCCGAGATTACATGAGCAATGAATCTCTGGCAAGCATCCATTGCACTAATTTCGCTACTCTTTTTCCCGGGTTTCCCCGTCTTTTCGCCGGTCTTTCGCCGCGCTACAGCGTTTTCGATTCTGCTCTTAAAAGAATGCGGGATGTCGAGTGGCAATTTCCTTCACCTGGGCCCCCACAGGCAGGCCTTCGCCTGTGGGGTGGAGATAATTGCCACCTTGCACGATGCTGGCGATGTGAACAAGTGGATCGAAAACGCTCTTCTTCGCCGCCTCCGCTACACTGTCTCAGGGTGAAAATGAAGCTCGGCCTAGGTCTCTACCGGCACATGCTCAACGACGAATACTACGCATTCGCCGTTCAGGCCGGCTGTACGCACGTCATCGTGCACCTCGTCGACTACTTCCGTCAGGGCGAGGCCAATCCATCGAACAACCAGCCCACCGGCGGCAAAGACAAGCCGTGGGGCCTGGCTGGCGATCCCAACCGCCTTTGGACAGCCGCCGAGCTCATCGCGCTGCGCAAGCAGGTTGAGGCTGCCGGACTCAAGCTTGAGGGCATCGAGAACTTCGACCCCGCTCACTGGTACGACATTCTTCTTGACGGCCCCAAACGCGCCCAGCACATGCAGAACGTGTTCGCCATTCTTCGCGCCGTGGGCGAAGCCGGCATTCCCACCTTCGGCTACAACTTCTCCATCGCCGGTGTTGCCGGCCGCATCAGCGGCCCCTTTGCGCGCGGTGGTGCGGAGTCCGTTGGCATGGACGGCCTCGTCGACACGCCCATCCCCAACGGCGTCGTCTGGAACATGATCGTCGACCCCAACGCGCCGCCGGGCACGCTGCCCACCATTACCCACGACGAGCTCTGGCGCCGCCTCCGGCGATTCCTTGAGGAAGCTCTTCCCGTCGCCGAAAAAGCCGGCGTCCGCCTCGCCGCGCACCCTGACGATCCGCCCACCCCCACCATGCGCCGCCAGCCGCGCCTCGTCTATCAGCAAGCCATGTACCAGCGCCTCATCGACATCTCCCCCAGCCCCAGCAACATGCTCGAGTTCTGCCTCGGCACGCTCGCCGAGATGACCGAGGGCGACATCTACCAGACCGTCGACCGGTACAGCAGCCAGCATCGCATCGCCTACGTCCACTTCCGCAACATCGCCGGCAAGGCCCCGCACTATCACGAAACCTTCATCGATGATGGCGAAATCGACATGCTCCGCATCCTCTATATCCTCGACAAGAACGGCTTCGACGGCGTCGTCATTCCCGACCACGCCCCGCAGATGACCTGCTCAGCGCCGTGGCACGCGGGCATGGCGCACACGCTGGGCTTTCTGCGCGCGGGCCTCATGGCCATCCAGCGCGGCTTGGTCATTTCAAGTTGAGAAAATATGGGATCAGGTATGAATGCAAACTCATATGACTTGCATGGCGTGCGAATGTTCGAATGTCCATCGAATGGGCCGGCCGTTCAGTCCGAACAGGATGCCCTCGCAATTCTGGGAGAAGCCATGGCGCAGCAGGCTGAACTGGTTTTGATTCCAATCGACAGGCTCTCTCCGTCCTTTTTCGAGCTGCGCACCGGGCTCGCGGGCGCAATTGCTCAAAAGTTCGTGACCTACGGAATGCGGCTCGCGATCATTGGCGCCATCTCTCCAGAGGCTCTTGAAAGCCCCGCCCTGCAAGCATTCATCAATGAATCGAACCGTGGAGAAAGGATTTGGTTCCTTCGCCACATCGGAGACCTGGGAAAGAGGCTGGAGGCGCCAATTGAACCTGCATGACGGTCATATTCCGCGAGTGGCACTGGCGCGCTCTCTCCCCGCTCCGCTCGCACATAATAAAGACAGGTAGAATTAAGGTCTGGCACCAGCCGGAAAGGTCTCTAGCCCCTGACCTCGCAGGCAACATTCGTCGATCAATTCAGCCTCAAAGGGAAATCCGCCCTCGTCACCGGCTCATCCCGCGGATTGGGCGCTGCCATCGCCGTCGCTCTCGCCGAGGCAGGCGCCAACGTCGCCGTGCACGGCTCGAGCTCCACTCCCAAAGCCACGCAGCAGAAGCTGCTCGCCCTCGGTGTCCGCTCCATCGCGCTCGTTGGCGACGTCGGCGACGCGGCCGTTTGCGCTCGCCTTGTCGAAGAAACCGTCCAGCAACTCGGCTCCATCGACATTCTCGTCAACAACGCGGGCATCATTCGCCGCTCGCCCGCCGCCGATCACTCCGAAGAAGACTGGAAGGCGGTCATCGAAGTCGATCTCACCAGCGTTTTTCGCCTCACCCAACACGCTGGCCGCCATATGCTCGCGCGCGGCTCGGGCAAGATCGTCAATATCGCCTCGCTGCTCTCCTTTCAGGGCGGAATTCTGGTGCCCTCTTACGCGGCAGCCAAAGGCGGCGTCGGCCAGCTCACCAAGGCCTTCGCCAACGAGTGGGCTCCGAAAGGCATCAACGTCAATGCCATCGCCCCCGGCTACATGGACACTGACAACACCGAGGCGCTGCGCAATAACCCCGAGCGCGCCCGGCAAATTCTCGAGCGCATTCCCGCCGGCCGCTGGGGCAAGCCTGAAGACCTCGCCGGCGCCGCCGTCTTTCTTGCCTCGTCGGCCAGCGACTACGTTCACGGCCACATTCTCGTAGTGGACGGCGGCTGGCTTAACCGGTGATCCTATCTATTACCGCTGCTCCCCTTCGTTGCCTGGTCCATCCGGCCTCCCGGCCCTCGAGGTTTTAGCCATGACCCTGACCATGCGTTTGTACGCAATTCTTCCCCTCGCGCTCGCCTGTGCTTGCTCCTCAGCTTCAATCGCGCAACCACCCCCGCCGAATGAAGCGATCACCGGCATCGCGCACATCGCCTTCCGCGTCAGCGACCTCGATCGCGAGACCGCCTTCCTCGGTAAGCTCGGCTACGAAGAGGCCTTTACCATCACCTACGCCGGCAAAACCACCGAGGTCTTCATCAAGATCAACGACCGCCAGTTCATCGAGCTTTATCAGCAAACCGATCCCTCGCAGCCCCTCGGCTGGATGCACGTCTGCTTCGAGGCGGGTGACCTGAACGCGCTGCAGCAGTACTACGTCTCTGAAGGCCTCAACCCCTCGCCGGTCCGCAAGGCCGCTGCCGGCAATCTCATCTCTTCCTTCAACGATCCCGAGGGCCGCGTCACCGAGTTCACCCAGTACATGCCCGGTTCGCGCCACACCCTCGACATAGGCCAGCACCTCGGCTCCGCCCGCGTCTCCACTGAGTTGATGGGAATCGATCTTCCGGTAAGAGAAGGCGCAGCGATGAAGGAGTTCTACACCGACCTCGGATTCGAAGCCGAAGACACCAACGGCAACGTGCGCCTCACCACGCCCGGCGCTCCCGATCTGCACATGGAGCTGCGCCCGTCAGGCCCAGGCTCACAGCCGGAGTTCCTCTTCCCCGTCCCCAACGCAAAGCACGCTTTTGAAGCATTGGAGTACGCGGGCGTCACCGCGCAGCGCAACGGGGGCCTCGTCTTCGTGAAGGATCCCGACGGGAACCTCTTCGTCTTTCTTGAAACCGGCGGCGGCCAGAAGCAGAGCAGCATCCCCTGGACCCACAAGAGCCAATAAACTTGCTGCGAAGAGCTGCTCGAGCGGACCTCTGTCTCGGAGCATGGCGTCACCCGCCGCCGCGCCCCGAACAATTTCTCCTGTAGAACACAAAGCGGCAGGGCACGACTTGGCAGATTATGGAAATACTTGGTCGAGGCAGAGTCTTGTATCGGCGCATGACTTTAGAGCTTGCCTTGAACGAAGTCGAAGAGCGCCCCAATCGGCACAATTCCAATCAGAGCTTTAGCCCCTGGGGAACTCCGCCAGGCCCTAATTCCGCGCCGCCTGCGCCACTGCCGCCTTTTCCGCGGCCAGCAATTGCGCCAACACCTTTTCCGGGCACAGATGGTGTGCCTCGCGCTGTTCCAGCTCTTTTTCCGTTTCCACGCACGAGGCGATGGTCAAAAAGCAATCCAGGCAGCGCGAGTTGTAGCTGCCATTTTCGTTTTGTGTGCGGCTATACATGGCGATCTGAGGAAACACCGTACGATCCTAGGCGCAATTTGCATTTCCTGGTCGTGACTCGCATCACCTACGCATGTTTACGCGCGCCCATTTCGGCAGCGCGGCGCCCTCATATGCTTTCAATACGCCGGCGTCCCGACCTTGTCCCACTGATTCGGATTCCGCTTGAGATACCAACAGGGATTCTGCCCTCCCTGCGGAAACAGCGCGATGGCGCAGGGCACGTTCGCCGTCCCCAGAAAGTCATACTCCGTTGCCGACCCCTTCAGCGGAACCGACATGAATTGGCTCACGGCCACCGTCGATTGCGGCGAGCCGCGCAGCTTGTAGACTGTCCAGTCGATGGCAAATGCTGCCAGAGCGATTGCCGCAATCGCCACCAGAACTCTGAGAAGCCACCGTCCAAGCCAGCGCATCATCTTTCCACGTCTTCCTTCAAGGCCGACTCCCGGAACCAATCCTCCGGGCTTCCGCCTTGAGCGCCACGCCGGCCGATCAACCGCCGTGCTTGGTTCAGAGTATACGAATTGCGCCGGTTCGCCTTGGGAGAGCAGCGAGCGCGCAACAAAAAGGGCGCAGCTCGCGCCGCGCCCTCGTCGTTGATGGTCGTTAGCTAGAGGCTAGAAGCCAGCATTTAGAACTTCACGCTCGCGGCACGCGGCGAAATCCCGCTCAGCTCCGCAGCCCGTTATTCCACGGCCTTAAAAAGTAGGTTACGTGCTACGCTGTACCCGGCATGCGCAACTTATTTTTTGCTGCTCTGTATTTTGCTGTCGGCTTAATAGCGCTCGGCCAAGCTGCTGCCCCGCCGCAAGCCCTGCCGAAGGATCCTCACGAAATTCTCGCCATGGCCGCGCCGTTCTACGATTTCAACGCCCCTTCGCTCAAGCCCTGGCATCTCAAGGCTACCTATCAGCTCTATGACGATAAGGGGAATCCATCCGAACAGGGAACCTTTGAGTATTGGTGGGCTTCGCCGAGCGTGTCTCGTGTCTCGTGGTCCCGGCCGAACGCGAAACGCACCGACTGGCATACAGCGGACGGCAAGTCTGCCTACGAGACAACGGGAGACGGGCTCAGTTTCTTCGAATACAAGCTACAAACTGCGTTTCTCTCGCCCTTGCCAGAACCTGGCGACCTCGACCCTGCCAAGATTCGGCTTGATCGAGAGGAGGTGAAGCTGGAAAACGTGAAGTTTCCCTGCATTGAGGTGATTCCTCTCATGCCCCAGCGTGGACAGGTTCAAACCGTTCCACTGGGGCTTTTCCCCACGTATTGTTTCGACCCCGATCTGCCGGTCCTGCGGACCACTTTTTCCTTCGGCACAGTCGCCATGGAGTTTAATGATCTTGTAAAAGTGCAGAACCGCTTCCTTGCCCGCGAGATTCTGCTTTTCGAAGGAGGGCGGAAAATCCTTTCCGCAAAGGTAGAGTCGATTGATGGGATCGCACCGTCAGACGCCGCCTTGACCCCGTCTGCGGACGCCCACTTAATGAACTCCGGACAGGTTTTCGTCGACGGAGCTGTTCAAGTGGGAAGGCTCATTAAGAAAGTGATTCCGATTTATCCTCAGGACGCGAAAGATGCCCACGTCTCCGGAAAGGTAATCCTCGATGCCGTCATCGGCACGGACGGCAGGATTCACGATCTGCGCGTGAAGGAGGCTCCCTGGCCCTCCTTGGCGGCGTCGGCTTTATTCTCGGTTTCGCGCTGGGAATACAAACCGTATCTGTTGAACGGGCAGCCAGTTGAAGTCCAGACAACTGTGAATGTTATCTATTCACTTGGCCAGTAAACGTCCATTGCCTCATTAAACGAGCGCGAAAATGCCAGCCTCTTAGTCTGGCCCTCATCGCAAAAGCGCCTGAGCTGACCGCAGGGGGCTGAAAGCCAGCATTTAGAACTTCACGCTCGCGGCACGCGGCGAAATTCCGCTCAGCTCCGCAGCCCGCGCTTCGGCGTACGCGGCCGCGCCCATCAGCGCCGTGCGGCTCTCCAGAATCACCCGCACTGGCATATTCACCAGCAACTGGCTCAGCCGCCCCTTGTCGGTGAAGGCCTTCATGAAGGTTCCGTCCTTCAGCTTCTCCAGAATGCGCGGAGCGATTCCTCCGCCCACGTACAGTCCGCCGACGGAAAGCACCTTCAGCGCCAAATTGCCGGCCTCGGCCCCGTACGCCGAAACAAACATGTCCAGCGCCTTCTCGCAAATCGCAGCCTTGGCTTTCAGCGCCGCCTCAGTGATCGCTGCGTTCGGATCCTCTTGCGTCATCTGTTCGGCCAGCCACGCCGGCTCTTCCAGCCCGCGCACCTCGCGCAGAAACTCGTAACAATTGGTGATCCCCTGGCCGCTCACCACCCTCTCAGAGCTAATCCGCCCGTTGTACTTCTGCCTCAGGAACCGGAGCAGGTCGATCTCGTCCTCATTACGCGGCGCAAAGTCCGAGTGTCCGCCCTCCGACGGGTAGGGAACGTAATCCCGCCCATCCCACACCAGAAACGCCTCGCCCAGCCCCGTTCCCGCCGAAATCAGCGCCCGATTGCCCACCTGTCGGGCATCACCCTCGCTTAGCGTATAAATCTGGTCTGCCGCCAGCTCCGCAATCCCGTACCCGTTCGCCTGCAAATCATTGATAAGAAAAACGTAATCAATCTTCAAATTGCGCGCCAGCTCGCGGCTGTCCAGCGTCCACGGCAGGTTGGTCAGCCGCAGCCGTCCCTCCCGCACCGGACCCGGAACGCCAAAACACGCCGACGTCACCTTCTCCGCCAGCACAAACTCCTTCACGATCTCTTCCAGCCCCGCGTACTCCTTGGCCGGGAACTGCTTATCGCGTGCGTGCTTCAGATTACCGTCGATAAAATCGAACAGCGCCAGGTGAACTTTCGTGCCGCCTACATCGCCTGCCAGAATCATTCAGTCCTCTCCAGAACCCCATAGCCTTGCGCGTCCGGCTCGGGCAGCAGCGTGGCCGCCGCCTGGTCCAGAAGCAACGTCAGTATACCGTCAACAGGGGCGATGAATTGGCTCGGCAGCCGCTCCGGATCGCGCGGCCCCTCCAATACCTCGTTTAGAATCATCGCCTTCTCCGCACCCTCCACCAGGAAGAACACCTGCCTCGCCGCGTTGATCACCGGCCGCGTCAACGTCACCCGCCACATGTCCTTCTCCTCCACGTAGTTTGCCGCTACCAGCCGGTTCGTCACGTAAAGGGCCTCAGTGTTTGGAAAAAGAGACGCAGTGTGTCCATCCAGTCCCATCCCCAGCTGCAACCCATCGAACCGGGGCATCTCTGCGCCCTTCAGCCCGAAGCTCTTCCTCAGCTCCGCTTCGTACCGCGCCGCCGCATCGTCGGGCTCCAGCTCTCCCTCCATGCGGTGAATCTGCGCAGGCTTCAGCGGCACATGGTCCAGCAGCGCCTCGCGCGTCATACGGTAGTTCGACTTGGCGTCATCCGGCGGAACGCACCGCTCATCCACCCACCACAGGTCGAGGTTCTTCCATGGCATTCGCTTCCGCCACTCCTCGCCGTGCTCGGCCAGCGCCCTGAACGCCGCCTTGGGCGTCGACCCACCGCTGATCGCAATCCGCGCCACGCCGCGCGCCGCCACCGCCTGCTCGGCCATCACGACAAAAAACTCCGCCGCCCGCCGCGCCAGCGCCACCGCATTCGGCGCCACAAAATAAACGATCTCCAGATTCTGAGGCATGTGCGTGCACCTATCGCTTCTACGTTACACCGGAGGGAGACGATGATTTTGAGTGAAATTCGCACGATTCTGCGGAAGGCTTCACCGCCCCAAATACGTCCGGTACTGCTGCTGCAGCACGCCTGCGGCCCGCCTTACGGCAGCCCGGCGTCAATTCCCACTGTCTTGGCTACGCCCTTCAGCGCGGTGTCGCGCGTCCACAACTGCGTCCCCGGCGTGATCAGGCACGACGCTACAAGGTGCGCGTCAATCAGGCGGATGCCTTTTGCGTACAGCCGGTGGGCCTCAATCATGCGCCGAACCTCGCTCAACTGCGCCACTTTCACCTCCAGCAGCCCATCGAGTTCCGCCAGAGTTTTCGCGCGCTGGCGCAACGACCCGAGCCCCAGTTCTGCAACGATCATCGGGTTCATGATGATCTGCCCGCTATCCAGCAATCGTTGCATTCGAGGATTACCTGCGCGCAGGTGCTCGATCCAGACAGACGTGTCGGCCAGAATCACAGCCGGTCCACTCGGGTACGCCGGATATCCTCAAGGTCCGGCATCGTCCCGCCAAGCTCGGCAAGCCGTCGCGAAGCCTCCCGATGAATCAGCGCCTTCAGCGCCTCGCGCAGCAGAGCTGTCCGCTCCGTCACTCCCGAAAACTCCTGAGCCTGACGCACCAATTCGTCGTCAAGTGCTACGGTCGCTCTCATGATTCCGCCCCCCTGTCACCAATTTTATCACCAACTGGTGATAATTATGGTGATGAATAGCCCACAACATCGCTAAGGCGACCAGATTCAACGGGAAAATCTGCGCCTGACTGGCCGCCGGCCTTCGCCTACCGCCCCAAATACGTCCGGTACTGCTGCTCCAGCACGCCCGTCGCCCGTGCCAGCCCGATCTTCGACACGTTGTACTGGTACAGGCTCTCCACCAGGTTGCTCTCGGCCGTGGCCAGCGCGGCCTGCGCCGTCACCAGCGGCAGGTTGTCGTCCACTCCAGAGTTCACGCGGTCGGTCTCATCGCTCAGCGCGCGCGTGGCCAGGTCCACGTTCGACCGCGCCACCTCCACCAGTTGCTTGCTCGCGCTCACGTCCAGCAGCGCCGCACGTACCTGCTCATCGATATGATTTCGCAGGTCGTCGAGCTGCGCGTTCGTCTCATCCATCTTCGCCTTCGAAGCGTCTTCGTCCCCGCGCAGCTTCGCCTCGCGGAAGATGGGAAAATTCAGAATCCCCATCGCGACAAAGTTCCCGTGCGTGCCCGCGCCATTCACGGTGCTGGTGCCGTAGTAGCTGGTGAAGCTCAGCGTCGGCAGCCGCTCGCTGCGGTACACGTTGTGCAGCGCCTTGTACCCGACCGCCTGGTTTTCGAGGTTCTGGTAGTCCTGCCGGTTCTGGTAGGCCACCGCCTTCACCTCTTCCGGCGTCTCCTCGGCCAGCTCGCTGTAGGGCGCCGGGTCGGTCAACTCGATCGCCTGCTCGGGATCGATGCCAATCTCCCGCTTCAGCAGAATCAAATCCTTCGCCTGCTGGTTTTCGGCCACGATCAGCCCCTGCTCCTGCGCCTGCAATTGCACTTTTGCGCGCAGATCGTCCAGATTTGCCGCCACGCCCGCCACGTGCGCCTCATGCGCATGATCCGCGAACACCTGCGCCTGCGCAACCAGCGCCTTCGCGTTCTCCACTTCGCTCTGGTCCGCCACCGCTCGCAGATAGCCCACGGCCACCTGCTGCACCACCTCGCCGCGCGCTGTCATCCTGGCGAAATGCGCTGCGCGTTCCGCCGCTCCCGCCGCCTTCCAGCCCTGGATCACCGGCCCCGAAAACAAAATCTGGTTGTAGTGAATCTGTCCCTCGGTCAAGTCGTCGCGCGTAATCAGCGACAGCCCCGCGGGTACCGTGCCGCCAGGAAACAGTGGCGCAAATTCCGCAATCACCTTCGGCCCGAACCCCAGCGCCGCCAGGTCGTGCATGTAGTAGCCCGTGTCGCCCGTCAGCGAAATCGTCGGCAAGAACAACTGCAGCGCCTCGTTCTTCTCCGCGTGGTAGGTCCTCTCCTCGTTCTCCACTTCCTTCAGCCCGAGGTTGGTCTTCAGCCCGCGCTGGATGGCGTCGTCAAGCGACAGCTTCAGCGGCTCGCCCGTCACCGGCTGCGCCGTCACGCTGCCCCAGAAGGGATTCTCCGCCGACGTCGGATTCTGCGCCCGCGCGCCCACGGCCCCGATCGCCGCCACTGCCGCAAATACGGCAAGAAACCCCGCAGCCCTCCGCAGGACAAAATGTTCTTCTCGTTTCACTTCCATTATTTTCTCAGATGTGCCGGACTGGGCACGGGATTCATCTGCCGTAGTTCTTGCGAACGGTTACGTGGGCCCCCGCTGCTTCTGGCGCGCCGCATCCTTGCGCGCAAAAACTCCGCCATCGGGCGCCATGCTTCCCGCCCACGTTCCGTCGCTTGCGAATGAGCTCTCGAAAGGTCTTTTATGCCGCCAAAATCTTTGCTGTCCCTGGTCAAACTTGCGGCCATCGCTTTTTGTGTTCTCGCATCCGCCGCAGCGCCCGCTGCGCAGGGCGGCGCCGGGGGGCCGCTCGGCATTTTTGACGGTCAGCAGGACGTGGGCACCGTCCTCTATCCCGGCTCCGCTCAATATGACAGCGCCAGTGGAACCTATACGGTCAGCGGCAGCGGCGAAAACATGTGGTTCGCCACCGATGACTTCCACTATGTGTGGGCCAAGGTCTCGGGAGATGTTGCTCTTACCGCCGACATCTCGATCCTCGGCTCCGGCGGGGATCCCCATCGCAAGGCCGTTCTCATGATCCGCCAGACCCTCGACAGCAATGCGGCCGCCGTGGACGTGGCCGTGCACGGAGTCGGCCTCACCTCCCTGCAATTCCGCGAAGCCGCCGGTGGCACGATGCATGAGGTGCAAGCCCACGTCACCGCGCCCAAAACGGTGCGCATCGAGAAGCGCGGCGACTACTTCTACGCCTTCGTCTCGGGCGAAGATGGCAAGCTGGAACCGGCTGGAGCTTCCACCAAGGTGGTGCTTACCGGCCCTTTCTATATCGGCATCGGCGTATGTGCGCACAACAAGGATGTCGTCGAACGGGCAGCTTTCTCCCATGTCAAACTCGACCATCTCCCGCCCGCGACGGGCGAGCCGGTCCTGGTAAGCGCGCTCGAGACGATCCCCATCGCTTCCACTGACCGTCATGTCGAGTATGTTGCGGCCGCCCACTTCGAGGCTCCGAACTGGTCCCCCGACGGTTCTTCGCTCCTCTTCAATCAGGACGGCAAGATCTTCAAGCTGGCGCTCGCCGGTGGCCAGCCCGCCGCCATCGACACCGCTCCCGAGCTGCATTGCAACAACGATCACGGCATCTCGCCCGACGGAACCATGCTGGCCATCAGCGACAACTCGAACCCTGACCATCAGTCGCGCGTTTTCGTGGTTCCCTTCGCTGGAGGCACGCCCCGGCAGCTTACGCCCGACGGTCCGTCGTATTGGCACGGCTGGTCGCCGGACGGCAAGACGCTCGCCTTTACTGGCCAGCGCAACGGCAACTTCGACATCTACACCGTCCCTGTTGCGGGCGGCGTGGAGACGCGGCTCACCACGGCGCCCGGCCTCGACGACGGCCCCGAATACTCGCCGGACGGCGCCTGGATCTACTTCAACTCCGAGCGCACCGGCCACATGCAGATCTGGCGCATGAAGCCCGACGGCAGCGGACAGGAACAGGTCATCTTCGACGACGCCAACGACTGGTTTCCACACATCTCGCCCGACGGTCAATGGATGGTCTTCCTTGCCTATGCCCCTGACGTCTCCGGCCATCCGCCCGGCAAGGATGTGGAATTGCGATTGATGTCAATGACCGATAAACAGGTCCACGTTCTGACCAAGCTCTTCGGAGGCCAGGGAACCATCAACGTTCCCTCCTGGTCGCCCGACAGCAAGAAACTCGCCTTTGTCAGCTATGAGCTGTTGCCGCAAGAGAGCCTGAGCCCGCAGTAGAAACGGACCGAACGCGCCACGTAGCAACCCGCCGCAAATGAACAGATTGTTGTCACACGCTCACTCGCGCTATCTTCTCGGATGAACCGCCGGTTCTGAAGAGTCATCCCTCCGCAGGAATCTCTTCATTCGCTCCATTCAACCCGGACTCCGCGTCGTTCTGCGCCACGGTCGCAGGCTCTTCGCCGTTCTCCATAGCCCCGTCCGACGCAGCCACCGTCAGTCCCGCGTCCTCCATCATCTTCTCCAGGTCGTATCCTTCTTTCCGTACGCGCTGGTCGTAATAGAAGAGTGTCATGATAATCGGAAAGATCGGGCAAACCAATGTATCGATGGCCCACTGTCCGACGAAACCCAAAGCGAGATAGGCAGGAAACACAATAATGATGCTCAATCCTTCCGCTCGAAGCCCGGAGTAGAGAAACTGCGTAAGGATCCCTAGCGCAAGAATGAACGCCCACCAAATCGCTGCAGGGATGAGCTGCGACAGAATGATGGCCCGGCGTCTTCCACGCGACAACGAAAAACTCCGGTGGACCGCCGCTCCCGCTGTCAAATTCTCGCCTTCGAAGGCCGCCCAACTGAGAGCCGCGTAGCTCCACATCCAAAAATATCCCGCGATTCCAGCCAGCATGAAAATCAGAAAAGTCGGAGCAAACGCACCGCCCAAATCGGTTGTATCGATTTTGAGCGCCGCTTCCAGAGCGCCCGCTCCGGCAAAAAGTGCCAGACAAACCACCTCGGGGAGAATAAGCCCGAATGCCATCTGGGCGAGCGAAATCGAAACGTTGGCCCTCCAGTCTTTAAACCCCGCACGCAGAGACAATGAAAAGCTCGACGGTTTACCCAGGTATTCCGAAGTACAGAGATTTGTGATCGACGGATAAAGAAGGAGCTGGAGAATCATGCTCACGTGGAAGAACACAAGCAGATAGAACGGGACACCAATGTTGAGCGTCCCGAACAAGTGTGCTAACTCGGGCGGGCGGATCTTCCACCAAAACCTGTTTGCAATGTTTACTAGAATCACAGCTAGTGCTGGTATCGCGGACAATCCCGCGAACGCGAAGAACCGTTTGCGATAGACCTCGAATGTCCGGTCGAGAATCTCGCCCAATGTCATCGGACGCAGCGGCGCCGTCATACCTCACCCCTGAACTAGGACTTCGCCGGCGCCGCAACCGCTTCCAACCGCAGCCGCTGGTCCTGGTACACCACCGCAAACAACGTTGAGTAAGCGCCCGCGATCGCCGCAAACCAGAGAAGGTAAGCGCAGGCGAAGACAAAGGCCGCAACGCCAATCCCGGCATATCCCCACGGAACCATGGCCAGATGCAAGGCCATCCCCGCGATCGTAGCGATCGCGCCAAGAAACAGGATGACCATCTCCACCACCAGAAACGCGGCGTACGCAATGGCATACATCAGCAGCGCGAGCAAAAAAATGCGTCCCTTGACGCCGTAGGTCAATTGATTGCTGCGGCGAATGGCCGTCCACGCGCTCACATCTTCAGCCACGCACGCCGGCACGGCCAGCACCAGCCGCAACATCACCAGGACGGCGTACACCATCGCTCCCAAGTAGAACAGCATGAGCAAGGGGAATAGCATGATCATTGCGGATGGACTGACGCCGCTCTGTCCACGCGCCAGTGAGAGCCCCACGGTCCCCGCAATCACCCCGCCGAAGACCATGATCGGCAGCGCCACAATCAGCGCGCGCAGAATGGCCAGCCAGATGTAGCGCCCGGCCTTGTTCCACGCCACTCCCCAGGCTTTGCCGAACGTGACCCGCGTTCCCGTGTTTGCTTCGAGCGCGGCGTAAACAGCCGCCGGCTCGTACAAGGCATAGATCACCACCATCAGCACGATGCCGAGAACGTAGGTCACGGCAAACCACGCGATCGTCATCAGTGAAAGACGCGGCGGCTGCTGCAAGATCAACGGTCTCAACACCGGGAAGAAGGCTGCAATCACAACCGCGTAGTAGGCAATGATTCCCGTGGCGGGCGCCAGCGCGATGCCCACAAAGAGCCGCCAGTTGGCTCGCATCAGTTGAAAAATCCGGTCCAGAATCTGTCCGAAGGTCATCGGTCCTCGCGGCGCAGCCACGGTAGCCGGCGCAGGTGGAACCGAGGGAGAAGGAAAGCCCTGCTCGCTCATAGGATCCCTCCGATCGTATGGATGAAGACTCGCAGGGATGCTAAAGCAAAACCAGAGTCGCAGTACCCCGGAGCCCCAACTGCTGAGTCGATGCGACCAACAGGGAGCAACGACCCACAAAGTACCTTAACAGGGCACACCAACTCTGGTTTTGCCGTAGCACAGGCCGGGAGGCGCTGCAGCGTTCGCGTGATCTGACTTCAAAGCGTGGCGGCGAACCGTTTACTCGCCACCGGGCGCAGGGTGAGCCCCCTCACCCGCCCATGAACATGCCGCCGTTCACGTCCAGCACGTGTCCGGTGATGTACGACGCCGCATCCGAGGCCAGGAATTTCACCGCCTGCGCCACGTCCTTCGGCGTTCCCCGCCGTCCCAGCGGAATCGTGGCCATCATGGCCGCGTTTTGCTGCTCGCTCAGCACCGCCGTCATCGGCGTCTCGATATATCCCGGCGCCACGGCGTTCACGGTAATGCCCCGCGACGCAACCTCCCGCGCCAGCGACCGCGTAAACCCGATCAGCCCCGCCTTCGACGCCGCGTAGTTTACCTGTCCCGCCTGCCCCGCGCGCCCCACCACGCTGGCAATGCTCACAATCCGTCCCCAGCGGTTCTTCAGCATGGGGCTCAGCAGCGCCTGCGTCAGCAGAAAAGCTCCCGTCAAATTGATGCTCAGCACCAGGTCCCAGTCCGCGCGCTTCATGCGCAGCATCAAATTGTCGCGGGTGATCCCCGCATTGTTCACCAGAATTTCCACCTTGCCAAACTTCTCCAGGATCGCCTTCGCCCCGGCCTGAATCGACTCCTCGCTCGACACGTTCATGGTAAAGGCCGTTGCGTCAATGCCCTGCGCCTTTAGCTCGGCCACCGTTTCCGCCAGCTTGGCCTCGTTCACATCCGCCAGCGCCAGCACCGCGCCGGCCGCGGCCAGCTCCTCGGCAATCGCGCGCCCAATCCCCTGCGCTCCGCCTGTCACCAGCGCAATCCTACCCTGCAAATCTCCCATGTCTTCTGTCGACCTCTGCGCGCTCGACCTCGCGAGCCGCGCCTTTCCATCGCCCATTATAGATGGGTGCATCCCGGCCATACGCGCCTGCTGGATACAACGGAATGCCGCTGCCTGGGCCCGTCCCGCGATACTGCTTATTTGCCGCTCGGTCTCAGGGCTCTGCCGCTGCGATCCTGTGTCCTGAAGAGAAACTGACGGTCAGGCGACAAACCACCCCGAACCCGAAATTCGAATAGAAGCTCCCGCACATCCAAGGTCACTCTGCAGAAGGCGACTCCAGCATTGCCCGGAATTGCTCGGCTTCTTGAAGGAAAATACAGCGTTTGACCTCCAATTCACATCAAGAGCGGTACAATTCAAGGAAACCGGGTCGAAAAGAATACCCCATTTTCTTCGAGCAAGCCTAGGCCAAGTCAAACATGTCGAGTCAGTCATTGATGTGGGATTCGCGATCTGGCTCTCTCTGATCGGCTGAATCTCCCCCGCTCTAATCTCGGCAGGCGTATTTTGGGAGCCCGGGCATGAAAACTTGCGTGAAGTTTCCGAACACCTGCGTTGAAGTGATTCGCAGAGTCTCTTTCGTGCGTGCTTGGTTCTGGTTTCCGTCCGTTCTGGTTCTTCTCATATTCTCGTTTGGTTTGACCGGATGCGGGAACCACGGGCATTCCTCTGCAGTTCGGGGAACTGGCCTTACCGGCTCGGTTTTCGGAGGGCAGCAACCTGTAAGCGGCGAATCGATCCAACTGTATGCGGTTGGATCAACTGGAGACGGGTCCGCGGCGACGCCCCTAATGAGTGCGACCGTGACCACCAGCGATGGCACGGGGGCAATGAATAGTAATGCCAATGCAGGGAACGCCAACAACACCCTGCCCGCTGGTTCCTTCACAATCACTGGCGACTACACCTGCCCTACAGCGACCTCGGAGGTCTATCTGGTCGGTATTGGTGGGAATCCTGGTCTGGGCTCCGGCACGAATGCCAACCTCGCGTTGATGACCGCCCTGGGGCAATGCGGCAGTCTGTCCTCCTCGACTTACGTTGTTCTGAACGAGTTGACTACCATCAGCACAATTGCTGCGTTGTCCAACTTCATCACCTCGTATGCGAACGTGGGATCAGGCTCCAGCGACTCTTCGCTCTTGCAAACGGCATTCTCAGTCGTCAACGAATATACCGATACAACCAGCGGAACTGTACCCGGTCCCGCGTTGCCCGAAGGGTACTCTGCATCCAGCGTTGCGCTTCAGACACTTGGCGACATCGTTGCTGCCTGCGTCAACTCAGCTGGTGGCGTTGCAGGGGACGGTAGCCCTTGCGGCCAGCTCTTCACCTTGGCGACAATTTCCGGCAGCCCGGCCCCGACCGATACGGTGGGAGCCATAATCAACATCCTCCATCAGCCAACGGCTAATGTTGCCCAGATATTTGCGCTGCTTCCAACAAACAGTCCATTTCAGCCCGCACTTTCGGATGCGCCCGCGGACTGGGAACTGCCCATTACTTCCAACACAGCAACTCAACTGGTCTTCACAGTGCAACCATCCGGCACTATTGTGGGAACTCCCATCTCACCTGCGGTTGCCGTAACCATTGAGGATGCAGGCGGCAACCCGCAGACTTCGGCGACCAACACGGTGACACTCGCGATCGGGGCGAACCCAAATAGTGGAGCATTGGGTGGCACTCTGTCCGTCAACGCGGTAGGCGGTGTCGCTACCTTCTCAAACCTGAGCATCAACAATGTGGGCACCGGGTATACATTGACTGCGTCGAGCTCCGGACTCACAGGCGCCACAAGCGGTACCTTCAATGTGACGGCTGCCATTGCTTTCGTCTCCGCGTCGCACACCATTTGCAGCCAGACCTCAGGTTCTTCGGGTGCGGCCTGTACGCTTGCAGCGCCCACGACCGCGGGAAATACCGTCATTGCGGGGCTCACGTGGCACACCACTTCGGCTTCGATCAACACCGTCGCCGGCAGTGCAACCAGTTCCTACTTCTTCCCATACGCCCAGGTCTGCGGTGCTGGGTCCTGCTCGGCCATCCTGATCTGCCGGGACTGCGCGGCGCTGACGAGCGTTACTCCCAATTTCACGCAGAGCACGCTCTACAATCTGACCGCCGAAGAATACTCGGGGGTCGCGGCTATAGGGATCACTGCAACCGCAACCGGAACCAGCGCGGCTCCCGGCGTAACCATCACCACCGGGGACCCGAATGATTGGCTGGTGGCTGTAACTTCCAGCCCCGGCAATTCCGGTGTACCCTCCGCGGGCGTCGGCAATTTGCGCAATGCGGCTCGTACAGGTTCATCGAGCAGCGGCGTTGCCGGCGCGGCATGTGATAACACCGTTGCCGCGGCGGGAAGCCTTTCCTGCTCCGTTGGCATAACTTCAGGGGCGTGGTCCGCGGTCGGCGTGGAGCTGCGCACGACCTACCCGGCCACCTACATCTGGCCCGACTGCGATGCCACGCATCCCTGTGTGATTCACGAGAAGGACACGGTTGCGTTGGGCACAAGCTCGGACGTATTAACCGGCCCATTCAAGGTCACCGTGCCCCCGACCTTGCCCGGCAACCTGATGAAGCTGACCATCAGCCACCCCAGCGCCAAGACAATCACCTCGCTTACCGACGACCAATCAAATACATGGACGACGGGCGCGACGACGACTGACAGCGAAAACGCTGTGACGACAGAGGTCCGGTACGTTTGCGGAGCGGCGGCGGGAACGTCGGTCATCACCGTTGCGTTCAGCGAAGCCATCACGGACGGTAACGTAGCACAGTTCAGCTATGACGAGGTGAGCGGAATTGCCCCATCTGCCTGCGGAGATGGCAACAGCGGTTCCAGTGGAAATCAGGGCGTTCTGAATCCCGGTCCGATTACTACAACATCCAGCGGCGACATGGTGTTTACTTTCGGCATCTGCGCTTCCAACTCAACGGAGAGTGGAAACCAGGCAGGTGTTGCGATGCCTGACGATCTATCGGCGAAGATCGCGGAGAACGACTTCGATCAGTTCATGTCGATGGTGCATGTGCAGGCTTCCGCTGGCCCAATAAACCCGACCATCTATGCCAACGCGCAAGATGTCAATAACAACTACGAGATGTATTGGAATACTGTCTCTCAGGCATTCAAAGCGTCCAGCGGCGCGGGAACACAGCCCAGCGGCGTCCATGTTGTTACCGATATGCATTTTGTCAATTGGGACGTATTGGGATGGGACCCGCTTCCATCGAACGGCAATGCCATCGTATTCTCCACGTCCAATCCCAGTTCGGGATACGGGATGACAAATCTGGCGGATAACTACGGCGCCACATACAACAGAACCCCCTTCACAGACCCGGCGGTGGACCCGCAGCAATACTCAGCATGCCTCGGCGCGAACGTCTCGGCCCGCGATCGCATCTTTAGCTTCACTCCGGATGTTGTCCAGACGCACGTTGAGATTTACACGATTTCCGGTGCGGAAAACGCCACTGGGACAGGTTGTGTGGGCACCACAGTGAATCACGCCGCGGGCATCCAGGGAGCGGCCGCCAACGATAACATCGTGGGCGACCCGGTCATTACGCCCACCATCAACGCAGGAGCCAACAGCCTGATTATTGCCACATCCTATGTGGGGACCGGGCCTCCAAGCGGGATGTGCATCTCAGGAGGAGTGGCGCCTCCCGCCTGCACGGGACAATCAGCGGGAGTGGTCTTCAATTCCATCTACGCCACGGGGATGACGGATCAATCGAGTTGGAGCACGGGTGACCCATTCGAGTTCTTCTACACCAACTCGACTAGTCCCAGGTCGATGGATTACCTGATGGCAAATGGGACGGCAGAGGCGAGTTACTACGGAGCTGCCATCGAGATCATGGGGGCGGGTCCGTAGGTATCGGGGTTGCGCACGCCTGCGGTCACGGTCGCGCTGGACGCTCCGCGTTCCTCAGTTTACTCGGGCGCCTCTGTAGCGGCGCCAGTGACGCTTACTCAGTGATCGCCGATGCGACGGTAAACGCAAATACGAGCGATACGCATGAAGAGCCTACTGCAGGTCAAAGCCGTGTCTCTTTACTGAGTTGTTGTCGGATGGCCGCCTGCTTGTCATTGACTCATTCAGGAACATTCCCGCAAGCTTTCGACATGGATGAAGGCCTATCTTGAGTACGGCGTTCATCTGCGCTCAAACCCGGCACACTGAAGCGACTGATCGCGGTCACAGTAAGGTTGACCTGAAGAATCATAGCCGCCAGCCAAAAGCCACCACCTTCCACCCAGCCCAGAGGAGCTAATAGCTGCTTTTTCTCACGTCGGCGTCGCCGCCACCGTCACCGGGCGCGCCGCCAGCGCCGGATGCACCAGCTCCGCCGGCCACACATACACCGCCAGCCGCCGCGAGTAGTGCAGCACCGGCTCCCGGTCCGGCAGCTCCAGCCCCACCGCCGCCGCCAGGTCGTTGCGCTCGATCTCCGCCTCCGCCTCTTCCAGTGGCCACGAAACGTGATGCAGATTCGCCCGGATCGGCTCTCCCGCGCGGTTGGTCGAGAACACGCACGGCCGCTCCGTGAAGAAATACTCAAGCGATCCCGGCCGCATCTCCACCGTCTTCCGCGTCGGCCCCAGTCCCCGGTACCGCGCATTGAAGATCACCGGCTTCGGCGAGAATCGCCGCCGGCTGTAGAACGCGAACTCACGCTCCGAGCGCGGCTCCAGGTGCATCTCCGCCAAACAGTACGGCAGGTGGTACATCATGTGCGCCACCGCCACCGCAATCAGGTTGCTCGAATCCACGCTGAAGCAGTAGAACCCCGGCGTCCCCGTGTCCCGGTCCCGCACGTATGTCCTTAAATTCAGGTCAGGAAAGCTCCGCAGTCCCGGAATGGCCGGCAAGCGGCGGATTTTGATGCGGTCCAGCCAGAACGGCACCGCTCCCAGCCACGCCGACCCCTGAATCGTGTCGGCTTCCAGCCAATCCGGCAGCAGCGCCTGCATCCGCGCCGTCGCAATCGGCCAATGCGCAAACAGCAGGTCGTTCCAGCGCTGGGTCAGCGCCCAGCGTCCTGCCGGCAAGGGCCGCGGTTTGTGCGACGTTCGCACCAGATACTCCCGCATGGCTGCTCCCGTGCTTTCGGGGGTCCGCGCTCTCTAGGCGCGCTTCCTCCCCTCAGGGCTCCCACTCCGCCACTGCGCGCGGGTGCTCCCTCATGACGTATTCTGTCCGCGAGACCATCCTCGTGTCCAGTGAATCTTCGCTCCCCCCCGCCGCGCGTAACCAAACCGAAGTCATCGCCATCCACGGCGCCGACCCCGAGATCCTCGCCTTCGCCATGGCCAAGTACTCCCGCTCCGCCCTTTCCATGCGCGATTCACTGGCTGAAATCAGCTCCCAGCGCGCCGAGCAGTTCCTCAACACCTTTTATTTTCAATACGGCCACCGCTCCATCGCCGACCTCGCTCACATCGCCTTCGCCGTCGAGCGCCTCTCCCTCCTTGCCGCGATCGTCCTCGTCGACGAGACCCGCTGGGACGGCCAGGAGCGCTCCACCCGCTACCAGAATTTCCTCGAGTCCGGCTTCTTCTTCCCCGATTTCGCCGGCGACTCCGCCTCTCAGGACCTCTACTCCCGCACCATCGACTCGCTTCTCGCCACCTACAAGCGCGTCAACTTCGCCGTCCTCGATCTCCTACGCCGCCGCATCGCGCGCCCCGAGAGCCTCAAGCCCGAGGCCTACGAGCGTACCCTCCGCGCCCGCGCCTTCGACGTTTCCCGCTACCTGCTCCCGCTCGCCACCAACACCTCCCTCGGCCAAATCGTCAGCGCCCGCACCCTCGAAACCCAGGTCTCCCGCCTGCTCTCCCACCCCGCCGCCGAAATCCGCCTCCTCGGCGAAAAGCTTCGTGAAGCCGCCACCGGCCCCGCCTGGAACCTCAACGCCCGCGCCGCCCAGGCCTTCATCGACAAGCTCGCCGCATTCGAAAAGCAAGTGGCCGTGAAGGGTACGGGCTTTAGCCCGTACGTTGGTGGCCCAAAAGAGACGGAGGCTTTAGCCCCTGAGGGAAGTCTCGCCGCCCAGGCCGCCGCCCTTTTCACCCGCGAGGTCCGCACCGCGCCCACTCTCGTCAAGTACGCCCAGCCCAGCGACTACCTCATCCACACCCGCGCCGAACTCGCTCAGGCCGCCGCCGAGCTCCTCAAGAACTCGCCTCCCGCCGCCGCACCCCTCGTCGATCTCGTCGAGCGCACCGAGTCCCTCGAAGTCGAGCTCGCCGCCACGCTCCTCTACTCCGCCTGCCACTACCCCTACCGCCAGCTCCGCGACTTCCTCTCCGGCCAGCCCGCCGCACGCAGCGCCGAAATCGTCGCGCTGGGCCTCAAGCACCGCGGCAAGCACGACGAAACCCTCCGCGCCTTCCACGCCGGCGCCGCCATCCGGTTCGATATTCTCATGGACATCGGCGGCTTCCGCGACCTCCACCGCCATCGCCGCTGCACGCAGATCATCCAGGACTTCACCGCCCTGCATGGCTATGAAACCCCCGGCCCCGGCGACCTGCCTGCCTCCGCCCAAAGTCGCCCCGACATACTCGCCGAAGCCGGCGTCCTCTCCGACTACCGCGACGCCATCGCCGCCGCCCACCAGGCCTCCGCCCAAATCGCCGCCGCCCCCATCCCCGAGGGCCCCCAATCCGCCGCCTACCTCTACCCCCTCGCCACGCGCATCCGCGCCCTCTTCAAAATGGACTTCGCCGAGGCCCAGTACATCTCCGAGCTCCGCTCCGGACCCGCCGGCCACTTCAGCTACCGCCGCGTCGCCTGGGAGATGTTCTTGAAGCTCCAACGCCAGTACCCCACCCTCGCCCAGCACATCCGCGTCACCGACTTTACCCAGCCCATCGACATCTTCCAGCGCTAAGCACCCAAAAGTGTCATCCTGAGCGGAGCGCGTTCGGGGCCCCGTGATCGCTACGCGACCATGGGGTAAGCGGAGTCGAAGGACCTGCTCTTGTTTTTAGGAACGATCCCTTGCTCCCTCGCTCCCTTGATCTCTGACCCCTGACCCCTGTTCACTAACCACTCATCCGGGGTGCCCCATCCTTCGCTTTCTTCTCGCGAAGGGCGGGAAAGCACGAGCCTCAACGGCGCACCAAGGAACTGATTCATGATCCCTGTTCCCTGGTCCCTGTCTTTCGCGCCCACTCATTCTTCGCGAAGCCGCGCCCGAACCCCGCCGCCCTGCGGCGCGCTTACCTTGCGCGTCGCGCGCCGAACCACCCCTGCGCCGTAACCCTGAGCACAGCGCGTCGGGCCGCGCTCCGCGCGGCCCGACCATCCCCACCGTGTCATCCCGAGCGCAGTCGAAAGCCTGCCCTGAGCGAAGATCGCGCCAGCGATCAGAGTCGAACGGGGATCTGCGGTTGCCTTTCGTGCAATTCACCACCACGAACCCTGGGTGCCCAGAGCCTGCCCTGAGGTTGTCGAAGGGTCCCGACCCTGGGACATGGGATACCACCAACCCAAACCAGCCGGCCTCGTATCAGGGCTCGGCTTTAGCCGTGCCGCAAATGCGCCTCAAAAAATGAGCGGGCTTTAGCCCTTGCGTGTTCGTCACGACCCCGCTTCGCCGGCGCGCTCTCCTTGCGGTCGCGCGCCGAACACCCGCCGCAACGATGCAGCTAGAAGCTAGGAGCTGGAGGCTAGAAGCTGCCTTTCTCCCGCCCACCCATTTTCCGAGAAGCAAAGTACGCGGCGAAGCCGCGCTCAAACCCCGCCGCCCTGCGGCGCGCTCTCCTTGCGGTCGTGCGCCGAACCAGCCTTTCCGCGCCGCCCGGTTCTCTTCCGAATCGGGAACCATGTACCCAATCCGGAAGAGATTCATAGCTTTAGCCCAGGACCGTCACGTTTCCAGTCGAAAGGGCTCACAGTTCGGGCGGAGAATAGGCTCATCCAGCAGTTCGATGGCCCGCATCCCGCTGAACCGCAGCCCGCAGGCAAATACCTGCAATTAGGCAGCGCACATGGACGTGAATGGCGCAAATTCGACGATTCTCGCTGCCACGGCAGAGCCCACACCACCAAAGCCGTCGGTCGCCGACTCTGATTCGGGCGTTTGCTGGATTCAGCAGCCTCTCCAATTCGATGATTCAGAAAGTGGGGCCACTCCTTCAGATATTTCGCCCTCGGTTGTCCACAGTCAGTCAATTGCTCCAGGGCGAAGAAAATGCGACGATGAGGGGGATATGAAGAAGGCCAAAGAGATTGTGGTGAACTCTGCGCCAGGCGAAGACCTGTTGCGTTTTATCGGCTCCCAGCGGTTCGGCACAATCCTCTGCGATCCGCCTTGGCAATTTCAGAATCGAACGGGGAAGATCGCGCCCGAGCATAAACGACTCTCACGGTACGGGACGCTCCAACTGAAGGACATAACCTCGATTCCGGTCTCTAGGATCGCGGCCCCGACTTGCCACCTTTACCTATGGTGTCCAAACGCCCTCCTTGCGGAAGGGCTTCATGTCATGAAGACATGGGGATTCCAGTACAAGACGAATCTCGTCTGGCACAAGATCCGCAAAGATGGCGGTTCCGACGGTCGCGGTGTCGGATTCTACTTCCGAAACGTCACCGAATTGATTCTCTTTGGCGTACGGGGACCGAATGCGCGAACTCTAAGGCCGGGCAGAACACAAGTCAATTATCTCAAGAGCAGAAAACGTGAACACTCACGCAAACCAGACGAGCAATACGCGATCATCGAGTCGTGCAGCCGAGGACCTTATCTTGAGCTTTTCGCAAGAGGCGAAAGGAGCGGATGGACGAGCTGGGGTAACCAAGCTGACGACGGCTATGAGCCGACCTGGAAAACCTACGCCAATCACTCGTGCAGCATCCAAGAGCTGGCTGCGGGAGACTGAAAGCGCTAGCCGTTTTCGATAGCGGCCTGCTCGATCTGTGCCGCCGTCGATTCGGGGGGCGCTTCCTCATCAAAATGCACAATCGCAGCCGGAAGCCCGATGAGAAGCAATGGGCAGGGATTTCCAACTCCGCGCGCGACCCTGTCAATCAGTTTTCGCCAGTGTGTTGTGGCCTCCCCATATTTGTCTGACACAAATTGATCCGCCCAAGCGGCGGCGAACTCGATCGGGTTTCTGGGGCGAGTTGTGCGCCTTGCGATTTCATTCTGCTGTCGCAGCGTCGGGCGGATCCCGAATCGCATCAGATCGTCGAACGAAGCAATCCCGTTCGAAACCGCGAAGCGGAGAACAAATCCGTGCATTGCATCGTGTAGCGACGTGTGCCGAGTGACAATCACGCCGGCGCTGATGGCCCCCTCCGCATGGAGACGCTTGAAGTTTTCCAAATCGCGATCAAAAAACGGATCCTTATTGTTCCATTCGATCTCAAGCGCCAAGGTGCCACTGCCAAACGCCTTGACATGGTCTATTTCATGCGAGATGGACTCCTTCTCGACGCCGTTCACGATCTTCTTGATCTCGAAGTTTGTCTTCCTCCACCCACGTTCGGCGAATGCCCTGCGCATTCGCTGAGTTCCTTTCGTTTCTCCGCCTCCTGAGCCGATGATCTCCGTGATTGGCACCTGCACATCGGCCAAGGCATCTTCGATCTCATTCACCGCTGCCGGAAAGTCTCGATCCAGGATTGCTTCGGCGTGGGACAGGACGGTGACCTCGAACCCCTTCTCTTTGAGTCGATCAAACACTAGGCATTACTCCTCAGGGCCTGAGAATAAATCATCGGCTTCGGGTTGGCACGGACGGATCCGAATTATGAGTACCCATCTCGTGCCGTCTCCCGTCTCGAGGCAATGCAAGCTCAGCCAACTCCTCCACCCCGCCAGCTTTGTGAAGAGCCAGCCCACCAAAATCCTTCCGCCCGCCCCACCCTAACCCGTTCCTTTTCTTATCTCTGACCCCTGATCTCCGATCCCTGCAAAGTTTGCCGATAATTTCCCCCTTTTGGCGCACAATGGTTCCATGATCGAAGAGCAGACCGCTGCAGCCAGTAGCCGGCGAGGGAACGCTTGTGGCCGTTCACCGCCAACTTGCTAACTCGCCGACTTGCTGACTCGCTGTCTTTGCTGGCCAAAGAGCAAAATTCGAGCAAAAACGCCGGCTAAACCACTGAATGGAGGGACTTTAGATTGTAACTCCTTTAAAATCAATGGGTTGCGGCGAGTGATCGGGGGTACAAGTGACTGAAAACAAATCGCTTAACCCTAAAAAGGGATGGGGGGGGGGCGGGTGGGTATACCAAAGGGTAAACAGCCGCGGAACCAGGCCGATTGGCGTCGTTTTTTAGCGCCGATAACTTTGCTAGCTCCGCGATCTCCGCTGGCCTGCTGATCGCCGATCGCGCTGTGCGAAAATCAAACTTTGCACGCGCAATCCAACTTCCGTCTGCTGATCGTCCGTTTGGGCGCAATGGGCGATATTCTGCACGCGCTGCCTGCGGTCACGGCTTTGCGCCTTGCTCATCCCGATTGGCAAATCGGCTGGGTCGTCGAACCCCGCTGGCAACCGCTGCTAAAAGCCGGGAACGGCGATCACGGACCAGAAATCAGCGAAAACCGCGTTGCGGAAGCGACGATTCGCGGCGCCGCAATGCCAATCCACGCCTCCGCGACGCCAATCCATGCCTCCGCGACGCCAATCCATGGCTCCGCCATACCCGTTCGCGGCTCCGCCATGCCTATAGTTGACCGTCTTCACTTTGCCCCGAGCCGAGAATGGAAGCGCCATCCGCTGAGCGCCACGACGCGCCGCGCGATCGGCGACTTGCGCCGTGAGCTTCGCGCCGCTGATTACAGCGCCGTGCTCGACCTTCAGGGCGCGATCCGCTCCGCTGTCATCGCCCGCATGAGCGGCTGCACGCGCCGCATCGGCGAAGCGAGCCCGCGCGAGTGGCCTGCGCAGTGGCTCTTCACCGAGCGCGTCGTCACGCACGGCGCGCATGTCATCGAGCAGGATGCGGAGCTCGCGTCCGCTGTTGCCGGCGACGCGCTTTCTGCCACAATCGCGAACCTCGCCCCGCTGCTGCCCGCCCCGCTGCTGCCTATCGATCCCGAAGCCGAAGCTTGGTGCGCCGCGTGGCTCGCCACGACTTTCCCAGGCGTCGCGCGGCCCTTCGCGCTCATCACTCCCGGCGCCGGTTGGGGCGCCAAGCGCTGGCCGCCCGAGCGCTACGCCGCTGTCGCTGCTGGACTTACACAGCGCGGATTGCACGTCGTGGTCAACGCCGGTCCCGGCGAGGAGCCGCTCGCCGCCGCCATCGCCACCGGCCGCGCGGTTGCACTCACCGCCACGCTGCCGCAGCTGATTGCGCTCACGCGCCGCATCGCTCTTTGCATCGGCGGAGACACCGGACCGCTCCACCTGGCCTGCGCCCTCGGCCGTTGCGTCGTCGGCATCTACGGTCCCACCGATCCCAGCCGCAATGGCCCGTACGGCACTCGCGCCCGCGTGCTTCGCAGCCCCGACAGCCGCCGCGATCACTCCCGCCGCGCCGCGCCCGATCCGGGCCTGCTGACTATTACGCCAAACGATGTGCTTCGCGCCGCCGATGAGTTGCTCGCCGAGGAGAGTGCCCGATGACTGAGCAGACTGGCCACAACACATCTCCAAAGGCCCGCCCCGCGCAGCGGTGGCAGCGAGTCGCGCGCCGCATCCGCGTGCCCCTGGGATTCCTCACCGCTGCCGTCTATCTCGTCGAGGTGGCGCGGCGTGCGCCGCACACCACAGCCATTGCGTGGAGCCTGGCGCTTGTCGTCCCCGGCCTTGCGCTTCGCGCGGCTGCCTCCGGCACGGTTAAGAAGAACCAGGAGCTGACCGTCACCGGACCCTATGCCTACACGCGGAACCCGCTCTATCTCGGATCCACACTCATCGCCGCTGGCTTTGCTCTCGCGCTGCTCAGTTGGCCGGTGGCGTTGCTGCTAGCGGCCGGCTTCGCCGTGATCTACATCCCGGTGATCGTCTCCGAAGAGCGATTTCTGCGCGCCACATTTCCCGAGTTCAACAGCTACTGCCGCAGCGTACCGCGATTCATCCCGCGGCTTACACCGGCCAGGTTGCTTCAAGGATCAGAACGATCCGCTGTTTCACAGCCAGTTACCCACGCCGGGGCAAGCGGCTTCTCATTCGCCCTTTACCTGCGACACCGCGAGTACAATTCTGCTTTAGGGGCCGCACTGCTGTACCTGAGCCTGCTCTATCTGCGACCGGTGCTGGAGACCTTGGTGCACCGGGCCTGGTGAGCGCTTTCTGCTTCCACGAAGTCCAACGAAATCGGGCCAGGTCAATCCCTAAGGAGCCGTGCCGAACATTGAAGACACGCGCGAGTGCAGTCACCCTTTTGTTCGGTCTTACTTTAGCGGCCGCTTCGCTCGGCCAGGATCCCGCCATCCTGTCGCCGCCCCGGGCCGGCTTCAGCTTTCCGCAGAGGCAAACTCTGACCTATTCGGTGGATTGGCGTGTCTTTCCCGCCGGCATGGCTGTCGTTCACTTTGACGCAACCGGCGACCGAGAGCACATCATCGCGTCCGCTTACACCAGCGGCGCTATCAATCTCCTGTTTCACGTCTCTGACAACTTCCAATCCGATTTTGACCGCGAGAAGGGCTGCACCTACGACTTCGACAAACAAACCGTCGAGGGGCGGCGCCAGTTCAACTCGACCCTGCACATCGACTACGCCGGGTCTCAATCCATTCTCGACGAGAAGAATATGGTCAATGGCCAGGCCAAACATGCAGTGTCGCCCGTGCACGGCTGCATGACCGATCTCCTCACTGGCGTGTTTTACCCTGCCTCGCAGCCGCTGATCTTGGGGCATAGCTTCGTCATTCCTGTGGCCGACGCCCAGCGAACCGTGCTGGTGACCATGAAGGTGGAGGGGCGCGAGGAGATCAAGACGCCGTTGGGCACCTTCAAGACCATCCGGGTGCAGCCCACGGCCGACGCGGGCGTGGTGAAGAACCGCGGCAACATCTGGATTTGGTACACCGACGATGACCGCCATCTGCCGGTGCAAATGCGCGCCCGGCTCTTCTGGGGGACCATCACGTTCCGGCTGATCGGCAACGAATACAAGTAGAGTCACTTCAATCCGTAAATGCCGTCGTAAGAGTCGAAGACCGACGCCGCGGTCGCCGCAGGGCTGGGACAAATTGCAGGCAGGAGAATCCTCTCCGCGGTCTTCGCGCGGCCGCAGTGTTGCCGGAGTCTCTGAAGATCAGGGCTTCTTAGGTGCGGGTGCGGGGTTTTTGGGCGGAGCTGGAGTTTTGATATACATGATTTTCTTCGTTCCGCCCTCGCAACTGCCGACCACCTTGCCTTCCGCGGCCTTGTCCTTCGCCACGATTTTCAGCGTGTATGTCTTCACGCCATTTGTTTCCAGCTTCTTTGCGATCTCAGCCTTCAACACCTCACAGGGCTTGGGCTCCTGTGCGTAGGCCAATGTTGACGCGAATGACACCAAGACAACGGCCGCTGCGATTCTCATGGAGTGATCTCCTTCGGAGGAATGCCAAGTGGAATTTGGGGCAAATCGTAGTGCAAGCATGTTGCGTGCGTCAATTCTCGCAGTGATTGACCCGAGCCCACTGATCACGTCATGGACAACAGTCGCTGAGGTGTACACTTTCTCTTCGCGCGGAGGCGCAGTTCGCGCCGTACGATGAGGATCCTTTAATGCGAAAACCGTCATTTGCCCTGTTTCTTGCTTTTGCCTTCGCCCTTCCGACCCTTTCGACCGCGCAATCTGCGCAGCCCAAGCACCCGATGACGTTTGAGGACATGATGCAGATGAAGCGTCTGGGCGAGACGACAGTTTCGCCTGATGGCAAGTGGCTGGCGTACAGCGTGACCACCGTGAATCTGGCGCAGAACACCAAGACGCCTGAGCTGTGGCTGCAGGCGATCGCCCCGTCTTCGGAGAAAAGCAGCGAGCCGATGAAGCTGGCTGTCGGGCAGCCGGGAGACGCAGGTCCGCAGTTTGCGCCGGACGGGAAGCGGATTCTATTTCTCTCGAGCCGCGAAGGCGAGCAGCAGGTGTGGGTTGCAGATTTCGATCCGGCGACGGGCGCAACAAGCAATGCGAAGAAGCTGACGACGATTGCAACCGGGGCCGACAACGCGAAGTGGTCGCCGGGCGGGCAGTCGATTGTGTTCACGTCGTTCGTGTACCCGGATTGTCCTGCGATTACGACGGCGGATTTTGCGACGGGCAACGGATGCAACGCGGACCGAGACAAGGCGCGGGCAGACAGCAAGGTGAAGGCGATGATCTTCACATATCTGCTCTATCGGCACTGGGACCATTACACGGGCGACAAGCGGAGCCACCTCTTTCAGGTCTTGGTTGATGGCGGTGGAATGCGGGACCTGAATCCCAATGACGCGCACGATGTGCCGCCGTTTTCGCTGGAGGGCTCGGGCTGCGGCTGCGACTTTGCGCCGGACTCGAAGGAGCTGGCGTTTACCGAGAAGCTGGTGGACAATCCGGCGATCTCGACGAACAGCGACATCTTCACGCTGGACTTGACCGATCCCAAGGCGAAGCCGGTGAAGGTGAGCACGTCTCCGGGCGGAGACGTCAATCCTGCCTACTCGCCGGATGGGAAGTGGCTGGCGTGGCGGAGCCAGGCGCGGGCGGGATATGAGAGCGACAAGTTCGAGTTGGTGCTCTATGATCGTGCGGCGAAGACAATCACAAACCTGATTCCAAGATTCGACGATTGGGTCGACGAGATCGCTTGGGCTCCGAACTCGAAAATGATCTACTTTACATCCGGCCAGCAAGGCGAATCACCGTTAATGCTCGCAACGATCGACGGGCATTCTGCCTACGTTTTGGATCCCAACTTATTCCCGCGCCTGGGAGAGTTCAGCGACATTCACCCGCTCCGCGACGGTTACACAATCGTCGCCAGTCGAATGAGGGTCGACGCGCCCGCCGAAATGAGTGCTGTTAGCATCGCGTCGGACATTCCACTGAGCGACAAGCTCCTTCAAATCACCCACTTCAACGACGCGCTGCTGGCGCAGCTTGATCTGCCGAAAATGGAGGACTTCTGGTTCGCCGCCGAAGATGGGACGAAGCTGGAGGGATTTCTGATTCGGCCGCCGGGGTTTGATGCGACGAAGAAGTATCCGGTGAAGTTCCTGATTCACGGAGGGCCGCAGGGCAACTGGGGCGATGACTGGAGCTACCGCTGGAACGCGGAGCTGTTTGCGGCGAACGGTTACGTCGTCGTCATGATCAATATGCGGGGATCGACGGGATATGGGCAGGCGATCGTGGAAGGCGTTAGCGGAGACTGGGGCGGCAAACCCTTTACCGACCTGATGACGGGGCTCGATTATGCGGAGCAGCACTATCCGTTCATCGACAAGACGCGCGAGTGCGCGCTGGGTGCGAGCTACGGCGGATACATGGCGAACTGGGTGATGGGCCATACGGACCGCTTCAAGTGCATCGTGAGCCACGACGGCATGTTTAACGCCGAGTCGGCGTTTGGATCTACCGAGGAGGACTGGTTCAACATCTGGGAGTTCAAAGGACATCCGTGGGACTACTACGGAAAGCCGGACGATGAGAACCCGTTCCGCAAGTGGTCGCCTTCGCTGTATGCGAGAAATTTCAAGACGCCGACGCTCGTGATCCACGGGCAGCTCGATTACCGGCTCGATGTGAGCGAGGGACTGCAACTGTTTGACACGCTGCAACTCGAGGGCGTGCCGAGCAAGATGCTGTATTTTCCCGATGAAGGCCATTGGGTGCTGAAGCCGCAGGACTCCCAGCTCTGGTACAAGACGGTGAACGATTGGGTGGACGAGTGGGTGGGTAAAGCAGCTTCTAGCCACTAGCTTCTAGCTGCTAGCTCGTGTATCGGAATAACAAACAGCCTCGCGCTCAGCACGATCAGCTAGGGGCTAGAAGCTAGGAGCTAGAAGCTCGTGTTGAGGAGCAAATCACGCAAGGCGCGCGAACCGCTGGGCGAGGCGGCGCTGTATGAGTACGCGGTGAAGGCGCTGCGACGGCAGATGCGCACGGAGGTTGAGCTACGGCGGCTGATGAGCGCGCGGGCCGAGCAGGGACCGAGCGGCGAGGCGGCGGTGAAGGCGGCAATTGCGCGGATGAAGGAGCATGGGTATCTCGACGACCGGGCGTTTGCAGAGACCTACGCACGGCTGCGGCAGGAGAATGAGAAGCTGGGCGCGCGGCGCGTGCGGCAGGACTTGCAGCAGAAGGGAATCCGCTCGGAGCTGGTTAACGAGACAATTACCGCGCGATACGGTGCGACAAACGAAGAGAAGCTGGCGCGCGAACATCTTGAGCGCAAAAGAATCAAGAAGCCGGAGAACGAGAAGGAGACGGCGCGGGTGATGCGGCGGCTGATGGCGGCGGGGTTCTCGACGGGCACGATCTACAAGGTGCTGCGGCGGTGGAATGTGCCGGAGGAGGAGCTGGCGGCGCTGGACAATCTGGATGCCGACCGGGACGCTGGGACGCGCGAGGAATGACGGCGGCGGGTGCGCCCAGCGCTGAAAGACCATTACACTGAAAGTGTCATGCAATATCGCTCGGGAAATGAGATACGCGAGCTGTTTCTGCGCTTCTTTGAGTCGAAGGGGCACCGGAGGGTGCATTCGTCTTCGCTGGTGCCGGCGAACGATCCTACGCTCTTGTTTACCAATGCCGGGATGAACCAGTTCAAAGACCTTTTTCTGGGAGCGGAGAAACGCGACTACAAGCGGGCTACGACGTCGCAGAAGTGCGTAAGGGCGGGCGGGAAACACAACGACTTAGAGAATGTGGGCTTTACGCGGCGGCACCACACTTTTTTTGAAATGCTGGGGAATTTCTCGTTCGGCGACTACTTCAAGCGCGATGCGATTCGGTTTGCGTGGGAGCTGGTGACGAGCGAGGAGTGGTTCGGGATCGCGAAGGACCGGCTGTACGTGACGATTTTCGAGGGGACGGCGGACGTTCCGCGAGACGACGAGGCGGAGAAGTACTGGCTGGAAGTGGGCGTGCCGAAGGAACGGATCGGCGAGTACGGGGTGAAGGACAACTTCTGGCAGATGGGCGAGACGGGGCCATGCGGGCCGTGCTCGGAGATTTTCTACGACATGGGGATCGAGGCCGCGGAGACGCCGGGCGTGGACAAGCCGTTCGGGCAGGACGATGCGCGGTACGTGGAGATCTGGAACCTCGTCTTTATGCAGTTTGATCGGTCAGCCGTAGTGGATGCGGCGGGAAAGACGACGGGGTACAAGCTGACTCCTTTGCCGAAGCCTTCGATTGATACGGGGATGGGGCTGGAGCGCGTGGCGGCGGTGCTGCAGGGGAAGGTGAGCAACTTTGAGACGGATTTGTTTGTGCCGTTGATCCGGAGAGCATTTCGGCTCGTTGGCCCGAAGATAACGGGGGGGCTCGATCCAGTCAAAATGACGCAAGGCGCTCCGAGGCCGCTTGAACCTCGCGAGATCGACGACATTTATATCTCGCTACTCGCTCCAAACTTTGTCCAGGACTGGATGGACAAAAATGGGGCTTCCTTGCGAGTAATTGCCGATCATGCGCGAGCTGCGACATTTCTTATCAGTGATGGGGTTGTCCCATCTAACGAAGGTCGCGGGTACGTACTGCGAAAGATTCTGAGGCGGGCAATTCGGCATGGACGCCTGCTCGGCCAGGAAAAGCCATTTCTGTTTGAGATGGTCTACGCGGTGCGGGACCTCATGCAGATCGCATATCCGGAGCTGGTCGAATCAGCCAATCGCATTTCTTTGGCTGTCGAGGCTGAAGAGAAGCAGTTCGCGCGCGTGATCGCTGTTGGGGCTGAGCGCCTTCAGGAGGAGCTCAATTGGCCCGCGCGCCAGGCTTGGCCGCAGGCATTGAATGAACTTGGGCAGGAGAACCCTGATGTGCTTGAACTCGTCCGGCAGGCTATTGGGTCGAGGACGCCAATCAACGACAGCGGGTTTCAACTGAGGCTTGCTCAGATCATCGGCGAGGAGAAAATGGAGGCGCTGAAGCGAACGGTAAGGAAATACGAATCGCATCGACTGGTTGTCCTCCCCGGAGACAAGGCTTTTCGTCTTTACGAGACATACGGTTTGCCCAAGGACTTCATTCAGGATGCTTGCCGCGACGCTGGCATCCGCTTCGATGATGAGGGCTTTGAACATGCTCGCGCGGAGGAGCAGGCGAGGGCGCGCGCGAGTTGGAAGGGCGGGAGCCAGAAGACGGCGAGCCCGGCGTTTCGCGATTTGCCGAAGACGGTGTTCGAAGGCTACAGGCAACTGACGTCGACGAACTGCGAGGTTCTGGCGATTGTGAAGGGCGGCGTTGGCGTTCCGGCGGCAAAGGCGGGCGACGAGGTTGAGGTGGTACTCGACCACACGAGTTTCTACGGCGACTCGGGCGGGCAGGTTGGCGATTTGGGCTTTCTTATGGCTTTGGATGGAAATTCGGTTGTGGCTGAGGTTGTTGGCTGCGTGCTGCCAGTGCAGGGAGTGAGGGCGCACAAGGCGATTTTGAAGCAGGGGCTGGCGGTGGGCGATCGCGTGAATACGGTGGTGGATGGGACCAGGCGCGATGCGATCCGGCGCAACCATACGGGGACGCATTTGCTGCATGCGGCGCTGAGGCAGGTTCTGGGCGCGCATGTGAAGCAGGCGGGGTCGCTGGTGGCCGCTGACCGGCTGCGCTTCGATTTTTCGCACTTTGCGCAGGTGGCCGACGAGGAGTTGCAGGAGATTGAGGACATGGTGAACCGCGAGGTGCTTGCGAACGCGAAGGTGGAGACGCTGGAAGACGTGCCGATCGACGTGGCGGTGAACGAGTACCACGCGATGGCGCTGTTCGGAGAGAAGTACGGCGACAAGGTGCGGGTGGTTCGGCTGTCGGACGGATTTTCGGCGGAGCTGTGCGGCGGGACGCACACGGGGGCGACGGGCGAGATCGGATTGATGAAGCTGACGAGCGAGGAGTCGGTTTCGTCGGGCGTACGGAGGATTGAGGCGATCAGCGGGATGGGGTCGCTGGATACGTTCAGGCGCGATTTTGAGCTGGCGCAGTTTGCGTCGTCTATCGTTTCGGCGGACGGGAGTCTTTCGGAGGGTTTGAAGGCGAAGCTGGCGGCGCAGGAAGACGAGCTGAAGAAGCTCAAGCGCGAGATTGAAGAGATGCGGATGAAGTCGGCTGCCGGCGGGCTGGACGAAGCGGTGGCGCGCGCCGTGGAAGTGAAGGGCGTGAAGGTGGTGACGCATCGCGCGGACGAGTTGGAGCGCGGGCAACTGCGGACGCTGGTGGACAACTTGAAACAGAAGCTCGGGGAGGGCGTGGTGGTGCTGGGTTCGGCGCAGCCGGAGGGGAAAGTGGCGATGATTGCCGGGGTGACGCCGGGCCTCGTGAAGCGCATCCAAGCCGGTAAATTGGTGGGCGCGGTGGCGAAGATTGTGGGCGGCTCGGGCGGCGGGAAGCCGGAGATTGCCGAGGCCGGCGGCAAGGATCAGGCGCAGATTGACGCGGCGCTGAAGGCAGCGGCGGGGATTGTGGGAGAGATGCTGTGACAGTGATTCGTGGTTAGTGGTTAGTGATTAGTTGTCAGTGGACAGTGAAGAAGTGAATGAGTGAAGAGGTGAACAGAATCCGGGCCTGAAGGCCCGGATTCTGTGTTTGGTCCCCCGAGTTAGCGGATCTTGAAGTTGTACCCAATGCCAATGGAGAAGATGGGATAGACCTTCAACGGGTTCAGGTCGCTCTGGTACTTGGCGATCTGGGCGGCGATGTTGGATTGCGCTATCGTATTGGTGGCCATGTTCACGCAGGATTCGCCGTTGTCCGCGGCGTCGGCCTGACTGGCGCAGCCATAGCCGGAGATATTGAGGCCGAGCGTGGGCACGCCGGTAAAGATTGCTCCGATCTCAAAGGGGACGGAAAAATGGCCGCCCTTGCGTGAGATCAGGTTTCCCCAGCCCGTGGTCATGGTGAACGCCTGCTTGTGGGTGTTCAAACCCAGGTTGGCGTTGAGGGACATGGCATTGGCGCCGCCTTCGGAATAGTACTTTATCGAGTCCAGCGTAATGCTGGTTCCCTCGGCGGCAACGCCGCTTGCCGAGATTGCGTTCTGGTTGAGGAGCGTCAGGCCGGGACTCAAACGGAAGCCGTGGTTCGGGAAGGGGTAATAGTCGAGGGCGATGCCGGCGGAAGCGAAGTTCAGCTTGCCGCTGACCTCAATCCCATTCGATCCACCGCTGCCGCCGACCTTGACGTTGTTGACGGTGTAGGTGAAGTAGTTGCCGACTCCGCGGATATTGAAGTAGCGGCTGGCGTTGACGGCGGCCTGCATGTTGATGCCGTTGGCGCCGATGCCGCCAGACAGGGCGAGGCGCGAAAAGGGCGCGGGCGAGCCTTCGGTGGGGGCTTTCGAAACGGGTGATGCCGAGGATTGGCCGACCGCCGGCGTGGAAGATGGCGACGGATAAAAGTTGGAAGAAGAGGATTGCGCGAGCAGGCCCGCGGATGTGGCCAGCAGAGTGAGCGTCAAAGAGCAAGCAAGTCGTTTCACGAAGTCTCCAATCGATTCGCCGGCGGATCCGGTAATTGCCCGGTCGATCCTTCAGCGTAGATGAGCCGGAGTAGCCTAGCTCACAAAATCACCAGTAGACTGGCAGGCCTCTGCCAGAATGGGAATTTGAGTTCAAATTTAGCAATGCACCATTCTGTGGGCAATACATCGTTAGAGTCAGTGAACCGGATCTGTCACTCCGGGAGCAGGAGTTTGGGCCGCGGGGGCAGGAGTTTGGGCGGCAGCAGCAGGGGTTTGCGCCGCGAGCGTCCGACGCTCAGGATGTCGTAAGCTGGGCGCATGGCAAGGCAGGACGAAGAGTTGGGGAAGATGAAAGCGCTGCGCGCGCGTTTGCTGGAATGGTACGGGCACAACCGGCGGGACCTGCCATGGCGGCGCAGCAGGGATCCTTACGCGATCTGGGTCGCGGAGATCATGCTGCAACAAACGCGGGTCGCGGTGGTGGTGGAACGCTACCAGGAGTTTCTGGCGCGGTTTCCGACGCTGGTGTCGCTGGCGCTGGCTCCAGAGCAGGATGTGCTGGCGATGTGGAGCGGGTTGGGCTACTACCGGCGGGCGCGCATGCTACACAAGGCGGCGCAGTTTGTGAGCGAGAATCTTGGGGGTAATTTGCCGGCGAAGGCGGAACAACTGCGCGTTCTGCCGGGGATTGGCGTGTATACGGCGGCGGCGGTGGCGAGCATCGCGCACGGAGAACCGGTGGCGGTGGTGGATGGAAACGTGGAACGGGTGCTGAGCCGCTTCGCGGGATGGGGAGCGGGCAGCCGCAATGGCGGCGGCACGGCGCTGCGGCGGAAGGTGGAAGAGATGGCGCAGCGGCTTCTGGACCGGGCGCGGCCGGGAGGCTTTAACCAGGCGATGATGGAGCTGGGTGCGACGGTTTGCACTCCAAGGAATCCGCAATGCGCGGCGTGCCCGCTGACGGCGGAATGCAAGACACGCGGCGAGCACAAGACGACGCGGCGCGCGCCGATGATGAGCCGCGTTGCGGCCTACGCGCTGGCGGTGCGCACGAATCCGGCGAAGGGCAAGCGGCGCGGCGCAAAGACGCGCCAAGTGCTGCTGGAACAGCGGCCCGCGCACATGACGGTGATGCCGGGGATGTGGGAGCTGCCGACGCTGCTGCATCCGGAGGTTCCGGGAAACGAGCTGCGCATGACGCTGCGGCACGCGATTATGCAGGTGAACTATTATGTGCGGATCCGCATCGTATCCGAGGAGGATGTCGAGGCGATGACAGCAGCGGACGGGGAGCGGCGCTGGGTTCCGCTGCTGCAAGCGGGGGGCATGGCTCTGACCGGACTTACGCGCAAGGTGTTGATGCGCTCGCGGCTTGTGCCCTCGCCAGCGATGGATGCAATTGTGCGGCGACGCAGTGAAGCATGATCTGCCGGGAACGGTCAGTAGTAATCCGCGCAGCTCATGTAGTAGCCGCAATGGTTGCAGACCAGCTTACAGTGGTAGCCGGTGAGGCGATGTCCGCACGTGGGGCAGACCTGGCAGTGGTGATCGACGGGGAGAATCTCCTCAGCGGAGCAGGCCGCACCACTTTGTGAGATTTCCGAGGGGGAATCCGCTTGAAATCCGGAATTAAAGGCGCGGGGAAGCTGCGGCAACATGGCGGACAGATTAGCATGGAGGAGTGGCCGCCCGCTCTTCGAATTTTCCAAGGGCGCTGGAGCGATCAACAGCAAGACGGCGCAATGGTCTTCCCTGAAGTAAAGCGCCGCAAAACCCACAAACAACGTGAGGACGAGACACCCCAGGCGGGGCACCCCAAGGAGGGACTATGGCAAGCAAAGCAAGCGCGGTTTGGACAGGATCACTGAAGGAAGGCAAGGGCACGATCTCGATGGCGACGGGCGTGCTGCACGACGCCAAGTATTCATTCGCCACGCGGTTTGAGGGAGCAGACGCCGGCACGACGCCCGAGGAATTGATCGCAGCAGCTCACGCGAGCTGCTTCTCGATGGCGCTGGGCGCACAGCTTGGCGGCGCGGGATTGACGGCGACGAAGATCGAGACTCAGGCGGCGGTGACGCTGGCCAAGGTCGACGGCGGCTTCGCGGTGACGAGGATTTCGCTGACCACGACAGCGAGCGTTCCGGGCGCGACGAAGGAAGTGTTCGACAAGGCCGCAGCGGACGCCAAGGCGGGCTGTCCGATCTCGAAGCTGTTCGCCAACAATACGGAAATCATTTTGGACGCGAAGCTGGTGTAAGCACGAGACGGATGCGGCGGCCGGGGCGCAATGCCCCGGTCTCTGTTCGGCTGCGGAAAGTTGACACCGCAGAGCGCATTTGCGAGACTCAGAATTGCTGCCTGCTCGGCGCAACCCGCCTGAGCATCACTCAAGTGCCGAAGTGGCGGAATTGGCAGACGCGCATGGTTCAGGTCCATGTACTCGCAAGGGTGTGGGGGTTCGAGTCCCTTCTTCGGCACCAACTTACTAAACAAGTTGTTGATTCTGATGTAATTCCATCAAAATGTATGGAATTAACTAGCTGTGCGTCACCGGTATTCCTTGAATGGCTCCCACTTTCCGTCCGACATGAAGGGGGTTCGCTCCCGTCCGCCTAACTGCCAGAGAGTGTCTACAAGCGGCCGCAATGTTCCTTCAAATGGGCGCTCTTCCGGGATGCTCAGGTCTACATAAACTTCGGGAGAGGCAAAGATGTTCTGACGAATCTGGAGGTCGCTGTCGGACCAAGCCAGGAGGCTTACGAAGAAGCTCTTCCCCTGAATTCCGACCAAGGAAAAACCCACGTACACATTTCCAATGTCGCCTTGTCTTCGGAATCGTTCAGCAGCATCTTCATAGCACTGCACCATTTGCCTTTCAAGACACTGCCCGATAATCATTGATTCGCTTAGCCCCCTTTGGCCGATAGGGGGATGGCAGAAATTGCTGAATCCGTACTCAACAATGCCAGAGCGAAACAGTTGAGTATAGGCCCACACTTTCGATGACTGAATCTCTGACGAACCCGAATAGCAAAGAAATCCATCAGCGTTGTAACGCTGGTTAAGGTTACCGTTCACAACAAATACACTTCGCTGCTCATTAGCTGGTAGCCTCCATGCCTCCTTGAATGCTCCCGGTGTGAACGCCTGAGCCGGAATGGCATGGAGCAGCATTGCAACTTCGCTAGAGAGGGTGACCGGACCCAAACCTTGATCGGTCAACTTCGTACGATGCTCTCTCCACTGCGTGATTGTCTCTCTCAATTCTCCCTGCTGAGAAAATGCCCTGCGAATCTCTTCCACGCTCATTGGGTTCTTTGTCGCTCCAGTGCGTTTGTAGAATCTGTCCACCCCGCCCATTGTGACCATGTGCGGTTTATTCCAACTTGACGGGACGCGGATTACCAAAGCGACCCCGCCCTTACACTCCACGGATTGGAGCACAACACCTGTTAGCGTTGGAGAGATGCCGTCCCGAATGTAGCTTGAGAGGCGGATGATCTCTTCTTGTACATTCGAGTGCGGAATTCCAAACAACTGTTCTGGAATTCCGGTGGGCTTATTGTCTTCCGTCCGACGCTCCGCAATCCCGTAGACCAAATCCCCACCAGCCGCATTTGCCATTGCCGCAATATCGAATAGGAACTCCTTTTTCTCCTCACTCTGATTGGTTGGCAATTGCTGCTTATATTCCAGCGTTAGGCCTTCTGCAACCTCTGAATCGATGAGGCCCTGAATGTGCTCGGGAGTTAGATCACTCAAATTGACCGGGAGCATGGGTCAATTCTCTCACTTTCTCTGGTCGATGCGTATTGTTTAGCTGCGCGCTGGCCCTTGTGCGGCGATGCACTACGATGGCTGTGTGAGCGTTCTTCTCGACATTCGCGATCTTGAGGTGCGATTTGGCACCGTGGAGGCAGTGCGCGGCGTGAGCCTGAGCGTTGACGAGGGCGAGGTGCTGGGGCTGGTGGGCGAGTCAGGATCGGGCAAGAGCGCGACGGCGCTGGCGATGATGGGGTTGCTGCCGCCGACGGCGACGGTCGCCGGGAAGATTCTTTGGAGAAGCGCGGGCGAGGGGAGCGAAGCGGATCTGTTGCGGCAGACGCCGGAGCGGATGCGGCGGATTCGCGGGCGCGAGATCGCGATCATCTTTCAGGAACCGATGACGGCGCTGAATCCGGTGATGACGGTGGGCCGGCAGGTGGCCGAGTGCGCAGAGGCGCACACTGCCCGGCTGACTGCCAGAGAGGCGAAGCGAAAGGCGATCGCGGCGATGGAGGCGGTGGCGATTCCCCATGCGGCGCAGCGGTATGGCGATTATCCGCACCAGTTTTCGGGCGGGCAACGGCAGCGCATTCTCATTGCGATGGCGTTGATCAACCGGCCACGGCTGCTGATTGCCGACGAACCGACGACGGCGCTGGACGTGACGGTGCAGGCGCAGATTGTGGCGCTGCTGGGCAAGCTCAAGCGCGAGTACGGGCTGGCGATGCTGTTCATCTCGCACGATCTGGCGGTGGTGGGGCAGGTGGCGGGGCGGGTGGCCGTGATGCGCGGCGGAGAGATTGTGGAGGCCGGCGAGTGCAGCCGCGTGCTGGCAGCGCCGGAGCACACGTATACGCGCACGCTGCTGGCGGCGGTGCCGACGCTGCGCACGGACCGCGAGAGGCCGCTGGCGGTGGCGGAGACGTAGGGCTCATCGGCGGGAAACACGCCCCGTAGACTCAGGAGAGAGGTTGCGCGCGATGCGATGGTCGGCCCAATTTCTGCGCCCGGCGGTTTCGGCGGCGCAGTTTCCCAAAGCGAGCGTGCCGGAGATCGCGTTTCTGGGGCGGTCGAACGTGGGCAAGTCGAGCCTGCTGAATGCGCTGGTGGGCGCGAAGGCGGCGAAGGTTTCCTCGACGCCGGGACGGACGCGGGCGATCAACTTTTTTATGGTTTCGGACGGGCGTAGTGGGAAGGAGATAATTTTCGCGGACCTGCCGGGCTACGGCTACGCGAAGATTTCGAAGTCGATTTCGGCGGAGTGGCCGGGGTTCATCGAGCCGTACCTCGCGACACGCGAGACGCTGGCGCTGTGCATCTGCATTGTGGACGCGAATGTGCCTGTGCGGCCGAACGACCGGCAGCTGCTCGACTGGCTGCGCTCCGTGGACCGCGAACTCCTGGTGGTGGCTACGAAAGTGGACCGGCTGAGCGGCAACGAGCGTACGCGCAATCTGGCGGCGCTGAAGCAGGGGCTCGAAGTTGAGGAGATTTTGCCGGTTTCGGCCAAGACGGGGCAGGGCATCGCGGAGCTGTGGCGGAGGATTGAAGAAGCAGGGACCGAGGGACCAAGGGACCGAGGGAACAAGTGAACAGTGAGCAGTGAGCAGTGCACAGGAAGTTCGCTGATCAAGATTTGGTGGGAGGGAAGCGGAATTCGTCGTGGAGGCCGCGGAAGTACGAGAAGATTTCGAGGCCGACCGTGATCTCGCCGCGGTCGACGGATTGGCGCACGCGCTCGATGAAGCGGGCTGCAAATTCGCGGTTGGAGTCAAGAAGGCGCAGGTCTTGCGCCATGCGGCCGAGATAGCGCGGAGACAGAAGCAGCCAGCGGCGGGCGGCCCATGCATCGGCGTCGAGACAATCGAGGGCGATGGCATCGAGCTTCGGCAGCCAGTGAGCGGGCGCTGAGTCCACACGCCAGGTGACGAGAGCGGGCGTCTTGCCCGGATCGGTTTCTGTGGGCGCGCCTTCCTGAACAATGAGCGCCCGATGGCAGGGCGGAACAGCCATGTCGCGGCGCAGGAGATCGGGCGCAACGCCGCGCTCGTTCATTTCGCGATCAACATTAGACAACGGAAGGGCGACGCAGACTGAGACGGTTTCGCGTTTGCGAAGTTGATTCTTGAGGATGCGCAGGGCTTCGTCGAGCGTGGTGACGACAAAGTCAACGACACCCAAGCGGATGGCCTGTTTTTGCGCTTCGCGATCGGCGGTGGCAACGAGGGTGGCTGCGCCGGCGATGTTGGCTGCGACGACCAGCGCGCGGCCGTCGTGGTCGAGCTCGCCGGCGTAGAAGAGCTTGCCGCCGAGACCAGTCTCCGGGGCGGCGAGAGGGGTTTCGAGCAGGCTTGCGTAGGCCTGCGCGACGCGCGCGAGGAAGTCGAAGGCAGACGGAGATGGAGGTTCGAGGGCCAAGACTTTATCTTACTTAGCAAGTCAGCAGGTCAGCGAGTCAGCGTTGCGCCCTTATGCGCTGGGCGCGCATGGACGAGGCAACGAGAGTTAAAAACAACCGCAGAGCCCCGTTCGACTCCGATCGTCCGCCGCGGCGGACGATCTTCGCTCAGGGTGACATCGCGAAAAGATGAGATCGTGCTATCCCAGGTCCCCAAATGCAAGGGACCTGGGGCACCCAATTTCGTGGTGGATGAAACGCGCGAGAAGCAACCGCGGACCCTTCGGCTGCGTCCGCTGCGGCGGACTCCGCTCAGGATGAAATCGAGTACGGAGTGAGCATTGGGTGCAAAGGTTCGGGGTTCTGCCTAGTCTTCGGGGCGATCGCGCCAGTCACGCTTGCGGACGAAGAAGATGAACTCGCCGGGCTTGGGCAGGAAGTCGGTTTTGGCGCACTCGTCGGGCGCCACGACGCCGGCATTCAGAATCGCCGAGATGGGATACCAGATGTTCCGCTCCTTGTCGTTTTCCCTGGCGGCATCGCAGTTAATAAAAGTGTCCATTCCCATGTCATAGGTGGCCTTGACGGAGATCTCCTTGGCGTCGGCGGGGAGGGTGACGATTACCGTACCATCGTCATTGATTTTGACCCACTCGGGGTGCAGGGTGTCGTGGTGATCGACGCGGACGAGGAAGTTGGAGGCCTTGACGGGCAGGCCGGTTTTGCCGTCGAGCAAGCGGATGGAGATGGTCTTTGGGTTTTGAGGGTGGAGGGAGACGGAGAGGGAAGTTACGAGAGCGAGTATGAAGAGAGCGCGAATTCTCAGCATGGAGCCGTTCCTCACTCCTGAATTTACCAAGAGGAGTACGGCTGGCCGTCGGAACCTTGCTCATCGGAACCAGAGTGAACATCGCTGATGCCGGGCTCGGTTTCGTCGATGGAGTACATGGCGTCGCTGGTATCGGTGACCCAGGTATCTTTGCTGTGGGTCATGGGATCTTCGGGGAGGGCCTTAAGGTAGCCTTCCTGGACCAGATCGTCGAGGGACTGGGGGGCCTTCTGTTTGTCCATGGTGTAGGAATCGATGGCCATGCGCATGGTTTGAAGGTCCTCACGCAGGACCGCCTCGCGCGCGTGCTTGACTGCGGCGGCGAAGTAGGGAATCGCCAGCGTAGCCAGGATGCCGATGATCGTCATGACGATGATCAGCTCGATGAGCGTGAAGCCGGATTGTGTGCGTCGGTTGCGCATTTTCTTAGTGGTCAGTGATCAGTTGTCAGTTGTCAGCCGGCCCGTGCCGGTTTCTGCCGATCTGCGTTTGCGTTCATTCTGTGGTGAGGTTAACAGTCTCTTCTCATCACCACGTTGAGTATTTCGTGCCGTCGAGCCCTGTGCCCTGAGATCTGGAGTAAACGTCAAAGACGCTCTGGCCGCCATAGGATTCGGAGTCAGGATCGTCCTGCATGGAGCGCAGCCCCCAGTCCGTATTGCCGGTCATGGGATCGACGGGAATCTTGCGGAGGAACTTGAGCTTCTTGCCCTGCACGTCAACGCCGTTGACCAGCGTGTCCAGATCGGGCGGATAGTTTTGACTCTCCACTTTGGTCTGGAAGGCGCCGCGATCGGCTGCGTCCTTGTACTTGTCGATGGCGTCCCGCATCATCCACAGATCGTAGCGCAACTCGCGCTCCTTCTGGCGCTTGACCTGGAATCGCACGAGCGGAAACGCGGCCATGGACAGAATGGTGAGGATGGAGACGGTGACGATGAGCTCGACGAGGGTGAGGCCAACCTGGTTCATCCGCCGGACACCGGCTCTGCCAGCAACCTGTCCGCGGGGCCCCCGTTCGCTTTGCCGAACCGGAATGGGACGCTGAAGGCTCATGGGGGTGGCCGCCTACTTGACGACGATACTGGTTTGCGCGCTCGCCGCGGGCACCTGCTGCTGCGCGCTGTTGACCACCGAGGCACGAGCGATGGAAAGGTCGCTGGCGCCCGAGGCCTTGGCCTGGAAGGTGAGGATGCAGACGACTCCCGTGCCGGTGACGCCGTGCGTTCCGGGCGGGCGGGAGATGCCGACGACGAGATTTCCCGCCGGCTGGTCGGTGTGAATGGGAGGCGCGGCCTGACCGTCGCGGCTGAGGAGGTCACCGCCGGAGACGTTGACAAGTTGGAGTTTTGCCGCATCGTAATGGAGCTGAAGGGCGATGGAAGCGACGTCAGTGGCGCCGTTCAAGACGACGGGAACCTGGAAGGTTGCGCCGGAGGCCGGCGGTGCGGCCGGCGCGTTGAGCGCAAAAGCGGCCCCGGTGGCCGCGGCCGGTGCGGCCGGTGCGGCGGCAACGGGTGTTGTGGCGGCAGGAGACGACGGGGCAACCGCTGGAGCGAGCACCGGAGCTGCCGGAGAAACGGCCGGGGGAGCGGCGGGCTGAGCGGGCGGCGGGGCGGACGGTTGCGGCGCAGGCGCAGGCGCGGGAGCCGTGGCGGGCTGTTGAACAGTGGTCTGCGCGACGGGTTGCGGACCTCCGGTGGCGGCCATGTCGGAGCGCAACTGCGCCAGCATTTGGGGTGCGGCCTCGACGGCGCTTTGCGCGGGAACGGTGCCGACGGCTTGGCCCCGCACTGCGGCGGGCTGTGCAGAAGGCGCCGGCGCGGACGGAGCCGGCGCGCCACCCACATCGGCGTGCCGCAGATCAATGGACTGCCCTGTGCCGGTATCGATGACGCGCAGATTCGCCTGATCCAGCACCTGCGAGCGGACGATGTGCGGCACCACGACGAAGACAATGTCGTCATCCTGGATCTGACGGTCCCTTGATCCGAAAACGTATTTTAGAACGGGAATCGCGCTGAGGCCGGGGATGCCGGCCCAGTTGTTCTGTTCCTGCTTGTTCTGAATGCCGCCGAGAATGCTGGCCTCGCCCTCGCGCAGGCGGATGGTCTGGTCGACGACGCGCTGGCTGATGATCGGCTCGGTGACGCCGCTGATGGTTTCAGTGCCGCTCTCGGCGGAGACCTCGATCTTGATTTTGAGCGTGACATCGTGGTCGTAGTGGATGCTTGGCGTCATCTCGATGTTCACGCCCACGTCCTGGTACTGGAACTGCGTGTTGACCAACGAGCTGACGAGCGCTGTGGAGGCGCCGGTCTGGTAAGACCCGGTGGCGATGGGGATGCGCGAACCGATTTTCATGCTGGCTTTTTGATCGTCGGTGGCGCGGATACGCGGGCTCTGCAGAACCTTGGTGTTGTTATCGGTCAGCAAAAGATTGAGGGTGGCCGAACCGACGGTCATGGCAAAGTCAGTGGAGTTGAGGTGGGCCAGCGTGTAAAGCGTCGGGCTTGTGGTGGTGGTCGAAGAACTCGAGGAGCTGCTGGAAGAGCTGCAACTGTTGGTTGCTGCGCAGTTGGGCTGAAGAGCGACGCCGACGCTGCTGGGCCAGGAGATGCCCAACGTGCGCTCCCAGTTTTTGCTCACTTCGAGCACCGCGATGTCGACGACGACTTCACCGCGCGCCTTATCGAGGTTGTCAATGAGCTGCTGCGCGAGAAGCAGCTCGTCGGGCGTTCCGCGCATCACGATGGCGTTCTGGCTCTGCACGCCGTAGACCTTGGCGTTGGGCATCACGTTGCGCAGAGCGGTCTGCACGTCGTTGAGGTCGTTCTGCTGCCAGGCATTGGTCAGATAGAAGGTCTGCACCGCCTGTTCGTCGAGCTCCTGGCGCTTGGTGCGCGAGTTCTGCGCGACGAAGATGGTGTTGCTGGTGACCGGGCGCCAGAAAGTATTAGACATGACGCCGACGATGCGCAGCGCATCGAGAAGGGAGACGTTATTCAGGTCAACCTGGATGCGCTTGGAATTGAAGTCGGGGTCGAAGAGGACGTTGACGCCGGCGGCCTTGGCGACGGCCTGATAGACGACCTTGGCGTCCTCGGACATATGCAGCGAGAGCGGCTCATTGGTGAGCGGGCGAAGCTCGGGCGGAGCTTCAACCTGGTTAAGTTCCTGTACCTCGCCGGGGGGCTGGGGCAGGCCCACTTCTGGAGCCGCCGCGCTGGCGCCTTGCCTTTGGCGGACGCTGGCAATCTCCTGCTGCGCGGCCTCGTTGCCGGGGTCGATTTCAGCGGCGTGGAGGAACTCGGAAAGGGCGCCTTGCACGTCGCCCGACTGGAGCAGCTTGCGGCCGTTGGTGATGTGCGCGGACGAAGCGGTGACGCGAATGCGCGCGAGAGCGATCTTGAAACGCGCGTCTTTGGGATCGCGGGTGTGGGCTTTCTGGTAGAACTCGAAAGCGGTGTCGTAGTCCTCGCGAGCCTCGGCTGCCTGGCCTTGCTTGAAGTCAGAGTTGGCTGACTCCGCGTGAAGCCGGGCAGCAGGCACGCCGAAGCCGGCCACGGCAGCCAGAAGCGCGAGGGCGAGAGTCCATCGCGACGCCATGGTGCGAACTGCGGCTTGTGCGGGGGGACGACGGTTCATACGACTCCAAGACACGGCAAAGGCGGACACGGCAAAGGGGGGCGTGCCTACGAGCCCGGAGTTGCACGCGGCTGCAGACCCATTTTGGGCCGCGGCGGGCATTCCGATGCGATTCATCACGCCGAACTTCCCGGAAAAACGCTTCCTCATTCTAACAAAGCCCCATTGCCGTTCTACGCAGCTCTCCGGGATGTGGCCCGATGCTACGATGAGAATTCAAGGATGCCCGCCAATGGCCCGCCAAACCAGCCATGTTATCGCCCAAAAGGACACTCCGGCCGCCAAAAAACCGGCGAAGCCCCGCGATCCCGTGGCCAGCGGCGAGCGCGACGCGGCGCACAATCGCGCGGCCAGCCACAACTACTTTCTTTTGGAGAAATTCGAGGCCGGCGTGGCGCTGCGGGGAACGGAAGTGAAGTCGATCAGGGAGGGCAAGGCCAACCTGAAGGACTCCTACGGGCTGATCAAGGATGGCGAAGCGTTCCTGCTGAACATGCATATCGGGCCGTACTCCCACGGCAATATGGCGAACCACGACGAGACGCGCACACGGAAACTGCTGCTGCACCGCGAAGAGGTCCGCAAGCTACTCTCCAAGACGCAGGTCAAGGGGCATACGCTCATTCCGACGCGGCTGTATTTCCGCAACGGGCGGGTGAAGTGCGAGCTGGCGGTGGCCAAGGGCAAGCAGGACTGGGACAAACGGGAGACGGAACGGCGGCGGGAGGCGGACCGGGAGGCACGGGCGGCGATCAAGGCGAACAAACATCGCGGGGGGCGGTGAGGGGCTAGTAGCTAGTAGCCATTGGCTTTAGCTCATCGAGCGATCGGGGTCGTCGAGCGATTCTGAGATTGGGGTGGTGGCAGACGCGAAGTGACGCGCGCCCTGAAACGCTCAGATTTGCCACAAATCGAGCGTTCCATGAAGAATGAGCACTATGCGCGCTGAAATTTGCTTTGCCCCGATCGCGGGGACTGCCACCGAACTGCTGGCTGTTCTGGCAGCCGACACTCAAACCGAAAAGGGCCCGGACGCCAAACCGAGGCCCACGCTGCTGACCTCCGACCCGGCTGTTCAAGCCGCTGCGGCGAGTGTGCTCGGGACAGGCGAGTACAAAGGTGGCGCCAATGAAACGGTGTTGCTGCACGCGCCGGCGGGGATCGCCGCCAAACGGCTGCTGATTGTGGGGCTGGGCAAGCTGGCCAAGGCCACGGTCCACTCGGTGCGCGAGGCGGCCGGGACGGCTGTGCGATTTGCGAAACCGCGCGGGATTCGGGAAGTGGCGCTGGCGCTGCCGGAGAATTACGGCAAGGGTTCCATTGAGGCGTTGGCCAGGGCGGCAGTCGAGGGAGCGTATGTGGGCGACTTCGACGCGGATACCTACCGCAGCGATCGCAAGGACCAGAGCATTCAGTCGTTGACCATTGCGGCTCCGGCTGAAGGCGAACGCGGGGCAGTTGAGGCAGCGTTTGCGGAGGGCGCGATTATCGGCGAGAGCCAGAACTTCGCGCGGTCGCTGGTGAACGAGCCGGGCAACAAGCTGACGCCGACGATTCTCGGGGCACGCGCAGCGTTGATGGCGCAGGAGGTGGGCCTGGGGTGCGAAGTGCATTCCACGGAAAAGCTGCACGAGCTGAAGATGGGCGCGTTTTGGAGCGTGGCGCAGGGGTCGGCGGAGCCGCCGGCGCTGATTGTTCTGCGCTATGAGCCCGAAGGAGTGACAGAGGGTCCTATGCTCGGGCTCGTGGGCAAGGGGATTACGTTCGATACCGGCGGCATCTCGATCAAGCCCGCGGACAACATGGAGAAGATGAAGTACGACATGGCCGGGGGCGCGGCGATGATCGGGACGATGCGCGCCATTGCGCTGCTGAAGCCGAAGGTACGGGTGATGGCGATTGTTTGCGCGGCGGAGAACATGCCTTCGGCGATGGCGCAAAAGCCGGGCGACGTGCAGACGGCGATGTCGGGCAAGACCATCGAAATCATCAATACCGACGCGGAAGGAAGGCTGGTACTGGCGGACGGATTGACCTACGCGCGGCAACTCGGCGCAACGCACCTGATTGACGCGGCGACGCTGACGGGCGCTATTTCGGTCGCATTGGGTAAGGTCACAGCCGGCGCCTTCTCGAATGACGACGTGGCGTACAGCAAGTTTGAGTCGGCCCTGGAGATTTCCGGAGAGAAGTTCTGGCGGCTGCCGCTGGGCGATGCGTACGTGGAGTTGATCAAATCGGACATCGGCGACATCAAGAACACCGGCGGGCGATGGGGCGGGGCCATCATTGCCGCGGAGTTCCTGCACGTTTTCGCGGAGGACACGCCGTGGATCCATCTTGATATCGCGGGCACGGCGTGGGTGGAGGACTCGCGGCCTTTCATCGCCAAAGGGCCCAGCGGGATCGGGGTGCGGTCGATACTGGAGTGGGTGCGGAGCTACGAGTAAAGCCGCGAGTCAGCGGGTCAGCAACTCAGCAAGTTAGCCAGGGTCGCGGTTGTCGCCCAGCACCGCATCCAGAAATACCTTTCCACATTTGAATTCCCTCATTGCGGCATAAGGCGATGAAGTTGCGGCGCTTCAAGCCGATTTAGGAGGGAGAAGCCGACCTGCGGAGCGGTGTGCGCGAGGGATGAGTGCGCGACCCGGGCCGGGCGGCAATGTGACCCGATCCAAAGCCGAAGAAAGATTCAGGGCCGAAGAGAAGCGTCGATGACCGACCGCAACGAACTGCTGGAAGCCGCGTTCGACAGCGTTCCCGAGGGTGTTGCTCTGGTGGGCACGGAGGGTGAGGTGGTGCTGTGGAACAAGGCGGCGCAAGGCATCACGGGGTACGCCGCAATCGACCTGCTGGCCAAGCCGCTGCCCGAAGGCCTGGAAGCACTCTTGCTGGAGGAAACCCGAGATGCTGATGCCGAGCCAGCGGCGGGAGAGGGGCGGCGGGCGTTGGTGCGGGCGCGGCATAAGATGGGCCATGGAATTCCTGTGATAGCGCGGGTTCTGGTGCTGCGCGACGGGCTGGGAGAACGGATCGGCGCGGCGGCGCTGTTTCATCCCGCGGAGAGTCTTGACGCGCTGCCTCACGGAGAAAGCACTGAGGACCTGGGGGCGGAAGAGGGCCTGGGAGAGTTCGAAGAACGGCTGCAAACGGAGTTCGACGATTTTACGCGAGGCGGTCCGCCGTTCAGCGTTTTATGGATTGGAGTGGATCAGGCGGAGGAGTTGCGCAAGACGCACGGCGCAAGCGCCTGCCACGCGATGCTCGAGAAGGTGAGGCGCGCGCTGGTGCAAGGACTGCGGCCGGCAGAGGAGATGAGCCGCTGGGGGGACGATGAGTTTCTGATCGTGGCGCACGAGCGCAGCGCGGAGATGCTGGCATCGCACGCGCAAACGCTGGCTGGGTTGGCGCGCACGGCGGACTTCCGCTGGTGGGGCGACCGCGTGTCGCTCACGGTAAGCATCGGCGCGGCACAGGCCGCCGGCGATTGCGGAGAAACACTGGCGCAACTGCTGAGGCGCGCGAGGGAGGCCATGGAAACAAGCAACCGGACGGGAGGCAACCGGGCGACCATTGCGGGGGCGAACCACGGGCCCCTGGCGCCGGTGGAGGAATCAGAATGCTTGCCATCATAGGCATCGTCGTGGTGTTCGCCGCGATCATCGCGGGCTTCCTGATGGAGAAGGGGCACATACTCGTTCTCTTGCAGCCCGCCGAGCTTTTGATCATTGCCGGCGCGGCCTCAGGAACGCTGCTGGTGGCGAATCCCGTGCGCATCCTGAAGGACATTGTTGCGGGGCTCATGGCGTCACTGAAAGGCTCGCCGTTTACCAAAGCACGCTACCTGAGCACGCTGAAGATGATGTACCAGTTCCTGAACAAGGTGCGCAAAGAGGGCCTGCTGGCGGTGGAGATGGACGTGGAGAAGCCCAACGAGAGCGCGATCTTCAAAAACTATCCCGAGTTTTTGAACGACGATCATGCGCGGGACTTTGTATGCGACACGCTGCGCACGGCGATCACGGGGGGCGTGGAGCCGTTCGACATGGACCAGATGATGGAGCTGGACATGGACGTTCACCATCACGCGGCGACGCAGCCTGCCGATTCGCTGGCCACGGTAGCCGATTCGCTGCCGGGGCTGGGCATTGTGGCGGCGGTGCTTGGGGTAGTGATCACGATGGGTTCGCTGGGCGGACCGCCGGAGGAGATCGGCAAACACGTGGCCGCGGCACTGGTGGGGACGTTTCTGGGCATTCTGCTGTGCTACGGCGTGGTGGGCCCGCTGAGCGCGAGCATGAAGAAACTGGCCGACGAGCACAATGAGTATCTCCATGTGCTGCGCGTGCTGCTGTTGGCTTTTCTGAAGGGCTCGGCGCCGATGATTGCGATGGAGCTAGCGCGGCGCGCGATTCCCGCGTACGCGCGGCCGAGCTTTGACGAGATGGAGAAGACCTGCAAGAACAAGAGCGAGCCGGCGGCAGCGGCAGCGGCGTAGGAACGGGGACAGGGGACCAAGGGAACAAGGGAACGAGAAAGCAAAGGAGCAAGGGAGCGAGAAGGCAGGGAGTTGGGAGTAGCCAGAAGGGAGCAGGAAACGCAAAGACAAAGGCGCAGGGACTGAGGGGCGGAATGGCGGCAAAGGCGCAATCGATCATCGTGATCAAGAAGAAGGGCGGGCACGGCGGCCATCATGGCGGCGCATGGAAGGTGGCGTATGCGGACTTCGTGACCGCGCTGATGTCGCTGTTCATTGTGTTGTGGCTGATGGGACAGAGTGAGCAGGTGAAGAAGGCCGTGGCGGGCTACTTCAACGATCCCAAGGGAACCGGCAGCCTGCTGGGGACCACGATGTCAGGGACCGGCAACGGCACTGCTGTTGCGGTGGACCAGAACCAGCAGCAGTTGCAGGAACTCAAAGAAAAACTTGAGCGAGAGATCCAGGCGCGCAAGGATCTGCAGAAGCTGATCAAGCAGATTGAGATTACGATTACGCCCGAGGGGCTGCGCATTGAATTGATCGAGGACAAGAACGGTACGTTTTATCAAAGCGGCAGCGCGCGCCTGAGCCCAAGCGGTCAGGAGCTGCTGGCGCTGCTGGGCGCAGAGCTGAAGACGCTGCCTAACCAACTACTGATCGAGGGCCACACCGACGCGGCACAGTACTCGACCGACGCCAATTACAGCAACTGGGAGCTTTCGGCGGACCGCGCCAACGCGGCGCGGCGACTGCTGCAGCAGGATGGCGTACGCCCCGACCAGGTAACGCAGGTGCGCGGATTCGCCGACCAGATGCTGCGCGTGAAGAGCAATCCCTACGACCCGTCCAACCGGCGCATCACAATCCTGGTGAAGAATCAGGACAACGCAGCGCCGCTGCCGCAGTTCGCGCACGCGACGGTCGTGAGTGGTGGCCCGAGCGGTGCAAATCCAGGCGCCGGGGTGGGGGGACAAGCTGCCGCGCCGAAAGCACAGAGCCCGCCTGCGACTGCACCTGCGACCCCGGCCAAACCATCACCCGCGCAACCGGCCGCCAAGCCCGGAATCATGGGCAGGCTCACGTCGATGTTGCCTGGCTCGAAGAAGTAGCCGAGAACGCCTCGATTTGCCGCGATGGTGTAGTCTGATGGGCGGATCAGCAAGCGTTTACCGAAGGAGAAGTTTCGATGGTTATTGTCGCCGGGGTCGATTTCGGCACACTCAGCGTTCGCGTGACTTTGGTTGACAGCGAGAAGGGGCCGATCGGCACTGCATCGGCGAATTATCCGCTGCACCGCAGGCACGAGGATCCCAATTACGCCACGCAGTCGCACGCAGACCAGATGGCCGCGCTGTCCGCGGCAACACGCGATGTGTTG
>CAWHVN010000004.1:0-9154 GCA_963832805.1 uncultured Acidobacteriaceae bacterium | reverse complement strand
GAATTCAATGCCAAGCGCGCCGCGGGGGCGGTTGCGAGTACACGCTGAGGATGCGATTCGATGCCCGATTATGCTTTGATGAACCAGCACCTGTACGAAGGAAACGCCGATCAGGTGGAGTGGCTTACTAAAGAGGCTCTGGCCGAAGGCCGTTCCGCGCAGGAGGTGCTGACCGAAGGACTAATCGCCGGCATGAGCGTTGTGGGCGAGGACTTCAAGCACAACGTGCTGTACGTGCCGGAGGTTCTGATCGCGGCGCGGGCGATGAAGGCGGGCATGGCGGTGCTGAAGCCTCTGTTGACTTCGAAGGAAGGCGGCACCAAGCCCAAGGGTGTGCTGCTGATGGGCACGGTCCGCGGCGATTTACACGATATCGGCAAGAACCTGGTGGGCATGATGGCCGAAGGCGCCGGGTTTGAAGTGCACGATATCGGCGTGGACCAGAGCGTGGAAAAATTCATGGCCGCCGCCGAGAAATGCAATCCGACCATCATCGGCATGAGCGCGCTGCTGACAACGACCATGATGTACATGAAGACCGTGATCGAAGGTTTCCATGCGGCGGGTGATCCGGAGATCAAGATGGCCGTGGGCGGCGCTCCCATCAGCCAGATGTTCGCCGATGAAATCGGCGCCGACAAATATGAAGCCAATGCCTCCGCAGCCGTGGATTTGTTCCTGCGGCTGTCAGGACACGCGTGACCCAAATGGCCACTTACAAGATCCTCTATTGGCAGGAAGTCCCGACCCAGATCAAGGCTGACGACGGGATCGATGATGTGACCGTGATGCTGGATGGGCGATTCATGGAGCACATTGATCGCCTCGCCGCCATGCGCGGGTTGCAGGACGCCGACGACTATCTGGCGCAATGGAAGTGGAGCGAAGAACAGGAGCGCGAGGGGTCGCGCAGGATGTGGCAGAGGCGCTGAAAGCGGAACTCGAGGCGAAGGGATGGTAGTCAACTCCCCAAAATGGCCGTCACCCTAACCATTAACGGACACTCGACCGAGGCCGACCCGGGTCGCTCGCTGTTCGATCAAGCCGAGGCCATGGGCATCGACGTTCCACCTCGTGCCGCAAGCAAGGCAAATGCAAAGAGTGCATGGTCGAAGTGGTCGAGGGGATGGAAGCGCTCTCGCCGACGACCGAGGCGGAGCGTCATCTGAAGGGAAACTTTCGCCTCTCCTGCCAGACATTCGTCACAGGCTTGAGCGGCCAGGTTCGCTGTCCACACGATGCGGCGAGGACACATGCGGATTAGCGGCGGGCGTTTGGGCTGCCCGCAGGGGCCGAGACGCCCAGGCTCGATCCTGCCGTCACGCGCGACGGCGATCGCATCCTCATTGACGGAGTCGAGGTGGAACGATCCACCGGGCCAACCATGGAATCGCGATGGACCTTGGAACGACGACAGTCGTGGTGCGCTTGCTGGACCTGGAAAGCGGTGAATTGATCGCGGACACGTCGTTTGAGAATCCACAGCGGTTCGGCGGCTCGGAGATCATGTCGCGCATTGCCTACGACACCAGCCATCCCGGCCGGCTGCTGATGCGAACGCTGGCCGGATACCTGAGCCACGCGATCGAGAAGTTCCCTGTTGACCCGAAGACGATCTACGAGATGGTGGTGGTGGGCAACTCCACCATGCGCGATCTTTTCTTCCGTCAGAACGTGTATTCGATCGGCCAGACTCCGTACCGGTCGATCACGGAGATCGAATTGGCCGAAGGCAAGCGCAACACGACCAGCCTTGTCGAGTCCGGCCTGCGCAGCCTTTTGCCGATTCATCCCAAAGCCCGCGTGTATGGCGCTCCCATCATCAGCGGTCACGTGGGGGCCGATGCGGCCGCCTGTATGCTGGCCGCGGATCTGGCTCAAGAGGAGCGCCTGATCGCGATCATGGACATCGGCACCAACACAGAGCTGCTGGTCGGGAACAGGCATCGGATTCTCGCGGCGTCGTGTCCGGCGGGACCAGCTTTCGAAGGCGGAGCAATTGCCTGCGGGATGCCTGCCCTGGACGGCGCCATTGAGGAAGTAGAGATTGGCGAGGATGGGAAATTCAGGATTCGCGTCATCGGCGACTTGGCGCCGGAGGGCATTTGCGGCTCTGGACTGGTGGATTTGCTAAGCGAGCTGATGCGCACTGGCCGCATGAACGAGCGAGGCCGGTTCGAAGGCGACGTGCATCGCATCGATCTCTGCCATGGGGAAAACGGCGACGTCTATCTGCTGGAGAGCGACGTGAATGAACTGGCCCAAGCCAAGGGCGCCAACGTTGCGGGGCTTCAAGTCGTCTTCAACACTTACGGCATCAACTTCGACGATATTGATGTGTTTTATCTGGCTGGGGGCTTCGGACGGCACATCAATGTCGAAGCCTCGAAGCGGATCGGACTGGCGCCCAACCTCGCGCAAGAGAAGTTTGTCCGGGCCGGGAATCTGGCGATTGAAGGCGCGACGATCGCCTTGCTCTCGAAAGCGAAACGCCAGGAGTTGGAAGAACTGGTGAGGAAAGTGCAACACTGCCGACTGGAAACTCACCCGAACTTCTTCGACTTCTTCGTAGATGGCTGTCAGTTCAAAGCTGTGGAGCCGATTTCATGCGCCAGGTAGCCGAATCCATCGAGATTGCGGACACGCTCACCGGCGTAGACGTATCGCCGCAGGAGTATGTGCGGCTACTCGGTTACCCTCGCGGCTGGGTGCTGGAAGGGCGCGCACGCGAACTGGCGGATTGGGCGCGCGAATGGTACGCGAAGAATGGGCGACCGTGGTTTTACGCGAGGCAGGTGGAGAGCCTGGAAACCGACGGGGATACGACGCGGGGCGATACGATCCGGATTGACGGCGTGGCCTTCAACTGCAAACGCCTGCGTAACGCGATCGAGCAAGCCGGGGCGCACAGCGCGATCTTGGTTGCTGTTGGCGCGGGCCCGGAGGCCGAAGAAGAGGCGGGGCGTTGCTGGAGCGAAGAGAGGCCCGACGAATACTTCTTTCTGGAGGTGTTTGCCTCTGCAGTTGTTGAGCACCTGACCACATTTGCCGGAGCCCGTCTTTGCGATTGGGCGGAACAACGGGGAATGGCTGTGCTGCCTCACTCCAGCCCCGGCTATCCCGATTGGGACGTGGCGGAACAACCGCGGCTTCTGGAATTGATCAAACAAACGCGAAGCGAGTCCCTCCCTTCCCGCGTGGATGTATTCGACTCGGGCATGTTACGCCCCAAAAAGACTCAACTGGCGGTGTTCGGCGTGACGCGCCACACGGAGCGTTTGCAGCGGCTTACCAGCCTCATTCCGTGCGAAAGCTGCTCATTCAGGCCGTGCCAGTACAGGCGCGCACCTTACAAGCGAGCGCCGCGGACAACCGGCGAGCCGATCCCGACGCGCTTCACGGTGCTGGATCCTGGCGCGCAGTACTCAACGAATCGGAAGGCATTACAGCGGTGGGCCGAGGAGCGTCTTACGATGCGCCCGGCCCCGGATGGGTCGATTGACGTTGAATTCCGCTATGACGGGACGACTTGTACGAATATGGGCCGTCCGCTCGCCTTCATCTACAACGTGAAGCTGGGGCCACGGGCAGAGGGATATCCCATTCGAGAGCAGAGTTGCATACCAGCACAGGGCGATACCGGCCACAGGTCCATGTGCAAGTACATTGCGGATTCCGAGAGCCTAATGGCCGCTATCGAGAACGAAAAGCCTCTCGTTGGACAGCGCCTGAATGCGGTCCTGACGTGGCGGCGCGAACCAAACAGTGCGGGCTGCTATTGTGACCCATCGAGCCGCAATCACAAATGGCGCCTGGTTCTCGAAACGATCCACTGCGCTCTGGTACAAAAGGAATTGAACGGGGAGACGAAGACCTCATGAAGAAGCTTTTACACGAGGCGGCGCTGGAGCGGCCTTTGCTCGGCGACGGAGCGATGGGCACACAGTTGATGATTGCCGGCTTGGAACAGGGTAACTGCGGCGAGGCCTGGAATCTGACGCACCCCGAACGGGTGCTCGCCATCCAACGCCGATATGCCGATGCCGGCTCTGATTGCATCATCACCAATTCTTTTGGTGGATCGCGCATTATGCTCAACCGGCATGGCGAATCGGAGCATGTGGCCGAGGTCAACAAAGCGGGCGTGGAGATCGCGCGGCAAGCATTCGGCAGCAAACAGGGATACGTGCTTGGCGACATTGGCCCCTTCGGTGGATTGCTCGAGCCGTTTGGCGACTTCACCGAAGCCCAGGTTCGCAGCGCCTTCGAAGAGCAGGCGGCGGCACTGGTCGAAGGCGGCGCGGACGCCGTCATCATCGAAACACAAACATCGTTGGAAGAGCTCCTGATCGGCATTGAATCGGCCCAGAAAGCGGGCGCGAAGTGCATCATCGGATCGATGGCCTACGACACTACGCTCGATGGCTCGACTTTCCGGACCATGATGGGCGTGGAGCCGGAACGCGCTGCCGAGTTCATGGAGGAGCACGGGGCGCACATCGTGGCTCTCAACTGTGGAACGGGAATGGATATGCCGCACGCGCTCCTGGCAGTGGAACGATACAAGAGTGCGACCAAGCTGCCGGTAATGGTCCAGCCGAACGCAGGAAAGCCGCGGCTCGTGAATATGAAGATTGTGTACGACGAGACGCCGGAGCAGATGGTGAAGGGTGTGCTGCCGCTGCTTGAGGCTGGAGCAAACATCATTGGGGCGTGTTGCGGCAGCACGCCTGACCATATTCGCGCCTTCAGAAAAGTTATGGACGAGTTTCTCGAATCGAAAGGAATCGAACCTCTCGGAGCGCAACGTGAAAGTCAAACTTTGTGATGTGAATCCGGCTGCGGAAAGCAAGCTTCCCGCGCAGACCGAAGATAAGTCCGGCATCGGCGTTCACTACGTGGATGCCTACATCAAGCCGATGAACACCAAACTCGAGGATGGAACCGCAGTGCGATGCAAGCGCCGCGGATTGAAGATCACCCTCTCAGCGGGCACGAAGAAGGGCGAGGGGTTGATGCGCCGGCTCGATGTGAGCCCGGATCCGGTGGTGATGCTGGATGCGGCGCTGAAGGAAGCGGCCAAGACTGCCGGGATCGAGCTTGCCGTGGAAGAAGGCGCGATCTTTCTTTCGCTTTGAGTGCGCGGAGACGGCTGAGGCGCTTATTCACCCTGCCGGTTTCGGCTTCACGATCAAAACTTGCCGTTACACCTATAGCATTTTCGGAATTGCTGTAGACCGAAAGCAAACACTCAAGTGGCTTTTTCCTCAAGAAGAAGCCACCCTTCAATGCGCTCAAGAAGTCTACGTGTATTCCGAAAATGCTCTAGAATCGCGTCCATAGCGCGGCAGCGGCAGCTCTGGCCTTGCTCATGACTTCCTTTTCATCGATCGCAAGGAGCTTGCGGTCTTCCATGACAATCTGGCCGCCAAGGATGGTGGTGGATACGGCGCTGCCGGAGAGGCCGAAGAGGATGTGGCTGTGGAGATTCTCGGCCTGCAAGGGGGTTGGCGGGTCGTAGTCGACGAGGATGAGGTCGGCATGGGCTCCGGGAACGAGCTTGCCGATGGGATGGTCGAAGAATTCCGTGGCAATCGCGGCGTTTTCGCGGAAGAGCATGGCGGGCGGCTCGGCCCAGCCGGCCCTTGGGTCGCCGGAATGATGCTTCTGAAGGAGGCTGGCGGCCTTCATGGACTCGAACATGTCGGCTGTGTAGCCATCGGTGCCCAAGCCGACACGAACGCTGCGGCGCATCATTTCAAGAACCGGAGCACAGCCTACGGCATTGGCCATATTGGATTCAGGGTTGTGCACGACATTGGTTTTTGAGTCGCGCAACAGATCGATTTCATGCTCGTCGACGTGGACACAGTGCGCGGCGAGGGTTCGGCTACCGAGGATGCCGAGCCGATGCCAACGTTCGACCACGCGCATTCCATGCTCACGGAGGCATTGATCGACGTCGGCCAGGGCTTCCGCGGCGTGCACATGGAATCCGGCGTCGAGGTCCACAGCAATTTCACGACAGCGAGCCAGTGTTCGATCGCTGAGCGTGAAGGACGCGTGCAATCCGAAGAGGCCGCGCAGATTGCTTTCGGCAGCCCGCTTGCAGTGCTCGAGGAACGCCTGGTTCTCCGCGATGCCCTGCGCGGCAACCTCAGGGCCATCGCGGTCGGAGACTTCATAGCAGAGACAGGCGCGGATGCCGGTCTGGCGCGAGGCTTGCGCGATACGGAAAAGACTTCCTGAGACTGCGTTCGGACTGGCGTGATGATCGAAGATGGTGGTCACACCATTGCGGATGCAATCGATGATGCCAACCATGGCGCTCCAATATACGTCGTCGAGCGTGAGAGCCTTGTCGAGCCGCCACCAGAGACGCTCCAGAATCTGAGTGAAGTTGCCGGGGGCCGCGCTCTTGAGTGACATGCCGCGCGCGAAGGCGCTGTAGAGATGGGTATGAGTATTGATGAGGCCGGGCATGATGACGCGGCCCTGGGCGTCGAGGAAGCGGACGCCGGGATGGGAAGCCCTCATCTCAGCGGTTGGACCGATGCCGGCAATCAATCCATCGCGAATGGCGACACAACCGTCTTCAAGGAAGAGCTGGCGGTCGTCATGCGTGATGACGGGTCCGCCGCCGACCAGCAAGTTTGCAGACTTCTCCATCGTGCGATGGATTCTAGCCAACACCGTCACCTAAGTGTTGTGATTCAAATCACATTGCCGCAGAAGGCACTGCACGACAATCAATTCACACATCCTCGTGGCGCAAGGGATTGCTCGCCGCAGCGGAACGCCCTTACCCAAGGGAAGAGTCAACTTTGATGGCGGGACGCCGGGCACCATCGACTGGCGTTCGGAACCTCGGTTGAAGGAAAAGCGCGATGGCAAATCTACGAGTCAACATCTGCGGGCTGGAGTTCAGAAACCCGATTTTGCCGGCTGCCGGGCCGCCATCGAAAGACGGCGCCACGTTGCAGGCGGCCGCGAACGGCGGCGCGGGCGGCTTGGTGACGAAGACGATCTCGGTTGAACCTGCCGAGGTTCCGCGGCCCTGCATGGCGGAGATTCGCGGCGGATTCCTGAACACCGAGCTCTGGTCGGAACTGCCCAAAGAGCAATGGATCGACACCGAGTACAAACTGGCGCGCGCGACGGGCTTGCCCGTGATCGTGGGCCTGGGCTACACGGCCAAGCAGATTCGCGAGGTGGCGCCGCTGGTGAGGCCTTTTGCCGACGCGCTCGAACTTTCGACGCATTATGTCGGCAACAATATTGCGCCGATTATCGACGCCCTCTGCGCGGCTAAGGAAGCCGTGGATGTACCGGTGTTCATGAAGCTGAGCCCTCACCCCAACATTCAGGAGATTGCGCTGGCGCTAGAGGATGCAGGCGCCGATGCGCTGGTGATGATTAATTCATTCGGGCCGTGCCTGAGCATCGACCTGGAAACCGGGCTGCCGCTGATGGGCAGCAAGGATGGGTTTGGATGGCTTTCGGGCCCGGCGATCAAGCCGCTGGCCCTGCGCTGCGTGTACGAAGCGGCGCGGGCAGTGAAGATTCCCATTTTTGGCGTAGGCGGAATCAGCAACGGCCGCGATGCGGCGGAGATGCTGATGGCCGGCGCATCGGCGGTGCAGGTGTGCACCGAGGCGATTCTGCGCGGCTCAACGGTGTACGCAAAACTTGCCAAAGAACTCAACGCGTTTCTTGACGAGCACGATTATGCGTCGGTGGACGAAATCAGCGGCCTCACGATTCGACTGATGCGGCAGCGCGGCGCTCCACGAGCCGAGGGTGCGCCTGAAGTGAACATGGAGCGCTGCGTGCTGTGCGGAATCTGCGAGAAAAGCTGTCCGTACGGCGCGATTCATCAGGACAAGGAAGCGAGAGTTGTAGAAATCGACGAAGAGAAGTGTTTTTTCTGCGGGCTATGCGTGAGCCGTTGCAAGCTGCGGGCAATCACGATGGCGGTGTAGATTCGCCTGCGGCGGCAGAGAACGATCCGCGCAGCCAGGGAGAAGCCGATGCACGTGACAGGGCTTCAATGCGTCCATTGCGGGCGCGTTTACGCGACGGAGGAAGTCGAATACTACTGCCCTGCCTGCGGGTATCACGACGGCATCCTAGATGTGGTGTACGACTACGACGCGGTGCTGCAGGAGCTCAATTCGGAGGCGCTCGCCGGCAATCGGGAGCCTTCGATGTGGCGATATCTGCCGCTGCTGCCCGTTTCGTCGCCGGAGCTGATCCCTCACCTGCAAGTCGGCTGGACGCCGCTGTATGAAGCTTCGCGCCTGGCAGGCGAGTTGGGCGTCGCGCGGTGCTGGGTCAAGGATGAGGGCCGTAATCCGACGGCATCCTTTAAGGACCGCGCCAGCGCGGTGGGTGTGGTGAAAGCGCTCGAAAAGAGAGCCGGTCAGATCACCTGCGCATCCACAGGCAACGCTGCTTCTTCGCTGGCTGGATTTGCCGCGGCAGCGGGGATTCCGGCGACGATCTTCGTTCCCGCGCGCGCACCGGAAGCCAAAGTTGCCCAGTTGCTCGTGTACGGAGCGCGAGTCTTCTCCGTGCAGGGGACATACGACGAGGCGTGGGAGTTGTGCATGAAGGCCAGCGTGGAGTTTGGCTGGTACAACCGTAACTGCGCCATCAATCCCTACCTGATTGAGGGCAAGAAGACGGTTTCGCTCGAGCTCGCCGAGCAGTTTTCACGGCTTTCACCCGGCAGCTTTCCGGATTGGGTGGTGGTGACCGTTGGCGATGGCTGCACGGTTGGGGGCGTGTGGAAAGGGCTCAAGGAGATGCACCATCTGGGCGTTCTTCCACGATTACCTCGCATTCTGGGGGTGCAGGCTGAGGGCTGCCAGCCATTTGTAACTGCGTGGCGCAATCGCAGCGGCCTGACGCCCTGTGCAGCCGCCACACTTGCGGATTCGATTGCCGTAGGGCATCCACGCAACTTCGTCAAAGGAATGCGTGCGGTGTTTGAGTCTGGCGGCGCGTTTATTGCTGTGTCCGATGAGGAGATCCTTGAGTCGATCACCCTTTTGGCGCGACGTGCAGGTGTTTTTGGCGAGCCCGCAGGCGTGGCAGGCGCGGCGGGGATAAGACGCGCTGTCGCGGCGGGCATCATCGGCCGCAAGGAAAG
>CAWHVN010000003.1:0-10338 GCA_963832805.1 uncultured Acidobacteriaceae bacterium | reverse complement strand
CGATGGCGATGGTGCGATTGAGCAGATCCTCGTTGACCTTGAGATTGGCCTGCTGGGTGCGAAGGTGGCCGCGCGCCGAAGCGGTGTTGGCCCTGGCCTGGTTGAGCTGGGCGAACAGCCTGGGCCACTGAGGCGACGTCGAGATCATAGGCGGCTTTGGCGGCGTCATACTCCTGCTTGGAGTCGATGCCGTCTTTGTAAAGGGCCTGGGCACGTTCCAGTCGAGTTGCTTCTGCTCAAGGTCGGCCTGCGCATGCTGCACGTTGGCCTGCTGAGTTTTTTCGGCGGCGATGTAGGAGGCGATGTCAGTCTGCGCGGCGGCGATGGAAGCTTCCTGGCCGGCGACGTTGGCTTCCTGCTGCACATTCTCAATGGATGCCACCACCTCGCCCTTCCTTACTTTCTCGCCCTCCTTTACATAAAGGTGAGTGATGCGGCCCATGGCGGTTGCGCCGACATTCACATAGTTCGTGGGCTTGATTTGGCCGGTCCCGCTAATGATGGTGGAGAGATCTTGCCGCGCCACGGTCGCGGTGTAGACCTTGGTGTAGCCCGACTGCTGCCTGATCACCATGACGGCGACCAGCACGGCAGCAACGAGCACAGCGAGAGCAATGAGAAGAATCTTCTTCATGAGCGTATGAAATCCCTGCTTTTTCTACACTCCAGTGTACGCGAGGGGACGGAAAAAGGTTCCCCGCAGTCGAAGTTCTTTCCCAGCTGCTGAATCTCGCTGGATGCCGGGAGTAGCGCTGAAACACCGCTTATGAGGATGCCTGTTCCCCGACCAGGGGCGTAAAGCGCGAGAGACGCAAGCCTGAGGATTGGACGGCGCAAGGCCTTTCCAGAGAGCCGCGCCGGTCGCAAATCAAGCGAATTCTCACTCGTGGGTGCCTCTGAACCGGTGACATTCGCGACATTGAAGCGTCCAATCGGCGACCGACCGCGCGCTGAACCTTGCCCGACGCCTAAAGTAGCCGTAAAATGAAGAGATTGCAGGAGTATCGAAGGCAATGATGTTCTTAAGCCGCCGTCTTCTTTTCACCGCTCTTGGTTGCGGCCTCATCTGGATGCCCGCGGCCGGGCTCCTGGCGCAGCAAAGCGACCCCTCTCCCGCCGCGAATCAACCGCAGGCCGCTCCGGCTGCCGGCCAGGATCAGGAGCCCGATCCGCTCAATCGCCAACTGTCCGATAAGGAACGGTATAAAGCTCAGAGGGCTCTCCGGCAGGAGTTGAAGGGCCCGTATAAAACCTGGCTGAACGAGGAAGTGCCTTACATCATCTCCGACGATGAGCGCAAGGCGTTTCTGAGCCTGAGCAACGACGAGGAACGCGAGGCGTTCATCGAGAACTTCTGGCAGCGGCGCAACCCCAATCCCGATTCCCCTGAGAACGAGTTCCGCGAAGAACATTACCGGCGCATTCAATACGCGAACGACCATTTTGCGGCGGGCAAGCCGGGATGGAAGACCGACCGCGGGCGTATCTATATCATGTGGGGTCCGCCGGACTCGATCGACGCGCATCCGTCGGGCGGCATGTACGAGCGGCCCTTCGATGAAGGCGGAGGAGAGACGTCCACGTTTCCGTTCGAGACCTGGCACTACCGCTATCTCGAGGGCATCGGCGAGAACATCGACCTGGAGTTCGTGGACACCTGCCAGTGCGGCGATTATCACTACACCATCGACCGTAGCGAGAAAGATGCGCTGAAGTACGTACCCGGCGCCGGCCTGACGCAATACGAAGAGATGAGCAAGAAGGGCAAGCAAGACCGGTTCAGCGGAGGCGGCCTGGAACAGCTCGGAACCGGTCCGATGGGCGCCCAAGAGCAAGGCAAGCAGTTCGACCGCATTGAGTTGGCCGCCAAGCTATTCGCCCCGCCGCCCATCAAGTTCAGCGATCTTGACGCAGCGCTTGACGCCTTCAGCTCATCGCACAAGGTGCTGAGCGGCCCGCCGTTCCCGTTCGATGTGCGCACGGACTTCGTAAAGGTGACCGACAGCATGGATCTGGTGCCGATCACGATTCAGTTGCGCAACCGCGACATCACGTTCGAGACCAAGAACGGGGTGTCGACGGGGGTCGTGAACATCCTGGGCAAAGTAACCACGATCATGCATAAGACGGTGCAGACCTTCGAGGACACCGTCCAGATCGAAGAGCCATCCGAGCTGTTGGAAAAGAGCCTCGATCGGCGGTCGCTCTATTGGAAGTCGCTTCCGCTGCAACCGGGACTCTACCGCCTGGACATCGCCATCAAGGACGTGCACAATCCGGATCACATTGGAATCTACGGAAGAGCCCTGAATGTTCCGACGTACGAAGATGACAAGCTCGGGGCCTCGTCGCTCATCCTTGCCGACCAGATGAACATCGTCTCCTCACGGCAGATCGGGAGCGGCAACTTCATTATCAGTAACATGTATATTCGGCCGCGCGTGGCGACGGGCCTTACCGCGCCGGTGAGCTTCAAACGCACCCAGGATCTGAACTTCTGGATGCAATTTTATAACCTTGGCATCGATGACGCCACCAAGAGTAACTCAGCGACGGTTACCTACGAGATTACGGATGCCGCGGGAACCGTGATTCTAGAGAAACGACTGGAATCAAAGGATTTAGATGCGCATAGCGACCAGTTGACGGTGGAGAAATCCCTCCCCATTGCCGGCCTGGTGCCCGGCAAGTACAAGGTGATTGTGAAGATCGACGATGCGATCTCGAAACAAGAGATTGCGCAATCGGCTCCTTTTGTCGTCGAATAGGTGTCAATCCGTGCAGACGCCAACTGAACCAGAGAATTCGGGAGCTTGCGCGGTTTGTGCTTTCAGGAAAAATGCCAGGGACGCGGCGGGGTTCCAGATCTGCTGATGAAGCGAATTGCCCATCTCGCCGGTTTGACTGTGCTGATCGTCTTTGCGGCCGCTCCAACCTTTGGAGCGCCGTCGGCGTCGGTTTCCGGCCTAGTCCGTGACTCGTCTGGCGTGCCGCAGATCGGCGCGGAAGTCCAGCTTCTCGGTTCCGACCAGAGCGTGGTGACCAGCGTCTACACTGACAGCGCCGGCCGCTTCGCCATCACCGCGCTTGTTCCCGGCCGCTATGCGCTCAAGGCGATGGGCCCCTACTTTCTGCCTTCTCTCAGGGAAAACGTCAGAATCCAGGGTGCGGTAGTTGTGAATCTCACCCTAAATACTCTCTATGAGGTGATCCAGTGGCTTCCGGCTCAACCGCGCGCCGGCAACGCGCAAAAGGATGACTGGAAATGGACCCTGCGCTCCGGGGCGAACCGGCCGCTGCTGCGCTGGCTTCAGGACGGGCCATTGGTGGTGGTCTCAGACGGCTCCGGCGCCAAGCCGAAGCTGAAGGCTCGCCTGATTGCGACCGGCCAGGCCGGAACCTTCGGCGAGAGCGGCGAGCGCTTCTCGGCAGCTGTGGAAGACACACCGACGGACAGCCGGGAGTTGCTGGCTCGCGTCGATTTTGCTCCGGGTACCAATGGCAGCATGGAATCGATGCTGGGCTTCCGCCAGGACCTGGGCATGGCCGGATCGGTGCAGTCGGTTGCAGCGATCACGGTGGCGCCCGAGATCGAGGGCGCAGGCGATCAAGGCCTGGATGAAGCCGCGGTGCGCAGCTTCGAGACCATGCAATTTGGACCTGCGATCGATGCGGAGGTGGGTTCTACCGCGGTGGTGGGGCGGCTTAGAGGAGATAGCCCAAGCACGATGACCGCGATGCTTCCGTTCGCCGACGTCGAGTGGCGCCGTGGCGCCCATACGTTGCGCTACCGGTTGGCTACGATGACGCGGGATCGGGTTTCAGGCGGGGACGAAACCGAGGCAACGGCGTGGCTGCCGGTGATGGCGTTGCGCGGCGGCGCACTGGCCATCGAGCATGGAATTCACCAGGAGATCGGCTGGGAACGGCAGACGGACGCTTCGGGCGTGTCCGTTCTGGTCTACTCCGATCGCATCGACAATCCCGCAATCGAGGCCTTGGGCCACTTTGCCGAGGGCGATTCTCCGGCCGGGGCTGCTGTGCTCTACGATCCGGCGAGCAATTTGTTGCGCGCCGCCGGGCCGGCCTTCTCTTCCGCAGGCGTGCAGGCCAGCGTGGAGCGCCGTTTGCCGGGCGCCAATCATATCCGCGTGAGCTATGCGAGCGGCGCCGCGCTGGTAATGCCCGCTTTGCCGCAGTCAACCCCGCTGGCTGAGGTGCTCGCCGCGGCCCATCCACGGCACGCGCAGACCTACGCGATCGCGCTCTCGGGCATCCTGGACGGAACGGGAACCCACTGGAGCGCGAGCTATCGCTGGCAGCCCGACGGAACCGTCACTGAAGTCGCGCCCTTCGCGGAGGATGCCTCCTCGCCGTTCCTCAACGTCCGGCTGCGCCAGCCCATTCACGTCGCACGCGACGGATCGGGAGGGCTGGAGGCGCTGCTTGAGGTGAGGAATCTGCTCGCCGAAGGCTATCGCCCGTATATCCTGAGTGACGGCTCGCTGCTTCTGTTCGCGGACGATCAGCGCAGCCTGCGCGCCGGCCTCGCGTTCACCTTTTAAGTTCCTCCGCACATCGCGTTTAGTTCGATCGGCCTGCGCCAGCCAACACCGGCGTGTTTCTTCTCGTTGCCGGAAGCGGTGTAGCCGCCTGCCGCTGGAGTACATTTGGGTTTGGGCCGAACATCGCCCTGAGAACAAGGGAGCGCAGCGATGAACCAGATTCGCTTGAGCCGCCGGGCCGCGTTGAAATCAGGAATAGCAGCCACAGCATTCGCCTCGCTGCCCGGACTGGCCGCGGGCGAAGACACCGCGCCGGCACGCAAGGGCAGGATCCGCCAGGCTGCCTGCCGATGGTGCTACAAGGACATTCCGCTGGACCAGCTTTGCGCGTATGGAGCGCAGATCGGCTTGAAGGGGATCGACCTGCTGCAACCGGAGGAGTACGAGGCGCCGCGCCGCTACGGATTGATCTGCACCATGGCGTATGCCGACGGAGGCACGATTTCCGATGCACTCAACCGAACGGAAAATCACGCCGCGATTGAGGCGGGCTTCCGCACCAGAATTCCTTTGGCGGCGAAGGCCGGCATTCCCAACGTGATCACCTTTTCGGGTAACCGGCGCGGCATGGCGGACGACGAGGGCGCGCGAAACACCATCGCGGGGCTTAACCGCGTGAAGAAGATCGCCGAGGACAACGGCGTGACCATCTGTCTCGAGCTGCTCAACAGCAAAGTTGACCACCCGGACTACATGTGCGACCACACCGCATGGGGCGTGCGCGTGATGCAGGAGGTGAATTCGCCCAACGTGAAACTGCTTTACGACATCTACCATATGCAGATCATGGAGGGCGACCTGATCGCGACCATCCGTACTAACCTTGCGTGGATCGCGCACTTTCACACGGGCGGAGTACCCGGACGCCACGAACTCGACAATACCCAAGAAGTTCAATGGGACGGTGTCATGCGGGCGATCGCCGATGCGGGCTTCAAAGGGTATGTCGCACACGAATTCGTTCCCGTGCGCGATCCGTTCACAAGCCTGCGCGCCGCCGTCGATCTGTGCGACGTGTAGGCGATCCGATTCATGCGCGGCGACCCATGAACGAATGTTTGCGCCGCGATGCAATCGTCAGTGAATGTTCCGTCTTCTCCTCATAACGCAACGACTCTACAATGGGTCCTAATGAAAAACCTCTGCTCGATTTTCGTTGCTGTTCTTTGCGCCGCCTGCGCGACGAGCTTCCCGGTTGGGGCGCAAGCGCCCGCCAATCCGCAAGCGAGCGTAGCTGCGCTCCAGGATCCGTTGCTCAAAGGATTTCTCGATCCGCCCAACGGCGCGCGGCCGCGCGTGTGGTGGCACTGGATGAACGGCAACATTTCGGAGGAGGGAATCCAGCTCGATCTGGAATGGATGCACCGCGTGGGCCTGGGCGGGGTGACGATCTTCGAGGGCGCCATTGGCACGCCGCAGGTGGTTCCGCAGCGGCTGGTCTATATGACGCCGGAGTGGAAGCAGGCGTTCAGAACGGCGGTGACTACGGCACAGAAAATGGGCATGGAAGTGGCCATTGCGAGCTCTCCAGGCTGGAGCGAGACCGGTGGACCGTGGGTGCCCGCGGCACAGGGAATGAAGAAGATGGTGTGGGCCGCAACACGCATCGAGGGCGGACGGACCTTCACCGGCGAGCTCGCACATCCGCCCGAGGTTGACGGAACCTTCCAGAACTTCGCCGTACCGGGGCGGCGCACTTCCGATGGAACCATTGTGACTCCTCCGCAGTTTTATGCCGACGCCGCGGTGATCGCGTACAGGATTCCCCAGGGCGACAAGACACAGGAGGAACTGAATCCGCAAGTGACTTCGAGCGGTGGAACGGCGAATGTGGCCGCGCTCTCCGATGGCGATGTGAACACAGTGGCGCTGGATCTGCCGGCAAGCGAACCGGACAGGGAGAGCTGGGTGCAATTCGACTACGGCAGTCCGCAGACGATTCAGGCAGTGACGCTGGCCAGCCTGACCGATGCCATCAGCATCTTCGATCACGACAGCAAAGCGATTCCGCCACGAATCGAGGCCAGCGACGATGGCGTGAACTTCAGGAATGTGGCCGACATTCCCTTCAGCAGCATTGTGCAGAGAACTACGTCGTTTGACGCAGTGACGGCGCGCGTCTTCCGCATCGTTTTTCCCGCGCAGCCGGCCGGCGTGCGGGAGCACGACCACAAAATCACGGAACTGGTGCTCGAGAGCGGCGCGCGGGTGAATGAGTGGGAGAAACGCGCCGGGTATGGCACAGCGCGGGACTTCTACGCCATTCGCGATCCCGAGGTCGCGCCACAGTTCATCGTTCCGCAGGAAGATGTGATCGACCTGACGGGCAAGATGAAGCCCGACGGAACGCTCGATTGGACACCGCCGGATGGGAACTGGATGGTTTTAAGGATTGGTTACTCGCTTACCGGCCATGAGAACAGCCCGGCTCCGGCGGAGGCGACTGGCCTGGAAGTAGACAAGCTGAACGGCGAGTATGTGAAGAACTATGTCGACGGCTATCTGAAGATGTATGCGGACACGGTTGGGCCGGAGAACATGGGCAAGGATGGTATCTCGTACTTACTTACCGACAGTATCGAGGCAGGGCCGCAGAATTGGACGGATAACATCCTGGAGGAATTCAAGGAGCGGCGCGGCTACGATCCGCATCCATGGCTGCCGGCACTTACTGGCGTGGTCATCAAGAGCACCGAAGATACAGACCGCTTTCTTTGGGATTTCCGGCGCACCATCGGCCAGCTTCTGGCGGAAGATCATTACGGCGAAATCTCCGACGACTTACACAGCCACGGAATGAGTTACTACGGAGAGGCGCTGGAGTATCATCGCCCGTCGCTGGGCGACGATATGGAGATGCGCAGCAAGACCGATGTGCCCATGGGAGCGATGTGGACCTATGCGGGCATGCCGGGGCCGGATATCGATTACATCTCCGACTTGCGCGGAGCCGCATCCGTGGCGCATATCTACGGACAGAATCTGGCCGGCGCGGAGTCCATGACCTCGCGCGGGCCGGCATGGTCGTTCTCGCCGAATAGCCTGAAGAAGGTTGCGGACCTCGAGTTCGCGCTGGGCGTGAACCGCTTCGAGATACACGAGTCCACGCATCAACCGGTGGCAGACATGGCGCCGGGATTGACTCTCGGCCCTTACGGCCTTTGGTTCAATCGCAACGATACTTGGGCTGAAGATGCCAGGCCGTGGGTCACTTATCTTTCGCGATGCTCCTACTTGCTCCAGCAAGGCCATTTCTCCGCAGACGTTGCTTACTTTTATGGCGAGGAGGGTCCGCTGACAGCAGTCTTCGGCTGGAAGCCGATCGAGGACGCGCCGGAAGGCTATGGCTTCGACTTTGTGAACAGCGACGTTGTGCTTCACGAGCTGTCGTTCAAGGATGGACGGCTGGTGACGCCGGGTGGCGCAACCTATCGGCTTCTGTATCTCGGCGGGCGCAGCCAGCGCATGACGTTGCCGGTGTTGCGCCAGATCCTGAATCTGGTTGCGCAGGGCGCGGTCCTGGTAGGCAACAGGCCGGCAGATTCGCCGAGCCTCGCCGATGACGAAAAGAAGTTCAAGCGGGTCGCGGACCGGCTGTGGGGAAGACACCCCGCGGCTGGTCAGTCGATGCGCAAGGTTGGAAAGGGAAGGGTCTACGCGGGGATGAGCGCGAACGATGTGCTGGCTGCACTTGGCGTGGCGCGCGACTGGGAGTACACGAAACCAGAACCCGATTCCACGTTGATGTTTGTGCACCGCAAACTGGAAGACGGCGACGTTTATTTCGTGGACAACCGCAAGGAACGCGCCGAGGACGTGGATGCAACCTTCCGGGTGGAAGGAAAGGCGGCGGAGTTTTGGGATCCTGCGACCGGCGCAACACAGCCGGCCTCTTATAGCATCGCGGACGGCCGCACGGCGGTTCCTCTGCATCTCGACCCGTACGGAACGGCGTTCGTCGTCTTTCGCGCGCCGGCCGAGGCGGCTTCGCGGCAGATCGCCGAGCCAAGGGAAACCGAGATTGCCGATCCCAATGACGAACTCAATCGAAACTGGTATTTAAGTTTCGAACCCAGCCGGGGCGCTCCGGAGACCGCGGAGTTCGATCGGCTTACCTCCTGGAGTGAGAGTGCCGATACGGGGATCAAATATTTCTCGGGAACAGCGACCTACTCCAAGACGATCCAGGTTCCGGCCAGTGCGTTCGCCCCTGGAGCGCACATCTGGCTCGACCTCGGCGACGTTCGGGATGTTGCCGAAGTTGCGGTGAACGGCAAGTATCTCGGCATTTTGTGGAAGGCGCCATTCAGGATCGATCTCACAGGCGTGCTTACTCCGGGCAACAATCAGATTGTTATCGAGGTGACGAATCTCTGGGTGAACCGCATGATCGGCGACCAGCAGCCGTGGGCGCTGAAGAAATATGCCTTCGCCGATTTCACGCCTTACAAGGCCGATTCGCCGCTGCTGCCGTCGGGCCTGCTTGGGCCGGTGCGGCTGATCTCGGTTGCCGGAACCAAGGATGCGAAGTGACCGGAGGAGCCCCTCAGAAAATCACTTGCAATTTGCAAGGGAAATCGGAAAAAATGCGGACGCGGCATTCCCCTGGGTCCGCTCTCGGTCCCGAAGCAACGCCAGGCAGGAGGTCACCATGAGCAGTGTGCGGGTGCTGGTGGGAACGCGCAAGGGCGCGTTCGTTCTCAACTCCGACGGCAAGCGCAAAGACTGGAAGGTGAGCGGGCCGTTCTTCGCGGGCTGGGAGATCTACCACATGAAAGGCTCGCAGGCCGATCCCAACCGCATCTATGTGTCGCAAACCAGCGGCTGGTTCGGGCAGTTGATCCAGCGCTCCGACGACGGCGGCAAGACCTGGCACCAGCCGGGATTGCCGAATGAAGCGATTCCGCTGCCCGGCCCGCCCACGGCGCTGCCCAACCGCTTCGTCTACGACACTCGCCCGAGACCGGCAAGCCGCTGACCACGCACCAGTGGTACGACGGCACGCAGCATCCCTGGGAGTTCAAGCGCGTGTGGCACATCGAGCCCTCGCTCACCGATCCCGACACGGTCTACGCGGGCGTGGAAGACGCGGCGCTGTTCCGCTCCACCGACGGCGGCGAGAACTGGCACGAGCTCTCCGGCCTGCGCGGCCACGGCACCGGACCCAAGTGGCAGCCCGGCGCGGGCGGCATGGGGCTGCACACCATCATTCTCGACCCCAGCGAATCCCAAGCGCATCTACATCGCCATCTCGGCCGCGGGGGCCTTCCGCACCGACGACGGCGGCGCGACGTGGAAGCCGATCAACAAGGGGCTCCGCGTCGCAATACATTCCCGATCCCGATGCCGAGGTCGGCCACTGCGTGCATCACGTGGCCATGCACCGCTCGCGGCCCGATGTGCTCTTCATGCAGAAGCACTGGGACGTGATGCGCTCCGACGACGCCGGCGAAAACTGGCGCGAGGTGAGCGGCAACCTGCCCACCGACTTCGGATTCGCCATCGACGTGCACGCGCACGAGCCGGAGACGCTCTACGTGGTGCCGATCAAGAGCGACTCCGAGCATTTCCCGCTCGACGGCAAGCTGCGCGTCTACCGCAGCCGGACGGGCGGCAATGAGTGGGAGCCGCTGGCCAAAGGGCTGCCCGAGAAGGATTGCTATGTGAACGTGCTGCGCGACGCCATGGCCGTGGACACGCTCGACGAGTGCGGCGTCTACTTCGGCACCACCGGCGGCCAGGTCTACGCCTCGGCCGACGCGGGCGATAGCTG
>CAWHVN010000002.1:0-9395 GCA_963832805.1 uncultured Acidobacteriaceae bacterium | reverse complement strand
GCGGCGGTCGCCGGCCTTAGCGATGCGCAGCTCGACACACCCTACCGCGACGGCGGCTGGACTGTGCGCCAGGTGGTTCATCACTTCGCCGACAGCCACGCCAACAGCTACATCCGCTTCAAGCTCGCGCTTACTGAGGACTGGCCGACGATCAAACCGTACGACGAAGCTGCCTGGGCGCGCACGCCCGACAGCCTCATGCCGATTGAGCCGTCGCTCCAGTTTGTCGACGGCCTCCATGCGCGGCTCGTCACTCTGCTTCAATCCATGCGGGATGAAGATTTCCAGCGGGGGTTCAACCATCCGGAACGGGGTCGCGTGACTCTCGCGACGAACCTCGCGATCTACGACTGGCACTCCCGCCACCACACTGCCCACATCACCAACCTGCGCGCCCGCAAGGGCTGGTAAAAGACCATGGGCCACGGCGAACCACCCCATCGACAGAAGCCTGTCGCTGGGGGCGGCGGCCAAGAACCTGCCTCGCCCGCGCGGCTGGCGCAGACGATAGAATCCTATCTCGCCGATCATCCTGCGGCCGTGCTGCTGGAAGATGGCCGCGTCTTGTTCGACATGCGCACCGCGCACTACTCCGTTGGCGAGTCGCACGGCCGCTGCCTGCTTGAGCTCTGGAGCGACGAGCGCAACATTGTGCGCACGGTCGTCGAAGCGAAAGAGCGCGCGCAGTGCCTGCGCCTGGTGACGCGGCGCATGGGCGCGACCAAGCCGCAATCGCTCGAGCTCGCGCCCACGAGCGACCGCCGCACGCCGACAGCCCGCGACACCGCGCGCCGTAACTACCTGCGCCTCCTTGAGCGCGCGCTTGCCCGCCACTTCATCGGTGCCAAGGTGGACGGCATGCGGACCGCCATGGATCTGGAGCACAGCTTTGGCCCTGCCTATGTACGCGGCCGCCTGCTCAAGGGCACAGCCGCCGACGCGGTCATCGGCGTTGGCGCGGCCGAATCCGCGTCGACGATCGACGGAGTTCTCACCCTGGGAATTCTGTGGCTTGACTACTGCCGCCAGCACGCCGATGCTCGCCACCACTTCGGCGGCCTCAAAGTCATCGTTCCTGCGGGCGCATGGCGCACCACCGCCGAGCGCATAGCCTGGCTGAATCACGCGGCAGCCGATTTTGAATTATTCACTCTCGACGAGCGCAGCGAAGAGCTCGCGCCCGTCGATTTTCGCGACACGGGGAACCTGGAGTCGCGCCTTGTCCATGCATTTTCGCCGGTCGCTGCGCTTGAGCGATGCCAAGCGGGCATCAACCGGCTCCTCGCGCTCGTTCCCGATGCCGCGCGGGAGCGCGTCGAGATCCGTCCTCACTCGGCGACCGAAGTGGGTTTTCTACTCCACGGCCTTGAGTTCGCCCGCATGCGCCACGGCACGTCGGCGCACTCCTTTGCGCGGCAGGATGAAGTGACCTTCGGCGCGGGCGCAAGCGAGACCTCACTTACGGAAGAGAACGAATCGCTTTGCCGCGATCTCTTTGAGCGCCTTTTCCTGAGCCGCCACGCCGACGGTGCTCACACCGATCCGCTTTTTCGCATGGCACCCGAGCGCTGGCTCGAGTCGCGCCTGCGCGCCGGGCTCGCCGAGCTCGCTGCCAGAGCTGCGCGGCGATCTGCTCTACACGCAGGTGCCCGCACTTTCGACCGGCGATCGCGGCATGCTCGACCTGCTTACGCTCGACCGTAAAGGCCGCTTGGTTGTTCTGGAGCTAAAGGCCGGCGAGGACCTGCATCTGCCGCTGCAGGCCCTCGACTACTGGATTCGCGTGCGCGCGCTCAACGCCGACCGCCAACCCGCGCCGACCAGCAACGCGCCGCTCTCGGCATTCGAGCGCAACGGCTACTTCGCGGGTGCCGAGGTCTCACCGCTGGCGCCGCGCCTCATTCTCGCTGCGCCGGCCCTGCGTGTTCATCCCGCCAACGAGCCGGTGCTGCGATCCCTCTCGCCCGAGATCGAGTGGGAATTGATCGCCCTCGCCGAACACTGGCGCCGCGAGTTGAAGATTGTCTTTCGGAAACGCAGCCGCGACCGCGCGGACCGGTGATCGCCGCTTCTCAAGGCTTCGACATCATGTCGGGTACCGGCTTCGGCCCAGAAAAGTCCAGCGGCACCGACACATGCTCCTGCACGATCAGCCACTTTCCGTCGATCTTGCGGTACACGTCAGTCACACGGACGGTGAAGTCAATCGGCGAGCCATCCGTTGTGGTTCCTGTCACATGCTGAATGCTGTGACCGTAGGCGATCTTTCCGTCACTCGTGAAGCTCAGATCGCTCAGGTCAAAGTGAATGGGGCCCTTAAAGCCGGCGAGGAAATCCTGCCAATCTTTTTTGTAGTTTTCCCAGCCCACGTGTTGCCGCGGAACTCCTACGTCAAACACGAACAGCTCGTTCCCTGGCACATAGAACTTCATAATCGCGTCCACATCTTTGGCGTTAAAGGCCGCGGCGAACTTGTCTTCGAGCGCACGAATCTCCTGCTCATCCTTCGACTGTGCCTGCGCCCGTTGACTTGCGCCGAAAGCGGCCAGCGTGCACAACCCCGCCATCACGCAAAACGCGAATCTCTTCATGACCTCTCTCCTCGTTGGATTGAATTCGATAGGGGAACCCCAGAGTCTCTCGTATACGTTCTGCCCGGAAACCCTGTCAACGAGGAAAATTTCGCGCCGTGCCCAAACGCACCGTGACCGGCCCGCCGACGCCGCGAAGCCAGTGAGGCGCCGACCCGCCGACTCGCTGCCTTCGGGATTTCCGATGTTCACCCGGCGACAAAAAAGCCCAGCCCCCACTCGCGTCGAAGAGGGTGAGAGGCTGGGCCTTCCGAGCAATAAGTTATTGATAATATATCTCGTTCAAACTGATTGCTGTCACTGGCCCCCCAAAAAATCACTGGCCTCCAAAATTTTTCCCATGTCCGCCTATTTCTCGGTCCTCAACTTTTCTTCTTGTATTGCCCGCGCCGCGAGGGCAGAATCTGCAACTGATCGAGGATGCCGCCTGACATTTGTACGGCGGCATTTTGTCCGGGCCGCGTTCCCCCGTGATTTTCTCCGCGATGGCCCCCGGCCTTCGCAGGCCCGACGGGCTTGGACGAAAGGAAATTCGGCTGCGACGGATGCTTTTTCGCGCCATTTTCGTTCGCTGCTGTTCCGTTCTCTGCCTCAGGCTCGACTCCAGACTCAGGAAGCGGAATAGAAGCATGCATCGCAGCGAGCGGCTCCGGCTCCACATGCCCTGCTCCTGACAGAACACCGTTCTGTGCGGAGTCCATCTGCGTAAACAGCGTTTCGAAGGGCGCGATCGCGCTCATCAGCATTTCGACGCCGGCGCTTGGCTGTGCTGGACGCCTTGTCTGATCCAACTCTCTGAGTGCCTGCGAGAAGCACATTCCTCTGAGCTCGCTCAGCCGCGGCAGCGTGAGATGCGTAGTCTGCCGCGGCACCGATTTTGCGGGCTCCTGTCCATGTGCGCTGCCGCTTCCGCGGTTGCAGGCCGTTTGCGGGTTTTGACAGCGCTCAGTTTCCGGCAACGGGAGCGCAGCATCGAATTGCGATGCCATCTGGGCCCACGGCGATGAAATCCCTTCATGGATACGCTTCGCGGGCTCCGGCACTGAATTTGGCAAGAGGTCAGGTTGCTGGAACGCGACAGGCATAGCGGGCTCAGGCTGAACGACCCTACCGGTCGGCGCAGCGCCCGTCACGATCTCCGCAGATGGATTTGCGGCCAACTGAATCTGCGTGCCAGGGTCAAGGTCAAGGCTGGCTCTGCCCTCTTCGATTGCCTGCTGGAGTGTCTGAAGCATTTGCTCATCCGTGGTCGGACCCTGCCTCCTGAGACGCCGGCTCATCTCCTTGATGGAACGCCGGAATGCCGGATCGGCTGTGGCTAGTTGCACGCGGTTGAGCACGAATCCTACGGCCGGCGCCTTGATGCGCTGGAGAGTGCTGGCTACGGCGCGAAGCTCGGCGCGCGTGGTGACACCGGATTCGATCACCACGATTGTGCCGTCAGCGGAGCGGACAAGTTGCTCGGCGTCCTCTGAGCCGGTGAGAGGCGGGGCGTCGGTAATCACGGCCGCTTTTCCCGGATTTTCCAGCAACTCCCTGACCCTGGTGGCGACGGTTGTGACGCCGACTCCAGGGCCCGCCCCGGTGAAAACACAATGGCTGAGGCTGCGATTTTTGAACGCACAATCGATGCCGGAGGCCAAGCGCAAAAGGTGCTCCTCGGAAACTTCATTGGCGACTTCGGAAAAGTCAGGCAATTGCACCATTGGCGCAAAGCCCAAGAGGTGCTCGACATCGGAGGCAACATAGATCCGGGGGTCCACTTTGTGAGCGATGACGGCCACTGCAGCCCCCAGGAAAATGAAGCTGAGAAGGAGCACGATGGCATTGCGTATCACGCTGGGATCACCGGAATACCACGGGGTAACGGCAACAGCGGCGAATTTGGCAATGCCAGGGATGGCGCCGATTGCAAGCTGGTGCTCGTGCGATGCGCCAATGGTGTGGCTGCCCGCCTCAGGCTGAAATCCGTTTGCGCTCTGAGCCGAGCGAATGGACCAGGAGTTGAGCAGGTAGATTACGGCAAGGGCCAGCCCTACCAGTGCGAGTCCGAGCGCGAGACGGCGATGCACATGCAGGCTTTGACGAAGATCGAGCCGGAAGACGGGCCGCACTTTATCGCGGGCCTGACTGAATTGGGGCGCTGAAGCGAAGGTCGCGGAGGCGACATCAGCCGGCTGGAGCGACTTCGCAGGATCGATTTGGGCGAAGGTCTGGCTCATAGAGCCGCTCCAAAATGGGTTAACGCAGAATCCGGCAGACTATTCTCAATTTCGAGTCGCATGTCCTGCCATTTCCCCCAAGCCGCCGGTCAGCAGTGGCGATGAGTGACACATCCGTCAAAGTGGAGGCAAATGGCCGGACGTCTTCGACGCGATGCATTTGCATTCCTGCCTGGCGAAGAACCACGGCCGTTACGCATGATCTGCGCTCAACTGGTGAGCCTTCTTTCTTCTTCGCAGCCCGGTAAGAGGTTCATTCGTGCAGATGTCCGATGGAATCGAAGCTATCCGTTTGAACCATTTAGAACAATGCCGCAAAGGTGGGACTCGGGGAAGCGAGCACTGCATCCTTAGACACAGGTCTACTGAGCAAGTTGGTAACTAGAGGCGATTACCTTGGTCCTTAAGGACGGAGAAGATTTGGAGGACGCCGCCGGGAAGATGCAGGCCGGAATTGCCAGAATCCGCGGGGATTACGAGAGACGGACAGCATGAGTGGTTGACGACAGGATTTATGCGTCGCTCATCTCGCGGCCTCTGGCCTCGCGTCCCATCGCCGCCAGGGCCGCGAGCAAAAGCGCAACCGCGACCACGGTCAAGGCAAGGACGGCCCGATAACTACCCCAGCGCTCAGCCGCCAGAGCCTGGCCCTTGCCGTTCCACGAGGTGATGAGCCCGCCCAGTTGATACGCCAGGCCTGGCGCCGTGGCGCGCACAGGAGCCGGCGACAACTCCGTGAGATAGGCCGGAACGACACCCCACGCGCCCTGCACCATAAACTGCATCAACACCGCACCGGCGCCAAGCGTGACGGCGGAATGGCCGTAGGCATAAAGAGGGATGACGGGAATCGCCAGCAGCGCGGCGGTTACAATGGCCCTCTTGCGGCCCCATGTTTCAGACAGCGTGCCGAAGACAATTCCCCCAGCGATGGAGCCAAAGCCGTAGAGGACGCCGATGAGACCGATGGTCTGGGGGGAGAGCTTCATCTGCACGGCCAGAAAAGTCGGATACACATCCTGCGTTCCATGCGAAAAGCTCATGAAGGCTGTCATCAGAATGACGAGGAAAAGAAATGTGGGTAAGAAATGGAACAACTGACGCGGCCATGTGGGCCCGGCATGAACTGCAGCCCGCACCATGCGTTTTTTGGCTCCAGCGAGCCAGACCGGAGATTCCTCGACGCGCGCCTGGACATAAAACGCCAGCAGCGCGGGAGTCGACCCGAGGATGAACAATCCCCGCCAGCCTATCGCGGGCAGAGTGATACCGTGCCAATGGGAGCCGGCAAACAACAGGCCGAAGGCAGCCGAAGCGAGGATCGATCCGACTGCGTAACCTTCCTGCAGGATGCCGGAGAATGTGCCGCGTCCATCCCTGGGCAGAGTTTCAAACGCCAGCGCGGCGCCGACGCCCCATTCGCCGCCCATGGCGATTCCGAACAGTGCGCGCAGGACCAGCAGGACGTTGAACGAAGGCGCAAATGCGCAAGCCAGCTCAATGACGGAGAAGCCGAGAATGTTGGCCATGAGCACCGGGCGGCGGCCATAGCGGTCGGCCAACATTCCGAAGAGCAGAGCGCCAACCGGGCGGAAGGCCTGCGTGAGGAACACCGCTCCCAGAACCTCGGAGGGCTTGGTATGAAACTCGCCAGCAATCGCGTTGACGCAAAAGACGAGCAGAAAGAAGTCGAGGCTATCGAGCGTCCAACCAAGAAATGCGGCAAGGAACACATGGCGCTGCGGTCGGCTGAGCTGGCGAAACGGACCAAGAGCGGACACAGGCGGGAGCATAACAGACTGGCAGGGAGTTTCGAGGAGAAGCAAGCCGGATTTTAGACTGGCAGCCGGAGGGGCGCGGGAAAATGACATTTGCGCGTGAGGAACGGAGGAAATGGCGAAATCACAGGAAATATATGTTGCAACGACTATGTCGGCTGGAGCATCCTACAAAGCGAGTATCTGCGCTTGGTTGATCCCCATCGGGCTCAAAGAGCCCACGAACCCAAAGGAGTTTCGCCGCATGAAACGACTGGCCATTGTTACCTGTGTTTTGGCTTTCGCTGCGCCCCTTGCCTTTGCACAAGACACGACGTGGGTCTCCGACACGAATCACAGCGAGGTTGATTTTGCGATCAACCACATGAGCGTTGCAAACGTTCATGGCCGTTTTGGCAATGTGAACGCCACCATTCAATTGAATGGGGCGGATATAACGAAGTCCAGCGTCAAGGTCACCATCGGCGTGGATACGATCGATACCGGCGTTGAGGCCAGAGACAAGGACCTCAAGGGCGCGAACTTTTTCGATGTGGCCAACTTTCCCGCGGCTACGTTCACGAGCACGAGCGTGGCCAGGAACGGCAACGACCTTTCCGTGACCGGAAACCTGACTTTGCACGGCGTCACCAAACCTGTGGTGCTGGAAGTCGAGGGTCCTACAGCATCCGTGACGGATCAGCGAGGCAAGGTGCATTGCGGCTTTTCGGCTACAGCTACGATCAGCAGAACGGACTTTGGAATCGGCGCCAAGGTTCCTTCGGGGATGCTGGGCGATGCAGTGAAGCTCACGATCGAAGTGGACGCCATCAAGCAATAAAACAAGACTTTGAGCGAGTTGGCGCCGGGTTTCTCTGAGAATCACTGAAGGGGCGTTGCTGTGCGATTGGGGGAATTCAAATGGCGAACTTGAAATCCGAGATCGCGCAAGCGTCGCCATTTTCGAGCGCGGAGGAAGAGGCATTCCTGAACCTGATGCGTACCTCGGATTGTCTGCACCGCGCCTTTCAGCAGAAGATCCGAGGCTGGGGCCTGACGTCGACACAATACAACGTGCTGCGCATCCTGCGCGGTGCGCAGCCGGACGGACTCACCTGCGCCGCCATCGGGGCGCGGATGATCGCTGTGGAGCCCGACATCACGCGATTGCTGGCGCGCCTGAAACGCCTCAAGCTGATCCGCCAACACCGCGACCGGAACGATCGCCGTGTGGTTTGGACGCAGATTTCCGATGCTGGCCTTGACTTGCTGCGTGCCATGGACCCTACGATTCGGCTCATTCCGGTTGAACTGCTGGGACATATCAATGGCGCTGCATTAGGGGAGATGACTCGACTGCTCGAGCTTGCGCGCCGGTCCTGCGGCGGCACACGGCAACCGCAATAATGTCGCGAAGCAGGAGATTTCGTGGGATCTTGCGGAAAGAACAAGCTGGCGCGGCGCTATGAGGTGACGATCTTTTGAGCCACTGTCTCCTCGTCCAGCTCCGATTGGATGATCTTATTGTGCAAGCAATAAAGAGCAAGTTCCAGCCGGTCTGAAACACCCAGCTTGTCATAGATCTTGCGCAAATAGTTCTTGATCACCTGCTCAGTGGTGCCCAATTGGAAGGCGATTTCCTTGTTCCGCTTGCCCTGGGTGATGCAGGTGATGATCGACATCTCCTTGGGCGAAAGACGGGGCTGGTTGCGCGGGCTAACGAGCGCGGCAGCCTGGGCGCGATAGGCATCGATCACCCAGTTGACCGATTGATTGTCGATCCATGTTTCGCCGGCGGCGATACGGCGCACGCACCTGACGAGAAGGTCGGGCGAAATGGAACGGGAAACGATGCCGCGAACGCCGCGCCGATAGAGTTCCACAGTGTGACTTTCGTCGGCGGAGACGGCTTGCACGATCAGTTTGACATCCGGGGCCATGCGCAGGATCTCGGGGATTGCGTTGGCCGTACCCGCCAACATGCCTCCCTCCAAGAGCACAATGTCGGTTGGATAACGCTCAATGGCCGCGCGCAGATTCTCCAGCGAATCGGCCTGAGCAACCACACGGATGTCATCTTCAAGAGCGAAGACCTTGCGAATCCCGACACGGTAAATTGCCTGTGAATCCGCGAGGATCACGCGGATAGTCCCCGGCTTGACCGGAGTATCAACAGTTTCACCTTCGGGGTTGTCGTCGAGGATTTCCATAGCCGGCTGCCGTCAAGCCAACAGAGAACTCACTGCTCCGCAAATCGATAATCATCAATTGTGGCAGCGGCGAGGTGCTCATTGTTGCTTGTTGAGCAGCGTACCACACGTCCCTTGCAGTGGACCAGAACATCGTGCGGTGAGCCCAGAACGGCGCGGGGCATCCACATGGAAAAACGGAAGTCGAGTCCGACTGGCAAAGCCTCGTTAAGAGAGAAGAGAACCCCGCTGGCGGAGATGTTTCGAGTCAAACCCGCAATCTCATCTTCCCCAACGGAGAGCACCACTGGCAACGAAAGAGGAAATCGTACAGCACAGCGAACTTCCTGCCGCCCTTGAGAGGGGGCTTGGACACCAGACGGCAAGCGGTGCTTCTGGATTTGATTGAGTGTCATAGACCGTGCCCCAATCGAGAATGAGCTCAGTTGCCAATGTACCGAGTTTTGTCGATTTGGCCCACGGCACCAAAGTTTTCAGTCTGGTAACCGCAAAAGGCGGTTGCTGCAGAAAGGCGGTAACTTGCCCATGCCGACATCTTTTCCTCGCTCGTTTTCAAGCTTGAGCTGGCGAGAAACGTGGACTCCAGTCTAAGTCCGGGAATGCCTCGACGCCGGT
>CAWHVN010000001.1:0-20891 GCA_963832805.1 uncultured Acidobacteriaceae bacterium | reverse complement strand
GACAACTTGCGCCTGAACGCGCAAAATGCCGTTCAGTGCGCGCTGGATTTGCGCCGACTGCGCCCGCAGGGGACTGTTCAATAGTGCCCAGCGTCGTTTGGCCCAAGTTCCCGTTGCACCATTTTCGTGCGCTGAAAACCCATCCTCGCAGGCCGCACGCTCCCTACCCCGGAAAGGACTAAAATTCGGCTCCGGGGAGGGAATCATGAAAATCGACATCAAGGCGATGGCCCTGACTTGGGCAATCCTGTGGGGAGCGATCGTTTTGCTAATGGCCGTGGCCAACCTGATCTGCGGCAGCTATGGTCACAATTTTCTTGAGATGCTGTCGTCCTGGTATCCCGGCTATCATGCAACCCGAAGCATTGCTGAAGTTGTGATCGTAACCGTCTATGCATTCTTCGACGGCCTGATCGGCGGCGCAATTTTCAGTTGGCTTTACAACCGCCTTGCCAAATCAGCGTCCTGAGGGAGACCAGAGCTGCGATCTTTCGGTCAGCCACGACTGCACCTGCTCCACAACTGCACAATGTAGCCGTCGGTCATGCCGGCAATGTAGTCGGCCACCGTGCGTGCCAGGCCCTCAGTGGGAATCTGTGCTTGATGGTCCTGGGGCATCAGGCCGGGCTCGGCCATGAGCTGTTCAAAAAGCTCGATGACCACCTCTTCGGCATGCTCATGTTCCTGTTCCTGGGCTGGCGAGTTGTAAAGACTCGCGTAGAGGAATTCCTTGACTGAGATTCGCTCGGATTCCATCTGCGCACTAAGTGCCACGAGCCTTTGCGGGGCACGACGGATCTCGCCCAGTGTTGTAGCGCCAAGCGCATCCACACGGATGCGCACTTCCTCGATCAGATCGGTAACCCACGCGTTCAAAACGCGCCGCAGGGCCTCGTACACGGCCAGCCTGGGCGGAGCGGCGGGAAAGCTCGCGAGCGCGGCGTCGTGAAAGCTGCGAAAGAGCGGTGCGGCATGGCGAACCTGATCGAGCGCGAGGACGCCCGAGTCCAGCCCGTCGTCGAGATCCGCGGTCAGATAGGCAATCTCGTCAGCCAGGTCGATTAATTGGGCTTCGAGCGGCGGAAAGCGGTTAAGAAAATACTCGGCCAGCTCGGGATGGTCTTTCTCGGAGTAGTCGCGCGAATGTTTCACGATGCCTTCGCGAACGGCAAGCGTCAAGTTGAGCCCGCGAAAGGCCGGATAGCGCTCCTCAAACCAGGTGACAATGCGTAGCGCATGAAGGTTGTGGTCGAAACTGAGGCCGTGGGTACGAAGAGCCCGGTCGAGTGCCTTCTCGCCAGCGTGGCCAAAGGGTGGATGCCCGATGTCGTGCGCAAGCGCCAGTGCGTCCGCCAGTTCCACATTGAGTCCAAGCGCCGCCGCCACTGTTCGCGAGATCTGCGCGACTTCGAGCGTATGCGTCAGGCGGCTGCGGAAGTGATCGGAAAGCCCTTCGGCGGGCAGGCGCGTGAAGACCTGCGTCTTGCCGGCCAGCCGGCGAAAGGCGCGCGCGTGCAGGATGCGGGCGGCGTCGCGAGCAAACGGAGTGCGATAGGCGTGTGGCGGCTCGGGATGGACTCTGCGCGACAGCGGACTATCCGCACTTCCGCTTACGGCGATTCCACCGGGCAGCGGTGCAGAGAATGCGTTGTTGAGAACCATCATTTGGTCCGGTCTTCGCGGCGCGAATCCAAATCTCGCAGCTCAGGTCTGGTTATATCGCATAAGGGGTGCGGCGCGGGGCTTCTATAGCGGTTCTCCAATTGGTGTAGCGCGGAGCCTAGAATCTTAAGTGGCATTTTCCTCAAGAAAATGCCACCTTGCACGCCCCTCAAAACTCCACAGTAATTGGAGAATCGCCGTAAACGCGTCTATGTGCCCGGAATCACGATGACCTGGCGCCACAGGCTGCTATAACAGCTTCCGCGCGCTGAAAGATGGACAACCGCAATTTTGCTGGAGTACCATCCTGCCGGAATTCTTTGAGGGCTTGCGCATCGCGGAACGGTGGACGCGAGCCACAGCGGCTATTCAGGCCTCAAAGGGGAGGTAGCAATGAAGCTGAACAAGCAGATGGCGCTGGCGCTGGCTGCGCTGGCAATGGTGTTGATCCCAGGTTGCGGAGCAAGGCACTCGCCAAAAGAGGTTTATTATCTGGTTGCAACCAACGTCTCGCTGCCCTACTGGGAGACGGCGATCGCCGGGTTCAAGAAGGCTGCTGCGGAGTACGGCGTGACGGCAAAAGTGGCCGGGCCAGATAATTACGATCCGCAAAGTGAGCTTGCAGAGTTCCAGAAGGCGGTTGCGGCCAAACCGGCAGGGATTCTGGTTTCGGTCTCCGACGCTGTCGTGATGCAGCCTGGGATCGACGCGGCCGTAAGCGCCGGCATTCCGGTGATCACCATGGACTCTGACGCTGCGGGCAGCCACAGGCTCTACTTCATCGGCACCAACAACCTTGAAGCGGGGCGTTTGGGCGGCCGGAGGATCATCGAGAAGCTGGGCGGGAAAGGCAACGTAGTCTTCTTTACGCTTGTCGGCCAGCCCAACACTGAGGAACGACTGAAGGGGTTCCGGGATGTCTTCACCGCCTATCCGGGGATAAAGATTGCTGAGGTGGTCGACATCAAGGGCGATACGATCAAAGCCTTCGACAGGACCCGGCAGTTCGTCGCGCTCACCGGCCCCAAGAAGATTGATGCGTTCGTATGCCTCGACTCAGCGTCAGGTAAGTTGGCCGCTGACGCGATCAAACGGACGGGCGACACCAGCCGCGAGCTGTTGGCGTGGGATGTGAATCCCGATACGCTGCAGGGCATCAAGGACGGAGTCATCGATGCGACGGTCGTACAAAAGCCATTCACCATGGGCTACGTGGGTCTGAAAGCTCTCGATGAGATCTTTCATAACCCTCCTGCGCAGCTCAGCAAGGACTATGGCTCCGATGCCTTCTCACCCTACCCGGTATTTGTTGACACAGGGACATCGCTTGTAGACAAGAGCAATGTGGATGTTTACCTGGCCGCCGCGGCGGCGCACGCGCAGTAGCCGGTGACCTGAGAGGCGCCTACAGCGGTTCCACAATTGCTATACCCAGGTCCGCAACCGCAAAGTGGCTTTTTCATCAAGAAAAAGCCACCCTGCAAGACGCCGAAAAGGGCACGTGAATTGTGGAACCGCTCTAACAGTACGCGGCGTTCGCCGAAGCGAACGCCGCAGTTCCTCTTCATCCTCTCTGGTTCCGTGCCGCCGATCCGATTCCGGCGCCAAGATTGTCCGAGGTTTATTCCGGCTTGACCTGGCCGGCAGAGCTGTCCTCTTTGGCGAGCCTGACGCGGGCGCTCTCCAGCTTCTTCTGCACCTTCGCCACGTCGCCGGGATCGACGTCGGCGGGGGACGATTTGGCGAACTCATCCAGCGAAAGGGCCCACTGCGCCGCCGCCAGCCGAATGCGGCCGGTCTTTTCGTAAAGATCGCCCAGGTGCATGTGCACGGTGGGATCGGTCTGGTCGCGATTTACGGCCTGCCGCAGGTTGTCTTCGGCCAGTTCGTACTCGCCTAGCTTGAAATAGACCCACCCAAGCGAATCCAGGTACGCGCCGTTCATCGGCTCGATATCGACGGCCTTGCGAATCATCTTGAGCGCATCGGGCAGCTTGATCCCCTTGTCGGCCCACATGTAGCCAAGGTAGTTGAGGGTCATGGCGTTATCGGGATCCAAACTGAGCGCCTGGCGGAAGAACTGCTCGGCCTGATCCAGGTGCTTCTGCCGCTCGGCCCACTCGCCGCGGAGGAAGAACAGGTAAGTGCGGTCATCCTTCTTGGTCGCCAGGGGCTCGCCCTGGTCGAGCGCATCCTCGGCATCTTTCCACCGGCGCAGGCGGATATTCATCTGGGCAATAGCGAACCAAACGCCGCGCTGTTCGTCGGGAGTGGCGCCATCGAGCAGGCCCTTGGCCATGGCCAGACCCTCATCAGGATGATCCTGGTCGGCCAGCTCTCCGGCCAGCATCAGCTTCAAATCGCGATCCTTGGGATCGGCGGCTACGGCCTTGCGGGAGACGGCGATCGCCTTGTCAAACTCGTGCGCATTGCGGTACGCGTCCACTTGCCCCTGGTAGCCGCGCGCGGCGAAGCTTCCACCCATATCGATCAACTTCTGGTAGGCGGCGATCGCCGGATCGATCTTGTTCTCTTCAACGGAGACTGCTCCCAGGCGCTCCAGGAAGAAGGCGCGTTTGTTCTTCTCGTCATCGGTATAGGCGCCGTTGGCGTGTGATGTGGCATCGACCATTTGCTGGTACGCCTGAACGGCGTCGTCGAAGCGGCCCAGGATGTCGAGGAGTAGCCCTTCATTGAATCCCGCTTCCAATGAGTTCGGATCGATCTTGCGCGCCTTGCGGATGGTGGCCAGCGCATCTTCGTATTTGCCTTGGCGGCGCTGAATCTCGCCAATGTGGATCAGCGCCTCGGCGTTTTCGGGGTCGGCCTCTGCGAGCGCCTGATACTGCTTGAGCGCCTCGTCGAGTTGGTCGTCTGTGAGCAGCGCTGCGGCGAGCGCATCCATCGTCTGTAAGTCACCGGGCTCCAGATCCTCAGCGCGCTGATAGGCGCCGATGGCGTCCTTGGGCCGCTTCAACTGGTCGTAGAGCGCGCCCAGCGTGAACTCCATCTTGGGCGTGCGCCCGTCCACGGGAACCGCCTCAATCGCTTTCGCGGCGTGCTGCACGTCCCCGCTTTCGGCGTACAACCGTGCCAGGTTCAGCACCACTTCTTCCGACTCGGGTTCAATGGCCTGGGCAGTCTTGAATTCAGCTTCCGCCTTGTCCGGCTGGTGCTTGACGGTGTAAAGCTGCCCCAACACCATGTGATCTTCCACGCTCTTGGGCTGCAGAACCACAATCTTCTCGAACTCGGCGATCGCCTGGTCAAGAACGTTGCCAGAGTTCGTAGCCGCTGCTCCGCCGTTCGCGCCTTCGCCCAGTTGCCGCAGGTAAATGCGCCCCAGCAGCCGGTGCGCGTCGATGTCGCTGGGATGAGTTTTCAGCACTGCGCGCGCCGTCGTCTCGGCGTCGTGTACGCGGTCAGCGCGAAAATAGAGATCCGCCAGATCGTCGTTTAGCTCGGCTGAGTCGGGATCGGCATTGAGCGCAAGCTTGTACTGCTCGATGGCCTGATTCACCTCATCCGTGTGGCCTTCGGAGACGGCATCATCCTCATACACGCTCGCGAGGGCCAGGTGATAGTACGCCTGAGCGCGATTCGGCTCTGCAATGGCCGCGGAATCGGGTGCTGGCGTTGCGGGTTTCGCGTCTGCATCGGCCTTCGCAGTCTCTACTGGAGCCACTTGGGCAGGCGCGACGCTTGGCTGAGTCTGTTGGTCCTTCGCCGGGCTGGCTGGAGTGCTGCTGGCAGGGGAATTCTGGGCGCAGATAGGCGCGAGCGGCAGCAGAAAAAGAGTGGCTGCGGCAAACTTGGACGCGAGGGTCAACTTTGGAAGGTCTTTTGTCATCATGCAGGGGATTCCATAAACTCTCTGCCGCAGTGCGCTCAAGAAAGAAAATGCGGCTCAGGCAGCAGATTTGAGCGAGCCTGCCTACTGCTACAGACGATTTTACCCGTCATTAGTCGCTCCTGCGCGGCAGATTGCGGGATTTTCGCGAAACTAAAGTGGGACGCGATGGATAAAATCTGGCCGGCCGAAACTGCGCGTGCGTTCGCTGGATCGTTCAATGCCGGAAATGCCGGATCCCGGTAAAGACCATGGCAAGGCCTAGCTTGTCGGCGGCGGCGATCACTTTGTCGTCGTTCACCGAGCCGCCAGGCTGAATAACCGCGGTGGCGCCGGCTTGGGCAACAGCCTCGAGACCGTCGGGGAAGGGAAAGAATGCATCGGAAGCAGCGACGCACTTTGTGAGCGGCAGCACGGCTTTCATGGCGCCGAATTTGGCTGCGTCCACACGGCTCATTTGCCCCGCGCCCACGCCCAGGGTCTGCCCGGCGCGAGCGTAGACAATCGCATTCGATTTGACGTGCTTGCACACGCGCCAGGCGAACAGCAGGCTGCGCAGCTCTTCAGCCGATGGCGGGCGCCACGTGACCACCTTCAGCTCCCCCTCAGTCACGCGGCCAGTATCGGCGTCCTGCAGCAGCAGCCCGCCCGAAACGTGCTTGACCACAGGGCGCGGCTCGGCGGCGCGAACCTCCACAAGGCGCAGGTTCTTTTTCGCAGCAAAGCGCTCCCTTGCCTCTGGCGAGAAACCACGCGCGGCGATAGCCTCCACAAACAACTTGGCGATCTCTTCGGCCGCGGTTCCATCCACTTCGCGATTGATGCCGATGACCCCGCCGAAGGCCGAGACCGGATCGCAGGCTAGAGCTTTTTGATAGGCCTCTAGGATTGACACGCCGGTCGCTGCGCCACAGGGATTGGTGTGCTTGACGATGACGACGGCGGGTTCCTCAAACTCCTGCGCCAGCTCCCAGCAGGCGTCTAGGTCGACGAGGTTGTTGAAGCTCAGCTCCTTGCCCTGCAACTGCGTTGCGCCGGCGATGCCCCGGCCGGAGCCGTCGGCGTAGAGTGCGGCGCGCTGATGCGGGTTCTCGCCGTAGCGCAGCGGCTGGGCCAGCGGAAAGTTGATCCGCAGCATGGCGGGGAGTTGTTGCGTGTCCGGCGAGGCCGGAGCCGCAGGCGCGGGAGCATCGGCGATCCGCTCAAGAGTATTCGCGATGGCCGTGTCGTATGCGGCAGTGAGTGCGAAGGCTTGCTTCGCCAGCCGCCACCGCGTTGCGCGTGTGAGCGCACCGCGATTGGCGTTCAGTTCCTCAAGCAGCGCCGAGTAATCCGCGACGCGTGTCACAATCGCCACATCTTCAAAGTTCTTCGCCGCGGAACGCACCATCGACGGTCCGCCGATGTCGATGTTCTCGATGAGATGCCCGAAGGCGACGCCGGGTTGTGCCGCAGTCTTCTCGAAGGCGTAGAGATTCACCACCACCATGTCGATGGGCTCGATGCCGTGAGCGGCCACCGCTGCCTCGTGTTCCGCATTGCCTCGAATGTAGAGCAGGCCGCCATGCACGCGAGGGTGCAGCGTCTTCACGCGTCCGTCCAGCATCTCTGGGAAGCCCGTCAATTCACTGATGTCTTTCACTTCCAGCCCGGCCTCACGCAGCGCCTTTGCCGTCCCGCCGGTTGAGATCAGCTCGACCCCGAAGGCCTTGAGCGCCTGCGCAAACCCCACCAGCCCTGTCTTATCGGTCACGCTTAACAGCGCGCGGCGAATGGTCTTCGCGCCCGTTCCATTTGCGTCCCTTGCCGAAGTCACAATTCTGCTCCTGGTTCAAAAAATCCGCACCGGCCTGCATCGGCGTTCCCATTCGCCGCAGAGCGCCGGCCAAATTCCAGACTACATCGCGAAGCTCTGCCCGCCTGTGAATGGCCCGACCGCCTGAAGACGGTGCGGCACTACCCCTTCGCCGCCGCAATCTGCACCTGCGGAGCAGCCAGGAATGCTTTAGAGTGGTGGTATGGGAAGTTATCCCTCGCCCCCCCAGCCGGAGGTTCTTCCTCCCGCCAGCGAGCATGCTCCGCCGCCGCGGCGACGGCGACCGGCGTGGGCCTCGACTCCGGCCACTTACCTTCTCGTGGGAATCAATTGCGCCGTGTTTCTGGCCATGGTGGCGCGCGGCTCCAGCATCTGGATGCCAACGACCGAACAGCTCATGGGGTGGGGTGCTAACAATGCTGGCAATGTGCTTCTAGGCAGCCAGTGGTGGCGCATTGTCACCGCAATGTTCGTGCATGTGGGCATACTTCACCTCGCCACAAACATGTGGTGCCTGTGGAACCTGGGTTTGCTTGCCGAACCTCTGATGGATTCGTTCGGTCTGTTCGCTGTTTATATCCTCACCGGCGCGGCGGGCAATCTGCTTTCCACCCTTTACAACTGGTATAGACTCCACGACGTGTGGGATAAATTCCACGACGTGAATATCTTTCCCGCCGGCGCGGGAGCTTCGGGAGCTGTCTTTGGAATCGCCGGTGCGCTCATCGTGCTGCTGAAGTCAAGACTGCTGCCTGTGCCACCACAGGAAGTGCGAAAACTACGCAAGTCTGTCATTTACTTCGCTGCGATCAATCTTGTGATCGGCCTCTCCATCAACTTCGGCAGCGGCTTCACCGGCGTGGCAGTCGACAATTCGGCGCACATCGGCGGTTTCCTGTGCGGCCTGCTCTTCGCGGCTCCCATGGTGCCACGCATTGGCTCGCCGCGCAGTGAGTTTCAGTTCAAGCTGCGCTTGACCGTTGCGTTAGTGGTGCTGCTCTTGGTGCTTTTTGGGTTCTACCTCGCACAGCTGCCGCCGCACAGTTGACGCACGAAGCTACCGCGTCGCTGTCGCGGAAAACTTCTTCACCATCGCGAGAAGCAGTTTGCGGTCGCTCTCATTCAGATTCGTTGAGTAGCGGCGAAGCTGGGTGAGGAACCGCAGCTCGTCGTCGGAGAGATTTTGCGTATTCATCTGGCGGGAGAGCGTGTCGCTGGCAAAAAACTGCGCGATCGGCAGGTCGAGGGCGTGGGCAATCTTGGCCAGCGTGTCCAGCGAAGGCACGGTGTGGCCGTTCTCCACGCGCGAGAGATAGCAGCGCAGCAGCCCGGTCTTCTTTTCGATGTCTCCCTGCGACAATCCTTTTTGCAGCCTGTAAGCCCGAATCGTGGTCCCGATCTTTATGCTCATTTCCCGTCCTGTCCGATGCATACCCTCGTTTACTTACGCGGTAGCAATCAGAAAACTATTAACTTGAGAGTTAACATGCGGCGGCCGGGATTGCAAGTGCAAATCTTTCCTCCGGGTTCAACTGGTCAACCGCGCCTGCCTCATGGGAGGGCAACGGCCCGCGCATTTTCGTCGGTAAACCTTCGCGGTGTGTGGCTCGTCAGACTGAATACTGGTACGAGAGGTCGGGTAGCGCAATGCGGCAGGCAGCAATGAGGCGTGCAGGTGCGGCGGGGTTTGTTTTTGCCTCATGCCTGGCTGCGTGGGCGCAGGCCCCCGCGCCGCCACCCCCTGCAGGCCAGTCACCCTCATTACCCGCTGCGTCGGCCGCGCCGCCATCCTCTGAAACTGTTATCGGCGGCAGGCTTCATGGCGTGGTCAAGAGCGGTACGATCCCGCTGCCAGGCGTTTCCGTCACCGCGCAAAACACTCTGACTGGCAAGCGCTACTCCACAACCAGCGACATTACCGGCGCTTGGCAATTGAATATTCCGCAAAATGGCCGCTATGTCATCCGCACGCAGTTCGCGGCCTTCGCGCAGGGTTCGCAGGAAGCCGTTCTGAACGCGACCAGCCACGATCAGACTGTGAACTTCGAGTTGATTCTCGCTTCGCGGCAAGCCGAGCTGGATCAGCAACAGGCTAACCAGCAAGGCAACGTTGTAGCGGCAATTCGCCAACTGGCCGGGAACTCGCCCGAGAACCTGACTCTGATGAATTCGCTCGCCGCCGACACCGACACGGGAGCTGGGACGGTGGGAGCCAGTGGCGCCGCTTTGCCATCGATTGCCGGCAACTCCGACTTCAGCGACGAGTCGGTAGCAATCACTGGGCAGGCGGGACAGGTAAGCGCGCTGGCCGGTCTCGACATCGACCGGGTGCGCGACGCGATCCAGTCGATCCAGGTACAGGGCGGCTTAAATGGTCAAGGCGGCGGGGAAGCGGGCCAGGGCGGTCTGTTCGGTGGATACGGAGGCGGGGGAGGCTTTGGCGGGGCATTCGGGGGCGGCGGCGGAGGATTCGGCGGGGGTGGAGGTGGCTTTGGCGGAAGAGGTGGTGGCGGAGGAGGAGGCCGGGGAAACTTCCGCAACTTCAATCCCGGCCAGCCGCACGGCGCCATCGCCTGGAATGGAACGAACTCGATCTTCAATGCGCAGCCATTCGCGTTGCTCGGACAACAACAGAATCAGCCTGCCAATGGGACCAATCACTTTACGCTCTCGTTCATGAGCGCGCCGTATATTCCGCGGCTGACCAAGCCCAGCAGCAAAGACACCGTCTTTCTCACTCTTTCCGGTTCGCGCTCGTCCAGTCCCGACGATTTCTACTCCACCGTTCCCACCGACGCGGAGCGCGGCGGCGATTTCTCTGCGTCCGGATTGCCGCCCATCTACGATCCCGTTACCGGCCAGCAATTTTCCTACATGGGCAACGAGAACGTCATCCCGCCCATGGGAGCAGCGGGTCCTGGGGAGTCTATTTCGCGGCAAGCCACGCTGCTCCTTGCGTACTTCCCTCAGCCGCTGCCAAACGGCGAAACCATCAACGGCTACAACTACCATCTGCTCACCACCGCGCAATCCAACTCCACGCAGGCCGGCATCCGGTACAACCGCAGCCTCGGCGCCAATGCCACGCAGCCCGGCGGACGCGGAGGATTTGGCGGCGGGCGGAGGGGCGGCTCGCAGGCTCAGGGCCTTCGCCAGAGCATCAACCTCAACTACAACTGGTCCCACTCGGCCTCGGACCTGGTGAATCTCTTTCCGGACCTGGGCGGCAAAAGTGCGTCGAGCTCCTATTCTCTCCAGGCCGGCTACACGGTCGGCTACCATCGCTTTACCAGCATCTCGAATGTCAACTGGAATCGCAGCAACGGCCACACTACGAACTTCTTCACCAACACAACCAACAATCCCGACGCCGCCGCCGGCATCACCGTGCCCAACAACGTTCCGCTCAACTACGGATTGCCCGACATTTCGCTCAGCAACGGCATCGAGGGCCTGAGCGAGACGCAGCCGAGCTTCTCCGTCTCCCAGACCATCTCGTTCACCCAGGTCCTGAGCTGGATTCACGGCAAGCACAACATGCGCTTCGGCGGCGACTACCGGCGCGTTCATCGAGAGTTTCTCGCGGGCTCAAACGCTACCGGAAACTTTGCGTTCACCGGATTGTTCACTGAGGACACTCCGGGCGACCTGACCACCGGCTCTTCCATCGCCGATTTTCTGCTCGGATTGCCTCAATCCACAACGCTCAACTCTTCAGAGGCGAAGAGTTATCTCCGCGACAACGTTGTTGATGCCTACGCCATGGATGACTGGCGCATGCTGCCTTCGTTCACTCTGAACTACGGCGTCCGCTGGGAGTTTTTCGCACCCTACACAGAGAAATACGGGCACTTGGCCGACGTGGCTACCAATCCGGACGATGGATTCACCAGCGAGACCGAGCAGACTGCCGGGACGAACGGGCTGCCCGGCTCGCTCGTTCTTCCTTGGCATAAGGCCTTCCAGCCGCGTGTGGGGTTGGCCTGGCGCGTGCCAAAGATCAAGCAGACTGTGGTGCGTGCAGGGTTTGGTACCAACTACACAGTGGGCGAGTATGTCGGCTTTGCCACCACTATGGCGCATCAGCCGCCCTTCACCAACGAGCAGACCAACCAGGAGGCCATCGGGAACACGCCGTCCATCGCCTGCGCCCAAACGCTCACGTGCTTTAGCTGGATCGCTAACAACGCTGTTCCTGCTTTCCCCGCTCCCGCCGCACTGGGCAACTACGCGCTCGATCCGCATTACGGGCTGCCTTACGTAATGGCATGGAATCTCGACATCCAGAAGACGCTACCCTGGGGTATCGTGATGAATGTCGGCTACAACGGATCGCGATCGAATCACCTCGACGTCAAACTCGCGCCGCGCTCTGTGCCGGGCAGCCCCTGCACCGACTCCCCGATTGATCCGGCTGATCCATCCGTTCCTTGTCCGGGATTTCCGGCCAGCCAGCCCCTCGTCTTCACGTACGACGAGGCCGCGGCCTACTACAAGATGAACGCCGGTACGGTGCGCGTGAACAAGCGCCTTTCCAAGGGTGTTTCTATGGGCGCCAACTACCAGTACGGTCACGCGATCGACGACGGGTCCTCGGTCAACGGAAGCTCGGGCTCGGTTGTTCAGAACTGGGAGGACGTGCCTGCCGAGGAAGGGCATTCGGTCCTCGACATTCGCCACCAGGTGAGCGGTACCTATCTCTTCGAGCTGCCCTTCGGGCCTGACAAATCCTGGGTCACAAGCGGCGTTGGCTCTCACATCCTCGAAGGCTTCTCGGTCTCCGGCACGTTCCGCTTTGCCACCGGCACCTGGCTCTCCCCGGGCTTCGAGCCCACGGCCGAGAGCGTCACCTGCGGCAATACGAGCGGGCTGCGGCCCAGCCTGACCGGGCAATCGGTGACTGCCGGCGGCGGCTCGCTGCGGAAGTGGTTCAACACGGCGGCGTATGCGGCGCCAACTAACACGTCCGGCTTCTGCGATTACTTCGGCAGCGCGCCGCGAGATTCCATCGAAGGGCCGGGCACAGTCTCGAATAACATGGCGCTTTCTAAAACCATGCAGTTGGGCGAGACGCGGAGCTTGGAAATTCGCGCCACCATTAATAACGTCTTCAACACTGTACAGTACTCAGGCGTGAACACCACCTACGGCTCGCCAACATTCGGTGAGGTCACTTCGGTAGGCGCAATGCGGTCGTTCCAGTTCATGGCCAGGTTCAGGTTTTGAAAGTCAGGGGAGCTCGCGGAGTGAGCGTCGCGGCGTACGAGAGGATACGGATGAAGAACTTGGTGCGGAGGATGGGTGCGATGCTCGCGTTGCTGGCGGTGATGGCGCCGGGAGCGGGTCCAATCCTCGCGCAATCGTCTGGCCGCGTTTCCTCCACGCCGCAGGGCGGCTTTACGCTCAAGGCAAACGCCGAACTTGTGCTCACCAACGTGGTCGCCCGCGACGCGAACACCGGCGAGCTGGTCACGGGCCTGAAGCAGAGCGACTTCAAAATCTACGAGAACGGCAAGGAACAGCAGATCGACACTTTCGACTTCGAGAGTGTAGACATGGCCACGCCGCTCAAGGAAGCAACTGTAAGCGGGCTGGCCGCAGGCCCGACCGGCACAAAGGCCGTCGTCGTCGCCAAACCAGAAGAACTGCGCAACCACCGGCTCATCGTGATGTTCTTTGACCTGACCTCGATGCAGCCCGAAGACCTGGAGCGAAGCGTGGACGCGGCGCAGGCTTTTCTGCGGACCAGGATGCAGCCGGCCGATCTGGTGGCTTTGGTTTCGCTTGGCGACACGCTCAACGTCGACCAGGATTTTACCGCCGACAAGAACGCGCTCATCAACGAGGTGGGCGCTTACAACGGCACCGAAGGGCAGGGATTTACTCAGGGCGCCAACTCCAACACCAATCAGGTGGAGGACACGACCGCCTACACGCCCGACGAAAGTGAGTATAACGACCTCAACACCGACCGTGAACTCTTCGCTCTACGCGCCATCTCTCAATCCCTTGCAAAGATCAACGAGAAGAAGTCGCTCCTCTATTTCTCCGGCGGCATCTCGCGCGATGGCATCGAAAACGAAGCTTCGCTGCGCTCGGCCATTAACTCCGCGGTGCGCGCCGACCTTGCTATTTACAGTGTGGACACGCGCGGGCTGGAGGCCGTGGGCCCGCTCGGTGACGCGTCCACGGGCAGTTTGCGCGGGCAGGGCGCATTTAACGGCGGCGCGCTTACCAACAACATGAACCAGAACTTCGCTACACAGGAAGTGATGGCGACGCTCTCCAGCGACACCGGTGGCAAGGCATTCTTCGACTCCAATGACTTTGCACCGGCGTTTGCGCAGGTGCAAAAAGACACTTCTGCTTACTACGCCATCGGCTTTCACTCGTCCAACCCCGCGCGCGACGGCAAGTACCGCAAGCTGACCGTCAAAATCGATCGGCCCGGTGTCAAGCTCGAATACCGGCCCGGATACTACGCGCCGGCGGACTTCAGGCACTCCGGCAAGGAGGACCGCGAGCAGGAGCTTCAGGATCAACTGGCCAGCGACTTGCCGGCAACCGACATGGCCGTCTACATGGATGCCATGTACTTCCGCCTCGACGCGAATCGCTTCTTCATGCCGGTTTCGCTCGTCGTGCCCGGCTCGCAAATTCCCTTTGTGAAGGGCGGCGATAAGGACAAGGCCACGCTCGACATCATCGGTGCGGTGCTCGACGAGGCCCATCGCCCCGTGGGGCGCGTGCGCGAAACGGTCAGGCTCAACTTCGATCCATCGCTGCAGGCGCGGCAGAAGAACATCCAGTACACGACCAGCTTCAACCTGCCGCCGGGCAAGTATGAGATCAAATTCGTGGTGCGCGAGAACCAGACCGGACGCATGGGATCGTTCATAGCCGGCGTAACGCTGCCCGATCTGAAAAAAGCTCCGCTGAAGATGAGTTCCATCGTGCTGGCCTCCCAGCGCGAGCCCAGCAAAAAAGATGATCCGCTTGTGCGCAACGGCGAGGAGTACGTGCCCAACATCAGCCATGTCTTTCGCCGGGACCAGCACATGTATCTGCTCTATGAGATCTACGATCCATCGCACCCAAAGTCGGCCGAAGGGGCGCCTAAGGAACCCAAATCCGCGATCGATCTGCTCAGCAGCCTGGAACTGATCCAGGGATCGACGAAGGTGTACGAGACGCCTCTTGTGCAAGCCAAGTCGATCAACGTGGACGGGCGCGACGCAGTCTCTATTGAACTAGACGTGCCATTGAGCGGGCTCAAGCCGGGGTCGTACGTCTGCCAATTGAATGTGGTCGATGACGCGGCAGGCAGCTTTGCCTTTCCCCGCTTTGCCGTGCTCGTTCGTGAATCGTCCGCGATGCCGCCTGCGGCGCAATCATCGCCAAGCAGCGGGTCCGAATAAGATCGCTGCGCGGCCCCACCCCTTCCGCGATTTCGTCACAGAAGGGGGCGGGTAGCCGTCACGCGCGTTTGAGCAGTCTGAGAATGGCCACCAGGAGAATTGCGCCGCCCAGGGCGATCAGTGTGCTGTAGATGAATCCGCCGTGTGCATCCAACCCAAGGTGGGTTGCAATAAAACCGCCTACCAAGGCGCCAGCAATGCCTAGCAGGATGTCCACGAAGAACCCATAACCCGAGCCCTTCATGATCTTGCCCGTCAGCCAGCCTGCAATCAGGCCGACCAGAATCCACATAAGTACTGACATCTTCCCCCTCCATCTTCAGAACTCTTCGTTTATGCGGCATCGGGAGCGAGCGAAACCTCCGCAATCCGAAGGTTGGGCTGCCTTCATCCGCAAGTCTGGATTTATAACACCGCCAGGGCACGTCCAGCCAGCAAGAAATGTTGCCCCTTGGCACGCGATCAGCGTCACTCAGGTTTGTTTGGGTCAAGCCGGGTTTTCTTGATAGGGGCAATGCCGGCACCCAGACCCGCAGCAGGATCCACGCTTGAGATGGTACGCGGCGGTGAACACCAGAAGCGGGCCCTCGAAGTAATAATCATCGGGCTCGAGTCCGGGCGGGGGCTGCTGTGCGGTCTTTGGAGCATCTCGATCCACCCTCCAATTCTCTCTCGGACCGGCGGCGTTTCGTAAGCAGCCGATCGGGCGCGCCCGGTAAAATCAAAGAATGGCACTTACCGCGCAAGACCGCGCTCGCAAGATCAAGATTGTTCTTTTCGACGTCGACGGCGTATGGACCGACGGCACCATCTGGCTCGTCCCTGGCCGCCCTGCGGACGCTGGACTCCTGGAAGAGATTCGCGGAAAGGAAACCATCGGCTTCGGCGTGCAATCGGCCACCATGGTCGAGGCCAAAGGCTACAGCGCGCACGACGGCACGGCGATTTCTCTCGCGCGGCTCGGCGGCCTGAAGTGTGGCGTGATCACCAAGCGCATCAGCGAAACCGTCGCCACGCGCGCCCGCGACTTGAAGCTCGAGTTCGTTTACCAGGGTTGCGCATTCAAGATGCAGGCGATCCGCAAGATCATCGCACAGGAAGGCGTGACGCTTGAAGAAATCTGCTATGTAGGCGACGACGTAATCGACCTGCCGGCAATGCGCGAAGTGGGCTTTGCGGTGGCCGTTGCCAACGCGCGCGAGCGGGTAAAGGCCGAGGCGCACTATGTGACGCCAAACGCGGGCGGTTACGGTGGCGCGCGCGACGCCGTCGAATTCATCTTGGAAGCCAAGGGCGTGCTGGACCAGTGCATCGACGCCTACATCGACGAGCGCAATCCGATCCCGCCGTCGATGGACATAGGCCGCGGGGGCGATCTCAAATAGCCTTGTCTCGAGCCATGGAAAACAAACCGAAACGCGCTGTCGTTCTCTTGAGCGGAGGCCTCGATTCGGCGACCGTATTGGCAATCGTAAAGAGCGAAGGCTACGAGCTCTACGCGCTCTCGTTTTCCTATGGCCAGCGCCACGGATGGGAACTGGAGGCCGCAAAGCGCGTCGCCGCATCGATCGGAGTTGCGGAGCACCGCACAGCGGAGTTTGATTTGCGCGCATTTGGCGGTTCGGCGCTTACCGAAGACATCGCGGTGCCAAAGGGCCGCACAACCCAGGAGATGTCCGGCAGCATTCCAATTACATACGTGCCTGCGCGCAACACCATCTTCCTCGCTTTTGCGCTGGCGTGGGCTGAGGTGCTGGGCGCTAACGATATTTTCCTGGGCGTGAACGCGCTCGACTACTCGGGCTATCCCGATTGCCGCCCGGAATACATTGCCGCCTTCGAAAAGATGGCCAACCTGGCGACGAAGGCCGGCGTGGAAGGCCGCCAGGCGCTGAAAATTCATACGCCGCTCATCGCGCTTTCCAAGGCGGAGATTATCCGGCTGGGACGCCAATTGGGCGTCGATTACGGCTTGACCAGCAGTTGCTACGATCCCTCCCCCATGGGCGTGCCTTGCGGCCAATGCGACTCCTGCCTTTTGAGGCAAAAGGGCTTCCGCGAAGCCGGGATCGTCGATCCGCTGCAAAGAACAAGCCTCTAGTCCCTGGCCACGGGCTTCTAGCCGCTTTCGCGCCGAGATGGAGGCTTGCGCTCTTGGTCAATGAGCTAGAAGCTAGGAGCTAGCAGCTAGAAGCTGCTTTTATGAGCTACGCGGTGAAGGAAATCTTCTACACTCTGCAGGGCGAGGGCGCGCAAACCGGCCGGCCGGCGGTCTTTTGCCGCTTCGCTGGATGCAACCTCTGGTCGGGACGCGAGCAGGACCGTGCATCGGCGATCTGCAAATTCTGCGACACCGATTTTGCCGACACCAAGGGGCATGGAGGTGGAAACTTCTCCTCTGCCGAGGAGCTTGCGGCGGCCATCGAGCGGAATTGGCCGGCAGGCGCGGCGTCGGGCGGGCGATTTGTGGTCTGCACCGGCGGCGAGCCGCTGCTGCAGCTCGACAAGGACCTGATCGATGCGCTGCACTCCCGCAAATTTGAGATTGCGGTGGAGACCAATGGAACGATCGAAGCTCCTGTGGGCCTGGATTGGATCTGCGTGAGCCCGAAGGCCGGCGCCCAGTTCAAGCAGCGTAGCGGAGACGAGCTGAAGCTGATTTTTCCGCAGCCCGGCGCGGAGCCGGAGCAATTTGAGAAGCTGCCGTTCCGGCATTTCTTCCTCCAGCCCATGGACGGGCCCAGCCGCGAGTTGAACACGAAGCTTGCGCTGGAGTATTGCCTGGAACATCCGCGCTGGCGTTTGAGTCTGCAAACCCAAAAGCTGCTGGGAATTCCGTAGTGCGCAAAGCCGAAACGGGCTTCAATCATCACTCGATGTTGTCGCGTTTTTCGAGATTGTGTCGGCCACACAGGATCTGAATGTTCGCTGGGTCTTTTGAAGACCCGCCTTTGGAATAGGGGATGATGTGGTCAAAATGAAGGCCAATACCAGTACCGCATTTGCGACACTTTCCCTGATCGCGCTTCCATACCTCAAGCTTTACCCAGCTTGGTATAAGCCGATCATCTTCCAGCTCTAAAGGAGTCGTCGTCGGGCGCGCGGAATCGTCTGTAGCCGAGAATCTAAGTTTGAACTTGAAGACTTTTCGCCTTCCCGAGGCCTCTTTCCAGCAATCAATCAACTCGAACGTTCCGTTATAGACCCAAATGCCAGAGCGGATTTTTTCGTAGACACCGACTTTCTCTGGCGCGGCCCCAGCCTCTTTGTGTAGGCGCACTGACTCCGCGAAAAGGCCATTCTGGGTTAGTGAGCCGCCGTGGTTGTGTTCTGGTTGATCGATTCTCTTAGGATCAGGCACGTCCATGGTCTTGGCGCAATCGTGGCCCTCGTAGATCAGGATTCTGCCCTCATCTTCGACCCGGTCTGCATAAGGAGCCCCGGGTCGAACGCTCATTAGAATGACGCTTTGGCCACCGCGAAGGCGAAAATTCATCCCGCGCTGCAGATTTACGCCAACTAAGGAGCACATCTCCATGTAGGAGATAACGTCGCCGGGCTTGAATTCATTTGGCAAATCGAGTCGATTATAAGGCTAACCACCAAGTCAACCTTCTTGAGCTTTTCCCTGTTGTGCTTCACGCTTCCGTGCTTCGGCTTCGGCCAGCCATCCCCGCCGTAGCTTCTCTGCCGGAACGCTGGATAGGTACGGCTTGATGTCGAGAACTGGCGTCCCATCGAGCATGTCTACCCCGCGCACATGGAGCGAGGCACCCTCGCGGCGCAGCAACTCGACAACCGTGAGGCCAAGCGGATTCGGCCGGCGCGGCGACCGCGTGGCGAAGACTCCGTGAGGACGTCTCTCATCAGTGGGCGGATGCGCGATCAGATCGAAGCCATCGGCTCGGTCGAACTGCCATAGGACGAAAAGGTGCGAGAAGCCGTCGATGTCGGTCAAGCCTGACTCGAACTCGCGCAAAAGCTCGATGACCCCTTCTGCATCGTGCTTCGCGCCGAGGCCTTTGGGAATCTCTGAGGTTTCACGGTAGGGGCTATGAATGAAACCGATCGGATCGGCTGAGAACATGACATGACGCCTCCGCTTTTCATCCTATTCGCGGCGGCAACAGAATCGAAACCGGAGGCCGCAGAATCCAAAGTTGGTAGCCAGCGCAAACTTGCCGTCGATTCGGAGGCAGGAAAGTTCCAACCGGCTGACTGCGCATTTCATCAGGTTGATTCCTGTAGGCGATCCTGGGAGGTGAATTCAATGCAAGCTGCTGTGGTTAACGTTCCTGGTCAGGCGCCGATGTACCAATCGTTTCCCGACCCAGTGGCTGAAGAGGGCGAGACGCTCGTCCATGTTCGCGCCGCCGGCTTGCACCCGATCGTGAAGTCTCTGGCCAGTGGGGCGCACTATGCAAGCGCGGGAGCAGGACAGGGCCCCACCATCCCGGGCGTGGACGGCGTGGGAGTTCTCGACGACGGCAGCCGCGTCTACTTCGGGCTCGTGCGCAAGCCCTGGGGAACGATGGCGGAGCGCGCGGCAGCTCCGCGAAAGATATGTGTTCCCGTGCCCGACGGGCTGGACGACGTGCAGGCTGCGGCCATTGCGAATCCGGGCATGTCGGCCTGGGTCGCATTGAAGGAGCGTGCCGGCCTCAATCCCGGCGAGACCGTTCTAATTCTGGGCGCGACGGGCGTCGCTGGGCAACTTGCCATCCAGGCGGCTCGGCAGCTGGGAGCCAAGCGCGTCATCGCCGCCGGTCGCAACGTGGAAGCGATCACGGCGGCAGATGTGGACTCCGTAATTGCGCTTGCCCAGCCTGAGGACGCCGTCCGCGAGGCCTTTGCAGCCGAGGCTGCTGCGGGCGTTGACGTCGTTATCGACTATCTTTGGGGCCGTCCCACGGAATTGCTTCTGGAAGCGCTTGCCAAAGGCTTCAAGGCTCAGGCAACGCACAAGACGCGCTTGGTTGAGGTGGGCTCCAGCGCTGGCCAGACGATTACTTTGCCCGGCGCGACGCTGCGCAGCATCGACTTGACCCTGCTGGGCAGCGGATTTGGCTCCGCTCCCCTCGACCGCATTCTCGCCACCATCCCCAGCCTTTTTGCGATGGCTGCAGCGGGCAACCTCAAGGTCGCGGTCGAGCCAGTCCCGCTGGCCGACGTTGAGACCGCGTGGAACCGCGTAGAGAAGGGGCGGAGAATCGTCTTCACAATTTGACGTCTCGATCTTTCAATCCATCAACAGACTTTTTGTGACGCGAAAAATCCCGCCGACCGCGACCGGGAACTCTTCGGAGGACTCCGGTGTCTAAGTAAGCAGATGCGTGGGCTTTCCGGATACAGCTATCGCCCAGCCGTCTAGGGTCAGTAACGCGCTTCCGGAGGCTAACCGGCCGCTGGAACTGGCAGCAAGTGGCTTCGAATGTTCCGTTCAGTCCGGAGCCAACAGCGCGGTGTGACGCGCGCACATGCACACGATGGCCGATTTGCGGTAACGTGAGAGGACACGGAATTGCAGGCGGACCTCACCATGGGCAATCTTGCCAGTGCGCTGACGCTCCAATCGGATGAGGCGGCTCTCGTTGAAGAACTGCGAGCCGGCTCCGAGGAGGCGTTTGCCTGGCTGATCGCGCACTACCACCAGCCAATCTATTCATTGCTGGCGCGCACGGTGCGCAATTCCGACGACGCTGCCGATCTGACCCAGGAAGTTTTCGTGAAAGTCTTCCGTGGAATTCGCGGATTTCACGGCCAGTCTTCTTTGCGTACGTGGATTTACCGAATTGCTTTGCGCGAGGCGTCGAACCAGCGCCGCTGGTGGAAGAGGCATCAACAGCAGGAGATCGCCATGGAACAGCAGATGGCGGCGGGAGAGAGTGGCCGGCCAGTGCAACTGAAGGACATGCTGGTGGACCCGGCCGAATCGCCCTATGACGCGGCCCTGCATGAGGAGAACCGGGCGCGGGTGGAAAAGGCGCTGTGCCAGGTGCCCGAGCCCTTCCGTACCACGCTCGTCCTGCGCGATATCGAGGGATTTGTCGATGAAGAAGTGGCGGCCATGCGGGGCTCAATTGGAACGGTGAAGTTGCGGCTGGGGCGCGGGCGCGCTTGTTTGAAGTCGTTGCTTACGGCGCAC